>CAUQKI010000024.1:0-9318 GCA_963518955.1 uncultured Flavobacteriaceae bacterium | reverse complement strand
GATTTGATGTGGAAAGACCGGACTATAGACCTCTCTACGCCTTTCCCTTACACCGAGCCTTGGAACGAAGAAGAATGGCTTAATAGTATTGATTGGGACGGAGGTGAACGCCCTACACAAGAGCAGCTGGAAGCCTATATGGATACAAAGCGCATCAGCGGTTGTTTGCAAATATGCCATATAGGGCACGGAGCTTCTTATCTTTTGGTGGTGAATGGTAAGGAAAAAGGCTATATATGGCTCGATAGTCGTCAGGATTATGGCGGACTGTCGCCTGAGCTTAACGAGAAGGGAGAAAAACTCACCTTTGAGATGTGGTATACCGACTGGCTGAATGAGGTAGTAGCTCCTGAAAAAGTATGGTTTGAGAAATCACTTCAGTTTATCAAAAAGGCTTTCCCAAAGATAGAGGAAACAGATTTTAGGCTAATGACTTATGTGCTTTATGAGCATTACTCTGATAGAAACTTAGCAACCCTCATCGCTCACCTTTATGGACTGAACCCAATGGATATTTATTTTGAAAAGGAAAAGTTTATCCAAAGAGAAAAGTATGATGAACAAACCATTCAGCAGTATGAAGCCCAATTGCGAGAAAGTGGTTTTTATGATTGGGTAGAAGATGAAGAATAAAGAAATTTTTATAAAGATTTAAATCATATATTTTCTTTAAAATCAAGTAAATCAATGAATGCCAAGAAGATTTTTGCGGAATTAGAAGGTTTTGCTATTTATGAGCCTCAGTTGATGCGGGAATACTTGTATCGCCATCATCTTAATGATAAAAATGTGCTTGCATATTTTACAGAAACACAGCATGGTGATAATATTACTCAAGAAGGAATAGTTGTTCCTATCATAGGAGTAACAGCCGATGATTATGCTTTTAAAATCCTTGAAAAACTTCCTGTTAATTATAAAGTAATTTCTCAAGGATGGGTGTTACAGGTCGCCTCTGGAGAAATAAAGGTGATAGGAATAGGTTATTTATCAGATATTACAATGCTCACTGAAAACAAAAGTCTGTCATTTGCGGTGTCTAATGGTTGGTATCATCTCATAATTGTAAGTTATATAGATGATATTTTAGGTAAAACTTTTGGCTTACATTTAATTCCCACTGAGGAAAAGCCTATTTTCAAAGGAAATATGGTAACAGATTATGGTTTTTAAATTAGAGTTAAAAAGATGAAAATGATATTACATATTTGGAAGTGTATGAATGATTTTTGTCTGATTTGTGATGAAAGCGGGAGAGTTTAAAGTATAATTGTACCCAAAACCCATGAAATAAAGGTTTCAAAGGATGTGATATTTTGATATAAGATTATTCACAAGCGAGGAAAAATGATTTTCAATAAAGAAACGAACTATCCAGAAATTTACTAAATTTGTGCGATGAGATTAGGGAGGATAGTTTGTAATCATTTCCTTGGATTTCATATTGTTTTGAGAGAAAATAATGAATGATACAAATAAAAAAATAAAAGTTCTTTTTCGTTTGCGTTCCATCGAGATGGGCGGCGTTCCTAGGGTTGTGCTGGATTTATTGAGAAACCTTCCTAAGGAAAAATTTGATTTGACTCTGATGCTCAATCTTTATCAAGGTGAGCTGGTTTCTGAGATACCCAAGGATATAAAACTCATCGTGGTGGAAAAAGGAAGAGAACAGATGTCTAAAAATCCTTTTATCCAGAAAATTCAGCTTGTGATGAGGCGAATAAGATTGGAAATTTATAAGCAGTTTCCATCTTTATTGTATGCTTTAAAAGTAAAAGAAGACTATGATATAGAGGTTTCTCCTGGCTATGCTGAGTTTGAGATGGTGCTGAATTCTCCCAATAAAAAATCAAAAAAGGTGGGTTGGTTTCATACGGATGTGAGTTATGATAATAACAAGAGCCGTGTTATGAAACGAATAAACCTTATGAAAAAGTTTGACTGGATGATTTTCGGAGCTAGACAAACACGGCAGGTGATAGAGGATATCTATGGAGTGAGCTATCCTAAAAGTTCAGTGATATATAATGTTATAAAACTATCAGAATCTAGGAGCAAAGCGAATGCCTTTGAGGTGGATTACCCTATAAAACCTGTTTTTTCTTCGATGGGGAGACTACATAGTAGAAAAGGTTATAGCGCTCTGATGAGAGTGCATAAAAGACTGTTAGATAATGGGTTAAAGCATTCTGTAGCTGTGATTGGCGGAGGAAATGAAATGGAGAATTTGAAAAAACAGCGTAAGGAATTAGGAGTGGAGGAGACCTTTATACTTTTAGATAGTCAGAAAAATCCTTGGCCTTATATCAAAGCATCAGATTATTTTGTTATGCCCTCTGAATCAGAAAGTTATCCATTGACAATAGGAGAAGTTATGGGACTAGGGAAACCTATTATTTCCACAAATGTAGGAGGAATTCCAGAGATGATAGAGGATGGAGTAGATGGTATTTTGGTGGATTGTAATGAAGATGCTATCTATGAAGCTATGAAACAATTTTTGATAGATAAAAATCTGGTGGATAGAATAACACAGGGGACAAAAAATGCTGATGAGAAATTTGATGAAAAGAAAATCTACCAACAGATTACTGAAGTTTTTGAAAATGTCCTGAAAAACTAATTTTTAGCATGGAAAAAATTACCATTTTTACTCCCACTTATAACAGAGCGCATACTCTTGGAAGAACTTTTGAGTCTCTTAAAAATCAGACTATCAGAGACTTTAAATGGCTGATTATAGATGATGGCTCTACTGATAATACTAAAGATTTAGTAGAAAATTTTAAACAAAGTGCTGATTTTGAGATTGAATATCATTATCAGGAAAATGCCCATAAGTTTGTATCTATTATAAGAGGTGTAAAGCTTTGTAATACAGAGTATTTTACAATTTTGGATTCGGATGATGCTATCCTGCCGAACGCTTTAGAAATTTTACTTGACGAAATAAAAAATGTTCCAAATGATATTGTTTTTGTGTGCGGACTGGCAGTGGATGAAAACGGGCAACTTATTGGTGAAGAATATCCAAAATCACCATTGGACTGTTCTATCTTTGAAATGAGATACCATTACAAAGTAAAAGGCGATAAATGGGGACTTGGTTTTACGAAGGTTTTCCGAAATATGAATTTGCAGGAGGAAAAATATTTAGGAAAAGGCTTTATTCCAGAGGGGGTCTATCAATTTTTGTTCGATGTCCAAGGGAAGCATAGATTTATCAATAAAGCTGTGAGAGTTTATCACAGAGATTTGGAAGATGAACACTCTTTGGCTAATAATTTCTATGATGTCAAAAATGCTTTTGGGTTATCACAGAGTTATCTTACATTCATCAATGTCTATGCTGATAAAATTTTTAGTTATCCTAAAACTCTGTTTAGGAATCTCATTGGTTATCAATATTATTCATTGAAAAATAGAAGTTCAATATCAGATGTTATATCTTCTCCCAAAAATATAATTATCAAAATATTAGGGATATTGATTTTTCCTATGAGTTTTGTTTATCATAAGTTAAAATGAGAACTGAAAAATGAAAAAAAAGAAAATTTTATTGATATATTATGTACTTTTTAACCCTGGCGGAGTTGCTAGAGTGATGACTAATCTTGCCAATGAACTTGTGGAACAGGGACATGAAGTTGAAATCCTATTGTTGACGAGTAAAACAGATACTTTTTATTCATTAAATAAAAATATTAAAATTCATACAGCGGATATGTTTTCGCACTGGGCATGGGGGATTTGTGAATTTAATGTGAAACGCCTCAAATTCATTCCTAAAATACAGAATATCAATTCGTATATTTCTCATATTGGGGTTTATCTGTTGCTCAAAAATTGGCTTCTGAAAAACCATCAGAATTATGATGCCATTATATCCTGCTGGTATAAAATCTCTTCTTTTTTGGGTACATTTAAAGATATTGCAGCTAAAACAATAGCTTGGGAACACACAGATTATAATGTGGGTGGATGGCTTTATAATAAAAAACTAAGAAAATTTTATAAAAATCTAAAAGGTATAGTATGTATCAATACTCCTTCTGTCCAGTATTACAAGCATTTTAGCAAAACTTTCTTTATTCCTAATATTATAGGAGAGCCATTTGAAAGCAAAAATTTTATACCATCAGAAAACAAAGAGAATATTATTTCCTTTGTGGGGAGGCTGGATAAAGGTAAAAATGTAGGAGAATTATTGGAAATTTTTGAACAATCTAATCTTCCAAAAGACTGGTTTTTACAGATTATAGGCGATGGAGTGGAAAGAAATAATTTAGAAAAATATGTAAAAGACAAAGGGTTAGAAGAAAATGTATGTTTTTTAGGCTCAAAAAATATAGATGAAATTTCAAAACTATTAGATAAATCTAAAATCTTCGTATCCACTTCTTTAAAGGAAGGTCTGCCTACTGTGCTGGTGGAGGCTATGTTCTGTTCTAATGCACTTATTGCTTATGATTGTAACTACGGACCTTCGGATATTATTAATGAAAATAATGGTTTTCTGATATTATTAGGGGATAAACAGATGTTCAGAGAAAAGTTGGAATATCTTGTAATGAATGAGGATGTTTACAATAGTATGAATAAATCTTCCTATGAGGAATCCCAAAAATGGAAAAAAGGAAAGATTTTAGAAAAATGGACAGAAATACTATAAATTTGCCACTATTTTATTAGGTTTATGAATTTAATGATAAAAAAGCTCTTTCAGAATTATTGTTTTATTACTGTTTTGTGGTTTGGGTTGTCTTTGGTGGCTGTTCTCCAGACAGCTTTTCGACCAGAAAAGCATAATAACTATCTTATATTCAAAGGAGTTTTCTGGCATACGATACAGCAACTTCGGCTTTATGTTCCATATCCAGATGAATATTTTGATATGAATCACTATGGAATATTTTTCAGCGGGATTATAGCGCCTTTTGCTGTTTTGTCTAATTGGCTCGGTTGTTCGCTATGGATTTTGGCTAATTCGGCGTTTTTGTATTGGGCAATTCGTCAGCTTCCTCTCCCAAAATGGGCAATTATAGGCGTTTTATTTATTTCCGCTCACGATTTATATACTGCAGCAGCGATGCAGCAATTCAATATCAGCATTATAGCGTTGCTTTTGGGAGCGTTTGTTTTCATTGAAAAAGGGAAAAGTCACTGGGCTACGCTGTTTATCGTTATCGGGCTTTTAACAAAACTTTATGGAATTGTAGGTCTGGCATTTTTCTTTTTTGCCAAAGATAAATGGCGTTTTGTGTGGTCTGGACTGCTGTGGCTTGGACTGTTGGTTTGTTTGCCAATGCTTTATTCTTCAACGGATTATGTGATTTCTCAATATTGTGAATGGTATATTTCTCTTTCGGAGAAAAATGGCTCAAATTTAGACACTTCGCATTATAATTTGCAAAATCTTTCCCTTTTAGGTTTTTTACAGCGAACAGGAATTTATAATAATAATTTGGTGGTGATTGCTATAGGACTAGTTTTATTTGCACTGCCTTATTTGCGAATAAACCAGTATAAAAACCTAAGGTTCAGATTGTTACTATTGGCTTCGGTGAGTATATTTCTTTGTTTGTTCAGCACAGGGACAGAAAATAGTACTTATATCATCGCTTATGTAGGAATAGGAGTTTGGTTTGTTTCCTCTCCGAATAAAAATAAAACCTTGAAAATCATTTTATTATCTTTGGCTATTTTAGCGTCACTTTCTCCGACAGATATATTCAAACCGCTGAAAGAACCTTATATTATTCGGTATTCTTTACGGGCTGTTCCGCCAGCGCTTATTTGGTTGAGTATCATTTGGGAAATGTGTTTTTTAAATTTTGAAGAAAATGAAGAAAATAGACATCATAGTTCCGTGTTATAACGAAAGCGAAAATATTATTCCGCTGTATGAGGCCATTAAAGGCGTTTTTTCTGAAAAATTGCCAGAATATTCATATTCTTTGATTTATGTAAATGATGGAAGTTCAGACAATTCCCTTGAAGTTCTAAAAAAACTAAGCAGCGAGGATGAAAATGTAAAATATATTTCATTTTCACGGAATTTTGGGCATCAGCTGGCTGTAAAAGCAGGACTTGACCACGCTTTCGGAGATGCGGTAATATCGATGGATTGTGATTTACAGCATCCTCCTGCTCTCCTTCCAGAACTTATCCAGAAATGGGAAGAAGGCAACCAAGTGGTAGCCACACTGCGGACTTATCCTGCTGAAATTTCGAAGAAAAAACAGCAAACATCACAACAGTTTTATAAAATTCTAAATTTACTTTCCGATATTGAGATAAAAGAAGGTTCGGCAGATTTTCGTTTGTTAGACCAAGCGGTGGTAAAGGTCATCCGCTCTATGAATGAAAATGAACCTTTCCTGCGTGGGATAGTCCCTTGGGTAGGCTTTCAACAAGTATATTTGCCTTACACAGCGCAGGCTCGTTTTGCAGGACAGACCAAATATACGATGAAAAAAATGCTTCATTTAGCTTTGGCCGGAGTGACAGCTTTTAGTGTGAAACCCTTGTATTTTGCAGTGCTTTTGGGCTTTTTCTTTTCATGTTTATCTGTTTTGTACATTCCTTATGTGATTTTTGCTTTTATCAATGGCTCTGAAATATCAGGCTGGGCATCTCTGATAATGACCATCGTATTTTTTGGAGGTTTGCAGCTGATTATTTTAGGAATTATCGGAATTTATATCGGAAAAATCTTTAAACAAACCAAAGAGAGACCAAGTTATATCATTCAAGAAGAAAATTTGTAAATAAAAATACATAAAAATGAGAAACATAATTTTAATATTGCTAGTATTTTTCTGCTCATTTATTCAGGCGCAAGAAAAATATCAATTGTCAAGTCATATTTTGGATATTTCACAAGGAAAACCCGCTCCAAATGTAAAAATAAGCCTATCCAAGCAAGATAAAAATCAAAATTGGGTAGTGATAGACGAAAAATACACGGATAATAATGGGAGAATTAAAGAATTTTTGAAAGAAGAATCGGGTAAAAATAATAACGGAATCTATAAACTTACTTTTCATATTGTCCCTTATTTTGAGCGATTGAAACAAAAAACTTTTTACCCTTTTATAGAAGTAGTTTTTGAGATAAAGGATACTCAGCATTATCATATCCCGATTACATTGTCTCCGTATGGCTATTCTACTTACAGAGGAAACTAATAATTACAAAAATGATTTACCTAAGTTTTGATATAGAAGAATTTGATATGCCTAAGGAATATGGCTATGATATTGATTTCCAAAGGCAAATAGCGATTTCTCGACAGGGATTGATTTCCATTTTGGATGTTTTGAAAAAGCATAATGCGAAGGCAACTTTCTTCTCGACAGTTGTTTTTGCTCAGCAGGTTCCAGACCTTATAGAAAGGCTCATTTCAGAGGGACACGAGCTGGCTTCTCATACTTATTATCATTCTGATTTTGAGAACGAGCATTTGAAAATGTCCAAAGAAGCGCTTGAAAATCAGTTTAATGCAGAGATAAAAGGCCTGCGAATGCCCAGAATGCGCGAAGTGGATTCCGAGGAAGTGAAAAAAGCTGGTTTTGAGTACAATTCTTCTGTGAATCCCACTCTTTTACCTGGGAGATACAATAAACTGCATGTTTCCAAACGATTTTTCAATGAAAACGGCCTATGGCAGATACCAACGGCCGTGAGCTGGTTTAGAATTCCACTTTTTTGGCTCTCGTTTCATAATTTTCCGTTGTGGATTTATAAATTTTTATTAGCAAAGTGCGTAAAATCAACGAGATACGCAGCCTTGTATTTTCATCCGTGGGAATTTACCGATTTGCACCAAAAGGAATTTAATTTTCCAGCTTATGTGATGCGAAACTCAGGCGAAGAAATGATACAGCGCTTTGATGAATTATTGAAATTTATCAATGAAAAAGGTTGGAAAACAGGTCTTTATAGAGATTTAATACAAAACGAAAGCAAAAAATAATGAAAATAGCATTTGATGCCAAAAGGTTTTTTCACAATACTTCTGGGCTTGGGAATTATTCTCGTGATTTGGTAAGGATTTTAGCGAAATATTCGCCAAAAGATGAGTTTGTCCTTTTAGCCGAAAAACAAAGCCAAAGAGGAAAGGATATTTTGTCCTTTCCTAATGTTTCCTATGCTTCCGTATCAAAGGGAATGCTCGCAAGACAGCTTAAAATGGGTGTGGATGCACAGAATTTGGGAGCGAATATTTTCCATGGACTTTCGGGAGAACTTCCTCTAAAATGGAATGAAAAACCGATAAAAAAAATCGTGACCATACATGATTTGATTTTTGTGCGCTATCCAGAGTTGTATTCGTTTTTTGACAGGAAAATCCATTTTTGGAAGTTCAAAAAAGCGGCGGAAATGGCAGATTTGGTCATCGCAATATCTGAGCAGACCAAAAGGGACATCGTAGAATTTCTGAAAATTCCAGAAGAAAAAATCAGGGTAGTTTATCAGGGCTGTCATCAGGCTTTTAAGGAAAAATATTCCGAAGAACAGCTAAAAGAAATAAAACAAAAATTCGGTCTTCCAGATAGGTTTCTCCTAAATGTAGGAACTATAGAGGAGCGTAAAAATCTGCTTTCGGTGGTGAAGGCTTTACAAGGGACTGATATTCCGCTGGTTGTGGTAGGAAAAAAAACAAAATATTTCCAAAAAATAGAGCAGGAACTTGCAAAAAATAAGGTGAAAGCCTTGTTTTTGGAGAATGTTTCTATGCAGGAGCTGGTGGGAATTTATCGTTTGGCGGAGATTTTCATTTATCCAAGTTTATTTGAGGGCTTTGGTATTCCTGTGATAGAGGCTTTGTTTTCGGAAACGCCTGTCATTACGAGCAATACAAGCTGTCTTCCAGAGGCTGGAGGGGAACACACTCTCTATGCCAATCCGCTGGATGTGGAGGATATTCAGTTTAAAATCAAAAAGTTATGGGATAATCCCGAAGAATGCAGATTTCGGGCAGAAAAAGGACTTGATTTTGTTCAGAAATTTACCGATGAGCAGATTTTCAGGGATTTGATGAAAGTTTATAAAGAACTGGGAAGTTAGGTTTTGGAATAAATATTTTTGAAAATAGGAAAACAATAAACTATCTATCTGAATCAATTAGAAGATTACCTTAATTTTAACAATATAGATTCTTAGATTATGACTAATAAATTAAATAACATAGAGTTCATTAATGATTGTTTGGATAAAGCGGATATGTTATATGAAGAAGGTGATATAGATAAAGCATTAGAAATATATCAAGATGCTTGGTTCAATGGTTTTATACAGCCTCCTTATCAAAA
>CAUQKI010000023.1:0-14516 GCA_963518955.1 uncultured Flavobacteriaceae bacterium | reverse complement strand
CAAGTCGCTTCTAAGTCTATAATAATGATTTTGTTTGTCATTGTTTTAATTTTTTAATAAAATAGTTCTTATCTTCTGCGGGGCTATAGTAGAGCCTGAGCTTTTCACCTTCTTCCAAAAGAAAGGTAATCTCACTATTTCCGGCTACTTCTTCGGCAAAAATAGCGCTAATGTGTTTGCCTTTGAGTTGCC
The DNA here is from genome assembly GCA_963518955.1 of uncultured Flavobacteriaceae bacterium. Taxonomy (GTDB): domain Bacteria; phylum Bacteroidota; class Bacteroidia; order Flavobacteriales; family Weeksellaceae; genus JABCPE02. The sequence continues at coordinate 14,324 of CAUQKI010000023.1, read as the reverse complement.
AAACCTCAGTAAGGTCATCAAAGCGATAGGCATCATCGTCCTCCTCTACTTCATACTCATTCCAACACTCACAAAAAGCAATACCCACATCTAAAAAGAAATGAAAAATAGGTTGTCCTTCTGCTTTTAAATAGATGATTAAAACACCTCCATCATTAGGATTTACGCACACTTTGAGTTGCTCTATGGGCAAACCATTGAGTATGGTAAGGTTGAAATGGGTATCTTGGTACATTCTTCCAGTCATAAAGTTTATTTTTAGAGTAGCAGAAAGGCTTAAAAAGTCGCACTCATTGGCTCATTTGTTAATCAACAAATTTACTAATTTCCCTCTTCGCTTCTGCCCGTTTTTTCTTATAGCTCTTTTCTACATAATTGCTTTTGAAATCACTGCCTTTGAAAGTGCGTACAGGGTTACCACGCTGCACTTGGGTGTGATTGTTCCAATGGCTCTGTGCTTGCTCGGCAAGTTGCTGAAGCTCCATTTCGGCGAGTTTTTCTTTAAGGCGGGCAAGGGCGAGTTTTTTATTGTCGAGTTGCGAACGTGAATCCTGTGCCAATACGCTGATACCCGTAGGCAGGTGGGTGGCGCGCACTGCAGAATTTACCTTGTTCACATTCTGTCCGCCATTGCCTTGCGAGCGAGTGGTTTGGAACTGTACATCGCGCTCTGAGAAAGACTGGCGTTGCAATTGGTCGAGCTCGAAAACGCCTATATACCAATTGCTGCGCTGATGGAATTTGCGAAAAGTGCTCTTGCCTGCCCAGCACACGGTGCCGAGCCAACTTTTCAAAAATGGCGCTAACTCCTTGCCTTTGAGTTGCAGGGTAACTGATTTTACAGTGAGATTGGCATCGCCTTCCTCTCGGCTGAGAATGGTATAGCTGATGCCTGCTTGAGTAGCTTCTTGCAGGAAAGTCTTGAGTACTTTCGCCACTACCCATTGGCATTCTAAAGGACCTTTTCCTGCTGTTATTTGTATTATCTTTTCCATTTTTATGATTTCTTTTTAATAAAATTTACTGTCTAATAATATTTCTGCTATTTCCAAAGCAGAAGAATTGCTTCTAAATTCTGTAATCTCCTTTAGAGGAGAGCGTTTATACTTTGCTTTAATTTCCCATTTTTTCTGATAACGATTCCATATATAACCATTACAAAACACCTTTTTTTGAATAATTCCCCAGTTTTTATAATCATTCAAAACCTTATCCAGTTCAGCCAACTCATGCTCTATTTCAAGGTTTATTGGGCGGTAATGCGTAATGATATTAGGTCTAACTCTCAACATAAAACGCCAAGGTTCAGCAAATTCATAATAAATTTCAAAACGCTTACAAACAGAATTATAACGCTCCACTTTCATAAAATATTTACATTCTTCTGCTACCAGTTTGCCCTTTTCTATCGCATCCACCCACTCCCATTGTCTAAATGATAATAATTCCTGTTTTCTAGGAAGGTAGATGCGCTTACCTCTGCGTTTTTTCCTCTTTTGGAATTTGCGGTTATCAGCGTATTGATAAGTATTGATTTTAGCCAAAAGATTCTCAAAAAAATCTCCCAATTTACTGCGTTTTACATCATCACGAACCACAAAAAAACGCACATATCCCTTTTGATATGGTTTTTCAAGTGGTACAAGCGGCATGGTTCGTTTCTGCTTTTCTAGTTCAGCATGGCGATCACAGCATTCACGAAGATATTTCTCATAATCGGTTTTAGCAACGCGTTTACGAGTGCGGATACTGCGCAGGCGAGAACCTTGGATATATGAATTTCCCATTTGTATAATGATAATATGATTGGTAAATAATCGGGAAAACTTGAAATAAAAAACCCGAAATCTCACTGACTTCGGGTTTGCATATCATTATACTATTATTCTAACAAGAAGGCATAACACGAAGCCTTACCCCAGTGGGTAAATAAAACTTGATATGTAAATTTTGATTTAGCATTTCTACTTCGTGTATTTTTTTGTTAAAACTCTATTATTACTCGTTAATTTGATTGCAAATATACAAAAATTTAATTATCTGCAAAATTTTTCAAGAATTTTTAATAAATTTTTGGATTCCACTTTTCTGGATATTTCGGCGTGAAATCCTTGTAATAGTCCTGAATTTCGTCCATTATGCTTTCAAAAGAGCGACTTTCTAAATCTTCTACGCTGATTTTTCTCCCGATGTGAATTTTTTTAGTTTTAAAATCTGCCCCCCCAAAAACTATCGGAACCCTCGCACCCAGAGCCATATGATAAAATCCGAGTTTCCATTTTTCCACTCGGGAACGCGTTCCTTCTGGGCAAATCACCAAACTGAAATCCTCCTTTTTAAACAAATCTGTAACGAATTGCACAAGATTGTTCCTTTGGGAACGATTAATCCCTATCCCACCTAAAGCCTTGACAATGAAGCCATACCAAGCCTTAGTATGAGCATCTTTTATGATGACTCTCAGCGGTTTATTGTATTTCCAATAAACTAAATTCCCCAAAAGGTATTCAATATTGTCTGTATGCGGCGCCACGATAAGCACACAGCGGTTCAAATTCTCCAAATCCCCTTCCAGCACCACCTTCCAGCCCAGAAGTTTCAGCAGTAATGATCCTATTATTTTTCTCATGATTAAAAGTTAAAGGAGCAAATCTACATTATTTTTTTCAAAAAGCATTATGCACACTTTATATTTGATGTTAAAAAATAATGTTCCGCAACTCTGCAAAACATTATTTAAAAATACTTTGTGATTTAGTTTAGTTAATATTTTCTACCTGTTGATATGGTGTCTGATTCCACCTGCGGCTCTGGCTGATATCCTCTTTCTTCTCTATAAAATCCATGTTCATCTCCGTGGATATCCACTTTGCCATCGCTTAAATCCCTGATTTCCATCGTTTCAGGAATGACCAGTTCATAGTCCACATCATAATCCCGAAATCTTTGGTCATAGGAATAACTTATATAGTTCGGCAGCAATACCGCATTACCAGAAACTTCCACAGGAACATTCAGACCGATAGGGATATTATAGCCATCCGCTTTTTTTCTAATCATGATATACGGCTGTTTTACATCATTTCTTCTTGTAATATAGACATCTGGATAATCTTCTTTATAGATTTTTTTCTTATCCGAAAAAATATCATCTCCATAGGCTCTAAAGTTCTGCGGAATCTCTACCCGCTTCAAATCAAGGGTAAGAACATTCGACTGAGTATTGATAGAAACTCGCTCTTCCTGAAAATTGTTCCCGCTGTAAATCAGTTCTTTCTTTTGTACTGAAAGACCAAAATAAACCCCGAAAATCATCAACAAAGCAAAAAGAATTCCCACTAAAAAGCCCGCATATCTTATTTTTGTTTTAGGCGAAAATAATTTGATACTCAATGCCATAAAGACAATAGCAGGAATTAAAATTCCGATGATTACGATCGCCATAAAGGCATACCTTGTATTCTCATCTGTATTAAAAAAGAAATTAAACTCCTCCAAATCCTGATATTTCCCAAACAACTGAAAATCCCAAGCTCCAAAAAATACTAATATAAAACTAACCAAGGAAACCAAAACATTAATAGTAATAAGAGTCATTATACCTCCTAAAATAATTCGGATAACTTTCCAGATACCAGCTCCTGTTTTGGCTATTTCTGATTTATTTTCATTGTAAAAAGAACTTACCCTCTGCCCTGCTTCTTTAAGGCTGTCAAAATTGATGGGTCTTCCCTGCATTTTCAAAAAATCTGATGCTGTTTCTGCCTCTGGAAGCACTATCCACAGAATGACATAGGCTACCACAGAAACAAAGCCCACAGTGAAAATAAACACCAGAATCCAAATAATCCTCATGAGCGAAATGTCCATCCCGAAATACTGAGCCAATCCCGCACAGACACCTGCAATCTTGCCACTTTTCATATCTCGGAAAAGTTCTTTTTTCGTCTTTTCTTGAGGGATTTCCTGCTCTGCATTTTCTTCACTCTGCCCTTCTATGGCCTCTGGAGTTCCTAACTGGGCGATAATTTTTTCCACATCATCACTATTCACCACCTCTCTTTTATCAAGATTTTCTCTAAAAATTTCTGCAATCCTGATTTCTATATCATACATCACTTCATCGGCTTCATCTTTTTCCAAAGAATTCCGAAGCGCTTGTAAATAAGCGTTTAGTTTCTCGTAGGCCTGCTCTTCTATGATGAAGGAAAACCCTGCTAATGAGATAGATATTGTCTTGTTCATGTTATTGATTTTTTGTGATTTGTGTTACTGATTCTGTTAATTGGCTCCATGTTTTGTCTAACTCCGCTATGAAAAGTTCCCCTTTCTCCGTGAGTTTATAATACTTTCTGGGCGGCCCTCCTGTGGATTCTTCCCAGCGGTAAGAGAGGATTTCTGCATTTTTCAGCCTTGTCAGCAGTGGATAGAGCGTTCCTTCTACTACTTCCATATCGGCTTTTTTCAGCTCCTCCATCAAATCCAAAACATACATCTCTCTTCTCTTGATTAGGCTCAGAATACAAAATTCCAGTATTCCTTTTCTCATCTGCGCTTTAGTGTTTTCGATATTCATCCTTTGTTCTTTATATAGTTAATGATTGGTGTTCATCTTATTTTACACTACAAATATACGAACAATAAAGTATTATGCAATACAAAGTAGTTAAATTTTAAAACAAAATAAATTAATCCACTGATTATCAGTATTAAAAATATTTCATTAAATTTGTTTTTAAATTATATGATTATGAAAAAACCTATCTTCATTTTATCTGCAATGTTTATTTTAGGTGCATGCAGCAGTGATTCAGCTCAAAAAGCAACAGAAAAAATAAAAAACGCATACAGCGAGGGCCTGCGTAAAACCTTTATAAAAGAAGGTATAAAATCTTGTATCGAAAATTCTGGATTAAAAGAAAGTGAGGCAAGAGAATATTGCGAATGTGCGATGAACAAGCTTAATGAGAGCCTCAGCAATGATGAAATTGTTGATATATCTATGGACAATTCTCCCAAAGATTTGGACGACCGCATAGAAAAAGCAATTTCCAGCTGTATTGGAGAGTAGTTTTTTTCAATTGAATGAAAAAAAACAGGATTATTCAAAACTAATATTAAATATTATTTTTTCATCTGTGAATGGATTAAGAATATTTATATGTTCCATTTTATATTCTTAATACCGTTTCTCATTTTATAATAATTATGGAAAAACAATACTAAACTCTATCTTATTTTTACTATTTATATCTACTATTTCACCTTTTATTTTAGAGTATTTTTGTTTTATTTCATATGGCATAATGTCTATTTCTATATGATGGTCTTGAAAATATTTCTGAGTAGAAATAGCATTATGATTATGAATCAATGAAGTGGTTATTCTCTTTATTTTACCATCATTATCCAATAAAACTTCCCTCTTTGCCTTTTTATTCTCTATGCGATTTTCTTTTTTAATATCTTCTTTATATGTATTAAAGACCCAAGTATTATCTTCTCTTTGGATTGCAAACTCTTCGTAGGGTTTCTTTCCTTTTTTATTTGATCTGAAATAATAGAAATCAGAGATTTTAAAAACTTCAGTTATTAATTTTTCAATAATAGTTTCTATACTTTTATCTTGTAAAGAATTGGAAGAACTGATAGCTATTCCATTTTTTTTATGATTAACTTTTCCTTCAAAAATTATTTCCTGACCATTTTTATAATATTTCCCATTAAAAAATCCATTCCCTGAATATATTAATGGTTTGATATTTATTTTTTGATTGTAATTTTCCCAAGATAAATTATTTTGTGTAGATAAATCAATATTTACTTCATCTATTAATTTTATACTATCCGTTTGACAAAATAAATTTTGAGAAAAAAATAACATTGAAAAAACTATATACTTTATCATATTCATTATTATAAAAAAGGGACTTTTTAGTCCCTTAATTTTCTTCTGGAGTTTCTACAAATTCAGCTGTAAATTGCCTTTTAACTACATTTTACCTCATAAAAACAAGTTTATTCTCTGTGGAAAGTTCATCATTTAGCAGATATCCCTCTTCGCCAAAAGCTTTCAGCTCTTCCAAGGAATGAACATTGTTTTCTGCACAGAAACGAACCACCAGTCCTCTGGCGTGTTTTGTATAAACCACTATGGTTTTGGGCTTTCCTGATTTCATTTCATAAAAGTCAAAATCAACCACTTGGGCGTGGAGTTTTTTACGATTTACTACTTTAAAATATTCATTACTCGCCAAATTGAGCAGAAGTTCGCCTTCATTTAGCTCAGAATTAAGCTGTTCCGTAATCTTGTCCGACCAAAATTCGTATAGATTTTTATACTTATCAAACTGAAATTTTCGTCCCATTTCCAGTCGATACAGCATAATGCGGTCAGAAGGTTTCAGCAGGCCATACAGCCCTGAAAGCATTCTGTAATGCTCCTGCAGATAATCAATCGCCTTTTTATCCAAACTCGGCGCATCCAGCCCACGATAAACCTCACCCGTAAAAGCCAACAAGGCTGGAGCAGATTCGTTTTCAGCAGGATTTTTTTTCCAATTTTGGTTTCTCTCCCAGTTTTCATCGGCTAACTTTGGTGAAAGCTCCATAAGTTCCGCCAAGAAATGGGGCGTTTTTTCTTTTAAATAAAACTGAATAAAAGCCGAATCCTCTATAAACTGAGGTTCGGTAGGCTTTATAAATTCCGAAGAGCCCCCAACTTTCATCAATTTAGCTGGAGAAGTAAGTATTTTCATATTGATTTTTTCGTTAGATTTTTTCAAAACGGAAATTCTCTCCAAGGTAGGCCTGTCTTACCTGTGGGTCATTCGCCAAATCTTCTGGAATGCCCTCTTTCAAGATTTTTCCTTCAAACATGATGTATGTTTTATTAGTAATAGCAAGGGTCTGCTGGACATTATGGTCGGTAATAAGCACCCCTATGTCTTTCTTTACAAGGGAACGGATGATTTTCTGAATATCCTCCACCGCAATAGGGTCTACCCCCGCAAAAGGCTCATCCAAAAGGATAAAATCTGGATCTGTCGCCAGACATCGGGCGATTTCCGTTCTTCTTCTCTCCCCACCAGAGAGCAGGTCTCCCCTATTTCTGCGCACATGCTGCAAGGAAAACTCATCCAAAAGCTCTTCCAGTCTATTTTTCTGCTCACTTGCTGATTTATTGGTCAGTTGTAAAACCGATAAAATATTATCCTCTACTGACAATTTTCTAAAAATAGAAGCCTCCTGTGCCAAATACCCCACGCCTTTCTGTGCTCTTTTATACATCGCATCCTGCGTGATGTCCTTTCCATCCAAGGTTATCTGCCCAGAGGTAGGCTTTACCAGCCCTACTATCATATAGAAAGTGGTGGTTTTTCCAGCTCCATTTGGCCCTAGAAGCCCTACTATTTCGCCTTTTTTCACTTCTAAACTTACCCCTTTTACTACTTTTTTAGGGCCGTATTCTTTTATCAAATTGTCTCCTCGTAAAATCATGAAACAAAAGTAATATTTTTAATTTAATACCTCTTCTTTTTTGGAATGGTTTTTGTAAATTTATAGTTGAAATTTATTTTTAATTATTTTTTGTTTTTAGTATTTTTTGATTATTTTTGTATAAATAAAAAATTGATTTTGGAAGTATGAGGAAATTTTTATTTTTGTTTTTTTTCAGTATTATAGGTTTTGGGCAGATGGAGGCTCAGAGTTTTCAAACGGGAAAATCATCACAAACGGCGAATGATAAGGAACTTATTGCCTATCCTAACCCTGCGAAGGATTTTTTATACCTAAAAACTTCTGATCCTAATGTAAAGATAAAATCTGCTACATTTTATTCCATTTTAGGAAATGTAGTTGCAGATGTCCAAATCAACGCTAACTACTCAGAAATAAGAGTAGATAGGCTGAAACAAGGGAAATATCTAATGAGGTATGTGCTGAGTAACAACACACAGAAAATCATTCAAGTAATTAAACAATAAAACAAAAACTTCTCTTTAAAAGGAGAAGTTTTTATTTTATATCAATTTGCTTAAACTTTTTGCTGTTTCTCTCTGCTGGAAATTATCCAATCTTTTTTTAATCTGCATAATGATGATAGGAGTCAGGACAGCTACCCCTAGTCCTATCAATGTCTTTTTCATGGAAGGTCTTACCCTTTTTAAGAGTGCATTGGTTAGTAGTTTAGCAGAACCTGCCTCCAAAGAGGGAAGCAAAAATTTATTCGCCAAAAAAGAAGCATTTTGAACTAATCCAGAATCCATCATTCCGCCTAAATATTTCTCTGTAACTCCATTAGTAATCACCCCTAAGGTTTTTCTCGGATTTTCAAAACTCAGCACAGATTCTATTTCTTTGATTTCTGTTTTGAGTTCTTCTTTTTGATTTTTTAAATCTTGAAAATTCTTTATTTTTCCCATCTTATTCTTCATTGTAAATAATGTTCACCAAACGCTCTTTCATATTTTCTATGATATTTTTCTTCTGAGAAAAAACCACCAACAAACCTACCAAAAATATGCTCGCCATGATAAGCATCCCATAAGCATAATTTCCCAGCAAACTACCAATCACAAGTCCCAGCCCCAAACAGAAAAACGCAAAGAAACAAATCCCCAAAGTGACCAAAAGTAGGATATACACTGCCATACTGAGTACTTTGACAGATGTTTCTGTTGTTTCTAGTTTTAAGAGACTGATTCTTTTTTCTATATAATTTTTAAACAAACCTATCATCTTCTTTTCTCTTTTGAAAACTAAAAGGGGACTTTTTATAAATCCCCTCTTTTAAATCATCTTACTACTAAACTTCAGCGTCTTTTGGAGACTGACTATGTTTTTTATAGTTCTCATAGCTTTCTTTCACATTAGCCACCACTTTTTCCGCACCATGTTTTACTTTTTCGGAAAGATGTTCGTAGTGATCCAAAGCCTCGTCTCTCAAATCTTCAGCTTTTCTTCTTAATTTTTTTCTAGTTTCTACTCCTTTTTCTGGAGCGAATAATACACCTAATAATGAACCTATTGCAGCACCTGCTAATATACCTAGCACAATACCTGAATTTCTTTCTCTTGACATTTTAGTAAATTTTTTAATGTTAATATTTATCTCTGAATAGCCCTTTGCTATTACTTCGATAAAATTACAATAAATATACCAAACGAACAATTTTTTTTCTGTTAATTATTTCTTAATGTATGATAAAATCAAATCTATGGTTTCTTCCTTATTTAGGTTTGTATTGTCTATAAGTATCGCATCTTCAGCTTGTTTCAGAGGAGAAATCTCTCTTTCGCTGTCTATTCGGTCTCTTTCTATGAGATTTTTTTTCACTTCTTCTATAGTAGTCTCTATACCGAGGCTTTGCAGCTCCAAAAATCTTCTCCTTGCACGCTCATTGGCACTTGCAGTAAGGAAAAATTTATAGTCTGCATTGGGCAGAACTACCGTTCCTATGTCCCTGCCATCCATAATCACGCCTTGTTTTTCTGCAATATTCCTTTGTAAAACCACCAAACGCTCCCTTACTTCGGGCTGTTTTGCTATAAAACTGACATTATCAGAGACTTCCGTAGTACGGATTTCCTTACTTACATTTTCTCCATTTAGATAAATTTCCAATTTCCCGCTATTTTCTCTAAATTCTAATGAAATTTCATTCAAATTCTGAAGCAGTTTAGGCAAATCTATCTCTTGTTTTTCGTTCTTGAAATTTCTCAGCCCAAAAAGCGTAATCGCCCTATACATAGCACCTGTATCGATATGGATAAGTCCTAGAGTATCTGCTACTACTTTAGAAATAGAACTTTTTCCTGTGGATGAAAATCCATCAATGGCTATAACCAAACCTTTCTTATTCATAAAGCCAAAATTAAATTTTATTATCTCATAATCCAAAATATTCTATTATTTTCTTTCTGATTTGTTTATATTTGCATGAATTTTTGGATGCTTTAAAGACTGAATCTTTATCAACCATAAAAATTAAAACATTATAAGACAATGAAATACAAACGAATTCTACTAAAATTAAGCGGAGAAGCCCTTATGGGAGACAAACAATATGGTATTGATACTGAGAAGCTTAATGAATATTCCCAAGAAATCAAAAAAGTAGTGGACAAAGGCTGCGAAGTTGCCATAGTAATCGGTGGCGGAAATATCTTCCGAGGAGTTTCTGGAGCGGCTAAGGGAATGGATAGAGTTCAGGGTGACTACATGGGAATGCTCGCTACGATAATCAATGGAATGGCTCTACAAGGTGCTTTGGAAGACATCGGTCTGAAAACCAGACTGCAGACAGCCATAGAAATGGACAAAATAGCAGAGCCTTTCATCAAAAGAAGAGCCGTAAGACACTTGGAAAAGGGAAGAGTTGTCATCTTCGGAGCAGGAACAGGAAACCCTTATTTCACTACGGATACAGCTGCTACGCTCAGAGCCATAGAAATAGGCGCTGATGTAATTCTGAAAGGAACCCGTGTAGATGGCATCTACGACAGTGACCCAGAGAAAAACGACAATGCTATGAAATTCAATAGCTTATCATTCAATGAAGTTATTGAGAAAAACCTTAAAGTAATGGATATGACTGCCTTTACTCTAAGCCAAGAGAACAATCTCCCTATCATTGTCTTTGATATGAATAAAGAGAATAATCTCCTGAAAATAGTAGAAGGAGAAGATATAGGAACTATCGTAAACTAAATGTGTAATTTATCAAATTTTCAATATACAATGGAAGAATTAGAACTTATCATAGCATCTGCTAAACAAGAAATGGATGCAGCGATAAAACATTTGGACCACGCTTTCCAAAAAATCAGAGCTGGTAGAGCTTCTACAGCTATGGTGCAAGATGTAATGGTGGAATATTACGGAGCAATGACACCGCTTTCGCAGGTTGCCAATGTCTCTATCCCTGATGCCATGACCATCTCTATCCAACCTTGGGACAAAAACGCCATAGGAGCGATAGAAAAAGCAATTATCGTTTCTAACCTTGGTTTTGCACCTTCTAATAACGGCGAAAATATCATTCTAAATGTACCGCCTCTAACGGAAGAAAGAAGAAAAGAATTAGCAAAACAAGCCAAAGCAGAAGCTGAACAAACGAAAGTAACCATCCGTAACGCAAGACAAGAAGCGATGAAAGACCTTAAAAAATTAGAAGGAGTTTCAGAGGATGTTATCAAAGATACGGAAAGTAAAATTCAGGAATTGACTGATAAATATGTCAAAAGTTCTGATGAACACTTAAAAGTAAAAGAAGCGGACATTATGAAAATATAAAATAAAAATCGGTCTTTTTGGAGACCGATTTTTATTTTATAACAACAGTAGATTGATATCATTAAATTTAAGCCCAAATTTATCACAAACCAGCTGTTTGGTATGGCGGCCTTTGTACATATAAAATCCCTGTCTGCAGTCGTTTCCTAATTTTAATACATTTTCTAAACCGCCTTCTTCATTGATTTTCAGAAGATAACTCAAAAAGAAATTACTAATGGCTTTGCTGGTGGTTCTTGGAATTTTGGAAGTCAAATTAGGTAGTCCAGAATGCAGGATTCCGTGCTTCTCTACATAAGGTTTCTCAAAATCAGTAACTTCCATAGTTTCCACACATTTCCCTGTATCTATGGTCAAATCTATGATGACACTTCCCTGTTTCATCAGCGTTACCATTTTTTCTGTCACGATAGGCGGCATATTTATTCTCGGAATGGCTCCTATCAGTACATCGGCTCTTCGGAGGCTTTTGGTCAGTTCTTTTGGGTCTATCATCGAAGTGGATATTCGGCTGCCTATGGAATTTTGGATATTTCTAAGTTTGGATAGAGAATTATCAAAAACCCTCACTGTAGCACCCAGCCCTATCGCCGCTCTTACTGCATATTCTCCCACGATATCCGCTCCCAAAACCACCACTTCCACAGGGCGCACTCCTGTAATTCCACCCAGCATAAGCCCTTTCGAAACGGCAAGCATCTCCGATGCGCAAAGCACTGACATTCCGCCTGCTATCTCGCCTATCAGCTTTACCAGCATCTGCTCTTTATTTTCATCTTCTATGAACTCGTAGGCTATGGCATTGATTTTCTTTTCAGAAAGTTTCTTAAAATACTCTTTTTCTCTAAGGTTAATCTGTAATGCACTGATTATATATGAATTAGGTTTTAATAACGCTATCTCTTCCAAAGAAGGAGCACTTACTTTCAGCACCAAATCCTGCTCAAAAGCCTTAGCTTTATCCACTATAATAGCTCCCGCTTCAGAATACTCCAAATCACTGAAAAATGCCTTTTTACCCGCTTCAGACTCTATCATGAGTTTATACCCACATTGCGTCAAAACCTGCACAGCATCAGGAGTTATCGGCACTCTATTTTCATTCAGAGAGGACTCTTTCGGAACGCCTATGGTCATGATTCCGCCTTTCTTTATCACTTCCAATCTTTCCTCTTGCGGCACCAGTTCTTTCTCGGTAAAAGGAGTAAAAACACTACTGTTCATGGGATATTTTTAAAACTATTTATTGCTGTCAATCATTTTTTGATGAAAAGGAAACTTTCCTTGTGCTTCCTGTATTTTCTATTTTCATCTCGTGGTATGGGATGTCGTAGAGTTCCTCTTCATAAATCTCTGGCCACTCTATAATGGACAAAAATCCGTTGTCTATATACTCCTCTATCCCAATGTCTTGGATTTCTTCCACGCTTTTCATTCTATAAAGGTCAAAGTGAAAAACCTTTCCTCTTGGAGTATTGTATTCATTCACAATGGAATAAGTGGGAGAATCCACACCATCTGCACTTCCCATTTCCTCCAGCAGATATTTGGTAAAAGTAGTTTTCCCTGCACCCAAATTGCCTTTTAACAGCAAAATATTGTGCTTCAAATGTGGAAGGATGCTTTTTATAACTTCTTTCCAACCATCCAAATTATCAATCTCAAAATCCATTACATAAAACTTATTTTCAAAGATAAATATTTTTCTATCAAGAATCGAATAAATTTAAGTCAGACTTTAAATTTATCTTCATAAATAGCAGTTACTATATGTTATAAAAATATCCTACTCAAATGACATATCAGATAAAACATATAATGTCTCACGAACTTCCTTATAAAAAGGATGATAAACATTTTCATAAAAAACAAGAGTATCGCCTTTTATTTCTCCTTTTTCTCTAAAATAAGTTCCTTGCTGGGAGCATACAAAATACTCTATTTTTATCTTATTCCCCTCTGTCCTCCAATAGCCGATGTTCCTTGCATTTTCCCATTTTTTATTTTCAATATCGGACTCTTTCAGCGCGTATCCATCTCTGGAATAGAAATACATCAATCTCCCATCAGGGTAAAAACCTATACCAAACCCCACCAAATATTGGTTAATATAAACTTTATTATAAGTCAATATATCCGTTTCTTTAAATGGAGTTTTGAGCAGTTTAAACTTCGGATGCTTGGGTCTGCACATTCCATCCGCTATACGCCCTTGTTGCATCAAAAAACAAGAGTTACACAATAAAGCCCCAATAAATAATAATACCAATTTTTTCATACTTTAATTTAGTTTGGATTATAGACAAATTCCCCTTCTCCTAAGCATCTATCTAAAACCTTTCATTTTTTGAGATTAATTGAAAAAGATAAATTTTATTTATACTTTTCATCTAATCTATTCTCTAACATTGTATAAAATTCGTATACCGCCTCTCCTGTTTCCTCTTTTCTTGCTAATCTATTAGCTGTTATATAAAGTGACCATATACTATTAAGTAAACCCTTTCCAAAACCTTTTATTACCATATGTCCTTTATCCATATGATATTTACTACGAGTAAGATATTGTTCCCATTTTAAACCTTCATGGTTCTTTATAAATACTTCTCCAAAATAAATCCCAATATCTACAGCCAACGAGCGGGTCTTTATTGTAATATCCCAGTCTTTTATTTCTATATAATCTGGAACAGCAGCTCTCTTTTCTTTGTATTCTTCCTCTGAAAGTTTCTCTGTTTCTACATTCTCCTCCAACCACTTTCCAAGCATTTTCAAAGATTCTGGGCTGTAGTCTGCTTCCCAGTTTTCATAGCCTTTTGTAGTTTTTACAGCTTTTATCAGCTCTTGTATTCTGCTTTCTTTGTTTTCCTCAAACCATTTAGCGTATAGTTTCAGTTCTTCCTTCGTCTTAGATTGAAAATCATAATCAATCGGCAAATTGTTTATTACTTGATACATAAGATTATTTGCTATATTTTATTATTTAGTAAATTTAAATAATTTCCATTACCCAAATTTAATAAAT
>CAUQKI010000022.1:0-17216 GCA_963518955.1 uncultured Flavobacteriaceae bacterium | reverse complement strand
TTCATAAAAGGTTCTAATTCTTCTATTTTGTCATTATTTTCAAAAACGACATAAGAGTTTTTAGAGTTTACAGGAAAATTCTTTATTTGCATATGAAAAACTTATTTTTTAATTCATTGGTGTAAGGGTAGGGGAGCTGTGAAATGTTTCTTCTTAGTATAAGGAATTAGCTATTTTTCAGGGTATTGAAATATTTTGTAACTTCTTGTTGGCCGTTCTCTGGAAGGCTTTTATATTGAGAGCAAGTAATGATATTTTGATAGGATTCTAATAGATTTTCTTCACTTTTTAATTTGCTTATTACCAATATATTGATGGCATCATAAACATCCATATACTCATTTAAGCTATTCTTTTTCCATAGAACATCCAATATCCCATCCAATGTTTTAAATTTCTCATCTAAGTCAATGATTATTTCTAAGGCTTGTGGAAATGTATTTTTTATTTCTTCCTCCAATTGTTCGATAGATTCAATTAAAGTGAACCAACCTAGCATTTTGCGATAGTCATAACCATACAAGGTAAAGATATCTTTCCAATCGGTGATGGTAAAGGTGGGGCGCAGAAATTTGAGAGCATTTTCTCCTGCTTCCATACGGATTTGGTTTTCTATATCTATATGTAATTTTTCTGCTCTCAAATCTGTATATGAATATACAAGATGCAGGATATTAGTGCGTTTAGAAAAAAGAAAACTAACCTCTGATAGACTATTTTTTGTTTTGATGCTGTATTTGCTTTGGGCTTTATTAGGTTTATAACCATACTTTTCTAAAACAGATCCATATTTAGAATATAAAACCTCCATAATTGCTTTTTCTTTATCCATTTGACCTGATTTTTTAAATTTATTTACAAACGAAAATTGACTATTAAAATTATCTAAATGCGCTGTATGTCGCTAAAATCATACTTAGCTGGGATGTGTAATCCTCTATATATTCCATGGTAATCTCATCTCCATACTGTTCAAAACATTTCTTTCCCAGCTCTACATCAAGGAGATAAATATCCTTTTTTTTCAGCCAAGTTTCTTTGCTGATGGAGCATAATTCCATAAAGTTTGGCTCTTCTTGTAATTTGCGAAAGGCTTTTAAATTAGTCAGTTCCCGCATACCGAGATACTTTGACTTTGGTGCTTCTGTGGAAATATCGCTCAGACTATTCATTTCCCGAATGACAGCATCTTTTAAATACCCTGCACTTGGTAATAAATTAGTAAGTCTATTGATATAATCATCAAAAAATCCTGTCCCTAATTCCCAGTTTTTTGCTAATGGAATTCCAACAGCTAATGGATTTCCTGTCCAGCCATCATCATTATAGCGCGGCGGTGAAATGATTAGGTGTCCGCTTTGGCTTTCTTCCTTATGCTGACTGATATAGACATACATATAGACAAGATTTTCGCTGTCTAATTCTTTCACCCATGAACGCAGTCCGCGAAAATCCATAGGAACAGCCAAAAACCCTTGTTCTATGAGAAATTTCTCTAAATTTTTGATTTCATTTGAAAAACTTATTTTCATTTCAATTTAATTTAAATGATTTTTATTTGGCTTGAAAAAAATCAGCATGGCAAATAGCATGATTTATCAGTTCCCGCTCATGGATAAAATGCTCTTGACTAGCTTGTTCTGCTAATATAGTATAAGAAAAACAGCATATAGCGATTTGGGTGTCACTGATGGGAATAGTAATATCCCAAAAATCAATTTCTAATATTTCACCATTTTCTTCAGATTGTTCGCGTTTAAAAGCGCATGGTAAACCATTTTCTAATGCGATGGTGCTAGATTCTGCTAGTTTTTGTTGTATTATTTGCTCGGTATTTTGTACCGAAAACAAAAGCGTCTGCACTCGCAAAGTGGCAGAATCGGGCGTGTCTTCATAGAATAGAGAAAAGTCTTCATCTTGCTCACTTATCCAGTTTTCAGGGATTTGAAAATGAATGATGTTATTTAAATTGATTGTCCTCATGTTTTTTTCCTTTTAGGAATTATAATTCAGATATTCTTTTATAAAACCTTCAAAGCTGTCCCAGTGTTTGCTGAACTCCTTATTTTCGATAAAATTCTGAATGTCATCAGCCTCCACAAAGAAAACTTCATCCGTATTTCTATCATACAAAATATAGTCATCCAGCTCATCGTGCAGTAATGAAAAATAATTTTCGGGCAAGCCAATATTTTCTCTTAAAACTTGCGTTTGACTGTTTGAGAAATCCTCTAAATCCATTGCTAAATCAACCAAATAGCCGATTTCTCCATAAATTTCATCACTGTATATAGACCAAAATTCAACAAAGTCATGATTCACTTCACCAAATCCTAACTTTTTGAACATTTCACGGTATTTCTCCTGTTGTTCTGGCATTATTCTGCCAAACTCCTCATCAAGATATTCTTTAAAACTATTATCCAGCATAATATTATTATTGTATTTTAATTAAAAATAAATCTTTCTAAAGCAAATATCCTAATTTATAATGATATTTCCATTAGAAAGATTGTCCCTATTAACATGATTTTCTTTTGTCAATCCGAAAAATTATCTAATCCAATTTCTGAATGAATAGCTTTTCTGCAAATATATCAATATTCCCTCCGTTGTCAATTAGTATAATTCCCCAGTGCTGATGTTTTTCTGTTTTCTCTTTGCAGGAAATAGACTGGATATACAGGCTGTCGCCAAAGTAGCAAAGAGGGTTTATAGACTGCTCTCCAGCTTGGATTTTTACATTAAAACTGCTCGTGTTATGAAAAACTAACTGATACCGTTCCAAATCAGCATTCAGTTTACTTACAGAAATCACCAAATTCTGTGGCTGTGTGGGATTATCCGCATCAAAATTAAAATAGATGGAATGGATTTTCGCATCGGATAGATTGTTTATGAGTTCATTATTCTGTATATCAGTGAATTTCATGAATTGTTTTTTTAGTTGGTCTGAAAACTGCAGAGTCGTTTATTTTCGTTGTAGAATCCGTTGTTTAGCAGCTTGCTGATAATCTTTCTTACCAAAAATTAAACCAAAAGGACTAAATAGTTTGCATTCGTTTTTGGTGACCATGTTATCGTATTCAAACAAGCCTTGTACTCTTTCATCATTTAGTGGTAACAAGTTTTTTTCTATTATCAATAAGGCAACCAATGCCGTATTGAAAAAACAAGAAGGAAATCTTTTAATGTAATGCAGTAAATCAGGCGATAAGACTTCTGCAGCTTGAATAAATTTAAAATGGTTGGCTTGCAAATTCCTTAAAATATCATTAAAGATAGTAGTACCCATTTCTGGATATAGATGTCCAGTATCATCATTAGTCATTATTGGGAATCCATAATAGTAGTGTGAAAGTTGGAAGGAGTTTTGTGCAAAAAAAAGATTACGGAACTCTTTTGATTCGTCTTCTAACATCTTTAAAAAAGCATTACCCATCTCTTGCTCAAAAAAATCACCTACATCCCTGCTATAAGACGCTAGTTGCAAATAAAATCCCTTATAATTTTGGGAATAGTCAAACCGCATTTCTGTATAGGAACTTTTGTTTATACCAAACCGTATTTTATTTTTAAATACTTTAGGGTGTAATTCGCTAGAATTATCAGCAATAAAAGCAATTAGTTTTTTTAAGAATTCATCTTTGTCCATATAAGTAAAATAAGGGAGTAAAACTACAATGAATTTGTGTTTTGTAAAATATAATTTTGGAGTATTTCCATTGATATTGTTGGGAATAGGGTGCTTTTTTCTCTCCCCCATAAAATCCCAGTTTTAACATAGTTAGATAATTCTTCTTGTATTTTATCTGCTGAACCAGCCATACCAAAAGAGTTATATTTGTAAATCTCTTGAAGATTGTTTTGTTCATTAAGTTGTTCTATAACAATTTCATAATCAACGCTTTTATATATGTTTGTTAGTTTAACTAAAGAAACATATTGATTAACATCACCCTCATTTTGTAGTCCTTTCAAAAGATAATGAAATGGATGCAAATAGATGGTTTCTATTGCTCTGCTATTGGGTATGACAGAAGTAATCTCTTTTACAAAAAAGTCCTTAAATTTATCTGCAGCACAGCTTTTTGTGAATAAAATTTTTGTTTCATTTAGGTCTATTTTTATCTCTTCATTGAAATCAGAGAAAAATACATCAAAAAATTCAAAAAATGTATTTCCTCGATGCTGACAGATAGAGTATAAATCATCTGTAATCTTAATAAGATATACACTATCTATGGTATCAATAAAATCTTTCTTTAGTTTTAGCATATTGTTATCTTTTTGTAGTTTATCTGGTTTTGTTGTTTTTAACATTAAAGATAAATTCACTCTTTTTTCGGATTTCCCTGCAAGTCCATGTAGAATTTCTTTTTGCCAAGATGCGCTTCTATAGAACCTCCACAGCTATTAAAAAGATTGACCCAGTCGTATATAATAGGAATTACTTCCTTGCCTTCTGTATTTACAAAGCCCCACTTTTCATCGCGTTTTGCTTCACAAAGCCCCTTGAAAATATAATTTCCTAATTTGTCATATATTACAGGAATCACCTCCTTACCTTGGGTATTGATGTAGCCCCATTTATCTCCACGCCTTACTTTCGCAAAGCCATTTTCAAAAGAATCGTCAGAAAAAGAATTAGAAAAATACTCCGCTTCATCATACACAAAGGGAGCTATTATTTCATTTTTCTGGTTGATGTAGCCCCATTTACCATTATACCTCACAGGGATTATTCCTTCTCTGAAATAAGATCCCTTAACAGCTTCATATTTACAAGGAATTATTTCTTCTCCTTGGGTATTGATAAACCCAAATTTGTCATTGAGTTTCACCAAAGCAGTACCCTTTTCAAATCGGCTCACATAGTGATGAAAAATAAGCCACATGGTTTCATACTTCGGAGAAACGAGTATTTCTCCTGTTTCCTTTATGTAGCCTATTTTTCCATCTTTAAACACTACATGGATACCTTCTGTAGCTGGAAGTATATTGGCATATATAAAGGGAATGATGACTTTGTTATCCCAGTCAATGACACCCATTTTGCCATTTTTCACTGCCCTTATTTTATCTTTGGGTTTTGGATAGTAATCATCTGTGCGGATAGCATCATACTCAAAGGGAATGAGCGTTTTACCATCCTTATTAATAAATCCCCACAGTCCATTTTTCTTGGCTTTGGTGTAGTCAGTATTGTAATGGAAGGATTCAACTTCTTCGTATTCTGTAGGAATCAGCATTTTGCCATCTTTATCAACAAAGCCCCATTGCCCCTTGAATTTTACTAAAGCCCTTGAGGAAGTGAACTCCTGAGCTTCTTCATAAAGAAAAGGAATGACATTTTCTCCTTTGAGATTGATACCACCCCACTTATTGTTTTTCTTTACCCAAGCGATTTTTTCAGGATAACTAAAGCCTTGGGCATCATCGTACTCTATGGGCGTTACTTTCTTATTGTCAAAGGTTACATATCCATATTTTTTAGTTTTTTTGTCTTGGACAATGAGTATATCCACAAGATTACTTTCCTTAATTGAAGAATATTGCTCCCTCCACTTTGATGCGAACTGGCGGCGGCTCATCCCTCGGAAATCGACTCCGCTTGCCATTATCTGAAAATCTTCATGTATATGCTTTACACGAGTTGTATCTTGAGCAGGAAACATACTGCCCAAAAGAAATAATAAAAGTAAAAAAACTAATTTCATGAATTTATTATTTTTATTTCTTTCAATAAATAGAATTTTTACTTTTTATTGAAAAAAAATTATTGGTATCGTTTATGTTCTTTATGCTTTGAAAATCTCTTTATCAAAGGCATTATCCAAGATTTGTATTTCTCTACATCTAGGATTTGTGAGTCTGTATTGGCTTTGTAAGTTATCCAAATACTGAAAGGCAGGAATATAAAATTCGGCAGCCAAGCGGCGATATACGGATCCATTTCACCCTTCCAAGCCATGTTTTCTGCAGAAATATTGAGAACGAAAAATATGATGAATATGATGATGGAAAGAAGAATCGGCATTCCTATTCCGCCTTTTCTTACGATAGAACCGAGACTAGTTCCTATCAGCAGGAATAAAACACTCATCACCGAATACGCCAAAATCTGCTGCTGGTGCATCACCACCTTTGCATAAAGTTTGGCGTGTGAGAGGATTTCTTCATTCTTTGTTTCAATGTTTTTTTGGATGAGGTCTATTTTCTCATGTGCATTGAAGAGGATTTCCAGCTTTTTTTCTTGGTTTATAGAATCTAAACTAAATGGTGCCTGAGTTTTTTTGTTCTTATTTTTGTCTTTGTTTTTATCCAAAATTTCTATGAAAGAACTGCTCTGAGAAACTAAATCTGAGGAAATTTCAGAGTATCTTTTTTGTTTTTCGGCTTTTACAAGGTCTACAGTAGAGTTGAGCTGTGCATAGTTCTGGAATTCATAGCTGTCCGTGATTTTTTCGCTCTCGATAGCCTTGTCAAGAAGTTCACTGATGTCAAAATGAGACACCAAAGAATCAAACTTAATGGTCTGATTTTCCTGTCTGAAACGGTCTTGAAAGTTGGGTTTAGCGAGATTATCTTCAAAAATATACCCATCATAAAGCACCATTCTCAGATAGTTGCTCCCTTGTTTGGAAACTATTTTTCCTCTTTTAGCGATGATGGTTCTTTGGTCATCAAAGCTACTGGCAGTCTTGTTGATGAAAACGCCTTCTATCAGTTCATCATTTTCTCCATAAAGTCTGTCAAATTTGATAGTAGTCCCAGGGAGTGAATTGATAAACTGCCCAGGTGTGAAATTCAGTGCAGGTTTGGAGGAAACGATGTTGTACAGCATATTTTTCGCTTTTCGCTGAAAATCAGGAATTACGAAGTTAGAAAACAAAAATAAAATAAAAGCTAAAACTAAACTTGTAAGAAACAAAGGTCTTATGATTCTGATCAAAGGAGCTCCAGCAGCTTTCATCGCGGCAAGTTCATAACGCTCTCCGAACCCTCCGAAAGCCATGATGGAGGCGAGTAGTACAGTGAGCGGGAGAACCATCTTTATGACTCCCACGCTCAGATAGTAGAAAAGTTTGGTCAGTTCCCATGTTGTCAGTCCTTTACCTCCAAGGTTAAACATCTGTATCCAGATGATATTCACCATGAAAATGAAGAATAAAATACTGAAAATGAATATGAAAGGACCTAAAAAGGTTTTTATAATGTATAAATCTAGTTTTTTTAACATTATAACTCTGTGATTAGATAGTTTTTATAAAGGTTTTTATTAAAACTAAAAGTGGATGGTTCTACTTTTAAGTTTTCTTTATACTGACTGATGCTTATCGTTGTAATGTCGTTGTTATCAGCGTATTGTTCTATTTTTTCGATTTGTTTTTTTGCTTTATTGATGTGCAGGAAAACATGCTTGATGCCATTCTTTTTTGTAGGCGTAAGTTTTATGACTTCTAGATTGTTTTTATTTCCTGTATAGCTTATGTTGTAATCTTTCTTGTAAGAATCTAGATAATTGATAGGAGAGAGCATCGCCTCAGATCCGTTTGGTTTTGCGATGGTAACTTCCATGTCTTCAGCATTGATGTTGTATACTTTATTTCCATCAAATATCTGCTCATTACCCATTATTTTGAGTTTGTATTTATTTTTTGAAGCGTAGAAAATCCCTGTTTGATTTTTAGAAACCTTGCCGTTGCTTCCCATTCCATACACGAATTTAAAATACATCGTGCTTTTGGATTTATAATTGGCTGAGGTTTCATCCAGTATGTTTTTGGCTTTGGTGTCTACTTTTTGAGCAGCAGCCAGACTTACGATTCCTAAAGATAATATCAGTAAAGTTTTTTTGAAAAAAGTCATAATTTTAAATTTAATGAAATTAATTGTTTCTAAGGCTCTCCAAAAACTGTTCCAAATGCTGAATATCAGAAATCAGCACTTCTCTTGCTTTTGCTCCGTTGAAACTTCCCACTACTCCTGCGTTTTCCAGTTGGTCCATAATTCGTCCTGCACGGTTGTAGCCCAGTTTTAGCTGTCTTTGAAGCATAGAAGTGGAGCCCTGCTGTGTATTTACTACAATTCTGGCAGCCTCTTCGAACAAAGCATCCTTTTCATTCGCATCAAAATTTCCTGACCCAGCGCTTTCGTTTTCGCCCACATATTCAGGGAGTTCGTAGGCATTTGGATAGCCTTTTTGCTCACCAATGAAAGTTACCACTTTTTCCACCTCAGGAGTGTCTATGAAGGCGCATTGGATTCTAATCATGTCATTTCCATTAGAATACAGCATGTCACCTTTTCCTATCAGCTGGTCAGCACCTGTGCTGTCTAAGATGGTTCTAGAGTCTACATTAGACATAACTCGGAAAGCCACTCTGGCAGGGAAATTGGCTTTAATCATCCCTGTGATGACATTTACAGAAGGTCTCTGTGTAGCGATGATGAGGTGGATTCCTACGGCTCTTGCAAGCTGTGCTAGGCGGGCGATAGGGTGTTCCACTTCTTTACCAGCAGTCATGATTAAGTCCGCAAATTCATCCACCACCAGCACGATGTACGGCAGGTAGCGGTGTCCATTTTCAGGGTTTAATTTTCTTTCCTTGAATTTTTTATTGTATTCTTTCAGGTTTCTACAAAAGGCTTCTTCCAAAAGCTTGTAGCGGTTATCCATTTCAATACAAAGTGAGTTTAATGTATTGATAACCTTTGAGTTGTCTGTTAATATAGCTTTGTCCGTGTCAGGGAGTTTAGCTAAATAGTGTCGTTCGATTTTGGAATAGATAGAAAGCTCCACTTTTTTAGGGTCTACCATCACAAATTTCAGTTCGCTAGGGTGTTTTTTATAAAGCAGTGAAGTTAATATCGCATTGATACCCACGGATTTACCCTGTCCTGTAGCTCCCGCTATCAGTAGGTGAGGCATTTTGGAAAGGTCAGCCATGAAGATTTCATTGGAGATGGTTTTTCCAAAGACTACGGGCAGATCCATATCTGTGGAGTGGATGTTAGACGCTTGTAGAGCAGAACGCATAGATACCATCGCTGGAGTCTGTCGCGGAACTTCTATTCCCACGGTTCCTTTCCCAGGGATAGGAGCTATTATCCTGATACCCAGCGCAGAAAGACTTAGAGCGATGTCATCTTGAAGTCTTTTAATAGTAGCAATACGAGTTCCAGATTCAGGGACAATCTCGTAAAGAGTCACCGTAGGGCCTATGGTTGCTTTGATTTTAGAAACACCGACATTGAAGTTTTTCAGAACCTCTACGATTTTGTTTTTGTTTTGTTCTAGTTCTTCTCTATTGATGGTGATTTCCTCGTTGCCATAATCTTTTAGCAAATCAAGGCTTGGCATCTGGAAGTTAGCCAAATCTAGTCTTTGGTCATAGAGTCCGTGTTTTTCTACCAATTCATCAGCTTTTTTGTCTGGGTCTGTGATATTATTAGCCGCAGGTGAAGGCTCTATGGTAATCTCGATATCATCATCTTTTTTAGGTTCGTTATCTGTGATGATTTCTGTATTAGTTTCATTTTCAGGTTTTTCATTAGATGAAGATTCTTCCTTTTTTTCTAAAAACTCATCATCTATTTCCACACTGATGGTTGAGGCTTTTGTAGGTTCAGTTACTTCTGTTTCTGCCTTTTCAGTTTCAGCGGTAGGGTTTTCTTTTGCATTGTTTTCGATGACAGGTTCGGCAACAGAAACAGCATTGGTGTTTATGCTTTCTTCTTCATCTTCATCTTTTTCTTGTGTCCCTTGTATTTCTTGGATTTCCTCTTGGATATCATCTTTTATGGATTGGATTTTTTCTTTCACTGTAGAGACTTTATCAGTGATATTGCTCAAACTGATATTAAATTCCAAAATGAAATACAAGGCAAAACTTAGAATAATACAAGTCCAAAGTCCAAAACTCCCTATAATGCTGGAACCATAATCATAAATCTGATAGCCGAAAACACCGCTTAGAATACCATTTCCTTTAGTGACAGCTCCTATGAACACAGGCAGCCATGCCAAAAAGAAAAAACTATGGGAAATGGTTTTCCATGGTTTGAATATTTTAAATCCTAAAATCAAAGTCCCGAAAACAAAAAGCAGGAAAGCAACGATAAACGCAGAAATTCCCACGCTTTCGAATATAAAAACATTTCCCAGCCAGTCGCCCATTTTGCCAAAAATATTGGTGGATTTGATTTCCTTGTCTAGGAAATTCCCTATTTGGCTTTGGTTTTCTCTCCAGCTCATCAGGTAAGAAACAAAGGAAATAATGAGTATTACTGACAGAAATATAAGCGTGAAACCAAGCGCTATTCTTGGTTTTCGGAATTTTTTTGTAGGTGTGGTATTATTTTTCATAAAAAGAATAAGTCGCAAATTTAATAATAAATTGTATAAAAATGAATAAAAAAAAGTAGCCAAGTTTATTTAACTTTGTGAAAAATTAATCTCATGGAATCCAAAAACAAATTCTTTTTAGAATCTTACAAATTAGAAATCATTAAATTCGGGAAATTTACTCTGAAAAGTGGAATAGAAAGCCCTTTTTATGTGGATTTGCGTCCGTTGGCATCAGATCCGAAAATTCTGAAAAAACTAGCAGAGCATCTTTTAGAAATTTTACCGAAGGATAATAAGCTGGATTTGATTTGTGGAGTTCCTTATGCGGCACTTCCGATGGCGACTGTGATGTCTCTATTGTCCGAGATTCCATTGATTATGAAGCGAAAAGAAGCCAAAGACTATGGAACTAAAAAACTGATAGAAGGTATCTATAAACAAGGGCAATCTTGCCTTTTGGTGGAAGATGTGATTACATCTGGAAAATCCCTCTTGGAGACCATAGCAGAGGTGGAAAAAGAAGGGCTGAAAGTATCTGATATAGTGGTGGTTTTGGATAGACAGCAGGGCGGAAAGGAGCTTTTAGAACAGAAGGGCTACAGAGTTCATACATTATTCACTATTACAGAAGTGGTGAAAATCTTACATGAAGCAGGAGAAATAGATGATGAGCAGGTTGCAAAAATCCATGATTTTTTGGCCGGAAAACAAGTGAAATTTGAGGAAGAAAAAAGACTTTCTTATGAGCAAAAATTAGAAATCACAAAGCATCCCACAGCCCAAAAACTTTTGCAGATAGCAGCCGATAAAAAATCTAATCTGATTGTCTCTGCAGATGTGATGACTACCAGTGAGTTACTAAATTTAGCGGAGAAAGTAGGGCCACAGATAGTTGCCCTAAAAACGCACATAGATATTATAAAAGATTTTGACCACGATAAGACCATTCTTCCGCTGGTAGATTTGGCGAGGAAGCATAATTTTCTATTGATGGAGGATAGAAAATTTGCGGATATAGGCAGCACGCAGGAATTACAATTCTCAAAAGGAATTTATCAAATCTCAAAATGGGCGGATATGGTGACATCACATCTCATAGCAGGGAAGAAATCTTTGGAATGTTTTAAAAATGTGGGAGTTATAGCGATTTTGGGAATGTCTTGTGAAGGAACACTTACAGATGCTCATTACCAAGAGGAAGGGCTTAAAATCGTTGAAAATCAACCTAATATAATGGGCTGCGTGGCGCAGAGAAAAATAAGCAAGGAAATGTTGCTTTTTACTCCAGGGATTAGTTTGGAACAGGCAGGCGATAACAAAGGACAGCAGTATAATATGCCAGACTATGTTTTTCTCAATCTGCATACAGATTTTATCATCGTGGGGCGTGGAGTTTATCAGGCGGAAGATGCTGAAAAAGCTTCAAAAAGTTACAGGAAAATAGGCTGGGAAGCTTATGAAAAATCTTTAAAATAAAAATTAAAAATGTTACTTTTGCAAGGTGCAGATTTTACAAGACCATTTGAATGAGCTGGAATTTCCTAAATTATTAGAGGAAATCACGCCCTATGCATACTCGCCGAGAGTAGCCGAAAAAATATCAAACATACAGCCGCTTCCACAGAAAGAAGCGGAATTTTTGCTGAAAAAAACTTCGGAATTTTTGTCTTCCTATGAGAGTGAAAATTTCATTCCCTTTGATGAGTATGAAGATATAGAAGAGCCTCTGAAACTGATGCTTATAGAAAATTTTAGACTAGAAGCATCGGCTTTTTTGAGAATCCGAAAAATTACCGAGCAAATAGGAAAATTGCAATCGTTTTTCCCGAAATTCTCTGAAAATTTCCCGAATTTAGAAGAGGAAATTAAAGGACTGGAATTTAGAAAAGAGATTATAGATAAAATTTCGGCGGTTTTTAATCGTTTTGGAGAGGTTAAAAACGAGGCATCGCCACTTTTGAAGGAAATTCGCGAAAGTATTTCTATTGCGAAAAAAAATATTCAAGAAAATTTTAATAAATCCCTGAATCACTATGCCCAGCAGGATTTCCTTGATGAAATCCGCGAAAGCACGATAGAAGACCAAAGAGTTTTGGCGGTGAAATCAGGATTTAAAAAACGAGTTTCGGGGCGTGTTTTAGGAGTTTCTAAAACAGGCTCTATCACATACATCCAGCCTGACAGCGTTGTAAGGCACTATCACCAGCTCCGCGAAAGTGAAGAGGAGCAGAAAAAGGAAGTGGATAGGATTTTGAGGAAACTGACATCAGAAATCGCTGAATTTCATTCTCAATTATCAGATTATCAGGAATATCTCTATAATCTTGATATCACAAGAGCTAAAGCAAAATTTGCTGAAAAAATCAATGGAGTTTTACCTAAAATCAATACTCATAAAACTCTGAAACTTATCGATGCCTATCATCCGCTTCTTTGGCTGAGAAATACGCAGGAAAACAAAGAGATTTTCCCTCAGACGCTGCAGCTTTCGGAGCAAAATAGAATTATCTGTATATCAGGGCCTAATGCAGGTGGTAAGTCCATCACACTGAAGACTTTAGGGCTGCTTCAGCTGATGATACAGTCAGGGATTTTGGTGCCTGTTCATCCGCGTTCGGAAATGTTTTTCTTTGATAAACTGATGACGGATATAGGTGATAATCAGTCCATTGAAAATCATCTTTCTACATATTCATCAAGGCTGAAAAAAATGAGCCGAATAGTGCGGGAGGCGGATGAGAATACATTATTGCTGATTGATGAATTTGGGACAGGGTCAGACCCTGAGCTTGGTGGAGCGCTGGCGGAGGCGTTTTTGGAATTCTTTTATGAAAAAGAGAGTTTTGCAGTGATTACGACCCATTATACCAACATAAAATTGGTAGTAGAGCAGCTTCCTCACGCCCAAAATGCCGCGATGCTCTTTGATGAGGAAACTCTGGAACCGATGTATAAACTGGAAGTCGGTCAGGCAGGAAGTTCCTTTACTTTTGAGGTTGCTGAGAAGAACAATATCCCAAGATTTATTATCCATTCCGCGAAGAAAAAGATAGAAAGAGATGTGGTGAATTTGGATAAAACGATTGTCAAACTTCAACAGGAAAAATTTGAGGTTGAAAAACTAAAATCTGACCTTACTGAGAAACGAGAAATTACCCAAAACAAACGAGAAAATCTCCAAAAACTAAATGAACAGCTTCAGCAGAAACTTTATAATTTTCAGAAGCTCTATGAGGAGGAACATAGAAAATTACAATTTGGGACAAGGATACAGAGTTTCATAGATGATTATGCAAAAGGGAAGTCCCGAAAGGATATTGTGAAAGATTTTATCAAAATTCTGGAACAAGAGAAATTTAGGAAAAACCAAAATACAGAGAAAATAGAAGCTGAAAAGCTGAAAGTGGTAAAACGAAAAGTAACGCAGGAGCTGAAAAAAGAATCTGTGATACAGACCATAACAGAAACTCAGGAAAAAATCCAAGAAAGAGAAAGAAAGGAAAGAGCCCTTTGGCTGAAAGTGGGACAGCGAGTGAGAATCATAGGAAGCACAAGCACGGGAACGATAGAAAAGATAGATTCCAAAACCAATAAAGCTACGATAAACTATGGACTTTTCAAAACACAGATAAGTACAGATGAACTGGAAAGAGTCTGATTTATTCCTTTGATAATTAGGTTTTTATCGAACGAGAGGTTTCCTTGTAGACACTTTGTAGACGCTTGGTTTTTTCTTTGAAAGAACGAAAATTATAGATTTGCACTAACAAAAAATTAGCATTTAATTATGACTTGGACAGAGATTTTAGCTCCAATAAAAAATACAGAATATTTTACTACACTTTGGGAAAAAGTAAAAGAGGAATATCAAACAACAAAGTGTTTTCCTCCTAAAAATCTGATTTTTAGAGCAATAGAACTTACACCTTTTGAAGAGGTTAAAGTCGTGATTATCGGGCAAGATCCGTATCATAATGATAATCAGGCGAATGGGCTTTGTTTTTCGGTTTCGGATAAAGTTACAGCACCACCATCACTTAAAAATATTTTTAAGGAGCTGGAAGATGATTTAGGAATAAAGAAAACCTCTAATGAGCTGGAAATGTGGGCTAAGCAAGGAGTTTTACTTCTTAATGCTACGCTGACAGTGCGGGCTCATGAGGCAAATTCGCATAAGGATTTGGGGTGGGAGCAGTTTACAGATTTCATCATTAAAGAAATTTCGGATAAAAAGGAAAATGTGGTTTTTGTGCTATGGGGCGCTTTTGCACAGAAAAAAGCAGGATTGATAGACGCTAGCAAGCATTTTGTCATTCAGTCTGCCCACCCATCGCCATTTTCCGTGCATAAGGGTTTTTTTGGAAGCCGTCCTTTTTCTAAAATCAACCAATTTTTGGAGGAAAAAGGTAAAGAACCGATAAATTGGTAATTTAAATATAAAGTATTGAAAATTAGATAAATTAAAAATTAACATTATGACAGAACAGCAGATTTTAAAGAAAATAGATGCTTGGGATGAGCAGGATAAAATTCAGGCGATTGTAGATTTCGTGGAAGGGCTTCCTGTAGAGCAGAGAACTACGCAGGTTTTGAGTGAGCTGGCTCGTGCGTATAACAATCTCTACTGGCTAGACCAGACAGAAGAAAACAAAAACCACCTTAGAAAAGCGATAGAGGTGTTCAAATATCTAGAAGATGAGCTTTCTGAAGAGGCTGCGTGGAACTACCGTATCGGTTATTCTTATTTCTTTTTGGATGATAAAGTCAATGCTAGAAAGCACTTCGAGAAACATGAAGAACTAGGCGGATGTAACAATGCTTATGAATTTCTCAATTGGCTGAATATCGCAGAAAAAAAAGGTATTCCTACATATGATGTATATACAGGAGGAAAAGGCGAGGTGGAGTATGATTTAGAAGTTTTTGTAGACCTTTTAAAAGAAAAAGCACCTAAAATGGCTGAAAAACTGGGAAATCCTGCATCAGAAGCAGAAATTTCTGCACTGGAACAGAGACTAGGTTTTGAGCTTCCAGAATCTTTCAAACAGCTGCATAGAACTTTCAGCGGACAGAAAGAAGATGTGCCGTTTTTTGCAGTGGGAGAAGGACAGAGTTTTGTAGGAATCAATGAAGTAGAGCAGGTTCAGGAAGAAATTATTTCTTACTTGAAAAAACATTATGGAGAAAACTGGGCAGACCTAAAACTTCCAGAGGAGAATTTTGAGGATGATTATCTGGTTAAAAATACACTTTATACCCGTAAATGGATTCCTATTTTGAAAGGAAATGACCTTATCTGTATGGATTTAGACCCAGTGGAGGAAGATGGGCTTGCAGGGCAGATTATCATCATTTCCCTTGCAGAAAATATAGAGGACTACTATGTGGGACACCTTCAGTTCAGAATGAGAGCTTGGATAGATTATATGAATGATTCTATTTCATCTGGACGATTGAGCTATGATGAAGAAGAGGATATTATGAAATTTGAAGGAAGAGATTCAGGACTTCCAGCTTATTATGATGAGGAAGACAGAACGGCTTTGGAGAAATATATAGCAAAGGAATTTGGAGAGTTTAATGATGTATTCCATGAGCTGGAATCTCCTGATATTCACTGTGATGTGTATATTATAGAACCTACACCAGAGGCTAACTACTACACGCTGGTAACGGGTGGAATGGGCGCTCATATGATGAATGTTCCAGCGGACTATCCATATACACCGCACATGGAGCTGGCAATCAACCTGCCGCCAACTTGGAATATAAGAAGCGAAGAAGAGAAAGATTATTGGCCTATCCGTTGGCTGAAAATTTTGGCTCGTCTGCCTATCAATCACAATACTTATTTAGGAAATGGACACACTATCCCATCCAATGAGGCTTTTGAAGGGACTAATTTCAAAGGTGTGATTCTCGTAGCGGCTCAGTCTAATGAGAAAAACGAGGATGGAGAGAACCTTCCGGCTATTGTGGAGCTTCCGAGTGAGAGAAGAGTTGAGTTTTTCTATATCCAGCCGTTGTATGAGGAGGAAATGGATTTCAAATTAGACCACGGAACGGATGCTTTGTTTGACAAGTTTATAGAGCAGGATGTACCATATCCGCCAGTAGTGGATGTAAACAGAGTAAATGTCTGCGAAGGCTATGCACCAGCAGAAAACCCAAATCTTTTGGATAATGTGGCATGGGCGTTCAATGATAAAATTTACGAATCTTTACAGAATTTCTGGATGGCTGTCTATGATTACAACGAAGATATAGACAATAATCTGGATGATTACGCACCGCATTCTACGATTTTCAATTCTAAAAAAGTGAAAGTAATGTATGAGGCCTATATCAAGGATGAAAAATCGCTTTGGAAGTATGAAAAACTTCTTAATCCAGATACTTTCGATGGAGAGCCTGAAGATGATGGATTGTATTATGCAGAAATCATGGCAGAATGCGAGGCTTATGAAGACCATTTCGGAGCAATAGAACTATTGCAGTGGATTCATAATTCATTGGCTAGTAAAGAATTAGGAGATCATATATTCTTTGAAGGCTTCAGTATCGAAGGCTATGAGGAAGATGGAACGCCTGTAATTAGCTTACACTTAGGAAGTTAATAATCAGTGATAGATAAAGAAAATCCCTTTGATGAAAACTCAAAGGGATTTTTTATTGATAAATTTAAGCAAAGTCAATATCTATATAAGGAATATTCTGATTTTTAAGTAAGTCTATTGTCGTATTATCAAATGGTTTTTTGCAATCTAAAACCATTAAATGTTCTAAGTTTTTAAGATTAGCCAGTTCGTTCACATTTTTAAGGTTAAAACAGGAAACTAAGTCTAAATAGCTTAAAGAGGGC
>CAUQKI010000021.1:0-18587 GCA_963518955.1 uncultured Flavobacteriaceae bacterium | reverse complement strand
AAAAACTCAATAAAATTAATGACAAATACGGACTTATAGAAACAATGGAGCGTGAAGAACTTTGCGAGTGGATGAATATTATTATCCGCAAAACAGGATTGGAATTAGAAGATAATGTAGATATCACCGATGAATACCGCGAGTGGTAAAAAAGATAGAGAAATTAATGAAAAAAGAACTTACCAATATAGGTCTTACTTTTTGTGTTTATGGCGAGTATTTTGACCTTGAAGAACTTACTCATATCATAGGTTTTCCTCCTACAGAGAAGGCGTATAAGGGAGATGCTTTGAAGCATCGCATTAGCGAAGAAACTTTTTGGGAATACAAGTTTGCGTCTATGGAAACTTTGTATATAAGTGATTGTTTGGCTGTTTTTGAGCAAAAAGTGCATCCGTTTTTGGAAGAATTATCAGCTTTTATCAAAACACATCAACTCACTGCACTATTCCGATTTTGTGTAAATATATACAATGAAGAAGTCCCTGCTTTGTCTTTTGATACCTCTGCTCTTGACCTACTTCACCAGTTAAATGGCTGGATTGATATTGACCAGTATATTTATTAGTTATGATTAAAAAATCATTAGAAAATCTTTTAGAAAAACAAGGTATTGCCTTACTCAATACCCTCTCTAAAGAAGAGCGACGCGCTCGTGCCGAAACTATCAAAGCGCGCTATCGCGAGGCTGGTTATGACGATTTGCCTCACGAACTCGTCACTTTCCTTACCATATTCGACGGCAAGGATATCAAGCGCAACGACGGCTATATGGCTTTTATATACTCACAAAACCTCCCTACTCGCCAAGAGATGCGATACTACGAATCCGACGCGGGGGTTACCGAGCTTATTCCCTTTGGCGATGTCAATGCCGATGAAGTTCTCTGTATAGATAGTGTAGGCAGTGTATGGGGCATACTCGACCTTACCTCTTGGGTGCCAAGAAAGATCTATTACCATTTCTACGGGGGAGACCTCTATACTGCTATTGAAAATATGATCAAAGGCAAAGTAGAAGAAACAATCATACGACCTTAAAACACACTTTGAAAAAGGTTATATTAGCAAATTAGTTAGGGGTGTATGGAGCGTGAGTAGTTTTGTGAGTGGCTTAATACACTCATTCGTAAAACAGGTTTAGAATTAGCCGATAATATAGATATCAGCGATGAATGCCGCGAGTGGTAAAAAGATAGAGAAACAATGAAAAAATCATTAAAAAACCTTTTAGAAAAACAAGGTATTGCCTTACCCAATACCCTCTCTAAAGAAGAGCAATGTGCTCGTACGGAAGCTATCAAAGCGCGCTATCGCGAGGCTGGTTATGACGATTTGCCTCACGAACTTGTCACTTTCCTTACCATATTCGACGGCAAGGAAATCAAGCACAACGACGGCTATATGGCTTTTATTTCCTCACAAAACCTCCCTACTCGCCAAGAGATGCTATACTACGAATCCGACGCAGGGGTTACCGAACTTATTCCCTTTGGTGCTATCAATACCGATGAAATCCTCCTTTGCATCGATAGTGTGGGCAGTGTATGGGGTGTGCTTGACCTTTCCTCTTGGACGCCCCGCAAAACCTATTACCATTTTTATGGGGGCGACCTCTATACTGCTATTGAAAATATGATCAAAGGCAAAGTAGAAGAAACAATTATACGACCTTAGAAGAAGTACTATGAAAAAATATACCAACAAATATGTCAAAAGAGCACTAACTCTTTATTCATATGTGTATGATGATAGTATTGATATTTACGCAGAAAATGAGAAGTTTTATCAAAATTATTTGCGTCGCGTTAAGTATTTCGGTACCAAAAAGAATCAAACGCCTTTTAAGTTTTTTTATGTTGAACTGTTAGGGTTTTACAATATAGACCATGTCGCCGCTAAGAGGTTGATGTTTCAGGGGCACCCTGAATTGGCGGGAAAATATTTTTCTCGAACAGCATTTTGGGGATTAATGGGAAAAAAGAATTCAATACCTGCCGAATACATTGATCCTTATACAGATTACTTAAATTATGCTTTTTTTGTAGAAGATAAAGATACGATACAATTGGCAATTGATATGTTGATAAACGAATGGAAGAAAGAGGATGCGCAAAGTAAAGAATATAAAACACAGTGGATTTATCCGAAAACTTATTTTTTACATTTTCTAATTGAAAAATGGTTAGGAGAAAATCCAATATTGCCACGGTTATTTAAGGAGTTTTCTTATAAAGGTGGATATGGTATTTATCAAGCGATTATTGATCATTGGAATGACTTAAGTGTTTTACCAAATACTTATTGGAATGAGTTATGTGATTATCATTTAAATGGCTTGTCGTTATATGGCAGTGAAAAGTGGGAAAAAGAAGAGTTTTTGTTAGAAGGAATTATTCCGATGGAGTTATTAAACTTGATCAAGGTGAGAAAGAAATTAGGGCTAGACATTCCTCAAATCACTCACGAATTATTTTCTCTTCCTACCTCCCAATTTCCAGTAATCCCAACAGGGTACAACCCTGATACTGATGTCCTATTCCAACTAATACACCAAACGGCTATAACAAAACATCCCTATACTATTGAAGAAATCATTGATTTACTCAAAGAAAAATATGGAGAAGAGCTTAACTATTTTATCTAATTTGCTATGAAAAACACCCTTTGGCTTTATAAAGATTTTTATCAGATAGAAATAAAAGCAATAGAAAATAAAAACGATAATACTTTCTTTGAAAGGCATTATTTTGCCACTGAAACGGAGGAAGAGCGCACTTTCCATACCCCACAAGTCGCAGTTTATCTTTATCAATCAGAAGAAAAAATTATTAGTGTTCTCCTTGAGGGAGAAGGGTGTACTTGTGGGATAGGAAAAGAAAATGTTCTTTTGGATGATGACAGATTACTCGTAGCTTCTGGTAATATTGTATTTTGTGTTCTCTTACCCTCCTTAGAGCTCCTTTGGCATACGCAGGTAGATATGGCGACTTGCTTTGAGATAGCGCCTTATCAAGATGATTACATTACCCATGGAGAGGTGGAGATATCACGCCTTAATAAACAGGGCGAAATCCTCTGGCAGTTCAGTGGGAAGGATATTTTCGTGTCACCTATAGAGCGTACGCCCTCTTTTACCCTTGCACCAAAGGGAATAGAGCTGGTGGATTTTAATTACGAAAGCTATCTGATAGACTATGATGGGAAACTTTTACGGTAGATAGAGGTCAGTTTTTGTGAATTGATTTATTTACATTTTTTGACTTTTAATCATAAAAAACACTACTTTTGGGACACGCTTAAAAAGAACAATTATGAACATTATTTTAGCATCCACTTCTACACTTTTTGGTGGAAAATATTTAGAATATTTACGAGAAGAACTTGTGAAACTTTATCACGGAATAGATGAGGTTTTGTTTATTCCTTACGCCAGACCCAGCGGGATTTCTCACGAAGAATACACAGACAAGGCGCGCGAGTTTTTCGGAACTATTGGTATAAAAATAAAAGGAATCCACGAATTTGAAAACCCACAAGAAGCCATTGCCTCAGCAAAGGCGTATTTTACAGGCGGCGGGAATACTTTTCTTTTGATCAAAACTCTTCATGAAAAAAATCTGATGAAGGTTCTGAAAGAAAATGTAGAAAAAGGAAAACCATATTTAGGATGCAGTGCAGGGAGCAATATAGGCGGGCTTAACATCCAGACAACCAACGACATGCCGATAGTCTATCCACCGAGTTTTGAGGCTATGGGACTGGTGCCGTTTAATATCAATCCTCATTACCTTGATCCAAATCCAGATTTGAAGCACAATGGCGAAACGCGAGAGACCAGAATCAAAGAGTTTTTGACACAGAATAATATCAAAGTGGTAGGTCTTCGCGAAGGAAACTGGATTAGAAGAATAGGCGATCAAATCACGGTGCAGGGCAGCCAGCTCACACGGATTTTTGAGCAAGGAAAAGAGCCTTACGAAATAGAAACAGGAAGTAAAATAGACTAAAAAAACAGAAAATGTCTGTAAAAGAAAAAATAGAAAATCTCCGAAAGGAACTTCATCAGCACAATTATAATTATTATGTTCTTGATAATCCTACGATTTCAGATTTTGAGTTTGATGAAAAACTGAGAGAATTGCAGACCTTGGAGGCGGCAAATCCAGAATTCTACGACCCAAATTCTCCCACGGTGCGTGTGGGCGGAGAGGTGACCAAGGTTTTTCCTACGGTTTCTCATGAGTTTAGAATGTACTCGCTGGATAATTCTTATAACTTTGAGGATTTGGAGGAGTGGTATAACCGAACCAAAAAAATATTAGAAACGGATGAAATAGAATTTGTGACCGAACTGAAATACGATGGCGCTTCTATTTCGATACTTTATGAACAGGGAAAATTCGTTCAGGCGGTTACTCGTGGTGATGGATTTCAGGGCGATGAAATCACCTCCAATGTGAAAACGATAAAGGACATTCCGCTGCAGTTGTATGGCAATTTTCCAGAAAAATTCTACATGCGCGGTGAGATATATTTGACACGAAAAGCCTTTGATAAAATCAATCAGGAAAGGGAGCAAGAAGGGCTGGATATCTTCATGAATCCAAGAAATACGGCCTCTGGAAGTCTGAAAATGCAGGATAGCACGGAAGTGAGTAGGAGAGGGCTTTCGGCGGTGCTGTATCAGTTTGTAGCACAGGATGTTACAGAAAAAACACACTGGGAACTGCTCCAAAAGATGAGTTCTGTGGGCTTCAAGGTTTCGCAGTATAGCAAACTCTGCAAATCATTACAGGAAGTGAAAGATTTTATCAATTTTTGGGATAAAGAACGACAGAATTTAGGTTTTGATATTGATGGTATTGTAATCAAAGTCAATGACCTGAAACAACAGCAGATTTTGGGATATACCGCCAAGTCACCTCGCTGGGCGACAGCTCATAAATTCAAGGCTGAAAAGGTAGAAACTCAGTTTTTGTCTATTGATTATCAGGTTGGTAGAACGGGAGTAATCACGCCAGTTGCCAATCTGTCACCAGTGCTTTTGGCGGGAACTATTGTGAAACGGGCATCTCTTCATAATGAGGATATTATCAAGAAATTGGATTTGCACGAAAATGATTTTGTATATGTAGAAAAAGGCGGCGAAATCATCCCTAAAATAGTAGGCGTAAATACCGAAAAAAGGGAAGCAATGTCTTCGCAGATTAACTATATAATCCGCTGTCCAGAGTGCGATACGGAGCTGATAAAGGAAGAAAGCCAAGCGCTTCATTTCTGTCCAAATGAAATCCACTGCCCTCCACAGGTGGTCGGTAAAATGATACATTTCGTTTCCAGAAAGGCTTTGAATATAGAAAATTTGGGTTCGGAGACTATAGAACAGCTCTATCGTGAAGGTTTGATAGAAACGGTGGCTGATTTTTATACCTTGAAAAAAGAACAGCTCTTGCCTCTGGAAAGAATGGCTGAAAAATCTGCGCAGAACATCATCGATGGGATAGAAAAATCAAAGCAAATTCCTTTTGAAAGGGTGCTTTACGGTATTGGGATAAAACACATTGGTGAAACCATTGCGAAGAAATTAGTCAAAAATTTTGGTTCGATAGAAGAGCTCAGCAGGGCGAGCGTGGAGGAACTCATCCAAGTGGAAGATATAGGCGATAAAATAGCTGAAAGCATCGCCGCATTCTTTTCTAATGAAGAAAACAAAAGGCTGATAGAAAGGCTAAAAGAGTATGGAATCCAGCTGGAAAGAGGCGAAGTATCTACGGAGGTATTGTCAGATAATTTAGCTGGGAAAACATTTTTATTTACAGGGAAATTATCTCTTTTTACCCGCGAACAGGCGGAAGAAATGGTAGAAAAACATGGCGGAAGAAATATCTCTGCAGTGTCTAAAAACTTGAATTATTTAGTAGTGGGAGAGAAAGCAGGAAGCAAACTCAAGAAGGCGAAGGAGATAGGCACGATTACCATTCTGGATGAACAGGAATTTTTAAAAATGATGGAATAAAAAAAGGAACTCTAAAATAGAGTTCCTTTTTTATAGAAATATTTAGATTATTTCTTCTTTTTAGCAACAGGCTTTCTGTATACAGTTTTTTTAGCTCCTACGGATTTTTTTGCCGTAGTTTTTTTAGGAGCTGCAACAGGGACATCAGATTTTGTCAATGCATCCCACTCGCTTCCTGTGATATGTTTTACTTCTACTTTTCTGTCTTTTTCTCTCTCAGCATCAGAAGCAGTTACAGGCACTTCAGCGAATTCAAAGCCTACACCTTTTGATTTTAACTGGCTGTGGTCTACACCTCTTTCTTCAAGGGCTTTAACTACTGCAGCAGCTCTTTCTCTAGAAAGTCTAAGGTTAAGGGCAGCATTTCCTTTTCTAT
Organism: uncultured Flavobacteriaceae bacterium; assembly: GCA_963518955.1. GTDB lineage: Bacteria > Bacteroidota > Bacteroidia > Flavobacteriales > Weeksellaceae > JABCPE02. The sequence continues at coordinate 12,192 of CAUQKI010000021.1, read as the reverse complement.
CCGTATGTCCGATTACTAAGAATGTTCCTCCATTAGAAGATTTGATAATCTTAGCAGCGTCATCTAGTTTAGGAGCAGCCTCTGGTCTTAGAGTAGCTTTACCTAGGTTGAATAGAATGTTTTTAAGAGCCGAAGTAACTTCACCTGCGATATCAGCATGAGTTTTAGGGCATCCTTGTTTTTCTGGCAATCCTGCTTCAGTAGGACATTTGTCATCTTTATCTGGAACTCCATCTCCGTCTGTATCTTTCCAAGGACATCCTTCATTTTCTACTGGACCAGGAACATCAGGACACTTGTCATCTTTGTCTAGAACTCCGTCATTATCAGTATCTCCCCAAGGGCATCCTCTGTTTTCTATTGGTCCAGGAACTGTAGGACATTCATCATGTCTGTCTAGAACTCCGTCTCCATCTGTATCTTTGTCAGTTTCAGCAACTACAGCTTCAGCTTTTTTACCTTTGTATAGTATGAAGCCAAGTCCAGCGTAGATGTTAGCACCTTTTGACTCAGTGAATAAGATTTTCAAATCATCAGAACCTATTGACAATGGTCCTAATCTAAGAGCAAGTCCTGGTTTGAAATCTTGGCTCATAAAGTTGTAAGTCAAAGGAACAGATACATCTACCCATTTGCTTTCGAATCTAGGAACAAGCCCTACCAAACTGTGGTAATAAGGGTTAGTAGAGTTAGTATTTGCTAAATTGATTAAACCATTAGCACTAACGAAAAATCTTTTTGTGATAGCATAGTCTGCGTATAGATTTAGGTTAGTAGGAAGACCTTGGCTTACAGATGATGTAGTCAGAGTAGTGTTGTAACCTCTAGATCTAAGGTAGTCAGCAGTAGCATTAAGGTCAAAAATATCTATTTTGCTAGGGTCTATAGCAGAACCAGCACCTCTGATGCTCAGTTTACGAATATCATTGTATTTGATAGCACCGATATCATTAACAGATGCACCAAATTTTAAGAAGTAAGGTTTGTCTCCAGATGCTTCTTTTAAAGTCAATTCAGCACCGAAATCTCCACCAAATCCTGTCGCTCCACCGAAGAAGTCCCCAAAACCATACTCGTTTAATGATTTTTCAGGATTTAAGTTAGTATAAAGATCCCAGTTAATGTTAGTTGCTGAGATAGTAGGGTTGGATGGGTTATTGTTATAGATTAAGTTGTGCCCATTACTTTCGAATCTGTTTAGTCCAGCTCCTTTGTATAGTTTTACACTCGCACCTAATGATAGTTTTAGGTCGTTGTTATCAATCACAGCATAAGCACCTTTTACACCTAAATCAGTAAGTGCAGTAGTATTGATACCAAATCCTGTATTATCAACCAATGGAATAGTAGCAAGGCCTGGGTTGTCAGTTCCTAAATTCCCGTTTAAGGCATTAAGGAAAGCAGAATTTATGTTTTTCCCTTGACCGAAAAGTCTTACTCTTGAAGAAAATCCGAAGCCTAATTTGTTATTCACTGTAAACTGGAAAGACGGCCCTAAAACTTCACCTACAATTCCCAAGTTTATCAAAGCTCCATTTCCTCCATTGTGAGAAGCTCCATTTCCTAGCTCATCTAGTGTGAAACCACCGAAAGAGTTCAAATTTTTAAACTTGTAATAGTCGTTATTAACCAGCCCATTCACAGACACAAGATTAACAGCTACTTTTACTTTCTCATCAGTAAGTTTAGCCGGGTTGTATTGTGACCCATAAACTCCCGAATAGTTACTGTTGCTCAGTCCCAGATACTTCTGAGCCGATAGATTACTGGCTGCTACTCCTCCAAGGAATAGTCCCGCGATAAGAATTTTTCTCTTCATTTTTTATAGTTTTAATCTAATTATATTTTATTTTTCTATTAAACTTTCACGATGAAAATTGATTCCTTCCCATCCCGTTTTCATGAAATTTCTAATGTTCTGATGATTAGTCCCTTGCAAATCTCCTAAAACATCTTTTCTGTAAAAATCACCAAACAGAAATAATGTATTTTTCTCATTTAAACCTAATTTTTTCGCAAAAGAAAAAATTTTGCAAGAGCCATTATTTTGGTTCTCTTCATTGAGAATTTCTCCATTCTGAAAAGCTGTAGGAACAAAGTCATAGTGCTCATCAATGTAAGCAATCACCTCATCGAATGATATTTCCTCAGGATTTTGTTTTATTTTATCTAAAAGATTCATTTTTAGTTATTTATTTTGAAAATAATAATCCCACACTGTTTTTGATATATCAGCAATTATTTTTTCGTTAGTTGATGTATTTTCTTTGGAATTTATCACAAAAACAGATATGGTGTAGTATTTGTCATCGGGTAAAATGACAATTCCTACATCATTGGTAGCAGCCTGAATTCCAGATACAATGCCAGAAGTCCCTGTTTTATGGGCAACGATAACATCTGGAGGAAGCAGGGATATGAGCCTGTCTGCTCCAGTAGAAGTCTCATACATGATTCTGAATAGAAAATCTCTGGAAGACTCGGAAATTATCTCACCATTATAAAATTTTTGCAGAAGCCTGCTGGAGGCGTTTGCGGTTGTATAGTTGGAGTAGATGGATTTCCCATTCTTATTCATTTCTTCTTCATTGTATTTTATTGCAAAATCTTTGATACCCTTGCTCTCAATGAATTTCTGGACAGTATTAACTCCTCCAATCAGCCTCAGCAGAATGTCGCAACCATTGTTATCGCTCTGAGAAACGGTGTATTCTATGATTTCTCTCAAAGGGATATTCACATTGCCATTCGGATATTTATCACGAATGGGACTCCAAGTATTCTCCAAAAGTTCTGATTTCTTGACAAAAATATTTTGTTCCAAATCCAAAATACCTCTGTCCACCAAATCCAAAACTGCCAATGCAATGTGAAATTTGAACACACTAAGCATCGGAACTTTTTTGTTTCCGTTAATATTTACTTCTGTTTTCCCTTTTGAGTTCATCACAGATACTGCCACAAGGGCATTCTTGCCTTGTATAATCTTTGTGATGTCTCTTTTTAAATTTTTAAATTTGTAATAGTCGTTATTAACCAGTCCATTAAAAGACACAAGATTAACAGCCACTTTTACTTTCTCATCAGTAAGTTTAGCTGGGTTGTACTGTGACCCATAAACTCCCGAATAGTTACTGTTGCTCAGTCCCAGATATTTCTGAGCCGATAGATTACTGGCAGCCACTCCTCCAAGGAATAGTCCCGCGATAAGAATTTTTCTCTTCATTTTTTATAGTTTTAGTTAATATTTAAATCATTGTAGGATAGATTTTTTACAAAATTTTCAAAATTTCCTCTCCATAAAAACTGCCAAGCAAATATAATGTATTTTCTTGATTTATACTCAATTTCACTAGAAAATTAAGAAAGACTTTCATTATGAAAATTCCTTATTTTAAAAAACCAAACAAATATTTTAATAACCTCTTCAATATTATTTTTTCTTTTTTTCAATTCTCTATTTCTAAAATATTCATTTTCATTAACTTAAAAAAACAAAATAGGATAAATTATACATTTAACTAAAAATTTTTTTCAAAATTATTAGATTAATCTAATAATTTTGTTAGATTTGCAAAACAATATTATATTTTCTTATTTACTAATGAAAATAACTATTTCTCAATCCATTTGAAAATATCAAAAAATGTGTAATAATAAAAATAATGTATAATTTAAAATTTATCAAATTATGTTTAAGTTTATCAACAAAAGAGAGTTAAAACTATTAGTACTAACAGCTATTATCAGTCTAAACAGCTGCACAAGGGAAGATTCTATTACAAATCAAAATGGAAGAAATATTGCTCCTCCTAGTATAGAAATCGTCCAAGATATTATATCCTCAGGGTATAAACACACTCTTATTTTAAATCAAAATAATGCCCTTTTGGGTTGGGGAAGTAGTGATAATGGAGAATTAGGAGAGGTAGCCTCTATTGTAAAACCAAAAGTAATTAGTAATGACAAATGGAAATATATAAGTTCGGGCTATAATTCTAGCCTTGCAATAAAAGAAGATGGAACACTTTGGGCAGCTGGCTATAATAATATAGGTCAATTGGGAACTGGGAATACAGAAGATAGTCATCAATTTATCCAAGTGGGAACCGAAAAAAATTGGAAAAAAGTGAATATAGGCTATCGTCATGCATTAGCAATAAAAGAAGACGGGACTATTTGGGCTTGGGGAAGTAATCAATATTTTCAGTTAGGGGATAATACGGATGTACCTAGTTCTAAACCTAAACAAGTTGGTACTGAGAACGATTGGGTAGACATAGCAGCAGGGCACAACCAATGTTTTGCTATAAAAAAAGATGGAACTCTTTGGGCTTGGGGATACAATTATGCAGGGCAATTAGGAGTAGGACATAATAATAATGTATCACAACCAGTAAAAGTAAATGGAAGTCTCAAATGGAAAACAGTAGTAACAGGTATTAGCTTCACAGGAGGAATTACAGAAGATGGAAGCCTATGGATGTGGGGGAGAAATTATCATGGAGAGCTAGGTATTGGTACTGGAAACCTAACTTCCAATAATAATGTAAATATTCCTACAAAAGTACAAAGCGATAAACCTTGGATAAAGCTGACTTTGGGTAATGGTCATGCATTAGGAATTAAGTCTGATAATACTCTTTGGGCTTGGGGTAAAAATATGAAAGGAGAGCTAGGTATTGGGGGAGAAATAGGATATAGAATATATAAAAATATCCCTGTACAAGTGAATGATGAAAAAGACTGGATAAATGTAAGTGCAGGTGAAATTTTTAGCATTGCTCAGAAGAGAGATAATAGTTTTTGGGGCTGGGGAAGCAACAATCAAGGGCAACTCTCAACATCTAATCAAAATGAATCAAAACCTGTAATGCTATTTAAATAGAAACTAAAAAAAGAGCTATTAAGTAAAATAGCTCTTTTTATTTTTTAATCCTCCAATTTGAAGCTGTCCTTTAATGTTACCGTTCTATTAAAAATCAATTTTTCAGCCGAACTATCTCTATCCAGTGTGTAATAGCCAATTCTCTGAAACTGATAATGATTTCCAACCTGTGCACTCTCCAAAGAAGGCTCTGCAAAAGCCTGAGAAATCACCAAAGAGTCAGGATTGATAAATTCCATAAAATCAACTTCCTTCTCAGCATCTGGCTGTTCTGTTGTAAAGAGTCTATTGTAAGTTCTAATCTCCACAGGCAGGGCGTGGTTTGCAGAAACCCAGTGCAGCGTTCCTTTTACTTTTCTTAGACTTTCTTCTGTTCCGCTTCCAGATTTAGATTTTTCATCATAGGTAGCGTAGATAGTCGTAATCTCGCCGTTTTCATCTTTTTCTACTCTTTCAGCTTTGATGATGTAGGCAGATTTTAGTCTTACCTCACCACCGAGTTTCAGACGGAAAAACTTCTTGTCCGCTTCCTCTTTGAAGTCTTCTCTCTCTATGTATAGCTCTCGTGAGAAAGGAACTTTTCTCATTCCAGCGTTTTCATCTTCTGGGTTGTTTTCTGTTTCCAGCCATTCTTCTTTGCCTTCTGGGTAGTTTTCTATGATTAGTTTTACAGGATTCATCACCACCATCATTCTCTTGGCGGTTTTGTTCAAATCCTCTCTTACGCAGAATTCCAGCAGCTGAATATCGATTAAATTTTCTCTTTTCGCTACACCTACTTTTTCAATGAAATTTCGGATAGCGGCAGGCGTGTAGCCTTTTCTTCTAAGCCCAGAAACGGTAGGCATTCTTGGGTCGTCCCAGCCTGTAACCACACCTTCGGCAACGAGCCTTTGGAGTTTTCTTTTAGAAGTAATCATGTAGGTTACATTCATTCGGGCAAACTCTCGCTGTTTGTTTCTGATAGTTCCTTCCGTATAGACTTGGTCAAGATACCAGTCATAAAGCGGTCTGTGGTTCTCAAACTCCAATGAACAAAGTGAATGCGAAATCTGCTCTATGTAGTCACTCTCTCCATGAGCCCAGTCGTACATAGGATAAATTTTCCAAGTCGTGCCAGTTCTGTGGTGTGGTCTTTTCAGGATTCTATACATCACAGGGTCACGCATGTTCATATTAGGCGAAGTCATATCTATTTTGGCACGAAGAGACATCGTTCCTTCTTCGAATTCGCCATTTTTCATTCGCTCGAATAGATTTAGTGATTCCTCCACAGGTCTGTTTCGGAATGGAGATTCTATCCCAGGTTCTGCAGGATTTTTTCTTTGTTCCGTGATGACTTCCGAAGACTGCTCATCGATGTACGCTTTGCCATCTTTTATCATCTGCACTGCCCAGTCATATAGCTGCTGAAAATAGTCTGATGCATAGAGTTCTTTATCCCATTTGAAGCCAAGCCAAGCTACATCTTTCTTGATAGAATCTACGAACTCTTGTTCTTCTTTTTCAGGGTTGGTATCATCGAAACGAAGGTTCACAGGAGCGTTATATTTTTCGCCCAAACCGAAGTTGATGCATATCGCTTTGGTATGCCCTATGTGCAGATAGCCGTTGGGCTCTGGCGGAAAACGAAAACGAATTTTGTCTCTGCTGAGTCCATTAGCCAAATCTTCTTCTATAATTTGCTCAATGAAATTGAGTGTTTTTTTTTCTTCTTCCATATTCTTGTTAAATAATTGGCAAAGATAGTGTTTTCTTAAAAAATATCGGCAGATTCTAATCTTCATCTATTGACAAAATAGAGGTCAGAATAGATAAACAAACACTGAAAGCCAAAGTCCACCCAAATCCATCAATTACCATTCCATCCACGAAATAATCTGCGACAGAAACTACGATAGCATTCACAACCAGTGAAAAAAGCCCAAAAGTAATCAGTGATACAGGAAAACTAATGATATTCAGGATAGGTTTTAGGAAAATATTCAGCAATCCCAAAACTACTGCAAAAATCACAGCTGAACTGAAGTCTAAGAAATGCACTCCGCTAAGCACCTTTGGTAGAAAATAGGCAACAGCAGCGGTGATAATCAAATTAACAATAATTCTCATTTTTAATAAATTTTGGTAAATATACATATATCTTAGCCCTTAGACAACAAAAACCTTTCCTGTTGGAAAGGTTTTACTAAATTTATTCTGAAATTATATTCTCTTCGAAAAGTCCATCTACAGACCAGTATCTTTCTCCTGTGTCGTAGTTGATGGTCAGAACCGTAGCATTTTGTGGGATTTCTCCTAATTTTTTAGCAATAGCAGCCAGTGAAGCTCCTGTGGAAACTCCAGCTAAAATTCCTTCTTCTTTTGCTAATCTTTGTGCGAAACTAAATGCCTCTTCTTTCCCAACTAGGATAGCTCCTTCTAGAATTTCTGTATTCAAAACAGCAGGGATGAAACCAGCACCGATTCCTTGGATAGCGTGTGGACCAGGTGCGCCGCCACTGATGACAGGGGACTGTTCTGGTTCAACTGCAAAGGCTTTGAGCTGAGGGAATTTTTGCTTTACAATCTCGGAAATACCCGTAATGTGTCCTCCTGTTCCTACTCCTGTGATGAGGAAATCTACACCTTCAGAGAAATCATTTAGAATTTCCTGAGCCGTGGTATTACGGTGGATTTCTGGATTGGTAGTATTTTCGAACTGCTGAGGAATCCAAGAGTTACTTTCTTTTTCAGCTAGTTCCTGAGCTTTTGCTATTGCTCCTTTCATTCCTAATTCTCTTGGCGTTAGGACGATTTTTGCGCCATAAGCAGACATTAGTTTTCTTCTCTCTACACTCATGCTTTCTGGCATTACCAAAGTTAAATCGTATCCTTTCACAGCGCTTACCATAGCAAGACCTACTCCTGTGTTTCCTGATGTAGGCTCTATGATTTTAGTATCTTTATTGATTTTTCCTTCTTTTTCAGCCGCTTCTATCATGGCTAGAGCGATTCTGTCCTTTACGCTTCCTCCAGGGTTGGTTCTTTCTAGTTTTATCCAAACATTATGGTTTGGGAATAATTTACTTAGCCTTACTACTGGCGTTTTACCGATGGTTTCTAATACATTGTTGAATTTCATAATATGATTGATTTAAAAATTTTAAAAATAAAAAAGAGGGCGTGAAATCTTTCAGCCCTCTATATACGAATAACAATACAGCATTGCTACGCTATCAGAAAAACTGAAGTCGTTAGAATATAGCAACACATCATATTGTTTTTTACTATTGTCATCTCTTTTGGAATAAATATGAATGCAAATCTAATAATATTTTTTAAAAATGCAAATTTTTAAATAGAAAAATTAATCGGTTCGTTTGGTTTTTCTTTGCTTCGGATGATGGTTTTGTTTTTATAATATACCAAGCTGTAAGGCTCTATACTCTCTGTAAGCCAGACATTTCCGCCGATGGTAGAACCTTCCCGAATGATAGTATTCCCACCTAAAATAGTAGTGTTGGCATACACTGTTACATTATTTTCTATCGTAGGGTGGCGCTTCGTGTTGGCGATATCTTTGGAAACCGCTAAAGCTCCGAGAGTTACATTCTGATAGATTTTAACGAAATTGCCAATCACAGTCGTTTCACCAATTACTATCCCTGTTCCGTGGTCTATGAAAAAACATTCTCCGATGGTAGCACCAGGGTGGATGTCTATCCCTGTTTTGCTGTGTGCCAGCTCTGTCCAGATTCTTGGGATGAGCGGCACTCTTTGTAGATGCAGCTGGTGAGCAAATCTATAAATAGAAATAGCGTAAAACCCTGGGTAAGAAACCATTACTTCCTCTATGTGAGTAGCTGCAGGGTCATTATCAAGGATGAACTGGGCGTCTTTTTCCAGCAGGTTGTAAACATGTGGAACAGCCTCAAAAAAGCAGCTTGCCGCTTTTGCTTTCATGTCAGGGTCTTCTATTACAGAATTGATAATCTGCTGAAATTCAAGTTTAAAACTTTCTAACCTGAGATGAATTTCTGCTTCAGAATTACATCTTTGATATTCTAAAAAGAAGACGAAACGAAAAAAAGAATCAATGAATTTTTCTATTTTTCGTTTATCCAAGTCGTATTTTCGGTTTTTGTAACCACTGCTGAGATGGTTTAAAAATTCTTTTTGCATAATTTGTAAAAACTAAAATCATGCAATGATAAGAAATTCTCTTCAAAAAACTTATGAAATCTTAAAATAGATTTTCTCAATGGTTGAGATTAATTAGGAGAGTAATGAATAATTATTAAATTTGTGAGTTTAAATTTAATATTAAAAATGAAAGTAACAGTAATAGGAGCGGGAGCAGTGGGAGCGAGCTGCACGGAATATATAGCAATGCGAAATTTTGCGAGTGAGGTGGTATTATTAGACATAAAAGAAGGTTTCGCCGAAGGGAAAGCGATGGACCTTATGCAGATGTCTGCTGTGGAGGGATTTGAAACTCGTATCATAGGCGTTACTAACAATTATGCCAAAACAGAAAATTCTAATGTGGTAGTCATCACATCTGGGATGCCTAGAAGACCAGGGATGAGCAGAGAGGAGCTGATAGGAGTAAATGCGGATATCGTGTCAGGAGTTACAGAAAATGTGCTGAAACATTCGCCTAATGCTATTATCATCATGGTGACCAATCCTGTGGATACGATGTCTTACCTTATTCATAAAAAATTCCAGCTGCCTAAAAATAGAATCATAGGTATGGGAGGAGCGCTGGATACAGCGAGATTTAGATATCGTCTAGCGGAGGCTCTAGGATGTCCCGTTTCAGATGTGGATGGTATGGTGATCGCTGCTCATACGGACACAGGGATGCTTCCTCTCATCAGTAAAGCCACTAGAAACGGTATCTGTGTAGCAGAATTTTTGAATAAAGAAAAACTAAACAGCATAGTGGAAGAAACCAAACTGGGTGGCGCTACTTTGGTGAAGCTTTTGGGGACTTCCGCGTGGTATGCTCCTGGGGCAGGTGTGGCTGCGCTGGTGCATTCTATCTTGTCTGACCAAAAGAAAATGATTCCTTGTTCTGCTCTTTTGGAGGGGGAATATGGCGAGCATGATATCAGCATAGGGGTGCCGTGTATCATTGGTAGAAATGGAATAGAAAAAATAATGGAGTTATCTCTAAATGAAGACGAAAAAGAGAAATTCCATGCTTCTGCTGATGCGGTAAGAAAAGTAAATGCCGAACTAAAATTTTAATATTTTTTAAAATTAAATCTAATGAACTCAAGAGAAGAAATTCAAGAACTGAACGACCATTTGCAGGCGTTCCCGAAAGCGGAAGATATTTTTGTAAAAGAACAACAATGGCTCAAAAATCATTTTCTGCCCCTGATGAGTATTGATTTAGCCGAAATCAACCCTGATTGGGCAGGACAAAAGGTATATATGATTTGTCCTTTTGAGCCTTATGAGGGTTATATAGGCGATAATACCACCGAATATCACAACGAATATACCGCACCTAACTGGCTGGCTTTCCGCCTAACCGACGATAATAAGTTCGAGTTCCTCGGCAAGGAAGGATATTTTGAGCGAACCGCTATTCACCATTGGGATTTCAATTCCGAAGAAGAAAAGGAATTTCAAGAAATGCAGAAAGGCTACGAGAAAAGTAAAGCAAATTTCGAGAAATACGGTTCATTGGTGAGCTTACAGTTTCCTGAATATGATGGGAAACCTAACTTCACTAAATTTTTAGATATATTAGGAGGACATATAATAGGAGGAAATTGGGTAGGTACAATTAGTAGCAAAGAATATCCAAAGGCTTTTGATATGAAATTAGATTATGAAGATGAAGATTCTGATAAATGGATTAAAATTTCCTATCAAGGAAACCCCTTTTACTTTGTAGCAAGTACTCCTAACTATAGTTGGTGTGATGGGCATATCGATGCTATCATTATGCTTTACGAGCCTGTAAGCCGTATCGTGCTATATACTTTTGATTATTCGTAAGAAAAATAAATTAATTAATATAAAAAAACAATGACAGCAAGAGAAGAAATCCAAGAATTGAACGACCATTTGCAGGCGTTCCCCAAAGCGGAAGATATTTTTGTAAAAGAGCAACCGTGGCTCAAAAACCATTTTTTGCCCCTGATGAGTATTGATTTAGCTGAAATCAACCCTGATTGGGCAGGACAAAAGGTGTATATGCTGTGTCCTTTTGAGCCTTACGAGGGTTATATAGGCGATAATACCACCGAATATCACAACGAATATACCGCGCCTAACTGGCTGGCTTTCCGCCTAACTGAAGATAATAAGTTCGAGTTCCTCGGTAAGGAAGGATATTTTGAGCGAACTGCTATTCACCATTGGGATTTTGACTCCGAAGAGGAGGAACTCTTTCGGGAAATGGCTGATAACTATGAAAAGAGTAAGGAAAATGTAGCCAAATATGGCACTTTGGTGGATTTGCATTATCCTGAATATAAGGGAAAACTGAATAGGAAAACATTTTTGGAGATATTAGGGGGAGAGCCTCAGTATGGCAACTGGTGTTCCACTATTGAAGATGAGGAATATCCAAAGGCTTTTAAGATGAACATAGAAGATGGTGAAGATGATGATGAGGTAGTGTTTGACATTTCTTACCAAGGAAATCCTTTTTATCTTATCTCTGAGGCAACAGCTTACCATTGGGTGGGTGCTGGTGGCTATATCATTATGATGTATGAGCCTGTAAGCCGTATCGTGCTATTCACTTTTGATTATTCGTAAATTGATTAAGCAATTTAAATATATTAACAATTTAATTAAATCATTAATTGCCCGTGCGGCTCGTATCAAATGAAGACACTTATTATAGTAACACACCCTCATATAGAGGATTCTCTCATCAACAAACGTTGGATTGAGGAGCTCGAGAAATACCCAGAGCAATATACCATACATCAGTTGTATAAAGTATATCCCGATGAATGTATAGACGTTAAGAAGGAACAACAACTGATAGAGCAGTACGACCACATTGTATTTCAGTTTCCGCTCTATTGGTTTAGTATGCCCCCATTGTTAAAGAAATGGCAAGACGAAGTCCTTACCTACGGTTGGGCTTACGGGAGCAAAAGCGGTTATAAAGTAGGTGGCAAAAAGGTAACGCTTGCCATTTCGGCAGGTATTGATGAGCGTGAATATGCGCATAACGAAAAATACAAGTACACCCTTAAGGAATTGTTACGCCCTTTTGAACTCACGTTCGAATACATTCACGCCGATTTTCGTCCGTTTTTTGCCTATTACGGCATCGAGCTGAA
>CAUQKI010000020.1:0-26096 GCA_963518955.1 uncultured Flavobacteriaceae bacterium | reverse complement strand
TCCTACCTACCTAAATGAAAACGCTTGTAATGTAAAATCAGGCGATTATCTCTCAGTGGATATCCAATCCAAAAATGGAAATTCACTCTTTGAGGTGTATTATTATGGGGAATTATTTGAAGTAAAGGGAGAAAAACAGCCTTTTATTGTAAATTATTATACTGATGAAGTAGAAATTCCTTGTAAAATAGTAGCCAAAGATATAGAAACAGGCGAAGAAATATTGCTTTTTGACGGCTACCGACACGGCTATAATGCAATGTTTTGCGATGAGTTTGACCCAGAAGAAGTTGAAAAACGAACTTTGGTAAAATATGATATTGCTCCTTGCAAAATCCATATAGATTTTGGATATTCCATTGATTATGAGGAAGAAAAAGAAGATTATGAAGTAGACGAAGATGATAGAGTAACCCTTATCAACGGAGAAAATATCCCTTGGGAAGAAGTGAAAAGAAATGGCTTTGACTATATCTCTATCGTCTGTGAAACCGAAAATGGAGAAAAAGCAGAGATTGTATCTTTAGAATTAGCTTAAAGAATTTATTCTTCTCACCATAGAAGCCAAATTATTCATATCTTTGCGGAAATTTAAAAACAAAAAAAGCAATGCACAAAGCAGGTTTTGTCAATATAGTAGGAAAACCCAATGCTGGGAAGTCTACCCTTCTGAATCAGCTCATGGGAGAGAAATTGGCCATCGTTACCCAAAAGGCACAGACTACCAGACACCGTATTTTCGGGATTTATAACGAGGAAGATGTCCAGATTGTCTTTTCGGACACGCCTGGCGTTCTTGACCCTAAATACGAACTACAAGAAAAAATGATGGGCTTCGTGAAAGAAAGCCTCCAAGATGCAGATGTATTTCTTTTCATCGTAGATATATCGGACAAAAGTGAGCCTTCGGAGTTTCTCATAGAGAAGTTAAATAAAATTCCGATTCCTGTACTGCTGCTCATCAATAAAATAGATAAAAGCAACCAAAAGGAAATGGAGGCCGCTGTGGAACATTGGCACAATCTCCTTCCGAAAGCAGAAATCCTACCGATTTCGGCGCTAAATGCTTACAATACGGAATACATCCTCCCGAAACTAAAATCTCTGCTTCCAGAGAATCCGCCATACTATGACAAAGACCAGTTTACCGACAAATCGGAAAGGTTTTTTGTCAATGAAACGGTGCGCGAGAAGATTTTACTCAACTATGAAAAGGAAATCCCTTACTCCGTAGAAGTGGTTACTGAACTTTTCAAAGAAAAGGAAGGAATTATCTTCATAGACAGCATCATCTATGTGGAGCGAGAAACCCAAAAGGGAATTTTGATAGGCCACAAAGGTGAGGCAATTAAAAAAGTTGGCACAGAAGCAAGGCTGGACTTGGAAAAATTCTTTGCAAAGAAAATCCATCTCAATCTCTTTGTGAAAGTAAAAAAAGACTGGAGAAAGAACGAAAAAGACCTCAAGAATTTCGGATACAGATAGCAGAAGATGATAAAAATCCTTGACCAAGATTTCACCGAACTCAATTTTTTTATACAGCACCAAAATCCCAGCAAAATTTTTATCTTGGTGGATGAAAACACACATGAATACTGCCTTCCTACCCTCTTGGGCAATTTAGAAACTACGGCGCCCTTTGAGATTATAGAGATAGAGGAAGGAGAGCAGAGCAAGAACATAAACACCGCCGTGCAGCTTTGGGAAATCCTTACGGAATTCAATGCCGACAGACATAGTCTGCTCATCTGTCTTGGCGGAGGTGTTGTCACGGATATTGGCGGCTTTGTGGCCTCCACTTATAAAAGAGGAATTCCTTTCGTTTACCTTCCTACCACTCTGCTGGCAATGGCAGATGCTGCTGTGGGCGGTAAAACAGGCATAGACCATTTGTTTTTTAAAAATCTAATCGGAACTTTTGCAGAGCCGAAGCAAATTTTCCTTTTTGCTGATTATCTCCGCACACTACCCTTTCCTCAGCTGAAATCTGGCTTTGCGGAAATGCTGAAACATGGTCTCGTCGCTGATGGAGAACATTGGCTTGAGCTGATTTCTATTGAAAATGAACTTTCTGCAGAGAAAATTGCGCCATATCTATTACAAAGCGCCGAGATTAAACAAAAAATCGTGCAGGAAGACTTCCACGAGAAACATATCCGAAAAATTCTAAACTTCGGGCATACGATAGGACACGCCATAGAAAGCCTTTTTTTGAGAGAGGGAACTCCTCTGCTCCACGGCGAAGCAGTCGCACTTGGGATGATTTGTGAAACTTATATTTCCTATTTGCAGCAGCTGATTTCTCTGGACACAGCGCGCCATATTATAGAAAATCTTGTGCGATTTTTCCCACCTATGGATATTTCTAATTTCAGTGATGAGGAAATCATTACGCTGATGTATCAGGACAAAAAAAATCAGCATGGAAACATTAGTTTCTCGCTGATAGAAGGCATCGGCAAGGGAAATCACAACCAAAATGTTCCGCTTGAAAACATTATTTCTGCGCTGGATTTCTACCGAAGTGGATTATAAAAAATAATCAAGAATAGTTTAACATAAAATCTAAAAATCTATTTTTGAAATAAATACTTTCTAATTTTTACATAATAGCCGTAAAAGCCGCCGTAAAGCCAAAAATAATACCAGGTGTATTCGCCACGATTATAGGCAAATCTTTTTTAGATTTCAAAAATCCATAACCTACCCATAGTGTGCAGTTAATCCCTGCCACAAAAGGCTGAAGAAAATCGCCCTTCATTCCTTGTAGATTGGAAGTAATCTGTGGAATATAAGAAACATACATAAGCATTGCTGTTCCTGTGGCTACCCATCCCAAAATATTTAAGAATTTTTCCATAATATTTAAAATTTAATTGTTGATTTTTATTTAACCAAAATTATAAATTTTTTTTATGCAAATAATAAAAAAAACAGCAGAGATTTATAACCTCCGCTATTTTAAACTATTAATTCTAATCAATCTAATCATAAAACATTTTACACAATAAAATTCAAAATCCTCCCACAATAGAATAAACAAGCTGCACCAACACCATAACAATTACAAAACCATTTGCGATAATAAGCGGCCAGTCTTTTTTGTTTTTAAAAAAGCCATGCCCCACCCACAGCATATTATTCATAAGTAACAAAATAGTATCAAAATGAAAACGAAATCCAAATGAACCATAATCAGATATCACCTGATAAAAATAAGAAACTTCCATATATAATGTAATTGCTACTGCTATCCATCCTAAGATGTTCAGATATTTTTCCATATTTTTGTATGTTTAATTCTTTTTGCTTTCTTCCTTATAGGCTACTTTTCCATTGATGGAAAGTGTGCCTTCCTTATCATCATACAAGTATTCACCTTTTTCGTAAAGATTTTCTGATTTTTTGTCTAAAATAACCGAACCTTCTTTTTTAGGAAGGATAACCTCAGCTTTGGATTCATCTTTATTAAACAAAACAAATGCGCTGATGACTACATCTCCTTCTTTCACTTCGACAGGGTCTAGTCTGACACCAGCCTCCCAAAGCTGCACACAAGTTTGCTGTAATTCACTCCAAGAAAAGCCTGCCGAAGTGATACATCCATGTTCATCTCTATCTGCACCAACCAAGGGCTCTTGAGTTTCTTCTGTATTTACTTTTTCTTCTTTCACTTCTTCCTTTTTTGGGCTGTTACATGAAAACATTGACAACACTATTCCTGATAAAACTATGGCTTTTTTCATATTTTTAGATTTTACAAAAATTTAGTTATTGTTATTATTACTTCCACCAAAAGTAAAGTTAAAACTAAGCCCAGCTCGTAGAGTTGATAACGGATAAGCGGTGGAAATCTTATACTTGGTAACCAGCTGGTTATAGAAGAATTTCACTTGGAAATTTTGAGTAAAACTATAATCTGCCGAGAAATTTATTCCCAAAACTCTCTGCCCTCCAGTCACCTGTGAATCTTGGGCTAGAATATTGGTTATTCGGGTTTTATTATCTCTTAATGAAAAATCAAATTTAAGATTCAAATCACTCTTTATCGTTCTTTGTTTTCCTCTGAACTTCATCTTAAATTTCAAATCTTTAAAAATATACCCAAATCCTACAATATACTCAGAACCAGAGTCTTCCGAAAGCGTATAATTCTGAAGTCCTAGTACATAGGCTCTATTCTTGTTATACATCGCTCTGAACTGCATATTATTCCTCATGGTAACATCAGCCCCGATAAGCGGCGAAAACTCCTCCACATAGCCTACCTGAGAGAATACATACGGATTTAGGAAGTTGCCATTTCTATCCTTGTCTGATGAAGGCATCGGCGTGTTTTTGCTAACCTCATAGTTATAATAATCTGAGCTAGACTGTATCCCTGCCACAGTGTATGTAGCCTTATAGCCATGTAATATGTCTATTTTAGAGAAATGTCTATTGAGCATCGGGATATTTTTCAATCCTGAATAGATAATCTGCCAGTTAGGAAGCGGGAATTTGGATTTCGTAGGGTTTTCTTTGCTTAGATTCTTACCTCCAACCGCTGCCTTGAATGCAGGAATTAAGATGTATGAATTTCCTAAACCATAGCCTTCCACAAAGCCATCAGCTCCCAAAATTCCAGGCATACTTCTAGACAAAACTCGTGCATTCTCTACCATATTCATATAAAGCTGTCCGCCATCTTTGAAAGAAGTCCCCATCAATATATCTGTATGAGAGAAAGCTATAATCTCGTTTGCAAAAGACAATCTATTGTTTGTCAATATATTATACCCGCTATGAGTCAATGAACTTGAATAATTTTTAAGGAAATTTAGGTCTATCTTCAAATCATTCATCGGCTGAATTTGGATGCTTCCTGTGATAGCCTTAGTCTGCATCTGCACATAGGATTCTGTCATCAAGTCCGAACCTGTTACCCAGCCACGCTCTATCATTACCCTACGAATATCCGCCTGAGAACCAAGCAAGAATTCATATGTAGGCCCTCCTATCCCCTGTCCATATCCATAGAAATTCGGAGATGAAAGTATCCCTGGGAGAGAGGTTCCATTGGTTTCATTATAGTTAAAATCCACCTGCTTGATCGAAGATGTAATTCCATAAAGAACAGCTTGTAATGGAGTCAGCCTATTTTTCAGCGTAGTGATTCTATTTTCATTATTTTTTCTAGTGGCTGTCTCTGCATTGGTTTTTTCCATTGCCTCTATCTCTGCTCTTCTCAGCTGCATCGTATTTTCTAATTTTTGGAAATACTTAAATTTAGAGAATAAACTCGGAATATCCACAGAAGCCGCCACCACGGTATTGTTATTATTTTGGGCTAAATTCCCTAAATCCTGCTGAGAAAGAACCGTAGAGCGAGCCGACCAGTTATACTGGAAGCCATATCCCACCTCCGCATTGATGAAATCTAAATATGGGAAATGCTCAAACGGCAACTTATAATTAAGCTGTACTTTATGGTTATACAAAACAGGTCTTCCTGCACGGAACAAATCCCTAAAAATAGAGCGGTTATTCATTCCATTTACAGAAATATGGTCATTGAGTGTTCGGGTATAGGAATTGATATCCAATTTCAGGGATTTAGTAAAATTAAATCCAAGATTATACTGCCATCCGAAATAGAAAGTTCTTCCCTTTATCACTTGGAAATCATCCCCTGGAGTACCTGTCAGCAGCGCATCTATATTTCTATACTGCAGCTCACTATATGTTCTGTCCAGCTCCGCTCTGAAAGACAATCGAGTAGGAATTGGGTTAAAATTAACTTCTTTTATCCAGTTTAGGTATTTAGCCGCTTTGGATGTGTCGCTTATCAACTTATTAAACGGCCGTATCACCCAAGGTTTAAAATTAAAATTATAATCCAAATACCCCTTGAAATACTGGCGATAATTTTTAGTTGTATAGACATCTCTATAAAAATCATCATTATAGACAGCCGTAAGGGAAAGGTTTTCTACATCGTAGAATTTGGATTTCTTCTCAGAGTTCATTCTCTGTTTCTGCATATTGACCACACCTATACTTCTCTGCTGAGAGTAGGTTCTCACTATTTTTTTCAGCTGGTCTCTTATTGGGCTGTTTTTCAGCTCTACATCATTATCCAGCGGATTATATTTAGGGTCTTCTATGCTCTGTGTATAGGAATAGTTAAACGGAATTTTCATTCCTATTTTCTCTGGTAAGAATTTATCCAAATTCACCGTAGTACTGATGTGTAAGGTAGAATTGTCCGTTTGTGACCTTTCTGATGGTTTTTGGACAATAGTCCCGAAACCAACCGTAGATACAGACCCGCTGGCATTAACCATCGCAAAATCCCCTAAATTGAATGTCAAATTAGCATTTACTGCATATCCTCCTTGGTTTTTAATTCCAGAAGCACGGATTTCATTTATCCAAAGCAAAACATCTTTGGACACACTAGATGCATCTTGGTTTCTTACCCCTAATACTATGGTATTGATATTCCCTATACTTGGGCGACCTTTTACATAAATCTTTTTATTGGCATCGCCATAGCTTCCGTCTGTATATCTAGTATCGGCAGGAGCTCCATTTTTATCTCTTCTTCCTTTAATAGCCGTTAGTTCCGTTAATTCCAGACTTACCATATTTTCTGAAGGCCAGATTTCATAAGGTGTTCTGCTGTTAGAGGAAGTATATTTAAGGGAAGCCTCGTATTCATAGTAGTTATCCGTAGCATCACTACCGAAACGGATAAAGAACTTGGTTTTATCATCGAGGGCTGTAGAGGTCAGATTTTTCAAATCTTGGGCATGAACAAACATTTCCAGCTTTTCATACCTACGCAAATCTAATGTGGTATTCTTAAACACCCCACGAGCATCATTACTCAGCCCCGTTACTTTCATGTAAAGAGAGCCTTCATTTTGTCTCTGTGTTCCTGCTGTTCCACTCAAAACCTCTCGGTCTATTCCAGGAGGCAGCACATATGGAGGCGTTCCTTGTCCGTTCTCTTCCAAGTTTACACTTCCTATTTCTAGATTATCTGTATTTACCGTTCCAAAACCTTCGTTCGTGGTAGCATCTACAGCGAGTGGTTTGGTGTATCTTCTCCAATCGGAACGAACCAAATCCAAGCTTCCAAACCTAAGCGTAGTAGTCTCATCAAAACCTGTAAGAACCATTCTCATGAAACGAACATTGTTCAGCACATCTGTACTGCGCTCTCCTGCTGTGGTATCAAACTGGCTTACTGGAATACGGAAAAGATACCATTTATTAGTTCCAGACCTTCCGTCTTGGAATCTTGTGGAAACCTCCTTTACATCCACTATATTATTTTGTCCTAAAACCAAACTCGCTCTATCCAGCTTCACTGTATACTGGTTATAGCTTTCGTTTTGATCAAGGTTAAAATCTCTATTAACATCTTCTGCATCAGGAGTTTGCGTAGCGACTTCTAATGAATTGGCTTCCGAGTTTCCATCTGGGTTTCTAAAATATCTGTATCGTTCCACCAGCGAGCCTGCCTGCGCGCCTTGGAACTTATTAGACAAAGGAAATACGAAGTCATCAGACGCAGGGTCTACAGCATTAGTCACAGGATTTACAAACGAAGTCCCGAATTTCGCTGCTTCCGACTGATTATCAAGTCCATCATACCCTAAATCCTGCGTAGACCGCTCCGCTCCCTCTGATGAGAATGCATAGAGCACAGGTGCTTGTTTAGGCTGATTACCCCAGTTGGTAGTCGTAACATTGGCTGGGTCTGAACTCGTAGGAAGTCCATTTTCGTATTGTAAAACGCCATCTTTTAGGACATCTTCAGAAACATTCCCTAGATGCAGCAATAGCTTAGGATTTGTTCCCAATGTTCCACCATCTGCATACGGATCCATCATCCAGAACTCTACATATTCTATATTAGAATTTACAAAGTTAGAAACAGAAATTGACCGCATAAGTCCTCCCCATCTATCTTGTGTAGTTTCTGATGGATTAAAGTTATAAGGCCCTCTTTCTGTCGGATAGTATGAAATATCAAAAGTATTCAGGAAGCTCTCCTCTCCTGCTACATAGTCTTTTATCGTGTATAATTCCCCCTGATGCACTCTTCGTGAGGCGTGGTTGGACAAGCTCTGCGCACTTACTCCATTAGGTGCAGACCCGCCTACTCCGTAGAATCTAGGGTCTATATTATACCAAGAAATAAGCCCCCTTCCGTAGCCATAAGCCAAGTTATTACTTAAACCAGCTGTATTAAATACAGGGTCGCTCGTATTTTGCTCTGGTTTAGAAGCCAAACTCCACATAGAAGGCTCTTTCAAAGAAATACGAGAAGTAGCCTGCTCAAAATCATCTATATAAGATTGATTTTGCATATTGTTATTCTCACCTGGGATAAGGTAAGCCGCCTCCGCTCGAAAACTGATATTAGATTTTGTATCTGTGCTAATGAGCGGGATTTTGTTTGTCAATCTCGTAAGGAACGGAGCCTCGTTATTATAGGCTATATTCATTCCAAGCATTGTGTTATTCACTGCTTCCTGCCCGAGCTGGACTTTATGGGTCAAAGGCGTTTCTCTGTAATTAACCATCGTAGCTCCGATGAGGAAATTATCACTGATTTTCCTTTCTAAATTAAGCCCAATGAACCTTTTTTTCTGTGTATTAAACGCCAACTGGTTTTCCAGACTCACACTGATAGCCTGCCCAGATTGTTTAATCATTTCATTGATAATCGTGACCGTTCCCAGCAAATAGTCCACCGTGTAGTCTACTCCTTCCACGAGTTCTACCCCATTGGAAGTTACTTTCACAGAGCCTTTCGGAATATTTACCGCACCGAGGGCAATTCCCTGAGCTCCAGAGCCTTTAAATCTCCCTTCTAATGTATATCTTTGAGCCAAATTAGCCTGTGTAGCCACAGATTTCAGCTGTGTATATAAATCCGAAAAGACAAATTTAGGGTCGTGTCCTCCCAAAACATTTTCTATATACTTACCAAACGGCTGTGTTTTAGTAAATATCAGTTTACCATTATTCTCATCAATAGTCAGCCCTGGGACGAAGTCAAACTGTCCATCTCCATCCTGCTGTAAGTCTCCATTAGAATTTAGTCTATCCCAGTTGAACAATTTCAGCAAGTTAATATCCTGAACGCCCGTTCCTGGTAGATAGCTGACCTTACCATTTGATGGGTCACGATAATAAACATTCATGAAGAAATCTTGAGAAGAAATCTGTGTTCCATCCAGAGGATAGATGTTCTTCATCATGAGATCCCACATAGGAGATGTGGTTTTGGTAACGGTATTGGGTTTAAGCAATTTCGTTATCAATACTGAGGAATTATCTTCTGAAAACTCCCCTACTTTATATACTTTAGAGTCATCTCCATTTACAGTATATGAGAAAGATACCGCAAGGAGTTGATTATCATTTAATCTTTGATTTAGGGAAATATATCCCAGCTGTGGATGATACCTAAACTCGCTTTCGCTAAGTTTTCTGGCTCTTCTATTAAAAATAAAATTTTCTCCCTCCTGATATGGCTGGTTGGTTCCAGTAGCCGCATCATAGAGAGATTGGTTTTTAATGGAATTATACGCTGTGGTTACATCACGGATTCCTGTCAAATTAGTAACATCTCGATAAACCGTATTCACCGAGTTATCAGGGTAAACTGTATGAGCTCCTTCCCCTAAGTCCCTGACACCCACTATAGTTTTCTGCGATTGGAGGTCACCAGACCCTTGGTCCAGCACCCATACTTCTATCCTGTTAATCGCTATTTTAGAATTGATAAGAGGATATTGTAACAATGCTCCATCATAGTGGTTATTAAAATATTGCCCAATGAAAAAGTGCTGGTTATCCTCATAATCTACTGCATTGATTTTAAAGCTCTTGGAAGCGCCTCCATTTTGCGCAACTACGGTCTGCACCTCGCCCTGCTGCTGTGAAAATACAAATGTCCCCGTAGTTTTCCCAAGCTGAAACTCTGTCTTTATCCCAAAAAGAGACTCTGAACCTCTAATCAAGCTCGTGGAAAGAGGCATGTTGATATTCCCAACCTCCACTTTTTTGATGATTCTATCCTCGCCATCATCTCTGCTTCTGTCATTTAGCTTTTTAGATAGTTTATCTTGGGCATCTTTCCAAGAACTTCCCGTTCCTGTCCAGACAAGATTTACTTTATTTTCAAAAGCAAAACCGCTCTGGGTATCATAGTTGGCTCTCAGCTGTAAGTTTTCCCCTACTTTCCCTACTATTCCTACATTTATCCTCTGCTGAACATCTATCGTAAAGGATTTTCTGTTATTAGGAAGTATAAGTGGATTATCTATTTTTTGATGTAAAATACCAAGGTCAAAAGTAGCATACCCCTGTGGAATAAGCTCTATCTTGTTCCCGCCGAAAATAGTTTCAAAAATTCGGTTTCTAATCGTGATACTCGGCAAAAGCGATTTTTTCTTCGCTTCTTCTTCCTTGTCACCTATCTGTGCATATGTCCCTTCGCCAGCCTTCTGACGAAAAAATTCACGGATATTTTTATTCTGTAAATATTGTGAATACTGCAAAGGCGTCATCGTAAGCGGCCCTCCTACCACCAGATTCCCAATTTTGGGATACAGATAATACATCCCTGTTTTAATGTCATAAAACGCCTCATAACGAGTGGGATTAGGAATTGTAAATTCCTTATTTTCTATGGTTTCTTTTTCTGTCTGAGCCCATACATTATCACTGAATAATGAAAGGAAAAATAAAGGAGCCGCCTTTAGTATAGTCGCTTTTTTCACGAAATCTGCCTTATATATTTTTTAAAACTTGTTTTACCAATTCTTCTACACTTGCTTCTGGATTTTGTTTCAAAATCTTATCCGCTATTTTCTCACTGGTTTTTCTTGGAATACCTAATACCTCCAATGCTGATAACGCTTCTTCTTTTATTTTATTATCAAGAATTGCAGTATTGCCCGCTTCTAAACCATCAAATTTCTGAACTTTATCTCTCAAATCTATGATAATTCTCTCTGCCGTTTTAGCGCCTATTCCTTTTACTTTTTGAAGAATTCCGCTGTTACCAGACAAAATAGCTTGAGCAATATCCGAAAGCTCTAATGATGAAAGCAAAATCATCGCAGACACTGCTCCCACGCCATTCACACTGATAAGGAGATTAAACATCTCTCTCTCCTCTTTATCAAAAAAACCAAAAAGCAAATGGGCATCTTCACGGATAATCTGCTGAGTGTATATTGTAGATTCTTTTCCTAAATGCAGTTTTTGTGATGTCTGCACACTAATTCCTACATAATAGCCCACACCACCAACATCCATGACAGCATAAGTAGGAGTCAGCTCACTGACAACACCTCTAAGATAAAAAATCATTTGTATTTTTTTTAAAATTCCTACAAAGTTACAAAATAAATTTAATTTTCTTCCTGATAATAAACCTTATAGAACTTCCCTTTTTCATCCTCGCCCTGTTCTATTTTTCTACGGTCGCCATGCACATAGATATGGAAATTTTTATCCAGTTTTATTACGGATTTATAGTTTCTGGCTTGTTTCTTTACAGCTGCCTCAGAAATAGGAAATTCCTCTGCGATATCCACCTGAAACTCCTGCTCGTATTCGGTTTTATAATTAGAAAAACTCTCAATCACATTTTTGTCCTGCAAAACTTCATTGGTAAATTCATCAAAATCAAATCGCTCTTTTTCTTTGAAAAAATTGATTGTCTTGTTCAAAAAATCAGCTTGGTCAGCCTTTGAAACCTCAAATTCCTGCGGAAGCTGATTCGTTATATAGTTTTTATAAAGGCTCAGCGTACTCTCCGTGCTGAAATACTCATCATTTCTCTGGCGAATGTGCAGGAACTTATCAAACCAATATTCAGAATCTCCATTTTTATTATTGTCAAAAGCCTTTACCACAAATCCCTCTTCCTTCTGAATATTGTAAATCATACAGCCTTTGTCTATTTTACTGAGATTAAACCCAAAATCCTTATTCACTTGGAAATTTTCATCTTCTGCTAGAACTTTCAAAAAAGTATCTTTTTTTTCCATTTTAAAAATCCCCAAAGAGTCCATTTTCTCGCCATTTTCCGAATCATCTTCAAAATAAACCATACAGCACTCACCAGACAAAACTCTCGGATTATCAGTGATTTCGTAGAGATACTTAGCTATTTTTCGGGAATGCTCATGAAACCATTCTTTCTCCTCAAAAATCTCCGAAACATAGGTATATAGTTCATTGTTTTCTATATTAGATTCATGATAAAACTGAAATTTTTCTTCCGATTTAAAGGATTTTATGAAAAAATCTGATAAAAACTCTCTCATATCCTCCTCCAAAATCAGTTCGCCCTCCGAAAGAAAAAGCCCCTCTTGATTGATTTTATTTCCTACTCTATGGATAGATATTTTTGTAAACATTTTTTATTTTATTTTCTACAAAAATATGATTTTTAATTTATCATCCATGCCAAATTTAAAGTTTCTCATTTGCCTTATTTTTTATATTTTTGAAGCATGAATAAACAGGTAAAATTTGAAGATTTAGGGCTAATAGACTACCAAAAAGCATGGGACTATCAGGGAGAACTGATGCAAAAAATCATTGACATCAAACTAAAAAACCGAGACCTTCCTGCTGAAAACCAAATCATTACACCCAATTTCTTCTTATTCGTAGAGCATCCACACATCTACACTTTGGGCAAAAGCGGTGATGAAAATAATATGCTCATCAACACAGAAAAACTAAAACAAATAAATGCCGATTTTGTAAAAACCAATCGCGGTGGAGATATTACCTACCACGGATTTGGGCAGATAGTAGGCTATCCTATTTTGGATTTAGAAAATTTCGTAACGGATATTCACCTGTATATGAGAAACTTAGAAGAGGTCATTATAAGAACTATGGCAGACTATGGGCTTCATGGCGACCGCTCAAAAGGCGAAACTGGCGTTTGGCTGGATGTAGGAAAGCCTTATGCTAGGAAAATCTGCGCTATGGGTGTGAAGGCTTCCCGATGGGTAACCATGCACGGATTTGCTTTTAATGTCAATACTGATATGAAATATTTTGACTACATTATCCCTTGTGGAATAAAGGGCAAGCAAGTCACTTCCCTAGAACAAGAACTGGGACAAAAAGTGAATATAGAAGAAGTGAAGGATAGAATAAAAAAACATTTCTGCGAAGTATTTGATTGTCAATTTATCTAAAAAATAACAAAAAAAGACCGAAAAATATTTCGGTCTCTCTTGTTTAACTATGAAATTGTTTTAAAAATTATATGCGTATCCTAAATTGATAGAGCCAGCATTTGCATTATTTCTAGTAAATCCTTTGTAAGAGAAATATAAGTCATGTCTCTTATCAAAAGAATACCCTAACTTAGGCTGGTAATAGAAAGAACCATTTTCATTTTTTAAATCTTTTTCAGTAAAAAATGCATAACCTAAATCTGCTCCTAAGAAAACATTAGAATCACCTAAAATAAATTCTGCTGTAGCAGCCACTGGAATTACTCCAACATCAGGCACCTTAACATCTCTTTTACCAAGTATCCCAAGGTCATATGTTGTCTTTTTACCAAAATAGTGAGAATATCCTGTAGCAACCCCTAATCTGAAGTTTTCAGCCAATGGATAAAGGTATGCTAAATCTACACCTGCTGTAAAAGTAGTAAATTTACCAAAATCTCCAACTGGTATACCTGCATTTACACCTAATCTAATTCCAGATTCAGTTTTTTGAGCGCTCATCAATCCAAAAAGTGCTAAAGCACCTGTTAAAAACAACTTTTTCATTTTTACAATATTTAATTAGTTATTGATGTTTTATTCTATACAAAATAAATGCCAAATTCATTTTTAAAAGGAAAAAGCCCTTAAACAAAGGAAAAAAGACACTTTTAAAATCTTTATCCGTTTATTATTTTTTTCATTTCAGCGATGGTTTCTGCTGGTTTGCCATTAAAAATCCCAGACCCAGAAACTATAATATCCGCTCCAGCCTCAGCAACTTCCTGAATATTATTAAGTTTTATTCCGCCATCTACTTCTATTTCTATATGATTATAGCCTTTTTCCATAATCATTTGTTTAAGCCTTTTTATTTTATTTAGTGCATTAGGGATAAAAGACTGCCCACCAAATCCTGGGTTTACAGACATTATCAGCACCAAATCTATTTCCTCCAATACTTCTTCTATAACGCTTAAACTCGTGTGAGGATTTAGAGCCACGCCACTTTTACAACCTAAGCTTCGGATATGCTGTAATGTTCGGTGAAGATGCGTACAAGCCTCAGCATGAACGGTAAGATAATCCGCTCCCGCCTTTACAAAATCCTCCACATATCGCTCTGGTTTTTCTATCATAAGATGAACATCGCAAGGAATAGAAGAGTTTTTCTTAATTGCTTCCACTACGGGAATTCCTATGGTAATATTTGGGACAAAATGTCCATCCATCACATCTATATGTAGAAGGTCTGCACCAGCGCTTTCCAGCATATGGATATCTCTGCTCAGATTACAAAAATCCGCAGACAGCAGAGATGGTGATATTTTTTTTTCTTTTTTCATGGTTTATTTTTTAGTGGTTTATTCCTTTATGAATTCCTTCTATGAATCTTATAGAGCCTGATTTAGCGCTGATAACTACACTTTTAGTAGTAATAGTTCCGTTTTCATGGAATTTAACTCCGTCCAGATAGCCTCCACTTGTGATGCCTGTTGCGGAAAAAACAGCATTTTCAGACTTTATCAATGTGTCTAAATGTATAACTTCACTGATGTCAATATTTTCTTTTTTCAAATTGGCTATTTCAGATTCCAGCTGTGGCGCTCTCATTCCCTGCATACCACCGTTAAGGGCTTTCACTGCACACGCCGCCAAAACTCCCTCTGGCGTACCGCCTATTCCCATCAATACATCCACGCCTGTGTCTGGCATTGCCGCTAAAAGCGCCCCTAAAACATCTCCATCTGTATGCAGTGTAATCCTTGCGCCTGCTTTTTTAATCTCCTCTATCATAGCCTTGTGGCGAGGTTTATCCAAGATATAAACCATCAAATCATTTACTTTTTTGCCTTCTGCTTCGGCTATTCTATTAAGGTTTTCTGTAACGGATTTGGTAATGTCTATCGCATTTTTAGCCTTCTCTCCTACTACCAGTTTATTCATATAAAAGGAACTCCCTGGATCCCACATACTTCCTTGGTCAGAAGCTGCAATTGTAGCGATGGCATTGGGTCTTCCAAGGGCAAGAAGATTAGTCCCTTCCACTGGATCCACAGCGATATCTACACGAGGTCCATTTCCATTCCCCACCGTTTCGCCGTTGTAGAGCATAGGCGCATCATCTTTTTCTCCTTCACCGATGATGATCGTTCCGTGGACATCTATATACCGAAGAGATTCACGCATCCCATCCACTGCCGCTTTGTCGCCTCCGTTCTTGTCTCCTGTTCCTATAAAAGCTGCTGCAGAAAGAGCCGCAGATTCGGTAACTCTCATGAGTTCCATGGCGATGTTATAATCTAATTTTGACATTGTTATTAGTTTTGGTGTTAAAAATACAAAAAATATCTGGCTGCAAAAAAGTTTACAGCCAGATTTATTATTTTCTTAGGATGAAGCTAATTTTAGCACGATAACTCCGCTTATGATGAGCAATATACCGAGTGTTCGCATAAATGTGAGAGCATCATTATAAAACACTACTCCCACTACGAACGCTCCCACGGCACCTATACCTGTCCAAACGCCATAGGCAGTACCCATAGGAATTGTTTTCTGTGCCACCCAAAGCAGGGCACTGCTCACTCCCATACATACTACAGCTATGGTCATTCCCTGCCAGCGGAAGTTTTCATTTCCAGCCAGTTTTAGACCGATAGGCCAACCGATTTCGAAGAGTCCTGCTAAAATCAAATACACCCAAGCCATTATTTCAAGCTTTGTCTCACATATTCTAACTGATTAGCAGACAATAGTTTATTAGATTTATCTACGATAAAATCAGCATATTCTTTCACGAACACTTTTCCTGGAGCTCTGAAATCAAACTGCTCTGGTTTTTCTTTAAAGAATTCTCTGTGAACTCTCGTCCAAACCAATCTACCATCAGTATCGATATTTACTTTCGTAACACCTAATTTCACAGCTCTTGCGAATTCATCAGCATTCACACCTTGTGCAGAAGGATCCATAGCACCACCAGCAGCATTGATTCTTTCCACTTCCGCTCTTGGAACAGAACTAGAACCGTGCATTACCAAAGGAAAACCAGGAAGTTGTCTTTGGATTTCTTCGATTCTGTCAAAGTGAAGCCCTTGTTTTCCTGAAAACTTGTAAGCTCCGTGGCTCGTTCCGATAGCAACTGCCAAAGAGTCACATCCTGTAAGTTCTACGAATTTTTTAGCTTCTAGTGGGTCTGTAAGCATCGCGTGTTTTTCATCAACTTGGATATCTTCTTCCACACCTCCTAGCATTCCTAGTTCAGACTCTACGCTGATTCCCTTAGCGTGAGCTCTTTCCACTACTCTTTTCGTGATTTCTACATTTTTCTCAAAAGACTCGTGAGATGCATCGATCATCACTGAGCTATAAAATCCTGAATCTATACAGTCATAGCATGTCTGCTCATCTCCGTGGTCTAGATGCACCGCGAAAATAAGGTCTGGATAGATTTCTTCAGCAGCACGGATGATGCCTTCTATCATTTTAGGGTTAGCGTAGTTTCTCGCTCCTTTTGACAACTGAACGATGAATGGCGCCTGTGCTTTAGCATGTCCTTCGAAAAGCCCTAAAGCCTGCTCCATGTTGTTAATATTATACGCTCCTACTGCAAATTTCCCGTATGCAGCCTTGAATAATTGATCGGTAGTAACTATCATTTCTTTTATTTTTTATTGGTTATTTTTCTATTTTAATGAATTTACAGCCTCTACGATAGCATCAGTTGTAATTCCGAATTCTTTATAAAGTGTTTTATATGGCGCCGAAGCTCCGAATCTGTCCAAGCCTATCACTCGCCCTTCTAAGCCTACATATTTATACCAGCCCAAGGTAACACCTGCCTCTACTGCTACTCTTTTCAGAATGTTTTTAGGTAAAACAGAGTTTTTGTATTCTTGTGGCTGCTCATCAAAGATGTTGGTACTCGGCATAGAAACTATTCTTACTTTTACGCCTTGTTCATTAAGTTTAGTTTTTGCTTCTACAGCTAATTCCACCTCTGAACCTGTAGCGATGATAATCGCCTCAAAATCTTTGTCTTCGCAAAGAACATATCCTCCTTTCTGAGCTTCTTCAGATTTTGCCCATCCAAGTCCTGCTCTATCATAAACAGGAAGATTTTGTCTTGTAAGAACTAAACAAGTAGGTCCTTTTTTATTCTTTAATGCTGATTTCCAAGCTTCTGCTGTTTCATTCGCATCCATAGGGCGAATTACAGTCATATTTGGAATCATTCTATATGCCCAAAGATGTGCTTCTGGCTGGTGTGTAGGCCCATCCTCTCCTAATCCGATGGAATCATGAGTCAGTACATACACCACCTGCTGCTCCATAAGAGCCGACATACGCATCGCTGGTCTCATATAATCCGAGAACACAAAGAATGTCCCTGAATAAGGCAGAACTCCACCATGAAGAGCCATTCCGTTCATTATCGCTGCCATACCATGCTCACGCACACCGTATCTGATGTATCTTCCTTTTGGGTTTTCTGGTGAGAAAGACTCCTCTCCTGCTGGAAGAGTGTTGTTAGACGGCGTTAAATCCGCTGAACCGCCCATCAGCTGAGGAATATATTTAGCTATATGATTTAGAACCGTTCCCGAA
Organism: uncultured Flavobacteriaceae bacterium; assembly: GCA_963518955.1. Lineage (GTDB taxonomy): Bacteria > Bacteroidota > Bacteroidia > Flavobacteriales > Weeksellaceae > JABCPE02. Next base: position 8,229 of record CAUQKI010000020.1, on the reverse strand, counting down.
GCAGAACGAGTAGCAATTGCTTTTTCAGAACCGAACTGAGGAATATCAAGAGCTTCTTTGGAGATTTTTCCTTTTATGCTGTTTTCTAATTCTTTAGCAGCTTCTTGGTTTTTATTTTTATAATTCTCCCAAAGTTCATTCCATTTGTTTTCAAGGTTTTGACCTTTTTCTTGAGTTTTAGTTCTTAAATCAGAAATTTCATCAGGAACGAAGAAAGACTTGTCTTTCGGAAGACCTAATTTTTCTTTCATCAATTCGATTTCTTCTGCTGGGAAAGGCTCTCCATGAGCTTTGGAAGTTCCTGCTCTATTCGGCGAACCAAAACCAATAATGGTTTTACAAATGATGATAGACGGCTTAGATTTTTCTTTTTTTGCTTCTGCTATAGCAGCATTGATTTGGTCATAATCATGCCCGTCAATCTCAAGAACCTGCCATCCATACGCCTCAAATCTCTTTCTGGTATCTTCCGTGAAAGAAATATGCGTAGGCCCGTCTATAGTGATGTTATTGCTGTCATAAAGCATAATCAGTTTTCCTAATTTATTATGCCCAGCAAAAGAACACGCCTCGTGAGAAATTCCCTCTTGCAGACAGCCATCACCTGCCACCACATAAGTATAATGGTCTATAATCTCACTGCCTTCTCTATTATATCTTGCTGCCAAAGAAGCCTCCGCCAAAGCAAATCCTACTGCATTGGCTACGCCCTGTCCTAATGGCCCTGTAGTGGTTTCCACTCCAGCAGTAATAAAGTTTTCTGGATGCCCAGGAGTTTTACTTCCCCATTGTCTAAATGCCTTCAAATCATCCATTGACAAATCATATCCATAAAGGTGTAACAAGCTGTAAATAAGCATACTACCATGCCCTGCTGATAGGATAAATCTGTCTCGGTTGAGCCATTTAGGGTTTTTCGGGTTAAAATTCATATGTTCAGACCAGAGAACAGTACACACATCTGCCATCCCAAGCGGCATCCCAGGGTGTCCAGAGTTCGCCGCTGCCACACCATCCACAGAGAGTCCTCTAATAGTGTTCGCAATGATTTTACAAGAATTCATATATTTTAAATTGGTTTCTATTTATTTTTTTACATAAAAATAGAGAGACAATTATCCTTATCTCTCTTATTATTTCAGCCCAAAAAACAACTCCACAACATGCTTGCCAAGACCATCTCTTTTTATTGGGTACAAAAAACTCATTTTTATTTAAAAATTATTTGGGTAAAGGTAAGAAATAAATCAACTACAACCAAATTTTGCAATCATCCTTTTTGAATTTATTCTTTCTTAACTTAAAAAATTAAGGTCTTTTGCCTTTTGAACAAGGCTGATAGTTTTATTCACTCCAAATTTAGCCATTAGATTTTTCCTGTGGCTATCTACAGTTTGCGAACTTATAAACATTTTTTCCGCTATCTGAGGAGAAGACAACCCTTGTGATATATACTCTAAAACTTCTTTTTCTCTCTTTGTAATGGGCGGCACCTCTACCTGCATGACTTCCGCCATGGATACTAATACTTTTTGGGCGTCTTCTCCAAAATATATTCCTCCCCTATAAACCTCTTTTATTGCTTTTTCTAATTCTCCAATGGAAGTACTTTTAATAAGATAACCTGACGCTTTATTCCCCAACATCCTGACAATGAAGCTTCTTTCATCATGATTACTAAGAGCTATTACTTTAATATGCGGATACATTTTTTTCACTTCTGCACAAATATCCACCCCATTCCCGTCTGGAAGACTGATATCTAGTATAAGAACATCAGTTTCATTTTCTTCCAATACTTGCCATAATTCAGCTGCAGAAGTAGCTGTAGCTACTATTTGCATTTCATCTCTATTTTCTATAAAGCTCTTCAGGCCTTCTGTTATCAAAGGATGATCATCACAAATTATTATCTTTATCATCTTTTAAGTTTTTTATTCTATTTTAGCTTCTATACTCATCACAGTACCTTTACCCAAGGAAGATTCTATTTTAAGAGTACCATCAAGGGCATTTACGCGTCGTTCTATATTATGTAATCCTAAATTTCTCTGTATATTTTGCACATCAAAGCCTTTTCCATTGTCTTCTATATCTATGAGTAACAAATTTTCTTCAAAAGTACACTGTACCAGAATTTGTGTTGCTCCAGAGTGCTTTATGGCATTATTTATTCCCTCTTGAACAATACGATAGATATGCAGCTGATGTTTTTCTTTTATTTGATTAAGATTTTTAGTATAACAGGATATTTTTAAATAATCTGTCTGTATATTTTGGCAAAAATCCCGTAATGCTTCTTCCAAACCAAACTTATGAAGTGTTTCAGAAGTTAGATTTCTAAGAGTATTTCTAAGTTCTGTTATACATTTATCCAATTGAGCAATAGGTTTTTCAAGCATATAATATCCCTCACTCTCCATCATATTTTCTAAGTTTATCTTTATTCCTGTCATTCTTCCCCCTATGCCATCATGCAGTTCCTTAGCTATTCGCTCTCGTTCTTTATTTTCCCCGTAGATAAGAGCTTTGTTAATGTCTATTTTTCTTTCCTGTTCTAAACTAACAAGTTTATGTTTGTTTTTCCTTTTTCTTTCATAAAGCGCATAACTCATTAATACTCCTACACTTATAAATAAAGACAAACTAATCCAAAATATTATTCGTTCTTGCTTGTTTCTTTCCTCCAAATGTTGTATTTCTTTCTGCTGTTCTTTATTTTTATACTGAGCTTCCAAATCCAAAATTTGTATTTTTTCATTTTCAGTCTGTATGGTATCATTTAAAAATTTAAACTGTTCCAGATAACTATAAGCATCTTTATAATTGCCCATTATTTTCTGTAACTCAGCCATTTCATTAAGAAGTATAAGTCTGTTTTTTTTACTTCCCATTTTCTTATCCAAAAGTTCAGAGAGTATTTTCTGCGCCTCTAAATATTGAGAAGAGTTTTTTAAATAATTATACTTCTCATAACTCAGGGATAAAAAATCATAATCCAAATTCATTTCCTTTGCTAAGTCTATCCCTTTTTGAATAGCATTCAAAGCTTTACTCTGCTTACCTATTCTATTATAATATTTAGATTTCAGCTGATAAAGAAACACATTATACTGAGAATAAGGTAGTTGTCCTAATGCTTTTTCGGCTTTTAAAATATTGTCCTCTACTAAGGCTAATTCTCCTATCTCCAAATATACCGTTGCAAGATTTAGATATGCCCAAACTATTCCCTCGCCTCTTTTTGAGTTTTTTTCTAAAATACCAACTGCTTTTTTTATATAGTCTATTGATTTATCATATTCTTTTGAATTATTAAAAATCATCCCCATATCTACATAATATCCCGCCAAAAGTTCCTTATTCTTTGATTTTTCAGCAAGAGGAATACATTTTTTCAGCGTAATGTCCAGAAACTCCATATTGTTTCCCTTCATCTGTTCCAATGCTCCGTAATTATGCCACAGTTTCGCTCTGTAGTAAAAAGCCTCTTCAGAGAAAAATGTTTTCAAGAAATTTTCGGCTTTCATGTAGAGTTCTTGGCTTTTACTAATGTTTTTATCATAATAAATTCCTGCTTTATAGAAGGCATGAAGTCCCTTTAGGAAATTATCTCCTCCTATCAACTGTTCTGCTTCTCTAAGTTTTGAAAAAGCTACTGCTGTATCTCTATATGACCAGTAATCAGAAATTTCCATCAAGATGCGAACTTTTTTCTTTGAATTTTTCGCATTCAGATATTCATTGTTTAGGCTGTCAATGTATTTTTCAGAAGAACTATTCTGCGAAAAAACAATGATTGAAAAAAAGATGAAAAATATACACTTACTCCGTATCATTTATTTAAACTATATGATTGTAAAATTAGTAAAATTATTACTCCAAGCATTATTCAAAAAACAAAATCCCTAAAAACAGGGATAAAATTTTATAAAAATACACGCTTTTGGGGGATTGTGTAACTAGTTTATTCACAATACCTTTGAATTGCTAAAATCATTTTCAAAATCACTAATGTGATTTACAGGCAATCTTTATATTGTTCTGTATAAAATTGCCTGTTTTTAAAAAGACAACTTTTAATTTTTACCATATGAAAAAAATAATTATCGCTGTTTTATGTTTATCTATGGGATGGGCAGCAGCACAAAAGAAAAAAACGGGAGCTAGTAACAAATCCAATAGAGTAAGCAGCCCCCAAAAAAGCTATTCTAAAAATCAGCCGCTCACTTTCGGTATCAAAGCTGGTGGAGGACTCAATAAAATATCAGTTAAAGACGAAACTTATCGAAATCTGAAAAGCAAAATAGGGTTCTATGGTGGACTTTTCGTAAACTACTCTATCAGCGAAAAAATGGCTGTTCAACTAGATGCTCTCTATCAGCATTTTGGAACAAAAATAAACTATAAAGAAGATACTAATGTAAAGGGTGTAAAGGGATACTGGACTCTCAGCCACATTAATATTCCTGTTACATTTCAATTTAAATTTATTCCTCAGGTGTATATAGAAACAGGTCCAGAGGTGAATATTCCTATAAAATCAGAGGAGGTCATCACCGATAAAGCTGGATACAACAATATTCCAGACAAAAAAAGTTTTAAGGAGTATACCAAAGGCACTTTCTTTGGATGGAATTTTGGAGGAGGATATTTCATCACAGAGAAATTTAGTGTTAATCTGAGATACAGCATGGGAATAACTTCTCCTTACAATGAAAAAGAAGACCATAATGGCAAAAAGGATAGAGCTAAATTCCGTACAGGAAATCTCCAATTAGGGCTCTCCTACCATTTCTAATTATAAATTTGTTTTTTAAAAAATTTCTAAACTAAAATTCCTTCCTCCAAAATTTTGGAGGAAGTATTTTCTATGAAAAGCTTTATTTTATGTAAATGTTTTTTTGGCTTTCACATTATTTTGCTTTTTTGGCATAATCGACACAAGCCAAGAAAAAAGTTAGATTTTCAGCCTGAATATGAAAGCTTTTCATTATCACTTAGATGATTATTTTAGTTTAGAAAATATTTCCTCAGCTATCTTTTCGCTGCTTTTGATGCTTCCTCCCTCAGTGATATCCACGAAGCCAGTCTTACATTTCTTTTTCGAATCCAATTTATCGTAATGAAATTCTTCAAAACTACTGTCGGTTTGTTCAGTTTTAGGATAAAGCAATAATGCTTTTTCGGCATTCCAATGCAAATTATAAACGAACATTTGTTTTAAATCCTCATCCGAAGGGTTATTGGTTTCTATGATTTTCCATTTGGTATCGATGACAAAAGTTTTTTGCTCTATTTGCAAAATAATATCAGGGCGTATGCATTTGTTTTTCCAGAATTTCTTGGAATCTTGGGAAAATACCTGCATCTTATCTGTCTTATGTTTTTGGAGAATGCGGAAAATATATTCTTCCCACAAAGCATTCATATCAAACAAAAGCGTGAGCAAATTTTCGCTTCCGTAGTTCAAACTCGGAGAATAGTTTAGAATGATGATTTTAGCAATATCAAACGCCTTTTGGTAGTCGCTGTTTTTTCTGTCAAAAACTATTTTTCGGAAATACTTCTCGCTTATTTCTATGTTTTCAATTTCTTGAAATTCAAAAAGTAATCGGTTCAATCTATCCTTCAATGCATCATTTACAAAGGTTTTCAGAATCCGTAATCCCTTGTACAAAATCTGATGCAGCAGATGATTCCTGTCATAAACCTGATGCTCACAATAAAACCGCTCCCGATGCACCAAATTTTGCTGAATATTTTTCGCAAAAAACAGTTTTCCTTTTAGTGCATTTTGATTGGATTGGTTCTTTTGATATCTTTTTATCAGTCCTTTATTTACAAGCCGTTCTATTTCAGTGAGATACATCTCAAAATAAACATCTAAAATAGAATGATGCCTTTTTTTGAGCTGGGTTTCCGAAACGGATTCCACCCGAATACGCCTGCAGACTTTCAGCATATTGAGCAGTACGCTCTGCCACAAATTTTTATCTGCATCAGCCTTTTTATCGGCTTTTGGAAGAATCTCAATGGTCAAACCACCGACCTGAATAACTCCGACATAGCTCTTAAAAACAATCCCATTATGACCAATTGTAAAGTATTTATTCTGATGCAGGTCATTAAACCTCACCATCGCATCAAAATGACATTTCTGAAAATCTCCAGATTTATCATACTTTAATCTTTGATGCTCAAAAACCTGTATAAACTTCTTACTCTGCATCTCCTAACCCCTATAAATAGATTCAAAGGTATCCTCATCCCAGTCTTCAGAAGGAGTAAAATGGTATATTTTTTTGTCTTCTAAAAAGTTTTTTTCGTAAGTGAAATTTTTCGGGAATGCTGTTTTATTTTCAACTGATTCAATAAACTCTCCTCCTAAAACCAAACCTATTTTCCCAAAATCTCCGTAGAAATATTCCTCCAAAAGCGGAATGATTTTATCCTTGAAAGTTCTTTTCAAATCTTCTAAATCCTGAATACCAATAAAATACGAATGACCAATCTGGTGGTCTTTGTCTATCAGCACCTCTATTCGCTGGTTGATAGTTTCTAAAAGCTTGGATAAATCCACATCTTTATATTTCACATATTTCTTGTCGGATAAAATGCCAGGTTTAGGCTGCATTTCCACAAACGAAAATCTTCTCCTAAGGGCAGTATCCAGAGCCTCTACACTTCGGTCAGCAGTGTTCATTGTTCCGATGATGTAGACATTATTCGGAACAGAAAAATCTTTGCCAGAATAAGGGAGTTTTGCCTCGGTATGTTCTTTACTTCCTTTTCTTTTGTCTTCCTCCAAAAGCGTGATGAGTTCCCCAAAAATAGCAGAAACATTACCACGATTGATTTCATCAATAATAAGGACATGGTTTTTGGTTTCTTCAAAATCTATCTCTTTATTATTTTCTTTAATCTTATTATTAATATAATTTAAAACCGCCCAATATGCCGTAGAATTAGAACCTCCAATCACAGAACGAAACTCCTTATCAATGTTTTTAACGACCGACAAGTCCGAGAAAACTCCTTGTAATTTCTTTGTTCGATTATACGAAACGATATAATCAATGTCCAATTGACTATTTTTTGGTTTTATTTTTAAATTTCCGTTATCTGTAATTTCTGTCACATACACCCCTTTATCCTGCGTAAGAATTGGAAGCAAAAGCATAGAATCTGACAATAAATTTTGTTCTACTTCGGCTATTAAATCATTCCAGCCTTTATCAAAATCATAGATTTCAATATCGCTATTTTTTGGTTTTTGTTCAATTGCCCGACTGCACAACTGCTTAAAAATCCCATCTTTTACCTCGTAAGTCACATTACTGTCTATGGTTTCGGGTTTTATTCCTTCTATAAAATCTTCGTAGCTCAAGCTCTGATGAAAAGTCGTAAAAACAATTTGTTCTGCTTCTATCAGCTTTTCATACTCCTCGTTAATTTCTTCTCTGGTTCTCTCCTTTTTTCCGTTGATAATTTCAACAGCCATTTTCTTCGTGTGGTGGGTTTTTCCTGTTCCTGGAACACCAAAAAGGATTTGATTTAATGGGACAGCTGGGGTTTTGTCTGTGTTTTTTTCTTTTAATAATTTTACTTTTTCAATTAACCTAGAATAAGTATGCTTATATAATTCTTCTAGTGCCTTAATTGATTTTTCAACACAATCTTCATCTTCTAAATCAACTTTATTTTTATGTGTAACACTATCTGCTTGTTCTGGCTTCCACCATTTCTTCCATTCTAAACAATCAGGTAACGGCTCACATAAATCATGAAATTCTTGCGCCTTTATCTTACTGCGCTCAAAATGGAGATCTATCGAGATTTTATCCTTATTTAATAAGAATTCATAGTGCACATACTTGTTATTAAAATACTCTTGCTCATCAAATACCCAAAACCAATTTCTTCCCTTTTTTCCAAGTTTAAATTTTAATCTGTTATTGTTGATATATTGTTCAATCCCATCATAAAATTCTTTAAAACTTTTTACCATTTTTTAATTACTTTTTAAAATTATCTTTTTCAACTTTTGGTTAGTTACACACCTAAAAAATTATTAGCTACAAATATACTAAAATCCCCCCCTCCCCAAATCACAAAAAACCTCCGTTTTTCCAGAATTAATTTTATCCCCGAAAAACAAAAAAAATACTTACTCTCAAATTTGTGAGGAAGGAATTTTATATGAAAAAAAAGTTTATTTAAATTATT
>CAUQKI010000019.1:0-31397 GCA_963518955.1 uncultured Flavobacteriaceae bacterium | reverse complement strand
GCAACGATATTCGCCACTCTGTTCAGTTTTAAAAGCTTTACTTTTAATTGTTCAAGATCAATAAGCCGTTTGTGTTCATCATATACATTCAGCACACGCAATCCGCCTCCTCCCCCAGGCTGAGCTGCGAACTGAGCGGATAAAAACAACAAAATAAAAACAATAATATTTCTCATAATTTTTAATTTTCTATAAACAAAAGTAAACTTCCTTTATCGTATTTTATGGATATTTCATCGGTATCTGCCCTATTTCTCGTGCCTATTCTCTCCATCAGTGAAAGACTCTCTCCCCTCAGCTCCCAGTGAAGCCCTTGGGTAAAGATATTTTCGGCCATTGGAAAAGGTAGCAGCGAAACCATTTTTCCTTTTACTTTCCGAATGGTAAAATCATTTGGAATAAAAAAATAAGTGGAATAATCATCAAAAAAACTAATTTCCAGTTTTTCCCTAAACAAATAAGCCGTATGAATATTCCCCAAAAAGTGGTCTTGCTCGCGCCCGCTTGCTCCATAAACATCCACTTTTTTTATTCCTTTTTCTACGATGATTTCCAGCGCTTTATGAAAATCTGTTTTATTTTGGTCTGGTGTATGGACAAATTTACCCTGATAAATAGCCTCATCCGCTCCCGTGTGAGAATCAAAATCCCCTGAAATAAAGGTCAGTTTCTCCAATGGGAAATTTTTCTCCTTTAAATAATGAAAAGCCCCATCCGTACACGCTATCAGCTGATAATCAGCCAATGAAGGCAGTGTTTTGGGAGGCTCACCATTGATAAAAAGCAAAGCTTTTGAAATCATTAGTTATTTAATTTACTCATTAAAAATATCTATTCTAATAAATTCTTTTTTCATATTAATAATATCATGGTAAGTACTCTGCCAAAGTCAAGCCTACAATCTCTATTTTTTTGAAACATCAGTTATAATATCTACCACTTCCCTCAATGTCAGCTTTCCCGTAGTATAAGGCTTTCAGGAGTATTTGGTTCATTATATAACAAAGACCTAAAATCATCCGAAGACAAGACATCCAAATCAAAATGTACGGCTAAATATTTTATGCTATTTTTTTCTATCCATTCTAAAAAAGGATTACTCCCGTTTTTCCTAATATCTTCAACACTAATATTTGGTATTTTATAATTTTTTAATTTTTCTTTTTCATGCTCAGGCATTTTTTCATCTCTATTTTTTTGATTCTATAGTACAAAATTAAGAAAAATAAAAATTTTATATTATTAAATTTATCTCTACCTTTGCAAAAAAATAGTTCCTATTTTTTTAATTTTAAATCATTGATTTATGGCAAATGAAAGAAAAACTGAAAATATTGTAAGAAATCATTTTTTAAAATATTCAGATAATATAATTATTGAAGAACAAAAGTCAGATAATATCAAAATAGATAAACTATTAAAAACAGCTTCTAAAGGAGGACTAGGAAAAGGATATCCTGAATTTTTAATTCAATATAATTCTAATTCTAATTTTTTAATTGTTATAGAATGCAAAGCTGATATAAGAAAACATGAAAGTGAACATAGAAATAACTATTCTGAATATTCAGTAGATGGTGTACTATTATATGCCTCTTACCTATCAAAAGAGTATGATGTTTTAGCAATAGCCATAAGCGGGGAGACTATAGATGAATTAAAAATCAGTCATTTTTTACATCTTAAAGGAGAAAAATCACCAATTAATATTTTTGGTGACGAATTATTATCTCCTGATAATTATATTGAGGGATATTCAAAATGTCCAGAAAAATTTAGACAAGACTATAAAGCATTGTTAAACTATACTAAAGAATTAAATGATTATTTACATACTCATAAAATTTTAGAAAATCAAAGAAGCCTACTGATAAGTTGCATTCTTATTGCACTTGAAAATAAAGCTTTTAAAAAATCTTATGATTCTCATAATAATGCTAGAGACCTTGCTAATTTTTTAGTACAAACTGTATCTAATGAATTAGAAAATGCTAACATAGGTAGAGACAAATTAGATAATCTCAATATACAATTCAGTTTCATCAAAACAGATACTTCATTATCTGGTAAAAATAATGTCCTAAAAGATTTAATATTTGATATTGATTCAAATATAAATCAATTTATTAAAAATCACGAATATTTTGATGTACTAGGACAATTATACATTGAATTTTTAAGATATGCTAATAGTGATAAAGGACTTGGAATCGTTCTTACTCCACCCCACATTACTGAATTATTTAGTGAATTAGCACAAGTAAATAAAAATTCAATTATATTAGATAATTGCACAGGAACAGGAGGTTTTCTTATTTCTGCAATGAAAAAAATGATTGAAAATGCAAATGGAGATAACAACAAAATTAAAGAGATTAAGACCAATCAATTAATCGGTATTGAATATCAAGCTCATATTTTTGCATTAGCTGTTTCTAATATGTATATACATCAAGATGGCAAAACTAATATTATAAATGGTAGTTGCTTCGATAAAACTATAATTCAATCTATAAAGCAAAAGAAACCTACTATTGGTTTTTTAAATCCTCCTTATAAATCTGATAAAAAAAATGATACTGATGAACTAGAATTTATTCTTAATAATTTGGAATGCCTTATAGAAGGTGGTACTTGCATTGCTATTGTTCCAATGCAAAGTGCTATAGCTCAAAAAGGTAAAGTATTTGAGTATAAGAAAAAACTATTGGAAAAACATACTCTCGAAGCAGTTCTTTCAATGCCTGATGAATTGTTTTTTAACTCTAAAGTAAGTGTTGTATCTTGCATTATGATTTTTACTGCTCATAAACCTCATCCTAACTCAAAAGAAACATATTTTGGTTATTACAAAGATGATGGTTTCATAAAAAGAAAAATACAAGGTAGATTCGATGCCTTTGGTAAGTGGAATGATATCAAAGAAAAATGGATTGATTATTATATAAATAAAAAAACTGAACCTGGATTTAGTGTTAAGAAAACAGTATCAGCAAAAGATGAATGGTGTGCAGAAGCTTATATGTCAACCAACTATAATTTATTGACAGGAAAAAACTTTGAAAACACATTATTACAATATTGTTCTTTTCTGTTTTCTAACAAACTAAGAAACAATGTTTCAATTGACAGCATCAATATAAATATTCCACAACTGAATGTTGAAAAATGGAAAGCATTTAAAATTGATGAAATTTTTTCAATTAAAGGAAGTAAAACGACATCTATCATAGAATTAGAAGAATATGGAAAAGGGATATATCCTTATGTAACTACTCAAGCTAGTAATAATGGTACAGAAAGTTTTTATAATTTTTTTACAGAAGATGAAAATGTACTAACCATTGATAGTGCTGTTATAGGATATTGTTCTTATCAACCAGAGAAGTTTTCAGCTAGCGATCATGTAGAAAAATTAATCCCTAAATTTGATATGAATAAATATATTGCTTTATTCCTTGTAACTATATTAAATTTAGAAAATTATCGATATAATTATGGGCGAAAAGCAAGTCAATCAAGAATGAAAAATACCTACATTAAATTACCTGTTGACAATAATAATAATCCTGATTATGATTTTATGGAAAACTATATTAAAAGCCTAAAATATTCAGGCTCTATATAAAAAACTAAAGCGGTAATTTATACCGCTTTAAATTTTATCTCTCTCGCTTGAAAAAGGAATCCACAAATTCTTCTCCGTTGAACAACTGTAAATCCTCCATTCCTTCGCCCACGCCGATGTATTTCACAGGAATTTGGAACTGGTCTGAAATCCCGATAACCACACCGCCTTTCGCTGTTCCATCAAGTTTTGTCACAGCCAATGCATTCACTTCTGTCGCCGCTGTAAACTGCTTCGCTTGTTCAAACGCATTCTGTCCTGTAGAGCCATCCAAAACCAAAAGCACCTCGTGTGGAGCATCTGGAACGATTTTCTGCATCACTCGTTTGATTTTAGAAAGCTCGTTCATCAGATTTATTTTATTATGAAGCCTTCCCGCTGTGTCTATAATGACTACATCTGCATTCTGTGCAACAGCCGACTGCAATGTATCAAACGCCACAGAGGCAGGGTCACTGCCCATTCCTTGTTTTATGATGGGAACGCCTACCCTCTCACTCCAGATTACAAGCTGGTCTACTGCCGCCGCACGGAATGTATCCGCCGCACCCAGCACCACTTTTTTCCCTTGGGTTTTGAACTGATGGGCTAATTTTCCTATCGTAGTTGTCTTCCCTACACCATTCACACCGACTACCATGATGACATAAGGTTTCTTGGTTTCATCGATATTTCCTGTTTTAGAATGCGGATTTTCCAGCAGAAGAGCAGAGATTTCTTCCCTTAGGATTTTATCAAGTTCAGCCGTATTTACATATTTGTCTCTAGCAGCCCTTTCCTCTATTCTTTGAATAATTTTGATAGTCGTAGCCGCTCCCACATCTGATGCGATGAGGATTTCCTCCAAATCATCCAAAACCTCATCATCTACCTTGGATTTTCCTATGACAGCTTTGGTAATTTTATCAAAAAAACCTTGTCTGGACTTTTCTAAACCTTTATCCAGCGTTTCTTTTTCTTCTTTTTTAAATATATTTTTAAACCAAGACATATTATTAATTATTTTTTTCTTTCTTAAAAGTTTTATTTAAAGGAGATTTTAGAATTTCTTGTATTACAGGCAAATAATAGTCCATAACTTGGTTATTATTCAATAGATAATTATCATTATAAACTTGATTTTCAAATTTATGTGTTTTATAACTTGGAGTGACAATGAAAGATCTAGATTGGTCTTCCTTCATATAGAAAAACATTATAAAATTATAATACAGAATAGCTCTATTTTTATGTATACTAAATGTGGCTATCCCAAAATTATAACCTAAATTATGATATATTTGCAATGGATTAGATAATCTATAATATTCATTTCTAACAATAGCCAATACTCCATCTAAATTATTCTTTTCACAATATTGATTTAAATAGTTTTTAATATCCTTTGTATATCCTAAAACTCCTATTTGATTTACTTCTCTAAAATTAAAATCAAACCTAACCTCACTATAAATATCATCATGTTTTCGTAATTCTTCTTCTAAAAATTTAACCATATTAAAGGTTCCTACCTTCTCTTCAATAATTGGAGTAGCTTTAAAGACTCCTTTAAAAAAAACATATCCCATCTCTGGATTTATGTTATAAACTAACCCTATTTTTTGTTGTGAAAATAGATTTATAGATATTAAAATTTTAAAGAATATTAATTGGTAATATTTCATTAATTATATTTATTAAGGTATATGCAAATATAAAAAAACTACCCAAAAGAATTGGATAGTTTTATGTATTATTTACAGAAAGTAACACTTATTTTTTCAAATAAGCATCTACTTCGTCTGCATTCATTACTTTTTCTTCAAAAATGTAAGCTCCAGTTTTAGGAGATTTTACCATTTTTACTACTTTCGTCATCTTTTTAGATGAACCATCTTTTAGGGACGCTACTACTTTTTTTGCCATCGCTAATAATCTTTATAGTTATTTAATCTCCTTATGAACTGTATATTTCTTTAGAACTGGATTGTATTTCTTAAGCTCCAATCTCTCAGTAGTGTTCTTCTTGTTTTTCGTAGTGATATATCTGCTCATTCCAGGCATACCGCTCTCTTTATGTTCTGTGCACTCAAGAATAACTTGAACTCTGTTTCCTTTCTTTGCCATTTCCTTAATTATTTAATAAATCCATTTCTAACAGCTCTTTCCAAAGCTTCTTCGATCCCAATCTTGTTAATAACTCTCAATCCGTGAGCAGACACTCTCAATGTGATGTGTCTATCCTGCTCTGGAAGGTAAAACTTCTTCTCAAGAAGGTTGATTTCGAACCTTCTTTTCGTCTTGTTGTTAGCGTGAGACACATGGTTTCCTACCATTGCACGCTTCCCTGTAATTTGACAAATTCTTGACATATCTATATGCTCTAATAATTATTTCTACTTTATAATTTTGCAAAATAACAGCTTTTTTTTCGAACTCGCAAATTTTTATTACTATTATTTTTTAATTTTTCTAAAAATTGATAATATAAACATACTGAACATCATCACAATAGAAATTTTAGACAACAAATCTCCTATCCTGCTGTAAATAGTTTCTTTTTCGTACAGCTGAACATCGGCTGTCAGTGCATTTTTCTCATTGTAAAGCGTATGTGCGAGAATGTCACCACGGGCATTGATATGCGCAGAAATCCCACCATTAGCCGAGCGGGCAACTTCCCTGTGGTTTTCTATGGCACGAAGTCTGGCATACGCCAAAAGCTGCTGATGCCCCTGCGATGCGCCCCACCAAGAGTCGTTGGTGATGACACCGAGGAAGTTTGCACCGTTTTTCACATAATCAGTCACAAATTCGCCATAAATACTTTCATAGCAGATGATGGGCGCAATTTTCCCTTTGTTGTAAGGATTAGCAAAAACCTTTCGTTCCTTGTCCGTACCGAGTGAAGCAATCGTCCCTCCGAAATTTAGCATAGCATCGCCCAAAATAGGTTTAAGGACATTCATATAAGGGAAAATTTCCACACCTGGCACGAGTTTTCCTTTGTGATAAATCTGAATTTCTTCCTCTGGAACAATCTGCAATGCCGAATTAAAACTATCCGCCCAAAAGCCTTGCTTATCGTAAAAAGTAGCACTCTCTGGCTTTTCTTCATCATTATTATAAATCTTATGAGTAGAAACTCCGCCCATAAATACTGACTTCGGATGAGTTTTCAGGAAATTCTCCACCATGTGAATAGACTGGCTGTCATGAAGCCCTTTCTCAGAAAGTCCGCCATAACCAGGGAAAGAAGTCTCAGGCGAGAGGTAAAAATCTATTTTAGAAGAGTTTTCTGCCAAAGAAAAAAGCTCCTGCACTATCTGAAGGCTGTCTTTTTGGTATTTTTCGTGATATGGGTCTAAATTCGGCTGAAGCATCATAACGCGGACTTTTCCCATTGGTTTTTCATCAAACTGATGATATTTAAACAAGGAAATAATCATCGGCACGGCAATCAGCCCCAAAACCGCGACAGAGGTTTTAACCAAAAATCTTTTCTCAGCCCACCATATTTTAAAAATATAAAAAATCAAGACATTGAGTGTTAAAATCCAGAAACTCCCCCCCGTAGCCCCCAAAGTGTCATACCACTGTATCAGCTGAGGATAGTCTGCAAAGGAGTTTCCGAGATTCAGCCAAGGCCAAGTAAATTCCCACGCCATATGGAAATATTCAAAACTCGTCCATACAAACACGAAAAAAGCCAGTTCCCATGGGAGTTTTTTGCCTTTTTTATACCAATGAAAAAGCTGAAAAGCCGTGGACATCAGCAGGGAATTAACCAAAACAGGGAAAACCACCGCCATAAGTGCAGGGCTTCCATCTGGATTTTGTGAATTATAAAGCCAACCTGTAGTTATGATATTCCAAATGATAAAAGTAAGATACGAACAGCCAAAAACTGCCCAGCCTTTTCTTTTTATATCCGATTGAGAAATGTTTTCCTCCACGAATAACAAAGGGACAAACGCCACAAAAATAAAAAATGGAATACCATAAGTAGGCCACGAAACCGATAGCAATATGCCCGACAAAACGGCACAAAAAAGATTTTTCATACTTTATAATTTCAAGGGCAAAAATACTTATTTTTGCTAAAATCTCAGTTTTTGTATGATTTTTAGGAAAATTTATCGCATTTTCATCTTTCCTTACACTATTTTTCTGCTGTATCTGATGTTCCTCGGATTTGGGAGAGAGCAGCACGAAGCGAATATTGTAAGGCTTTTACCATTTATTTCCACGGTTTTTTTTGTTCAAAATACCACTTCTTGGGAAAGCATCATTATCAATCTTTTTGGAAATATCATCATGTTCATTCCTTTTGGATTTTTAGGCTGGCTGAATGCGAAATATTTTAGTTTAAAAAAACTTATTTTGGATTTTTTATCAGCTTTAATCATCGTGGAAGCCCTACAATACCTCACAAGGCTCGGTGTTTTTGATATTGATGACTTGGCGCTTAATTCCCTCGGCGTATGGATAGGATTTCAGATGAGAAAATTCATTGATAATTTTAAGTTTTAAAGAATTTTCAAAGTTTTATTTCTTACTAAAAAAGATGTAAATTTGTGTCCATTAAAATATAATGAAATGAGATTTAGACTACTACATTTTGTTTTTTTCTTTGTGTTTATGCACACTTTCGCACAATACAAACCGATAGACACGGCAGACTATGTGCAGAGAAAAGAATTTCTAAACCAGCTGAAAACCAAAAACGAAGCCCTGATAAAATCCCTAAAATCCAGATACACAGGAAAAACGGGAAAAGAACTGGAAAAATTCTACCGAGAGTTTTACAAAGATTTTGAGAAAGAGATTAAAGACAAGGACTATTCCTTTAATTCTAATTTTAAAATTAAGCTGGAAAAAATCCTATTAAACCTAAAAAAGAAAAATCCACAAGTCCCTGACAATCTGAACATTTTGGTTGCTAAAAACAACAAGCCAAATGCCTATTGCCTTGCTGATGGGACTTTCGTGGTAAATATGGGGCTTTTTAATGTGCTGGACAATGAAGCGCAAGTAGCGAGCGTCCTCAGCCACGAACTTGCCCATTACTTACTAGACCACACGCTGAAATCTTTGGTCAATGAAATCAACGAGGACAAAGACAGCCGCTCCATAATGGAAAATCTGAAAAAAGTTTCGGTAAATAAATCCAAAAAAGCCTTTGATATTGTAAAAGATAATCTCTATAAAAAGCGCGAAATCAAACGAAAAAGAGAAGTAGAAGCCGACTCGCTGGGATATGTCCTTTTCCGAAATTCTGACTACGAAAACACCGAATTCTACAACACTCTGAGCAACCTCAGCAAATATGACACGATTTCGCCGCGAGAACTAAAAATAGAAACTTACAAAAAACTCTACAACCTGCCCAGCCAGCCCTTCAAAGACAGCTGGATGACAAAGGAAGATTTTGGGAATTATAATTATGACCATTACAAAGTAAAATTAAACAAAGATTCCCTCTCCACGCACCCTGAATTAGCCGAAAGGATGGAATTTATCACAAAACAATTCGCCGAACTTAAAAACAAAAAAGAGGCAAAAAAAGGCGATGAAGAATTTACTAAACTCAAAAATACTGCCCGAATGGAAGTCCTGCCAAACCTATGGCATTCCGAACAATACGGACGAGGAATCTACGCCGCTATGCAGTTTTTACAAGACAAAGAGGAGGAAAACTACTATCACGAATGGCTTGGGAAATTGTTTGATAAAATCTACACTGCACGAAAAAATTACAACCTAAACCGCTATCTGGACAGAATAGAACCCAAAGAACAGAGCGAAAGCTATCAGCAGTTTTTGAGTTTTATGTGGAATCTAAATTTAGCAGAAATCAAGAATATCGCAGACTACTATAATAAAAAAGGAGCTTCTTAGAAGCCCTTTTTTAGTTAAAAATTTAATCTCTCCAAACGGATTTTATTGAATTTTTCTTTCTCATTGTATTCACGAAGGAGAATATAGCCTTCTTTCCCAATGTAAGGCACTACAAAATAATTGTCTTTCTCGGAAATTTTTACATTTTCTTGATTAAATTTACCATCGATAAGCGTATTGATGTACAAATTCCAGTTCTTTTCCTTCGTTTCTTTATCTTTTTTAAAGTCTCTAAAGAAAAACGCCACATCTTTGCCGCCGTTTAGATATTGAGAGAAAAGATAATCGGCATTCACATTCCACTTGGTTTTATCCTTTTCAAAAACCCTTACTTCTTTCAGCTTAAAATCCTTATCTGTAAAGGCATACACCATATCTTTCGTCGCTGAAGCAGAATAAGCCCCCTCTGGTCTCCATTTTTCAAATAAAATCCCCACACTGCCGTCTTTTAGGAAGAAGAAATCTCTTTCCAAAAGATGATATCCCATTCCAACATGACCAAATTTATTGATTTCCTGTATAAACGGCTTAAAGTCTACGAAATTGATATTTTTAACATCTACTCCAAAGTTTCGTTTATCTAAAACAAGCCTTATCAATCCCACAGAATATAAGGCACTTTGTTTTTCATAAAATCTTCCTGAGATGATTATTTTATCATCAAATGTTTTATCATTATCCACCAATCTTCCACTGGAATATAGAGAAGTAATTTCATCCATAGTCAGCCCATTCAATCCTGTAATCGGTGTTTTGGCTTTTATACTTCCTGTCTTCATATCCAGCACTTGGAAGAAATAAGAATATTCCCTCTTATTCTTTACTTTTAGAATGGTGTAGATGTGTTTATCATCTTTTTCAATGATTCTGATGGATTCATATTTGTTTTTAGTTCCATTCGTATTGTATTTGTATTCCCAAAGCAGTTTTTTATCGTCATCGTATCTTTTTAAGCTATGATTTTTGCCGTAAGTTTCGTAGTCATCATATTCCATAACGATGAAACCACCTTCTTTTATTTCATAAACACTAGATACATAAAGAAATCCTTTTTCTCTTCGCTCTTTTCTTTCTTCTTTTCTTTGGCTTCGTACATTTTCTGGCTCTGTTACTTCTTTGAAAGCATTATTCTCATATTCGTAATATACTTTTTGTTTTATGGTGTTATCCTTCAGATTAACCTCCATTGTACGCGGATAGAAGAAGTCCCTTCCTTTTACTGCATCATAATCAGCTCTTGGATAAAGAACCAAATTTCCTCTAAAATCAATTGCTCCGAAATAGTTCGCCGCTGTGATATCTCCTTCAAACTCTTTGTTGGCAACTGGATTTAGGTTTTTATCCAAAAAGACATACTCAAATTTTTTCGTTTTATCACCAGACTTGCCATAGCCGTAGATCGCCACATATCCGTAGAGATTTTCATCTTGGTCAAATAATGCATTGAGTCCCAGATAATTTCCTTTGGCTAAAGCAAATAAATCTCGCGATTGTGAAAAAGCAGTGAAAACACCGCAGAAAATCAAGAATGTAAATAAAATTTTTCGCATAATTTTTTCTTGCGAATGTACACATTTTCCACCAGAACAGAAAGATGAGTTTTATCACTAAAAAAGGTCATCCCATGGGACAGTCTCTCTCGTTTTAAAAATGATTGTTATTATTTCTTAGGTGGATAATTTTTCAATATTTCCGCGATGATTTCTGGGATTTGCTTTTGTTTTGACTTCGGCGAATCTACATTGATTCCGCTTCCTTTTCCCTGCCAAACGAGCTTTCCTGTCTTTGCATCCATAAAGTTAAAAACTAGTCCTCCTTGGTTGTATTCATTGGTATAAGTTCTTCCTATGCCCATTCCCCAGCCGAGCCAACTTCCCCAACCTCCCAAATACACATTAGGCGTCACATAAGTATCTCTTACCAACTTGTGATTTGCCTTGACCTGAATCACCAAATCTGCCGCTTCATTACTTTGGGATAATCCCTTCTCTGCCAACTGTTTCTGTAATTCATCAGTCACTCTGCTTTGGTCTATGTCATTCAGTTTCAGCTCTTCCAAGTTTACAGAATAAGTTTTGTACTCAGAAAAGTTAGCCTTTGGGTCATAATCTGACACTACTCTAAATGGGCTGCAGGATGCCATCAGAATCCCCATCCCTACTGATAAAAATAAATACTTTATTCTGCTCATATCTTTATTTTTTTAGTGTTATACAAAATTTATTTTATTTTTGTTGAATGATAATAGTGTGCCAAACTTTGCTCAAAAATACAAAAATTTTAGGAATTGCTATTTTTCCCTTTATTATTTTAAAAGATAAAGGGCTGAAAAACAATCACACCCTTATCAACCACGAAAAAATACACCTTCGGCAGCAGCTGGAAATGGGCATTATTCTATTTTACCTTTGGTATCTTGTCGAGTTCTTATATTGGTATATCAGACTAAGAAACGGAGAAATGGCGTATGAAAAAATCAGTTTTGAACAAGAGGCCTACCGCAACGAAAATTCACTCAACTACCTGAAAAACAGAAAATTCTGGGAATTTTTAAAATACATAAATTAGTGTATTTGACTTAAAAATTTTTAATCCTTTAAAAAATTCTCCAAAATATTTTTCCCATAAGGTGTCAATACACTTTCTGGATGAAACTGCACCGCATGAACATCATATTTTCTATGCTGTAATGCCATGATGATACCCTGCTCATCTACCGCCGTGATTTGTAATTCTTCAGGGAATCCGTGAGAATCCACTGCCCAAGAATGGTATCTCCCTGTAATAATTTCAGAAGGCAAACCGCTGAATATCTTTGCATTATCCTCAATAATAGTCGTAGAAATCCCAACTCCATGATAGACATTATTCAAGTTAATCAGCTTTCCACCAAACGCCTCTGCAATCGCCTGTAAACCAAGGCAAACGCCTAAAATAGGTTTCTTTGGCGCAAATTCCTTTATCACATCCAGCAAAATCCCAGCTTCACTGGGCACACCTGGCCCAGGAGAAAGAATGATTTTATCGTATTTTTCTACTTCTTCCAGTGAAATTTCATCATTTTTAAAAACATAGACAAACTCCTTCCCTACAATCTGCTCCACCATCTGAACCAAATTATAAGTGAAACTATCATAGTTATCAAACACCAATATTTTCATGCAATTTTTTAAATAAAAAGACTTTGGCAAAGATAAGCCAAAGTCTCTTTTAATATGGTTAAAAAAGTAATTTTTATGGATTTGTAGACCAAAGAGCCGCCGAAGCCAGCATTGCTCTCTTGTTTAGCTTTAATAAATCTACCACCAGCTCTGCAAAATCCTCTGGCTGAAGCACCTTTTCAGGGTTTCCATCCGTGATTTTCAGGTCTGTTTTAGCCATATCTGTTGAAATCGTACTCGGTGTAAGAGTCGTCACACGAATGTTCTGCTTACGGAGTTCCAGCATCATAGATTCTGACATTCCTATCAATCCAAATTTAGATGCAGAATATGCCGAAGTAAGCGCATTTCCTTTCAGACCTGCTGTTGAAGAAATATTCACCACATCGCCTGATTTTTTCTCCACCATCCCTGGCACCACAGCTTTCACCACATAGTAAGGCCCAAAAAGATTGGTCTTTACAATGTCTTCCCACTGCTCATCATCCATTTCTAAAATTCCTCCGAAAGCCGCTATTCCAGCATTATTGATAAGAATATCAAACTTCCCGAAATCATTTTGTAATTTTTCTAACGAAGCAAAAACTTGCTTTTTATCAGTAACATCAAAAACTGAATAAGATGATTTCACGCCTTTGCTCTCTATCTCAGCAACTACGGATTTTAGATTGTTTTCGTTTCTACCCGTAATGGCTACATTTACACCTTCTGCCGCCAGAGCCAAAGCTACAGCTTTACCTAATCCTCGCCCTCCACCTGTTACGAGGGCTGTTTTTCCTTTTAAATTTTGCATAATATTAATAATCTGCATCAGGAGTAGTTACCCTGATTAGTTTAGAATTAACGAACTCATATATTCCCTCTATGGACTGCTCTCTACCATATCCAGAGTTTTTAGTCCCTCCAAATGGAAGTTCTGGAGAAATCCCTGTCACATGGTTTATATAGACCATTCCTGTATCTATTCTTCGTGCGATTTTCACTGCTTCCTCTACATCCGTTCCGAAAACCGTTCCACCAAGACCGTATTTAGTATCATTAGCCAAATCTACGGCTTCGTCCATATTTTTCACAGAATAAATCATCAGTACTGGCCCAAATATTTCATCTGAATAAGCATCCATTCCTTTCTTGATATCTGTCAAAATAGTAGGCTGCATAAATGCTCCTGGACCTTCTATTTTTTTACCTCCCGTCACTAGTTTTGCTCCTTGTGCTACGGCTTTTTCTACTTGAGATAAAACATCTTCTCTCGCCTTCACACTGCTTAAAGGTGCCAACTGAGTTTCTGGGTCAAGAGGGTCTCCCACTTTAGCAGTTCCAAATAGCTGTGTAGCTTTTTCAAGGAACTCTGGATAAAGGCTTTCTGGAACGATAACTCTCTTTGGAGAAACGCACACCTGCCCTGCATTCCATAGTCTGCCATTCACAGCAGTTTCTACAGCTTTATCTAAATCAGCATCTGGCATAACGATGAAAGCATCACTTCCACCAAGTTCCAAGATTGATTTTTTCACATTTTTCCCTGCTGCAGATGCGAAACTCGCTCCTGCTGGTTCGCTTCCTGTAAGAGCAGCTCCTTTTACTCGTGGGTCGTCCAGCAGTTCTGATACTTTAGAACCAGGGACAAAAATATTAGTATAAGCTCCCTTAGGCGCGCCTGCTTCTAAAAGAATTTTTTCCATCATTTCTCCTGCCTGTGGCACATTAGATGCGTGTTTCAGCACTATGGTATTTCCTACGATAAGGTTAGGCGCAGCAGAACGAGTAGTCTGATAGAAAGGGAAATTCCAAGGCTGAACGCTCAAAATCACACCTATCGGCTCATAAGACAAAAATGCCTTTCCGTGTGGTGTTTCCAAAGGCTTATCCGCCAATAGTTTTTCTCCATTTTCTGCATAATATTCAAAAATCCCAGCACAAAGTTCCACCTCTGCGATACCTTCTCTGTGAAGTTTCCCCATTTCGATAGAGCATAATTTACCCAACTCTTCTTTGCGCTCACGCATGATTCTTGCAGCGTTATAGAGTACTTTTGCTCTTTCTGAAAAAGATTTTTTACACCATTCTTTAAAGGTTGCATCAGCCTGTGCGATAATTTCTGAAACCTCGCTAGATGTCATCTCTGGATATTCTTTTAATACCTCGCCTGTGGCAGGATTTATAGTTTTAATACTTGACATAATCTTAAAATTTTTGATTGTGTAAATATAAAAAATTCTATTCACACAAAAATTGATCTATGTTATGATTAGCCTTTTATTAAAAAATCTTTAACAGAATTGTTAAAATCTTGCGAATTATCTACTTGGAGCCAATGCCCTGCATTTTTAATCTTAACAATCTGGCTGTCAGGGAATTTTTCACAAATTAGGATTTCATCTTCTGGAAGGATGTAGTTAGATTTTTCGCCAGCGAGGAATAAAGTTTTCCCTCCGAAAACACCTTTTTCCTCTATATTTCCGACCAAATCAGCATATTTTTCGGAAAGAGTTTTTAGGTTAAATCTCCAGTTCAGTTTGTTTTCTTGTTCCCAATAAAGATTTTTGAGAAGGAATAAAAGCATGGCTCTGTCCGTAATGTATTTTTCCAACTGAAGTTCCACATCTTTACGAGCTGAAACAGCCGAAAAATCTACACTTTGCAACGCTTCAAAAGCCGTCTGATGATGCGGTCTGTAAGCCCTTGGCGCTATGTCTGCTACGATAAGTTTATTTACTCTTTCTGGATAAGAAATCGCAAACTGCATCACTGCCTTGCCACCAAGAGAATGCCCCAAAAGATTAACCCTATCTAATTGATAATGATTGATATAGTTTAAAATATCCTCCGCCATTATCTGATGAGACATTTCATCCGAGTGAAAACTTTTTCCGTGATTACGCAAATCCACCAAATGGCAAGGCATCCACTGACCAAATTCCCTTCCGAAAGTCCCCCAATTATCTGATATTCCGAACAACCCATGAAAAACCAACAGAGGAGTTTCCTGAATTTCCTGTCCGTAAATTTTTGAGTTTAAAATCATTTTTTTCTTTTTCAAAAATTGATTACAAAGCAAAAGCCTTATAAATCAACTTATTCGGCTGGTTCTATTTTATTTTTCTTGGAATAAATCATAATCGCCACACCCGCCAGCATAAACGGAATGCTCAAAATCTGCCCTGTATTGAGCCCTGCAAATGAGATTACCTCATCTCCCTGCGGCTCTTTCAAGAATTCTACAAAGAAACGAATACTCCAAAGTATCACGAAAAACAGCCCAAACAGCCATCCCTGCTGATATTTTTTACGAGTAAATTTATACAAAACAGCCAATAAAATAAACAAACACACATACCCAAAAGCCTCAAAAAGCTGAGTAGGATATCTCGGAACTATGGCTCCGTATTCCATACTTTGCTGTGGAAAAAGTATCGCAAATGGTGAAGTCTCACTCGCTGGTTTTCCGATAATTTCCGAATTGAAAAAATTCCCCATTCGCACAAAAGCCCCTCCTAAAGCGATGACAATTCCTAATCTGTCATAAACCCAAAAAGGATTTTTCTTAATAATTCTATAACTATAATATAAAGTCGTCAAAATCAATGCGATAGTAGCTCCATGGCTCGCCAGCCCAGAAAAACCTGTAAATTCCAGCGTAGGTTTTGTCCTAATAGGCAGGAAAACACTCCAAAAATCCGTTACAAACAAACTCGGTTCATAGAAAACCACATGCCCTATTCTCGCCCCAAAAATAGTTCCCAGCAATGTCCATGTAAAGAGCGGATCTATGAATTTATCATCTACATTGTCAATTTTGAAAATTTGTCTCATTATCAAAATTCCAAATCCAAAAGCAAAAACAAACATCAGCCCGTAATATCTCAGTTTAAAACCAAAAATGTCTATGCCTTCATTTGGATTCCAAATGCTAAACTCGGTATTTAGCCATACCATTTTACTCATCTGTGAATCCAGCTTTGTCAGCTGATTGGACTTCAAAATATATTTGTAGCTTTTGAGGGATTCTGCGGACATTCCTTCCTCGCCGACAGGCATAAAATTTTCATTGAGAATAAGATAACCTTTCTTTTTAAACTCCTCATAATACTGAGCCACATACTCATATTCTCCCTGGCTGGACAGCTCTGTATTGTATTTATTAAGAATAACCAAAACATCTGCATTCTCTGAACCGAGAGCATCATAAACCTGCTTCATATCAGGACTTACAAATATTTTTACGGGAGTACTTCCCTTTTTAGTTACTATACTTCCGTTGGAAAAACCATTTTTGTATTCTTGTGAAAAGAACAACTGAAACGGCAATAATGCAAACAGAATAAAAAATCTTATTTTATCTTTCATTTTAAATTTACTTTCTTTTTTTAGGTGGAACTGGGTCATAGCCGCTGCCTCCCCATGGATGACAGCTCAAAATTCTCTTTGTTCCTAAAAATAATCCTTTCAGAAGGCCGTGTGTTTTCAGGGCTTCCAGCATATACTGAGAACATGTGGGCTGATAACGGCAGTTGCTCCCCAGCCACGGCGAAATGGCCAGCTGATAAAAGCGAACCAGCATCACAAAAGGAAATATGATTATTTTCTGAAACAAAATTTTATTTTGGACAAAAATAAACTATTATAACAAGCAAAACAAAATTTTGAATGAACAGAACTTGTTACTTTGGGATTGATTTTAATTTTTTATAACAAGATTTACCCCATCGTAGAGCGTTTTTAGGTCGCAGGACACGCTGTCGCCCACCTTGTATCTGCTGTCTATTTCGCCTTCTTGGAAGGTCGTTTTTTGAAAATCTTCTATATCCACCACTTTCAGGTTTTTAAAATCAAATTCTGGAATTTCTACTATCTCAAATTCTGTCAAACTAATAGGCATAGCATTAAGCTGTCTATACACATTAATCCCTATGGACAAAGGTATTTTCTCATAGATTTCATAAATCATTTTTGCATTTTTAATATTGGGCAATGCAAATTCATTGATAAATTTATCTAAAATCTCATCAAGTTTCAGAAAATCTCCCGCTCCTCTAAAAACTTCACCATCAGAAACCAGCTCTAACCAGTCATCTTCGCCTTTTTTAGAATACTGATATTCAAACCCTTGCAGAAAAGTATCCACTAAATCTATGCTAACAATCCAGCCAGGGTTATCCATAGTCTCTATTTTCACTCCATATTCATGCTCCCAGTCGCCATTACACTGATTTTTATACCATTCTTGTATCAGTTCTATATTATTCATTTCATTGATTTATAATATTTTACGATTTTCGGTTTTTATAATTTTCTAAATGAAAATCAATACTTTCATTGATAGGAATAAAATTATAATTCAACTCTTGTTTTATTTTCTCATTAGAAATTGGCGTAAAGCTGGTAACCGCCTCTATATTGCTCTTGGTAACTCTCTTTAAACTTGGAATAAGCCACCCCAAAAGGACATTCAGCCAATACGCAAAATTCAGAATAGACTTTGGAAGGATTTTCGTTTTGGATTTTCCTAATTTTAGCCTTACTATATCGGACAAATCCTGATATTTTCTATTCTCGGAAAGGATAATATACCGCTCGCCGAATTTGTTTTTATCCATCAGTTCCACTGCTATTTTTGCCACATCGCGAACATCCACATAGGCCGTTCCCCCTGAAAAAGTAAATGGATTTTTCTCAAAAGTAGTAAAAAGCTCTCCACTGCTGTTCCCCCAGTTTCCTGTTCCGATGATGACACTAGGGTTGATAATAATGGTATTCATCCCTTCTGCTGAACTGCGCCAGACCTCCATTTCTGCAAGATATTTTGACTGTGCATATCCAGAATGCTCTTCTTTTGGATTAAACTGCGAATTTTCATCGATTATCCCATTTTCATTCGCCTCATCCAAAACCGCAATAGAACTCACAAAAAGAAACTTTTTCACCTGTTTTTCTTCGGCTATATAGAGCATATTTTTAGTGCCTTCCACATTGGTTCTGAGCATTTCTTGGGCATCTTTTGGATGAAAACTCACTTTTGCAGAGGCGTGATAAACCTCCTCCACGCCATCCAAAGCCGCTCTGAGCGAATCCAAAACCCATAAATCCACATCCAGCCACTCTATCTGCTCAAACAGCCGCTCAGCATCCGCTGCATAAAAGAACCAAGATTTTTTGACTTCTTCTATATTGCTACTTTTTCGCTTGGCAGCTCTCACTTTTTTGCCTTTTTTAAGGAGTTCTAAAACCAATACTCTTCCTAAAATCCCTGTTGCTCCCGTTACTAAAACCATTCTAAATTCGATATTTAAATTAAAAAGTGATAAACACAAAAAGGGTATTTATCACTTCTATTTTTTTATAACATTTTTAGGTTATTCACTTCCATTTCAGTGAGAATTCGCCAGTGTCCTCGCTTGATATTTTTCTTGGTAAGCCCTGCAAAAATCACTCTGTCCAAAGCCTCCACTTCATAGCCCATCTTCTTAAAAATTCTTCTTACCACTCTGTTCCAGCCGATATGGATTTCTATTCCCACTTCATTTTTAGGTTTTCCTTCGATGTATGAGATGCTGTCCACCTCTGCTACGCCCTCTTCTAGACGAACTCCATCTGCTATCGTGTGCAGATCCTCCACGCTTAGTTTTCTATCCAAAGTAACATGATAGATTTTTTTCACTCCGAAAGACGGGTGGGTCAGTTTTTTAGTCAAATGCCCATCATTTGTCAAAAGAATAAGCCCTGTGGTCTGTCTATCCAGCCTACCCACTGGGAATAAACGATACGGCGAGGCATTCGCTACCAAATCCATCACGGTCTTTCTCGCTTTCTCATCTTTTGTCGTAGAGATATATCCTTTAGGTTTGTTAAGAAGCACATACACAGGCTTTTCTGGAGTTATACTCTGCCCATCGAAAACCACTCTGTCCGTTTTCTGAACTTGGTATCCCATTTCTGTAACCACCTTCCCATTGACCTCCACCAGTCCTTGTGTAATCAGTTCATCGGCCTCTCTCCTGCTGCATATTCCAGAATTAGCGATGTATTTATTAAGCCTAATTGTATCTTTTTCAACCTGTTTGCTGATTTTGTCCAATTTTCTTTTCAGAATAAAGGATTTAGCCTTATCTTCCTGCTCATCAGTTTTTTTGTAAAACTTTTTAGGAGCAGATGGCCTGTCCCTTTTCTCAAATTTATTTCTGTTTTGGCTTCCTCTACTCTCTTCTCTGTTATCCCTTCTTCCCGAAAAACTTTTTCTATCTCTGCTCATCTTGTTCTTAAATAATTTGTGCAAAGGTAATAAATTCTACCTTTCTTTTTGTCTGAAAATCAAAAATCAATACACCTTTATGAAAGATAAAATTTATCTCTGATTTTTTTGTGGAGATTTTTCATCTAAAATCTGTGTAAATATCGTAGTTTTGTGGTTTGGAAAAATTTACAGCATGATTAATCCCTACTATGCTCTTGCACAGAATTTTTGGTTCGTTTCTCCTACTATTTATAAAAGTCGTTTTTATAAAAAACTCATCCGTCTCAATAGGGAAAATATTTTTGAGAGAAATGCAGAACCAGAACTGCTTTGGCTGAAAGATTTCCTGCCACAGAAAGCTGTTTTTATAGAAGTCGGGCCAGGCTGGGGAGATTATGTCCACTGGCTGGATTACATCCTTTTCCCTGAAAACATTCATGTTTTTGAGCCTAATAAAACCCTTTGTAAAAGACTCAAAAATCTTTTTCCTAAAATCAATTTTTATCAAAAAGCCTTATCCAATGAAAATAAGAAGGCTGAACTGACAATTCCTATCCTCAACAAAGAAAAAATCAACGAGGAAAGCACCCTGCTGGACAACATTACAGAAGATGAGGACACAAAAATAGCCACGCAAAAAGCAGAATGCATCACTCTTGACAGCTGGTGCCAAAAAAGAGAATCGGAAAGAAAGGAACTGGAAAGGCTGGATTTCATAAAGATAGACACCGTAGGGCAAGAACTCTCCGTGCTGGAAGGCGCGAAAGAAACCATAGAAAAATTCAAACCTGTTCTGATGGTAAAAATCGAGCAAAAATACCATTCCGAACCTATCTGGGAAGTGGTTTCTAATATAGAAAATTACGGATATTCGGCGCATTATCTGCATCGAGAGAGTTTTTCATTAGAACCTTTGACCAAGGATATTCTAAATTCTCAAAATGCTATCTTTGCCCAAGATTCTAATAAATTTATAAAAAACATAATTTTCATAAACAACAGATAATGAGCGTAATACTCCGACAAGGGCTAAAATACTCCATTGTAGGATATCTAGGATTTTTGCTGGGAACGCTGGCAAATTTCTTTATTTTCCCAAACGATTTGGAATTTTATGGCAAGTTGAGATTTATTTTCCCAACGGCGGAGATGTTCGTTCCCATCGTAGTTTTTGGGATTTCTTTTTCTAATGTCAAATTTTTTGCACAAACCCAAAAAGACGGAAAACACCAGAATATGCTCTCGCTGTCCCTTGTAGGGATTTTTATCAACTTTTTTATTTTTGGGATTCTTTACATTCTGATTTTCAATATCTTTCCTTCTCTGAAACAAAGTGAAAACTGGCAGGCAAAACATCTGATTTTTCCTTTGATTTTGTTTCTGTCCATTTCTACTGTTTTGAATAAATATATTTCCAATTATAAACGCATCGCCATTCCGAACATTTTTGAAAATCTTTTTCCTAAACTCGCCAACATCGGTGCTTTTTGTTTGTTTTTCTTCGCAAAAGTCCCTGAAAATATGGCGCTTATTTTCTTTATTTCTGTTTTCTTTATGGCAATGCTTGGTTATTTCCTGTATAACAACAGGTTAGAGAAATTCCATTTTGATTTCAGCACAGATTATTTCCGACAAAACGGGCTTTGGGTTCAGATTTTATCGTACAGCTTTTTTGGATTTCTGGGAAATATAGGCAGTTTTTTAGCTTTGAAAATCGCCAATGTGATGATTGGGGAATACATCGGCTTTGAACAAAATGGGCTTTACAGCAATATTTACTCCATCGTTACCCTTATAAACATCCCTCAGATGGGACTTTACAACATCTCTGCACCGATGATTAACAAGCATCTTACGGAAAATACCTTGCAGGATCTTGACCGCTTTCACAAAAAAACTTCCCTCAGTTTATTTTTTTTAGGATTGGTCTTTTTTTCGTGCATCGTGGTGGGATTTCCTTTCCTTACGGACTTTATGAAAAATGGAGAACTTCTTCGGACAGCAGAGCCTATTTTATGGATTATCGGTATGACTATGCTGTTTGATTTGGCTACAGGATTTAACAGCCATATTATTTCCATGTCCAAATTTTATAAGTATAACACCCTATTTATGCTTATTTTAGCCGTGGTAACCATCGCTCTAAATGCTTTTTTCCTAAAATATACCGATTTAGGGATTTTGGGAATTGCCATTTCTTATGCCGTTTCTTTGACCTCGTTTAATTTAATAAAAATCGTGTTCAACTACCGCCATTTCAAGGTTTTCCCTTTATCCATCAAAATGCTCTGGGCTGTCATCATCTGCGGTTCTGCGATTGTTTTAGCTTCGGTTTTTCCTAATTTTCAGTCCAGTTTCGTGAATTTGATTTACAAACCTGCTTTGGTTTTGGTGGTGATATTCATCGGAAATCTTATTTTCAAAATATATCCTTTGAACCAAATCCTGCAAAAATATCTTCTGAAAAAATATGAAAACAAATAAAAAAACAAGAGTAAGGCAAAACCGCCTTACTCTCGCACTTAGTGATTATGATTAGAAAAAATTGAATTCAGTTCCTTTTCTTTCAGCAGTCCTTCATGAGTCAGCATTTTCCCATTTTCATCAGCAAAAACCCAGAATGGGTAAGCAGGAACTCTGCCACCAGCCAGCTCGTAGGCTATTTTATGTAGTCCCGAAGTCCCATTGGACACGAAAGTATATTTCTTCCCAAAAAACTCTATGTCTTTTTGGTATTTTTCAGGGTTTATGCTTATAAAATAAACGCTGTCCCATGTGCTCTGAGGAAGTTTCGATAAATTTTTCTTCTGCACTCTGCACACTCCGCACCATTCGGTGGTGAATAAAACAACCACTGGTTTAGGATTTTCTTTTCTTAGCTTTTCTACTTCCTCAAAACTACTCAGCACTTGAGCGTGAGAAAAACAAGACAACACAACCGCTAAAAAAGCAAGTTTTAGTTTCATATATTTTATTTTATCGTGTATCTTATTCCTAGGAATCCTCTTATTTTCTGCATCGGAGCGTATCCGTAGGACGGGTCAAACTCATATCCGTTCGGATTATTGGTTCCTGTATCTTTGTCAAACGGGTCAAAAGGTCTTAGAATAGGGTCTTTTGGAGTGAAATTAAACAAATTCTTCACACCTCCATAAATTTCCAATCCATTGTCAAACTTAGTTCTCAGCTGAATATTAGCCAAACTATACCATGGCGAGTATTCTGGTCGGAAATCCTTCGGAACGGTGATAAGGCGCATCGGCCCATAAACTTCGCCCGTGAAATCCACTCCGAATTTTCTACTAAACTCATAGCTAAGAGCATAAGTTCCAGACCATTTAGGTGCGAGCTGCTCGTATTTTTTGTGCGTTTCGCCCCCTTCTTCATACTTTTCAAAAACATCCATATAGGTTGCCCCTATATTTAAGCTCAGCGGAATACCAAATTTTATATTCGCTCCCAATGAAATCCCTTGGCTTATCGCATGCCCTTTCAGGTTATCATAAATGATTTTATCGCTATCTGTCTCTGTATCAGCCACGATTTTATTCGTAAAATAGGAATAAAAAGCCGTAGCATCTATATCAATATAGCCGTTTCCTGCGGTTATTTTTTGAGTAAAATTAATATTCCCGTTGATGGATTTTTCTGGTTTAATATCTCTGATGACCGTTTCTCTAGCATTGGTAAGCGATTTATGGTCTTCGGTAAAGACATTTACTACGCGGAAACCAGTCCCAAAACTCGCTCTAATGCTGGTCGCAGGGCTTGGGCTCAGCTTATAAGCCAGCCTCGGAGAATGAATAAATCCATGATTTTTACTGTGGTCTAATCTGTACCCCAGCAAAAGTGAGTGTTTGTCATTAAAAGTCCATTGGTCTTGCACGAAAAGCCCTGGAAGCCAGTCGCTGGTCGGGTTATTCGTTCCGTCTGTATTCTGCGTTCCTATCGTGCTGTCATCGTAGTAGTTATGGCGCAAAGTAGCTCCTGCAATCAGGTCATGCTTTCCGAAATTTTTATTCCAATAAAACTGCCCAAAACTCGTGCGCTGTGTCGCATCAAAGGCTTCTGTTCCGTATCTAGAATCCTGATTATGATAATTAAACGAAAGCTGTAAAAACAACTGCTCCACCGTAGGAAGCTGATAAAGCCCTATCGCCTCAAAGCGGTTGGTATAGATACTTTCGCCATAGACTTCATCGCCGCCTCTATGCTGTTTCTGCCACTGGAGCTGCCCTCCCAATCGGTCTTCATAAAGGTATCTTGCCATAAAGGAAGCCATTCTATTGTCTTTTCGCTTAAAATTCCACTTATTAAATACTGAAACTCGGTCTTGAAGCGTGGTATCCATGAAGCCGTCCTTATTTTTGTCAATTCTATTAGTAAAATTGAAATAATTCACGCTCAAGATAGACGCTGCTTTCTTCCCAGCATTGAATTTCGTAGCCAAATCCATATTCTGCTCGCCCCAAGAAGTCGTGCTAAAATCCGAAGCAAATTTCGGTGCGGTCAAAGCATTTTTAGTGATGATATTGATAGTTCCTCCCATCGCCTCTGTCCCATATACAGAGGACGCAGGACCTTTTACGATTTCTATTCGCTCTATCATAGAATTCGGGATTCCACTCAGACCGTAGACCGTGGAAAGGGAACTCACTATCGGCATCCCATCGATGAGAATCAGCGAGTAAGGCCCTTCCAGCCCATTGATATGGATGTCTCCTGTATTACAAACCGAACAGTTAATCTGCGAACGAATCCCATTAACCATAGAAATCGATTCTAAAAGGTTAGAAGTCGGATTTTTTTCAAAAAATTTCTTGGTATAAATCTCCACTGGAACGGGACTTTTAGACTTGCTTATCGGTTTGAGCGTTCCTGTGATAATCACTTCATCTACATTTTTATCCTTGTGAAGGGAGTCTTGTTTTACATCTTGTGCATTCATCAAACCCATGAAAAACAGAGCTGACAATGGAAAAAGTTTATAATTTTTCATAATATAATTAGATTTAATTAGAAATAAATGTTAGGCAAAACTAATATTTTTAAACATACAAACCAAATTTTTATTTAAAATAATTCTAAAAAAGAATTTTTCCTCATCAGATAAATATTTAAAAAAAAACATAATTTTAGGCTAAAAATTGGATTTCTTTTATCAAAAAATCTTAATTTCGCGACAAATTATTTTTATTAATGAAAAACTGGACATTTAAAAAATGGAACAACATATTAGGCTGGGCAGTTTTTGGGATTGCTTTGGTTACCTATCTATCTACTATAGAGCATAAATTCAGCTTTTGGGATACGGGCGAATATATCTCATCCGCTGTAAAATTAGAAGTTACCCACGCACCAGGAGCAGCATTGTTCCAGCTGGTGGGCGCTGTGGCGGCTATTTTGAGCTTTGGGAACGAGACCTATTACTCACTGATTATCAACGCTATGTCTGCGCTATTCAGTGCATTTACAATTTTATTTCTTTTTTGGACCATTACACATTTAGTCCGTAGAATTTTAAACAAAGAAATGGAAGAGCTCAGCTCAGCGGAAATGATTTCTGTGCTGTTTTCGGGAGTTATAGGCTCGCTGGCGTTTACTTTTTCGGATACTTTTTGGTATTCTGCTGTGGAGGGCGAGGTGTATTCTATGGCGTCTATGTTCATCGCATTAGTAGTCTGGCTGATTACAAAATGGGAAAACGAATACCATGACAGCGACAGCCAGAGATGGATCATCCTAATTTTCTTTATCGTAGGGCTTTCTGTGGGTGTCCATATGATGGTAATGCTGGCAGTTCCTGCGGTGTGTTTCATTTACTATGCAAGAAATTACAAATTCACTTGGAAAAACTTTATCATTGCTAATTTCATCACGCTTGGAGTTTTAGCATTTGTTTTTAAAGGAATTTTCCCTATTGTCATGAGGCTTTTCGGAAAGAGTGAAATTTTCTTTGTAAATAGCATCGGTCTACCATTCCATTCGGGGACTATTATTGCATTTATTATTTTGGTTGCTTTTTGTTATTATATTATTCGATATACTAGAAAAACGAAAAACAATCTATACCAAACCATCGCATTATCAGTAGTTTATATGATTATTGGATTTTCATGCTGGATGATGATTCCTATCAGAGCCAATGCCAATCCTCCTATGAACCTGAACAATCCTGATACTGCCATCGGTATGCTGGATTACTACAACCGTGAGCAGTACGGCGACTGGCCCACTATATATGGACAAAACTACACCGCTCATCTAGATCCGCACGGAATAGAAAGAAACGAAGATGGCAGCTACAAAACCATAAAAACAGGTGATGTTTACGAAAAAAACAAAAAAACAGGAAAGTATGACAAAGTAGATGAACGCACCAGCTATGTATATAATAAGGAACATGTCAGCTTCTTGCCGAGAATGTACAATTCTGACAGAACTGTAATGAACAACTATGTATCCATGTATGGCGCGCCTGATTTTGAGTTTAATTATTCTAATGAAAATGTAACGGACAATCCACATGCGAAAAAAGTTTTTGAGGAGTTAAAAGCTAAATATGAAGATGGATCCATCACAGCAAAAGATTATCTTGATGTAAAAAGCTATGATTTGATTAAAATCAAAAAGCCTACTCTAGCACAAAACCTCCATTATTTTATTGATTTCCAAAACGGATATTATTTCGCTCGTTATCTGATGTGGAATTTCGTGGGAAGACAAAACGACCTAGAAGGACACATGGAAAACACAAACGGAAACTGGATTAGTGGAATTTCTGCTATTGACAACATGATGCTAGGCGACCAAGACAACCTCCCATCAAAATTCAAAAACGAAAGTACTGTATATTTTTTCTTCCTTCCTCTTCTTCTTGGAATCATTGGTTTTGTTTATCAATCGTTAAAAGATTTTGGAAGATCATATGCCCTGCTTTCTATATTTATCCTGATGAGCGTGGGAATTATTTTCTACACGGGCGTAAAACCTTTTGAACCAAGAGAAAGAGACTACGCTATGGTCGGCTCATTCTATGTTTTTGCAATATGGATAGGTCTGGGCGTGGCAGGAATTTTTGATTTTCTTAAAAATAAAATAAAAAAGAATTCTTATAATATCGCTACAGGGAGCATTCTACTGGGAATTCCTCTAATGATGGGCTTCCAAAACTACACTCCACATGACAGAAGTGGTAGATACACAGCATATGATTATGCCTATTCTTCGCTGAAATCCCTCCCCAAAAATGGAATTTTATTTGTTTATGGAGATAATGACACCTACCCTACTTGGGCTATCCAAGAGACAGAAAGATTTAGAGATGATGTGAAAGTAATCAACCACACACTCTTGGCTACTCCTTGGAACATAGACCAAGTAAAAAGAAGAACTTATAATGCGATGCCTGTTCCTTCCTCGCTGTCGCATGCCAAATACCGAGATGGAATGAATGACCAAATCTATCTAATGAACATAAACAGCTGGACAAGTATCTTTGAAAACCTTGAAGAACAAGGAGTTCCAGCGACAGAATTGGCTTCTTTAAGAAAATATCTAACCCAAGAAACCATGACATTAAAAGAAGCTATTCAGTTCCTCCGTTCCAAATCAGAGGATAAGGACATGATTCTAAAAATGTTATTCGGAGAAGAGCAATATCACAAGTTCAACTTCCTGCCTGTAAGCAAATTCGTATTACCTGTAAACAAAGAAAATGCAGTAAAATCAGGAATTATAAAAGCGGAAGATGCTCCACTAGCAGAAAACGAAATCATCATTAACTACGAAGGTTCTACTATGTACAAAAATGAACTTATGATGATGGATATTTTAGCAAATTTTGATTGGAAAAGACCTATAAGTTTCTCCTCTGGAGGTATTTACAGCTCTAACAATATATTTTATCTAAATGATTATTTACAATTTGATGGGTTTAATTATCGCCTTGTTCCTATAAAAACACCAGAAAGAGAAGATGGAGATTTAGGGCGTGTAGATGCAGATGAACTCTACAAAGTTGTTAAAAATTTCCGTTGGGGGAACTTCAAAGACCTAAAAGTACACTATGATGAAACGGCAACTTCCAACATTATGAACTACAGAACATCAGCTGGAAGAGCTGCAGAAGCTTTGGTTCTAAAAGGACAAAAAGCAAAAGCTTTGGAAGTTTTAGATCTGGCTTCTAGAGAAATTCCTGTGGAGAAATATAATGACCCTCGCTCCGTGAGTGCTATTATTTTCGGATATATTGCAGCTGGAGAAGAGCAAAAAGGTCTCAAACTGGCTGAACAGATGAAAAAGGATATTTTTAACGAATATGACTATTACCTAAGCCTCAGCAAACGAGAGCAAAACCTACTTAGAAGACAGATGGTTACCCAGCCTATGCTCTACTCTATGGTAGTCCAAGCAGTAGTAAATGGTTACGAAATCGCTGGTAAAAAAGACAAAGGATACCAATATTTGGTGAATTCCATCTCAGTTATTGACAAAAGATTTGATAATTTCATCAAAAAATTAGAGATGATGGGAAAAGAAAAAGCTTTTGAAAAATCTGAGGAAGTGCAGAATATCACGCCATTTTATCAGTTCCTTTTCCCTATTATGAAACCTTTTGATTCTACTTATGAAAAGGAAAAAACTCAGAAAATAACCCAAAAAGTCATAAGTGTAACCGAATAAAACCTACAAAAGCGAGTCTTACAGCTCGCTTTTTCTATTGAATATTTATTAAAATTAAACCTATATTTGTGAAAATTTAAATACATATATATGATACAGCATTTATCAAACATCAGCCACAAAGATTCTAAAAATTTCTTTCTAATAGCTGGTCCATGTGCCATAGAAAGCGAAGATATGGCAATGAGAATAGCCGAAACCGTTATCAAAATCACTGATAAATATAACATTCCCTACATTTTCAAAGGGAGTTTCAAAAAAGCCAACCGCTCTCGTGTGGATTCTTTCACAGGAATAGGCGATGAAAAAGCACTTCAAATCCTGAAAAAAGTAGGTGAAACCTTCAATATTCCTACCACTACAGACATCCACGAAAATGCACACGCCGAGCTGGCAGCTCAGTTCGTAGATGTATTACAAATCCCTGCTTTTCTGGTTAGACAGACTGATCTTTTGGTAGCTGCCGCTAAAACCAACAAGGTCGTGACTCTGAAAAAAGGGCAGTTTCTATCACCAGAAGCCATGAAATTCGCCGTACAGAAAGTAAAAGACTCTGGAAATGATAAAACTGCCATCATAGAACGAGGAAATTCTTTCGGGTATACTGATTTGATTGTAGATTATCGTGGAATTCCTATTATGAAACAATATTCTCCTGTAATTCTTGATATCACACACTCATTACAACAACCTAATCAAGAAAGTGGAGTTACTGGCGGCAGACCAGAACTTATAGAAACTATCGCAAAAGCAGGAATTGCCGTAGGAGCTGATGGAATATTCATAGAAACACATCCTAATCCTTCTGAAGCTAAATCCGATGGAGCAAATATGCTTCAACTTGACAAATTAGACAATCTTTTAGCTAAATTAACTAAAATAAGAGAAGCTATTATATAGTTTAAATCAAATAATATAAAAATTTTATAAAATGATTTAATTTTTGAATAAAATATAGCTTAAATTATCTAAAAATAATCTTATAAAATAATAAAGGTATCTTCCCAAATGATTTGGGAAGATATTTTTTTTGAATACCTATATACAAATATAATAAAATAATATAATAATAGAATAATTTTATATAAATATTTTAATTTAAAATATATAAATAATATAAGTATAATTTATTTTTTAAAAAATCTAAGAATATTTTTAAAAAAGTTATATTTATATTATTTTTTTTATTTATATTTGCAAAATATAATTAAACTTAAAATTCAAAATACTATGAAAAAGACAATTTCAATATTATCTGTTTTTACAATTTCATTTTTTTATTCACAAGAAAATAATAATAAAGTAAAAAATGAAAATGAAAATCAAATTATAAGTAAAAAAGATTTTAATTTTGATTCTAATAATAAAAATATTATAAAAATAGAAGAACAGAAACCTATTCATATTGAAATATTCCAATATAATAATAAAGAATATAGAATAAAGAAAAATAAATCTATAAATGATATAAATTTATCTATATTTAATAAAAGTTATAATGAATTAGAAGAAAAATTATCTAATTATAATACTATTGATAATAATATAGTTGCTATTAGATATGAAAATTTAAGCGAAATAGAAAATACTACATATAAAGTAGATAGAATGTTAGAAAATAAGTATATATATAAAGCTGATAAAACTAAAACTTACTGGAGTTAATAATATATACTGAAAAAATACTTTATATAGAAATATAAAATAATAAATATGGCTACAAAAACATATTCTCAAAAAATAACAAATGCTAAAGTTCTAATAGATGGATTAAAAAAGATAAAATCTAATCTTCCTGCTGGTATTACAGATGATACTATTCTTAATTTAGAAACTTTAAGGGAAAAAATAGAAACTTTAAATAGCGAAAATGAAGGATTAAAAGCAGAGTCTAAGAAAAAAACAGAGGATATAAACTCTAAACTAAAAGAATTAGACAAACTCTATTCCCAAATGAAAAAAAGAGTAAAACTAGATATAGAACCTAGTCTTTGGGGTAAATTTGGAATAGAAGATAAACGATAAATGATTATACTGCGCCGAAAGTCAATATTATATTAAATCTATAATTATTGGCTTTCGGTTTTTTTGTGAATATATACTTGATATTTTGATCAGTTTTTATCTTTGATTTTACAACCCAATTTTTCTATCTCAGTCAAAATATCACTAACAATTCTATCAAGATCCCAGCCATTTACCATTACTGCGACCTTTGCTTTAGAATAGTATTGATTCCTTTCCATGAGATGCTGCCCTATAAAATTAGGCAATTCTTCTTCCTTTATTCCCGCTATCAGAGGTCTCTTTTCTCTCTCATGCAAAAGATTTTTCACTAAAGTATTCACATTAGCTACCAGATAAACACTCACTGATCTTTCATTTATAACATCTATGTTATTATAATAGCACGGCGTACCTCCTCCTAAACTCAAAATTACATCTTCTTCGGAGTTTAGAACCCTCTCCAGAGCCTCTTTTTCCTTTTTTCTAAAGAATAATTCTCCTTTTTTTTGGAAAATTTCAGGAATAGATAGTCCTATTTCACTAGAAATTTCATTATCTAAATCAATATTTTCAAAGCGTAATTTAGAACTTAACTCTTTGGAAATAATAGACTTACCACATCCCATGTATCCTATAAGCGTAATTATCATGATAAAAATTTTCAACAAATTTGATAAAAAATTTTGATAATAAAAAAAAATACCTATCTTTGCACCACTCAAAAATTACTGACATCAGTAATGATGGAGACCTGGTAGCTCAGCTGGTAGAGCAATACACTTTTAATGTATGGGTCCTGGGT
>CAUQKI010000018.1:0-36658 GCA_963518955.1 uncultured Flavobacteriaceae bacterium | reverse complement strand
GCTTCACTGCTTTCTTGCAAGCGATGTACGACTGGGAAACAGAAGCCAACAGAGTGGATGAAGAAGAAGTGGAGAAAAAGAAAACCCTCTCTTGGGAAGACTTTTGCAAAAAGCAAACCGAGCTTTGTATCCCTATTTATAAGGAATACATCACCGAACGCGAACGCAAATATGGTGGCGCTGAGTACACCAGTCACATCTTTCCTCCTAACTACGACCCCTCCAAAGAAAACATTACCGAAGTGCAAATCTCAGGTAAAAAAGCCTCTATCTTTACCGATAGAGAGTATGCAAGAATGAATTATAAGCGCGAGTACAAATACAAACTTGTAGAAGAACGTTGGCTATTAGACACTATCAAAGAACAGTATTTACCAGAAAACAGAGACCCTGAAAAATGGAAGAGTGTGATTATATAAAAACATATACAATAAAAGAAACTTTTATAAAGTATGCTTATACCCTAATCTGAAAATGAAACATAAAACAATCATATTTGCCCTTTTAGGTGTATTGATAGCTGTTTTTATATTTGTAAGATACGGCTTGTTCATAGTGTATTGGTTTACAACTCCTAATGCTTTGGAGCGAACCGAAGCCGAAAAACAGCTTACCGAACATTTAAAAGTAGTTTTTAAAACCAATGAAATAACCATCTCGCCCGAATATGATCTAGAAAAAGATACTACCTATACGGTATATATAGAGGATATCCCTTGCGCAGATACTTTATCTTCCAAAGAAAAAGCCATCTACATAAAAAACAAATTGGATAGTATCGCCTTAAAACCAAGATTCAAGCACTATATCATTCATTTAGGGTATGAATGTAACACTTATACCAATCATCAATATGAATATGAATACACAAGAAATTACAGAAAATGAAAGAAAGTATTAAAATAAGTATCTTATCCGTGATTGTTGGTAGCCTCCAAATGATTTTATTCCTACCAAATGGATATTCTTGTATCGATGGAGAAAGCGATATCATTATAGGGATTTTGCATTTTATGCCTATCCAATTTTGCTTTGTATTTTTATATAGCATTATTTTTAAGCCTATTGAAAAACCTATTGCCAAGTATATTTTGCTTCTTATTGTTTTGGCATTTTGGTTATATGCTAATAAAGTGGAATTTTCTCATCGATATGCTTGCTGGTCTACCTATTTAGAGGAGGAAATCAATATAAATGTTTTATACAAATCCATCATTCCTTGTGTTATTTGTATTTTTTCTTTTTATATTGGTATATACTATTTTGAAAAAAGAAAAAAGCGAGGTATTCACAATTAAAAACCAGACTAATAAAACCACTATCAGCCGTTACTTCTTATTCTGCTCAGTGTTTCCTGCGTAATCCCAAGGTAAGAAGCCACCATGCCGAGCGGCGCCCTTAGTATGATGCTGGGATTTTTCTCCATCAGGTGGCTGTATTTTTCTTTTGCGGTCATGTATTGCAGGGAGGCTATCCGCTCCTGCATCTGTGTCATTAGTTTTCCCAGAACGAATCTGCTGAACTCGGAATACTCCTTAGAGACATTCAGTGTGGCTTCCAGCTTGTGGTATTCGCAGGAAACGATGACGCTTTTCTCTATCGCCTGTATGCCGTAGCGCGAGGGTTCGCCGTTGTAGATCGTATCTATCTGCGCCATGATTTTGCCCTCGGTGTAGAAATTACTCGTGATATCTTTGCCTTTTTCATAGTAAAAAGTCCGCGTAAGACCTTCCTCCACGAAATATATCTTTCGGTTAAACTGTCCGCAGCCGCTTATTTCACTACCTTCTTCGTAAAATTCTCGAATACACTCTTTTTCAAAAAAAGCCTTAATCGTCTCGTTAATCTCCACATGCTGACTGAGATAATCTAATATCATTCCTGAAATTTTGGTGCAATTTACTAAAAAATGCCTTGACTTTTTCAGCCAAGGCATTCAAACAAACAAACTAAACATATAACAACCACTTTACCCTCTTCATTTTGTTTATTTTTTTAGGTTTAAAAATTTTCTTCTTCCTCTTCTTTTTCTACTGGTGAAAGCTTTCTTACTTTTAATTTTAAAGCCAAAACACACAGCACAAAATAAACCGCCATCAAAATCAGCAAATGCTGAAAGTAAGGATAAGTGAGTTCAAAACTTCCCTTTTGGATAAGGATAATCTTGAAGGCTTCCAGAAATGGCGTCAGCGGAATGATATTCGCCAAATATTGTATCGCTGTGGGCATCGCACTGCTTGGCCAAGTAAATCCACCGATGATGAACGCCGGTGAAGCGATAATCATCAGAAACTGCGTCGCCTTCAAGGCATTTGGTAAGAGAACACTGAAAAGTGCGCCCAAAAATGTGCAGGTCATGATGAAAACCGTAGCAAGAATCGCAAATCCAAATATATTTTCTAAAACAGGTATCTTAAAATACCAGCCCATCGCCGAAAGTATCAGCACATTCACCACAGAAATTATCCAGATAGGAAGGCATTTCATAATGAGCATTAGAATGGCAGGACTTCCTTTATAATTCTCCAAGAAACTCTTTCTGCGGAAATCTGAAGCGAAACTTACCGCCATAGCAAGCAGCACCACCTGCTGAAAGACCACACCCATCATGGCAGGCCACATGAAAATAAGATAGTTGGAAGTGGTGTTAAACATCGTGATGTAGTTCGCCTTGAAAGGTTCGTACTGCATCTTTGCTTGTTCTGCATTGACACCTCTCTTTTGGAGGGTTTTCATTTCCATTCCTGCAGACAGCGTCCCGAGTGTCACCTGAATCGCTTTGGAAGAGAAATTCGCAGTAAGAACATTTCCTGTATTTACATAAACATTTATTTCAGGATATTTTCTCAGCAATATATCTTTCTCAAAGTTTTCAGGGATTTTTACCACTGCGGCAGCTTTGGTTTTGATGACTTCATCTTCCAGTCTTAGTGGCTCTTGGGCATAGTGGAGGACTTTTATCGTTTTATTGTCTCCCAGCATATCCACCACTGTGGAGGATGTGGGTGTGTGGTCTTGGTCTATGACTATCACTGGGAGATTGTCCACTTTTCCTTCTTTGTAGGTAAACCCAATGAGCAGTCCATAAACTATAGGCCCGAGGATAAATACACTTCGCAGGGTGTCATTTGCTAAGAATATTTTAAACTCACGCTTTAGTAAGTGAATAAACTTTTTCATTATTTTAGGATTACATTAGAGTTTACCAAGATATTTTTTGTCTGCTGAATATCCTGTGGTTTTACTTTTATTTCATAAACAGCTTCCTGCATTTTATAATCTGGGAAAGCAGTGGTCACATCGGCATATTTGGTCAGTTGCTTTATCGTCATTATCTTCCCTGAAACAGCAGCTTTGTTATACACTACTTCCATATTTACAGTCTGCCCTTTTTGGTATTTTGCAATCTGCCCTTCTGGAACAGTAAATCTGAAATAAGTGCTCTCTGGCAGATATCCATTGAACAGCGCAAATCCTGCTGTCGCCAGCTCACCTTTGTGAAGTGTGATAGATTCTATTTCCATATCGCTGGTAGCAATCACATATCGCTCCGAATAGGCTACTTTTGCCTCTTGTAGTACTCCTGCTGCCTGCTCAGCCTGTCCTGCCGCCATACTGATTCTCTCATAACGAGTTCCGTTCTCCACATCTCTCAGCTCCGCGATTACCGCATCATATTGCGCTTTTGCACCTTGGTATTTAGCTATAACTTCATCGTATGCCTGTGGCGACATCAGACTGTCTTTGAACATATTAGTAGCTCTGTTGTATGATTTTTGTGCGTATTCATACTGCTCACGAAGTCCTCTTTCTTTGGCTCTTAGCTGGCTTAATTGGTTTGCCGTAGCGCCATTTCTTGCCATCTCAGCTTGTGCAGTCGCTGCATGAGTTGCCCCCTGAGCCTGAGCTATTTTAGCCGAAATCTCTGGCGCATCTATCTTCGCGAGTGTGTCTCCTGCCTTTACTGTCTGCCCTTCTTCTACATAGATTTCCAAAATTCTCCCTGTGATTTTCGGAGCGAAAGAAATCACTTCTTTTTTCACTTTTCCTTCCACTGCGCTTTCCTGTTTTTCGCTGTTACAAGAAACCAATGCAAATGCAGTCAATAAAAGAGCAGATTTTACAGTATTATTTTTAATTTTTATATCGTTTAGTTTCATTTCTTTGTTGATTTTATTTGATTGTTAAAATTATTCAGTTTGTTTGTTATTAAAATTTTTCTACATCTAAATTTTGTGTGGATCTCATCAGTTCTATTGCTGCTCTTCTTTGGTTAAATACAGCTGTTTTGTATTCTAATTCAGCCTTTTCCAAATCATTTTCAGCATCTATCAGATCCATAGATTTTTTCACACCGTAGCGGAATTCTTTTTCCACTTGGTCTAATGC
Source organism: uncultured Flavobacteriaceae bacterium (assembly GCA_963518955.1). Classification (GTDB taxonomy): domain Bacteria; phylum Bacteroidota; class Bacteroidia; order Flavobacteriales; family Weeksellaceae; genus JABCPE02. The sequence continues at coordinate 32,269 of CAUQKI010000018.1, read as the reverse complement.
ATTTTTGGCGATTTTACGAGCCTTATCCTTTAATTCTATCTGCGCCAAAGCAATGTCATAATTGGTCTGATTATTCGCAAGATTTAGCTGCAATTTTCTCTGTGCATCTGCTTTTTTGTTCTCCAAAACCATTTTGTCTATCTTGCTCTTTTCAGCTTCTCGTTTTCCTGTATTCCCATCGAAAAGGCTCCATTTAAAGCCTATTCCAGCATTAAACATCGGGAAAAGACTAAGCGGTTTGGTATGAATATCCAGTTTTTTCACCAAATGAGGAACCACATCATTAGAAGTCTGAATATGGTCGCCATAAAGCCCAAAGTAAGACAGCGAAGTAGAAAGCTGCACCTTTGGAATCCACCAAGTTTTCTCAGCTTTTATTTTGTATTCCGCCGCGGCTATTCCGTGGTTTAGGGCTTTTATTTCAGGTCTGTTTTCTATGGATTTGTCCTCCACTAGATAGTTTAAAACCTGTAAATCTGGCTCTATCTCCGCGATGCGCTCCTTGTCCATTCCTGTGAGGATATGCAGCTGAGTGATAAGCAGTTCGCGCTTTCCTTCGTATTCTATCATTTTGGTATCCAGCGTGACCTGCGCCAGTTCTATTTTCTTAAAATCATACGGCGTTATCAGCCCGTATCCAAGCGCTTTTTCTGCTGTTTTTCTGTTGATTTCCAGTCTTTTTTTACTTTCATCTAAAACTTTTTTAGACTGATGAACCAATGCAAACTGGTCATAGATTTTCGCAATAGAAGTAATCACTTCATTCTTACTGCTAGATAAAAGTTCCTGCTGGGAAAGTTTTTTCTCGTTTAAGGCTTTTTTCAAATGTCCTACTTTTCCTCCTGAATAAAGCACCACAGAAGCCTGTAATTTAGATGCTCCCGAAAACCCAGAAATTCCTAAAGTGTTATTCTGCGAAGGCACCATCATCCCTGGAAACAGAGGAGGAACCCGTGGAATACCAAACTCTGGCGAAGTGTAATTTATTCGCGTGTCCATATAACCTACTCTTCCTGTCAGCTCCACTTTCGGAAGAAAAGTATCGGTTAATCTCTTTTGGTCAATATCCACATATTGCAGTTCCAGATTTTGCTGCTGGTACTGTCCATCTCTCTCTAATGCACTATTAATGAGTTCTTTCAGCTGGTCAGAAGAAGACTGCCCAAAACTAAAAGAAGACATAAATAATAATGCATAATACAACTTTTTCTTACTTGTCATATGTTTTGTTTGTTTATTTGATGGTGCAAATTTCCATGAAATATGATAAACATCCTTTGATATTTGTCAAAAAGTGAAATTTCAAGTATTTAAATAGATTTTTAATTTTCAACAAATAAAAAAACATCTCCAAAAATTGAAGATGTTTTTATTTAAAATCCGTGAGCGCGAAAGGATTCGAACCTTTGACCGTCTGCTTAGAAGGCAGATGCTCTATCCAGCTGAGCTACGCACCCATTAATTAGTTTTTTAAAAGAACTAATAAACTTTTGTCGGGGTGGCAGGATTCGAACCTGCGACCTCCTGGTCCCAAACCAGGCGCGATGACCGGGCTACGCTACACCCCGAATATTATACCAGTTGCGGAGGGTATGAGATTCGAACTCATGCGACCCGAAAGTCGACAGTTTAGCAAACTGCTCCGTTAACCACTCCGGCAACCCTCCTTTTATTCTTTAAGAACTCCCTTTCTGTATTTGCTTTGCAAAGGTATAACTTTTTTTTTAACCCACAAATTTTTTTTGAAAAAAATATTCGTATTTTTGAAAAAAAATTAGTTTAATTATTTATATCATGCGTAAAATATTTTATATCAGCTGCTTATGTATTTTGGCTTTTTCTTGTGATTCGCAGAAAAAAATAGCTGATGCAGCCAAATCTTCATTAGACCCAAACAAAACAAACTCTGAAAAGGAAAAAAAAGGTGAAATAATTCATATAGGAACAGAGGATTTTTATAAAGTGAACATAGCGGACAGCACCAAAAACAATAATACGATAAGCTATGGTTCTATAGTTTCGGCCAAGCCAAAAAAATATAAAATCACTAAAACCCACTTCCCTTCCTTGGGACAAGGTTTCCGCCAGAGATTCATCATCTTGCACTATACGGCTTTGGATAATGAAAAATCCATAAGAGTTTTGACACAACAGTCAGTAAGTTCCCACTACCTTGTAAGTGATTTAGATGATCATGAAATTTATCAATTAGTAGATGAAAACAAAAGAGCTTATCATGCAGGAATCAGCGCTTGGAAAAACAGCAATAACCTGAACGACAGCTCTATAGGTATAGAAATAGTAAATACAGGCTATGTAGTAGATAGTTTAGGAAAGAGACAATTCCAAGCATTTCCTGAACACCAAATAGAAAAAATAGCCGTTTTGGTAAAAGATATTAGCAAAAGATATATGATTCCTCCTACTAATATTTTGGCTCATTCGGATATCGCTCCGACAAGAAAACAAGACCCAGGCCCTCTGTTTCCTTGGAAAACATTATATGAAAAACACCAAATAGGTATGTGGTATGATGAGGATAAAAAACAAGAATTTTATCCAAGTGCATTAGAAAATATTACTACACTATATGAAGATGCTTCTTTTATAAGAAAAGTGCAGTCTACCTTTAAGACTTTTGGGTATGATATCCAGATTACAGGAATGTGGGACAAACAGACCAAAAGCGTCATAGAGGCGTTTCAGTATCATTTCAGACCAGAAAACTATGATGGTATTTTAGATGCGGAAACATGGAGCATTCTGCAGGCTTTGGCTCAGAAATATAAATAAATTCTCTACCTTTGCAAAAAATAAGAAAATGGACAAGAAACATAAAGATAAAGACGAAAAATTCATAGAATATTGGGAAAACAGCATGCAGCTCGGAAGGGTAAAATATTCCTTGATAAATGCTATTTTAATGGGTGTAATTATATTTTTAATTTCAAATCTCGGATATTATTTCTTCACAGGAACCACATTTTTTGAGCTCAGCTTGGATGCTTTTTTATCCTTTGCTATCAGCTATTTCCTTGGTTTTCTTTTTTACTACATCCCTGTTTGGAATGTCAATAGTTTCAAATATAATGTTGTCCTAAATAAAAAGAAGAAAAAATCCAAAAAAAAGTAAAAGACTTGAAAATCAAGTCTTTTTTTTATTTCTAAACGGTCTGTAGATACAGTTTTTCTAGTTCGTTGGCAGAGATTTCATCGGTATTGATTTCGGAAATCAAATTTCCTCGCTTCATAATGCCTATTCGGTCAGCCACTTCTTTTGCCCTAAAAATATCATGTGTCGCCATGAAAATAGTAGTTCCCTCCAATGCCAATTCTTTCAATATTTCAGAAAATTCATTCGATGCCTTCGGATCTAGACCAGATGTAGGCTCATCCAGAAGTAATACTTTCGCCTTTTTAGCGATGGCAATGGCGATGCCCACTTTCTGGCGCATCCCTTTGGAATAGCCTCCCAGCCTATTGTGATGAGCATCAGACTGTAGTCCCGCTTTGCTTAGAAAATTCATAAGCGCCTCATTATCATAATCAAACCCAGCCAAAGAGGAGAAAAATTTAAGGTTTTCTACGCCTGTCAGATTAGGATAAAGCAGCACAGTTTCAGGAATATAGGCGATGAATTTCTTGGTCTCCTCTGGATGGTTTATCACAGAGATTCCATTGATTTTTGCAACTCCTTCGGTCGGTTTCACAAAGCCTAAAAATATATTAATCGTCGTGCTCTTCCCTGCTCCATTCTGTCCCAGAAGAGCAAAAATTTCACCTTCGTTTAGTTTTAAATTTAGATTATTTAAAGCTTTATAATCTCCGTATGTTTTAGATAAGTTTTCTGCAATAAGCATAAAATTCTATATTTTTTTAGTCAATTTTATTCCGATAAACACAAGCAACAATGAGTATAACAAGCCCACAAATAGGGATTTCCAGCTAATATCTGCACTCTCTGCTGGCGGCTGGTATTTAGGTCTTTTTTCCCAAGGCGTATTTTTGGTCAAAGTTTCCTCAAAAATATAAGGATAAAAAAACTCCCGCACCGCTTTGTGATGTTTTCTCACCGACGCCAAATATCTCATATGCGCTTCTAAATCTGTATTAACCAAGGCGTTATACATTCTCTGCACTCCTACCGTAGGAAGAAACATTCCCAAAGTTTCGGCTTTGTGCTGGCGTTCCATCAGTTTTTGTTCCATCAGTTTGGATGTCGGTTCTGCCTCTTTATCAGCTACATACTGCATCGCATAATACCAGCCTGCTACATAGTATTTCTCTTCTGGAATTTTATATTTTTTATACTCGGGATATTCTTGGTAAAATTTGTTCATGGTTACCGATTTAGGCTTATCCCACTTCTCGTGATAGGCCTCCCGCTGGATGAGTGTAGTTTCCATAGCCTCATGAACAGTAGTAGTAGCCGTAATTATAGTATTTACCAAAGCTGGAAACATCAGACATAGCATAATCCAAATTTCCACGGATAAAATGGCGTTGTAAGTTGAGTTTTTATTCAATGAATTAATAAACCAAACCACTGCAAACCAAAAACTTACATAAAAAATAGAAATTCCTAAAATAGCAAAAAACACCACTCCAAAACCAGCCCTGAAGACCAAAGCCGCCACAATCATCAGTATAATGACCAAAAACACCACTATCAGCCACCTTGCAAAGATTTTATAAAAAACAAAACTAAGCGTAGGCACTCCAGAAATTTTTATCATACTCCAGACTCCCGTTTCTTTCTCCTCCGAAATCAAACTGAAACCAAGCGCAATAATCAATAATGGAAAAAGATAAATAAAAACAAATGACAAGTCCAAATTGCCCACCAAAAGGGATAAAGGATTGGCCAGCTCATTATCATAAATCTGCCCTTCTAATGCCAAGATTTTGGTTTTGATATTGTAGTTTAGAATATCTCTCTGCCCCAGAGAAAACGCCGCCCAGCCGCTCGGTGGATTATAAGTATGAAAAATCATGTAATAAATATCCGTTCCTGCCGTGTTCTCCGCACCTGCAATGTGCAGAATGTGCTCTATACTCTCATTTTCCAGATGTTCTATTCTGGAAATATTTTCTTTTTGTTCCTCTATGACTCTGTTTCCGTAATAAATTCCGTAAAGCCCAAAGAGAAAAACCACCAAAACCCCAATTCGGAAGGCGTTATTTCTAAAAATATTTTTAAATTCTATGCTTAAAATCCTCTTCATCGTTACAAAAATTTATTACTATTTTTCTGAATATAATTCGCTGCCAAAACCAATGCAAACAGCATAAAAACAAACGCTGAAATCCCCAAAATCTGCTCTTTCAGAATTTCATAAGTAGAAAAATGCTGGTATTTGAACGGCGGCATTTGTTTCAGAAGCTCATTATTTATCCTCTGTGTCCGCTCTTTTTGAGATTCTTTATAATATTTTATTTCCTCCTGCTGAAGTTTGTTCAGATACTGAGTCCGGTCATATCGGTATTTTTCGGCCTGCCGCTGGAAACTTACAGCATCAGAAAAACTACTTCCGCTGAAGCCCATAGACATATTTCTCATCGCTAAATAAGGATTAGCGAAGCCCAAAAATTCGCTTACTTTGTTTTGATTTTGATAAATTTTAATCAATTCCTCAAATTTTTCACCAAAAATTTTCGTGGTAATTTTTTCGCCTTCCGCAAAGACCAATCCACCATAATTTATCGGCAATTCTTCGATGGAACTGACATTATATTTTTTCAATATTTCTTCTTTTAGTTCCTTAAAGTGCTGGTCATCAGGATTATGGCTATCCCCTTCTTTTTTAATCTGGCTATGAATAGAAATATCAAAATCATTTTTATTCGGTGCTTCATAGATATTTGCGCCAAGGGTCTGCGCAGCTTTTGGAAGGATAAAAACCATTGAAAACCAAATAATTAACAAAACCAACAAAGTAGATTTAGGAGTTTTATTCAAAGCTGAAAAAATCACCACTACAAACGAAAAAATCAAAAAATAAACGCTGTAAGAAGCCACCAACAGGAAAGCCCTCGGTATAAGTCCCTCTGCATCAGCACTTGACATCAGCCCTGTGAAAGCAATTCCCAAAATAAGAATTGGAAGGAAATAAGCCATCGTAACAGCATAAATCCCCAAAGTTTTTCCAAAAATAATGTCTTTGTAAGTGGTATTTTGAACCAAAATCAGCTTCAAAACTCCATTTTGTTTCAGCCCAGAAACCGAACCGAAACCAATGAAAATAATGAATAAAGGTAAAATCAGCTGGAAAATCAGAGCCATACTCAATTCCCCAAACCTCAGTATTCCGTTGGAAAACGAGGCATCGCTCATATTCATCGTATTCTGTCTGTGAGCCTCCAAAAAAACAGAGTTCCCCACATAAGAATTTACCCCAAAATCAAAAGCACTCAGAGGATATTTATCCCGAAAAACCAAATACCCATAATGCGAAACCCTGTGCGGATGCCTGTCTGGCTGGTTTTCCCACTGCTGGACAACTTCGGACTGGTAGTGTTCCTGCTCCTCATTGTGATGGTGAACATTTTCCCAACCGATGTAAGCCGCCAGAGACAAAACAGCAACAATGATGAAAACCAAGTAAATCAGTACTTTCTGCCTATTGATGCTTTTCCATTCTTCCGAGGCGATTAGCTTTATCCTTTTTAAATTCATGAAATTATTTTAAATTTTCAATGAAACTAATATTCATCTCCGCCGAAAGCGCTCCAGCCTTCTCCACAAAGGATTCATAGGAAACAGTATCTCCCTCGCCTGCATTATCCGAAATCGCCCTCAACATCAGAAACGGAACGCCCATAATGTGGCAGGTCTGGGCAATGGCACTCGCCTCCATCTCCACAGCCAGCGCCCCTGAGAAGCTTTTTTCTATCCATTCTCGGCGCTGTCTATCGCTGATGAAAGAATCCCCACTGACTACCAAGCCCTTACGAAGCTGGTTGGTATATTTTCCGCAATGCTCCTCGGCAAGGTTCAGCCACTGCTCATCCGCAAAAAAAGCAGGCGGCATTTTTGCCTGTTGTCCTATTTCGTAGCCGAAAGCCGTGACATCCACATCATGGTGTCTAACCTCCGTAGCCAAGATAATATCATAAACTCTGGTGTCTTTCAGACCTCCTGCTGTTCCTGTATTGATGATTAATTCTGGTTTAAACTGATTGATTAAAAGCGCAGTCGCCACCGCTGCACTCACCTTTCCTATCCCAGACAAAAGCACCACCACCTGATGGCTGCCGATTCGCCCTTCGTGGAAAGTAAATCCGAATAATTCGATATCTTTTCTATCTTGTAATTTTTCTCGCAGAAGCTGGACTTCTAGTTCCATCGCTCCGATGATTCCTATTTTCATTGCAAAGTTTAGTAATTAAAAAAATTAAGGGCAAAGATAATTATTTTGAAACACTTGACTGGCTTTTTAGTATATCATTGTACTTTGAAAATCTTTAAATTTCAGAACGCCATCTTTCGTTGTGAAAACATATACATATATATGTTCACCTCCTCCTCCTGAAGAATAAACTACTGTATTAAAAGTCATGGTTATTTTATCATCTGCGTATGTGACTTCTAAGATATCTTTAAACCCACCATTCCAACTATCATATGAATATTCTGCTTTATCATATCCTTGTTTTAATAATCTATTAACATTTATTCTTCCTAAAGTTTCCCTGAAATCGCCCATGAAAATCGCATCAAAATATATCTGAAATTCTTTCTCACCAAATCCTTTTCCTTTATATTCCTCCCTTTTTTCATAATCCAAAGTCGCATACCAAAAATTATCATTTTTGATAGGAAAATCAAAATATGCTTTTACTTCATCTGGCTTGCCTTTTCGCATTCCTTTTATGAAAGAGGCAAGTTGTTTTCGCAGGTGTCTTTTATGAGATTTTTCTATTTTTGTTTTTACTGATTTGTTGGCATTCTGCTGATTTACACAACTTAAAAGAAAAAACAAACTCAGACCTGCCAAGATAGTTTTTATCCTCATAATAATCTTATTTAGTAACACAAATATAATCAAAAAACCGATAGCCATTATAAACTATCGGTTTTCAACAAATTAAATTATTTTTATGAAAAAATCTTGTATCTATCTTAGAATGTGTATCTTACGGTAAACATCACATTTCTTGGCGTTCCTGGGAATAGTCTTGGATAGTTGAACGCTCCTACCCAGTATTCTTTGTTAAATATATTATTAACATTGAATGAAAGCTGCATAGATTTCAACTTATAGTATACCGCTGCATCTACCACAGTGTATGCTGGTAAAACTAAATCACGCTCTTGCCAAGAGATTTTCTCTCCCACATAGTTAAGCCCCGCACCAGCACCAAAGTTACGGAAAGGCCCTTCTTTGATGTCGTATCTTGTCCAGATGTTTAGTGAGTGCTTAGGCGCATTATCTTTTCTATAAGTGATGTCTTTGTTTGATGCGTTATCAAATCTAGTAAGATTAGCATCTATGTAAGCATATCCTGCGTTAACCATCCAGTTTGGCAAGATTCTACCCATTACTTCTAGCTCTATCCCTTGGTTTTTCTCAGTTGCACCTTCATTAGAAAGTTCGTCTGCTTGTCCGCTTCCATCAGCATATGTTAATACATTTTTCTGCTTAATGTTGTAGTAAGCAAGGGTTGCATGTAATTTTCCATCAAACCATTCAGATTTGATACCCCCTTCCCACATTCTTGATGTTTTAGGTTTGAATGGCTCTCTAGCGATAGCACCTGTGTTTCCATCTGTTCTAAATGCATCAGATCCTAAATAAGAATCCGTCTGCATTTGGAAACCTTCTACATAAGAAGCATAAAGGTTGATATTATCTGTAAGTTTATATACCAAACCTGCTCTTGCTAAAAGTTTATTTTGTTTCACAACTTGTTCTTTATCAGTCTTGTAGTGGTTCTTATCTGTGTACCACTCCTGACGAAGACCAAAGTTGAAAATCAATTTATTCCACTCTAATTGGTTCATTACATAGATTGCGTTGGTATTATAATACATAGGAACAATCGGTGTAACTCTTTTCGCTTCTGGCTGATACATACCAGGGTACATTAACTTGTACTGAGAACCATCTTTAATTCTCAAATCCCAGTGCGGAATTCTTGGTGTAACACCATCAGCAAGGTAATCTCTCACAGTATTAGTTCCTCCTGCATTACTAATCTCAAAAGCGATAAAATCATATCCTGCAACAGTTTTATTCTTGATAGACTCTCCAATATTCCAGTTTGCGTTCAAATATGCGTTGATATTATCTGTTAAGAATTTTTGCTGACGCTGAACATATCTCATTTCTACCCAGTAAGGTTGTCTTGTCCCTGTAGCATCTTTTCCAAACTTATTATTTGTTCTTAGCTCTACTAAGTCTTCATTCCAGATATGTTTCATATAAGCAAGGTTAAGACCGATATGCTCATTAAACTGGTGAGTCAAGTTCCCCATCAAGTTGATGTCTAATGTCTTGTTATAGTCATTAGCTGCTCCGATAGCATAGCTTATTGGCGTAGAGTTAAGCGCTGGTTTTTCACCCGCATTCGCCTTGAAAATAGGCTGACCTCTATCTAGTCTATTGTTGTTATTAGTCAATACCAACTCTACATTCACTCTTGTTTTATCATTCGGTACATATGTGATTGTAGGTGCTACCATATATGCCCTCTTGAATTGCAGGTCTCTGAAACTTCCTGAGTTTTCATAACCTAAATTCAAACGGTATAGTAAAGATTTATCCTTATTCAAAGGACCTGTAAAGTCTAATGCCCCTACAATAGTCCCATAGCTACCAACACTTAGACTAACTTCTTTTCTATTCGTAGACAAAGGTTTTTTAGTTACCATGTTGATACTTCCCCCTGGGTCTGTACTAGAGAAAGTCATACTCGCAGGACCTTTGATTACTTCTACCCTTTCTATGTTCATCATCAGAGGTTGAGAGAAGAAATAAACAGAAGTCGCCATACCATTTACTAATCTATTCTCTCTATATCCAGATGCCTGAGTAACCCCACGGATAGAATATAAGTTGTAGAAACTCGTTTGGTTCACCCCACTCACATTCTTCACCACATCTCCTAATCTTGTAATTCCTCTATCTGTGATAAGCTCTTTAGTCACGGTAGTTATCGCTTGGGAAACTTCCATGTTTTTCAGAGCGATTTTAGAAGCTGAGAAAGAATAATCACTATTATAGTCCTTTCTTGCTCTTCCTATGATTTCTACAGTTTGTAGTTTTTTTACTTTTCCGTCTTCTTCCTCCTCATCTTGTGGCTCGTTAGGATCTGTAGTATTTTTTGCTACAACGGGCTCTGTTGGTTCTGTTGGCTGCTCATTTACAGGCCTTTCTATAACCACACTTTCTGGAACCGTCCTATAAACAATCACATCTCCTAAATCCAAAACTCCATTATCCTCTACTGTAATTTGGTTTTCCAATGGATTTGCTCCCTCTGCTACGATACTGATAGTGTAACTTCCTCCTTCTGTAAGTGTTACATTAAAAAATCCCGAAGCATCGGTCATAGAGGTCATTTCCTTATCCCCCTTTTTTAATATAATGCTGGCATTAGAAACAGGATTGTCATGCTGAACTACCCTACCCTTCACCGTCTGCGAATATCCCATTAAGGACATTAACAAACTCGACACTAATAATACTTTTCTGTTCATAATGAAATATAAAATTTAAACTTATGTTATCTTTTTAAAAAATTATGGCACAAAAGTAATACTATTTTTTATTTTCTTGTTAATTCACAATATGATTTTTATCATCAATTTTTTAGGAAAGTAACATTTTTACTTTTCTATCATCAAATCAAAGCATCTTTTTTAACTCAAAAAATAAATTCATCATCTTTATTCCGTATATTTGCACAAAATTCATTTATAAATACTAAATCAAAATGAAAAGAAGAGACTTTCTGAAAACAGGTTCATTAGCTGCTTTAGGCGGAATGCTGCTAACTCCCTTCGGAGCAAAAGCAAACACCATAAAAGAAGAATTCCGTGGCAGAAAAGCCAAAAATATCATCTTCATGGTAAGTGACGGGATGAGTGTAGGAACGATGATAATGGCAGACATCTACCTGAAAAGAAAAAACGGAAAAAGTTCCAACTGGGTAGAACTTTACGAAGATAATCTTGTCCAAAGAGCATTGATGGATATGGCTTCTGCGAATGCTATCGTAACAGACTCAGCAGCAGCAAGTTCCTCTTGGGGAGGCGGTGTTCGTGTGAATAACGGAAGCCTGAATGTAAGCCCAAATGGAAAGGAAAACATGCCTATTCTTCAGAAGTTCAAACAAGCTGGAAAAAAAGTAGGCTGTGTAACTACGGTTCCTATCACTCATGCTACACCAGCAGGATTTTGTGTTACCAGCAAGAGAAGAAACGCTATGGATCACATCGCTGAACAATACGCAGAGCTAAACTTTGATGTGATGATGGGAGGTGGCAGCCAATACTTTGACAAAGACAAAAGAAAAGATAAAAAAGATGTTTTTGATTTATTTGTAAAAAAAGGATACACCGTTGCAAAAACAAAATCAGAAATGCTCAGCGCTCCTAAAAACAAGCCTATTTTAGGAACTTTTGATGAAGATGCTGTGCCTTACACCGTAGATCATTTACGCGATGAAAAAGCATCAAAAAACATCCCTACCCTTGCCGAAATGGCTCAAAAGGCGATAGACCAGATGAAAGACCACAAAAATGGTTTTGCGCTACAGATAGAAGGCGGAAAAGTAGACTGGGCAGCACACGGAAACGATATTGCGGCTCTATTATTTGACCAAATTGCCTTTGATGAAGCTGTAAAAGTAGTAATGGACTTCGCTAAAAAAGATAAAAATACTTTGGTAGTTATTACCAGCGACCACGGAAATGCCAACCCTGGGCTGATTTATGGAGGTAAAACCAATGATAATTTTGACCACTTACAAAAATTCACTCACTCTAACGACTGGGTTTTACAAGGTATACATGCTTCCAGCAGCACTTCTTTCGTAAAAGACAGAATTGCAGAGGCTTGCGGAGGTTTCGCTATAACTGATGAACAGGCAAAAGAACTTCTTTCTTATTACAACAATCTTAAAAAAGAAGATGGACTATACAACCATAAAAACCTGCCGTTCAGAGCTTTAGCAGAGATGCAGAAAGCATACACTTCTGTCGGCTGGATTAGTATGGACCACTCTTCTGATTACACAGAACTTGCAATGTACGGCCCTGGTAGTGAGAATCTTAAATCATTTGTAAGAAATACGGACATGCACAATTTCCTGCTAAATGCAGCGCATGTAGAAAATAAGTTTTAATTGAAAATAATTAAACTCTCATAATAAAAGTGAAGGTGCCTATGCATCTTCACTTTTTATTTTATAAAATTTCTGAAAGTTTTTTCGTGAGATTTCTTCTGGAATACTGCTTAACACTTTGCTGGTTGGCTTCCAAATTTCCAGTTTTCCATTGCTGATAGATTTCTAAAATATAGTTTTTAATTTCCTGATTATCAGCATATCCAAAATGCCTACCCGCACCTGTTTCTTTCAAAATATCGGCTACATCACTATCCTTCGGACCAAAGGAAACTATCTTTTTCCCAACTGCCAGATATTCAAATAATTTCCCGGGAATGATTCCCTTGGAAGTATCACGGTCAAAGTTTGTAATCAGCAGAATATCCGAATTATTCATTTCCTCAACAGCCCTATTATGAGAAAGATAGCCGCATAGATTTACATTTTTCCCAAGAGCAAAGGATTCTATCTTTTGTAAAATTTTATCATCTATCCTGCCCACAAATTTCAGTTCAAAATCTTTTGAAAAAGCTGCATTTTCCTCAACCAAAGTATTCAAGATTTCCCAAAGGTTTTCAGGATTTCTAAGCTGTTCCAAAACTCCGATATAGCTCAAAGTAAATTTCTCTGTTTTGGATTTTTCTGCAAGCAGCTCGTTTTCATCAAATCCATTGGTTATGCAGACTGCATTTGCGCCTTTTTTTCTGAAATTTTCAGCATCTGTGGGACTTGTAGCAAGGGTAATATCTGCATTTTTAAAGACCTTTTCTTCCAGAGTTCGGTGCTTTTTGTCCGCCCATTTTATCAGTTTAAGATGTTTGTAATACGAAATTTCCGTCCATGGATCTCTAAAATCTGCAATCCATTTCAGATTTGGGAAAAATTTTTTAAGCTCCAAACCTATCAAATGAAGGCTGTGAGGTGGCCCTGTGGTCACCAAAGCATCAAAATGATTTTCCTTTAAATACTTTTTCAAATATTCTACGGAAGGTTTTACCCAAAAAACTCGGGCATCGGGAATGAAAAAATTACCTCTAATAAAAATAGATAATTTGGACATAAAAGACTGGTTTTCACCAATATCAAACTGTCCTGACTTAAATTTCTTATTCTTCTTACTGAATATTTCGGCAAGCTTGTAAGGCTCCCATATTTTGGTTTTAATAGTCTCTAAATCAGGAGATAAATCCTTACTCAAACTCTCATCCAAAAGCGGATAAGATGGATTTTCTGGAATGAAAACTATGGGTTTCCAGCCAAATTCTGGCAGGTATTTCGTGAATTTCAGCCATCGCTGAACTCCTGGCCCACCCGCAGGAGGCCAATAATAAGTGATGATAAGGATTTTTTTATACCTCATTGTTTTTATTACAATTCCATTTTCATCATTACATCAGTCTGCTCATCATCCCCCAAAACAAAAATATGTTTATCAAACGGCACAAATCCATTTTTTTCATAAAAATCGATGGCTTTTTGGTTCTTTTCCCAAACTCCAAGCCAAATATATTTCACTTTATTTTGCTTGGCTACTTCTACAGCTTTTTCATATAATTTTTGCCCTATTTTCTTTCCTTGAAAATCTTTCAAAACATAAATTCGTTCTATTTCAAGCGATTCATTATCATTTAATTCCGTTTGAGAATGACCAAAATTCAGTTTTAAATAACCTACTATTTCATCATTATATTTTGCAAAATAAAACTTAGAATCAGGATTATTCAACTCTTCTAAAAGTTTATTAGAAGAAAAGCTTTCTTCCAGATATTTTTGCATATTTTCTTCTGTATTAGTTTGGGAAAAAGTTTCAAAAAAAGTCTTTTTTCCTACTTTTTGCAAAGAAGTAATATCATTACTATTTACTTTTGTAATCTCAAAATTATCCATAATTCTATTTTGTATTTTTTCTTCTAAATTTCAAAAATCCGCCCACACTCAGCAGCAGGAATATTCCAAATGCACTCATGGAAATCATTTTTCCTTTTTCGATAACTTCTGGCTCAAATACCATTCTAACTTCATGATTTCCAGCAGGAACGAATACAGCTCTGAGCAGATAATTTGCTTTGATATATGGGACTTCCTTACCATCGAGAAGCATTTTCCAGCCTTTCGGGTAATAAATCTCTGAAAACACTGCCAGCTGAGGAGTTTTTGACTGAGTTTTGAAATCCAACTGATTAGGCTGATAGTTTTTCAGTTCAATCACCGCCGTGCTGTCGCTCTGCAAGTTTTTTCCCTCAAAATATTTTTGGCCTTCCACTGAAACAACTGCCGTTTTCTTATTATCAATTTCGCCCACCGCTTTTATTTCCTCATTTGGAGTTTTAACAAACTGAATATCAGATACAAACCAAGCATTTCCATTTGCATTAGGATTGATTTCAGCTCTTGGCTCTTGTAGAGAACCAAGCAGGATGTATTTGGTATTCAGCATATTAAGAATATTCAGTGTTTTCTTATTGTCTGTTTCAGAGAAATATTCGTTAATCAAATCATCATATCTGCGCAGTTTTACAGCATGGTAACCGCCGACAGAAGATATGAAATAAGATGTCGTAGTTTCATTGAAAGGACTTGTAATAGAATTGAAAATTCTATAATGTCCCTTGTCTTTCTCTGTCAAAATAGAAAGTGTTTTATTCATTTCCGCTTGAGCGAGCAGTCTTTGTACTTCGGTATTATCGCCCGCTTTTTCTATCAGATAATCAGACACTTCCGTAACGAAAGGCTCTTGGACAAATTCTTTATCTACAAAATTATCATTGTTCAAATATCGCTTATTTACCGACCATAAATCAAAGAAACTAACCGCCCCAATGATGATAAGCGCTATATTTTGAGTTAATTTTTGTTTCATTGTTAAAAACAAAACACCCAGCACGGCTCCAACATAAAAAATGGCTTTTATGCTGTCTTCCCTAAACATTCCATATCTTTCATCTATCAGATAATCAAGAATATATGGCGGAAGATATCTTTTTTCTGTTTCGGTATAAAATCCAAGTAAAGATTTCCCAAAAACCAGCATTAAAAGTAAGAACACCAGTACTCCCCCTCCTGCATACATCAATACTTTCTGCTTGTATTCAGTTGTCAAATTTTTATTATTAAAAAACGAATAAAGCCCTACAATAGCGATGAGCGGGAATAAAAGTTCCACAACCACCAAAATGGAAGATGGCGCACGGAATTTATTATACAACGGAACAAAATCAATGAATAAATCACTAACAATCAGAAAGTTACTCCCCCACGCAAGCATAATCGTAAGCACAGAAGCCCCTAAAATCCAATACCTATATTTTTTAGGAGCGAAGAAAAACCCTAAAAAAGCAAGGAAACAAACCACGGCTCCTTGGTAAGCTGGCCCCGCTGTACCAGGCTGTTCACCCCAATAAGTAGGACTAGAAAAACCTTTCACTATGCTGTCCACTTCTTCCTGTGAAGTAGCATTTTCCTGCACCAAATCCTGAATATTCTGCATTATTCTGTCAGAACCTTTTTCTTGGGAAGAACCTCCGTAAATCCTTGATATAAAGAGATTTAGAGTTTCTAATTTTCCGTAACTCCACATCAGCATAGCATCTCTATTCATACCGTCTTTGGAAGCGTGATTTTGTTTTTCATCTTCTAAAATTTGTTTCCCTCTCACGGTTTCCTCCGCATATTCTCTATTTGCCAAGAGTCTTTGTGAGTTCATACCTATTCCCAAAAGAAAAGCCAAGGCCAAAACTCCAGAAGAAATCCCAAAATGCTTCCAATCGCTCTTTTTAAGCAAAACTCTTATCAATTCCGAAAGGAATAAAAATCCTATCCCAATGAAAAGATAATAAGTCATCTGAAAATGGTTTGCTGCTATCTGCAAGCCCATGAACAGAGCAGTTACAGCAAATCCCAAAAGATATTTTTTCCTAATATAAACCAGTAAAATCCCTGCCAAAAGCGGCGCAAAATAAGCAATAGTATGCACTTTCCCATTATGCCCAGCACTTATAATGATATAAAAATAAGTGGACAGCCCGAAAAATGTAGCTCCCAAAAGAGCATATTTCCAGTTTCTAACGGCAGTCATCCCAAGCAGGAAAAAACCAGCAAAAAGCAAAAACAAATAGTTGGCTGGCTTTGGTAGGAAATTCAGAGCATTATCCACATATTTTATAACATCTCCACGAAACTGCGCTCCCGTCTGATAGGTAGGCATCCCACCGAACATAGCATCACTCCAGTAGGTTTCCTCGCCATGCTTTGCACGATAGTCTAAAAGCTCCTTTGCTCCACCTTTATACTGGACTATATCATGCTGTATAATCTCTTTTCCTTGGAAAACAGGATTAGTATAAATCAAGGCGATAGCAATGAACAAAATAAGGCTTCCTGCTATATAAAAAATATTTTTATTCTCTTTAAACATAGTTTTAAAACTTAAAAAATCTGCCCAAAAATACTATTTTAATATGGATTTTTATAAAACATTATACAAAAAAGAAAAATTTTGCTGTTTTTAAAAACGAAAAAAGCATAAGATAACTCGTTTTATCCTATGCTTTCTTATCATTTTTTAGATTAAATCTAATCTTTCACTTCTTCGTAATCTACCGTTTCTGCATCCCATTTTATATCTTTCTTGAATTCCTTTTTGGATGCAGAACTACTGTTATTCCTTTGATTTTGATATTCTCTCTGCTGTGCATTTGCAGCTTTATAAATCTTAAAAAACACAGCCCTTCTGATCAATTTCAGAATCAGATAACATATAAAACAAAATAAAATAAATGCTATCAGTGCTTTCATAACGATTTAGTTTATTGTAATTGTGCTGTCAGAAGTCTGAGTAATGGATTCTGTCTGTTTTCCATCTGTCATACTCTGTTTGTTGGTTGTTTTGATATTGAGGGTAGATTTTTTAATCCATCCTGTGTTTTGGTCTATCGTAATATTCCCCTGCTGAGTTCCTTGAATGCTTATAGTAGCAGTAACTCCCTGCTGAGTCTGTTTTTCAGATTTTAGAGGAATTCCCCCTTTTATAGAAATCTCTGCGATACCATTTTCCACCTTTGCAAGAGTGTAAGTAACAGAAGATTTCACCTTTCCATCTGGAGTGATGTTGTCCGTTTCTGTCCAGCTCTCTCCTATTTTCACTCCTTTTTTAGGTAAAATATTAATTCCTTTGGAGAATTCTTCTTTTATCAATTTTTCATTAAAACCTTGTTTAAACTGCTCTATGAAAGCCTTTTTAGCTTTTGCATCTTTGATTAGAGGCGAAACAGCTTTTTCGATTTTTGCATAAAGGTCATTGATTCCAGAAATAGAAATCACTTCTCCATTTTCCTTCATTTTAACCGTAAATTTACTTCCTGCCAATACTTTATTGATATTCCAGATGTTTTTCAGTTGTTCTTCCTTCGGCGCCGCTGCTTTGGTATCTACTACTACTGTTTTTCCTTCAGCTGTAGAAGACATTTTCTTTCCTACAATATTCAAAGTCAGTTCATAAACACCATTTTCAAAATTTTCCACCACTATATTTCTCTCATCCACTACTTCCTGTGTTCCGCTCATGGATTTTCCTGTGTGGTCTTTGATGGTTTGGATTTCTTTCTGTGTTGAAGAAAATGGATAAGTTTTCCCTTTCTCTAAAATAAATTTCTGCGTATAAACTCCCGTACTATCAGAAATTGCCATTACCACTGGCGCTGCTTTTTCTTCTTCTATCGTAGTATTTTCTGCATTTTCAGTAGTTGCAGTTGTTTTTTTATCTGTATTTTCAGTTGTCTTTTTATCCTGACTACATGCTACAAGGGTCATTCCTATGATTCCTATTGTTAAAATTCTCTTTATCATTTTATAATTATTATTTTAAAGTTTAACTTAATCTCTGTCTTACCGCTTCATAAAGCACCGCGCCACAAGCCACGGATACATTGAGCGACTGGGTTTTTCCCTGCATTGGGAGTTTTATTTTTTCATCGGAGTGATGGAGAACTTCTTTAGAAATTCCTGTTTCCTCATTACCCATCACGATGGCACATGGCTCACGAAAATCAACATCGTAGAGCAATTTCTGTGCCTTTTCCGTAGAGGCATAAACCAATATTCCCGACTGCTGAAGGTAATCCACCGTATGAGCAAGGTTTTTCTCTTTACATATTTTAATATTATAAATTGCCCCTGCCGAAGTTTTCATCGCATCAGAGTTGATAGGTGCCGCCCCTTTATCTGGGATAATTACAGCATCCACGCCCACGCATTCAGCAGTTCTACATATCGCCCCAAAGTTTCGCACATCGGTCAATCTATCCAAAATCAATAAAAACGGAACTTTTCCCTCTTCAAAAAGCTGTGGGACAACATCTTCCACCTTATAAAAAGCAACATCCGAGATGAAAGCCACCACGCCCTGATGATTTTTTCGGGTAAAGCGGTTTAGTTTCTCCACTGGGACATAATTTGCCCTGATTCCGTGCTTTGAAAGTAATTTTTTCAGTTCTGCGATGATATCGCCCTGTAGTCCATTTTGGATAAAAATTTTATCAATGGTTTTTCCTGCCTCTATGGCCTCTATCACTGGTCGCAGACCGAATATAAAGCCGTCTTTTTTATCTTGATTTCTATCTGTCATTTTTCTTTATCCTAATAAAATTTTTCTTTGAGCCATAACATGTCCGAGATGAATCCCTTCATGTATATTATTATAAATAATGGCATTTTCAATATTTTTCAACTCTAATCCAAAACTCGTGGAATAAGTTTTATACTCAGCAAAATATCCTTCATCATAATCAGAAGCCAACAGCCTGGAAGTTTCTTTTAATATAAAAGCCAAATTTTCTACATCTTCCTCCTCTTCACTAAAACACGGAAAAGTTCCTTTTTTATAGAGTTCTACCCATTTTTGGTCTACTCTAAAATCATTTCCTGTAAGGTAATAATGTAAAAGCTGCTGCGTGGCTACACAATGGGCTATATTCCAAAAAATATGATTATTAAATCCATCTGGAACCACAAAAAGAGCATCAAAAGGCGTTTCCAAAAGAAAAGTAGGTATATGAAACTTTAATATTGAATGCCCAAAACACAATAGATGATAAACCTGCTACACCACCCGTACTAATGTCGTTTGGAAGTAAAAATATGGTCCAACCAATGCTGTACGAGATACACCCGATAGCAATCATGATGTAATCTAAAGTTTCTCGATAAAGTACCCTTTTTGAAATTGTTATAACCATTTATTAAGTCTATTTATTTTTTGCAAAAGTACTTATTTAAATTGAATAAAGCGATTTTAAAGCACAAAAAATGCCACCATAAAGCATAAATTGCAATATGAAGGCATTCGCTTTTGATTTTGATTTTATATATTATATTGTTTTTTGTATTGGCATATTCTTTTTGTGGCGTTAAAAGAATATACTTATTTTACCTTTAAAGCTCGTGTGGCATTTAAAACGGCAAATACCATAACACCTACATCGGCAAAAACTGCCATTCCCATTGTTGCTATACCAATGGTGGAAAGTGCAAGTACTGCAACCTTAACGCCAATAGCAAATATTGCATTTTGGCGTGCAATGCCTATTGTTCGACGAGAAATACCGATGGCTTTGACAATTTTGGAAGGTTTGTCGTCCATTAAAACTACATCTGCAGCTTCTATGGCTGCATCACTTCCAAGTGCTCCCATGGCTATGCCAATATCTGCTCGAGCTAATACTGGAGCATCGTTTATTCCATCGCCAACAAAAGCAAGCGTGTTGTTTGCCGATTTTTCGTTAAGCAGGCGTTCAACATGTTCAACTTTATCGGCAGGCATTAGTTCACTATAATGCTCATCTATACCTAATTGCTCAGATACAAAGTTTGCAACCTCTTTGTGGTCACCTGTTAACATTACAGTTTTTTCTATTCCCACTTTCTTTAATGATGTAATAGCGTGTGCAGAATCAGTTTTTATTTGGTCGGATATGATGATGTGCCCAGCATATACTCCGTCTATCCCAACATATATTATGGTACCTTTGAAGTGATTACATTTGTCGCAATTTGCTATT
The DNA here is from genome assembly GCA_963518955.1 of uncultured Flavobacteriaceae bacterium. Classification (GTDB taxonomy): domain Bacteria; phylum Bacteroidota; class Bacteroidia; order Flavobacteriales; family Weeksellaceae; genus JABCPE02. Next base: position 11,882 of record CAUQKI010000018.1, on the reverse strand, counting down.
TCTGCTCCAATTGATTTCATCATTTTTTCATTTCCTACACATATGTTTTTGCCGTTGATTTCGGCAGAAATACCTTGACCGGCAATCTCTTTTATGTTTTCAACTTTACAATCACAAGAGTTGTCTTTGTAGGCATTACATAATGCAGTAGCAATGGGGTGAGTAGAATATTGCTCTACATGGGCTGCAAGATGCAAGAGTTCCTGTTCTGAAATATTATTTGGATGAATGGATTCCACCTCAAAAACACCACGGGTTAGTGTGCCTGTTTTGTCGAATACAATTGTTTTGGTGCGTGCTAATGCTTCCATATAGTTGCCTCCTTTTATAAGAATACCAACGTGTCCAGCACCACCAATACCACAGAAGAACGATAAAGGGATGGAAATCACTAAAGCACATGGACAACTTACAATAAGAAATGTAAGTGCACGATAAAGCCAAGTAAATAAAGCATCAGTATAGCTTGCAGCAAAAAATGGCGGAATAAACGCTAAAAAGAGGGCAGAAATAACTACTATAGGTGTGTAAATTCGTGCAAATCGACGAATGAAAGATTCGCTTTTTGATTTGCTTTCGCTTGCTTCTTCTACTAAATTTAAAATTTTGGATGCAGTAGAATTGCTGAAAGTTTTATTCACTTTCACCTTCAATACTCCTGATATATTTACGCAACCAGATATGACAGAATCCCCAAATGCTACATCCTTGGGAACACTTTCTCCTGTTAGTGCTACCGTATTTAAACTTGAACTACCTTCAATTACTTCTCCGTCAAGCGGAATTTTTTCGCCTGGTTTGATAACAACTACTTCTCCAACAGCAATAGTAGAAGGATTTACCACGATTGATTCGCCATTTCTTAAAACGTTAGCTGTGTCTGGATGTATATCCATTAGATCTGAAATGGAGTCACGAGTTTTATCTTTAGCATAATGTTCAAACAATTCGCCAATTTGGAAGAATAACATTACGAAGACGCCTTCTAAGAATTGAGGCTCGCCATTGGGTAAAAAGCCCACAACGAAAGCTCCTATTGTGGCAACAGCCATAAGAAAATTCTCATCAAAAGGGTCGCCCTCCATAATTCCTTCTACAGCTTCGTGTAATACATCGTAGCTGATAAGTAAATATGGAATAAGATAAATGACGAGTATTTGCCATATCGGTAGATTACAGTTACGCTCTGTTAACCATGCTACTAGTAACAGCACAGAGGTTAGACCGATTCTTATTAGTTTCTTTTTCATTGTTTTTTAGATTTGTTACTAATTTCGATGCAAAAGTAAATAAAAAAGAGAATGCAACCAAGTTGCAAAGTTGCTGTCGCATTTAAATAAAAAACTTCATAAAAAAGGATAAACACCAATAAGTTTTACCTTGAAAAAGCCTGAAAAATAGGTGAAAGCAGAAAATAAATAAACTTTTATTCGTCTGTTCAGCAATTAATACTTAAAAAAGAACCTTTCACAGTTTTTCCCTTATCTGCTGATGCGCCACAAAGTGATAATCCATCTTCTATTTTTCTGTTTAAAAATCCAAAAATAATCTATTTAATTGGATTAAACAAAATTGATTTGGCTAGATTCGTTTTTTAACAAACTTTAATACTTATTTTTTGATTATTAAACATTTTTGTTAGAAATTTACCCACTCATTTTAACAATTATGTCAGAATTACATCAAGCCGAAGAAATAAAAATATTAACTGAAAAAATACAAGTTCAGAACCATCATTTCTCCCTTTTAAAGGAAGAAATCAATAAAGCCATCATCGGACAGGAATACATGGTAGAGCGCCTTCTCATAGGACTTCTCGGAAATGGACACATCCTGCTGGAAGGAGTTCCTGGGTTGGCAAAAACCTTGGCTATCAAGACCCTTTCCGAGGCTGTAAGTGGAGAATTTTCCAGAATACAATTTACTCCCGACCTGCTCCCTGCGGATGTCATCGGGACGATGATTTATAATGTCAAAGAAAATGATTTTTTGGTCAAAAAAGGACCTATTTTCGCTAATTTCGTTTTAGCGGATGAAATCAACCGTGCGCCTTCCAAAGTGCAGTCTGCTCTCTTGGAAGCCATGCAGGAAAAACAAGTAACCATAGGCGATGAGACCATGCCGCTGCCAAAACCTTTCTTGGTTTTAGCAACGCAGAACCCGATAGACCAAGAGGGAACTTACCTCCTGCCAGAAGCGCAGAGTGACCGTTTTATGCTGAAATGCAAGATAGACTATCCTTCTTTTGAAGATGAGCGAAAGGTAATGCGTATGGTAGCTACAGCCCACCAGCCGAAGATAAAACCAGTAATTTCACTAGAAAACATCTCCGAAGCGAAGGAACTCATCAACCAGATTTACCTTGATGAAAAGATAGAAAAATATATTCTTGATATGGTTTTTGCGACCCGTTATCCTGAGCAGTACGGACTTGCAGAATTGAAAGATTACATCAGTTTTGGAGTTTCACCGAGGGCATCTATCAACTTGGCTATCGCCTCTCGTGCTGTGGCATTCCTTAAAAACAGGGCTTTCGTGATTCCAGAAGATGTAAAAAGCATCGCAAAAGATGTTCTTCGCCATCGTATAGGGCTTACTTTTGAAGCGGAAGCGGAAAACATCAGCACAGAAAATATTATAGATAAAATTTTGAGCAAAATACAAGCTCCTTAACGGAAAAATGCTCCGCTATCATGACATACAAGTCGTGCTGCAGGAAGTCCCTGGGCAGATCAGCCTTTGTTTCAGTATCACAGGCTGTCCTCTGCGGTGCGAAGGCTGTCACTCGCCATTTTTATGGAAAAACGGAAGCGGAGAAATATTGACTGATGAGCTTTTTGCAGATTTTTTAGACAAATATAAAAGCATGATTTCCTGCGTTCTCTTTATGGGAGGCGAATGGGAGGAAGAAGATTTGATAAAAAAACTAAAAATAGCCGAAGACAACGGACTAAACACCTGTCTTTATACAGGAATGGAAGATGTTTCGGATGAGATTAAAAACCATCTCACTTGGCTGAAAACAGGGCCTTGGATAGCGGAATTGGGCGGATTGGACAGCCCTAAAACCAATCAAAAATTTATAGAGGTAAAAACTAATAAACTACTAAATCATTATTTTGTAAAACATTAAAAATTTAACACCATGATTCGTCTAACACCTTCACAAATCAATGAAAAAATTGATTTTATCCAAAATTACATCAAAGCTGGTAACGCCGCATCGGCTTCTTCCGTAGATGCAAACGCAAATGTAACCTCCAAAAACATCGCAACCATGGAGGCTGAAATCAACAAGGATATCAATATCCAAATCAACCGCGAGCTGGTGCGAAGAAAAATCGCAAGTCTTTTTGATGAAGAGACTGCAAATGAGTATGTTCGCCAGATAGAAAACCACGAAATCTATGTCCATGACGAAACCTCTCTGAAACCCTACTGCGTGTCCATCAGCATGTATCCTTTTCTGCTTGACGGACTTCTGAAAATAGGCGGAGAAAGTAGAGCGCCAAAACATTTGGAAAGTTTCTGCGGTGAGTTTGTGAATTTAGTTTTTGCGGTAAGTTCGCAGTTTGCTGGAGCTTTGGCAACGGTGGAGTTTTTGCTTTATTTTGACCACTTTGCAGCGAAAGATTTTGGCGAAAATTATTTAGAAACCAATACCAAAACCATAGAAAACCACTTACAGCATGTGGTCTATGCAATCAATCAGCCAGCGGCAGCGCGTGGATATCAGTCCGTATTCTGGAACATTTCGCTTTATGACAAGCCTTATTTTGACAGCATGTTTGGCGATTTTGTCTTTCCTGATATGACCCGCCCTGACTGGAAGCGATTTTCTCGTTTCCAAAAATTCTTTATGAAGTGGTTTAATGCAGAAAGAACCAAAGCCATTTTGACTTTCCCTGTGGTTACCGCAGCTATGCTCACAGATGGAACCAAGCCTGTGGATGGTGATTTTGCGGAAATGTGTGCCGAAGAACTCAGCGAGGGAAATTCTTTCTTCATTTATCAGTCTGAAAGTGCAGACAGCCTAGCTTCCTGCTGCCGACTGCGCAACGAAATCAATGATAATACCTTCAGCTATTCGCTCGGTGCTGGTGGTGTGGCGACAGGTTCTATTAATGTTATAACACTGAATATCAATAGACTAATCCAGCTAAAAAAAGACATTGCTAAAGAAATTCAAAAAATTCATAAATACCAGGTTGCTTTCCGAAAATTAGTAGAAGAATACAAAGCCGCAGGACTTCTGCCTGTGTATGATGCTGGTTTTATTTCTTTGGATAAACAATTTTTGACCATCGGAATCAATGGAATGGTGGAAGCTGCCGAATATCTGGGTATAGAGGCAAGCAACAATACGGATTATAAAAACTTCGTAAGTCATTATCTTAAAATCATTTACGAAGAAAATAAAAAGGCAAAACAGCTCTACGGCTATATGTTCAACACGGAATTTGTTCCAGCAGAAAACCTCGGTGTGAAAAATGCTATTTGGGACAAAAAAGATGGCTTGTTCTCACCTCGTGAGTGCTATAACTCCTACTTCTACCCTGTTGAAAACGAGAAGATTAATGTTTTAGATAAAATTATTCTTCACGGAAAAGAAATCATCCAATATCTGGATGGCGGCTCAGCTCTTCATCTCAATTTAGAAGAAACTCCAAACAAAGAAGGTTTCCTCAAGTTACTGAATGCCACAGCATTAGCAGGGTGTAATTATTTTTGTTTTAATATTCGTATTACTATCTGTAACGACTGTGACCACATAGACAAGCGAACTCTGTACGAGTGCAGCAGCTGTCATTCCAAGGATATAGACCACGCTACCAGAGTGATAGGCTATCTAAAACGAGTGTCTTGTTTCAGCAATGCACGCCAGAAGGAACATCAGCTAAGACATTATCATCTTTCAAAATAATGAGCAGACTGGACATCAAAGATATTGTAAAAAAAGTAAAACAAATAGAAATCCGTTCCCGCAGGGAGGCTGATACTTCCCTCATGGGTGCGTATCACTCTGCATTCAAGGGACAGGGAATGACTTTTGCCGAGATAAGACCCTACCAGTTCGGCGATGAAATCCGCAGAATAGACTGGAACAAAACTGCCCGATTCCAACAGCCTTTCGTGAAAGTGATGGAAGAAGAGCGGGAGTTAACCATCATGCTTTTGGTGGATATTTCGGCATCTATGGACTATGGAACGAAAATTTCATTAAAAAAGGAATTCGTAGCCGAAATCTGCGCGAGTATAGGTTTTTCGGCACTGAAAAACAATGACAAAGTAGGGCTCATTCTCTTTGCGGATAAAGTCTATAAAGTCGTCCCGCCACAAAAAGGGAAAAAGCACCTTTTGGCTATGATTTCTGATATCATCTCATCTGATTACATCGCCTCTGAAACCCATCTGGACAAGGCTTTGGAATATATGATGAATGTTTTCAAAAAGAAATCTTTTCTTTTCGTTTTATCGGATTTCAATGATGATTTTCAAGAAAAAATACTGAAAACGGCTTCTAAAAAGCACCAAATTTTAGGGTTGAAAATTTCCGATGAAAAAGATAGCGAAATCCCTGACATCGGCTATGCTCTGCTATCCGACAGCGAAACAGGAAAGCAGATTTGGGTAAATACATCTGACCGCAGATGGCAGGAAAATTTTAGAGAAAACCAAATAAAAAAAGAACAAAAAACAAAGGAAATTTTCGAGAGTGCTTCGGCAGGATTCATCAGCCTAAAAACAGGCGATGAGTATGTGAAAGAACTAAGAAAATATTTCAAAAAGTAGCAAAAAAAATCAATAACAGAAGGCATTTTAACTATTTTAGTTACCATAAATAAAAGATGAAAAAATATTTTTTACTTTTCTTTTTCGGAACCACATTTGGATTTGCGCAGCAGCTTTCCACGAGTTTGAATAAACAAAAAATAGAACTCGGTGAAACGGCTGTTTTCAAAGTTAAAATAGAAAATCTAAACCAAAAAAATGTAATTTCAGCGCCTAAAAATGGGCTTCTGCCGTTTAGTTTTGAGGAAACGAAAGACAGCATTTCCGAAAACCCAAACAGCTACGAACGAGTTATAGAATTTACGATTTATGAGGAAGGGAAACACAGCATTCCTGCTTTGGAATTTAAAATCGGTGAGGAAATCCACCGCACCACGCCTTATGAAATAGAGGTTATCAATCCTACCCAGCAAGGCGAAGAAATTAACGACATCATGCCGAACGAAGAGGTAAAGTTCTCTTTTTCAGACTATTGGGAAATGTATAAAAACTATTTCTTCGGCGGACTTGTTATTTTAGGGATTTTAGGATTTGTCTTTTTATTTATTTTTAATAGAAAAGTAAAGAATCTGCGCGTAGAAAATCCAGCTTTGAAAACCCTGAAAAAATTAGAACAGCTAAAAAATAAAAACCTGATAGAAAAGAACGAATACCGCCTTTTCTATGTAGAACTGATAGAAATCTGCAGAGGCTATCTTGCTGATAATAAACACATTCCTGCTGACATTCTGCTCACAGAAGATTTGATAGATTTAATGAAAAGTAAACATTATATTTCAGATGAAGAGATAGAAGTCTTTGAAAAAGTGCTGACTCGCGGAGATTTAGTGAAATTCGCGAAGACCATTCCTGAAAAAAATACGATGGAAAGTGATTTTGACTCAATAAAAAACATCATACACTCTACTCATTTTAACCCTAAAACTGATATAGACAATGTTTAATTTTGAGTTTCATAGTCCGTGGTTTTTGGCTTTGTTTTCATTATTTATTCCTTTAATTATCAAGGATTTAAAGAAAAGAAAACAAAAAGGAATCCTCATACCATCTACCCAAAATATACAAACAGGCAATGGCTATTTTTGGGTAAATAAAATCCTCACTTTATCTAAATATTTTATCCTCTCTGCCCTGATTATCGCACTGGCAAGACCTCGCACCTACACCATTAAAAACAACTATGAACAGGGCATTGATATCGTTTTAGCAGTGGATATTTCGCTGAGTATGCTGGCAAGGGATTTTAGCCCAGACCGACTAACTGTGCTAAAAAAACTTTCCCAAGATTTCGTTTCGCAAAGAGAAAATGACAGGCTCGGGCTGGTCATCTACGCCGCTGAAGCCTTTATGAGAGTGCCGTTGACCACCGACCATGAGGTAATTTCTACCGAAATAGAAGAGATGCAGCCTGGCGATGTAGCCCACGGAACTGCCATAGGCGAAGGGCTGGCAGTAGCCACCAAACACCTGATAAAAAGTAAAGCCAAGAGTAAAGTAATCATTCTGATGACCGATGGAATGAACACCACAAGAAACGCAATGCCTGCAGAGGTTGCCAGCGATTTGGCTAGAAATAATGGGATAAAAGTATATACCATCGGTATTGGAACAGATGGATACGCGGAATCTCCTGCTGTTGATGGTTTTGGGGATGTATATTTCGTTCCTCAAAAAGTGGAAATAGACGAGCATTTGCTCAATTCTATTGCAGAAAATACAGGCGGAAAATACTTTCGTGCCGATTCCAGCGAGAGTTTAGAATATATCTATAAGGAAATCAACCAATTAGAAAAAACAAAAATCAAAGGAAAGAAAAACTACGAATACACAGAGTTTTTCAAAGTTTTTCTGTGGATGGCGCTGGGATTTCTTTGTCTGGATGCTGTTTTGAGATGGAAGTTTTTTAGAAGTATTCAGTAATATTTTTATTGTTTTTCAAAAAAATATTGTCCCTGCTCCAGCCTTGCATAAATATGCTGAAGCCCGTTGCTTAGGATAATTTGAGGGGCTGAAATTATGGTATTATATCTCGCTGCCTGCTCGAAAACGCTCTCGGTAAGGGCTATATGAGGGGCTTTGCATTCTAATAATATCTGTGGCTCGGTTTTTTCCGTTACAAGCAAATCTATCCTTTTGGTAGTGCCGTTCAGTTCTATTTTTCGTTCCATGATGAGCGAAGAGAGACTTTTGCCCTTTATAAAATGAAAATAATGCACCCAATGCTGCCGCACCCACTCCTCTGGGGTAAGAACTAAATAAGTCCTGCGAACCAAATCATAAATAAAAAATGTATCTTTGTCCTGCTTTATTTTAAAATCAAAATCCTGCTCAAAATTGAGCTTTGGTAATTGCATATTATGAAAGATTTAGAAATTATTTCCAAAAATATTAAAAATAAAGAATTTTCTCCTATTTATTTTTTCCATGGAGAAGAGCCTTACTACATAGACCTCGCCGTAAAACTCCTTGAAAACGGCATTCTTACGGAGGAAGAAAAGGCTTTCAACCAGATGATTGTCTATGGAAAAGATTCTTCTTATGCAGAAATACTTTCGTTGGCTGACCAATATCCTATGATAGGTGATTATCAAATGATTATCATAAAAGAAGCCCAAGATTTAAAGCTAAATGAAGAAGAACAGGATATTTTTTTAAAATATATAGAAAATCCTGTTCCCTCCACGATACTTGTTTTCGCTCACAAACAAAAGAAAATAGACTCTCGTAAGAAGTTTGCAAAGGCATTAGAAAAGGCGAAAATGCTCCACTACAGCGAGCCTGTGAAAGATTACAACCTCGCAAAATGGATTCAGCAGGAGTGTGCTTCCCTTGACATCAAAACTGCACCGAATATTCCTACGCTCTTGGCTGAATATTTAGGAAATGATTTGTCCAGAATAGCCAATGAACTACAAAAACTAAAACTCATCTTAAAAGAAAACGAAATTTTAGATGAAAAACTTATCGAAAAACATATAGGAATCAGCAAGGAATACAATGTTTTTGAGCTGCAAAAGGCTCTCGGGACTAAAAATAGTTCGGCAGCGTTCAAAATCGTTTATTATATGGGCAAAAACCCTAAATCCAATCCGCTGATGCTCATCATAAGCAATTTGTACAGTTTTTTTTCCAACATTGTTTTATACCACACTTTGGCGGGACAATCTCCGCAGGTGATAGCTTCTGAACTAAAGATAAACCCTTACTTTGTGAAGGATTATGCCGAAGCGGCTCGGTTTTATCCACTGAAACATGCGACCAGAACTATCTCCATTCTCAGGGAATTTGATTTAAAAGGAAAAGGACTCGGCACCAACCAAACCGAAGGAAACGAACTTCTGAAAGAAATGGTCTATAAGCTTTTGAACATTGATAAAATCAACATTTGATTTATTTTTTCAAAAGTTGTAAAAAATCTCCGAAGTGTTTCTTATATTTATCCTTTAATTCTAAAAACTATCATTATGAAACTTTTTAAAAATATTTTTCTGGTATTGTTTTTTGTAGGATTTTCGGTTCATTTGTCCTCACAACCGAGAACAGCCGATAAAATTTTTTCATCAGAAAGTAAAATTTTGGTCATTTCTGGACATCCTAATTTAGAAAAATCAAAGGCTAATAAAGCTATTTTGAATGAATTAGAAAAACACTTCGGAAAACAAATCAGCATCCGCCGTTTGGACAAACTCTATCCCAACTATCAAATCAATGTAAAAGCGGAACAAGAAGCCATAAAAAATGCGGATTTCATCATCCTGCAGTTTCCTTTGTATTGGTACGGAACGCCAGCAATTCTCAAGAAATGGATAGATGATGTGCTGTATGACTATTTCAAAGGCAATAGGCTTTCGGGAAAATTCAAAGATAAGGCGATAATCGCTTCCGTGACCATAGGCGGCTCAAAAGAACGATATTCACCACCAAACAAAACGGTGGAAACCTACCTTATTCCTTTACAAGAAACCTTTGAAGTTATCGGTGCTGGATGGGCTTCTCCAGTGTATTCATTTGATGCTGTTCCTTCCAACAAAAACCTGTCAGAGACCTCATTTCAGCATTTTGTGAAACTTATTGATTTAATAAATGAGCACAAAAGTGTTACTGCCCAAGGATGCTGGTAAAGAGTTTTTCATCTTAAAATCATTGACATGTATCAAGAACTTTTGACCATAAAAGAAGGCGAGCGAACGCTTTCCAGTAATATTACTCGGATTAGTAACGACTGGGAACTGCCGCCTTCCTATCTTGAATTTACAAGAGAAGTGGGTTTTGGGCGACTCTTGGAACTTTTCCTTAGTTATATTCCTATGGGAGCGAACAGCCCTTTTTGTGATGCTTTGGAGCATCGTAATGCTTATTGGAAGAAGATTTTTCAGGAATATGTAGATTTAGCCATATTTGACGAAGATGAAGAAATGGAGCTGCTTGCCAATGCTGAGCCCTTTATGGTAAGTGAAAATGGCGAGGTTGTATTTTGGGATATCAGAAAATCTCAAAACGGTGAATTTCCTATTTATCTCGTGGATTTTCCTGTGGGAATCTATTTCGCAGGGAATAATTTTCAGGAATTCATCACTAATCTAACCAGCGAAACCACTTACAAATCAATCCTAAAATTCCATACTGAACCGCTATTACCTACTTTTGAGCCTTTTATCTTTAATTGAATAACCCTTTTTATTCAAGCAAAAAACTATGATTGTAGAATATAAACCTGTATAAAAAAGGTTAGAATGAAAATCAAAAAGATGATATATTTATTTTTATTGTCAGTTATTATTTTATTAGCAATCAGTCTTCTCTGGTTGTTTCGTAATCCGTCTTACGAAAAAATAGATAAAACATTCGTACAAGCAACAGGTTCTGCGATTAAAAAAGAAATTCCTGCTCTTAATCTGAATTTTTTGGTAGACAAAGTAGCTTATTCCGAACCTGTTTATTTTCCTAACGGAGTAGAAACAGTTGATTTTGCAGAACACTTAGAAGCTATAAATTTAGAAATTCCCGATTGGGACAGAGAAGGATTATACGAGGTAAAAGCTTCTACCAAAGCAGGTGTCTTAGATCCCGCATTCTTAGTATACAAATGGGATTCGGACACTTCCAATACACTCATTTTTCATCACGGAGCATCGGAATATCCTTTTTACGGGATTTTTTCTAACATTTTCAAAAAAGAGATACTCAATGATTTGGGTATAAACCTAATCGTAGTCCGAATTCCTTTTCACAAGCAAAAAGGGGCTTTGAAACAGGGTACAGCGCACCTATCAACTTTTATGGCAACGATGGCAACAAGTGTGAAATTGACCGAAAAGCTGATTCACACTTTACGACAAAAAGGAGTACAGACTATTGAAATTGGCGGATTTAGCTTGGGGGCTGTAATAACAAACAGGCATCGAGTGGCATATAATTCGGCAGATTTCTATGTGCCGATAGTAGGAACAGTGGCACACGAAAAGTTTTTTATTTTTCCAAAGAAAAAGGCTACTGAAAGCGAAATTGAGCGAAACAAAATCATTACACATCACTTAAATTTCTCAGCCCAATGGCAAGAAAATCAATCTCCAAATGTATTTCCAGTCATGGCTCGCTATGATTTGTTTTTACCACTTCACGAGCACGCTCCTGCTTATGGAAATCTGGAAGTGGAAATTTGGAACACGGGACATTTATCCACTGCTGTTTTCTCTGATGCAATGCGGCATATTTTGTTAAAACACTTGAAGAAATAAGTATAAATTCTGAAAATGAACTATTAGATGCTTTTGTGTGAGATTATATAAAGGTGTTATGATTATGAACAACTCATATCCCTTTATTCACTATCTTTGTTCCAAACAAGTAAATTACCCTCATGGCAATATCAATAAAACTCAAAAGGCGTTGGGATGTTTATCCTACTTTGCAAGAGGTGCTCACGGCAACTCAAAACCTTAGTGTATCCCCTTTCGGACTTACTCAAGAGGGTTTGCAGGACTTTCGCGGGATTAAGCTCATAGGCGAAAGAGCGCAAGTTCCTTTGAGAGAGGGCTATATGTGGGAAAACATATCCAAACCCCTCCATACCTCCCTATCTTATGCTG
>CAUQKI010000017.1:0-37036 GCA_963518955.1 uncultured Flavobacteriaceae bacterium | reverse complement strand
CTGTCTTATTTTTTGCAGGTAGGAGAAAACCTTGCATTATTTTTTACAGGTAAATAGGGGAAGCTCTGTCTTATTTTTCACAGGTAGGGGAAAACCTTGTATTATTTTTTACAAGTGAGTTGAGATGCTCTATACCATTTATTTTATAGAAATAGGGACTTTACAATTTTTGTAAAGTCCCTATTTTAGTCCCTTTCATCTATAAACTATTGAATTACAGATGTTGTTGTAGCGAAGACGGGACTTGAACCCGTGACCTTTGGGTTATGAATCCAACGCTCTAACCACCTGAGCTACCTCGCCATTTTGGTGGTGCAAAAATACGAAATATTTTCATACCACCAAATTATTTTATTCTAATGTTGATAAAAATGCAGAAAAATTAGTTGGTTTTTCTATTATCTTATTATTCTTATCCAAGACAAAATATGTCGGAGTAGCGCGCACATTGTAAGTTTCTGTGTAGCTGCTCTGCCATCCTTTCAGCTCAGTGTCATTTATCCATGGCAGGGAAGCTATTGTTTCTTTATACGATTTTGAATCTGAATCCAAAGCAAATGCAATAACTTCTATGTTTTTTTCCTTTAATTTTTGATAATTTTCAGAAATAATAGGAAGCTCTTTCAAACAATGTGAACAAGTCGAAGACCAGAATAATACCACTTTTTTATCAGCCTTCACTCCGCTGATTTTTTTTGATTTTGTATTCGTAACATTAGATGTGAACGAATAGTCTGGCAATACCGCACCGATGGAGGTGTTTTTAATGGCTTTTACAATGCTTTTTAATTGACCATTCACATCATAATTCAGACTAGAAGCTAGATTGAAATATTTTTCCTTTTGTTTCTCTAGTTCATAGATTTCAAAAATAGACAATAATTCAGCCAAAATAATTTGTCCTCTTGATGTTTTTAGATTTACTTTTTCAAGCAGTTTATCGATTTCACTGTCGATATTTTCTGGCGAAGTCTTTCTTAGAAAGCCTACTAATGCAGGTCTCAATAGGGAAGAGGTCTCCAGCATTGAACCAGAATTCGCAAAGAACTGTATGTACTCTTCTGTGCTGATGTTTGAATCCTCCTGACCTCCTGTGAATTTACTATTATCTAGATAATATTGAATAAAAGGGTGGTTGTTTATTGCTACATTACTATTCTCTAAAAGATGAATTTCACTATCCAAAGCTTTATCAAAAGCACTGCCATCATTGTATAACTTTTTCATTTCAAGCAATACAGGAAGCACCTGGCTTTTTTTCCTTTGAATTTGCATCATGTGAGTCATTTTTTGGTTAGACTCATCCAGAAAATCTATTTTTGAAATTACACTTCCATTTGTGGTAAGTTTTATAACCACATCTTTATTTTCTGAGATTAAATTTACTGTTTTTCCGTTTTCTGGAAAATAGACTCTCATCATTCCCATATAATTTTTAGGAACATCAATTATCCATTTTCCATTTTTTTTGTTAACCTCTTTTAAAGGAATATATTTTGCTCCTTCTAAAGTAGAAACAGTTGCTGTTTTTTGACTGAAAGAATCAGCAGTCTCTATATTTATTTTAAATTGAGCAGATAAAAAACTAATCCCTAAAAAAGCTGATAATATTGAAATCTTTTTCATAATGTAAAAGGTAAAAAACCCCTAGAAAAATTCTAGGAGTTTTATAGTACTTATTTGTATACTTCTTTTTTATTTTTTGAATAGTAATACATACCAATAACCATCAACACAGCTATGGTAAGCAAGATTCCTTCATACATATCTATAGGAACTGGAGCTCCTGGGTTTGTAGCTCCCCCCCCTTGGCTTCCTGGAGGTGGAGGAGTACCTTGACCATACAAACTTCTCGATAGTAAAGAGAAAGATATTAGAAAAAATATCTTAACATTATTCAAAATGAATTTACTCAAATTCTTCATTTTTATATAATTTTATTATTTTATAACTTTTTGAGAAAACTTCTTACCTGTATCAGATACAGCGGTTACTACATAAGTTCCTCTTACAGCATTTGGTAAGTTTACTACAAACTCTCCTTTAGTAGCATCTACATTAGCTTGTGAGAAGATTAATCTACCAGAAAGATCAAAAACTTGAACTGTAGCTTTCTTCCATTCAGGATCAAATATAATCTTGTGAGCCGCTATACTTTCATCATATGCTAAAATAGTGGCAGATGGTTTTTGGATAGTAGCAATAGTATTTTTTGAAGAAGCTAATTCTGCTGGTTTTCCATAGTAAAGCCCAAAATTAGCATCTGATGATACAGAAATCTTCTTGTTGTTACCAACTAATACATGATTTTTTCCATCAAAAATATAGAAGCTTTCTCCAGATGATAATCTTTCTTGTCCATCAGCAATATCTTCAGCATTTTCTAATATTTCAAATGCTAAGTATTTAACATCAGAACTATATATTCTCATAGGAACTTCTTTTCCTTTGAAATCATTTTCATTAACCTCATTGATATACAACCAATATGAATTAATTAAATCTTCATCTACTCCTCCTTTTTTAGACTCTTCAAAAGTACCAATAACAGTTTTGCTATTAGCAGTTACTTGGGTAGTAAGTTTAGTAGGTTGCCCAGAGATACCATCAGCATGCACTACATAATATGTTCTACCTAGCTCTTTACCATCAGCGTCTAGTGCGATTACACCTAACTGCTTAACAGTAGAATTAGATAATCTAGCACTAGCTATTTTTGCTGTAGAGTTTGTGCTTAATTCAGATAATTCAGAAAGTAATAATTCTTCATTTAGAGATTTAGATTGTACCGTAACACCATCATTGTATGTAGGATTAGCGCTTGAACTAGCTGAATAAGCAAACTTTCTCAACTTACCAAAATCTAAAGGTGTAGTAGTCCCTGCTGTCAATTTCACTACAAAAGTACCCATAGGTCTTACCATAGTTCTTTTAACATCACCTACTGCAACTCCATTAGTATAAGAAAGATACACTCCACTAGTGTCTCCAGTTGCTTTTACAGCAGTACCTGGTTCAACACGAACTCCTCTCAAATTACTTACAATTTTCCCTAAATATTTAAGGTTTAGATTTGTTAAATATGGATTACCAAATTGGTATATGTTTTTACCATAATTGCCAGTCCATGGAGAGCTAGAGAATTCCCAATTATCTCCTAAGTAAGAATTATATCGTTCTTTATAATAATTTGTGTTTTTACCATCTACCCCAAAGTCTACTCCATTACCAGCTCCATCTAATGTAGCAGTAATATTGCCCGCAAAAGGCACTCCTTTTATAGTGAAAACTTTAGTGGATAGAGTGTTCAACGCCCCTCCTGTAAAAGCATTGAAAAATCTAGAACCTATAGTATAATAACTTGTAGCCCCATTGTTTTCTACAGCATGCCCAGCTAGTCTAATATCAGTAGTGTTGTCAGATGGATTAAAATGGTCAAATCTTACTTTACGATTATTCCATACTAATATTCCTGTTCTATTCCATCTATTTCCGCTAAGACTAGCACTTAGTTCTGAAGATAAGCTAGCAAAAGTTTTCTTATAGAAAGGTATCGCCATTTGTTGGTAAACACCATGAGAATTGTCTTTATATTCTTTATCTACAATTCCTGTAACCTGAGTTTGTGGAGTTTGATTATCAATATAAAGCTGACCATATTTTATGACATCCCCTCCATTAACTATATCACCATTTGTGATACCAGGCTTAGTCCATAAACGGAGGATAAAGTTCCCGCCATTTGTTTTATCAGTATTTGATGCAGTAACAGTTTTAAAACCACCACCTACAATCATCACATTACCAAAATTATCTATCACACCATTTTCAACAGTTTTCAACTCTCCACCACTATAGATAAGAGCATCTTCTTTTATATGAAGACTTGCTTGGTCTTGAACACCTAATAATGACTGCGCATTTGTTGAAAAAGCAAGAGACAATAGGCCTAAAGTAAATATTTTTCTTTTCATATCTATAAAATTTGTATTTTTTACACACTAACTTCAATCGGCAAAGTTATAAAAAAAATGTTAAAAACAAAAAATATTTGAATTTTAAAGTGTTAAAATTTATATTTTGCCATAAAACTTACTCTTTCCATTCTTTATCTTTGATTGTTTTTAGGAGGGTTTGGAATTCATCAGCGAGGTAGAACTGAGTACCTATGGCATCAAAAATAGCATCTTGGGTAAGCACCCACTGAGGAACCTCATCAGGGATTTTGCCATCATTACTATCAAAATAGTCTTTGCGCCATTGTTCACTGTCGTAGTATGTCACGAGCCTATCATAGTCTGGTTGGACAGTCTTCCATTCTTTCAAGACCTCTTCAGCTTTGGTGAGAATATTTTCTACTTTCATTAAAATCTCATTCATCTCGCGGATGTTCTCGTATCGCTCTTCCATTTTGGAAATATTTTAAAATTATCAACTTAATCTTTCTATTCAAATATAAGAAATTATGTGATAATGAAGATAATAATATAGAATAAAATAGGAACAAATATCAGTGATAAGCCTTTTTCTGTCTTGAAAATTTTTTCATAATATTTTCCCACAAGCAGATTTAACACAAATATAGCAAAGTAAGCCAAAGTTTGATAAAAATCCATAATTTCCACAAAGAGATGATAGCGACTTACAGAATTTCCTTCGGTGGCAACTCCTATAATCTTAGGTTCGCTGGAAAAACTTGTCTTGTAAACAAAATCATCTTCTAGTTCATAATAAGTGATTTTGTCTCTAAATTTTATTTCAGGCAGGTCGATGAAGGAGAATTTCTTTACCCTGAGATAAATGTCTGCTTCGCCTTCTCTGCTGGGCTCTTTCATTTGTTTTACTTCTTGTTCTGAAGCCAGATAAATATCCAGATTTCTCTTTCTCTTTCCCCAATAACGACATCCTTTCACCCAACTAGTTTTCTTGGGTAGAGAATCGATGTTGTCCAGCACATCAAAGGTTTTGTAAAGAACAAAAACATTGGGCAGACAGAAAATAATGATAATGAAATAGATAATGCGTTTTTTCATTTAGAGCTGATTTAAAGCAAAGATAATTATTTTTCGCCTGTCAATTCATAGATTTAATATTCTCATTTGATTTTTGCAGTTTTTCCATGAAATTGAAATAGTCGCGTTGTCATTATGTATCGAGCATTAAAAATTAATCCTTATATTTGTGCCTATGAAGAAGTTATTATCCCTAATTCTAAGTAGTATCTTACTACTAAGTGCTTGTAATAGAACCACAACAGAAGAACAAACATCCTCTATTAGTAAAGAACCTCCTTATCTTACAGGAACTTTTGTCCAGCTTTTTGGTAAAAATGATTGGACAGCTTCCCAATGGGAAAAGTTTTTTTCTGAACTTAAAGAATTAAAAATCAATACAGTTATCGTACAATATACGGCTTTCAAGAATGCGTATAATGATATTACTTGGTTTGATTCAGCCAATACTTTCACTTCTCAGAAGAGCCGTCATACCTTAGCGCGATTCTTTGAGGCAGCACAAAAGCAAGGTGTAGAAGTGCATATAGGGCTTCACTTTGATGAGACTTATTGGCAGAACCAAACAAATAGGGCTTGGCTTCAGCTTAATGCTCAGCGATGTATTGATTTGGCTAGAGAAATTAATTCAAAGTTCGGGAATCATCCGGCTTTCAAAGGTTGGTATATACCTCATGAACCAGAGCCTTATGCCTATGGCTCTGATGAAAAAATGGCGCTTTTTAGGGATGTGTTTGTAAATCCTATTGCTGATGCACTTCACAGCTGGGGTGGCAAGCCTGTTTCTATAGCGGCTTTTTGGAATAGCAAACTTACTTCTCCAAACCAATTACAGCATTTTATGGCAGAACTTGGAAAAAGCCACCTGCAAATAATTATGTTACAAGATGGGGTAGGGGCTAAGCATGTAACACTTGACCAATTGAATACTTATTATCAAAGTGCTCAAAAAGGACTTTTTGAAGAAAACAAAAACTACAAAGGAGCTTTCTGGACGGATTTAGAGACTTTTTATTCGCCTACGGGGGAGTATCCTTTTACGCCAGCAACCTTTGATAGAGTAAAACAACAACTTTCCATAGAAACAGCGCTACCTAAGGTGAGTAAGGCTGTTTCCTTTCAGTATTATGATGACATGAGTACGCTAAGCCCTCACAAAGCACAAGCACAAGCGCTGAGAGAAGCTTATAAAAAGTGGTTAAATCAGAAATAAAATTTCTTTATCTAAAATATTTAAAAATAAATCTCTGTCCGCTGTAGAGAGCGACTCTGTTTCTAGAAAAAGACCATAATCCAAATCCCATTTGATTTTCATGGTTTTTTCCATGAAATTGAAATAAAAAATATCCGCTTCTGGTGCCATTGTGTATTCTAAAAAGGTGAATTCTTGTAGGTTTTTGAGGCGTTCCATCAGCTTTAGAAATTCTTCATGAGTAATGCTCTCTAGTGATTTGTTCATACCTTATTTTATATCTTTTTCTTCCATTGTTTGCCATAGATAGCATAGTAAATCTGTTCTTCATAGAATTTATAAAAGCCATGTGTTTCTTTTTTAGAAGCAAAAAAGGCTTCTTTTTCTTTGAGAAAATTGATTAAAAGCTGTTTTTTCTCTAGATTTTCCAGTTCTTTTGCTAAATTCTTGAATACCATATCAAACTGAGCAGAGGTAATCCCTTGACAGATAAGCGGTAAGGAATGTTCATTCACTCCATAGTGGTCAATTAGGGCGCTTATGAAGTATTTATGCACCATCTGATGCTCATCATCCAAAAGCTCAAAATACTTGCTTACTAGTGGAAAATATTCTTCACTTATCAAACCCAAACCAAAGACTACATAACTGCCAGGCATACAGCTCTTTTCGCCTTCTTCTACATCGTTATACCACTGAAATTCTTTCATAGCCGCCTCAGCATAAGTTACGAGTTTAGAGTGTAATTCTTCGTATTGGAGCGCTTGTGCAAAGAAACGATGAGTAGATGATTTAGCAATTCCTTTGATATCCAAAAACTGCTTAGGCGCTTTGGAATTGAGTTTAATTTGATAACTTCTTGGGAAGTCCGTTTTCAAAAGAGCAATGATGAAATCCAGCGCTTTATCGTAAGCCACAGCCGATTCTTGCTTGATTTTCACATTGATTGTAGCCAATACATCATTGGCAGCGCATTCTATATCATCATCCTTGTAGTGAATGATGTTTTCAGGCAGGTTTCCTGTGCCTTTTTTGAGATACATAGCCGCTTTTTCAGAGCCTAATTCCTTGGCTGCACGCTCCAAATCCTCACAAGCAAACCTTACATCCCAGCTGTATCGTTGGTGTTTAATGTTCCAAAGGGCTTGTTGTACAAATAGATTTAGTTTAGCTTGGTCTACATTTTTTACTTCCAAATCTTTTTTGAGCGTATATTCTTTTGACCAATCTTCTCCTTTAACATTATAATACAAAGGCATAAAGACAGCTTCTTTCCACTCATTGGTGTGGTAGTGCAACCCAAACCGATATTCTTCCATTGTCTTTTTCCATTTAGGGTCTATGAGCGAAAAGCCTTTTTCTAAGATTTCAATCACCTTGTCTTCGCTATAGCTGTTGAGTTCAAAATCAAAGAGTTTGTCAAAGAAACTATGGATTTCTTTCTCTTTCATTTTTGCCGTTTCGTCATAGATGACTTTTTGTACATAGGCATCTAATCGCTCTTTGAGTTCGGCTTTGCGTTCTGGGTGTTCTAAGTGCAGTTTTTTTTGAATGTGGCGTCCTAGCCCAAACTGAAATTCAAACACTAAGGTAAGTTTGTATTCAAAACGATAATAAAAATCAGGATTAAAGAACATTTGGGTAAGCTGTTCTTCCAAAGTGGGAATGATAGTATTTTCCACGGTTTCCTGAGGGATTTCGTGAAATCCTGCGATGGTGATAGACTCCGAAGTATATTCGTAATCACTATTATAAAACTCTATTTTATCCCTTAATTGTTTGATTTTGAAATAATTAGTAATTCCTTCCCAAAGTTCATTTCTTCCGTAGGGAGTTTTGGGCAGGTCAAATCCATTAAAGACATCTTCTATCCCAGCCAAAATTTCTTTTATAATGTTGTCTGTGTTCATTAGGTATTGATTATTATTGAAAACTTTCCCTTCCCCAGAAGTAAGGAGGGTCTATTTGCAAGGTTCTAAGGTAGGTGTAGCCCTGTCCGCGGTGATGTGTCTCGTTTTCGATGGCGTAAAGAATCCACTGGGCAAAGCTAAAAGTCATTTGATAAATAGTGAGCGGCTGGGTGTAATCACTTATTTCTTTCCATTCACTATCGATAATTTCAGTAGCCTTGTCCCACAGAGCCAATATGCCCTCTTTGGTAGTAGGAAACTGTCCTTCATTACAAAAAGAGGTATGTTTTTCGTGAAGTATTTCTGTGAAAATATAGTTGGTAATCATCAAAAACTCCTCAATCATTTGTGAAAACGGACGCAAATTTGCAATGCTAAATTCAAAAAGGTCTTTCTCAGGGAAAGCCTCGATGACCTTTCGAGTAAGAGTTCGCACATCTTTGAAATTAGTCAGTAGCGCCTCTGGCGTAAGTAATTCTTTCATTTTTTTTAATTTATATTTTTGAGTAAAAATAATATTTTTTTAATAACTGAAAACCTTTCTATTTTTTCAGCAAATTCACATTCTGATAAAGCTTTCTAATCTCGTCTCTAACTTCCATTAGTGCAAATCCCAACAGGTTTTTGCCACGCCATGAGGCGATGTTATGAGCTTTCTCATTCTCTTTGCCAAAGCCTATCCCCCAAATGGTATCAAGCGGACTCGCTTCTACCAGTATTTTATCGCCTGTAGAGAGCAAAAAGTCCATCATTTCTTTGTTTTGGGTGAATTTGTAGTAATTCCCATTGAGCACGATGCTGTATTTGGCTTTGTCCCATATTTCAGGATTGAAATTGCGCACCTTTCTGCCCAGAGCCTTCATTAGTTTAGGGTCAGAAGTGTTCATTATTTCTTCCCTCACCTCTTCATCCTCAAATAAACGCGCCTTTTCAGCCATCATATATTGCTCTGCACAAGAATATTTATCGCCATCTACACGAAAAGGTGAGGGCTGCCACTGTCCCAAACAAGACTCATCTACGGCATTAGCATTGGGTTTCCAAAAGAAGATGAATTTGAGTTTCTTTGGTGAATTGATAAAAGTTTTTTTGGAGTATTTATAAGCGCCTTTGGGTTGCCAAAGCGGAACACCCTCATAATAATAGTCTTCTTCATCATCCAGCCTGTCTTCTATTTCCAAATCATTCACTGCCCAGTTATTATAATGCCAGAAGCAAGGATAAGGGAAAAGCGTTTGGTACTCTCGCTGCTGTTCAGGTGAGAGTGTTTCATACCAATTCCAAAAATCACATTTATAATCTTCGCCAGCGCCCATACGCCAGCCCATAGAAAATTCAGAAAGGGCAGGGTATTCTATCCACTGCGGTGCCATAAGTTTGATATTTTTTTTCATTTTTTAAATCTAATTTTTTTATTCCATTAACTGATTCTTCCCCATTTGTTTTTGCCTTTGTATTGTTTTATGTAGTAGTTTTTCAGGGCTTGGTGCTGTTCCATCTGGAGCGAAGGGTCTACTCGGAGGAGCGCCTCTACGGTGTCCTTTGCTGCCTTGATGATGTGCCCGTCTTGGGCTAAGTCCAGCCGTTTGAAATCCACCACGCCACTCTGCTGGGTGCCGAGGATATCGCCTGGCCCGCGGAGTTTCATATCCACTTCGGAAATCTTAAAGCCGTCGTTGGTCTCGCACATGGTTTTTATTCGGGTTCGGCTGTCGGAAGACATTTTATCCGAGGTCATCAGGATGCAGTAGCTCTGCTCGGCGCCTCTTCCCACTCTTCCTCTTAGCTGATGGAGCTGGGAAAGCCCGAAACGCTCGGCACTTTCTATAATCATCACAGAGGCATTGGGAACATTCACGCCGACTTCTATCACTGTAGTAGCAACCATGATATTTGCCTTCCCTGAAGCGAAATACTGCATCGCCTCGTCTTTTTCCTGCGGTTTCATCTTTCCATGAAGCATGGTAACGGCATAGTCTGGGTAAGGGAAAGCTTCGGAAACCCGCTCAAAGCCACCCATCAAGTTTTCATAATCCAAAGCCTCACTTTCCTCTATCAAAGGATAAACGAAATAGACCTGTCTGCCCTTATCGATTTCATCTTTGGCAAAACGAAATACCGAGTTTCTGTCCTTTTCTCGCCGATGAGCCGTGATGATGGGCTTTCTTCCCATCGGAAGTTCATCTATCACGGAAACATCCAGATCCGAGTAAAAACTCATCGCTAGTGTTCTTGGAATAGGCGTAGCGGTCATGATGAGGATATGTGGCGGAATTTTATTTTTCATCCAAAGTTTTGCCCTTTGTTCCACACCGAAACGGTGCTGTTCATCGATGATGGCAAGACCGAGGTTTTTGAATTTAACCTTGTCTTCCAGCACGGCATGGGTGCCGACCAAAATATGAAGAGTTCCGTTTTCCAGTTCCGAGTGAATGATTTTTCGTTCAGCGGTTTTGGTAGAACCTGTTAAAAGTCTGATGTTTACGCCCGTTCCGAAAAGCGCCTCGGAAAGGCTGTTGAAATGCTGCTGCGCCAAGATTTCCGTAGGAGCCATCATACAGCTTTGGAAGCCGTTGTCTATGGCTATCAGCATAGAAAGCAGCGCCACCATGGTTTTCCCAGAGCCTACATCTCCCTGCAGAAGGCGGTTCATCTGTATAGGGAGCCTCATATCGTTTCGGATTTCTTTTAAGACTCTTTTTTGGGCATTGGTCAGCTCAAAGGGCATTCTGTTTTGATAAAAATCATTGAAGAAATCGCCCACCAAAGGGAAGGGATTTCCCACTGCCGATGTCTTATTGTATTGTTTTTTCAAAGCATAGCCGAGCTGGAAGAAGAATGCTTCCTCGAATTTCAGCCGTCTGTCCGCCTGTTCAAATGCCGAAGTGTCTTTGGGAAAATGAATATTGACAAAGGCTTCCTGCCTTCCCATGAGCTTGAGCGACTGGAGGAGGCTTTGTGGTAAATTTTCCTGCACAAGTCCCGTGACATGCCCAAGAATATGCGCTTGGATGCCTTGGAAAAATTTTTGATTGAGCCCTCGTTTTGTGATTTTCTCACTGCTCGGATAGATAGGGCGAAGTCTGAGTTCTTTCTCTCGTTTTTCTTCCAGTTCTATCTCTGGATGCGCCATAGAAAACTGCTGTCCGAAGAGGCTGACCCTTCCGAAGATGTAGAGCTCTTTATTGAGCGGAATCTGGTCTTTCAGCCACTGGGTATATTGGAACCAAACCAAATCCAAAGCGCCTGTCTCATCGCGGAACTTCGCGGAGAGTCTTTTTTGTCCTCTTCCGTAGGTGATTTCTTTTAAATCATAAATCCTTCCTTTCAGCTGGATTTCTACATTTTCTTCCTTTAAATCTGCTACTCGGTAGACTTTGCTTTTATCCAAATACCGCAGAGGGAAGAAATAGAGAAAATCCTCCACGGTAGAAATTCCCAAAACATTTTTAATCAGTTTGGAGCGTTCAGGGCCGATGCCTTTTAGATATTCTATGGGAGTAGATAAATCCAAAATGCGTTAGTATGCTCTTTCTTTATTTCCTTCAAAGAAATTGATGTAGGCTCTATTCACCACTCTGTTTCCGCCAGCAGTAGGGTAGTCACCAGTGAAATACCAGTCGCCGAGGTTTTTCGGGCAGGCTTTGTGCAGGTTTTCTACGCTTTGGAAGATGATTTCCACAGGGCAGTTCATTTCCTCAGGAACTAAAAGTTCAGTTATTTTCGCTGAAATTTCTTCCTCAGAAAATGGCGCATAGATTTCTTTGACATAGTTAATGACTTGGGAATCTTCTAAATCCACTTGAGATTTACATTTTTCATAAACTTCCTTTATGATATGGTCAGAACCTCTTTCTTTGTGCAGTTCTAAAGCCGCCTCGAAAGCTACCAAATCCTCTAAACGAGCCATGTCTATACCATAGCAGTCAGGATAACGGATTTGTGGAGCAGAGGATAGAACGATTATTTTTTTTGGATTCAAACGATTTAGAATTCGTAAAATACTGTTTCTCAGTGTGGTTCCTCTTACGATGCTATCATCTATAATGACCAGATTGTCAATATTTTTTCGGACAGAGCCGTATGTGATGTCATAAACATGGGCTACCAAATCATTTCGGCTGCTGTCTTCCGTGATGAAAGTACGGAGTTTAGCATCCTTGATGGCTACTTTTTCAGTTGTAGGGTGAAGGGACAAGATTTCCTCCAATTTCTCCTCTGAAATATTGTTTCCTAATTTTAGGATTTGTTTTTTCTTGTATTCATTCAGATGGGCATCAGCCTCTTCTATCAGTCCATAAAAAGAGGTTTCTGCGGTGTTCGGAATGTAGGCAAAAACTGTATTTTTCAGGTCTTCATCCACGGAATTTAGAATTTTTGGGAAGAGTAATGCTCCTAGTTTTTTTCTTTCTTGATAAATTTCCTTGTCGCTGCCTCGTGAGAAATAAATTCTCTCAAAAGAACAAGCCTTGTAGGGCAGGGCAGGGAGGATTTCTTCTATGGAAACATTTCCGTTTTTCTTGATGATGATAGCAGAACCTGGGTTTAGCTCTGTAATTTGCTCAAAATCAAGATTAAATGCAGTCTGGATAACTGGCCTTTCGGAGGCTACAACTACGATTTCATCATCTTTATAGTAGTATGCTGGACGGATACCCGCAGGGTCTCTGATTACAAAGGCATCGCCATGTCCTATGATTCCAGACATAGCATAGCCGCCGTCCCATATGTATGCAGATTTTTTGAGGATTTTAGCTACATCCAGTTGGTTTGGGATTTCTGCCGCAGCATCTTTTTTGGAGTAGCCTTCAGCTTTTAGTTTTTGGTATAGGTTTTCAACTTCGGTGTCTAGGAAATGCCCTATTCTCTCCATGATGGTCACCGTATCGGTCTGCTCTTTCGGGTGCTGGCCGAGTTCTACCAATTTTTGGAAAAGCTCTTTGGAATTGGTCATGTTAAAATTCCCAGCTACGATGAGGTTGCGGTAAATCCAATTGTTTTGTCGAAGAAAAGGATGAACATTTTCTATGCTGTTTTTCCCAAAAGTTCCATAGCGGACATGCCCTAAAAATACATTCCCAATATATGGAAGCAGGTGTTTCTGGGCTTCTGTGTCATCTTTTATTTCTGGATTTTCTTTTAGAATTTCGCTGATTCTGGTATTGATTTGATTGAAAATATCCTGTATCGGCTGGCTGGCATTAGAACGGATACGGCTGATGTATCTTTCGCCAGGCTGCATATCAAATTTTACGCTTGCCAGTCCTGCGCCATCCTGTCCGCGGTTATGCTGTTTTTCCAGCATTAGATACATTTTATTGATACCATAAAAAGGAGTTCCGTATTTTTCTTTATAGTATTCTAAAGGTTTTAACAGACGAAGCATCGCAATGCCGCATTCATGCTGTAAGTGGTCGCTCATAGTTATATTTTGTTTTTATTTAAAAATCTTCCGTAAAAATACTAAAAAAAATAAAATTGGGATTTTTATTTCCCAATCATACTTTTGATTTTATTGAGTTTCATCAGGGCTTCTATCGGTGTCAGAGTATTGATGTCTATTTGGGTAAGTTCTTCTCTTATGCTCTCTAAAGCAGGGTCATCCAGCTGAAAGAAAGAAAGCTGAAGATTTTCCTCGGTCACTCGTTTTATGTTCTCTGTGTTCTGGTTTTGGCTTCGGCTGTCTTCTAAGGTTTTTAGAATTTCTTTAGCCCTATTGACTACCTTTGTAGGCATTCCAGCCAGTTTGGCTACATAGATACCAAAGCTGTGTTCGCTGCCTCCTGCGACTAGTTTTCTTAGGAAAATCACATTATTTTTGTTCTCCTGTATAGTGATGTGATAGTTTTTAATTCGGCTGAAATTATTCTGCATCTCATTGAGCTCGTGATAGTGGGTCGCAAACAGCGTTTTTGGCTGTGTAGGGTGCTGGTGGAGGTATTCTGCAATAGCCCAAGCGATGGAAATCCCGTCATAAGTGGAAGTTCCTCGCCCGATTTCATCTAACAGAATGAGGCTTCGCTCTGTGATGTTGTTCAGAATGTTGGCAGATTCGTTCATTTCCACCATGAAGGTAGATTCTCCAGCCGAAATGTTGTCCGATGCTCCCACACGGGTAAATATCCTGTCTAGAACTCCTATTTCGGCGTGTTTTGCAGGGATAAAACTACCAATCTGCGCCAAAAGACAGATGATGGCTGTTTGTCTCAGAACGGCTGATTTACCAGACATATTGGGACCTGTGACCATCATAATCTGCTGGGTGTATCGGTCAAGGAAAATATCATTTGGAATGTATTTTTCACCTAGAGGCAGGGATTTTTCTATCACAGGGTGTCTTCCTTCTTTGATGTTTATTGTAAAATCTTCATTGATAATCGGTTTGGTATAGTTTTCTGCTATCGCAAGTTCCGAAAGTCCTACTGTGCAGTCTATTTCTGCAATGATTTTAGAGTTGTTTTGAATAGTGTCAATATGCACGAGAACCTGCTCTTCTATTTTTTTGTAGAGCAAATGTTCCAGCTGGGCGATTTTTTCCTCAGCTCCTAGTATTTGTGATTCGTATTCTTTCAGTTCCTCTGTGATGTACCGCTCTGCATTGACTAGAGTCTGTTTTCTTATCCAGTTTTCAGGAACTTTGTCTTTATGCGCGTTTCGGACTTCTATGTAATATCCGAAAACATTATTGAAATCTATTTTTAAACTTGAAATTCCTGTTCTTTCGCTCTCGCGCTGGCACATTTCATCCAAATAAGATTTTCCGCTGTAGAGGAGGTTTCTCAGTTTGTCCAGCTCTTCGGAAACGCCTTCTTTGATTACATTTCCTTTGTTTATACTTACAGGAAGCTCCTCATTTAGATGGCTTTGGAGATAATCAATGAGCTCCTTATGGCTATGCAGAGGAGTAATCCAAGCCAAAGCATCTGGATAAGGCAGCAGCAGTTCTTTTATTTTTTCAATACTTATCAAACTATTTCGGAAGTTTCCGAGTTCTTTCGGCGAAATTCTCTCTGCAGCAAGTTTCCCGAGCAGTCGGTCTAGGTCAGAAATAGATTTTAGAAGGTCGTGGATATTGTATTTTAAGTTTTCTTCTTTGTTAAAAAACTCTATCAGAGAAAGTCTTCGGTTAATTTCGTTTACGGATTTCAGCGGAAGAATCATTCTTCTTCTCAGCAGACGCCCTCCCATAGGCGTGGTCGTGCGGTCTATGATGTCCAGAAGGCTTTTGCCCTCATGGTGGTTGGAATGAATGATTTCCAAATTTCTAAGCGTAAAGCCGTCCATCATTAAATAATCATCCTGCGGAATGTTTTGTATTTTGGTAATGTGCTGAATGAGAGTATGATGGGTGTCCTCTACTAAATAGGCAAAAATAGCACCAGCAGCAGTGATGGCTAATGGAAACTCCTCTATGCCGTAGCCTTTCAGTGATTTTGTTTTGAAATGATTGGTAAGTTTTTCATAAGCAAAAGGATACTGATAAGCCCAGTCTTCCAGAGCGAAAGAGTTTCTGTCTTTTATTCTGTTTGGGAGTTCGGTTTTTCGCTGATAGATAATTTCACTAGGGCTGAAGGTATGGATGATGTGCATCAGCTTATCCGAATTTCCTTCCGAAACAAGGAATTCTCCTGTGGAAATGTCCACTAGAGCCATGCCGTATTTTTCTTTTTCACGATGGATAGACAGCAAAAAGTTATTCTCTTTGGTAGTGAGAATCTGCTCATTAAAGGTAACTCCTGGCGTAACCAGCTCTGTAACACCTCTCTTTACGATGCCTTTGGTCATCTTTGGGTCTTCCAGCTGGTCACAGATTGCGACACGCAGTCCAGCACGAACCAGTTTGGGAAGGTAGGAATTGAGAGAGTGGTGAGGAAAACCTGCCAGCTCGGTATGGGAACCGCCGTTATTCCTCTTTGTGAGAACGATGCCCAAAATCTGGGAAGTTCGCACAGCATCCTGCCCAAAGGTTTCGTAAAAATCCCCCACACGAAAGAGCAGGACAGCATCTGGATATTTAGCTTTGATGCTGTTGTACTGAGCCATCAGTGGAGTTTCTTTTTGTGTCGTTTTTGCCATAAAGTGAAATTAGGTTTAAGGGAACAAAATTAAAGAAGATTTCAATAAAATTTTGTTAAAAAAGTATTATTTTTGTGCAAATTTAAACTTTTAGGGCTAAAAAAGATATTATATGCGGGTATATGATAATAAGCACTGGATATCCATACTGCTGAGTATGCATAAGTCAGACTCATTAAAAACCTTGAGGTCAGGGATGATTGCCATGGCTGTATATGCAGCAATAGTGGCTTTTTTGGAGATAGAATATTTTAAAATAGATAAGGATTCTTCGATTAAAAATATTTCCCTCATCCACACACTGCTGGGTTTTGTCTTGTCGATGCTTTTGGTTTTCAGGACTAATACCGCTTATGACCGCTGGTGGGAAGGGCGAAAACTCTTGGGTAGAATGGTAAATGACTCTCGAAATCTTGCAGTTAAACTCCACACTATGCTGGACACGGAAGACACCGAAAATAGAGACTTTTTTCAGAAATATCTTTGTTTTTTTCCTCACTTGCTCAGTAGGCACTTGTCCAAAAAATCCACTAAAATGGAACTGGCACAAGACCAGCATCATACGGAAGTAGAGCAGCTTCCACATCCGCCTAATGCGCTGATTTGGAGGATACAGGAGAGAATTCAGAAATTGTATAAAGAAGGTAAAATATCGGGAGAGCAGATGCTGATGCTGGACTATCACGCCAGAGGATTTTTGGAAGTCTGTGGCGGCTGCGAAAGAATCAAAAACACGCCGATTCCTTATTCTTATTCATCTTTTACAAAGAAATTTATCGTTATTTATGTGATTACTCTTCCTATCGCCTATTCTATGAGTATAGGGTATCTTATGGTATTTCTTACTGTTTTCGTATTCTATGTGCTGATGAGTATGGAGGTGCTGGCAGAGGAGATAGAGGAACCGTTTAATAATGATGAAAATGACCTTCCTATGGAGCTGATAGCTCAGAATATAGAGAAGAATGTAATTCGTATTTTCAGTGAATCCTAAAAAATAATTATTTTGGTTCAGAAACTTAAATTAGAAGAGCTGGGGAGAATAGATGTAGAAACATTTAAACAAAGTTCTAAAACTCCTCTAGTTATAGTCCTTGATAATGTGCGCAGTATGCATAATGTAGGGGCGGTATTTCGTACAGCAGACGCTTTTTTGGTAGAAAAAATCTTACTCTGTGGAATCACTCCACAGCCGCCGCATAGAGAAATCCATAAGGCTGCGCTAGGAGCTACGGAAAGTGTGGATTGGGCTTATTTTGAGTCTGTTACGGAGGCTCTACAAAGCTTAAAATCAGAAGGGTATAGAGTAGTAGGAGTGGAGCAAACTACTGGAAGCCAAATGATTACAGAATTTGACTTTGCGAAGAGCCAAAAATATGCATTGGTTCTTGGTAACGAAGTGGAGGGTATCAGTGATGAGGTTCTTCCGCTCTGTGATGACTTCTTGGAGATACCTCAGCTGGGGACTAAACACTCTTTAAATGTGAGTGTTTGTGGTGGAATTGTGATGTGGGAATTTTTTAAACACTTGAAATAAATTGGGACAGGATACGCCTACTTTTCTGATTTATTCCCTGCATTTTCTTTTGATAATGTTCACCATTTCGGTGGCAGTTTTTCAAAAGGAAATTAGGTATAAAAAACTGATTTACAGTGTTTTATTTGGTTTTTATGCATATTTTTTGTATTTGCAGATTTTGTCCATTATAGAGAATGAGACTACGCTGAGGATTATCACTCATACTAAGCTCAATATCAGTTATATACTATT
Organism: uncultured Flavobacteriaceae bacterium; assembly: GCA_963518955.1. GTDB lineage: Bacteria > Bacteroidota > Bacteroidia > Flavobacteriales > Weeksellaceae > JABCPE02. The sequence goes on along the minus strand of CAUQKI010000017.1, from coordinate 19,075 downwards.
TTCTTTGATGTGTTTTCTTCTGCTGATAAATAGAGGAAAACCTGCTTTTTATTTTTGGCTCATTGCAGGAGTTCAGGGCATATTATATTATCTCTCGTTTAATCTGACAGGAACTGGCTTTAACGAAAGTATTCCATTTCACCTGAAAACAGGCATTAAAGGAGCGGGAATAGGGGATTTTTATAAACTTATCATAGACATCACTTTATTGGTGGCTTTATTCGTTTTTTCAGCGTTTTTTTACTTTAAAAAAATCATCAAAAAAGAGACAAAAGAAAAAAACATCAAAGCTAAAATTCCAGTGTTTTTGATGCTGGTTTTATTGGTATTTAATCCCTTAAACTATGATATTTACCAAACTTATAAAGTGGTAGATGAAGACCCAAAATTTTTATTTAAAGACAATTACCAGCCTCCCAAACAGCCTGTAAAAAACGAAACTAAGTATAATTTGGTTTGGATTTATGCAGAGGCTTTTGAGCGAATATACCTCAATCAAGAAATTTTCCCTGACCTTGCGCCTAATTTGGCTCAACTGGAGAAAGAATCACTTTCCTTTTCTAATGTTCATCAGGTCTGGGGAACAGGCTGGACTATTGCAGGAATAGCGAGTTCTCAGTGCGGAGTGCCTCTGTATGCGGTGGGGCGGGAGAATAACGACCTAGACCAGCTTCCGAGTTTTCTCCCCAAAATAAAGGGCGTAGGGAATATACTTGCCGAGGACGGCTACAAAAATATTTTCATACAAGGCTCGCCTAAAGCCTTTGCAGGGAATGATAAATTTTTGGAAAGTCATGGTTTTCAGATGTTTTCACTTGAAAATATTGATGAAAAGTATAAAACGCCGAGAAATCTCTCTCGCTGGGGGCTGAATGATGACAAAACCCTTGAATTTGCTAAGGAAAAATATAAGGAATTAAAATCTGAAAATCAGCCGTTTAGCATTATGATTTCTACGATAAACACTCATAGTCCGAGAGGTTTTGTTCCGCCGGATTTTAAGAAGAAAAAATATAAAAATGGGCAGAATGTTACCCTGAATGCCCTTCATGTGAGTGATTATTTGATTTCGGAATTTATCAATGAAATTAAAAAACTGGATACAGAAAAAAACACGATGATAGTGGTTTCTTCGGACCATCTTACGATGAGAAATATGGTTTCCGAAACGCTGGAACGCCATCCTGACCTCCGCCGAAATCTATTTATGATACATTTTCCTAATAAAATTTCGCCAAGAATTTCGGAGAGAAATACCTCATCTCTGGACGAGGGAGTTACGGTTTTGAATGCTATGGGTTATCCGCTGGAGCGTTTTGGGCTGGGAGTTTCTTTATTCAGCAATGAAAAAAATCTGAAAGAAAAAACACAGAACAAAACGGATGATGTCCTGAAAAGCTGGAAAAAATATTATTTCCAATTTTGGGAATAGACTGCTCTATCTGATTTCTCCATAACCAATAAGCCCATCGTAATTTTTTCCAAAAGGAGTGTAATACAGAAAAGCCTGATATTGGTTTTGTGTCTGCCAGAAATTTCCATTGATTTCACCAAAATTTAGTTTTCCATTTTGGTCTTTTGTCGCAAGGATATAGTTGTAAAATCCCTGTTTTAGGAATATTTTAGCGAAATATTTTTGGCTTTTCGGGTCGTAGTGCATTTGGCTTTCTTCATTAGCCTGATAATCATTAAACTGCCCTAAAACATAGATATTTTTTCCTTCCAAAGGATGGCTGTCCAAAGAAAACACCACCCAAGAGTAGTCGCCCTCGTAGTCGGCATTTCTTTCTTGTCCCATGTTATTACTACGGAAATAGAAAGCGCCATTGACATCTGGCTGATACTGGTAGCTGAGCGGAGAAGTCCAAGTAGGGAAGAGGTAGGTGTAGTTCACACCATCGATGTTTTCCGTTCCTGCCACCATGTCGGAGGAGGCGTTTATCGTTTTATTATCAAAGTAAGAAAACTCGTTATTCCCTTGAAAAACAAGGCTCAACTGCTGAAACATCAGCTGGTTTCCGAAGAGGACAGAGGAAGGTTTTAGGTTAAAAATCCCATCATTAAAATTATTATTTTGGATAATATTTAGGCTGACAGAATTGATATTTCGGCTGGTTTCTGGGTCGGTAAGAGAGACTTTGACTTCTACTCTTTGGTTGAGGTTTGGAGTTTTCGCTGCGGTGTATCGGCTTACATTCAGACCAATTCCAGCTCCATTTTCTGCCACCGAAAATCTCTTTGTAAAAACTGGTTTTTTCGGCGAATCTTTATAAACTATAAGTTCAAAATTTCCTGAAATTTTAGGCTGAATGTCCTTGTTAGGAAAGGTCAGAGAGTAGTGCGTGTAGGCTTGGTGGGTGTTGAAAGAATATTTAAAATTATCAATCAATCCGCTCAGTTTTCCAGTTGCAAATTCCGTGAAAAACAAGCCGTCATCTTTCCAGTTTCTGTCAAGATGTTTTATCGTATAGCGATAAATCTGGCTGCCATTGTCCAAGTCATCAAAACGAAGGACAAGCTGCTCTCCGAACCTTATGACAGGCGTTTCGTCATTGGTCTGTGGATTAAATAGCTGAATGCTTTTAATATTCTGCCCAATGGCAAAAACGCCCGAAAACAAGAACAATAGTCTAAACATTAGGCATTTTTTATAACGGTTAATCTCGCCTTAGTGTGGTAATTTCCTTGTTTAAAGAAACGAGTGAAAAAGTCCAATTCTTCTTTTGTATAATTGTTTTTCTTGAAGAAAGAAATCTTTTTCTCGCTCACTTCTATGCTGTAGTCCAGAATTTCTTTTGAGTAGAAATTCGCCAAGAAGATTTGGTAGAAATCTTGGTCGATTCTGTCTTTATTTAAGAATTTATTTTGTTTAATACAAAAAGCGTTTTCTATGTTAGAATAAACCTCAAAACCAGAATTGATATTATGGAAAACTACCATCACAGTGTCTGGTTTTTCCTCTTCTTTGTCTGCTTTTGGTTTGTATTTTTTTACGGCTTTTTCTTTTTCCTCTGCGGATAGACCGGCAGTTTCTGTGAAGAAATCAAAATATCCGTTCATAAAGTCATCCACCTCTTCTTTTTTGAGGAATACGATAGGAACGCCCTTGTTATAGATGAGGAATGCTTCGTGGTGTTCTTTTAGGTTTTCACGGATAAGGGCTTGGTCTTCCATGAAGCTGAGCGATTCTTTAGAGTGGATGTTTTGTTTTTCCTTTTCTATGAATTCCTCGTTGTAGTCGCTCATGATGGAAACTCCTGAGAACCACCATTCTTTATGCCATTCTACGATGCCCATGAAGATGATGCTTTTTTCCTTTAAATCTTTGTGTTTAGGGAAAGAAGATTTCAGAAGTTTGAATTTCTTATCAGTAGCGATGTGTTTTATTTTAAGGTATTTTTCATCTTCGCAAAGGAAAAGGAAACTTCCCTGAACTCTCGGAGACATTTTTTCTAAATCTTTCGCTACGGGATGTTTTTTACCCAAAATCAAAACTGCCCATTCCTTCGCAGAAAGCGCAAGGAGAGAGGTGCATGCCTCGTGGATGAATCTGTCTCTGTTGTCATCCAGAGTAGCTTCTACTCTTCGCCCTGTTTCCATGATTTCCGCCTCTTGTCTCAATAGAGCGAAGCCTGTATCTGGGAAGAATAGATAGGTTTTAGTTAGGATATTATTGAGAAGTCTTCTTACTTCATAGTAGTCTTGGGTAGGCTCTATTTGGTAAGTTTCTCTCAGTAAATCGTTTTCTGGAGCGTATTCGTACTCTGTTTCCAAGATACCCACCAGCCCTTCAGAAATGCTTTGTATAAAGGGATCATGAGGGTTGAGCAGGATATTCTTGTTCACGGCATTGATGAAATACCAAACCAAAAATTTCACATCTTGGATATTAACCTCACCTTCCACATAGTTTTTGTCAGTTTCGTAGAATGGTAGCGGTTTTCCGTAAAGTTCTTTATGTTTTTTGATGAAAGAATTCCATACTTCAGACCCAGAAATGATGTCTTCTAAATAAGAAGTCAGAAACATACAAAACAGAGAAATCCCTTCTTCTCTTATGAAATTCTGCAAAGGAATATGAAACTCTTTTTCATAGATTTTATCGTTAATTTCATTGCTTATTCCTAAAAAACAAAGGTCGGATTTAGCGGTTTTGTTATAAGGTTTTATTTCTTGCCAGTCTTCTAATAAAATTCTTTTCTGTGCTGCCATCTTTCTTATTTTTTTGTTTCCACAAAGATAATAAAATATCTCCACCTAAATATCTGAAAAATATCATACTTTCTAACGAGAGCCAAGTAAAATTCATAACGGATTTTTGCAGTAAAATATTGAGGAAAAAACTATCTTTACACGAAATAAATAGAATTTTCTCTAAAACAATGGACACCTCTGAAAATAAGATAATCCACATCGATATGGATGCTTTTTTTGCTTCCGTAGAGCAGCTGGACTGTCCTGACCTTAGAGGAAAACCCATCGCTGTGGGCGGTGGAGGGAATAGAGGTGTGGTAGCGGCAGCAAGCTACGAAGCGAGGAAATACGGCGTTCGTAGTGCGATGAGCGGAGCGAAGGCAAGGAAACTCTGCCCAGATGTTATCTTTGTTTTGCCTCGTTTTGAGCGGTATAAGGAAATCTCCCTGCAAATCCGCGAAATCTTCTATGAATACACTGATTTGGTCGAGCCGCTTTCCCTCGATGAGGCGTATCTGGATGTGACTTTTAACAAGAAAAATAATCCCTCCGCTACGAACATCGCCAAGGAAATTCGGAAAAAAATCTTTGAAAAAACAGGATTGACTGCCTCGGCAGGAGTGTCGGTCAATAAATTCATAGCCAAAATAGCCAGTGATTATAAGAAACCCAACGGGCAGACTACCATAAAACCCAATAAAATTATTCCGTTTTTGGACAGTCTTGACATCAGAAAATTCTACGGAATAGGCAGAGTAACTGCCGAAAAGATGTATGCTCTTGGTATTTTTACAGGAAAAGATTTGAGGGAAAAATCATTGTTGTTTCTGCAAAACCATTTTGGGAACAGCGGACTTTATTACTACGAAATTGCCAGAGGAATCCACAGAAGTCCCGTGAATCCTATCCGAATTGCTAAATCCATAGGAGTGGAGCGGACTTTCGAGCATGATGAACAGTATCAGACACACCTGCTGACACCTTTGGAAACGCTTTCCAAAGAGCTGGAACAAAGGCTCAAAAAACGAAATCTCTCAGGGAGAACCATTACTTTGAAAATAAAATACAGCGATTTTACCACCCAGACACGGAGCAAAACTTTGATAAAATTTGTTTCAGACCAAAATATGCTTTTCCGTATCGGCGAGGAGCTTTTGTTTCAGGAAAGTCTAAAAAATTCGGTGAGATTATTAGGGCTTTCCGTGTCTAACCTGAATGTTTGGGAAAAACAAAACCAGCCAAAATACATTCAGCTTCAGTTTGAGTTTCCGCCTCATGAGAGATAAACTGAATAATTGCTGAAAACCAGATTTAAATCCTAACACCGAAGAAACTTCCTGCTAAATCACTCACTCCCATAGCGATAGTTCCCCAGAAAGTAATACGAAGAATGGCTTTTATAGGGTTAGAGCCTCCTGTTTTAGCCGCAATTCCGCCCAAGAACGCAAGGAAAAGAATAGCAGAGCCGTAGAGATAATACTCTAAATGATGAAACGGAGCAATGAAGACCACCAGCAGAGGCAGCATACCGCCAAAGAGAAACGCGCCGCCAGATGCCAGAGCTGCCTGAAAAGGTTTAGCCTGACTGATTTCGGTGATTCCCAGCTCGTCCCGTACATGCGCCGCCAAGGCATCATGCTCGGTTAGTTCCTTTGCCACCTGCATTGCTGTTTCTGGTTTTAGCCCTCGCAGTTCGTAGATATGTGCAAGCATCTGTAGTTCTTCTTCGGGCGTGTCTTTCAGTTCTTGTCTTTCCCTCTCGATGTCCGCGTGTTCTATATCCGTCTGCGAACTTACCGAAACATATTCTCCTGCCGCCATGGACAATGCTCCTGCGATAATTCCTGCCGCTGTTGCTAAAATCACAGACTCTGGCGTGGAAGTCGCTGCGGCAACTCCTATGGCAAGGCTCGCCGTGGATAGTATGCCGTCATTAGCGCCTAATACTGCGGCACGAAGCCAGTTACTACGATGGATATAGTGTTTATCAAGGTAATCGTCAAGGGTTTTCATTGAATTTTTTATTTAAAACTGAAGACTAAATGCAAAGATAGTTTTCTTTTGTGTAAATCTTATTTTATCATCAAGAAAAAATATAAAATTTATAAAAAGAATAAATAAGAATATTTTACGAAAAAGATATGGAATGATGATAAAAAAGGGAGAATTTCCGTAGAGATTCTCCCATTGCATTAAAAACAAAATGAATAAATTATAAATCTATATTAACCTCAAGTTTCTCAGCCAATAGCTTTGCAACTTTCAGTTTTAGTGGCTCTATGTCTATGTTTTCCATAGCATCATTCGCGAAAGCATACAGCAGCAGCGCCTGCGCCTCTTTCTTGGAAATTCCTCTGGCTCTTAGATAGAACAGCGCCTCATCATTGAGCTGTCCTACGGTACATCCGTGCGAACATTTCACATCATCAGCAAAGATTTCCAGCTGCGGCTTGGTGTCTATGGTAGCTCCCTCGCTCAGCAGGATGTTGTTATTTTGCTGGTAAGCGTTGGTTTTTTGTGCGATTTTATTTACGAATACTTTTCCGTTGAACACGCCATGCGCCTTGTCTTTGAACACACCTTTGTAGTTTTGGTAAGACTCACAGTTTGGCTCGTTGTGATGCACGGCTGTGTGGTGGTCTACCAGCTGTTCATTTCCGATGATGGTAATACCATTCATGAAGGAATTGATATTTTCTCCTGTGTGAATGAAGTCAAGATTGTTTCGAACCAATTTACCTCCGAAAGCGAAAGTATTCACTGTCGCTAGGCTGTCTCGCTCTTGTTTCGCGAAAGTGCTGTCTACCAGATAAGTAGTCTGGCTGTCGTTTTGGAGTTTGTGCCAGTCGGCTTTTGCATTTTTGCCCACGAAAATTTCCGTAACCGAGTTGGTAAAAGTATAGGTCTCATCAAAGTTATGATGGCTCTCTATCACTTCCACCTTTGCGCCTTCTTCTACGATGAGGAGATTTCTCGTTGTATAAAATACATTTTCATCTTGATTTTCAGAGATGTAGAAAAGGTGAATAGGCTTTTCTATCACAGTATTTTTAGGGACAAAAAGGAAAAATCCATCGCTGTACAAAGCATCATTTAAGGCTGTGAATGCTGTGTTTTTAGGCTTTATTTGGTTAAAATATTTTTCGATCAAATCTTTATTAGACGAAAAAGCATTATTTAAAGTCAAAAATTCTGCATTTTCTACGGAGATTTTGGATAGAGCCTTTTGGAATTTTCCATTGACAAAGACAATGAAATCAAAATGCTCTTCTCCTAGATGCAGCTGGTCTAGCTGTTCTTTCGTAATGTGAAATTCCTGCTTCGGCACCAGAGAATATTGCTTGTTCACGGCTTCGGACAGGTCGGTGTATTTGTATTCCTCATCTTTTTTAGTGGGAAAACCTGCCGCCAAAAACTGGCTGAGCGCCTCGGTTCTCTCGCTGGAAAGTGTGGATTTTAGTTGTTCTATTTGATTAAATAACATAAATTTTGTATTTGATTTGAAATTTTGGAGTTTGAAATTTGAGTTTTAATCTCAATTATTTTACCAGCCAGTCGTATCCTTTTTCTTCTAATTCCAAAGCCAGTTCCTTGCCTCCAGTTTTTATGATTTTCCCATCCGCCAAAACATGCACGAAATCAGGCTGAATGTAGTTTAGCAGTCTCTGGTAGTGCGTGATTAGAAGCACTGCATTTCCTTGGTTTTTGAAATGGTTCACACCTTCGGAAACGATTCTCAAAGCATCGATGTCAAGCCCAGAGTCCGTTTCATCCAAGATAGCCAATTTAGGGTTCAGCATCAGCATTTGGAAGATTTCGTTTCTTTTTTTCTCTCCACCAGAGAAGCCTTCGTTCAGCGAACGAGAAAGGAAATCCTTTTTAATTCCCAAAAGCTCTGATTTTTCGCGGATGAGCGCCATCATTTCTTTTGCTGGCATTTCTTCTAGTCCGTTGGCTTTTCTAGTTTCGTTGATAGCTGCCTTGATGAAGTTGGTCACCGATACACCTGGGATTTCCACAGGATATTGGAACGACATAAAAATACCTTTTTGAGCTCTTTCCTCTGGCGCATCTTCGCCGATGTCTTCACCTTCGAAAAGGATTTCTCCCTCCGTAACCTCATAGTCTTCTCTTCCTGCAATTACGGAAGAAAGCGTGGATTTACCAGCTCCGTTAGGTCCCATAATGGCATGAACCTCACCAGGTTTTATCTCCAAATAGATTCCTTTCAAAATTTCGGCTCCGTCTTCTATACGGGCATGTAAGTTATTGATTCTAAGCATTATTAATGAAATTTATTTATTGTTAAATTAAAATTATTATTTATTCTTTTTTATTATGGTTTTTCTTGTGTTTTTATTCAAAGTTTTTGAGTGCTATCTTTATTCTCTTCTTCAAAAGTTACAGTCACATTAGGGAATTTTTTAAGTTCCTCTATGCGCTCTTTGAAAGCTCCTAAAATATACTCTTCCCACGGAACGCCATACTGGTCACTGTAGTATAATTGCATTTTCTTACTGTATTCCAATCGGTCAGTAGCGGCTTTGTTTTGTCGCCAATTCAGCGCTTTGAGGGCATCATATACTTTATCATTTTTGGCAGGAATAGGACTTACCCGTACATAGAGTGTTCCGTTTATATATCGCGGAGGAGTGCTTTCTGCTTCATTTTCAATCATGTACACAAAGGTCTTTTCGCCATCTATGGAAATGTGCTGCTGAACTAATTGCTCTAATTCCTCATCAGACAATAAACCTTGGTAGCTTTGAGTAGAATTTGGAAAAACACGCGTGAAATCAGTGAGTTTTCGGCTGTAAACCTCTTCTAATATTTCGCGCTGCTCTTTTTTGGTAACATAGGGCAGGTGAGAGCGGAGAAGATTTGTGATATTTTCCTGAAAATCACTTTCACTGCGCACCAAAGAACCCTCGTATATATCATTCACAGAGCTGAGCATTTCATAGAAAAAGAAGTCTTCTAGGGTGTCAGCCAATATTTCTGCCTCATCCGAATCGTGCTGTAATAAGGCTATAGGCGGCTCTGGTTTAGGATTGTTTTTGTCATATAAGAAACAATAATAATCTCCTCCACCTGTCTGTCCAAATGGAATAAAAAGATAATCAGGATTGATACTGAACCAGCTGTTCTCGCCATTGAGCTCCTCAATAGTTTCGGCAATGTTAGCAGGTGGTATCAGCTCAAACTCGCCACTGTATAAAAATAGCGGTGGGCGGTTTTTCAGGCGTGGATATACTTCTTTACTCCAAAGGGAAGAGTATTCACCTATGTCGAGCATTTGGTCGGCATAGAGCTGGTGGTAAAGCTTTGGATAAGCGAAGTTATATTGTTGTTCTAAGTCTTTAAACATATTGGTTATTTAGTAATTTTTTATTTCCATATCTTCTTCATTACCTCTTCCACAGTAGGCTCGTGATACTTACCATTTTTATCTTTGATGGTATTGAATGCAGAAGGGTCGAAACGCGGACAGTTGATTTCTAAAAACTCAAAGAAGTAACCATCGCTGTAAAATATATAAGGCATAAACTTCCTTTGAAAGTCGTTTTCGCACTCAAATTCATTGTCTATGACAATACGCACAAAAGCAGCGATGTCTTCACGGGTGAGGTCGTTGTGCTTTACAGGGTAGGGCATTGCCAAATCAAAAGCAAAAGTTTCAATACCATTGCCTTCCCACCATTCCCACAGCCAAGTGTCGGAAAGGTCTTTACCCGTGAGCTCACTGAGGTATTGCTCCATCGCCTTGTATTCTTTATCAAATACTTCTTCGGGAGTGTCTTCACTTTGGGCATCATGAAAAGCTTCGTAGTCTTCTAAGCGTTTTAGTACAAGTGGATACAGCTTTTCGGCTGTAGCAAAATCAGGGCGTAGTTCTTTCCTTATAGTGTTCATTTGATTTTAAATTTAATTAAAGTAAAAAATAATTGGTTAATTGGCAAATTACTGATATCCCATTATTTTCAAACTTTCATCAGTTTTTATAATTTGAAATTTCCCTAAACTATTGAGCAGTTCTTCAATAGCATTGAGGTCTTGGGTTTCGTAGTTGGGAGGTAGCAACTCGCCAATATACGCTCCTTTCCAGCGTGCTTTAAATTCTATATATTCTATTTCACGGTAATAAGTAGGGTGTTCACCAGTGGTTATCTTTTCTGAAATATAATCTTCTTGGATATACAAAGAATTGTCATTCCCTACTTTATGCCAAGCAATTTCGTTTACACAATAGCCAAAGAAATCATAAATTTCACATTGTTTGATAAGATCTTTGTGAGCAACTATGGCAGTAAAGAGTTTACGCCACTTAGCATTGCTCATATATGAAACATCAAAGGTGCTTATTTTCTTCTCCAACCGCTTTATATAGCGATTGTAGTCCTCTTCCGTATCAAATAAATCCTTGTATGTTGCTTCTATGGTTTTCATTGTATATTTACTAATTGGCTAACTATTATAGACTTCTCCTTCCTTCTCTGATGTAGAATATTTCGTGGTAGGCAATATTAAACCAGCCATCTTCTATTAAATAAAGAAATTGATTCCAAAAATTGCCATCTTTTAAGAATTTAGGATCAAGTTTATAAAAATCCTCAGCTACTTGCTCGGCTGCTTTATCAAATGCTGTAAAAAGTTTTTCATGGGTAGAAATATCAGCACCTTTCAGCTGAAATACACTTGACAACAGCAGGCTGTAACACCTGATAAATTCTTGAAGTGAATCATTTACTAGCACCATAGGGTCACCGGTATAGTCATCATTGGTAGGGAGTAAAAATACACTTCCCTCTTCATTCAGCACCAAATAACCATAGTAACATTTTCCAAAACATTGGAAGTGCTGCCCTTGGCGCTGCATAGGCACAAGTTCATCAGGAAAACGGATAAAATAAAAATTCATCTGCGGATAGTCATTCAACAGAGCAAACTTGTTTTTCAGCATCTCAATAAGGCTCATCTGCTGTGGCTGAACAGGTTTCAGTTCAGCAGTAATGCCCACTTGGTGCAGGGTCTCTATGTCTTCTTCCGTAAAACTAAGCATAAGTTAATCTAAGTTTTGATTAAGAATCTTAGGAAAAATATAAAATAAAGATAAGCTAAAATCATAAGCTCGTTCAGTTAATAATTCAAGTACATCATTGGATGTATTGAGTAAGGATTTTAACTCATCTTTTTTTCTTCCTCTGATTGATTATATATAACTATTTATTTTAGTCTGTTTTCCATTTTTAAATTCTCTCTAAGGACAAAATTATTATGTCTATTAATTTTATTCATTAATCTTTCAGCATTTAACCTATCATTATCCGAAAAGTAATGTAAAATCCAAATAGCCTCGTTGTTGACAGATTCAGATATTTTCTTAAAATAAGGAAAATCTATTTCATTATATGAGTGCCCAATTACAATTACCTCATCTATATCAGAAAGACTACTAAAGTAATTTAAGTGTGTATTTATAATTTCATCAGTATGTTTACTCATCTTGTCATAGAATTCACAAACGGCATTTTCTGCAAATTTCTCATGCCCGTACTCCATAATACCATCTATTTCTTTATCTAAAAGGGTATTATCATATCTATACAAAGCTTTTTTTACATTAAAATCTTTAACCTTCTTACCATGTCCAAAAATTAACTTTTCTCCCACTTTATTGTGTATGTGTATAACATTCTCAGTAGGAATTCTATAAACCAGTTCCAATACTTTAGTATAATTGAAGGTAAAAAATCGAGCAGTTTTGTCTATATCATACTTCTCCATTATAATATTTAGTTCTAATGAATTTATCCATTCCTCAAAACTTGAACGAATCTTGTCTAACAATTCGTTGCATTTGTTCTCTATTTCAAGTTCTGCATCATACCAATCAGAATCTCGGAAATCATCAGAACTGAAATTAGGGGTATTTTTAATTATAATCCTCACTAAAGAATCATAACAGATATTTTCTTCCAACTCTCGTTCAAAATCTGACCACAAATCAGAGTCTTTATAGATATCATAATATTGCTCCATTTCTTCTAAAACATCATATCTGTTTTCTTCAAGATATGTATAAAAATCAGAAAATCTACATAGAATACCATGAGCTATGTCAAATCCATTTCCTATAATATATAATTTCATAAGTTCATTCAATGTTTTTTTTAAATTTATTCTCATCAAAAGAACATCTCTTTCTTCTTATGAGCTAAAGGTATTACTTGATATTTCTTCATAACTTTATTTTATAAATACAAGATTATTTCAAACTTAGGCTACTCTTATAACCATAAATATAAGCCTTGATGTAAAGAGACTTTTATGTATTCTTCCGTAAAGTTAAGCATATTTCTTCTCAATTCTCTTTATAATCGTTTTTCCTGTGTTTTTATAGTAGTCCTCCGTAAAAGTCAGGTTTTTAAGATATTCTATATCGCTCTTGTCACCAAATGCCTGAAAGCACACAATAGCATTGCACATTAGCGTTTCGTTCTTTTTTGTTTGTGCAAAGCTGATGATTTGCTTTAAAATAGGAACAAAAGCCTCGTGAAGGTCTTTGCTCGCTTTCTCGCCTTTGAGCCGATGTGATATATTACAAAGCGAATAGGAATATTTTTGTACAAAAAATTCCTGCTCATCGGTAATCCCAGCAGAAAAAGTTTCAGCAATTTCTAAAAAAGCCGTCAAAGCCTCATTGACAGGTATTTCTTCTAACACTCCAAAAACAATAAGGAAAAACTCTTTACGCTCATTAAGAACTTTTATAAGTCCTTGTGCGCCTTCTTCCAAGTAAATACAAATCGCTTCTACCCATGTAGCAAAGGGTATAATCAGTTTGTCATTCATCGGTTGCCAATCGTACTGCACTGCCATTTCTTGCAAAGGGACAATGTATTCCTTACTTGGAGTTTTGAGGATTTTTAGAAGATGTTCTACTTCCAAATCACCTTTTTTCTCCAATCGATGGAGTTTTTTGATATGTTTTTCTACTGCTTCTGTCATGTTGATAATTTAAATAGATAGTCTTTTTATAATGCAAAAACTTCTAACTTAATGTCCATAAGCCTTTGGCTTTTAATTCGTTTAATTCAGCTTCTGAGACTGCTTGAAAATCATCATCACCATCGTCGTAGGAAGTGTAATTCCATTGCAAGCCGAAGTTTTCCATATCGTCTAAAAGAGTATCAAATAACTCTTGTTGAGCGCTCCCTATGAAAATAGCCGTTGCTCGCTTTGTTTCTCGGTGTATGGAGAGGACTATCACGATTGTGAAATCCTTGTCAGTAAAGACGCGCTGTCCTTCCCAGCAGAGTTCGGTAAGCGTGTCATATTGTTTTTCTATATAAACAACTGCCTGCTCAGGCACTTCAAAGTCTTCCATCTCCCAGCCGCCCATTGCATTGGCATTGTAGGGCAGTCCTCCCAAAGTACCATTGTAAATAGCCATATACAGCCAAAAGTCTGATAGTGTATCGGTTTCTTGTATCCAATTGGGGTCGGCTTCAGAGCCGTAATTTCCCCAAATGGGAGGGTTAGGGTTTGCTAAATCTTCTTTGCGGATAGCCCACATCACTACGCCTTGGTTTTCTTCACAGAAACAAAGAAAATCACCATCAAAGTACAGCTGTTCAGGCGTAGCCAAACTGTTGAACGATTGGTTTACGCTTTCTGTAGCGCCTAATTGTAAGTAATACTCTCGGAATACCAGAGGAAACTTAACCGCCAATCGCTTTTCGGCATCTAATAATTGCTCCTCCGAAAAACCCTTGCAGTTTTTAGGCGCTAGATGGAATAGATTTTTGATCTGTTTTACTAATGTTTCTGTCATCTTTACTTTAACTACCGAAAGAAAAATCTTGTTTTTACAATGTGAAAAATAACCAGCAGTATGTTTATCCTACACTTCCTTCTAGACTGATTTCCAATAGTTTCTGTGCTTCTATGGCAAATTCCATTGGTAATTTGTTAAGAACTTCTTTACTGAAACCATTCACTATCAGCGCGATAGCTTTTTCGGTGTCTATACCTCTCTGGTTACAGTAGAATATCTGGTCTTCCCCGATTTTAGAAGTCGTGGCCTCGTGCTCCAGCTGTGCAGAAGGGTCTTTAATCTCTATGTAAGGGAAAGTATGCGCCCCACACTCGTTGCCCATCAATAGGGAATCACACTGGGAGAAGTTTCTCGCTCCTTTGGCTGTTGGGAGGACTTTTACGAGACCTCTGTAAGAGTTATTAGATTTCCCAGCCGAGATTCCTTTAGAAATGATAGTAGATTTGGTATTTTTACCGATATGAATCATTTTCGTTCCTGTGTCTGCATATTGGAATTTATTGGTAACTGCGATGGAGTAGAACTCGCCCACAGAATTATCTCCTTTTAGAACGCAAGAAGGATATTTCCAAGTAACTGCAGAGCCTGTCTCTACCTGTGTCCAAGAGATTTTTGCTCCCGTTTCGGCAAGTCCTCTCTTTGTCACGAAGTTAAACACACCGCCTTTTCCTTCTTCATCACCTGGATACCAGTTTTGCACTGTGGAATATTTGATTTCTGCATGGTCTAAAGCGATCAGCTCTACCACAGCAGCATGCAGCTGGTTTTCATCTCTTTGAGGCGCTGTACATCCTTCTAAATAAGACACATACGCACCTTCATCAGCGATGAGCAGGGTTCTTTCGAACTGACCGCTTCCTCCCTGATTGATTCTGAAATAGGTAGAAAGCTCCATAGGACATCTCACACCTTTTGGAATGTAGCAGAATGAACCATCCGAAAACACAGCAGAGTTGAGTGCTGCGTAGAAATTATCATTTTGTTTCACCACTGTTCCAAGGTATTTTTTAACCAAATCAGGGTGTTTTTGTATCGCCTCGGAAATAGGGCAGAAGATAATACCTTTCTCGGCCAAAGTTTCTTGGAAAGTGGTCGCTACGGATACAGAGTCCATCACCACATCCACTGCCACGCCAGTCAGCCTTTTTTGCTCTTCTAGCGAAATTCCAAGTTTTTCAAAGGTTTTTAGTAATTCTGGGTCTACTTGGTCTAGACTTTCTAGTTCTGGTTTTTTCTTTGGCGCAGCATAGTATTTTATAGCCTGAAAATCAGGTTTTTCGTACTTTATATTTGCCCAGTCAGGCTCTTCCATAGTCTGCCATATGCGGAAAGCTTCCAGGCGCCATTCCGTCATCCATTCTGGCTCGTTTTTTCGTTTAGAAATTTCACGAACAATATCTTCGTTCAGTCCCGTAGGAAACTCCTCATACTCTATATCGGTATAAAATCCGTATTCGTATTCCTTGTTTTCTAAATCAACCCTAAGGTCATCTTCTGTATATTTTGACATAATTATTCTTTTCGATTTAAAATATTATTTAATTTGATACAAAATTTCTCTTTCCAAACTTTATTAAAATTTGGGTTAAAATCAACTAATGAGAAATAATTTACAAAGAAAAAGACTCTCCGCAGCCGCAGGTTCTCTTGGCGTTTGGATTATTGAAGACAAAGCCTTTTCCGTTCAGTCCGCCCGAAAATTCTAAAGTGGTACCCACGAGATATAGGAAAGATTTTTTATCCACGATGATTTTAATGCCGTTGTCCTCGAAAACTTGGTCGTTTTCTAGTCTTTCTTTATCAAATTTCAGAACATATTCCAGTCCAGAGCAGCCACCGCTTTTCACTCCTACACGGATGTAGTCAGTGTCAGGGTCGTAGCCGTCTTCTTTCATTAGTTGTACTGCTTTTTCTTTTGCAATATCAGAAACTTTTATCATTGATTTATATATATATAAAACTAATTGACAAAGATACAAACAATCAGAAATATATCCTCAAAAAAGAATTAGATGTTATCTATTTTGTCTATAAATACAATTTTTATGATTGAGAAATACTATTAGAAATCAGAATTTTGGTAAAATCCTTTCGTGTCTATGTGTTCAAAAACTTCGGGTGGAAGCATAGGGCGGACATTCTTTTTTTCTCTAATCATTTTTCTGATTTCGGTCGCAGAAAGTTCTATTATTGGCGCATTTATTTTGCAGATATTTTCGTGTGTAATCGATTCTTTGTCAGTGTCTTGTGCTAAAACACGCGGATAAACGATGATTTGGTGATTTTTTATCAAAGTTTCGTAGTTTTTCCATTTTGGAAGACTGACCAAATTGTCCTCGCCCATGATTAGCCCGAAAGTATATTCAGGGTATCTTTCACGGAGATAGGTGAGGGAATCTATGGTGTAGGAAGGCTTCGGCATAGAAAATTCTATATCCGAAACACGCATTTTAGGATAGTTTTTTATCGCCATTTCTACCATATCATAGCGGTCGTGGTCGTGGAGCAGACTTTTTTTTGATTTCAAAGGATTCTGTGGACTTACAACGAACCAAAGTTCATCTAAATCAGTATGTTCCACGATATAATTGGCTAAAATCAGGTGTCCGATATGAATGGGATTAAAAGACCCAAAAAACAAGACTATTTTCATACGAAATGTTTAGGAGTTAAACTGAATATCTTTGATGTAAAGTATGTGGCGGGTCTCGCCTTTCCAATGGTTTTCTTCGATGGAAAAAGCCATATCAAAATTTTTCTTTTGTAAATCTTCATAGCGGTTGCCAAGCTTAAAACCAGTACATTCTATATTTCCATTTTCTGAGGGCAGATAGAATTTTACATGGCTTTTGTCTTTGCCGATTAGCTGGACAAATTTAGGGTTTGAAATATTTTTTAGAGCAAAAACAGGTCGCATATTTTGCGGCCCGAATGGAGCTAATTTTTGATGAAAATTGAAAAATTTTTCGTTGAGCTGATTGAGTTTTATTTCACAATCTATCTCTATTATCGGTGTTTTCTGGTGTTCTTGGATTTGCTCCGATACCACTTTTTCAAATAAAGTTTTGAACTCTTCAAAATTTTCTTTCTTTAAAGTAAGTCCAGCCGCAGCCTGATGACCTCCGAATTTTTCTAAAAGGTAGCTGCATTTTTCCAAAGCTTTATAAATGTCAAAATCTGACACAGAGCGGGCAGAGGCTACCACTTCTCCCTCACTTCCATCTGTGAAAACTATGGTAGGTTTGTAGTATAATTCTGTAATTCGTGAAGCGGTGATGCCCACGATTCCTTTGTTCCAGTTCGGGTTATAAACGATGATAGAGGATTTCTTATCTTGCTTTGTATCAGTTATTTGTTGTACAGCTTCGGTAGTGGTTTGGCTGTCCAATTCTCTTCGTTGGCTGTTCAGTTCACAGATTTCCTCTACGATTTTTTTTGCTTCGTTTTCATCGTTGGAAATCATGAGTTTTACGGCATTTTTTCCGTGAGAAATCCTACCAGCGGCATTTATTTTTGGTCCAATTTCAAAGACAATATTAGAAATAGTAAAGTTTTTTCGGCGTTCTTCTGGGATTAAATATTTTAATCCCATTTTTTGTGTATTGTGGAGTTTTTTTAGTCCTAATTTTGCCAAAGTTCTATTTTCGCCTGTGATTGGGATGATATCCGAAGCGATACTGATAGCCAGTAAATCGGTCAGTTCATAAATTTTTTCGGACGAAATTTTGTAAATGGAATTTAGGGCTTGGCAGAGCTTGAACCCGACTCCACAGCCGCTCAGTTCCTTGTATGGATAGAGGCAGTCTTTTTGTTTCGGGTCTAAAACGGCCGTTGCCTTTGGGATTTCATCACCTGGGAGGTGGTGGTCACAGATGACAAAATCTATCCCGAGCGAACTGGCGTAATTGATTTCATTTATGGATTTGATGCCACAGTCTAAAGCAATGACAAGTGAAATCCCATTTTCTTTAGCAAAATCTATCCCTTGAAAAGATATTCCATATCCCTCTGTGTAGCGGTCTGGAATGTAGAAATCAAGATATTTTTCATCATAAATCTCCGCTAAATACCGATACATCAGCGAAACCGAAGTGGTGCCGTCTACATCATAGTCGCCATAGATTAGGATTTTTTCGCCATTTTGCACAGCAGTGGCTATCCGTTCCACAGCTTTGTGCATGTTTTTCATTAAGAAAGGATCATGAATGTCTTCTTCTTTTAATCTAAAAAAAATCTTGATTTTTTCTAAATCAATCAGATTTCTTAGGGCAAGAATTAGAGCTTCTAAATCCTCGCAGTTTAGTTTAGATTTTAATTGTTGTAGAGTTTCTTCGTTTGGTTTATCTTTAAAAATCCACTTTGGTTTCATGGAGGACAAAGTTAAGGTTTCGTAGTAAGAATAGCAATGAATATAGTAATAAAAATATTGCCAGAGTCTTTGACTCTGGCAATAGAACATAATATATTATTGTAGATTATATTATTGAATAGGCATACCATATATAGCTCCTTCTCCCCAAGTAGTTCCTCCAAAGTTATACAATTCATCACTCGCTGCACAACCATGTGTAGTTACAGATCCTGCCATATAGTAGTAAGTTCTAATATTAGGATTACCACTATTGTCCAAGATTACGGATCCTTGGAGTATAGCGAATGGTGCCCCTTGCGGCAATAGTCCACTTATTAAAGTCTTACCATTTGCTCCATGTGGTGTTTGACTTGTAGGACTAGTAGTAAACATCGTTCTTAACCAAAAATCACAAGTACTTCGCTTACCATACATAGCCATTAAGGCACTTACTGTTACTAGATATTTAGTATTAGCAGGAACATCGATATAAGAACCTGTGTAAAGATAATTAGCTGTATTAGAACGGATAGACCTTCCAGGATTTCCTAGATGACCTTGTGCCATGGCAATAGCTGGAACTTTCCAAGTTCCTACACCATTAGCATCACTGGTAAGTACTTTTCCGGCAGCTTGATTAGTATCTACTATTTTGATAGCAGTAGGTCCATTAGCCTCTATATGTAGTTTAG
>CAUQKI010000016.1:0-37551 GCA_963518955.1 uncultured Flavobacteriaceae bacterium | reverse complement strand
TAAACGGAATCACCTCTTCTCCTTTCTCATTGATAAAGCCCCATTTGCCATTCAATAGGGCAGCTGCAGGGCGGTGGTTATAGAAGTCGTTGTCATCTATAAGGTCGTATTTTACGGGAGTAATCTCCTTGCCAGAGGTATCTATCAATCCGTATTGCGCACCTATTCTCACCATTGCCACTCCTTGAAAGAAGTCATAGACAAAATCGTACTTTATAGGGGTAATCAGGGTTCCCTTCTCATTGATGTAGCCCCATTTGTCACCTTGCCTTACACAAGCAAAGCCCTTGTGAAAATCGGTTATTTCATCATATTTCTCTTGCTTGTTTGTATTCATTGTTTTAACTTTTAATTATCTTGTGAGTTCTCAAACCTTCTGTATGTTTGTATAAATATCGTAGTTTTCTTGATCAAAACAAACCATCTTCACCTGCTTGATTTTATCCGTTTTTTCCAAGAAATGAGCTATGGTATGAAGCGCTATTTGTGCTGCTTTCTCCTTCGGAAATCTATACCTCCCAGTAAGAAATGAGCTATGGTATGAAGCGCTATTTGTGCTGCTTTCTCCTTCGGAAATCTATACCTCCCAGTACTGATATTAGGAAATGAAATAGTAGCTACTTGATGCTCTAAAGCCAACTCCAAACAACTGATATAAACTTGTGCCAGTAGGCTTTCTTCATTATGTGTTCCCCCATTCCACACCGGACCTACTGTATGAATAACATATTTAGCAGGCAAATTGCCGGCAGTAGTAATAACTGCGCTACCTACCTTGGAACCTCCTTGTTTATTTCTTATCTTTTCACATTCTTCAGTAAGAGCTTTGCCTCCTGCTTTATGAATAGCTCCATCCACACCTCCTCCACCAAGTAGAGAAGTGTTGGCAGCATTCACAATAGCATCTACAGAAATTTTAGTGATATCTCCTAATACGATTTCAATGTTATTATATATCATCACTCAATTAATCATTAAACATTAATCATTAAACATTGTTAAATGTCTATAATAGCTTGTAAGTATCATAGCCGACATATCATCGAGGTGTTTAACGCCTTGGTCTAAAAAGAATGTGACAAGCTCAGGATTTCCACTGCGAATCCACTCATTGCGGATGCCCATTCCTAAAGTAAAATGGCTTTCCATAAAGAATTCATCTTCTGTAAGTGTTTTTATATAGTCTTTATCCTCCGTTTTGAGGTTCTTATCCAACATTTGGATACATTCTGTTAGGTTTTTAGGTTTTTCTTTTTTCATATCGATATTTTTTATTTGTCCAAAAGCTGTAAAAGTAAATATACTCATACAAAAAGTAATAAGATACTTCATATAATTATTAAATGTTCAGACCATATTTTTTAGCGAGCCCATCTAAGGTTCTTTCAGCCAGAGGATTTACTTTTTGTAAAAGTTGGTTATATACTGTTTGGGCTTTCTCCTTCTGCCCATGCTCGGCATAGAAAATAAGGAGGTCAAAGGTAATACCTAAGAGATTAGAATCCTTTTCTAATGCTGAAAGGATTTTTTCTACCGAATCAAGTTGGTCAAAGAAAGGGAGAATATATTGTTGTATATCTTCCTGTATTTCTTTGATGAGTTTTTGTTCATCAGTATAGTTGTGAATCTCGTACCATAGGTCTTTTCTTCCTCGTAAATCGTTAATGGTTTTACGGATAAGGCAGACAGGTTCTGTAGGGTAATCAGGGACTTGTCCTGTATGTTTAAAATCATATCGAACCGCCCAAAATTTAGGTTCAAAAATCCCTATATTGATGCGAAACCTAATATGATTTCTATGGCTATATCTGTCTTTCTGAATATTGATGATATGTCCCACTTCGGAAAGCTGGCGATAATAGTTCAAGGCTTTCTTTTTAAAAGAAAGAGGCTTTAACAAAGGTGTAAAACCTTCTTTTATAATCGTATCGAATTTAATTTGTGTATCTGTTTTCATTTGTTGGATACTTTATTGATATTTTGCTTTTATTTGATCTTCATTGATTGTCTTTCCTGTGTTCAAATCGGTATAAAAATAAGAATCGTGAGGCGAAAAGTAAGCCTCTGACTTTATATTATTTTCTTTTAAGACATTTTTCCATCTTTGTTGAAACCATTTAAAGATAATATCCTCTTTCTTCTGAGCATATTCATCTAAGTAATCATCTATCTCGTCTTCTTCTACCTCTTGGTCATACAATTCGTCTTCCAAATGAATATCTTTATCCATAAAAATATCTGAAGGGAAGTATTTTTCTTTCTTTTGGGAAGGAATGTCAATACGCTGACTTATGTAGTCCCCTTCTTTATTCATCGCCCAAGCAGAAATTTCAAGCCATTCATAATCATATTCAAAGAGAAAGTAGGCTCCTTTGTTCTGTAGGAGCTTTAAGATATCTTCCTCCACAAGAGAATTGTATTGATTCAAGTCAGATCGCAATAATTCTAATAATTCTGTTATATTTTTCATTTTTTTATATATTATTGTTTATTATTAGTTGTCCCCTTTTTTTAATCAGTTGTTGATGCTATAATCCCTATATACCAATCCTGATAAGGGTTATAAACCGTCCAAAAGAAAGCGCCCCACCATTCTTTGCCTGCATCAAAGTAATTAGAGCTATCCGTACTCCACATATAGACTTCTATTTGAGAAATATCAGTAAAGAGGGTTTGACAAAAGTCTAAAAAGAACTTACCTTTTTCAAAAATAGTTTTTCTGCTCATAAATGAATAAGGAGGATCTAAAAAGGCGTACACAAAACCTATTTTCCCCTTATCTTCTTGAGTAATAGAGAGTGCATTTTCAATCACTTCTTTTTCATTGTAGTAGAAATATAGGTCGTAGCCTTTAGTTTTAGGGTTAAGTAAATCATAACTGAGTATTTTTACCCTCCCACTTACTTCTTCGTACTGCCAGCCCATAAAGTCTTGTACAGAAATCTCCTTACCCGAATCTTTAAGGACACCAAAATCGTAGTCCATCGTAAAAAGTTTCTTACGATTTATTTTAGATTTAGCCGCTATACGGTCAAGACGCGTATTTGCTTCTTCTGCTACCGAAATAAGGGTTTGCTGGGCTACTGCCAAATGCTTCTGATAAGGCGTATCCTCCTGCTCCGTATCCAACTGAAAGATACGGAAGTCTATCACCCCACCTTCTCGTTCGTAAGCTTTATACTTTTCTATAAACTTAGGTATTTCTATAGTTGTCATTTGTTGATATTTAATTCTTATCCGCAAAAGGCGCTAACAGTTGTTTTATCTCTTTCTTTATGGTTGCGTTATCTGCATTAGCAGCTTGTTCTTCTATAGGCTCAAAGTAGTAAAGGTCGTTTAGAATCCCATATATAGCTATAGCACGCAGACTGCTAGGTTCAGAGTTTTGGTACAATTGCAGCAAAAAAGCAATTGCCCACTTATATGCCACACAATACACGCCACTATGGTTATTACCTATAGCACTTATAAAGGCCTCTGCAAGGGCATTCCCTTCTTGCGAATTAATATTAATAATTTCCTCTAACAGATTAATAACTTGGGGTTCTCCCTCCAATGTATACTTTTCACAGAACGACATTTGCATTTTCAGTACTCTTTTAAGTCGTGTTTCTTCCTTTTTAGCCTCATTAACATAGTTTACCCACTCTTTTTGATGAGAAGCAGGCAAGGTAAGGAAATGCTTTTTTACATTTTCACTTAATAAGGGTATTATATTTATCATTTTTTACCTTGTTTAGATATAACTTGAGTAAGCTGAGGAAATTGTCCCTTTAACTCATCCAATGTCCAGTCTCGGTTTCTTTTTTCAGGATTGATGGTCAGTGATTGGGTAATCTCATCTTGTAGTTCTTTGTTCCACACACTTATATAAATCTTCTTAAAAGCACGAATTTTCGTTTTGGTGCGTTCCATATAGATTTTCTGTGCCAGTCGCCTCACTTCCTTATAGTTGCATTTATCTTTTTTAGGATTCAATGTAGCCAAAAAATCTGGATTTGCAAGCGTTTTTTCGTAAACTTCACGCCCGTGGGTAATCAGATAACCTGCAAAACCATAAGTATCAGTACAATAACCTCCGTTAATCAATACCAATGCTGACCACATCAGGTGAGAGGGCTGTTTGATAATCGTAATTTCGTACCATTCATAGATAAACTGAAATAAGAGCAAATCCTCTTCCGATAAGGCTTCCAGTTCTGTTTGTAAGGCGGAAGCAAAGGCATTATCATTTGTCCCTGCTGTGCTTCTTGCTTTTTCGATAAGCTGCCAAAAGATTTCTACAGTCATTTTTTAATATTTAAGACTCAAAATAATGAAAAATAAATTTGGGGAATTGCTCACCAAGGTTGTAACATCCTTTGATAATGGCAAAATATTCCTGATTGTCCCACAAATGGGCTTCTACTCCCACAGCAGTATCGTCATTATTATAGTTATAAACTTCCAAATTTACTCCTCCGCCTTCTTCTTTGTCCATTTCTTCCACAGGAAAAAGACACAAAGTGCTTTTGTCCTCTATAAAATCCAGCATTTCGTAGATTTCTTCTAAAAATTCTCCCGAAATACCAAACTTTTCAGCCAAAACTTGGGTATCTTTGGCTTTATAGGCTTCTAAAAAGTCCGCAAGAGTGTGATATATTTCTGTTTTAAGGGCTTGTGTAATTTCCATATTATCTCATTTAAAAATCAATAAAGTCTCGCCAATAAATCCGTAAAATCAGTTGCAATGGGAGAGGACTCTATGTCTTGTATATTGTGATTAAAAAGATAAATCTGCTGGTCTTCTGCTAATAGAAGCGTATCGCCCGCAGGCGTGTGCGCAATCGGTATTCCCAGCTTCTGAAAATCAAGATACAAATCTATAAGCGAATGGAACTTATAAGCCGACCGAAAAGCCAAAAAATGGTTTATCACCACTTTGCTTCCTTTGACTCTGCTTTTAGAGGGAATGCCGCCGTTGTGTTCCAATAGAAAACGAGTGTATGCCTCATCAATAGGTTGGTTTAGTTGTCCCTGAAAATCAGTGAGTTCCGTTTCTTCTACATTGTCTGTTTCGTAGGCTTTGATGAGGTTTTTTAGGGTTTGTTTATCTGGCAAAATCTTATAAGCTCTGAGCTGTTCCACTTTCTCAGGACTCAGTCCATATTTCTCAAAAGTAAGGTTTTTCATAAGTTGTCTTAATATTATGTTTACTGGCTGACGGCTTTCAGAGATAGGCTACAAGCAGGTTTTTAGTTAATATAACTCAATTTTATACTTAAATCATATTATTAAAATTAAATAAAAACCAATCCATTTTTCTGCAAGTAATAATTTTGTCCTACTTGCTCTTTTGCCTTATCAGAAATCCAAAAATCAGGTTTTAGGAGCGTTTCTTCTTTCATCATTTTTGCTTTATGACTGATTTTCTTAATCTGTTTAATGATATCCTTGAAAATCTCACACATAGGGTATTTCTCTGTCGAGTAATTGCCTCTTAGGTTATCGTTTTTGTCCTTTAGACTGATGGTTTTAGGATAATTTATTTGTAATCCAAAAACATTTTCAGGTGCGTGATAAATGGTAGAGAGCAAGTTCTTTTCCTTTTTGTAAAGAAGACAAAAAGGGTCTATTTCCATAAAAGGCTCTTTGCAATGTACTAATTTATACTCATCTGATACCTTGCCACTAAGCACCACTTCGGGAAAAATGAGTTTTTTTGTTTGGTCAATCATGCCTTGTCGCATTGCATTTACAATTTTCCATAGAGCCTCATGTTTATATTTTTCTCCACTGGTAAGCGCTTTTTCATAATATTGCTGATAAGCAGTAAAAATTTCCTGCTTTTCGGTATGGGAATAGTCTATATTTATCCGAGTGTTATTGATAACAAACTCAAAATCTTCTCGGTTAAATATCATTTCAAATTCCTCAGGAGTGATTACAAAATTAAATTTGTGCCAGCTGTTTGCAAAATACATAATGGGTTATTTTATCAAAAAATGTAGTATAAATTAGCGTTAAAGATACTCATTATACGCCCACGCCGCCACGAAAATACCCGCTGTTTCGGTTCTTAGTCTCTGCTGTCCGAGGGCGATGGCTTTTATACCTTTCTCTGCTAAAAGCTCAATTTCCTTTGGGCTGAAATCTCCTTCTGGGCCAATGAGGAAAGTGATTTTGTCTTTGGGCTGGATTTGGCTGAGGTTTGCTCTCTCAAAAGCCTTGTCACAATGAGCCACGAAAGTGTTTTCAGCCGAAATACCTTTGACAAAATCAGAAAACTTGGTCAGTTCATTCACGATAGGGAAGTGGAATCTCAGACTTTGTTTAGAGGCAGCAATAGCTTGTTTTCGGATTTTTTCTATGTTAATATTCTTTCTTTCAGACTTTTCTGTCAAAAGAAAAGTAATCTCTGAAACGCCCAGTTCTGTAGCTTTTTCTACGAAAAATTCTATTCGGTCTATATTTTTAGTGGGCGCTATGGCGATATGTGCCTGTAATGGGAAATTGGGCAGATTGGTTTGGATTTCATCTGGATGCAGGAGGATTTTTTTTCCTTCAAAAAAGAGTTTTCCTTTGGCTAAACCTCCTTTGCCATCAGTTACAAAAATCTCTTCTCCCGCCTTCATTCTTAGAACTTTGGAGATGTGCTGTTGTTCTTCTTCGTGTATTATTACAGCGTTTCCTGTGATTTCTCCATGGAATAATTTCATGCTTTCTATTGTTATTAGAAGCAAAAATATTAAATTGTAACAGAAAATAAAAATAAAAAAAATATCAAAAAATTTGTTAAAACGAAAAAAAAGTATACCTTTGTCGCAGAAAAAATTTAATAATTGTTTAACTAAAAATCGTTTTTAAAAATGAAAAAACTAGTATTCGCTCTAGGAGCAGTAGCAATGTTATCAATGGTTTCTTGTGGTAAAAAAGAAACTCCAGCTGAAAAACCAGCAACAGAAGAAGCAGCAGCAGATTCAACTGCTCAAGAAACTGCTGAGCCAGCTGCAGAAGAAAAAGCTGCAGAAGGTGTAGCAGGTGCTTTGTCTGAAGTTCCAAAATTCAGCAATGAAGAAACTCAAAAATTCGCTGAAGAGTACGCTGCTTACTACAAAGAAGTATTAGAAGCTTCTAAAGCTAAAGATGCTGCTAAAATCGCTGAGCTTGGACAAAAAGGTCAAGATTTAGCTAAATCTGCACAAGAAAAAATGACAAAAATGTCTGCAGAAGATGCAAAAGTATGGGGTGAGTGGGCTCAAAAAATCGCTACTGAAGTAGCTGCTGCTGCTCAAGCACAATAATTTAGCATTTTTGTTAAAAAATAAAGAGCTTTATTTCATAATAAAGCTCTTTTTATTTTTAGAAAATTTTTATTTTTTTTAGAAATCATATCTGGATGTGGCTGTGGTTCTTAGGTCAGTAAACTCGCCTCGTTCATATTTCAGCTGTGCTACCATGGCAATCATAGCGGCGTTGTCTGTAGTGTATTCAAATTTTGGGATGAAAATATTCCAACCTTGTTTCTCTGCATTGCTCTGCATGGCTTTTCTTAATTCTGAATTTGCAGAAACTCCACCAGCAATCGCCACTTCTTTGATTCCTAAGTCTTTCACGGCTTTTTGTAGCTTGTTCATCAAGGTATCAACAATAGTTTTCTGAACAGAAGCACACAAATCAAATAGATTTTCTGTAATGAAATTAGGATTTTTCTGCAGTTCTTTTTGGACAAAATACAAAACAGAAGTTTTAATACCACTGAAAGAATAATCATATCCATCCAGTTTGGGTTTCCCAAAAGTGAAAGTATTAGGATTTCCGTTTTGGGCAAGTTTATCAATAATCGCTCCCGCAGGATAGTCCAGCCCAAATATTTTCCCGATTTTATCAAAAGCTTCTCCAGCTGCATCATCTATTGTTTTTCCGATGATTTCCATATCAAAATAATCTCTTACCAAAACTATCATCGTATGTCCGCCGCTTACCGTAAGACACAGAAACGGAAACTGTGGAGGAGTGGGATTGGCATCGCTTATAAAATGAGCCAAAATATGCGCTTGGAGATGATTGACCTCTATCAATGGAACATCCAAGGACATTGCCAAAGACTTTGCAAAGGAAGTTCCTACCAAAAGAGAACCCAAAAGCCCAGGTCCTCGTGTAAAACCTATTGCAGAAATCTCATTTTGTTGTATCTTTGCTTCTGCAAGTGATTTTTGAACTACAGGGATGATGTTCTGCTGATGAGCGCGGGAAGCCAGCTCAGGAACTACGCCTCCATATTCATTATGAATAGTCTGTGTATTAGCAATATTAGAGAGTATTTTTCGTTCCCTAATTACCGCAGCGGAGGTGTCATCACAGGAGGATTCTATCCCTAAAATAATAGGTGCATTCATAATGGCAAATATAGATAAAAATATAGATAACAACGAAATCGGAGAAAAAAACAACAAATCCTCGATAAAAAATGCTAAGGAAAAGGTAAAAAAACTTTCATGGTGGGCAAAGCTGTTTTTGTTCTGCTTTTTTAGTTTTATTTTCTTAGTTGTTTCACTGCTGATAGCTATCAATATACCTTCGGTAAAGGATAAACTTGCAAAGGAAGCTATCTGTTTTTTGAATAAGGAATTTAAAACCACATTTAGTGCTGAAAATGTGGAAATTAACTTTTTAGGAGATGTGGTTATCAATGGCGTTTCTGCAAAAGATCATCATGATTTTGAATTTTTGAAGGCTAAAAAACTTACTGCGCATTCCGACTGGTTTGCCATAGCTTTTAATTCCAGAGATTTAAAATTCCAAAAAATAAGTCTGGAAGAACCTGATTTAAAGGTGATTACTTATAAAGGAGAGGAGCAGGATAATTTTACCAAATACATTGAAAAATTTGACACACCGAAAGACCCTACTAAACCACCAGCTAAATTTACATCCAGAATAGAAATTATCAATGGAAAAGTTTCTATTGTTAATCAAAATCTAGGAGAGGATGGCAATTGGCTGAAAGCAGAGAAATTTAATGCCTATGTTTCTGATTTAAAAACAAATGGCCCAAATGTCACTTTGAAACTCAATAAATTTTCTTTTGTTACCGAAAGATGGGGCAAAAAACATAAGCTGGAAGCGCTTTCTGGAGATGTTACAGTGACAAATGAAAAACTGGAACTGAAAGATTTGATTTTTCATACCGACCATTCACTCTTACAGGGTGATTTGGTTTTTAACCTTGATAAAAAGACAGGTTGGAAAGATTTTAATAATAAAGTGGTGTGGGATATGAACCTCAAAAGAGGCAGTTATCTCCATGGATATGATATCAGCTATTTCGTGAAAAACTGGGATAATTACCAGAAATACCAGCTTTTCGGGAAGATGGATGGAACGCTGAATGATTTTGTCCTTAAAAACTTTTTGATAAAAGTAAAAGATAATGAAATCCAGACTTCAGAAATCAGGCTGGCTAAACTGATGGAGGGGAATTTCAATATTAAAAGTAATCAAATTTCTGCAGCTTTCACTTATAAAGGGCTGAAAGAATCTCTGCCGACTTTCATTGCGAAAAAAATGGGAGGTGTGGCTGATGATTTTGGGCGTATAAAATATAATGGATTTGCAGATCTCAATAAAGACCGAGTGGCCGCAAAAGGGAATTTGATTACAGGAATTGGGCAGGCGCAGATTGAGAATTTTGTCCTTAGAAATTACTCTTCTAAAATGCCTGAGTATAGCGGAAATCTGACTTTGAAAGACCTAAATACAACGATTTTAACGAAAAATAAGCAGGTCGGGCTGGTTTCTGGAAAATTCAATGTTCAGGGTAAAGGCTTTGATATCAATACTTTATCTCTAAATACAAAATCCCAGATTTCAAAAATAGAACTCATGGGAAAAACATTGAACAATATTTCTCTAGATGGGGAACTGGCGCAAAAGCAGTTTAAAGGGATAATCAGCATCAATGACACGCAGGCTAGAGGCGTGGTAGATGGCAAAATAGATTTCAGTAAACCGAGACTTTCTGCTGATGTAGATGCAAAGATAGACCATCTGAATTTGGCTTATTTCGGGGCTTCAGGTTCGGGAACGAATACATTTAGAGGAAATGTGAAGGGGAAAGTTTCGATGACTAATATTAACGATTTAGACCTTGATGCAACGATAAATAATGTAGTTTTGGGTGGAAATAAATCTATTTCTATCCCGAATGGAGCCGTGAAAGTGGCTATGGAAGGCGGAAATAGAGTGATAGAGGTGGATATGCTAGATGCTGTGAAGGGTAAAATTTCGGGTAAATTTAACCTAGAAGATATCGGAGGAATGTTCCAAGAGGGAGCAAATAGACTTTTGGCAGGAAATAAAGTAAAAAAATACTACAAAGGTCAAAGTTTTACCATGGATATCGATGTTCATCAGAAATTGATAGACTATTTTGAGCCTAATATTTCTATTGCAGATGGAGCAAAAATTACAGGAAGTTTTGATGGAAATACTGACCATCTGAAACTAAATCTGGATGCTCCTTCCTTTAAATATGTGATGGAAAAAGAGGCGGAAATCTCTGAAGCGGACAGGCTTTTAGCAAAAGCAAATCCAGAGTATGAAATTCGTGAAGGGGTAGAGAGAGATAGCATCATGGCACGAAATATAGCCTTGAGAATAGATACCTCTAATCCTGAGGACTATTGGTCTGCGAATGTAGAAAGAACTGAATATCAAGGAAGTGTATTGAAGGATATCAACATAAAAGCTCAAAATAAGGATAATAAAAAACTTAATGTCCTTGCAAGTCTAAAAGTAGGGACATTGGAAAAGGAAAAAAAGAACCAATGGACTCCTTATACGGCTGATATAGAGCAATCTATGAGCGCTAATGGTGATTATGTAGTGAAATTTTCGCCTACAGAGCTTAAGCTGAGTAATTTTATCTGGATGGTGGATACCTCTCCAGAGCTTGACCATTCCATCGTTTATAGGAAAAAAACTAAAGATTTTCAAATTAAAAATTTGAGATTGTATTCTGATGACAGTGAAATTCTTGTCAATGGAATTTTTAAAAACGGAAAGGATTTTGACCTGTCAGGAGATGTTAAAAATATGGACATCTCTAAAATACTTGCAGTAGTGCATCAAGACAGCAAAATAGATTTGAAAGGTGTAGCCAATGGAAGTTTGAAGGTAAAAATGAACCAGACTGATTTGGTTCCATTGATAGACCTCAAAATAGAAGATATCAGTGTGAGTGATAATTATTTAGGAAATCTAATCATCAACGCTGAGGCAAGTGAGTATGTCAATGTTTATAATGTAAAAGCTAATATAGAATCTGGCGAATGGTTTGGGAATGATAAATTAGCTCTGGAAGGGACGATAGATAACAACATGAAATCGCCTAAATTAGACCTTGTGGCTAAATTACATGATTTTGATTTAGGCTTTGTTCAGGCGTTTGTGAAGGATATTTTTTCTAATTTTAAAGGGAAAGCTACAGGGGAACTAAAGATAGATGGAACGCCTAAAGACCTAAACTATGGCGGAGATATCGCGATGAAAGGCTTTGCTCTGAAACTGAAATTTTCAGGGGTAGATTATACCTTTGATGATACAGTTGTTACGGTTTCTAATGGGAACTTACTCTTTAACCTTGTTGGTGTTAAAGACCATAGAACCAACTCGAAAGGGATGATTTCCATCGGGCGTTTGAGTTTGTCAGATTTGTCTAATATCGGTGCCGACCTCCTTATTCGTGCGGATGACCTTATGCTTCTAAATACAGAGCAGAAAGATTTTGATACTTTCTGGGGAATGATTTTTGCTAAAGGAGATATCTTTGTGGGCTTTGAAAATCAAACTTTGAAAATAGATGCCACGGCTGATGTATTGAAAAATAGTATTTTCACTCTTAATAGTGCTTCTGCGAGTTCAGGAGATGAGTTTAAAATGCTAAGGTTTTTGAAAGAAAATAAGGAAGGAAATGTAGTGGTAGCAGAGAAAAAACGAACAGGTTTGGCTATGGATATCAACCTGAACATTTCGGCTGACAAAAACTCTACGGTCAATGTTTTAGTAGGGGATGAAGTAGGAGATATCAGCGTTCAGGGGAATACCAGAAATATGAAATTCAGTATGGATAAGACTGGTAATATGCGTATGTTTGGGGGGTATTCTGTAGAGTCTGGAACATACATTTCAAAGGCTATTTTAGAGAAAAAATTTGATATTAAAAAAGGAAGTAATCTGCACTGGAATGGAGATGTCATGAATCCAGAACTGAACATCACCGCCAGCTATGATGCCATAGTTTCTAACATGGGAGAATATCTAAATACAGGGTCTCTTCCGCCTGTGAATGTAGAACTGCAGACCAGAATAACTAACAGACTTACTGCTCCAAATATACGACCTGTAATCCAAGCACCAGAAGTGTCCAGCCAAGTTCGTGAGGTGCTAAATACTAAATTGGCTACAGAGGAGGAGCGTGTCTTGCAGTTTGCGTCTATTTTGGCGTTAGGAAACTTTAATGTCTCTAATACAAACGCTTCTTCAGCGATAGCTTCAGGGGTAAATGTCTTCTTCCAGCAGCTGAGCTCAGCGTTTAACTCGATTAGTAATGATTTACAAGTTGATTTAGACTACATCAAAGGTTCAGAAAGTCTAAATACCAGCGACAGAGCGAGTGCAAAGGTGAGCTACACCGTATCGCCAAGACTTACCATAAAAGCAGGAACAGGAGTTCCTTTGTCAGGAAGCACAAGGACGCAGAATAACTATCTTTCAGGGGAAGGAATCATAGAGTATGATATGTCCAAAAATAACAACGGAAGCCTCATAGGAAGGGTATATTCTAAACCTTCTAATGTAGGATTGGTTCTGGGAAGTTCCGCAGGAGCCAACCAGACATATGGTGGCGGTATAGTGCTTTCATATGGATTTAATAGGTTTTTGCCAAAGAAAAAATTGAAAAAAGAAACTCAAGAAACTAAGAAAGACAGCATCAAACAAGATACTATGAAGTCAAATTAAAATTTTTATTGAAAAATCCTTTTATAATTGAATAAAAACAAGTATTTTTGTCCAACGATTGAAAACTTGTATTAAACATTGATAAAAAGGATAAGATATGCATAATTCACAACTTGATGAAATTGATAAAAAAATTTTAGATTACTTAGTAGAAAATACGAGGATGCCTTTTACAGAAATAGCCCAAAAAATGGGAGTTTCCGCAGGAACTATCCATGTGAGAGTGAAAAAAATGGAGGATGTAGGAATCATCCGTGGTTCTTCTCTAGTGATAGATTACACGAAATTGGATTACAGATTTATCACATATGTTGGTATTTTCTTAAGTAAATCAAATAAGACAATGGATGTCCTAAAAGAGTTAGAAAAAATCCCAAATGTGACGGAATTAAGCGTTATCGCAGGGAAATACAATATCTTCTGTAAAATCAGAGCAAAAGATACTGATGATGCCAAGAGAATAATATACGGAATCAATGACATAGATGATGTAATGCGTACGGAAAGTATGATTTCTATCGAGGAATATTTCAGTGATAAAAATAGATTGATAAAAGCAGTAGAAATATAAATTTAGAGAAGTGTTTACTTCTCTTTTTTATTTAAAAATGAAAAGAATAATATTTTTAATTTTAGGTGTTTTTTGTTGCTGTTCTGTATCAGCACAAGATTTACCGAATGAATTTTATGCAAAAGTCGTAGGGATTTCGGATGGAGATACCTTTAAGGTTTTATATCAAGAAAATCAAGAGGTTAAAGTTCGGCTCAATCATATAGACGCACCAGAAAAGGGACAGCCTTTTGGGAAAAGTGCGAAGAAATACGCATCAGATTTATGCTTCGGAAAAGAAGTGAAAATCGTTAGACAAAAGAAGAAGGATAGATATCAGAGAATCATCGCAGAAGTATTCGTTGGAGAGACTAATATCAATAAAGAAATTGTAAGAGCTGGATATGCGTGGCATTTTAAAAAATATTCTTCGGATAAAGAATATGACAAGATAGAAACTGAAGCGAGGGAAAATAAGCGAGGTCTTTGGCAGGATAAAAACCCTGTAGCTCCGTGGGTGTGGCGTGATATCAAAAAACAAAAAAGAGCACTTGAAAAAAGTACTCCTTTTTGATTGTATATAAAAAAGATTATTAGTTTTCGCTTAATCCGTCTACTTTGTAGTTTATACGCTCGATTTTAGCATCTTTAAGAGAGTAGTAAGCACCAACGATTTTGATTTCTCCTTTGTCCTCTTTTTCTTTGATGTATGGACTTCTCTTACGGATTTCTTCGATTGTATTTTTCACATTGTTTATAGCTACATCATGCACATATTGCTTGTTTTTAGTAGACTTTTCACCTGTGAAAGTTTTATTTGTCATAGCGACAGCTGGTTTTATTTTAGATAGCATTTCAGTGATGTTACCCAATTTCACATCATCGATTGTACTTTTTACAGCACCACAGCTTTCGTGTCCTAGTACCATAATTACTTTAGAACCAGATTTTACTGCATACTCCATACTTCCTAATTGGTCTACATCTACAAAGTTACCAGCTACTCTTCCTACGAATAGGTCACCGATACCTTGGTCTAAAACATCTTCTACAGGAACTCTACTATCTATACAGCTTAAGACATATGCTTTTGGATATTGTCCTTCCACAGCTTGTAACACCGCAGTAGAGTGGTCTCTGGCTGTGATTGCTCCTGTTCTAAAACGCTCATTACCAGCAGCTAATTGCTGAAGCACCATATCAGGAGTTAGTTTTTTCTGTTCTTCTTCAGACAAAACATGGTATTCTGTAATTTCAATACCATTTACTTCTTTTGTTTTTTCATACTCAGATTTGTGTTTTCTTTCTTTTTTGTGGTCAGCATGTGCATCTTTTTTGTCTTCTTTCTTACAAGATGCCACACTCAAAATTACTCCTAATACAAGAGCTGATTTTAACACTACCTTTTTCATAAAATATAATATTTTAATATTTGTTTGATGACAAAAATATATTTTTTCTTTTAAATATGCTCGTTGTTTTAATTAAAATAATAAAATTTTAACCAAATTTTAACAATTATGATAAGTTTTTAACAAATAAAATGTGAATTTATAAAAAATATAAAGATTTTTGAAATAAATAATAATTATATTTGCCAAGTTTAAAAATTTAAAAATGAGAAAAATAGCATTCACATCTCTTGCTTTAGCATCATCTATGGTTTTCGCTCAAGAAAATCAGTCGGCTAAGGATTCTCTGGTAATTTCTAATAAGAAGGAATTAGACTCTTTAAAGCTTGAAATTCAGTCTTTAAAGGAAATGGTGGCTGCCAGCTCAGCCGATAAAAAGGAAGAAAAAAAAGCTTCCAAATGGTATGATAAAATCTCTGTCGGAGGATATGTCCAAGTGAGATACAATGAATTTCTAGAAAATAATCCTAATCTAGGCTGTGAGCAGTGTGACCATTTCTGGGGAAATGAAGCGGATGGACTGTCTTTCAGAAGGTTGAGATTTAAATTCTCTGGGCAGATTACTCCAAGAGTATTTTTCTACATCCAGCCCGATTTTGCTAAAACAGTGGGGGACAAAAAGTATGTAGGAGTTATCAAAGACGCTTATTTTGATTTAGGTTTAAACTCTAAAAACGAATACAAAATTCGTATCGGACAGAGTAAAGTTCCTTTCGGCTACGAGAACCTTCAGTCCAGTAGCGACAGGCTTCCTTTGGATAGAAATGATGCTATCAATAGTGGTCTAAAAGATGAAAGGGATTTGGGTGTTTATTTCTTGTGGGCGAGGGAGAAGGAGAAAGAGATTATGGATTATCTTTACAAAAAAGGCCTGAAACACTCGGGGGATTTTGGGGTTTTCGCCTTGGGATTCTATAATGGACAAACAGGGAATAACTATGATAAGAACAAAAAATTCCACTGGGTGGCTAGATTTTCATATCCGTTTAAGGTAGGAAATCAGATTATAGAACCTGGGATACAGGCATATACAGGGAAATTTGTCTTGCCTAAAACTACTGTTGGAACAATTACCCATACTAACAAAGAATATTTAGACCAAAGAATAGCGGCATCGTTTGTTCTTTATCCACAGCCGTTTGGGATACAGGCAGAATACAACATTGGTAAAGGCCCTGAATATGATGCAGCTACAAATTCAGTAGAAGTAAAAAGCCTATATGGTGGATATGCGACATTCTCTTATTTTATCAATAAATGGGATCAAAAGTTCATTCCATTCGTAAGGCTTCAGCACTACAAAGGCGGAAAGAAGCACGAATTAGATGCAAGAAGCTACAATGTAAAAGAAATGGAAATAGGACTAGAATGGCACCCATTCAAAGCCTTTGAACTTGTAGCAATGTACACTATATCAGACAGAGCTCACAAGGATTTCGCGAACCCTAACTACCACGAAAAAGGAGGTTTGATAAGATTACAAGCACAATTAAAATTCTAACTCAATAATACAAAAAAGACTTATCACAATGATAAGTCTTTTTTGTTAATGATTAAATAACTCCTAATTCTTTTCCTACTTTTTCAAAAGCTGCGATGGCTTTGTCCAAATGCTCCTTGGTATGAGCAGCAGAGAGCTGAACTCGTATTCTTGCTTTTTCTTTCGGTACCACTGGATAGAAGAAACCTATCACATAGATGCCTTCATCCATTAGTCTTTCAGCCATTTTTTGTGAAAGTTTGGCATCGTAGAGCATCACTGGGACGATTGCCGCATCACCATCTGGAATGTCAAATCCTTTGGCTTTCATTTCAGAGCGGAAATATTGAGCGTTTTCCATTACTTTGTCTCTCAGGGAAGTGTCTTTGGATAGCATTTCCAGTACTTTTGTCGCTGCTCCTACAATCCCGGGCGCTAATGAATTAGAGAAAAGATAAGGGCGAGAATGCTGTCTCAGCATGTCTATAATTTCTTTTTTCCCTGATGTGAAACCTCCCATAGCACCGCCGAGTGCCTTTCCAAGAGTAGAAGTAATGATATCCACACGACCCATCACATCATTGGCTTCGTGGGTGC
Organism: uncultured Flavobacteriaceae bacterium; assembly: GCA_963518955.1. Taxonomy (GTDB): domain Bacteria; phylum Bacteroidota; class Bacteroidia; order Flavobacteriales; family Weeksellaceae; genus JABCPE02. The sequence goes on along the minus strand of CAUQKI010000016.1, from coordinate 20,510 downwards.
CTCGTCCTGTTTTTCCGATAAATCCTGTGGCGTGGCTGTCATCCACCATTACTAAGGCATCGTATTTTTCAGCCAAATCACACACTCCTTTTAGATTCGCCACGATGCCATCCATAGAGAAAACGCCGTCTGTTACGATGATTTTGAAGCGGTGATTTTTCTCCGAAGCAGCTTTCAGCTGAGCTTCCAGATCCTCCATATTATTGTTCTTGTAGCGGTATCTTGCTGCTTTACAAAGTCTTACACCATCAATGATGGAAGCATGATTCAGTTCATCAGAAATAATGGCATCTTGGTCAGTGAAAAGCGGTTCAAAAACTCCACCATTTGCATCAAAAGCGGCTGCGTAGAGAATAGTGTCTTCCATTCCTAAAAACTCAGAAATTTTGTTTTCCAAATTCTTGTGAATATCTTGTGTTCCACAGATGAACCTTACAGAAGACATTCCGTATCCGTGTGTATCCATCGTGCTTTGCGATGCTTTTATAACCTCTGGATGATTAGAAAGTCCGAGGTAATTATTCGCGCAGAAATTCAGTAGTTTTTTTCCATTGGCTACGATTTCGGCATCTTGTGAAGAAGTGATGATGCGCTCTCTCTTGTAGAGTCCATCATTTTCTATTTGAGTTAATTCATTTTGAAGATGAGATAAAAATTTTGAACTAAGCATATCTATATTTTTTTTATAAATTACAATGATAAAAAGTTTTGAAGGGTTCGCTGTGCCTCTGATACATCGTGAACACGCAGGATTTTAGCTCCTTTTTTCAGCATTTTTAGGTGGAGCTGCTGGGTTTCTTCATTGATGTCATGAGGCGATTTCCCAAGAGGTTTATAAATAAAGGATTTCCGTGAAATTCCCACTAAAATAGGATATTTTCCGAAGGAAATATGTTCTAATTCTTCCGCCATTTGGTTTTGATTTTCAATAGTTTTCCCAAAACCAAAACCAGGATCAAGGATAATGTCTTTTACTCCCAAATCCAGTAATTCCGCTGTTTTTTTGGAAAAGAACTGATTTAGAACGAGTATAATATCTTGATAATCTTCCTTTTCATGCATGGTTTCGTAGGTGGAATTACCATGGGTCAGGATGTATGGGAGCTGTGTTTTAGCCGCCGTAGGGAACATGTTATGGTCGTATTGTCCGCCAGAAATGTCATTGATGATGTCAATGCCCTCATTGTACCCAAAATAGGCAACTTCGCTATGAAAAGTATCCAGTGAAATCAATGCCTGAGGAAACTCTTTTTTAATGGATGAAATAATATTTCCCAGTCGGCTAATTTCCTCATTTGCAGCGAGAAATGTAGCGTTCGGGCGGGTAGATTGTGCGCCTATATCTATGATAGAAGCTCCCTCGGAAAGCATTTTTTCGGTTTGTTTTAAAGCTGAAACTTCATCATTAAATTTCCCTCCATCAGAGAAGCTGTCTGGTGTCAGATTGAGAATTCCCATGATTTTTGGAATTGTCAAATCCAGAAGAACTCCACGGCAATTGATAGAAAATGACTGTAAATTTTTCATACTACAAAAATAATAATTTCTTATCTTTGGGCGAATATTTTATTAAAATGCAACATACTATAAATCAATATAATGAAGTTTCTGCAATTTGTAGAAATCTTTTTGAGAAGAAATTAGCAGATTATGGTGCTGCGTGGCGAGTGCTGCGTCCCAGCTCGGTAACAGACCAAATTTACATCAAAGTTAATAGAATCCGAACACTGCAGATGACCGACAAAAAGATGATAGACGAAGATGAAGAGGAGGGATTTATAGCGATTGTGAATTATTCCGTTATTGCTCTTATCCAGCTAGATAGGGGAGTTTCAGAGGTTTTGGGCAAAGAAGATAAAACTGAAATTTTGGCGCTTTATGATGATTTTATCCAAAAAGCAAGAGACTTGATGGAGAAGAAAAATCACGATTATGGTGAAGTTTGGCGCGATATGAGAATCAGTTCAATGACTGATTTGATTTATCAAAAAATACTGAGAACCAAGCAGATAGAAGATAACGAAGGTAAAACATTAGTATCCGAAGGCTTAGAAGCCAACTATTTTGATATGCTGAATTATGCAGTTTTCTGCCTTATAAAATTATCCGAAAAATAGAATCAGCTAAATTCAACATATATTTTTTCACCGATATTTAGTCCCATCAGAGGAGCGGCTCCGTTGGTCTTACTGCCTTTGTACATGGCAATTTCCAGCAAATCAGCCTCGTTGAATAAAGCCAATTCTTTCGCCAAGAAAAGATTTTCCTTTTCCCAATCTGTGATAATATCAGTATGTTTTTTGACTATATTTTTCATCGAGCATTCCCTAAATTTTACTGTAAAATTTTGGTTTCCTGAAAGATGTTTTTCAAAAATTTCCTTGCTGATATTAGAAACAGCATTCCCAAAATGGTCGATATAGACTATTTCTCCCGCAATCATTTTTTGGGCTTCATTGTAGTTAGGTTTTGGGAAAACCACTTCTTTTATACTTTTGATTTGCTTTCCTATAAGTTTTGCGTCATTTCCTTTGTACAAATGTACAGCCACAGGTACAAAAATATCTATGGGCGTGAATACTCTATCATCATCAGACGCATTGTGAGAAATTTCATAAATTTTTTCAGGTTTAATCTCTGGAAAAATTAAGCTAAAAAGCCCATTATCAGGCATTATGAAGTAATGTCCGTTCGCTTCTAAAACTAAAAATTTTCTATCTTTATGATAAAAACAATCCACTGCAATCATGTGGATGCTCCTTTTCGGAAAATGCGAATAAGAGTTTCTGACAATGTATGCGGTCTGTATTATGTCGTGAGGCTCAATATGATGCGTAATATCTACAATAGGAACATTCTTCTCCAAACTGAGAATACTTCCTTTAATGCTTGCAACTTTGTGGTCTTTCGTCCCTAAATCTGTAGTAAGTGTAATAATCGACATCGTATTTTTTCTATTTTACAAAGATATTGCTTATTTTTGGATATTTAAAACAATAAATCTTTAATAAAATAAATGTTTGAATTAAATTACGAAATAAAAGACATTGACACTAAAACCTTTTATGGTGTTCAAAATCAATATTTTAACTTGATAAAATCTACATTCCCGACCCTAAAAATTACAGGTCGTGACAGTTATATCTTTGCGGCTGGAAATCAGCAGGCATTGGATATTTTAGAGCAAAAACTGGATGATATTGTAAAATTTATTCAGAATCATCATACAATAGAGCTAAAAGATGTAGAAAATATCTTGAGCATAAAAGATGAAACCGAAAAACAGCTGATTTTTGACCAAGACATCATTGTAAAAGGTGTTAATGGAAAAATAATAAAGGCAAAAACGACCAATCTAAAAAAACTAGTCAAAGAATCCGAAAAAAAGGATATGGTTTTTGCCATTGGTCCTGCGGGAACAGGGAAAACCTACACAAGTGTAGCTTTGGCAGTGAAGGCCCTTAAAGAAAAAAATGTAAAACGCATCATTCTCACAAGGCCAGCCGTAGAGGCAGGAGAGAGCCTAGGGTTTCTCCCAGGGGATTTGAAGGAAAAACTAGATCCATATTTACAGCCGTTATATGATGCGCTTCGTGATATGATTCCACATGAAAGATTGGAAAATTTTATAGAAAAAAGAGTGATAGAAGTGGCGCCGCTTGCTTTTATGCGAGGGAGAACCTTGGATGATGCTTTTGTAATTTTAGATGAAGCCCAAAATACAACTCATTCGCAAATGAAAATGTTTCTTACGAGAATGGGAATGAATGCTAAATTTATCATTACAGGAGACCCGAGCCAGATAGATTTGCCTAAAAATCAACAGTCTGGATTACAGGAAGCTATGAAAATCCTCCAAAATGTGGAAGAAATAGGATTTATACACCTGAATGAATCTGATGTAGTAAGGCACCCTATCGTGAAAAAAATAATTTTGGCATACAACCAAAGTGAAAAGAAATAAAAAAACCCATGAATTTCATGGGCTTTTTTACTATGTCTAAGGTTTAGATTAGAAACCTCTACCTTTGATTCTTGCTTTTTTACCTCTAAGGCTTCTGAAGTAGTAGATTCTAGCTCTTCTAACTTTACCTCTCTTATCAACTTCTATTTTTTGTAGAGCAGGCATGTTGATAGGGAATACTCTTTCTACACCTACATCTCCACTCATTTTTCTGATAGTGAAGGTTTTAGTAGCTCCAGTTCCTCTTAACTGAATAACCACTCCTTTGAAGAACTGAGTTCTTGTTTTCTGTCCTTCTTTAATTTCATAATAAACAGTGATAGAATCACCAGCTTTGAATTCAGGAAACTCTTTTTTTGTGATGTACTTGTCCTGAACATACTTAATTAAATCCATTTTTTATAAATAAATAAAAGGTTTAAAGTCAAACAACATACACGGCTCTCGTCAGAGGTTGATTAACGAGGTGCAAATTTAATAAAAAAAATTATATAGCCAAATATTGTTAGCAAAAATTAAGGCTCAAAAACCTCAAATTTTCCATTTTCATAAAAGAAAACGATTTTTTTTATGTTGTTACCCTTTTCGGCAGGAGCTTCTGTTTCTGAAATATTTTTGTTTTCTGAAATTTCAGGAGTGTTTTCTACTATATTATATATAGGTTCTGAAATTTCAGATTTTACTTCTTCCTGTTTTGTATTTTCATCCATTTCTTGAGAAGGAATAGAGAAAAGCCCTGTAATTATAGATTCATCATCATTTATTTTACTTTCCTCTAATAAATAGGAAGAAGGAGTAGAGGCAACTTCATTTTCAGAAGAAATCATTGCTCCTTTTCCTTCGATGAGCCATTCCCATTGTATCTCAGGAAATCTATCTTTTATTTTCATGAGAAAATCAAGAGATGGTTTGTTCCTTCCAGAAAGAACATGAGAAATATTAGACCGCTGAACTCCTATTTCATCTGCAAATTCAGAAGAGGATAATTCAGAATAATTGATAATTTTTTGAACGCGACTGTTTAAATCCATATACAAATGTAAAAAATATATTTTACACTTGTAAAAACAAATGTAAATCCCTTAATTTTTATTTTGATTACATTTGTAAACAACTTTGTAAACTACTCATTGTTAATAAATTATAAACTATTTATCTGTAAAAAATATTTTTTAGAATTTATTTTGATTTTTTATCAGGAACTAATAATGATGCAAAAATACTTACACTTAAAATTCCCAAAATTATCATCAAAGAATGAGATGTGGTGAATCCCCATTCGTTTAAGTACGAATGTAAAATCATCTTTAGTCCAATGAAAACTAATAAAAAGGCTAATCCGATTTTCAAATATTTAAACTTATCGATAATTCCAGCCAATAAAAAGAACATGGAACGAAGTCCTAAGATGGCAAAAATATTGGAGAAAAATACGATGTATGGATCTTTGGTCACTGAGAAAATAGCTGGAATGGAATCCACCGCAAAGATGAGATCTGTAAATTCTATAATAATCAAAACAAGAAATAGTGGAGTTATTTTTCTTACACCATCTATTGTTACAAAAAATTTATTACCTACAAATTGATTATGAACCTTAAAAAATCTATTTGCAAACTTTACGACAGGGTGGTTTTCTGTATCTATTTTTTCCTCGTCTTCGGGCATGAACATTTTTATACCAGTGAAAATAAGGAAACCTCCAAAAATATACATAATCCAGCTAAACTTAGTAATCAGGGCTGCTCCGATGAAAATGAAAATAAAACGCATCACAATAGCCCCTAAAACTCCCCAAAATAAGACTCTGTGATAATTCTCCTTTTCTACATTAAAAGCTGTGAAAATAAGAACGATAATGAAAATATTATCCACAGAAAGAGCCTTTTCCACGATGTATCCTGTCATGTATTCAAGGCCTAAATTCATATTATAAAGTTGGATGCTGTGTTCTAAATTATTAAGAATCACATCCACAGGATGAGAGTTCTTATTTATAATGTATTGTAGTTTTTCCATACTATCAATGCTGTGGAGTAGGTGACCATAGCTGACCAACATAAAATAAAAAACTACAGAAATGAATATCATAAAAAAACTCATGAACCCAGCTTGTTTTAAGCTGATATTCCCTGTTTTTTTAGCGAAAACACCTAAATCTAATGCTAATATTAAACCAATAAATAATAAAAAACTTACTAAAAATATAATCTCGTTTGACATTGTTACAAAGTTTATTTCGCAAATATATTGAATAAAAAATGATTTAAAATAACAAATGTAAATAGTGAAAATTAGCACAAAAGTGAATTCAATCATTTTACAGATGTTTTACCCAAAAACCTTGAAAAACACAGGTTTTAACAATTAAACTAAAGTTAAAAATAACATTATATAAAATCCATAAAAGTCTGATTTATAATAAATAACAAAATTCGATTAAATAAAATGCAATTAACAATTTTATATACTGACAATTTGACAGAAGTGGATTATAAACACCAGTATTTCTATATACATTTGTAAAGTAAAATTATTGTATTTTTGCAGAAATTTTCAAGACAACAAAATATGCTGTTTAAATATTTTAAAAATGTAAACTTTCCAAATCGCTATATTTCTCCTAAAAAATTGTTTTTATACTTAGAAGAGAATTATCGCGCGGAAATTCAAGAAATAGGAAAATCAACTTTAGGGAAACCTATTTATCTTTTTTCTAAAGGAAAAGGAAATATTTTTGTACTGGCTTGGTCACAGATGCATGGAAATGAAAGCAATGCAACTTTGGCGATGCTGGATTTATTGACTTCGTTAGAAAAAAATCCAGCGCCTGATTTTTGGGATAAAATTCGTTTGGATTTTATTTTTATGCTGAATCCTGATGGCTCAGAGATTTGGACAAGAAGGAACATTTTAGAAATAGACATCAATAGAGATTTTCTAAAAGAATCCAGCATAGAGATGAAAATTCTGAAAAAACAGGCTTTCTCTAAAAAATATGATTATGCCTTAAACCTGCATGAGCAGAGGACTATTTTTAGTACTGATTTTGAGAATCCTGCCACGCTTTCGTTTCTTTCGCCTTCGGAGGATGTTGATAGGAATTTGACAGAAAATAGAAAGAAAAGTATGGCTGTGATTGCCGAAATTTATAGGCAATTAAAACCTGAAATTCCTAATAATATAGGGCGTTATACGGATACTTTTTATCCTACATCTTCGGGAGATAATTTTATGAAAGCGGGAATTCCTGTGGTTTTGTTTGAAGGCGGACATTTTATTGATGATTATAAAAGAGAAAAAGCGAGGGAGTTTTACACAAAGGCTTTGTTTTTTGCATTGCAGGCGATAGGGAGTTTGAAAGGAGAAGTGTCTGGATATGAAAGTTATTTTGAAATTCCAGAGAATAAAGAATCTCACTATGATATTATATACAGAAATGTGAGCTTAAATACTGATTTTGAATGCGTTTTGGATATTGCAGTCCAGTATAAAGAAATTAAGACTGAAGAGAGTGAAGAGATAGAATTCGTCCCTTATGTAGCGGAAGTGGGAGATATAGGGAAAAAGAAAGGCTGGAAGGAGATAGACTGCACGGGCAAGAAATTTGTTTGTGATAAAAAATATCCTAAAATAGATGCTCCTGTGGAGTTTCAGATAATTTAAATTTTAACGAAAAATGCCTATTTTAAAGGAAATAATATTAGAACAAACTCAAATTTTGATTTGGAAATATTCAGAGGAAGAGAAATTTTCTGCTGATTTGATTTCGGATGAAAAAGAATTTGAAAATTTAAAGCAAAAATCGCCTAAAAGACTGATAGAGAAACAAATGGTAAGGCAAATGCTTAAAAAAATACTGCCTAACCATAAAATCAGATACTATGAAAATGGGCAGCCTTATTTAGAGCCATTTGATAAGTTCGTGTCGGTCAGCCATTCTTTTCCTTACGCGGTTTTAGCTATTTCTGAAAAAAAAATAGGAGTGGATATAGAGCAGGTGAAAGATAGAATTGATAAAATTAAGCTTAAATTCCTGCATCCCAAAGAAATAGACTGGCTCGGCAGGGTAGAATCAGGGATAGAACATCTGACGGCTATCTGGTGTATAAAAGAGGCTTTATTCAAAATACATTCCTCGAAACAATGGTCTTTTAAGGAGTTTTATGTAGTTGATGAATTTCTTTTGGATAAATTTTCTAAAATAAAATGCAAGGTTTTTGATAGGGATAAAGAAGATAAATTCTTAGCTTATTTAGAGAAAATTGAAAATTATTATCTGGCAATAACAGAAGAAGAATAAAAAATAGCACCATAATTTTGTGGTGCTATTTTTATTTATGAAAATTTATTTTTATTCACTGATATCCCAAACAAGTCCAAATCTGAGTGTGTTATCCAATGCATTATTAATTTTAGCTGTATTGATAAGGTAAGAAACATCAAGACCAAAAGATTTGTATTTCAACCCTACACCTATAGTAGCAAATTGTCTTCCTCCTTGCTCAGCGCTTTCATGGAAGTATCCTGTTCTTATATCAAAAGTATCATTATATGAATAATCAGCAGCGATGCTGTACATCACACTTTTTTTATTGCTAAAAGATTTACCCATACCATTGATTACACTTACATCAGGGTATGAATAAGAAACTCTATTAGTAACTGGATCTACAACTGCTTCTGCTCCTGGAACTAATAGTTTAGATGCTTCTAAAGTAAGCCCCAAACGATTTTCTGCATCAAGGAATAAATCATATCCTGCTCCCAATCTTGCAATGGTAGGAAGATAAGACTTAGAATCTATACTTTTGCTATAGTTAAGTTTTGGTCCTACATTTTGAATTGCAAAACCACCTCTTACTCTACCTTCTTTCTCACCAAAACTTTGCATTTTAGGAGATTGGTAATATCCAGCAATGTCTACAGCAAATGTATTGGCTGCTTGCAATGTGCTGCTGCTTTGTCCTAAACTAGACAAGTCTGAACGGATATATTTACCTGTAACAGCCATTGAAAAACTTTCAGAAAGTTTCAAAGCGTAGGCTAAATCGATAGAGAATTCATTAGGTTTAGACTGTCCTTCACTTACTGCAACACCTCCTACAATTCTAGACAAATCTACTGTTCCCATATTGAAGTAATAGATACTTGCACTCAGAGTGCTTCTATCTTCTTCTCCCAGTTTTGTATAAAAAGAACCATATAATAAGAATATATCATTGGTAATTTTATTCATATATGGAGTAAAACTAACACCCACAGATGTCTTTGCATTAGCAAAAGGGTATTTCGCAGCATTCCAATATTGAGAATAGGTGTCTGGTGTAGTAGCTACCCCTTGGTCAGCCATACCTCCTGAACGCGCATCTGGAGCTATCCTTAGGAAAGGAGCACCTGTCAATACAGGACGAATGTTTGTAAGATCTTGAGAATAAGCATTAGCAACTACTCCCAGTCCTAGCATGATGATAAGTTTTTTGTTCAAATTCATATTAATGTTTTAATAATCATGCAAAAATAAAAATTTAAATTTAAAATTTATGATTTTTTTATATTTTTTAGTTAAAAAAAGTTATATTTGTATTAGATAAAGTATTTGGTCATATAATAAGGCTGAGTTTATTTTAAAGTTTAAATAATTTTAAGAAAATTTTAAGATTTTATATTTTTATTTAACTTATTCAAAATGTGACTTTTATGTTGTTTTGTGTGTTGATTTTTGATTTGTGTACACAATAAAAACAAAAAATATTTGTTAAAAAGTCGTAAAGAAATTTTGATAAAAGAAATAATTTAGCGTTATTTGCACTTTGAAATTTAAAGTTTATAAGAATACATATTATGAAAAAAATGAAATTGTTTTCATTGTCTGCTTTAGGAGCTTTAACTCTACTTACTAGCTGTGGAGGAGGAGGTTCCACTAAAAGCGGTGGAGGAACAAAAAAATTCACAAGTAAAACAGGTTGGAAACCAAATGACCAAAAAGGTTGGTTTTTCACACGAAAGGAACAGAAACAGAAAGGATGGCCAGGAATGGTATATGTAGGAGGTGGAACTTTTACTATGGGATTAGTAAAAGATGATGTAATGAGAGATTGGAACAATACACCTAGAAGAATGCAGGTTAGTTCTTTCTTTATTGGAGAAACAGAAATTACGAACTATGAATACCGTGAATATGTAACATGGTTGAAATTCGTATTCCCAGCTTCTGACCCAAGTTTCAAAAATATCTATTCAGGGGCACTTCCAGATACATTAGTTTGGAATAACAAGTTATCTCGTAATGACTATTCAGAGTCTTATTTCCGTGCACCTGAGTATGATTACTATCCTGTTGTAGGGGTTTCTTGGACTCAAGCAACAAGATATTGTGACTGGTTGACAGATAGAGCCAATGAGAAAGCTTTGATGGATCAAGGAGTTATTAAAAAAGACTTCTATACTAGTGATGCTAACAATCAAGGATCAAATACATTTAACTTAGATAAGTTCAAGGCTAATGATCCAGAACTTCAAAGTTATGTAGATGCTAAAAGAATGGAGCAAAAACAAGGTATCAAAACTAAAAATGCTAGAATTCAGGCAGCTAACAGAAATGCAGCAGCTAGTTTAGTAACTAAGTTTAGACTTCCAACTGAGGTTGAGTGGGAATATGCAGCTCTAGGACTTCAGAAAAATAGAAACTACAATAATTATTTAGGAAAAACTCCTAAAGAAAATGTGTTGAGAGGGACAAGAGGAAGAAACAAAGGACTTTATCTTGAAAACTTCAAACAAGGTAAAGGTGACTACTCTGGTATAGGAGGATGGAATAATGATGGTTCTCCTTCAACATCTGATGTGAAAAGATATCCTTCTAATGATCTAGGTATCTATGGAATGCTAGGAAATGTAGCTGAATGGACATCAGATATCTATAGACCTATAATAGATGAAGAAGCTAATGATTTCAACTATCATAGAGGTAATATGATTAAAGATGTTGTTAAAAATTCAGATGGTTCATTCAAGAAAATTGAAGGAAATACTATAGCATATGATACTCTTTATGATGGTAGATTAGTTTATAAAGGATTACCTGGACAATACGAAAGAGTTGTAAGACAAGATAACAGTAACTTTATGGACGGTGACTATATGTCTTCTATGGAATCTGGATATGGTAGAGCTCTTGAAGATAGTGCTGCAGCTAAGTTTAGCATGTATAACTCTGTAAAAAGAAGATTTATCGTAGATGGACAAGGAAGAGTAGTTCTACAAAAAGATACAAAAGACAGATCTACAAACATGTCAAATAGTATCAGAGTAGTAAAAGGAGGATCTTGGGTAGATACAGCTTATTGGTTAGATCCAGGACAAAGAAGATTTAAGGATGAGAATAAAGCTTTCGGATGGATTGGTTTCCGTGTGGCACAAGATGCGAAGGATAATTCAAATGTAAGATCAAAAAGATAAAATATATCCCTAAATATTAAAAAAGCCTTTCCTAATTGGAAAGGTTTTTTTATTTTTGAACTATGGATGTTAGAGATTTTTATTTCAGTTATTTCCAAGCTGGAAAGATAAGTATAGATAGTAGAAAAATAGAGAAAGGAACTATTTTCTTTGCTTTTTCAGGGGATAATTTTGATGCAGCTACAAAAGCGGAAGATGCTATACAGAACGGAGCAACTGCTGTGATAGTTGAGAAAAAAGAATATGAAAATATAGATAAAAAGATATTCTATGTTCCTTCTACGCTAGATTTTCTACAACAGTTGGCTTTATTTCATCGTAGACAATTACAAATTCCCATTATAGGGCTGACAGGAAGTAACGGAAAAACCACTACAAAAGAGTTAATTTCTTCTGTATTGGCTAGAAAATACAAAACTCAATATACTTTTGGGAATCTGAATAATCATATAGGAGTTCCACTTACATTGCTTTCCATAACGAAAGAACACGAAATTGCTGTGATAGAAATGGGAGCAAATCACCAAAAAGAAATAGAACTTCTCTGTTCACTAGCAGAGCCTAATATAGGCTATATTACTAATTTTGGTAAGGCTCATTTAGAAGGTTTTGGTGGTTTTGAAGGTGTAATAAAAGGAAAATCAGAACTTTATGATTGTTTAAAACAGAATAATCAAATAATATTAGTAAATGAAGCTGATGAAATTCAGCGAGAAAAAACTAAAAATTATCCGAAAAAAATAACTTTTGGTTCAGATGATTCTCAGTTTTATTTTGAGAAGTTTGTAGAAAAGAATCTGGTTGGAGTTGTTTATGATGGACAGAAAATTCAGTCCAACCTTACGGGAGATTATAACTTTACGAATATTTGTGCAGCGGTAAGTTTAGGTTTGCATTTTGACATTGATTTTAATGAAATTAAATCAGCAATAGAAAATTATAAGCCTACTAATATGCGCTCACAAGTTGTAGAGAAAAATGGGAAAACATTGGTTTTGGACACCTATAATGCCAATCCTAGCAGTATGGCTTTGTCATTGAATAATTTTAGCCAATTTGCTGGTTCTAAGACTGTTATCATAGGAGATATGCTGGAACTAGGAGAAGAGAGTATCACAGAGCATCAAAAAATATGGGAACAGGCACAATCCCTAAATTTAGATGAAATCATAACCGTAGGCAGTATTTTTAAGCAGGTGAATCCTTCTGAAAAATCATTTAAAAACACTGATGAGCTTATAGAATATTTAAAACAAAACCCGATTAAAAATAAAAATATTCTATTAAAAGGTTCCAGAGGAATCGCATTAGAAAAAGTAATAGAGTTTTTATAAAAAACAAAGGTTATTCTTTTTTGAATAACCTTTGTTTTTTATTTTTTAAACTAGCTGCATTAGTAAATCAGTTTCTGTTTTTTCTACTTTTACGATGTTGCTTTTCGTAAGGTTTTTGCTTGCTTTATCCCATTTTTTACCAGATAGTTGGGATTTTTCTTTAACCTCAGAAAGTGGCATCGCTTCACCAGATTTTAAGATTTCTAAAATCAGTTTTTCATCATCTCCCAGTTCTATTGCCGACATTTTCTTTTCTGGTCTCATCTGAGGGAAAAACAGCACTTCTTGGATAGATGCATTATTGGTAAGGAACATTATCAGTCTGTCCATACCTATTCCCAGACCTGCTGTTGGAGGCATTCCGTACTCCAAAGCACGCAGGAAGTCTTGATCTATGAACATCGCTTCATCATCTCCTTTTTCGGAAAGTTTCATTTGTTCTTCGAATCTTTCGCGCTGGTCTATTGGGTCATTTAGCTCAGAATAAGAATTCGCAATTTCCTTACCGCAGACCATCAGCTCGAATCTTTCAGTCAAACCTTCTTTATCTCTATGTTTTTTAGTCAAAGGCGACATTTCTACTGGATAATCTGTGATGAAAGTAGGCTGGATAAAATTACCCTCGCATTTTTCTCCAAATATTTCATCGATTAGTTTTCCTTTACCCATTGTATCATTTACCTCTATACCAATGGATTTCGCGAATGTTCTAAGTTCTTCTTCGTTCTTCCCAGTGATATCATACCCAGTAAATTTCTTGATGGCATCTGTCATAGAAATCCTTTCGTAAGGAGCTTTCCAGTCTATCTCATGTTCTCCGAAAACAGCTTTGGTTGTTCCATTTACAGCTTTGGCACAATGTTCCAAAAGTCTTTCGGTGAAGTCCATCATCCAGTTGTAATCCTTGTATGCCACATAGATTTCCATTGCCGTAAATTCAGGGTTGTGGGTTCTGTCCATACCTTCATTACGGAAGTTTTTAGAAAACTCATATACACCATCAAAACCACCTACAATCAGCCTTTTTAGATACAGCTCATTGGCAATTCTAAGGTATAATGGAATGTCCAAAGCATTATGGTGAGTGATAAATGGTCGCGCTGCAGCCCCCCCAGGGATAGATTGTAAAATAGGCGTTTCTACTTCAAAATATCCAGCATCATTAAAAAACTGGCGCATTGCATTGAAAAGTTTGGTTCTCTTTACGAAAACCTCCTTTACCTCTGGATTTACTACTAAATCCACATATCTCTGGCGATAACGAAGTTCAGGATCGTTGAAAGCATCATGAACCACGCCGTTTTCATCTATTTTAGCAAAAGGAAGCGGTCGGAGAGTTTTAGTCAAAAGAGTGAAATTTTTCACCATTACTGTCATTTCTCCTACCTGAGTTTTGAACAATTCTCCCTCTACACCGATGATATCACCAATGTCCAAAAGGTGTTTGTACACTTCGTTATAAAGTTCTTTATCATCAGTAGGGCAGATTTCATCTCTATTGAAATAAACCTGAATACGCCCAGAAGAGTCCTGCAATTCGGCAAAAGAAGCCTTTCCCTGTATTCTTCGGGAAATAAGTCTTCCTGCTATTTTTACCTTTTTTCCTTCTTCAAAACCTTCTTTTATAGACTGTGCAGAGTCCGTGATAGTATATTCATCTGCTGGGAATGCATTGATTCCCATTTGGGTAAGTTTTTCTAACTTCTCTCGGCGTATGATTTCTTGTTCTGATAATGACATTTTCAATCTTATTTAATTAGACTGCAAAAGTAAATAAATTTTACTTAAGAATGATATTTAATCTTAGCTATAATAACAAAAAAACCTCTTCATTTGATGAAGAGGGTGCGATCCGGACGGGACTCGAACCCGCGACCTCCGCCGTGACAGGGCGGCATTCTAACCAACTGAACTACCGGATCTAAAAACAAATTTTTAAAACCTTAAAATTATGGTGCGATCCGGACGGGACTCGAACCCGCGACCTCCGCCGTGACAGGGCGGCATTCTAACCAACTGAACTACCGGATCTACTTTCTTTATTATGAACTTCTATTCTCTATTTTGTGAGTGCAAATATATACATATTTATTTTCACTAGCAAATAAATAATAAAAAAAATGCTTTCCGTTTACGAAAAGCATTCATTATCAAACAAATATTTTTTATAAATGTGCAGAAAGTTTCTCTGCAATAACTTCTTTTGGAGAAAGTCCTACTATTTTATCAACCACTTCTCCATTTTTGAAAATAAGAAGAGTAGGGATGCTTCTGATACCGTATTCCAAAGATACTTGCTGATTGTTATCAACATCTACTTTTGCAACTACGGCCTTACCTTCAAACTCGTTATGAAGCTGCTCTATAACTGGAGAAAGCATTCTACAAGGTCCACACCAAGTAGCCCAAAAGTCTACTAATACTGGTTTATCTGATTGTAATACGGATTCTTTAAATGTTCCGTCTGTAACTGTTAGTGCCATGATAAATATATTTTATATTAAACTTGATGCAAAAATACAACAATCTTTTTATTGTAAAATCTATACTAATTATTATTGATTTCTATTTTATTTTCTTGAACAATTTCATTTAGAGCAGATATCAATTTATCTATATCTTCTTTGGTGGTCTTACTGCTAAACGAAACTCTAAGCGGAGTAGTAGTATCCATCTCTTCTTCTGTCTGGATGGACATCAGAACCATAGAAGGCTTGCTAGCACCAGAGCTACACGCACTTCCTTGGGAAACTGCAATTCCCTTCATGTCTAGCTGTAGGCCTATCAAAGGATTCTTAAACGGCAGTGCCAGACTCAGTACCGTGTAAAGGCTTTTCTCTTTGTTGGAAGATTGTCCGTTGAATTTAATGTTAGGAAATACTTTTTTCAGTTCTGAAATAGCATAATCTTTAATCCCTTGAATATAAGTAGAATACTGCTCTAAATTCTCTATTGATAATTCTAATGCTTTCCCTAAACCGACGATTCCGACCACATTTTCCGTTCCTGCTCTCAGGCTTCTTTCTTGCGTTCCTCCCACAATAAGCCCTTTCAAACCAGAGGATTTTCTGACAAATGCGAATCCCATGCCTTTCGGACCATGGAATTTATGAGCGCTGCATGAAGCGAAATCAATAGGAATTTTTGAAAAATCTAAATCCAAATGCCCTACTGTCTGCACGGTATCAGAATGGAAGAGAGCATGATTTTGCTTACAGATTTCAGCGGTTTTTTCTATGTCTAATAAATTTCCGATTTCATTGTTGGCATGCATCAGGCTCACCAAAGTCTTTTTATTAGAAGATTTTAGGATTTTTTCTAGCTCGGCTAAATCAAAATTACCGTTTTTGTCAGGGCGAAGATAGACAAGCTCCACGCCTTTGTAGTTTTTCATTTCAAGGCAGGATTCTGACACGCATTTATGCTCAAGGGCAGAAGAAATGATTCTTTTAACTCCGAGATGCTCCACGCAGGATTTGATAATCAAGTTGTTAGACTCAGTTCCGCACGAAGTGAAAATAATCTCACCAGGAGTTACTCGCAGGTATTCTGCGATTTTTCTTCGGACATTTTCTATCAAGGTTTTAGCCTCTTGTCCGATGCTGTGCGTAGAGGACGGATTTCCATAATGATTTCTCATCACAGACAGCATTTCATCTATAACCTGCTCGTTTAGAGGAGTAGTAGCTGCATTGTCTAAATATATTTTATTCATAGATTATTGAGATTTTTTTAAATTCTACTTTTTTTGGAACCGAAAAAATGATGTAAGGTCTGGTAACTACCTGAATACTAAACTCTAAATCAGTTTCGTGTTCTTTTTCAAATTTTCCTTTTTTGATGAACAATTCTAAAGTTTCTCCATTCACTCTGTAAGCATCAAGCTTCTCTGGTGTATGGCTTCCAGACCGAAATTCTCCCAAATTATACTTTATTACTTTTCTGTTTTTAGGGAATTTTATTTTTTGATTATCAGTGTTTTCGATGTCTATTATAAATGTACCTTCACCCAGTAATGCTTTATCCAATTCTTCTTGGTTTTTAATCAAAGAAAAACTCGGATATAGTGCACCACCATTTTGGTTGGAATAGAAAATATCTTTTTCTGTGGAAAAAGATGTTTTAGCGTCATTTTTCACTTTTTTCTGAGAAAAACAAGATGTGAAAATGCTCATAAATCCTATTAAAATAAAATGTTTCATATCAATATTTTGACAAATTTAATGAAAAAAACGATAAAAACCCTCATCTGCCCAAGAAAGCATTTCTCGGTCTCCTGAGGTGTCACCAAAAGCGATGATTTTATCAAAAGTTTCGTTTTTGATAAGTTTTTTTATTCTGTTTACTTTTTCCTGTCCGTTGCAGTTTTTGGTGCTGAATTTTCCTGTAAAAATATCATTTTCAAAGTGCGCCTGCGTGGCCACCAAATCCATTTTCCATTTTTCTGCAAATGGTTTTGTCCAGATATCCAGAGATGCTGTTACCAAAAGGCATTTAGTGGTAGTTCTGTCAATTTGATTGATAAAATCTATGGCGTTTTCTCGGATAAGGCTCGGGTAGTTTTCATTAAAAAATTGTAGCGCTTTGGACTCTATTTCCTGTCGTGTTTTTCCTTTTAAAATAGAATTGACAAAACTTTTTTTGACCTCTCCAGCATTGGCTAATTTTAGTTTTAGCATGATGAAAAGCGGAATATGTTTGATGAAACTAATATAGAATTTTTTAGGTTCATAAAATTTAAGAAAAGCGAACATGGTGTCCTTCTTTGTCAAAGTACCATCAAAGTCAAAACAATATAATTTTTTTTGCATAATCTTACTTAAAGTAAATCATTAATACGAAAGATATAATCCAAAGTAAAACAGTTACTTGGATGTATTTATCTCTATAAAAGGTTTTAGTAGGAGATTCGGTTTTATTATACACCAAAGTCTGCTGTAAATATCTTAAAAAAACAAAAATAACAAAAAATGTGGTGTAAAAAATATTTTGATTAAATCTGGACTGAACATCAGGAGAGAGGGTAAACATTACATAGCAAATGATTGCTAATGAGCAGCTTACCGCTAATACAATGTCCGCAAACTGGATATTATACCCATCCAGAGCTTTTCTCGTTTTTCCGTTTATTTGTGAGTTTATGAGTTCGCCTCGTCTCTTTCCAATTGCTAAAACCAAAGCCAGTAAAAATGTCAGTAAAATAGCCCACTGAGAAATCCAAATACCTGTAATATATCCACCTGCCAAAACCCTAAAAACAAAGCCCAAAGCAATGATAGAAATATCAACTATCGCGATGTGTTTTAGCCTAAAAGTATAGGCAATATTCATGATAAAATAAGCACAAATAACAAGACAAAAATAGAGTAGGTCTATTGAAAAAATAAATCCAACAAGGCTTGTCAAAGAAACAACTAGAAAAACTAAACCTGCAAAAACCAATTTCGCTGCCGATTTGCTGATTTCTCCTGAAGCCAGCGGTCTTTTGCACTTTTCAGGGTGTTTTTTGTCTGCTTCTATATCTGTATAATCATTGATTATATAAATACAGCTTGCCGTAAAAGAGAAAATAAAAAACGCAAATAAACTCACACTAAACAGCTCCAAATGAAGAAAAGACCCTGAAAAAAATAAGGGCAGAAAAACAAAAATATTTTTAATCCATTGTTCTATTCTAAGGAGTTTTATATATTTTTTCATAAAATATAATTAAATTGTAAAAGCTTCTAAAACATTAAGTGCTGAAATGGTTTTATTTCACTGATTAGTAATTTGTTGAGATTTTAAACATTACCTCATATAATAAATGTATAATATTTGGAATAATAGACACCTTTCAACGCATCTATGTAATATTTTTTAAAATTAGAGAAAGACTCTGCTATTAATATAGCTTCTTCATAAATTGGTTCACAACCATAATAAATTTTTCCAAAGTTATCTTCTCTAATTCCTATAGAGAGATATTGATAACCATTTTTTACAGACATTAAGAAAGGAAGATGTCTATCCCAAAAGTTCCTTATTTCATTCCTTTCAGAATCATTTTCTGATATGTCCAAACTTTGAATTTCAAACTCATTCCAGCTAAAGGAAGAAGAATTATCAGAATTATTATAGTCCTTATAAGACAAGAACCATATGTTATCAGACTCATTAGCACATACGCTAAAAAGGGTTATAAAATCTTGAAATTCTTCCGATGTTTTAGCTATTTTTCCATCAGCCAACTCTGAAAATTTAGTTTTATCTAATAATTCTTCTATTTTAACAATCCACTTTTGTTCTTCTAAAAGTTGTAAAAAAACTATATTATTCATATTTATTAATTTAAAATTTGACTTTTAATCACATTAATTACTTTTCTTTGTAATCCTGTTACTTTTGAGTGAGTAGGATTTTTATAAGTTCTTGTTTCAAAAATCGTAATACTTTATTGTGGCAAAGTAGTATGCTCTAAAATAGTTATAAACTCGCTAAATGTATCGCATACAAAGTAGGTATTACAATCACTATTGGAAGCCTCAAAAAAGTGAGAGTGATCATAGAAATAAATCCCTTTAGAGAAATCACCTACCTCTGCGGTCACTAAAAGGAGCATCGCTCCTCCTGGGTCTCTCCCAATTATAAGGCTTTTGTCGGGAAAATCCTCACTAAACTCTTCATAGGTTTCTATACATCTTTTTATATCATAGAAAAGCTCAAACATAATGTATTCCCCTATATCCTTTACATAGAAATAGGCTTCATCAATGGTAGCGCCGTCATTTTGGGCTAAAAAATTAAAATAATCATCGGGCAAGGTAAAGCCTAAAAACCCCTGAAAAGCAAGAGCTTTTGCTTCACTCCCTTTGTTAATTGCTTCTATTTTCATACTTGTAAATGTTATACTTATTATTTTGTGCTTTATGGATTGGTAGCCTGTTATGATTTCAACAATATATCTGAATATTACCCATTACCATAAACTTGTTTTATATTTTTCTTTATAAAAAGTATTGAATAAGACAAAAAACTCATCCAAAGCCTTTTCTTCCGTTTCAAATTTATAAAAAAGTATATTAGCCCATCCCATAGAATCATTAATATTATATCTCTTTCTTAGCCATTCATAGAATTCGGTATATAGTACATTAGCCTTTACATCTTCCTTCTCATCACGATGATACCAGCCATTAACAAAGGCTTCAAAACAAAATATACTATGTTTCCTAATATATAGTTCAGGAATAGGCTTAATAAGTTTTATAAGTTCTATAATAGTCATATTGAAAATATTAAAATTCAGTTTTTGTTTCTGTTATATTAGCATATTATATTTTTAGCAATACATTTGAAACATTATCAATACTGCTGACTTCTATTAAATCCTTTTTTATTATTAGTCTGTGCTCGATTAACTTATCTGTTATTTCTTGAGAGGCAAACAAACTATAACCCTGTTCGAAATCGTATCCGAACTCTAAATTACTTCTATAAAAAGTATTCGGTTTCAGCTTTTGTATTACATTAGCATCCATATACGGAGGAACACTACCATAAACTCCCATAAACAAACTGCACTCATTGCATTTATTTTCAAATTTGATGGGGCGCTTTGTCTCGTTAATCACAACTTGTTGGGAACATTCTACCAAATAAAAGCCTTTACTTTTAGGTATGGGATAGAATACAAGCCCTTGCCAATCCGAAACTTCATATAAATCCTTGAATTCTTGCGACACTACCTTAAAACCATCATAACTACCAGA
>CAUQKI010000015.1:0-41826 GCA_963518955.1 uncultured Flavobacteriaceae bacterium | reverse complement strand
GTCTTTAGCTTTTGATCTTCCGTATATTGTGTTAATATCATATAAATAAGTGTGAATAAGAGAGTATAAATCTACTTTTATATCCAGTTTTTTAACTACCAACCTTCTATATCTGTGAGATAAAGCGTGTTTTGTTATGGATTCTTCGGCAGGAGATAGGTCATTACCAAATAGAAATAAATCATCGCCATTTCCCTCGCTTAATATTTCTTTCCACAAATGATATACATTTATGTTTATTGGCTTTAATACCTCATGATATCTTTTCCCTTTTTTCTCAAAAATCTTAAACTCTTGTTTTTTAAGGTTGATATCTTTTATTTTCAAAGCTCTAAATTCGGATATTCTACATCCGCTATAATAGAACATTTTACAAAATCGCCATAAATTGTAGTTTGTGGTTTTTAATTCCTCAAATCTTTCTTTATCATCTTTTCGTAAAATAACTCTTGGAGCAGGTGTATGAGGTAATTTTTTTATAAAATGACAATAGTTATATTCAAATATTTCCAAATCAACAAAGTAGTTATATAATATTCCTAACACGGCTTTTACTTTGTTGTATCTGTCATTGGAATATCCTTTTTCTAATATAACATCTAAAATTTGTCTTATATCTCTTTTTTTGACCTTTCCAATTTCAAGTATAGAAACTCCTGTTTTGTTAGCAGCCATTGTGACCAACTTGATAACATCCACGATATTGGTCATTGTTGATTCTGCCACTTTTATTTTTTTTCTGGCAATTTCTAATGCTTGTAAAAAAGGTGTTTTTTCTGTGACAAAATCTTCATTTACTTCAAATTGTTTAGTGATAGGATTATATCCTTTGGAAAGCAAATCTAATTCGCTATTTATTAAAATGCGAGTCATTTTCTGTCTTTGCTCCAAGTCTTTAATCCTGTTCATCCCTCTGAACTTTACAAGATAGCCCTCTGGATGTTCAGGAGTGAAATAGAAATAATATCCATACCATTCTTTTTTGATGTTGGATTTTAAATTTTTTTCCCAGTTTTTAGGAACGATTTTAATTTCAGAATGTGAATTTTTTTATACCGCTTTTTATACCGCTTTTGAAAAATCACAGGAAAGAACATTTTAGAAAAAAAATTAGGAAAGCTTTTATAAAAAGGCTTTCCTAATATTGTACCCAGAGCCGAACCCAAACCAACTTTATAAAAAATACTCTCAGCTTTACTATTTATCGGTGTTAAGCCCTTTATTTAAGGGATTTTTAAAATTAAGAAAAATAAAGCGAAATAAAGAATAATAAAAAAAATGTTGGCAAAATGTCGGCAAAATATTAAATTTGCATAAATAAAAATTGAACCCATGAAAGTCCGTTTTTTTATTCTGAAACAAAAAAATCCCTATTCTCAAATTTATGTAAGGTTTTGGAGTGGGCGAAAATTTGATTTTAAAACTTCAACGGGTATGCGTGTAGCTTATAGGGATTGGAGCGAAAAAGACGAAAAAGTAAAAAATAAAGTTACAGCTACCGACAAAGATTTTATAAATAATAAACTTTTAGAGCTGAAAGCCTTTATAATAGAAAGTTTCAATATAGAGCATAACAGCGGGGAAATAATAGGCAAAGAGTGGCTAAAAAATAAAGTAAATGTATTTTTCGGGCGGGTAGATATGAGTAAGCCCGAAAGTGTTTATTTTTTAGATTGGATAAAAAAATTTATAGAGAACGCCCCGAAGCGACTAAATAGAGGCAAACCTATAAGTCCAAACACGATAAAAAAATATGTAACTACTTATAATAAATTATTAGCCTTTGAAAGTCACACCAAGCAAAAACTAACTTTTGCAGATATAAACATGCAGTTTTATTACGACTTCGTGGATTATGCCCGAAATATCTTAAAACTTGGGGTAAATTCTATTTTTACCCATATAAAAGAAATCCGAGTATTTTGCAGTAATATTGATTTTGAGGGCTTACCAATTCTCAACCATTATAAAAAATTTGATATTATCAGCGAAAAAACCGAAGATATTTATTTGACTACTTCGGAAATAGACCAAATATTTAAATACGATTTTAGCAATAACCCCCGATTAGACAACGCAAGAGATTTGCTAATAATAGGGCTAAATACAGGGCTTCGGGTTAGTGATTTTATGCGTTTGGATTTATCCCATATCAAAGACGATACAATAAAAATCCAAGCCCAAAAAACAGGTAAAACTCACGAAATCCCTTTAAATTGGCAGGTAAAACAGACTTTGAAAAAACGAAACGGAAACTTACCCCATGCTATTAGTGACCAAAAATTTAATAAATATATAAAAGAAATCGGGCAAATAATAGGCTTTAATGAGCCGACCAAAGGAGCAAAAGCCCAAATAATAGACGATAAAGGAACAACCCGTAAAGTTTCGGGAATATATCCAAAATATGAGCTTATGACTTCGCACATTTGTCGCCGTTCATTTGCAACAAATCTTTACGGACATATCCCAACCCCTACAATTATGGCAATTACAGGACACTCTACCGAGACAATGTTTTTGCAATACATTAAAAAAACTGCTTCCGAAAATGCCGAAGTCTTACGAAACTACTACAAGCAAGAAGAAACAAAAACTAAAAATTCAAATTTAAAAATAGTTTAAAACACTTTTAAAATAAAATTAAATAAACGACGGACAAAATCCGCCGTTTTTTGCTTTATTGTTTTAGGCTTGACCTTTATTGTGTAAAGGTTGCACCTTTGCCATATGGCACAAACAAAAAATTATTTAAAACGGGCAAGGTATATTGTAGAAATCTACAAAAAATATAAACATGATGATGTCCCCGACACCCGTATAATTAGGCATGTTTTCCCTAAATATCATATTTACATCAACTACCGCCAATGGATGAACATCAAAGGCATGAGAATACCCAAAGAAATAGAAGAATAAAAATTTAAAACATGGAACGAAAAGGATTAGCAGACCTGCGGGATAAATTAGGTAACCCAATAGATATAAAAAACTTTAATTTATCCGATAATGTCAAGGACAAGAAAGCATTAGAAACCCCCAATGTTGCCCCGCAACCTATACCTATAAAAGTAACCCCAAGTATCCCCGAAGAATACAAGGGTAAAACATGGCACGAGCTTTTTGTAGAAAACAAGTTAGAATACATTAGGCAAAATCATTTTGATTTATTTGAGAAATTAAGAAAAAAAGAAATAGAAACTTTATAAACATGGAAAGCAAAGAATTTAAAAAAGTGGCTCTATACTTTGACGAGGAGGGCTACAATGAAAATCTGCAAAGGCAAGAAGATATCAAAGAAGATTTGCAAAATATCATTGATAGAATAAAAAGTTTAGGATTTACAGACTTCACAAAAATAAGTTTAGAAGATATTTTTTTAAATCCTAAAAATTTCTTTATAGAGCAGTATGTAAAGGGGCAAACAGAAATAAACGGCATACCATTAAGCAAAGAAAAAATATTTAGTTTAATGGAAATCCCGCCCGAAGTAAATACCATAATAGAAGAAATAAAAGCCCTGCGATTTGCTCAAAATATTTTTGTATTAACAGAGGAGGGGCAAATAATGATAAAAGACGAATTTAAAAACACACTTCGGGAACAATGGACAATTTACGCCCATAGTGAAAAAGCCAAAAATATTTATGATTGTGTAAAAAATATTTATGACAAATTAAAAGAAATGAAACAAATAGACCCGCATATAAATTTAAATGATATACTAAACAAATACATAAATATAAATGTTAATGGTGACCAAATAGAAATAAATTACAGAGAAATTGTAAAATCCTGATAGTTCATATTTGATTTATTTATTTTTCATTATTAGTTTTTTCCCCCGAAAGGGGGATTTTTTTATTTGTGAAATTTTTAATAAAAATACTTTTTCTTTGCGAAATTTATATTTTTTGAAAAGTGGTAAAATTGCTTTTGTTTCCTAATGTAAAAAATAAGTATAAAAATTTTAACAAAATTTTAACATAGGGCATGGAGGTAGTTTTTCTTATAAAATCCTCTTTAAATCTTACCCCTTATTATACTTTTTTTACAAAAAAATCCTTATTTTTTTATAAAATCTTACCCCCTATTAACCTAAAAATTTTTATTAAACATTTCATTATCAATAATTTATATTTAAAAAGTAATAATTTGATTATATTTTTTTAGACATTTCGTTTTTCATCTTCCCAAATGTCTGCTTTTTTCTTGCAAAATCCCCC
Organism: uncultured Flavobacteriaceae bacterium; assembly: GCA_963518955.1. Taxonomy (GTDB): domain Bacteria; phylum Bacteroidota; class Bacteroidia; order Flavobacteriales; family Weeksellaceae; genus JABCPE02. Next base: position 37,600 of record CAUQKI010000015.1, on the reverse strand, counting down.
TGCTCTTACTAATTTCAAGTAAAAATCAGCAAAAACGGGGTTTAAGTCACATTTGTAAAAAATATAAAATAATCAAAAATAATTATCATTTAATAAATTTTATTCAATTATGGAAAATTTAAAAATAGAAATTGGCGGGGTAAATCTTTCAGACCTTGCGAACAGAATGGAAAGAATAGAGAAACATTTAAACGATTTAAACACCACACCACCCGAGCAGGAGGAGGTTTTATTATCCCGAAATGAAACAATAGAGCTTTTAGGTATCACTTTACCGACCTTACACGCATGGACGAAAAAGAAACTTTTAAAATCTTATCGTATAGGCTCACGACTACGATACAAAAAAAGCGAAGTAATGGAGGCACTAAAAGACACTGCTAAATAATATGGACGATATAGAAACTCTAAAAAAATTGCTGGACGAAATCGCTGTATTTAGGGAATATGCCCAAGACCTGCAAAATCCTATTTTCCGTATTACAATAAAACTGCGGATAATAGAAATACAAAAAAAATTAGAAGATTTTTTGAGTAAGGAAATAGAATAAATCATAAGCACCCCGATGATAGACGGCGTTAAAATATTATGTAACACACCCCCGAGCGTTTGGACAAACAACCCCCGTTTGTCCTTTCGCTCTTTGGTTGATACAAAGACCAAAGAGGCGTTGCATAATAATAAACACGCTAACACAAACGGGCTGTTTTTGTCTATTATAGAGGGGCAGGGGGTCACATACTGCAATCTTCGGGGGTCGGTTCATAAGTATTATAACAATGGCGAAACCAATGCCACAGACTACAAAATAAATGACTTTATAACCACCACCCAACTACTTGATAATAATCTATCTGTAAAGCCCGAAAATGCCACTTTACGAGGGTTTGAATTTGGGGTAAATATAGAATTACCCTTTGATATTTCACACATCTACGAAGCTGTAAAAGCCTATAAAAAACACATCTTCGGGATTAACGAAATAAGAGGCAGACGGAACGGAATACGGGCAGATTTTCAGCAATACAAAATAAAGATATACGACAAAGGACAACAGGAAAAAGGAAAAAAATCCCGCCTTATGAGGTTTGAGGTGGTCGTTAAAAAAATGGCATTTGTAAAACATTTAGGAATAAAAACCCTTGCAGACCTGCAAAATCCTGCTGTGTGGGTGGAGTTATCAAAAATATTATTAGAGGTTTGGGAGGATATTATTTTTATTGACACTTTCCTAAATTACAAACAGATGACCAACCACAAACAAAAAAAGTACCTGCGTTTCTTTGATACTCACTATTGGGCAAATCTAAACAAAAATGTATATCATAAATCCAAAAAGGAGCTGGAAAAAATGCAAAGTTTATACGGGGGCGAAATAAACCAAAAACAGGTTGTCCGAAGCCTATTGTACGCCAAACTTCAAACTCTTTCGGGGGGTATTCTGCCAAAAATTGGCGACATTTTAACCACTAAAAAGGTTGCAGAAATAACAGAAAATTTACCACCCCTTGAAAATGAAAATTGGCGACTTTTTAACCATTCAGATAAAGAGTTAATACAGGTTATTAGAAATAATAATATACTAAATAAAGAAAATAATAATATTAAGAAAAAAAAGCCGAAAAAATCCTGCTGTATGAATTGTAACAAATCACTGAAAGATAAAAAAGCCTCTGCGAAATTCTGCGGGTTAAGATGTAAAAACCAATACAACGGACACAAAAGAACCCTACAAAGACAAAAGAAAAGAATACAAGAAATAAAAGCCCTTGAAAAGCTATTGCCAAAGATAAAAAAAGGGGCGTTGTGGCTCTCTATAACCTACAAAGACGAGGGGGCTTATTTTTCCGATATTCTCCATCAATCCGAAATCTTACCCCCGCCCGAAGAAATCCGCAAAATTAGAGCGGTTTCTGTAAGTCTTACGGAGAATATAGACACCCCCGACCACCTTACTACCATAAGAGCGAAAAAACTAATTAGAATAATAGCCCACCTTAACAGGCTAAAAATCTAAATTTTGCACAAAACACCTATGGAGTTTTTGCAGGGGGGTATTTCCTGCTTTGAAAGGTTGAAAATAGGTTTATCGGCTTGATAATCAAGTAAATAAACTGCTATTTTCGGGGTTTAGGATAGTTCCATTTGCTTCCATTTTAGTACTTTTTTGCTAAAAAAACTACATAAAAACGAGCAGAAACCTACCATTATGAAACAGCAAAAGCCCCAAAAATAGGGACTAATGCGGACAAGGGACGGTACTCGGACAGGGGTGGTTAGCCCCACCCGAGCCGTGTTATCCATTTGCAAAGATAGAAATTTTTTTTATCTTTGTAATTCCTAAACTATCAAATAATAACGAAAATTAAAAATTTGCCCCTTTGGTATGGTGGTGGTCGGCGAAAGCCCCGCAACGCTTTTGATAGGCGTAGGACACCTAAACCGAACGGGCTTTAATATTACCTAAACTATCAAAATGACAAAGAAAGAGACCGCCGTAATCATAGACGGCAAAAAGATTGACCTAAAAGATTGGTTTGTATCCAACAAAGAAAAAGGATTAGAATACACAGCCTTTGACCAAGTGCAGGACTTGGGGTTTATTTTAAATGATATACTCGGGGTTTGTGCGTGTGCGTTGTATAACATAGACGAAAACCCAAGTTTAAACCAAGCCGAACAATGTAGAATATTGGGGGCAAGTGCTTTAAGTGTAGCCAATGTATTAAAATTCGCACAGACTTTAATCCCACAAGCAGAATTGGGACTATTAACAGAAATACAAGAGAGCATAAAAGAATAATTTAACAAAATAACCCGCCCAAATTAGGACGGGTTATTTTTATGTAAAAAGATAAAAAATATCATTTCAAGCTCAAAAATCGGCAAAATGTCGGCAAAATCATTAAAAGAAAAAGCGTAAAATATTGATTTACAATACTTTACGCTTTAATAATTGTACCCAGAGCCGGAATCGAACCGGCACGCCTTGCGGCGCTGGATTTTGAGTCCAGTGCGTCTACCAGTTCCGCCATCTGGGCCTACTCAAATCTTACGGGTGCAAATATAGACATTATTTTCATAACAGCAAAAAAAATCAGCATATTTTTAGAAAATAATTTCTAAACCATCGTATGCCAAATGAACATCATCAGGAAGTTCAGCTTCTGTCTGCTCATAAAAGCCTATTTTATGGCTGATGTGCGTCAGATAGGTTTTCTTTGGTTTTAGTTTTTTTACCAATTCCAAAACATCAGGCAAAATGAAGTGTGCAGGGTGTTTTTCCTCTTTTCTAAGACAGTTGATAATCAAGAAATCTAGATTTAGCAGTTTCTCCATTTCTGAATCAGGGATAGAGCTTGCATCCGTTATATAGGCCAAGTTTTTCACCTTAAAACCAATTATAGGCAGCTGATTGTGAAAAACATGTATTGGTGTGATTTCGGTTTCATCTATTGTAAAATCGCTGTCTATCAGATGAATATCAAAACTTGGAGCTCCAGGGTATCTTACCTCACTAAAAGCATAGGGAAATCGCTGTTTTATCTCTTCCGCAGTCCTTTCCAGACAATAGATAGGAATATTTTTCTGTCTTTTGAAAATAATGGGACGCAGGTCATCCAGCCCGATTACATGGTCATTATGCTCATGTGTGAGAAGTACAGCATCTATGTTGTTCTCTCCATTGGTAAGCATCTGCTGTCTGAAATCAGGCCCGCAGTCTATCAATATTTTCCCATTTGTTTCGGTAGTTATCAGAACAGAACTTCGCAGCCTTTTGTCTTTTGGGTTGGAAGACAAGCAGACAGGGTCGTCAGAGCCGATGATCGGAACGCCTTGGGAAGTTCCTGTTCCTAAAAATTTTAACTTCATTTTGTTTTATATTTTATAAAAAATCCAGATTAATAATAACCTGGATTTCTTTTATTGATAACAAAAAACGCGATTCAACATTTATTTTACTTGATCTACAACAGCTTTGAATGCTTCTGGATGATTCATTGCTAAATCAGCCAATACTTTTCTATTTAGCTTGATGTTGTTTCTCTTAAGAGCTCCCATGAACTGAGAGTAAGACATTCCATATTGTCTAGTTCCCGCATTGATACGCGTAATCCAAAGACTTCTGAAATTTCTCTTTTTCTCTTTTCTGCCTCTGTAGGCGTATTGCATTGCTTTTTCTACTGCATTTTTCGCAACAGTCCAAACATTTTTTCTTCTTCCGAAGAAACCTTTAGCTTGTTTTAAGATTTTTTTTCTGCGCGCTCTAGACGCTACAGCATTTACTGATCTTGGCATAATTTAATTAATTTGTTTTTTTGAAAAGGGCGGAATTACATAGAATTCTCTTAGTGGCACCGTTTCAGGGTTAAACTTTTTTGAATAAAATTCTTATAAACCGAAATGATTTATAAAAACTACTTAATTGCTAATTGCTTTAAAACGCTTTTCTCGTCCACACTAGCAACATAAGAAGTTTGAGTTAGATTTCTCTTTCTCTTAGTTTCTTTTTTAGTCAAGATGTGGCTTTTAAAAGCATTTTTTCTTTTGATTTTACCTGTTCCAGTAAGAGCAAAACGCTTCTTAGCACCTGATTTCGTTTTTAATTTTGGCATTTTCTTACTTCTTTTATGTTATTTGTTATCAATATCTTATTTTACTGAAAGATAAAAAACTATTTAGCCTTTTTCGGGCTCATTAGCATTATCATTCTTTTTCCTTCTAATTTAGGCATTTGGTCTACCTTTCCTACATGCTCAAGCTCTTGGGCAAGTTTTAGAAGTAATATTTCTCCTTGATCCTTAAAAACTATCGATCTTCCTTTGAAGAAAACATAAGTTTTTAGTTTAGAACCTTCTTCCAAGAATTTTTCAGCGTGTTTTTTCTTGAATTGGAAATCGTGCTCATCAGTCTGAGGACCAAAACGGATTTCCTTTATCACCACTTTTACCTGCTTGGCTTTCAGCTCCTTTTGTTTTTTCTTTTGTTCGTAAAGGAACTTTTTGTAATCCAAGATACGGCAGATAAAAGGCTCTGCTTTATCCGAAATTACTACCAAATCCAATTCCTGTTCTTCAGCCATTTTCAAAGCTTCAGAAGTAGGGTAGACACCAGGTTCTACATTATCACCGACCAAACGAACCTCCTTAGCTCTGATTTTGTCGTTAATCTGATGCGCATCTTCCTGTGCAGGCTTTCGCATCGGACCTCTGTTGTTAATTTTCTTTAGTGCTATCGCTTTAAATTTTAATGGTTAATATCTTATTTAATATCTGAAGACAAAGCCGCTTCTTTCTTAAAGTAAGCTATGAAATCCTCTATGCTCATCGTTCCTAAATCTCCTTCGCCTCTCTTTCTCACGGAAACAGTTCCCTCAGCCTCTTCATTTTCTCCTACAACCAGCATAAATGGCAGTTTGTTTAATTCTGCATCACGGATTTTTTTACCCGTTTTTTCATTTCTTTTGTCAATCAGACCGCAAATATCGTTAATTTCCAGCAATTGTGAAACTTTTTCTGCATAATTTACATATTTTTCACTAATTGGAAGAATTGTAAACTGCTCTGGAGCCAGCCAAAGTGGGAAATCTCCCGCTGTATTTTCTAGTAAAATAGCGATGAAACGCTCCATAGAACCGAACGGCGCTCTGTGAATCATCACAGGTCTGTGCTTCTCGTTATCACTTCCTGTATACCAAAGGTCAAATCTCTCTGGCAAATTGTAATCCACTTGGATTGTTCCAAGCTGCCAGCTTCTTCCCAAAGCATCTTTCACCATGAAATCTAGTTTTGGCCCGTAGAATGCAGCTTCTCCGTATTCTACTACAGTGTTTAGTCCTTTGTTTTTAGCAGCGGTAATGATTGCATTTTCTGCTTTTTCCCAGTTTTCATCAGAACCGATGTATTTTTGCTTGTTTTCAGGGTCTCTCAATGAAATTTGAGCCGTAAAATCAGCAAATCCAAGGCTGCTGAATACATACAATACCAAATCTATAACTCCTTCAAACTCAGATAATAACTGGTCTGGAGTACAGAATAGGTGGGCATCATCCTGCGTAAAGCCTCTTACTCTGGTAAGCCCGTGTAACTCACCACTTTGCTCATATCTATATACTGTTCCGAATTCTGCAAATCTCTTCGGTAAATCTTTATAAGACCACTGGCTTGTTTTGTATATTTCGCAGTGGTGAGGGCAGTTCATTGGCTTTAATAAAAATTCTTCTCCTTCGTGTGGAGTTTTTATCGGCTGGAATGAATCTGCACCGTATTTTTCGTAATGTCCAGAAGTTACATACAAGTCTTTGTGACCGATGTGCGGCGAAATTACGAATTCATATCCTGCTTTTTTCTGTGCTTCAGAAAGGAAATTTTCTAATTTTTTTCTTAGTGCAGCACCTTTTGGAAGCCAAAGCGGAAGCCCTGCACCTACTTTTTCAGAAAAGGCAAAAATTCCTAATTCTTTACCTAGCTTTCTGTGGTCACGGCGTTTTGCTTCTTCTAATCTTTCCAAGTATTCGGTAAGTTCTTTTTGTTTTGGGAAAGAAATACCATAAACTCTGGTAAGCTGCTTGTTTTTTTCATCTCCTCGCCAGTATGCTCCTGCTGCATTTAGGATTTTTACAGCTTTGATAAGTCCTGTGCTAGGAATATGCCCTCCACGACATAGGTCTGTGAAATTATCATGTGTAACGAAAGTGATTTCTCCATCAGTAAGGTTTTCTATCAATTCCTTTTTGAAAGGATTATCAGCATACTCTTTCAGTGCATCTGCTTTGGATACTGGATAAATTCTAAAAGCTGAATCTTTCTTTGCATTTTCCAGCATTTTTTTCTCAATTTTTTCAAAATCTTTCTCAGAAAGAATTTCTCCATCAAAATCCACATCATAGTAAAATCCATTTTCTATGGCAGGACCTATGGTAAGTTTCGCATTAGGATAAAAATCCAAAATAGTCTGCGCTAAAACATGGGCAGAAGAATGCCAGAAGGCCTTTTTACCCATATCGTCATTCCATGTTAATAACTGAACCGTGGCATCCTCCGTGATAGGGGTAGAAACTTCTACTTGTTTTTCATCTACTAATGCAGAGATGGTATTTCTCGCAAGACCTTCGCTAATTGATTTGGCAATTTCCAAAGGAGTTACTCCTCTGTTAAAATCACGCTGATTGCCGTCTGGAAAAGTTATTTTTATCATAGTATTAAAAAATTGAATGGCAAATCTACAAAATAGAAGTGAAATTATAAATATTTTTCAGCCGAAAAAACTTAATTTTGTTGATAATTTATATAAAAATGCAGTTTAGAATTCAGTCTTTCCCTCCAATAATATCAAAAAAATCTAAAATCCTGATTCTAGGTTCTATCCCTGGAGCTAAATCTTTGGAGAAACAAGAATACTATGCGCATCCTCAAAATCATTTTTGGAAATTGTTGTTTTGTATGTTTGGGGAGGAGTTTTCTGTTGATTATCAGGATAGATTAGAACTTTTAGAGAAATATAATATTGCACTTTGGGACACCATAGAAAGCTGCGAAAGGGAAGGGAGCCAAGATGTGAAAATCAAGAACGAAACAGTCAATCAAATCCCTGATTTGCTGGAAAAATACTCTAATATAAAGGCGGTTTTCTGCAATGGTCAAAAATCTTATAAAAATCTCATCAAATTATTGGGTCGTGATTTTCATTTACCCATTATACTTTTGCCTTCGACTAGTCCTTTGCATACCATTTCTTTTGACAAAAAATTAGAAGACTGGAAAAAGATTTTGGAATATCTTTCTTGATTTAGCTTGAATTTAAGGGCTGTTTGGGGTGTTGATAAAAATAAAACTTGACAAAGGCATTTTAAGGTTGTATATTTGCCGACTTATTTTAATTTTAAAAAATATAAAATCCGTAAATTTTATTCAAATGAAAACATCTAATTTTAATTTCCATTTGCCAGAGCACCTTTTGGCTGAACATCCATCAGAACACAGAGACGAAGCAAAACTAATGGTTCTCAATAGAAAAACTGAAACCATAGAGCATAAGCTGTTCAAGGATGTGATTGATTACTTTGATGATGGAGATTTATTTATCTTTAATAATACTAAGGTTTTTCCTGCAAGACTATACGGAAACAAAGAAAAAACTGGGGCAAGAATAGAAGTTTTTCTACTTAGAGAACTTGACCGCGAAACCCGTGTTTGGGATGTTTTGGTAGATCCTGCAAGAAAAATAAGAATAGGGAATAAACTTTTCTTTACCGAAGACGAATCTTTGGTCGCAGAAGTGATTGACAATACTACTTCTCGTGGAAGAACGCTAAGATTCTTATTTGATGGTAGTTACGAAGAATTTCGTCAAAAACTAAAAGAACTGGGAGAAACCCCACTTCCTAAATACATCAAAAGAGCAGTAGAGCCAGAAGATGCAGAAAGATACCAGACTATCTATGCCAAAGTAGAAGGTGCAGTGGCAGCTCCTACGGCTGGACTTCACTTTTCTAAACACCTTATGAAGAGACTGGAAATCAAAGGGATTAACTTCGCAGAAGTTACACTTCATGTAGGTTTAGGAACATTTAACCCGATAGAAGTAGAGGATATTTCTAAACACAAAATGGAGTGCGAAGAAGCCATTATAGATGAAAAAAATGCTGAAATCATCAATAAAGCAGTGGAGGAAAACAGAAGAATTTGCTGTGTGGGAACTACTACCATGAGAGCATTGGAAACCTCTGTTTCTTCTAATAGAAGAGTGTCTGCATACCATGGATGGACTAATAAATTCATCTATCCGCCGTATGAATTTGGCGTGGCTAATGCTATGATTACCAATTTCCACACACCGAAATCTACTTTGCTGATGATGATTGCTGCTTTTGCAGGAAAGGATTTCGTGATGCACGCTTACGAAGAAGCTATTAAGAATGAATACAAGTTTTATTCTTATGGTGATGCGATGCTTATCATTTAAATTAAGAAAATAACTTTAAAAAATATTATAAAATGCTTTTAGATGATTTAAAATGGCGCTATGCCACAAAAACCTATCAAGAGGGAAAGAAAGTCCCACAAGAGGACATAGACAAGATTATAGAAGCTATTCGCCTTGCGCCTACTTCTTCTGGGCTGCAGCCTTTCAGAATCATCATAATAGATGACCAAGAAACCAAAGAAAAGCTGGTAGAAGGTGCTTTTAATCCAAAAGGAATTATGACATGTTCACACATTATCGCCTTTGCTGCGTGGGACAATTATACACCTGAGAGAATCGATGAGATGTATAATTTTATCACCGATGAACGAGGGCTTCCTCGTGGGCGATATGAGAGATATACGGATATGATAAAGGAGCTTTTTGCACAGCGTGAGCCTATCCGAAATTTCGAACATGCAGCGCGACAAGCATACATAGCCCTAGGAATGGCACTTGCACAAGCGGCAGAGCTTAAAATAGATTCTACGCCTGTGGAAGGATTTGACAACGAAAATTTTGATAAAGTTCTTGGTTTGGAGAAACTTGGGCTGAAAAGCGTGGTGCTGATGTATGTAGGCTATGCTGACCGCGAAAACGACTGGCTGGCACCGATGAAAAAGGTGAGAATCTCCAAAGAAGAATTAGTCATAAAACATAAATAATTATTTCAAAAAGCCTAATCAAAAGGCTTTTTTATCTTAAAAACAATCAAATAGAATGAAAGATATCAGAACCCTCAGTTTAGACCAGCTCAAAGAATATTTTGTTTCTTTGGGAGAAAAACCATTTCGTGCCATGCAGGTCTATGACTGGCTTTGGTCTAAAAATCTTCATTCTATTGAGGAAATGACTAACCTTTCCAAAGAGCTTCGCCAAAGGATTTCGGAGGAATATACGATAAATCCCATCTCGGTAGATAAACTCCAAAGAAGTTCAGACGGAACCATAAAAAACGGCGTAAAACTCCACGACGGGCTTTTGGTAGAAAGTGTTCTAATCCCGACAGAAACACGAACAACGGCTTGTGTTTCCTCGCAGGTAGGATGTTCTCTAAACTGTGAGTTTTGTGCTACTGCCAAACTCAAAAGAATGAGAAACTTAGAGGTGGCAGAGATCGTGGACCAAGTGGCTTTGATAGACAAACAGAGCAGACTTTATTTTGATAGACCTCTCTCTAATATCGTATTCATGGGAATGGGCGAACCTATGATGAACTACAAAAATGTAGTAGAAGCCATCAGAAAAATCACTCAGCCCGATGGTCTAGGAATGTCACCAAGGAGAATTACCGTTTCTACTTCTGGAATTCCGAAGATGATAAAAATGCTGGCAGATGAAGATTTAAAGGTAAAACTAGCGCTTTCGCTGCATTCAGCGATTGAAGAAAAACGAAATGAAATCATGCCTTTTTCTGAAAATTTCCCGCTGACAGACATCATAGAAGCCCTGCAATATTGGTATTCTAAAACAGGCTCTATCATTACTCTGGAATACTGCATTTGGAAAGGCATAAACGATAAAGATGAAGATATAAAAGCCCTGATAAAATTCTGTAAAAAAGTGCCTACAAAGGTGAATTTGATAGAATATAATTCCATTGGCAACGGAAAATATGACCGCAGCAACCCTGAGGCCACAGAAAATTATGTTCGTCAATTAGAGAAAAACGGAATCACTACGATGATCCGCCGAAGCAGAGGAGGAGACATCGATGCGGCCTGCGGACAGCTTGCCAATAAAATAGCCGAAGCGTAGAAAAAAGCCCTACAAATAGAGAATAAAATGGATAATTTTATTTTAATCATATTGTGCATTGTGGCGGGAATGGTCTTTAAGGCAACCAAATCCATTCACCCAGATGCTCACAAAGGAATCAATACTTGGATACTTTACATCGCGCTGCCCTCTATTTCCTTTAAATATATTCCTAAAATAGAGTGGTCGCTGGAAATACTCTATCCTGCGGCTAGTATGGCTATTTTGGCCTTGGGAGCGTATTTATTTATACAATATTATTCAAAACTAAAAAACTATTCCAACCGCTCTACAAGCACCCTGCAGCTGACAAGTGGATACAGCAATACTTCATTCATTGGTTTTCCGCTGGTTTCTGCTTTTTATGGCGAAGAATATTTGAGCATCGCGATTATCTGTGACCAAGCCATGTTTCTTACCCTTTCTACACTGGGCATCATCACTGCTCTGCAAGGTGGAAACAATAACACCATAAGCGCTAAATTTTTACTAAAAAGGCTTTTTACATTTCCGCCATTTATCGGATGTATTACAGCATTAGTTTTATCATCTTTTATAGACCTTTCTCCTGCCGAACCGCTTTTTAATAAGCTGTCTGGAACAGTGGCGCCTTTGGCTTTGTTCTCGATAGGATTGCAGTTAAAATTTAACGGCTGGAAAAAACTGATGAGTCAAATTTCCATGTCGATGGTTTATAAATTATTGATTGGCCCTGCTTTGATTTTGGTTTTGGGACTTGTTTTAGGATTGAAAGAAAGTTTAGTAAAAATCACAGTTTTTGAATCCGCTATGCCTACTTTGGTAATGTCCAGTGTCATCGCTGAGCAGTTTAAACTCAATACCAAACTCACCAATATGATTATCGGAATCAGCATTATTGTCGGGTTTTTCACTTTGGGAATTTGGTATAAAGTGCTGGAATGGTGCTTTTAATGAAAAATATATAACGAAAATAAACTATTTAACCATGAAAAAAATATTGTTTATAGGGCTGTCCATAGCGGCTATGGTATCTTGTTCCAGAGGAAAAGAAACGATAGAATACGGTGATTATCAAGATAATACACCTGAAAACCCTACTAAAATGGCAAAAGTAATCTATGGAGAAGATCACTCTATGATTTCTAATCCAGAGCGAGGATTTTGTACAAGAAACGGCTATCACAGCAGGAGTTCGGTAATATCTGATTATGAAATCAAGACGCTAAAAAGCGGCAAACACACATTAGTTTTTTTTGATTTTAAATTGAAGGAGTTCATTTCCAGTCCTATAAATTCGGATATGCTGGGAATGATGCAGAGAAATTTTGATAAACTCAGAGCTAATGGGATAAAAGCAGTAGTTCGTTTTACATATTCCAACAGCACTTCTGCGGCTGTTTATGATGCCGAGCCATCCATTGTTTTAAAGCATATTTCTCAACTAAAACCAGTTTTAGAGAAAAATAAAGATGTCATCGCCCTTATAGAAGCAGGATTCATCGGTGCATATGGAGAATGGTATTATTCCACACATTACGGAAACAAAGGGCAGGCTGACTATGCTAAACGAAGAACCATTGTCAATGCTATGCTGGATGCTTTCCCAAAAGAAAGAATGATAGCGGTACGAACTCCATTGATTAAGACCAATCTTCTTAATATTTCTTTAAACTCTCCATTGACTCAGTCGGAGGCTTTTAATAGAAGTAACAAGGCTCGTTTGGGGCATCACAATGACTGCTTTTTAGCGGATGAAAAAGACAAGGGAACTTACACCAGTGAGCAAGATAAAAAATACATGCAGTTAGACTCTAAATACACCGTTGTAGGAGGGGAGACCTGTACGCCGCCGACCAGCTATTCTCAGTGTAATACTGCTCTGCAAACCATGGGAAAATACCATTGGTCTTATCTCAATCTAAGCTACCATCAGGATATGATTGCAGATTGGAAAAATACCCATTGTTTTGAGGAAATCCAAAAGAGGCTGGGATATCGTTTCGTGATGAAAGAAGTCCAATATACCGAAAAAATGGAGTCTGGAAAAAACTATAAATTGATACTAAATTTTGAGAACAAAGGCTTTGCATCTCCGTATAATCCAAGGTCTGCGTACATTAAATTCCGTTCTGTTTCCGATGGCAGAATACATTTTTCTCATCAGATTCAGTCCAATCCTCAGTTTTGGTTTACAGGAAATCATCGGTTAGAAATATCTGTAAATATTCCTAGCTATCTTCCTGCAGGGGATTATGATGTTTTGCTTCATCTTCCAGACTCATCTGTGTCCATCGCAGACCGAGCGGAATATGCTGTCAGATTTGCTAATATCAACACTTGGGAAGCTGCCACAGGTTATAATAAACTATTTACCCAAACTAAAAAATAATAAATGAAAAAGAGTTTTTTTATCGTTTTTCTTTGTGGATTTTTCACTTTTTCTTTGGCTCAAAAAAACAAAAGACTGCCTTTAAAAAAATATAAAATTGCTGTTTTAAATGATACTTTGAGGGAAACATCAGGATTAACGCTGATGAATGGGAGGTTGTATAGTTTCAATGACGGTGGAAATCCCAATGAAATTTATGAAATAAACCCTGAAAATGGGCAGATAATTTCTACCATCAAAGTTGATTTCCCAAACAGAGACTGGGAAGCCCTGACCAACGACGGAAACAACCTTTATGTAGGAGATTTCGGGAATAATGGAGGTAAAAGAACGGATTTAACGATTTATAAAATATTGGATAATTCTCATCAGAAAATCAGTTTTAAATACAAAAATCAACCTCATTTTAGCTTTAAAAAAGACAAACACGATTTTGATGCCGAAGCGATGATTTTCAAAGACGGTAAAATCTATCTTTTTTCCAAAGAATGGGTTTCGCTGAAAGTTTCTAAATACGCGATAAATCCTGATACAAAGGAAGAACAGAGCATCGAAAAAACGGAAGAATTTAAAACCAATTTCTTGGTAACAGATGCTTTTTATTTCAATAAAAAACTATATTTGGTGGGTTATAACAAAGTCGCAAAAGCCTTTTTGATGATTTTTGATGAAGATGAAAATGGCAATTTTTTCAGTGGAAAATATACGAAATACAAGCTGGGTTCGGTCTTTAAATACGGTCAAATAGAGGGCGTAGCAGTGAATGAAAAGGGCATTTATATCTCAGGCGAAGAATTTAAGAAAATCGGTTTTCAGGCGAAACAGAGTTTGTATTTTGTGCCTTTTGAACGGCTGTAATCTTAAATTAAATATTCTTATATTTGTGGATTAAAATAAAATTGTGGCTAAAATCTTAGAAGAAATCAAAGCTCCTATATGCAAGGAAATGAAACTTTTTGAAGAAAAGTTTTATCAGTCCATGCAGAGCAGCGTGCCTTTATTAGATAAAATTACACAATTTATCATCGCTACGAAGGGCAAACAGATGCGGCCTATCCTCGTTTTCCTTTCAGCAAAAATGACAGGCGAGGTGAGCGAAAAAACCTTTCGTGGAGCTTCTTTGATAGAGCTGATACATACGGCGGCTTTGGTGCATGATGATGTAGTAGATGAGAGTGTTAGAAGGCGTAATTTCTTCTCTATCAATGCCTTGTGGGGGAATAAGACTGCGGTTTTGATTGGGGATTATTTATTATCCAAATCGGTAATTCTTTCTACTGAAAATAAGGATTTCGATTTGTTGGAAATCGTTTCCCAAACCATAAAAGATATGTCCGAAGGCGAGCTTTTGCAACTGGAAAAAGCAAGAAAGCTGGACATTACGGAAGATATTTATTATCAGATAATTAGGCAAAAAACGGCTTCGCTCATTTCAGCGTGCTGCCAGATAGGGGCAGTTTCTAATAATGCTGAAAACTCGCTGGTAATGAAGATGAAAGATTTTGGGTTTTATGCAGGAATGGCTTTTCAGATAAAAGATGATTTGTTTGATTATTTTAGCAAAAACATCGTAGGGAAGCCTACTGGAATAGATATTAAGGAACAAAAAATGACTTTGCCGCTTATTTATTCTTTAAAAACGGCAAATGAAAAGGACAGAAAATATTACTTTAATATCATCAAAAACCATAATAAAAACCCAAAACGAGTAAAAGAACTGGTTGATTTTGTGAAAAAATCGGGCGGGCTGGACTACGCCGAAAAAATAATGGAAAATTACCAGCAGAAGGCTTTGGATATTTTATCAGAATTCCCTGATAATGAAGCGAAAAAGTCCTTGCAACTGATGCTGGATTATGTAATAAAAAGAGAATTTTAAAAAAAGTATAAAAATGGAGAATAATATTTTAGATTGTGTGATTATAGGTTCTGGACCTTCTGGTTTTACGGCAGCTATCTATGCAGCGAGAGCGGATTTAAAACCTGAACTTTATACTGGTCTACAGCATGGCGGTCAGCTTACTACGACTACGGAAGTGGACAATTTTCCAGGGTATCCAGAGGGAGTTACAGGACCAAAAATGATGGAAGATTTGCAGAAACAAGCCGAAAGATTTGATACCAAAGTTCATTATGAAATGATTACAAAAGTGGAATTTTCTAAGGAAAAAGGCGGAATTCATAAACTTTGGGCAGGAGAGAAAGAGATTTTGGCTAAAACTGTGATTATTTCCACTGGAGCTACAGCCAAATACCTTGGGCTGGATGATGAGAAAAAATACTCTGGCGGTGGCGTATCTGCGTGCGCTACATGTGATGGATTTTTTTACAGAAACCAAGAAGTTATCGTAGTTGGGGCAGGGGACACGGCTGCAGAAGAGGCAACTTACCTTGCTAATATTTGTAGCAAAGTGACCATGCTTGTGAGAAAGAACTATTTCCGTGCTTCCAAAGCAATGGCTCACAGAGTGGAAAAAACACCAAATATAGAAGTGAAATTCAATCACGAGTTAATAGGCATCAAAGGAGAAAACAACTTGGTGGAAAAAGCTGTGGTTATCAATAACCAGACTCAAGAAACTTCTGAAATCCCTGTCAGCGGAATATTCATAGCCATAGGACATCAGCCTAATACTGAGATATTTAAAGGCCAAATAGATATGGATGAAAACGGCTATATCATCACCGAAGGAAAATCTTCTAAAACCAATCTTCCTGGGGTTTTCGCGGCGGGAGATGTGCAGGATCACATTTATCGTCAGGCAGTTACAGCGGCAGGAAGCGGATGTATGGCAGCGATAGATGCAGAGAGATATTTAGGCGAACTGAGATAAAAACTACTATGAAAGCCCTGATATATGTTTTCATAGGGGGAGGAGTGGGTAGTATTTTTCGGTTTATGATTTCTAATTATGCTCATAAACTGCCGATGGCAGGCTCTTTTCCTATTGGAACGCTTTTGGCCAATGTTTTTGGTTGTTTTTTTATAGGGATATTTTCTTCTTTATTTAAAGAAAATGAATACCTGAAATACCTTTTGGTTACAGGATTTTGTGGCGGATTTACTACATTTTCCACATTTTCTATGGAAAACATCACTCTTTGGCAAAACGGACAGTATGGAATTTTGGTTTTGTACTTGACTTTGAGCATTGCATTGGGGCTTTCTGCGGTGTATTTAGGAAGTCAGCTTTTGAAATAAAGTAAATTTTTAATGTTGATTTTCAAAACATTAATGATTTAAGTGTAAAAATCCTATAAATAAATTTGTCAGTATTAAAAATATCCTTACATTTGCACCATTGAAATGATGTAGTTTTTCATTTTTGGAGAGATGGCAGAGCGGTCGAATGCGGCGGTCTTGAAAACCGTTGACTGTAACAGGTCCGGGGGTTCGAATCCCTCTCTCTCCGCAAGTATTAAAGACTAAATTACAAAGACTTTTGAAAAATTCAAAAGTCTTTTTTTATTTCAAATCCTAAAAGTTTTCACAAAGTGATATTCTTTATTTACTTTCTTTTTCTAAAAATATATTCATCGCCCAAAGAAATATGCAGTATCTTTGCTTTATGTATTATAATTATAAAATGGAAAGAGATAAAATAAAAAATATTAGATATTTTGAAGAATATATAAATAAAAAGGAAGAATCAAATTGCAGGATTAAAAGCTGGTTTATCAATGGAGAAATTAATCCTGACAGAAGAGAAATAATGCTGGAAAAAATGTTTCAAAATAATATATATTCTCTTATTGCTAAATATTCCGCAGGTTACCCTATAGAAGATTTGTATACAGATTATTACGATGCTTTAGAATATATGCACCAGAGCTGGATGGTATTGGACAATCGTGCTTATTTAAAAGATACTAAATACAATCATTATTTTGGTTCAGACTATGATTTGATGCTTTGGATGCTTTCGCTGGGATATTTATTAGATGTTGAAAAACAGAAATACTCTGATTGAACATTTCTTAAATAAAGAATTTTATCAAAGGCACAAAGGTTTTAGTTTTTATGACCATCATAAGAGTGATAATAACATATACTACGGCTATTGGAGTTTTGAAAGTGCAGCTATTGCTGATATTTTATCCGTAGATATCTCACCTTTTGAAAACAATAAATACTTCCCTAAAGATATGTATTTTTACAAAAAAGTAGAGTAGGAGGAGAGAGGAGTTTATATTAGTATTGTGAGTCATATTATTGATTTTTAAATACAAACAAAATGAAATATTATAAAACAAAAATTAAAAGAATATTCGATAAGGAAAACAAAATTTTAGGACAAGCTAACGGGGAGTTTGTCCCTAATGGAGCGTTTTATTTTGATAGGATGAGAAAAAGAGAGATTATAGAAGATGCTCCTATTTTTGATTATTTTCATCTGCAGAGTTTTGATAAAAAAATTTTTTGGGAATGGAGACTACAAGATGTGCATGGTGGAATGGGGGTGTATCCAAGTGGTGCATTTTGGTATATCTCAGATAAATTAAAATCGCTTTTAGAAAAATTCAAAATCGCTCCGAAATATCATTTCTACGAAACACGGCTCCTCTACAAAGGAGAAAAATTCAAATACTGGATTTTTCAGTTTCCGATAGGTGGATTTCATAACTATAATTATGAAAAAAGTGAGTATTTTATAGATAATGAAAGAGTTTTGGGAATTAAGACCGCAGAAGAATACGACGAGTATGACTACAAAATCTGGAAAGAAACCAAAAAAAATATAGAGTGGAGAAAAATTGTTTTAATAGATAAATTTGATATTGTTGGTACTTGGCAAGGAGATATTCTCTGCTCAGAGCGTCTGAAACAAGCCATAGAAGAAAACGGCATCACAGGTTTTGAATTCTTTGATATTGATTATGAAGTGGTTGCAGAGTAAAACATAGAATATTGTAGTTTGTGACTTAAATTAAAATCATTTATTCCTATAATTTATATTATGTTAAATTGTAAAATAAAAAAATAAAATCCTTAACTTTGGATTCTCTTTTTTTTAACTTTATAAAATTTAATGATATGCACGAAAAACAATTTGATATATTGGGAATGAGCTGTGGCAGCTGCCAAAAGAAAATTTCTGACAAGCTGAATTCCCTTCCAGATATCTCTGCTGTGGTAGATTTAAAAACCAACAGCGTTAAAATTTCTTCCAAAAACGAAATCAATCTCCAGCAGCTGAATGATGCCGTTGGTTCCATCGGTCATTATTTCCTAAAAGACCCTGATAATCATGATTATACATTCATTAAACCAGAAGACAAAATCTCGCCCAGCAGTGTGTATTTCTGTCCAATGGAATGTGAAGGTGAAAAACTCTACTTCAAACAAGGTAAATGCCCTATTTGTGGGATGTATTTAGCGCCTATCGAAGAGCGTGAGGAAATCAGAGAAAAAGCAAAATCAACTGAAAATCAGAAGGTTAATTTAGACAAAATCGGTGAATTCTATTGCCCGATGTTTTGCGAAGGCGACAAAACCTACCCCAAAAATACAGGCTGCCCAGTCTGTGGAATGGATTTAGTCCAAATCGTGGCCGAAGGACAGGAAGACAACTCCACCTATATAGATTTACGAAAGAAATTCTATATCGCCCTCGCCTTTACCATTCCTGTATTTATCTTAGCCATGGGCGGAATGATGGGACTTCCCATAGATAAAATCCCACACCACACGCAGCTGTATCTGCAGGCGGCTTTCACTATTCCTGTGGTCTATGCTGGATTTATGTTTTTTCAGAGGGCTTATGTTTCCTTTAAAACTTGGAATCTTAACATGTTCAGCCTCATTGGTTTAGGTGCTGGCGCGGCTTTGGTTTTGAGCTGTATTACTTTATTTTTCCCCAATATTTTCCCTAATCATGCTCATCCGCCTATCTATTTT
This sequence comes from uncultured Flavobacteriaceae bacterium, assembly GCA_963518955.1. Classification (GTDB taxonomy): domain Bacteria; phylum Bacteroidota; class Bacteroidia; order Flavobacteriales; family Weeksellaceae; genus JABCPE02. The sequence goes on along the minus strand of CAUQKI010000015.1, from coordinate 18,607 downwards.
GAAAGCGTCTGCATGATTATCACTTTGGTGCTATTAGGGCAGTTATTAGAAGCCAAAGCCCATCAAAAAACAGGAAATGCCATCCGAAAACTCATGAACCTCTCCCCTTCTGAGGCTCATTTGTGGGAAAATGGCGAAGAAAAAACCGTTAAAATCGATGAAATAAAGGCTGGTAACATCCTGAGAGTCAAACCTGGAGAAAAAATCCCTGTGGATGGAGTCATCATAGAGGGATATTCTACCATAGACGAAAGTATGATTACAGGCGAACCTATTCCTGTGGAAAAAAGCATTGATAATCAGGTAATTTCAGGGACTATCAATGGAAATGGAACTTTTCTGATGAAATCCCAGCGCGTAGGAAGCGAAACCCTTTTGGCTCAAATCATTAAAATGGTAAATAATGCCAGCAGAAGCAAAGCACCGATACAAAAACTAACCGACAAAGTCTCCAAAGTATTTGTCCCTGTGGTGGTTTTCATCTCCGTTCTTACCTTTGTTTTATGGTGGATTTTTGGCGCCGAACCGAAGTTTTTCAATGCCTTTGTAAATGCTTTGGCTGTGCTGGTTATCGCCTGTCCGTGCGCTTTGGGACTTGCTACGCCTATGTCTGTGGTGGTGGGCATCGGTAAAGGTGCTCAAAATGGTATTTTGATTAAAAGCGCTGAAGCTCTAGAACAAATGGAAAAAATAAATGTCCTGATAACAGACAAAACAGGAACGCTCACCGAAGGAAAACCTTCATTAGAATATGTTTTCCCAGCGAAGAATTATACAGAAAATCAAATCATCAATATTTCTGCATCATTAAACAAAAACAGCGAACATCCCCTATCCAAAGCTATTTTATCTAAATCTGATGCCTCACAGATAGAGGCTGTTTCAGATTTTCAAAACTTGGTTGGAAAAGGAATTGAAGGGATAATTGGCGGTAAAAAATATTTCTTGGGAAATGAAAAATACATCACAGAAAATGCTGTCCATGTAGCAGATGAAATCAAGGAAAAAATCTTAAGTCTTAAAGATAAAGCTTTCACTATTTCATATCTTGTTGAAAATAATGCTGTTATAGGATTTTTATGTTTTACCGACAAACTAAAACCAACAGCGAAGACAGCCGTAGAATTTTTGCAGAGCAAAAACATAGAAGTCATCATGCTTACAGGAGATAACGAGGCTACGGCTCGTGCTGTAGCAAATGAATTAGGAATAAAAAATTATCAAGCCAACTGCCTTCCAGAAGATAAAATCAACAAAATCAAAGATTTACAAAAACAAGGAAAAATAGTAGCAATGACTGGCGATGGTATCAATGATGCTCCTGCTCTTGCACAGGCAGATATAGGAATAGCGATGGGAACAGGGACAGATGTCGCCATAGACAGCGCAGAAATCTCCCTGCTGAAAGGCGATATCTATGGAATAGTAAAAGCGAAAATCCTTTCCGAAAAGATGATGAGAAACATCAAAGAAAATCTATTCTTTGCGTTTATTTATAACACGCTGGGAATACCTGTGGCTGCTGGGTTGCTCTACCCTATTTTAGGGATTTTGCTCTCTCCTATGCTTGCAGCAGCCGCGATGAGTTTCAGCTCTGTTTCTGTAATCATTAACTCTTTAAGATTAAACAATATAAAATTAAATGAAAAATAAGTTGTTATTCATGGTTTTATACTCTGTGGCAAGTATTTTTTCATCTATTTTGTTAGGTTTAATTTGGTATTTCATATCGGGAGTAAATTGGTTAGAAATGGATGGAAAATATAGTTTTTTCGGAATATTTTTTATTCTTCCCTCTACTATTGCTGGTTTTCTTTCTTCTATATTTATAAAAAATAATGATTCAGTAATTGTATTATTTGGAAAAACTTATATTATACTTTTTTTAACTATGATAATAAATTGTTTTCTCCATCAGGACTATGAAGGATGGTCAATAACATTTATAATTTTATTTCTAATTGCAATGGTTTTACCACTATTTGTATTTATAAATTTGTATAAAAAATTAAAAACTCCCTAAAATTGGGAGTTTTTTTGTTTATTTCAACTTATTATAAGGGAAGTTTATCAGCAAAATTAAATGGAAAAATATAGCCGTAAAGCCCCATACAGGCTGATTCTGGAAACATAATCTATCTATGTAAATAAGAATTCCATTTCCTACGATGAATAGTAAAATGTAAAGTATTTTATGTTTCATTATTGTAGTATTACAGGTGTTTTACCGTCGGTTATGATTACTTTATTATTGGTATTTCTTATGGCTTCTATCCATTTTTCTTGTAAAATCTTGTTGTCAAGTCCTTCGGCTCTTACGCGGTTGGCTTCGGCATCGATTTTAGCTTTTTCAAGGTTCATTTTAGAAACTTGGAGTTCATTTTTCACTTGTTCTGCTTGTTGTATTGCATTGTTTCTCAGTTCGATAGCTTTTGCCATAGAAGCAGGAGGTTTAAGCCCAGAAGTCAAGTTGTTTAGCTGAAAAAATTTATTTTCAAAATCTTTTTTAAGCCTAGTTTCTACTTGTCTTTCAAATGTATTGAGGTTATTCATCAGGCTGTCTGTGGTATAATTTCTGGCCTCTTCTCGGTAGGCGTTGGTCACCAGTTTATTCAGAATAGAATTTTCTACATTATCCATCATTACCTCTGGCTGGTTTATGCCTAAATGCTTGTAATTGAATACGATATCCACACCTCTCCCTCTAATGGGCTGATACTGATAGGAAGGATCTACTGTGAAAACGCCCGCGTCCTTTGCAGAAACCTGCACCGCTTGTGGGTCTCCACTGGTCTCAAACATTGGTACTTGGTAGAGTTCTACCCCTGGGAAGAATGTCCATTGTCGCCCAGAAACAGTTGAAAAGTCTTCTTTTCCGTTTCTTCCGTAATTTTCCATAAGAACACCTTCATAGTTCGGCTCTACACGGGAACAGCCGTTCATCATTAAAAATACAGCTGCCACTGCTGAACATCCTATGATAACGCCTATAAATGCATTTTTTTGTTTTGCATAATCTAAAATATGTTTAGCACAAATATAATAAAAATCCCCCAAATTTGGAGGATTTTATTGTTATTCTGTTTTAGCACTTCTTTCTGCTCTTTTTCTGTCTTCTTCAGATAAAAGTTTTTTACGCATTCTGATGAAGTTAGGAGTTACCTCTATACATTCATCGTGCTGGATGTATTCCATACATTCTTCTAGTGAGAAAAGGATTTTTGGTGCGATGCTTCCATCTTTATCCTTACCAGCTGCACGCATGTTGTTCAGCTGTTTTCCTTCCACGATATTTACTACTAAATCCCCTGGTTTGTTCTGTTCTCCCACAATCATACCTGCGTATACTTCTTCCCCTGGATCTACGAAAAACTTACCTCTATCTTGTAGTTTTTCAATGGAATACGCTGTAGTTTGTCCTTGGTTTTTAGAGATTAAAACTCCATTATTTCTACCAGCTATTGCACCTTTAAAAGGCTTATAATCCACAAATCTATGCGCCATAATAGCCTCACCAGCCGTTGCGGTAAGCATTTGGGAACGAAGCCCTATAAGCCCTCTGGAAGGAATTTCAAACTCTAAATGCTGCATTTCTCCTTTGGTTTCCATAATGTGCAAATCTCCTTTTCTCTGAGTTGCTAGGTCGATAACCTTGGATGCAAATTCCTCTGGAACATCCACCACCAAAGATTCATACGGCTCACATTTCTCTCCATCAATATCTTTTAAGATAACCTGCGGCTGCCCGATGGTCATTTCATATCCCTCTCTTCTCATCGTTTCTATCAAAACTGAAAGGTGAAGAATCCCACGACCAAACACTAAGAAAGTATTCGCATCATCAGTCCCTTGAACACGAAGCGCCAAGTTTTTCTCTAATTCTTTTTCTAATCTCTCTTTCAAGTGGTTAGAAGTCACATATTTACCATCTTTCCCGAAAAATGGCGAGTTATTGATAGAGAAAGTCATATTTAAAGTAGGCTCATCAATAGCGATTCTCGGCAGAGGCTCTGGATTCTCCAAATCTACGAAAGTATCACCAATCTGGAACGCATCAAAACCTACAATCGCACAGATATCACCCGCAAAAACTTCCTCTACTTTTTTCTTTCCTAACCCCTCAAAAACATATAGTTCCTTTACTTTTCCTTTTACTATTTTGTCGCCTTCTTGAGAAAGCCCTATCCACTGCCCTTCTTTTACAGAACCTCTAGTAACTTTACCAATGGCAATTCTTCCCAAGAAAGATGAATAATCCAGCGATGTTATCTGCATTTGCAGTGCTCCTTCCTCTACTTTTGGTGCTGGAACATGTTTTAAAATCCCATCTAATAAAGGTAAAATACTATCAGCAGGAATCAAACTTGTATTAAACCAACCTTGTTTAGATGAACCGTAGTATGTAGGGAAATCCAGCTGCTCTTCCGTAGCATTGAGGTTGAAAAACAGATCAAATACTTTGTCATGAACTTCATCTGGTCGGCAGTTATCTTTATCTACTTTATTGATAACTACTATTGGCTTAAGCCCTAATTCTAAAGCTTTTTGAAGCACGAATCTCGTCTGTGGCATCGGCCCCTCGAATGCATCTACCAAGAGAACAACCCCGTCAGCCATTTTCAAAACTCTTTCCACTTCTCCCCCAAAATCGGCGTGTCCAGGGGTATCTATCACATTGATTTTCGTGTCTTTATAAGTTACAGAGATATTTTTAGATAAAATGGTAATCCCTCTTTCTCTCTCCAGGTCATTATTATCCATAATCAAATCACCTGATTCATCACTCTTTCTAAAAATATTGGTAGCATGAATGATTTTATCCACCAAAGTAGTTTTTCCATGGTCTACATGGGCAATAATTGCGATATTTCTAATGTTTTGCATATATATTTTTTACGGAGGCAAAAGTAATAATTTTTTTTCAAACCATTTTTATGAACTTGGCGTATCTTAATTTTTATTAGAAATAAGTAATTATTTCATTAATTTTTTTGTGTTTTCATAATATTTTTTTTATACATTTGCGAAATAATTATGAAAGAGAAAGAAAGAGTAAAACTTCATTTTAGCTTCTGCCATAGAAAACCTGAAAGGTCTTTCTTTTGGAGAGGAAAACAATTTCCTGTTTGTGCAAGATGCACAGGAATACATTTGGGATACCTTTCTTTTCCATTCTTCTTGTTTGGTGTAATATCCATTAATTTTTGGTTGACTATTTTGTTGATAGTTCCCACTTATCTAGATGGCTTTATTCAAGCTTATTATAATAAGGAAAGCACCAATGTGAGAAGACTAATTACAGGACTAATGGCAGGCATAGGAACCATGTCTTTGGTCTCTATTACAGGAATATTTATAGCTGAATTAATTTTAAAATTTGTTTAATTATGAGTGATTTAAATCAAAATCCTAATGTAAATCAACCACAAGATCAAGAAGATCTGGAGATGTGGATGAAAGTTCTTTCATTTTGTATTCCTATCGCAGGAGCAGTTATCTATTTTATGAATAAAGATAAAGCACCTGTAAAAGCAAAATCTGCATGTACTATGGCATTGATAGGTTTCGGTGTAGGACTTGTTTTACAAATCATCCAAAGAGTATTGATGAACTAGGAAAAACAATTAAAAAATGTATTTGAAAATTTTCAAATGCATTTTTTTATTAAAAATTTTGGAGAATAAAAAAAAAGTTATATATTTGCAAAACAATACCGCGGGATGGAGCAGTAGGTAGCTCGTCGGGCTCATAACCCGAAGGTCGTAGGTTCGAGTCCTGCTCCCGCTACTAAGTAAAGGAGGAATAATAAACTTAATTGCGAAATCACTGATTTTTAGAGGTTTTATTAAGGGTTTATTATTCCTCTTTTTTTGTGTTTTGCTTCTTTGTAGTAGAAATCACTTTTTTCATAATTATAGTTGTAAAACACATCTATTGGAAACTGAAAAATCCAGTATTTAAATTTTTCTCCTTTGTAGAGGAGCCGTGTTTCGTAGAAATGATATTTCGGAGCGATTCTAAATTTTTCTAAAAGAGATTTTAATTTATCTGAGATATACCAGCCAAATATTTGACTTCCCTCTCCTATGAAACCATGAATATCAAATAATGCCCATTCCCAGTATTTTTCTTTATCGAAACTTTCTAAAACAAAATAATCAAAAATAGGAGTATTTTCAATAATTTCCCCTTTTCCTATTCTATAAAAATACTCTTTTTCAGGCACATTTTTACCTTCAGCGCCACTTGCTATTCTCCCTAATTCTGGAAATCGTGTTTTTCTTTTTATTTTATAATATTTCATAATTTAAAATTTTGTTATCTGATTTACATCTAAAAAAACTCTCATTTTTTTGAAAAACGCTCCTAAAAAATATTTTTAGGAGCGTTTAGATTGGTTATTGTGACCGCAGAAGGATTCGAACCCTCACCGACGGAGCCGAAATCCGTAGTTCTATCCATTAAACTATGCAGCCAATGATGTAAAGCGCAAATTTAATATTTTTTATAATTAAGTTCTATATTTTTCAAAGATTTTTTCTGTAATTTTGCTCCCATTTTCAACGAATTTTTGCTAATGAAACAGCTTTTTAAAAAGAAAAATTATTCCGATAACCAAAACTCTAATCACCTTGTAAGAGTCCTAACGACGAGGGATATCGTGTTTTTTGGAATAGCAGCCATCATCGGTGCTGGGAGTTTCAGCAGTCTGGGGGAAGCCATCTACAAAGGCGGCCCTGGGGTCATTTTATTGTATATCATTTGTGGCGTTTCGTGCTGTTTTACGGCTCTCTGCTATGCGGAGTTTGCCAGTAGAATTCCTACGGCTGGGAGTGCATACACCTATGCCTATGCTACTTTTGGGGAACTGGCCGCATGGATTATCGGCTGGATGCTCATTATGGAATATAGTTTTGGGAATATTTATGTGGCTTTTTCGTGGTCGGATTATTTCACTTCATTGCTTGATAATTTAGGACTGCACATACCCGAATACCTCTCGTGCAGCTATACCGAAGTCGAAAAAGCAGTGAAAAACGGCTCTCAAAATTCAGAGCTGATTTCCGCTTGGGAAAATGCTCCTCGCTTGGGTTCTTTGAGGGTAATTTTTGACCTCCCTGCCCTATTGATAAATGCCCTTATCACTTGGATTTGCTATATCGGCGTGAAGGAAAGTAAGAATTTTAATAATCTTTTTGTTTTAATCAAATTACTTGCGATAGTGCTGGTTATCGCCATTGGTGTTTTCTATATCAATGCTGATAACTGGATGCCCATAGACACGGCAACAGGCGAAAAATCATTCCTTCCCAATGGTTTCACAGGGATAATGTCTGCCATCAGCGGTGTTTTCTTTGCTTATATCGGTTTTGATGCGCTGAGTGTGCTTTCGGAAGAGACCAAAGACCCGCAGAGAGACCTACCCAAAGGGATGATTATTTCTATATTTCTCTGCACGGCTATTTATATCGCACTGACTATGACCCTCACAGGGCTGGTAGATTATAGAAAATTTGAGGGCATCGGAGACCCACTTTCTTTTGTCTTTAAGGCTGAAAATATCAATCTTCCACTGATGGAATTTATCATAGAAGTGGTTGCCATCGTGTCCATTACTACTGTTTTATTGGTTTTCCAAATGGGACAGCCGAGAATATGGTATGCCATGAGCCGTGATGGACTAATTCCGAAGAAATTCCAGCAAATCCACAAGAAGAACAGAACGCCGTCATTCGCTACAGTGGTTACAGGATTTGTCGTGGGTGTTCCTATCCTATTCACAGATAAATCTTTCATACTGGATTTTACGAGTATAGGGACTATTTTTGCCTTCGTTTTGGTGTGTGGCGGAGTTTTACTACTCCCACCAAAAGAGAAAGTAAAAGGGCATTTTCATCTTCCTTATATCAATGGGCAATGGGTTTTTCCGCTGCTGTTCATCGGAGGTGTTTCTTTTATTTATCTTTTGTATCCTTCGTTTTTTGAAAATTTGATGGATTTCAGCGATGAGAAAGAGGGAGAATTCAGGTTTGCTATTTTCATTTATATTTTGCTAAATATAGGGCTTTCTGTTTTAGCCTTTGTCAAAAAATTATCCCTGATTCCACTTCTTGGGCTGAGTTCCTGCCTTTATCTCATGACAGGAATGAGCATGGAAAACTGGTTTTGGTTTGGGATTTGGTCTGCTGTGGGAGTTTGTATTTACTTTGCTTACGGCTACCGACACAGCAACCTTCATGATAAACAAAAAACTCACTAAAAAGCGAGTTTTTTTATTTATGAAATGATATCAAATTTCGTGTATTCTGCCAATTTCTTAGGGATTTTTATTCCGTCTGCGGTTTGGTTGTTTTCCAATAGAGCCGCCATAATTCTCGGTAAAGCCATTGCAGAGCCGTTCAGCGTATGCACCAGCTGAGTTTTTCCATCGGTTTTGTATCGGCATTTTAGTCTGTTGGCTTGGAAAGTCTCAAAATTAGACACGGAAGAAACCTCCAGCCATTTTTCCTGAGCCGCACTCCACACCTCAAAATCGTAAGTCAGCGCAGAAGTAAAGCCCATATCTCCACCGCACAATCTCAAAATTCTAAACGGAAGTTCTAGGTCTGTCAGCAGTCCTTTCACATGCTCCACCATTTCTTCAAGGGCTTGATAAGAATTTTCTGGTTTTTCTATTCTTACAATTTCCACTTTTTCAAACTGATGAAGTCTGTTCAGTCCTCTTACATGCGCACCATAAGACCCTGCTTCTCTCCTATAACATTGAGAAAAAGCCGTGTTTTTAACAGGCAGTTCTTTTTCTTCTAAAATCACATCTCTGTAAATATTCGTCACAGGAACTTCCGCCGTAGGAATCAGATACAAATTATCTTCATTCACAAAATACATTTGTCCCTCTTTATCAGGTAGTTGCCCTGTTCCGTATCCGCTGGCTTCGTTCACCACATGAGGTGGATTTACTTCCATATATCCTGCTTCTGTGTTTCTGTCCAAGAAAAACTGAACCAAACTTCTCTGTAATTTAGCTCCCTTACCCAAATAAACAGGGAAACCAGCTCCTGCGATTTTCACACCCAGCTCGAAGTTGATAAGATTATATTTAGATGCCAGTTCCCAGTGAGGAATAGCACCCTCGCCGAGACCTTTCACATCGTGAGACTGATAAATATTTTCATTGTCATCCGCAGAAACACCTGCTTTCACAGATTCATGCGGGATATTTGGGATGAGATACAGAATTTCTGTAAGTTTCTCTTCTATATCGTTTAGTTTCTGCTGAAGCTCCTTACTCGCTTCTTTATACTGAGCAGTTTTTTGCTTTGCGTTTTCTGCCTCTTCCTTTTTTCCTTCCTTCATCAAAAGCCCTATTTCCTTAGAAATTTTGTTGATTTCAGCCAGCTGGGAGTCCATATCAAACTGAACTTTTTTTCTTTCATCATCCAGCGAAATAGCATTATCCACCAGCTCTAAATCTTTGAAATTTCTCTTTTTAAGCCCTTCTAAAACTCTATCTCTATGTTCTTTTAAAAAATTAACTTGTAACATTTTTTAAGAAAATTTAAATTTTTCACAAATGTAAGCATTATTGATTAAAAATCCGCTTTATTAGAATATTTTTAAGGTTTTGAATTTTTATCAAAAATATCTGTCTCTTCTAACCATATAGACTCATCATTAGTAGTTATTTCTCCTGTATTAGCATTTATCCAAATACCAAAAACGGCTACCTTTTGCATAACTAAATTCTGAAAAGAATATACATAATGATCATCAATAATTAAGGTTGGAGAAAGAAGTGTTTCATCATAATCTAAATCTTTTCTTTTTTTATTATCATATAAATATTTGACATATAAATCATTAGCTTCTTTGACACTAATTTTATATTTCTTTTCTTGAACAATTTCCTCAGAATATGGAAAAACCTCATGGTTTTTTAAGTAATTCTCACTTGGATTACAACTCAATAACAATGTAATAAGTGGTATTTTAATAATTATTTTTTGCATTTTTTATATTCTTATACTTTCTCCAAAATCTATTTTTTGTATTCAGAAACAGGAATAATTTCTCCAGAAACAGGCTCTAAAATACGAACATCCTCTTTGTTTTCTTTATTCACATAAAAAATATGATAAGTTTCAAAACGAACATCCGAGTTGTAGCCCACCGTTATCTGATAAAATGGCTTTTTCTCGATAAGATATTCTTCTGTAATAAACGAAATTCCATGCTTTCCATTAGTTATTTTATCGATATGTTTAGATGCCTCCTGCACCATCGGCAGGGCTAAAACTTGGGCTTCAGCCTCTTCCTGTGTATATTTTTTGGCTGGCTGATGACACGAGAAAACAAGAAATGCAAGGACTAAAAAAATACTTTTTTTCATTTTTATTTTATTTTTGATTAATATTCATTAAAATACTTTTGAATCTGCTTCCAGTCTTTGGTTTTGGTAAGTGCCAGCATGAGCAGCACTCTAGATTTCTGCGGATTGAGTGATTGCGAAGCCACAAAGTGATATTTCGCATCCTCCACTTCTGCATCTGGTGTCGTAGCGCCTGTGGGAACCCGCGAAGAGCGGACAATCTGAATGCCCTGCTTTTGAGCTTTTACAGCTAAATCAAAATTAGAATAATACAAATTCCCATTGCCTACACCAGCGTAAATAATTCCGTCATATTTCGCGTCAATAAAGGCTTTCATTGGAAGCTCCGAAGCGTTGGCATAGCCATAGACTATCCCTACTTTCGGCAGGGAAGTCAGCGATGCCACATCAAAAACTGATTTTGTAGTATGTAGATTTTGAGGCGTTTTACTAAAATAAACTTTCCCATTATGAATATAGCCTATTTTACCTGAATTCGCTCCTGTAAAGGTTTCCAAAGCGGTCGTATGGTGTTTTATCACATCTTTGGCATCAAGGATATTTTCATTCATCACCACCACTACGCCTTTATTTCCTGTGTTTTTATCAGATGCAGCGACCACAGCGTTATATAAATTAAGCGGTCCATCCGCACTGATTCCTGTGGAAGGGCGCATAGCACCTACCATCACCACTGGTTTAGAACTATGAACTGTAAGATTCAGGAAATACGCAGTTTCCTCCATCGTGTCTGTGCCGTGGGTAACCACTACTCCATCGTAACCCTCCTTGTTTAGGATTTCATTTATTCTTTTTGCTAATTTGAGCCAAATCTCATCATTCATATCCTGAGAGCCTATTTTCACTAACTGCTCGCCGCTTACTTGGGCTACTTGGTGAATTTCTGGAACGGCCTGTAACAGCTCATCAATGCCCTTTGCTCCTGCTTTGTAACTGCTTTCGGTAGAGGATTTACTCACTCCTGCGATGGTTCCGCCTGTGGCTATAATTCTGATTTTTGGTTTTTGTGCAAAAAGCAAAGCCGAAATTTGAAGAATAAAAATTAAAATTATTTTAGATTTTAGTTTCATGAAGATATTTGATTTATTTGGTAAATCTAATCAATATTTTTAATTCTAAAAATAGATTTTAGCCTTTTCAAATATTTTTTTAATACTTTTGCCTCTTAATCATTTTTTAAAATGCTGAATTCTAAAAAATTATTGCTTACAGGAGCTCTATTTATAGGGCTGTCCTCTTACGCACAAGAAGATGAAGACAATACAGATGGTTCTAAAAAAATAGAAGCCGTGGTCATCTCTAAAAAAAAGAAGAAAAAGTATAAAAATCCAGCCCATGAGATTTTAGCAAAACTAGTTGCAAAAAAACACATCAACAATCCTGACAACCTTAAATCATACTTCTCTGAAAATCAATCCCGTATGGAGATAGCATTTAGCAGCCTTGGGGATAAGTTTCAGAATACGAAGGTTTACAAGGATCTGAAAAAGGTGATGGAAGCCTCCAAAGACAGTCTGGGAAATGATATGGCTCTTCCTGTTTTTATCTCAGAAAATATTTCGGATTTTTATTATCAAAAAAGCCCTGAAAAGCGCGCTGAAATCATCAAAAAAAGTAAAGTAGACGGTGTCGGAATAGAGGACAATGCGATGTTTTCCCAGCTGATAAGTTCTACTTTTATCAAATATAATTTCTACAATAATTATATTCATATTTTAGACAAAAACTTCATCTCGCCGCTGAATGATAATTTTACTTCAAACTATGATTTTGAGCTGGTGGACAGAGATTTCCAAGTCAATGAAAATGGATATTATAAAATCAATTTTAAGCCTAAAAGAGCCTCTGATTTGGCTTTTGAAGGGACTTTGCTGATTTCACACAGTAACTATTCACTTTTCAGAATTACAGCAAAAATAGCTCCTTCGGCTAACCTGAACTTCATCAATAACATCATAGTAGACCAAGAACTTGAAGAAGTGGGCGATTCCGAAATACACATGCCTGTAAAGTCCCTCGTTACGATGGAAACAGCGAAACTGGGCAAAAACGGAATGGCAGGGATTTTAAAATATCATGTTTCGAGTAAAAAAATAAAAATCAACCAAGATTTTGACCAAAAAATATTCAGCAAACCCATCACTGTCCTTCCTAATGCAAACGACAAAGATGAGCAATATTGGGAAAAAAACAGACATGAACCGATAACGGAAAGAGAACAAAAAGTCTATGCTATGATAGACGAAGTCAAAAATCTCCCTTCGGTGAAATCTTATATAGATGTTTTGGAAATTATCCTTAGAGGCTATTATGAGGCAGGAAAAGTTGATTTAGGACCGATACTCTACACAGCTGGATATAACGATGTAGAAGGTTTCAGACTGAGAGCAGGATTTAGAACCAATCATAAATTCAGCAAGAAATGGATTTTCAGCGGATATTTGTCTTATGGATTTAAGGACAGAGAGTTCAAATACGGCGGTGGTATAGATTACATTATTTCACGAGACCCATGGACACAGGTGGGAATTTCTGCGCTGCATGATTTAGACCAAGTAGCGCTGCAGTATGGTAACTTTTTATTGAAGAACAAAAATGCGATTTTTGATGCATTTTCTAAAAATGGTGACATGCTGATAAGAAAACCTTTCTGGAAGAATAATTATGAAATCTATTTTCAAAGGGATTTTGTAAACTCTATCACTCAGAGGTTTACCCTTAGACATTCTACCTTTGACCCATTGTTTGATTCGTCTTATATCAATTACACGGACGAGCATGGGAATGTTTTTAATAATTTCAAAACCACTGAAATGATTTCTGAAACTCAGTGGAAAATGGGAAGAAAAAACATACAATCTGAAAAAAACAAGCAGATAACGGTAAATGACAATTTTACTCCTACAGTTACTTTCAGGTTTACACATGCCTTTAAAGGAATTTTGGGAAGTAATTTTGAATACAATAAAATTTATCTAAATGTCCAGCAAAAAATCCCTATGGGTATTTTAGGACAGGGAAACTATTCCCTCACAGCAGGAATTATCCCAGACCGAGTTCCTTTTCCTCTTTTGGAAAACCATTTAGGAAATGAGTTTGTATTTTACAACAGAAATTCATTTAACATGATGCGTTTCTTTGAATTTACAAGTAACAGATTTGTTTCCCTACAATACACTCAATATTTGGAAGGTCTGATTACCAACAGGTTACCTTTAATTAAAAAATTAAATTGGAGAAACCACCTGACTTTCAATTATTTGATAGGAGATTTGGAGGAAAGATTCAACACAAATGGGGCATTAAACAGCCTAAACGGAAAGCCTTACATAGAAATCGGCTATGGTTTTTCTAATATTTTTAGATTTTTACGAGTAGATTTTGTGCATAGACTTACTCATTTGAACAACACCAGCTCCGTTTTTGAAACTAATCCGCCTAAATTTAGCATCAAAGTTTCGGCTCAAATCAGATTATAATTTAGAAAAATGCAAAAATACCTTGAACTTAATATAAAAATAGAACCGCTCCAGCCGTGGAACGAAATCCTAATGGCGGAGCTGATAAACATTGGTTTTGACAGCTTTACGGAAGAGAATGATGGTATTCTAGCGTATGTTCCAGAAGATTTTTTCAGCGAAGAAGAACTAAAAAATCTTTGGCTGCTGAGTCACGATGAAGTCAAAATTTCCTACACCATTCAGGAAATGCCGAATATCAACTGGAATGAGGAATGGGAAAAGAATTTTTCGCCCATAAATGTGGAAAACAAAGTGCTTATCCGCGCAGAATTTCACGAAAGCCAAAACACGCCGTATGAAATCATCATTCAGCCCAAAATGTCCTTCGGGACGGGGCATCACGCCACTACTTACCTGATGATTCAGCAGATGCTGGACATGGATTTCAGCGGTAAAAAAGTGCTGGATATAGGCTGCGGAACTTCTATTTTAGCGATTTTCTCAAAACTAAAAGGCGCAGAGGATGTTTTAGCCATTGACATTGATGAATGGGCAGTGGAAAACTCCAAAGAAAATGCGCAAAGAAACCAAATGAATTTCCGAATAGAACAAGGAACAGCAGAGAACTTGGGCAAAGAAAATTTTGATATTATTTTAGCGAATATCAACCGAAATATTTTGATTTCAGATATTCCTACTTATGTTTCGGTTTTGAACAGCGGCGGAAAACTGCTGCTTTCGGGGCTTTGTTTCTTCGATGTCAATGATATTTTGGAAGTCTGCACAAAGCATGATTTAGTTCTGAAAAACCAAGTCCAAAGAGAAGAATGGGTAAGCCTTCTTTTAGAAAAACCTTAATCCAAATAAAATGCAAACAGTCTTATTACCAATATTTTACCTCCCTCCTATTTCTTGGTTTTCTGAGTTTTGCAATTCGGAAAATCAGATTATTTTGGAGCAAGATGAACACTTCCCAAAGCAGACTTACCGAAATAGAGCCTGTATTTTTGGGGCAAATGGAAAACTGCCTTTGATAATCCCAATAAACCACAACGGAAAAAGAACTTTCCGAGATATAGAAATATCATATTCCGAAAGATGGCAGGCACTCCACTGGAAATCTATAAAAACGGCTTACCAGTCTTCTCCTTATTTTGAATTTTATGAAGACCAGCTGAGCAAAATTTATGAAAATCAACCCAAATTTTTAATTGATTTTAATCTAAAAAGCTTGGAAATTATCCAAAAATTATTGAAAACAGACCAAAGTTTTTCATTAACCGAAGAATACATCAAAACACCTTCGGCAAAGGATTTTAGGGAAAGTTTTTCAGCAAAAATAGAACCTGCCTTCCAACAGGAGGAATATTATCAGACTTTTTCTGATAAACTGGGCTTTATCAAAGACCTTTCCGTAGTAGATTTGCTCTGCAACCTCGGTCCAGAGGCTGGTTCTTACCTAAAAAATCATAGAAATGAATAAAAAAATTATTTTTCCACTGGTTTTCGTAGGACAGCTGTTCGCTGCGCAGAGTTTTAAAATCATTCCTTTGGGTGTTTTTGGTGGAATAGACGAAAGCAATCTTTCTTCTTATCTCATTTCTGAGCCGAGCAAAGAGTCTTATCTGGCTCTGGATGCAGGAACTATCCATACAGGGCTGAAAGTTTATTTACAAAAAAACAGAAAAAAAGAAAGCCCAGAGCAATTTTTGAAAGAGAAAATCAAGGGATATTTCATCTCACATCCGCATTTTGACCACAGTTCGGGGCTGGTTATCAACTCGCCCGAAGATTCTAAAAAGAACATTTATGGAGCGGAATTCGTGATAGAAGCCCTCAAAAAACATCATTTTTCTTGGAAAGCTTGGGCTAATTTTGCCAATGAAGGCGAAAAACCTATTTTGGGAAAATATACTTACAAAAGGCTGAACACAGATGAATGGACAAGTGTGGAAAATACTGATTTACAGTTGAAAATGTATTATCTAAGCCACACAGGGAAAAATCTAAGTTCTGCAGCGCTTATAAAAAATACTGAAAATCAATACTTTGTATATCTAGGAGATACAGGCGCAGATAGAATTGAGGGAACAGAGCAGCTTGCCGATTTATGGAAAGCCATCGCCCCTATTATCAAAGAAAAAAGACTGAAGGGCATCGCCATAGAATGTTCTTACAGCAACGAACAACCTGAAAATCAACTGTATGGACATCTCACTCCTCGCCTATTGACCGAGGAAATGGAAAACTTGGAGAAACTTGTCGGCAAAGAGGGACTGAAAGATTTAAATCTCATCATTACCCATATCAAACCTAAGAAAAACATTCATCAAAAAGTTAAAAGCGAGTTAAATATTTTGTATAAAAAGGGGATAAAAATTATCTTTGCTGAACAAGGAAAAGTAATTAATTTATAAATAACAAATTTACAATGAAAAAAGTACTCATTGCAGCGGCGTTTTTAGCGTCTTTTAGTTTTGCTTTTGCACAAGACAAAATGCAGAATAATGATTTGAAAACTTGGTATCACAAAGATTTTTCAACTACCAATGTTTATGGTGTTAATACCAACAATGCTTACAAATTCTTAGAATCCAAAGGATTAAAGCCAAGAACTGTTGTAGTAGGTGTTTTGGACAGCGGTGTGGAAGTAGACCACCCAGGGCTGATTAACAACATGTGGAAAAACCCAAATGAAATCCCAAACAACGGTATAGATGATGATAAAAACGGATATGTAGATGATATCTATGGATGGAACTTCATCGGTGGAAAAACAGCTGATGTAGATGCTGATAACCTAGAAGTAACTAGAATGGTTAAAAAATATCAACCGATATTTGAAGGGACTGATTCTGCTAAAAACAGAGCAAATCAGGCAAAAATGCCAGAAGAATATGCTATGTACCAAAAATCTAAAAAACTATTTGATGAAAAAGGTTCAGAAGCTAAACAATATTATCAGTATTTTTCTGGGTTTAATAACGCTATTCCAAGTATTGTAAAAACTCTAAATGGAAAAACTTTAACTAAAGCAAATTTAGCAGCTATAAAACCTGCTTCTCAAGAAGACAGCAGAAACTTGCAGATTTTAAATTCTCTTGTTCAAGAGGCTGAAAATGTAGGAAAAACTCCAAAAGAAGTTGAAGAATTATTGAAAAAAGAGGTTGAAGGTGCTCTAAAACACTACGAATCTCAGGCTACAAAACATTATAACCTTGATTTTGATCCAAGAAAAGAAATCGTAGGAGATAATTATGACAATTATAACGAAAAACACTACGGAAACAACCATTATGAAGGACCTGATGCATCTCACGGAACACATGTTTCTGGAATTATCGCAGGACTTCCTCACGGAAATGAAGTTCAGTATGGTGTAGCTCATAAAGTGGCTAAAATAATGACTGTAAGAGCCGTTCCAGATGGAGATGAAAGAGATAAAGATGTTGCTAATGCTATTAGATACGCAGTAGACAACGGAGCTAAAATCCTTAACATGAGTTTTGGTAAGGCTGTATCTCCAGGGAAAAAACATGTTTGGGAGGCTATGAAATACGCTGAGAAAAAAGGTGTTCTTCTGGTAAAAGCAGCAGGAAATGACAATCAAAACATCGGAGAAAATGAGTATTTCCCTACTAATTTCATGAAGCAGTCAGACGAAAAACCATTCGTTAGTAATATGATAGTGGTAGGTGCTAGTACAAACAACAACCAAAACCTAAGAGCTAGATTCTCTAACTACAATGGTAAAATGGTGGATGTTTTCGCACCAGGGCAAGAAATCTATTCTACTGTTCCAGATGCTAAATACGAATACCTACAAGGAACTTCTATGGCATCTCCAGTGGTAGCAGGTGCTGCGGCTGTACTTTGGGCATATATGCCAAACCTTACTCCTCAGCAGATCAAAGAAGCACTCGTAAAAACTGTAAATAAATCTACTGTAAATGCAAATGTAGATTCTAGTGCAAACTTTGACCAGATTTCAGTTGCTGGTGGTGTAATAGACCTTTACAAAGCAGCTCAATATGCTTATGACAATTTTTACAACAAAAAAGGCGTAAAAGCAAACAGAAAAGCAGCTAAGTCAAAATAATGATTAAATAGAAAAACGCTTCCAAAATTAGGAAGCGTTTTTAATTTTAAATAAACACCACCATTTCAGTGGTGTTATTTTGTTTTTAATTAACTGGAACTGAATAGAACCAGTTTTCATACCAAGTTGTTCCATATACCTGGCTAGCAGATGTGTTATATTCAAAAGCACTTCTGATAATATTAGGAACATCACTCTGTAAATTCAGATATAATGTCTGATAGGAATTAGTATTATTATTATAAATAAAATTCCCTACTAACTCATAATCATGCTCTAAATACGGATGGAACATTGTGTAGACAGGTTTTTCATTAGTGTAACCATTATTTGCTCCTACATCTTTCAGTCCCACATAGACTCTAGTATAGGCTTTTGTAGGGTGAGGCACTTGAGAACTCAATATGTGAAGTTTTACAAAAACCATGTTTGTCCCAGGTTTCACGACCACGGTAGCGATTTTATTCCAACGCGAATTCCCTAATCTCACTCCTGCATTCCATGTAAATCTTCCTACAGCAGGCGCTCCTTTGAATAATTCTACATCTTTCCAAGTTCCTACACCATTAGCATCACTGGTAAGTACTTTTCCAGCAGCTTGGTTAGTATCTACTATTTTGATAGCAGTAGGTCCATTAGCCTCTATATGTAGTTTAG
>CAUQKI010000014.1:0-42636 GCA_963518955.1 uncultured Flavobacteriaceae bacterium | reverse complement strand
AATAAAATAAAATGAAATCAAATTTGAGTACAGAACTTTTTTTGGCTTTTGAGCGCTATTTTATTGAAAATGATGAAGTTATCTCATTGGATAAATCATCAGAATTTACAGATGTGATTGTAGGAATAGGGTTTCTTCCGCAGGATATGTCCGAAAATACAGATTTTAAGAAAAAAACATTAGAAAAATATGGTTTTTCTTCATCTACGGCTTTGGCAGATGATTTCAGGAAGCGAGTTCTCAACATTGATGAACCTATTCCAGAAAATTTCGAAAAAGATGGAATAGGGTATGTTTATACGGTTATTTCTGGGTATGATGTTTCCTATAATCGTATGTATATGTTTGGAATTCATTGCTTTAATGGTGATTTTAATGTCACTTATTATGATTTAGAAAATGATGCAGAGACAAGTGATTATTATAAAGAGTATGAACTTTATTCACAGGCGAAAGGCTACCGATGGCTGGATCCAGAGAGCGACTACTATGAGGATGTTTTGGCGTGGGAAGCGCTGAATAAATTGGCAACGGATATTTATTTTCATTTGGAGGATAGACTAGATGTGAAAATTGATATAAAGCCAATTCCAGAGGAGGAAAAAGTAGTGCCAACGCAGGAGCATTTGGCGAAATTTTTGGCTTTTTGTGGAGTGGAGCAGGATGTAATAGATGAAAACAAAGAAAGATTATTAAAGGCTTTAGAAGAATATACACCTGATGAATACGAGGGCGTATCGGAAGCCATGGTTGAAATGATGGAATATTCTCATAAAATCCAAAGGGCAGAACCTGTGATAGAAATTATAAGAGAATATGGTGTCTGCCGTTCTTCTGACTGGAAATTTTATGCTGAAGAATTAGAAGAATATATTTTGGATTTAGCTGATTTTTCTGACTGGAAATGGGAATATCCCGCAGATACTTATAGTGCAGATTTATTCCCGTATATGAGAAAACAACTTTACCCATATCATCTTTGGTTGTGCCATCTTGATGAAGGAGCCGATGCGTATTTGTTTCTGCTGTTTTCAGAAAAAGATATGCCAGAAATTATGAAACTGGCAAGAATACTAGATTTACCGCTAAAAGCGTATTTTAAATAAAGAAAATAGAAATAAAATCAGCTTCGGGAATTGGATTTTTTATCCTTTCCCGAATTCTTTTTCCCATTCTTCAGCAGTTTCTGAAAGAGTCTGGTAGAAATCTTCTCCGTATTTTCGGATGAGTGGTTTTTTCAAGAATTGATAGACTTTTACGCCCAATTCTTTTCCCAAAGTGCAGGCATCAGAGCAGATGTCCCATTCGTGGTAGTTAATCGCAGAAAAATTAGAATATTCTGTAATACGAATAGGGTAGAGGTGACAGGAAATAGGCTTCTGCCAGTTGATAACGCCATCTTCATAGGCTTTTTCTATGGCACATTTGGTGTAGCCTTTTTCATCAAAAATCACATAGGCACACTCTGCATTATTCACCAAAGGAGTAACCAAATCTCCTTCAAAATCAAGTGTATAAGTGCCTTGCTCCTCGATGGCTTGGATTCCTTCTGGACGGAGATAAGGCTTTATTTTAGGGTAAATTTCATCTAATATTTTGGTTTCATCTTTATCGAGAGGAGCTCCTGCATCACCTTCCACACAGCAGATTCCCTTGCATTTAGCAAGATTACACACGAATTCTTCAGAAAATAAATCTTCAGAAATTAGTTTATCATCTATTTGAATCATATTAAATTACAAAATTAGGGTTAAATTTGTCCAAAAGACAAGAAATTATAATAATCCAAAGTCCCAGTTCCTGAAGCCAAGGATATTTTATAAACCTTAAAAATCGGCTCAGGATAATGCTTATAGGGAATATAACGAGCAGCAGATATTCTCTGTGAGAGCCCATG
Source organism: uncultured Flavobacteriaceae bacterium (assembly GCA_963518955.1). Lineage (GTDB taxonomy): Bacteria > Bacteroidota > Bacteroidia > Flavobacteriales > Weeksellaceae > JABCPE02. Next base: position 40,739 of record CAUQKI010000014.1, on the reverse strand, counting down.
TAAAAGACCAAAATCAGGATTTGAACCAGTAAGAATGACAGCAAGAAAGCATATTTAAACTTACTAGTCGGGCTTTTTTTATTTAAATTTATAAAATGATCTCCCACCGCCAAAATACACATTACTAAAATGGGAATTAAGGTATAAAAAGAAGAAAAATCTGTAATCATTTCATTGGAAATCAGTGGTATGTAGTCTTCTGTAAATGCATCTATTTCAAGCAGATACATCAGACACAAGTATCCAGAAATTATCATAAAACATCCCAAAATAAGCTGGAAAATATTTAGAAATATTTTATCTGATTTGGTGATGATATGAATAATAACGAAAATAAAAAGTGTCCAAGTCGTCGGCAGGAAAATATAACTGATAGCCAGAATGCAACCAACCAAAAGGAAAGAATCACTTCTGATTTTATCATTTTCGCTGGTGAAGAAAAATAATAAAATAGAACTCGTAAATAGCGCCATAGAAATCCCTACATCCAGATTTCCATCATAAAATGAAAAAATAAAAATAGAGTACAGAAACAGTGGCAGGTGAGTTTTTCTATTCAGAGAAATTTTATTGAACAAAACATAGCCCAGAGCCAGCCCTACAAAGGCTATAGTGGTAGAGAAAATGTTAGAAAATTTAATTTCTAAATTGTTTGAAATTAGAATAAAAAGCAATAAAGCTCCTATGTAAGTAGGAACCGAAAATAAATTGGTTTTCTTTGATAACAAACGAAACATTTTCCTATTTTTTACTTTCTAAATCAGCTACATATTCCTTGATAAGCTGGTCATTACTCCTTGGGCAGATGAGCAACGCCTCCTCCGTATCTATCACTATATAGTCTGTAAGCCCATCGACCACAGCGGTTTTTTCAGGGTTTTTGAGTCTGATGATATTTCCTTTTGCGTTATAAACATTGCAGTTATTAGAGATGGTGTTGTTGTTTTCATCTCGCTCAGCATTTTCAAACACAGAAGTCCAAGTTCCCAAATCAGACCAGCCCAAGTCAGCAGGAATCACATAGACATTATCGGCCTTTTCTAAAATTCCGTTATCTATCGATATTTTTTCTACATTAGGGTAAATTTCCTCTATGTATGGAGCTTCTTTTTCGGTGTTATATACCTCTGTTTTAAACTGTTCTGCCATCTTTGGAAGATAGTTTTCAAAGGCTTTTTGGATAGATTTCATATTCCAAATGAAAATTCCAGCATTCCAAAGATATTCTTTCGTTGCTAAGAATTTTTCTGCTGTTTCTAAATTAGGCTTTTCAGTGAAAGTTTTTACTTTGCATATTTCAGCTGATTTTTCATCCGAAAACTGAATGTAGCCATAGCCTGTGTCAGGGCGTGTGGGCTGTATCCCGAGCGTGATGAGATAGTCATTCTGGCTCGCCTTTTCAAAAGCAAATTCTATCTTTTCACAGAAAGTTTTTTCTTTTAAAATCAAATGGTCTGCGGGCAGTACAATGATGTTAGCATTTGGGTTTATTTTTGCTATTTTGTTGGTTATGTAGATGTTACACGCCGCAGTATTTCTCATCATAGGTTCTCCGATGATGTTTTTCTTGTCAAGTTCAGGAATTTGAGCAGATGTCAGTTCCAAATATTCTTTATTGGTTACCACAAAAATATTTTCCACAGGGACAACCTGCTTTATCCGCTCAAAGGTCTGCTGTATCATGGTCTTTCCTGTTCCCAAAATATCATGGAACTGTTTAGGAAATTTAGCCGTACTCATAGGCCAAAAACGGCTTCCGATGCCGCCCGCCATTATGACACAATAGTTATTATTTGGGTTCATTTTTTTTGTTAGTCATTATTTGTTCGCTCCACTCTCGCACAGGATTTGAATAAATACATTCTCCCTGTACTGAGATTTTTGCAAAGGTAACGCTTTTTCTTCTTTTCTTCTATCTGGTAAATGTCTGTTTGATAAATAAATTTTTCTCCAATGGGTAAATCCTCTACATAGGCTTTATTATCAGAGTGTTCGCTGTCAAAATATTTTACCAGCTCTGGACTGGACATGAAATTGGCTTTCGGATTTTTAGCAAAATTTAAAATCAAAGGTTTCAGCTCCTCGGAATAAATTGAAATACTCTCCAAAAGCATTTTCCGAAAGGTCTCCTTCCACTCTTTTCCATGTGGAAGAATATTTTTCTTCTCATGAAAAGCCACTAAATGGCCGATTTCATGCGTAAAGACAAAGAAAAAAAGCTCAGGTTCCAGCGTTCCATTGATGGTTATTTGGTGGGAGTTATTAGGCATTGATTTATAATCTCCTAATTTGCTGTGTCTGTTTTTTGTGACTTTGATATGGCACATATGCCCTTCCAGCCATTTTTTTAGGTAGGGCATGCTGTTTGGAGGCAAAAATCTTTCTAATAACTCGGTATACATCTCAAAATCAGTTAAATAAATCTCCTATAACTCCATCTTCTGGAATATCCGTTTCTTCCTGCTGTACAGGTTCTTCTTCCTCCTCTTCTTTTGGTTCTGGAATTGTGATATTTATGGATTTTATTTTTTCTTTTACGAACTGATTTCCCATTGCTTTTATTCCTTTAATGGAGATAAAGTCATCAATATCAATGGTTTCTGGTTCTTTTTCCTTTCCGTTTTTATCTTTTGCAAAGATAATTTCTGCCGTGCAGCCATCGCTGGATCCCACGAATTCTATGAAGGATTTAGGATGCTCACTCGGCATAAAGTTCTGAATATTAGCCGTATTTTCTAATAAAAATCGTTTGATGAAATAAATATCCTTTTCGCCATCATAATAAATGCACGAAACAGCCTGTTCTGGATGCCATTTTTCCAAAATCAGATACTCATCATCAAAACGGTTCATCAGGTCAAACGAAATTAGTTTTGCTTCGCCTTTGGTATTGATAGTCAGTATTTTATCATCTCCTTTGAAATTACCGAGCAGAACTCCTCTGCCTTCTACATTCAGCCTTCTTACACTTTCATCAAACCAAATTTTTCTCGGAGCCAACGTGGAGATGCCCTCTTCTTTTAGTTCTATTTTTTTTACGGCATATTTCGTTACGAGATTTCCTTTGGAATCACGCCCTTTTATCGCTAAATCAGAGAAATCTATATCGATTCTGTTTTTTCTGATTCTTGCACTAGGTTTTAGTAAAACACTGATGATTTCGGCCTCTCCGTTTGGATTTGCAGAAAAATACAGCACTTCTGAGCCTTTTACATCCGAAGCAAGTTTGTATTCATTATTTCGGATAACTCCCGTTACCGAAAACCTTTTCATGTAATATGGGCCGTCTTTTCCCTCGCGGTAGACCATGTTATAAACGGTTCGTTTGTCGTTCTTTTTCCATACGCCTACATGCAGAATATCTTTTCCGATGAAGGTTTTCGCTTCCACTTTGGTGACTTGCATCGTTCCATCTTTTCGGAAAGTGATGATGTCATCTAAATCTGAACAGTCAAAAACATATTCATCTTTTTTGAGTGAAGTTCCGATGAATCCTTCGGCTCTGTTGATGTAGAATTTCTCGTTTGCTACCGCTACATTGGTCGCATCTATATTATCAAAAACACGAATTTCTGTACGGCGAGGCTTGTCTTTTCCATATTTTTTCTGGATGTTTTGGAAATAATTAATGGCGTAATCCACCAAGTTTTCCAAATCATATTTCACCTGCTCCATTCTGTCCTCCAGTGCAGCGATGTTTTCCAGCGCTTTATCTCTATCATAGCGCGAAATTCTCATGAAAGGAAGCTCTGTCAGTCGGGCAATGTCCTCCGTAACTACCTCACGCATAAGGTTTTTAATGAATGGTTTTAAAGCAGTATCAATCGCCGAATAAACTTCTTCTTTGCTGGTTTTACCTTTGATTTCTTGGTAAATCTCATTCTCGATGAAGATTTTTTCCAAACTCGCAAAATGCCATTTTTCTTGAAGCTCGTGCAGTTCTATTTCTAGCTCTTTTTTCAGAAGAGAAACTGTGTGGTCTGTGTTGTATTTCAGTATTTCCGAAACCGAAAGGAACATCGGTTTATCCCCCACGATTACGCAGGCGTTCGGTGAAATAGAAACTTCGCAGTCCGTGAAAGCATACAGGGCGTCTATCATCATGTCTGGCGAAACATCATTAGCCAGTAAGATGTTGATTTCCACTTCATCAGAAGTATTGTCCTCTATCTTTTTGATTTTAATTTTGCCCTTTTCGTTAGCTTTTAAAATGCTGTCAATCAGGTCACCTGTATTTTTAGAAAAAGGTAACTCTGTGATGCATAGAGTGTTTTTGTCTTTTTGAATAATTCTGGCTCTTGCACGGATTTTTCCACCTCGTTTTCCATCATTATAGTTCGAAACATCCAGAAGCCCTGCCGTAAGGAAATCAGGGTAAAGCTGGAAACTTTTTCCTTTTAGATAAAGAATAGAAGCATCCAGTAACTCATTGAAATTGTGAGGCATAATCTTCGTCGAAAGCCCCACACCGATACCTTCCACGCCCTGCGCAAGGAGCAGTGGGAATTTCACAGGAAGATCCACAGGCTCGTTGTTTCTTCCATCGTAGGATTTTACCCATTCCGTAGTTTTAGGGTTAAAAACCACCTCCAAAGCGAAAGGCGTGAGCCTTGCTTCGATGTATCTTGCCGCCGCTGCTGAGTCTCCTGTGTAGATATTTCCCCAGTTTCCCTGAGTGTCTATCAGGAGTTCTTTCTGACCAATCTGCACCATGGCATCCGTGATGGAGGCATCCCCATGCGGGTGGTATTTCATGGTGTTTCCCACGATGTTCGCCACCTTGTTGTATCTTCCATCTTCCAGCTCGCGCATAGAATGCATGATACGGCGCTGAACAGGCTTAAAACCATCATAAACAGATGGAATGGCACGGTCCAAAATTACATAAGAGGCGTAATCAAGAAACCAGTCTTGATAAAGCCCAGATATTTTTTTTAGAGTTTCTTCTTTATGTTCGTTTTCTTGCATTTATTTTGTGTTTATCAGTCTGATATTTTGGTCGTTTAACTTGGTTTGAAGCCATTTTTTCAGCTTTTCTTCATCTAGTTTTCCTTTGGTTTCGTAGATGATGGTATTTTGCTGTTTACGCGAATCTTTTTCGTAACTGTTTAGTTTTCCGATAGATATATTTTCTACCTCTGGGAAAATGATTCTGAGTTCTTTGATGAGCTGTCGGTCATCAAATTTGTATTCATTCAGCTCCGCAGTAAGGTTTTGGATGATGATATCTTTTTCAGAGAAATCCTTGTTCTGCTGGTTGATTTCAGCTAAAATCTCACTTTTTAGATTAGATGAATTATTTTTTATCAGGAGTTTTGTATCCTTGATTTCATAAGTGTCAGAAAGTTTTTTGTTAAGCGCTTGAATTTCAATACTGTCCATGCGTTGATTTAGTAAAACCAATTCTATGGTTTTGGGCGTATCATTTTGATTTATTTTCTTATAAATCACCGTGTGTCCTCTGTCTGTAAATTCGTTTTTGATGAAATTTTCTACATTTTTTGTGTATTTATTATCACTAATGAGACGGTAAGCCAAGAAAATACTTGGAACAATCATAATAGTAAACAAAATATAGATGGAATATTTTACTTTTCTGTCAAATTTTTTATCCTGAGTAGAAACAGGTTTGTATTTAAGGAATTTAACAATAGTAAATGTAGCAATGGCGATGAAGAAGCAGTTGATAGAATATAAATATAAAGCTCCAGCAAAAAATTTAAAATTGAAAGTTGCCAGCCCAAACCCCGCCGTACACAAAGGCGGCATAAGCGCAGTGGCAATAGCTACCCCAGGGATAGGGTTTCCTTTTTCTACACGGGTGATAGAAATTATTCCTACAATTCCACCAATGAAAGCAATCAGAACATCATAAATATTAGGTGATGTTCTAGCTAAAATCTCAGATTGAGCCTCTTTAAAGGGACTGAGAGTAAAGTAAATCGCTGAGACTAAAAGGCTTACGATAGTGGCGGTGAGTAGGTTTTTTCCTGATTTTTTTAGAAGAGTTAAATCATAAATGGCAAGGGCAACCCCAATTCCTACGATAGGTCCCATAAGTGGCGAAATCAGCATGGCGCCTATAATCACAGCTGTAGAATTGACATTCAGACCAATAGATGCAATGAATATAGCACAAGCTAAAATCCAAAGATTAGCCCCTTTGAATGAAATGTTTTTTAAGACATCTTGTAAAACCTTGTCTTGTTTTTCTTCTCCCTCGTGTAAGTTAAATAAATTATGTTGTTTCATACTATCTATCGTTGTTATCGCTGTTTTCTTTGTTGGCTTTTATTGTTCGTTGTAAAGAAAGTTTCAAATCCCTTATTTCACTGCTTGTAAGGTAGGAAATATCGTACTTTAGGATACTTTCTTTGTGTTTTTTACTCGTGATTTTTATATATAATCTTTTGAATAACAATGCGTTTACGATTTCAAAGGAAACAAGTTTGTATTTTGGAAATTCATCTTTTGCTTCTTTCCCTAAAAATGGAATGATAGAGTGGTTTTTGAAGTTAAGCGCTTCTCCATCACTATCGTATTCAAATATTTGGCGGCCTCTCAGGAAAATAATGACTAACCCTGAAACTCCTATCAATAAAAGAGAAATGCTCGCCATTTTCCCAAAAACAGGTAGTTTTATGATGTTCAAAAAAGTCATGCCACTGCCTATTATGGTAAAGAGAAGGGAAAAGGTTAGTAAAAAGTTGTATATAGGTGCTTTTTTTCTGTTGCTTAATCTCATGATACAAAAATAAATTGTTGAATATTAAATTTTACTCTGTTATTGCTTCTTCTACTACTAAGTTTTCAAGGATAAAGTTCTGTCTATCAGGCGTATTTTTTCCCATATAAAACTCCAAAAGCTGGTCTATCGTGGTGTCTTTACCCACTACCACAGGCTCAAGGCGGATGTCTTTCCCGATGAAGTGTTTAAATTCTTCTGGCGAAATTTCTCCAAGCCCTTTAAACCTCGTAATTTCAGGGTTTTTTCCTAAATCTTCCAAAGCCTTTATTCGCTCTGCTTCAGTGTAGCAGTAGCGCGTTTCTTTCTTGTTTCTTACCCTAAACAAAGGCGTTTGGAGAATGTATAGATGTCCATTTTTAATCACATCAGGGAAAAACTGAAGGAAGAAAGTAATCATCAGAAGTCTAATGTGCATACCATCTACATCGGCATCGGTAGCGATGATGACCTGATTGTATCTCAAATCTTCCAAACTTTCCTCTATATTTAGAGCGGCTTGTAAAAGGTTAAACTCCTCGTTTTCATACACTACTTTTTTAGTGAGTCCGTAGCAGTTGAGGGGTTTTCCTTTTAGCGAAAATACAGCCTGAGTTTCCACATCTCTACTCTTTGTGATAGAGCCAGATGCAGAGTCTCCCTCTGTTATAAATATTTGAGTTTCAGTCTTTCTGGCTGCCTTTTGGTCGTTGTAATGCTGTCGGCAGTCTCTTAGTTTTTTATTGTGTAGTGAAACTTTTTTGGCTCTTTCTCTTGCTAATTTTTGAATACCCGAAAGTTCTTTTCTTTCCCTTTCAGAAACTAATATTTTACGGTGAATAGCATCGGCAATTTCAGGGTTTTTATGAAGGAAATTGTCCAGTTTGCTTTTCATATAATTATTGACAAAAGTTCGGATGGTTTCCAGTTCGTTGCCATTCGCATCCTGTCCCATAGTGGTAGAGCCTAATTTGGTCTTGGTCTGAGACTCAAAAACAGGATTTCCAACATTGATGTACACCGCACCAATGATGGATTTTCTAATATCTGCAGCCTCAAAATTTTTCCCAAAAAACTCTTTGATAGTCTTTACAAAAGCCTCTTTAAAGGCATTCAGGTGGGTTCCTCCCTGTGAGGTGTATTGTCCATTGACAAATGAAAAATAGGTTTCTGACTGGGATTTATCCGAATGAGTAATCGCTATCTCCATATCTTCATCCTTTATGTGGATGATAGGGTAGAGGATTTCGCCGTCTATTTCCTCTTCTAATAGGTCTTTCAGCCCGTTTTCGGATTCGAAAACAGAGTCGTTATAATAGATTTTTAGCCCTAAATTTAGATAAGTATAATTACGAAGCATACGCTCCACATATTCATTTCTAAATTTATAATTTACGAAAATAGTGCTGTCAGGAATGAAACTTACCTCTGTTCCGTTTTTTTCGGTAGTGTCCGTTTCCTCCGTTACTTCCACTAGTTTGCCTTCATGAAATTGGGCTGATTTGGTTTTTCCATCTCGTACAGATTTTACTTGGAAAAAAGTAGAAAGGAAATTAACCGCCTTGGTTCCTACACCATTGAGACCGATGGATTTTTTAAAGGCGCCGTCATCGTATTTTCCACCAGTATTCATTTTGGAAACTACATCTACGATTTTTCCCAAAGGAATTCCACGCCCATAATCACGGACAGTGACTTTTCCATCATTGATTTTAACATCTATTCTCTTCCCAAATTTCATTCGAAATTCATCGATAGAGTTATCCAAAACTTCCTTTAATAGAATATAAATCCCATCATCCGCCGCAGAGCCGTCTCCCAGTTTACCGATGTACATCCCTGGACGAAGGCGCACATGCTCACGAGGCTCGAGGGTTCTGATGTTATCTTCTGTATAGTTTGTCTGTTGTGGTGTGTTCATAAAGTTTCCAAAAAAGTGTAGCGACAAAGATAATAAAATATGGCTTTAAAGAAAAAACCATTGTAATAAAAAGAAAAAACCACCCAAAATATTGAGTGGTTTTGTTAGATTATTTTATGGAAGTTTTGTTCCATGCAGGGTAGAAAGAACATTTTTGATAACGCTTATCGATAGATATGAAAGTATCAGGAAGCTGTTCTTTAGCCCATTTTTCCAGCATTTCGTTTTTCTTCTTGTTGAGAGCCATATTCTTCACTCTTTCAAAATCAGTAGCAAGGTCTACTTGGTGAGCAGGAATGACATCTTCTATTTTTATGAAGATTACAGCTTTTTTTCTATTGTGCTCATCCTCAAATACATCTGTGATATCTCCTTTGTTATAACCTGCGATGTGGTAAGAGATAGATGGAGAAAGGTTTAGTTTTTCCTGTTTGTAGCCTCCATCTTCGCCAAGGATTATCCCTGCATTGTATTTTGTGCTTTTGTCATCAGAATACTTTGTAGCTGCTTCTTTGAAAGTGATTTTTCCGTTTATGATTCTTTTTCGGATATCTTCCATTTCTTTTTTAGCTGCTTCTATTTCCTCTGCATTTGGAGTATTTTTTATAAGAATATGTCTAGCATCGTATATTTTTCCTGATTTTTTCACAAGCTGGATGATATGATATCCATATTCTGTTTCCACAGGGTCTGATATTTCGCCTTCTTGTAAGTTGAGAGCTGCTGCTTCGAAAGGTTTTACCATTGTTCCTTTAGAAACATTTTTGTAAAGCCCTCCATTAGATGCAGAGCCTTCATCTTCCGAGTGGATTCTGGCTTGAGTTTCAAAGTCGTCTCCATTTAGGATGTCTTGTTTGATTTTCTTTAGTTTATCTATAATCTCTTGTCTGTGTTTATCATTTAGTTTAGGATACATCACGATTTGAGACAAGATGATTTCCTCTTTTACCTCGGGTAATTGGAATTTATAAGTATTGTAGAAATCAGTAACCTCACTTGGTGTAATATCTGCTTTTTCAGTAATTCTAGCAAATTTACTTTGTCCGTAGTAGCTGTCAGAGTCTATTTTCTCTATCATATTCTTCATTTCAGCCGAATTTCTGAACTTATATGTGTCCAGCATTGCTTTTTCAGAAGGGAACTGACCAAGAATTTGGTTATATTTATTATTAACCTGTTCTTTTATTTCCTTGCTTCTGTTCGGGATTAGAGTATCTTTTTTTGCATGATATACTAGAAGTCTGTTGTTTAGTAAGCTTTCTACAACTTCACAATTATCACCAGAAATCTTCTCGCCCATTTGTTTTGCATGGTTTTCTTGCTCTGTGATGTCTGACTCCAAAACGATTTCATTTCCAATCACCGCAGCGATACCATCCACAAGCTGTCCTTTTTGCAGCTGTGCATTTATTTGAGCGGATAATAGTACGATTCCCAGCAGTAATGCCTTTTTGATATTTTTTATCATATTTTTACTAAAATTAGTTCGACAAAATTAAATTTCTTTGTGAGAAAATCTAAATTTTTTATTATAATTATTTCTTAAATTTTCAAATCCACCTCAAAAGTGGTAAGTTCTTGGAATTTTTTGATTCTTTGTTTCAGAATCATAGGAGAGATCTCTAGAAGTCTTTCCGTTCCGAATTTTTCTACAGTGAAAGATGCCATCGCAGAGCCCACTATCACAGCAGTTTTCATGTTTTCAAAGGAAATGCTTTTTGTGGCAGCCAGATGTGCTGCAAATCCTCCTGCGAAAGTGTCTCCCGCTCCTGTAGGGTCAAAAACCTCCTCCAAAGGCAGGGCAGGAATAGCGAAAACTTTTCCTTCACTGAATAATAATGCTCCATGCTCGCCTTTTTTGATGATGACATATTTAGGTCCCATTTTATGGATTTTTTGAGCGGCTTTTGGTAAGGAATATTCTCCAGAAAGCTGTCGCGCCTCTTCATCATTTATCGTGATGACATCAGATTTAGCAATGACCTCCATCAGTAAATTCCAAGTGTGGTTCATCCAAAAATTCATAGTGTCCAGAATCACCAGTTTAGGGCGGCAAGACATGCCGTTTAGAACTGACAGCTGCGTGCTAGGATGAAGATTTCCTAAAAGCAGGATGTCATAGTTTTTACAATGTTCAGGAATTTTTGGCTCAAATTTTTCTAAAACATTCAGTTCCGTAGCCATAGTATCTCTGGAATTCAAGTCGTTATGATACTTTCCAGCCCAGAAAAAAGTTTTTTCGTTAGGGAAAATTTCTATTCCTTCTATATTGATATTTCTGTCTGTCAATAAATCCAAATATTCCTGTGGAAAATCTCCACCAACGACAGAAACTAGACTGACATTAGCATTTAAAACGGAAGCGGAAAGCCCTATATAAGTAGCCGCACCACCTAGGATTTTATCTGTTTTTCCAAAAGGAGTCTCAATAGCATCAAAAGCTACAGTTCCTACTGCCAAAAGATTCATTTGATTGTAAGTGTATGTATTTTAATTATTTATGTTTCCACTCGAAGGATTCTATCATGTGCATCAAGTCTTTCTTGATGTATTCTACCGCAGGTTGTAGAGAGTCTGGTCTTGGTCTAGATTTAAAGTATAAATTAGCCGTTACGAAATGGCGTGTGCTGTCTGTGATATAGATTTGGATATTGGACGCAGATTGCCCTTTCAATTCATAAAAGTTCCCAAAAACTCTTTTTTCTGGATAAGAAAAAGATTTAGTATCTATTGCAGAAGCCCTGATGGTGTGTTCATAGACCATTTTTTCTACTTCTTTTATATGTAGATTAAAATCATTTTTGATAGGAAAATAGGTTACAAAAATATTGGCTCTCATTGTAGGATAAACTACATTATACCAGCAAGCCTGCTTAGCTTGGTGTATTTTTGCAAAGTTTGAATGCTCAAATGAAAATGAACACTCTGAAGAGAATGGAATATACTTAGCCTCAGGATACTCTAGCCTGAGTTCTCCCTTTGGTTTGGGCTGAACATCACTACTACACGAAACGAGAAAAGTAAGTATAAAGCTTAAAAATAAATATCTAAACATTCCGCAAAAATAAGAATTTATATCAAATAAGAAAGAGTAGAAATAAATAAAGTAATTTAGAATGATTAAAAATAAAGAAAAAATTATAAATTTGTAAATTCAAATTTAAAAATGTATCAAAGAAATGAAGACAGCATCAATTTATCAAGATTTAGAATTTAATGAAAATAAACCAGCAATAAAGGCGATTTTAGAAACTGATTTTACGAAAGAAATCAGAATCCTAATGCGAGAAAACCAAGAAATGAAAGAGCACCAGACGCCTTTTCCCATTGTGGTGGAACTGCTGGAGGGAGAAATTATTTTTGGTGTAGAAGGGCAGAATTACGAAGTTAAAAAAGGTGATTTATTGACTTTGTCAGGAGGTGTTCCGCATAATCTCATTGCGAAAAAAGAAAGCGTTATTCGTTTGACACTTAGTAAATTAGATTCATCAAAAAGAGTAGAGGGCGTTGCCGAAAAATCCTAAATCATGAGCAAAGAACAAAATATGAATACCAGCCAAGGTCATTGGATTTTGGCAAAAATGGGCAAACGAGTGCTGCGCCCAGGAGGGAAGGAGCTGAGTATGAAGATGATAGAGGGACTGAATATCAGCCCGAATGATGATGTGGTGGAGTTCGCGCCAGGATTGGGATTTACAGCAGGAATTACACTTGGTAAAAATCCTAAAAGCTATACAGGCGTAGAACTGAATGAGGAAGCGGCAGGCATTCTCAAAAACAGACTGAAAGGAAAGGATTTTAGAATTATAATCGGGAATGCGGCAGAGTCCACCTTGGAGAGCGGTAGTGTGGATAAAGTCTATGGAGAGGCCATGCTTACAATGCATGCAGACCACAGAAAATCGGAAATTATCCGTGAAGCCTATCGAATTCTGAAACCTGGCGGATTCTACGGAATTCATGAACTTGGGCTGACACCAGATGAGATACCAACAGAGAAAAAAGCCGAAATCCAAAAGGAACTGGCGTTGGCAATAAAGGTCAATGCTCGCCCATTAACCGTTTCCGAGTGGACAGAGCTTTTAGAAAAAGAAGGTTTTTCTGTGGTGAAAGTGCAAACCAACCCTATGCATTTATTAGAACCCAAAAGAATGATAGATGATGAGGGATTTTTCAGAACGCTGAAAATTTTCTTTAACATAATGACTAACTCTGCTGCTAGGAAAAGAATCCTCGCGATGAGAAAAGTTTTCCGTGATAATGCACAAAACCTAAATGCTGTGGCGATTATCGCACAGAAAAAATAAACAAAAAGCCTATGAAAATAGGCTTTTTGTTTTATATAGGTTTTTGTTTTTTATTCAGAGCAGTGTAGTAACTGCCTTTGTTTAGGAGTTCTTGGTGAGTTCCCATTTCTACGATTTCGCCCTGATGCATTACGATGATTTTATCTGCTTTTTCTATCGTGGAGAGCCTGTGAGCGATGATGATGGAGGTTCTGTTTTTAGTGATTTTTTCCGTTGCTTTTTGGATTAGTTTTTCGGATTCGTGGTCTATGGAAGAGGTCGCTTCATCCAGAATGAGTATTTTAGGATTTACTAAATAAGCCCTTAGGAAAGATAGTAACTGTCTCTGTCCTAGTGAGATAGAAGAACCTCTTTCGCTTACAATGAAATGATATCCATTGGGCAGTTTTTCTATGAAATCATTGACTTCTATTTCTTCCGCAGCCTTTTTTATTTCTTCTAATGTGATATTTTTATTCCCTAATGTAAGGTTTTCCGCAATGCTTTCTTGGAATAGGAAAACATCTTGTAGAACCACGCCTATTTGGCTTCTGTAGTGGTATAGTTCGTAGTCGTAGATATCGGTATCATCTACTAAAATTTGACCATCGGTGATGTCGTAAAGCCTTGTAATTAGGCTGATTATGGTAGATTTTCCTGCGCCAGTAGCGCCTACGATGGCCACCATTTCGCCTGGATTTACAGTAAAATTGATTCCTTTCAGGACTTGCTGCTTTTCATCATAGGCGAATTTTACATTTCTAAACTCTATTTTTCCTTCCAAAGATTCTTTCTTGATGGTTCCTTTGTTTGGAGTAAGGTTTTCCTCCTCGTTCATGATTTTTAGAACTCGCTCGGCTCCTACCAGCCCTCTTTGGATATTGTTAAATCTATCAGCTATTTGTCGTAATGGTCTGACTAATAATGAAATAAACTGAATGAAAGCGATAATGTCTCCTGCGCCTACTTCTTTGCCATTGATAACATTATAACCCGCATAAACCAAGATAGTGCCTATAAATAGCGAGGCGAGTAAATCTACAACAGGAAAGAAAAGAGAAAAGTAAAATACCGTTTTCAGCAAGGCATTTTTCAGTTCTATATTGATTTTGTCAAACTTGTCAAATTCAGCTTTTTGTCGGTTAAATACTTGGATAATGGACATTCCAGCCAGTCTTTCCTGCACGAAGCTGTTTTGGACAGAAGTAAGATTTCGTTCTGTGGAAAACGAGACTTTTAGTTTTTTCTGAAAAAATCTTGTGATAAGATACATCAGAGGAAGCATCAGCAGGACAATGTAGCTGAGTTCCTTATTCACCATAAACATAGTCCCGATGACCATCACCACACGAAGAACATCACCAAAAACCATCAGAAAACCATCCGTATAGACCACTGCCACGGTTTCCACATCTCCCACGGCACGAGTGACCAAATTCCCAATCGGAGTTTTGTCAAAAAATGAAGTTTTGAAATGAATCAGCTTTGCATAAAGGCGTTCACGAATGTCCCGAATTACCGATTGAGCAATGAAATTAGAAAGATAATACAGCATCACCTGCAGGAAAGTTTCCAAAAGAACCATCCCTAATAGCAGATAAATCCCATTCATCAGCTCTATTCGGCTTTTCTCTTTGATGATGACCAGATCCACTATTTCTTTGGTAAGAATAGGTCGGTAGGTGGAGATAAACGCCACTGCAAGGGAAATAAGCAAAGTGATGATGAACCACTTTTTAAATTTCAGTCCGATGAAAAATAATTTTTTTATGATAGTGCTATTGCTCATATTTCGTGTAAAATGTAAATAAAATTATAATTCCCTGTTGCTCAGGTGTTTGTAATGATTCCAAAGCAGCCTAATCTCGTGATAGTCAAAATCATCTGGGAGGATTTCTTTCCATTCATTCAGGCTGTTTTGTGGCTGTGCATTAAAAGTTTTCTCAAAAATACTTATTTTCTCGGAACTTATAATTTTAGTTAAATCCAAAACGCCCTGATCAGCGAATTTAGCCAGATGTCCTACGATGGTGCTGGGTGCAAGGGCTCTTTCTTTCGCTATCTCATCAATGTTTTTCCCTTCTTCAAAGAGTTTGTAGGTGATGATATGAGTCGGAATTTTTGCGATTTTTGTGCTGATTTTCTCATCTTTATCAGCATCAAACAGCTCGGTTTCTAAAAGTTTCGTTAATTTCAAATCATTTAAATAATCTTCCGTATCACTCAGCCAGATTTTGAGAAATTCATTATGTTCTTTAAGGCCTTTTTCGTTTTTTGTCTCGGAATAAAATTGTTTCAGAGGCTCAAAAACTTGGTCTTTTATTTTTTCAAAGAAAAAATGGACTCCGCCTTTTGCTTTCTTTTCTATTTCCTGCCATTCTTCTTGTCCGTGCGTGAATTTGGTCGCTTTTTGAAGCAGGATTTTCTCAAATTTTTCACAGACTTTTATTAATTCTTTTATGTTGGTTTTCAGCGAGATATATAAACTTTGAGTTTTCTCTTCGTTGAGTTTTTTGGAGTTTTTAGCAATATCATACCAATCTTCCAGAGACTGTAAGAACCAGCCGCAATCGGTGTATTTCAGGACTTTTTTGATGCTGTAATGGTATTTTTCAGCTTCTATGATTTGTTCTATTTTGTCGTTTGCTTTTGTATCTTCCTGAAAATGAGATATTCTATCATCTTTGAAAATAACCGAAGGCGTGATTTTGGATTTTAGATAAATCCCTTCTAAAGTCCTGCATCGCGAAAGCGCCACATAGACCTGCCCAGAGGTGAAACTCTGCCCAGCATCTATGATAAGCCTGTCAAAAGTGAGCCCTTGGCTTTTGTGGATGGTAACTGCCCACGCCAAACGGATAGGCAGCTGCTCAAAGCTTCCTGTGACTTCTTCTTTTATCTGTTTGTCCTCGCCTATGGTGTATTTTTTCTGTTCCCAGACTTCTTTTTTTATTTCCAATTCCTCATCACTTCTGTCCAGAATTGCGAAAACTTTATCTTCTGTGAGGCGTGATATTTCGGCGAGTTTGCCGTTGTAGTATTTTCTGTCGCCAGAGGTATCATTTCGGATAAACATTACCTGTGCGCCGACTTTCAGTTCCAAAGTTTCATCATTTGGAAACATATTTTCCTTAAAATCTCCGAAAACAGAAGCGTTATAGAAAAATGAAGGCGTTTTTAACTCGTTGATTTTCTTTTGGTTAATGCTGTCCGCCATTTTGTTATGCGAACAGAGATGAACGAAAGCTTCTCCATTAGGTTCAAAATCAGGGAAATATCTTTCGTTTAACTTATTGAAATCCACCAATTTGCTGTTTCCATCACGAATCGCATTCAGCAGGTCTAAAAATTCTTTGTCTTTTTGTCTAAAAACCTCGGTCAGCTCTATCGTTAGTAAATCCATTTCCTCTAAAGCCTTGGCATTAAAGAAGAAAGGAGAGGAATAGTACCGCTGAAGGATATACTCGCTGTCTTCCCGAATAACAGGCGGAAGCTGGAATAAATCTCCCACGAAAAGCAGCTGCACACCTCCGAATTTCTGCTGATTTCTTCTGGCTGTCCTGAGGGCAAAATCCATCATATCCAAGACATCGGCTCTGAGCATAGAGACTTCATCTATGATGATGATTTCCACCTCGCGCAGGAGTTTTAGTTTGTCTTTTCTGTATCTGAAATGAGGAAGCAGGTCTGAAATGTTATTAGCAATATTAGCATCTATTCTATCTACCGTAGGGACAAAGGGTCTGAGAGGCAGCCCAAACATAGAGTGGATGGTGACACCGCCGGCATTGATAGCCGCGATGCCTGTGGGAGCCACTATGATATGATTTTTCCGAGATTTTTTCACGAAATCATTCAGGAAGGTGGTTTTTCCTGTTCCCGCCCTTCCTGTAAGGAAAACATTACGATTCGTATTTTCTATTAAATCAAATATATGCTCATTCATCGGCTCGTGTGGTGTATTTTGCTAAAAATAAAACGAATAGAAATTGGTTCTATTCGTTGAATTTCTAATGAAATTTATTATTGCCTTTATAAACAATCACTTCTGCATTCTTTTCTTTGACCAAATCTACGAAATTGATAAAATGTTTCGTCTGGTTATGCAGGTCTAGGGCTTCTTGGCTTTCCCAAGTTTCACTCATGATAAAATGCCCTTCGGTATCTATATCTTCTATCAATCAGATTGTACTTGATACAGCCTTTTTCTTTTCGGCTTTCTTCTACTAAAACTTTCAAGCTGTCAAGGATTTCGGACACATGTTCTGCTCTGAATTTTATCAGTGCAATTACTTCTAAATTCTTCATAAAGAAAAAATTTTATCTTCCACAAAGATACTAATTATCTAGGAATTTCTATATTTTCTAAAATTTGTCTGATGATTTCATCTGTGGTAAGCCCTTCCATTTCTCGCTCAGGAGAAACCATTACACGATGGCGAAGCACTGCATAGCTAGCTTCTTTTATGTCCTCTGGAGTTGCGAAATCTCTTCCTCTTATAGCTGCGAAAGCTTTGGAAGCCGTAAGAAGAGCTAAACTTGCTCTCGGTGAAGCACCTAAATATAGGAATTGGTTTTCACGAGTGTTGATAACCAGTTTCGCAATGTATTCTATCAAATGAGGCTCTACAATAATCTCTTTTACAAGGTTTTGGAATCTTTTCAGCTGTTCGCCCGAGATTACAGTATTGATGGCTACTGTTTTGTCCGAAGACTTGTCTTGATGCTGGTTTTGGATAATGGTAATTTCCTGCTCCAGATTAGGATAGCCTACATTTATTTTAAATAAAAATCTGTCCAGCTGGGCTTCTGGAAGTCGGTAAGTTCCTTCTTGTTCTATCGGGTTTTGGGTAGCCACCACCAAGAAAGGAAGTTCCATAGGATAGCGGGTGCCGTCCATGGTGATTTGTCTTTCCTCCATTACCTCAAAAAGCGCCGCCTGAGTTTTTGCAGGAGAACGGTTAATCTCATCTATAAGGATAAAATTAGAAAAAATAGGCCCTTTTTTGAACTCAAATTCAGAGGTTTTTACATTGAAAACAGATGTTCCCAAAATGTCCGAAGGCATAAGATCTGGCGTGAACTGTATCCTGCTGAAATCCACAGAGATAGTCTTAGCGAGGAGTTTGGCTGTGATGGTTTTTGCCACTCCTGGGACACCTTCTATCAGGACATGCCCGTTAGAAAGAAGGGCAGCGAGGAGATGCTCTATCATGCTCTCTTGTCCTACGATGACTTTTCCTATTTCGGCTTTTATTTTTTCTAAACTTTCGCGGAGTTCTGTCATATCTATTCTTGACTGGAACTGTGTAGCTGGAGTTTCTGGGTGTTCATTTTCTATATTTTCCATTTTTTATGATTTTAAAATTTTATCTAAAACTTCGTTTATTTTCGCTAAATCAGAGTGTTTTATTCCGCTGTGCTGATTTTGTGTTTTGTTTATTAAATCTACTGCTTCTTGTATCAGTTCTATGTTTTTCCCTGTTTTTAGGTGTAATTTTTTGATGAAATTATCATCTAGATGCTGGGTATCAATCATTAAATCCAATCTTACTTTGTTGAGGAAATATTGGATTTTTTTCAAGGCCATGTCGTGTGGTGTTCCCTCTTGTAGATAGAGGTTCCCGATACTTTTCACGAACTCTACAGATTTGTTTTTCAGTGGTTCTATGATAGGGACGATTCTTTGTTTTCTTCTAATATTAAACAACGCAAAAAGCAGTAATCCCACCAGTAGCAGCTGCCATGCATGTCTGAGATTATCATTCTGAAGGATAAATCTCAGTGGCGACTGGGATTCTCTTTTTTTATTGTAATTTTCTGTAAACCAAATAGTTTTGTTGTTCGGAAGGTATGAAAATACATTTTCTACATACTTATGCCCTTCGGGTTTTAGGAGATAATAATTGGTCAGAATAAGCGGCTCTGAATGAAGATAAAAATTACCTTTTCCAAAAGGAACTTGGATAAAATTAAAACTTACTTTCTTCCCATCTTTTTCGATGTAGCCTAAAATTTTCTGACCAGAGTTTATTTCTTTAAAACCTGTTCCAGAAGGCGCTTTATCTATCAAGATGCTGTTTTTCATTTTTTTGTCTAATAGATGGAAAGTCAGCTTTTTATCATCATCAATGTCATTCAGATATTTGTAAGATATATCTATGGTGTCAGGGAGGGAGTAGAAAACTTTATCGATGACCAATACACTAGCACCTTTTTCTGTTTGTTCTAAGATTTTTTTCCAAGACTCATCATCAAAATGTTTGTTGAAAACCAGAATGTTATGAGCAGGAAGGTTAGGATTTTGTTTATAATAGTTAAACGGCGATTCCTCCACACGCTCTACATTTTTAAGAAGTCCATTTACTTCTTGGTTGAAAACATACAGCCCAAAGGGGGTTTTCTTATGAATGTCAAAGTTTTTCCGCCAGTCTATGACCTCGGTTTTATTGACTTCCATCAGTCCCAGTATCACCAAAACGATGACAAGTATTATTCCATAAATTCTAAATGTTTTGTTCATTCAGCTTATATTTTTTCATGAAAAACCGACCATTTTTCTTTCATTTTGTGGTAGGAATTTTCATCAATTTCAAATTCGCCATACCATACATAATCAAAGATTTTAGTAGCATCTCGGAATTTTCCTTGCAGTTGTTTTTCTTTGATTTCGCTCATGTAGTCTCGGTTGGTCTTTTCAGGATTCCACTCTATGATGTTTTTGTCTGCTAATATCTTTAAAATCCAAAGAAACTGATACCTCACTGCATATCTGAAATCGCGGTTTCTTTCATAGCCTTTGATGCTTTCCTGAAAGTTGATTTCATGGATATTTTCATGAAGTTCGTTCACTTCTATATTGATTTTTTTGTTTTTCTTTCCAAAAAAGAAATTGCCCTCTTTTGAGATAAGGAATTTAATTAAGAAATAAAGCACAAAACCTATGATGATAATGGCTAAAAATCTCATTATGCTTTCCGCAAAATCAAAAGGTTTATTAGAATTGATACTTCCAAAAATAGATTCTAAAAGTTCTATGAATTTTCTTTGCAGTCTTTCCCAGAGAGATTCTCTTGGTTTGGTGGCGGTATAGTCATACTCTTTGGACTTATACTTGTTTTTATAGTTTTCTGGAAAAGTTTTAGGGAAAATTACATCATCGGTTTCCTTTATGGAGTTCAGTAAAGAATCCATTTTCCGCTCCTCATAGGCATTATTATCTAATATCTCCTCAGGAACATCATCTAGTTCTATTTCATCTGTTGAAGTCTGCCCATGAAAAAGCCCTAAACTGCCGAAGAAAATTAAAAGTGCAACAAACTTAAATCTCATTCCGTCCAATAGTTTCGATTTCAGATAAATCCATTTTTCTATGAAGGTCAGTGCGGTTGTCATAGTACATCAGCCCAGCATTTACATAAATCAAGTTATTCGCTAAAAAACTAATGAACATGACCACTGCATAAATGATAATCAATGCAAAAGCTGTTCCACCACCACTATCCGAATCATATGCATCTCCTACACTCAAAGCCCCTAATATAGTGAAAAACATAGGGATAAAAGTAAATATAGAGATTACCGTTTGTATGATAAAATATGTAACCACTGTAGAGCCCCAATATTTCCAAAAAGGTGATTTTCCTTCTCTGTTTGGATAGTTAAACTGAGCAGAGATAGCATAGGAAAGAGAACCAAAAAAGCCTCGTTCCGTGTGGAAATAATCAAACAGAAGGAAATTGATAGTATTCATCACGATAGGAGCCAAAAAGAAAATCAAAATCAGTCCTATCAGTAAGAAAACCAATAAGAAACTGATACCAAAAACTATCAGAGCCAAAGGAAGAATGATAAATAGTAATCCTAAAAATAAGATAAGGATTTTCCCTGCATTTTTTTTCAGGTCGTTTAGTATTTCATCGGTTTTGATGTCTGGATTTCCCGTTTCGCTGATTCTTTTCATGTATAGCACAGGGAAACAATAATTAATAATAGCCGCCGCCAAAAACAATATGAAAATCAGTGATGTTATTAAAATCAAAGTTCCTATATTTTCCTCAAAATATTCCTCAAAATATCGGCTTTGCCCTTCCATATTAGAACCAAACATCTGAGAAAAAAATTCGCGGTAGCCCACTACAGCCAGCACCATCATCAGTATCAGTATCAGCCCGTTTATCAAGAAATAATTCTTAAAATAGTTCTTTCCATAGATTTTGAAGAACGCAAAAGAATCGGAAATCAAACTACCGAAATCTCTTCTTTTATAAAATTCAAACATTGTTTTTTAATTTTTTATTAACAAAATGAGGATACACAAAATAATAAAAACTAATGAACGCCAGCATTCCCAAAATCAAAACAGAATTGAAAAACTCGTTCATTTTCAAAGCATAGCGGGTAACGAACCCTTCTAAAATTCCTGCAATAATAGTAAAAGGAATGGTGCTGACAAATATTTTAATGGCATTTTTTGCTCCTATTTTAAAGGAATTAAACCTAGAATAAGTTTTCGGAAACAAAATAGAACTCCCTAACATAAGCCCTGCCATAGCCTCTACCACCATACTGAAAATCTCAAAAACTCCATGAATCCAAATGCCTCTCATACTATCCTCCAAGGCCCCATGCTGATAGAAAAAATACTGAAAAGCCCCCAGCATAATGCAGTTATACAAGAAATAAAGCAGTGTTCCCAGCCCTGCGAAAACCCCTAAAATAAATAAATAAGCCCCCACACGGAGGTTGTTTAGGATAATGGCAACAGCACTCCCAAAATTGGAGCCCTGCTGGTAAACGCCCACAGCATTGCCTTTTTCTATGTTTTCTATGGTCATATTTACATAGCCTTCCCCTAAAATAAGCTCTACAAATGTAGTGTCATAATGAGCCGAGAGAACGCCTATTCCTGTAAAAATAAAGAAAAAACAAAAGGCATAAAGCAAGAATTTATAATTTTCATACACCAAAAGAGGAACTTCCGTTTTGAAGAAATATAAAAGCCTGTTTTGCTCTATTCTTTTGGTTTTATAGATTTTTTGAAAAATCTGGCTGGAGAGATGGTTTAGATAAATGGTAGTGTTACTTTTTGGGTAATAAGTCTGCGAAAAAGACAAATCATTGACCAAGTTTATATACAAAGAAGACAGGTCGTCTGGATTTTTTTTAATTTTTCCATCAATAACCTGCTCTATTTCCAACCATTTTTCTTTATTTTGCCTAATAAAAAAAACTTCTCTCATAATTCGGCTAAATTAGTAAAAATATGTCTAAAATTGCAATAAATACATCACAAAATGTAAATATTAATTTTAATATTGCCAGCATAGGGGATAGAATATTGGCTTTTTTCATTGATATGATTATCAAAGCAGCCTATATGATTGTGCTTTTTATCATTTTATTTAAAGTTTTAAGTGTAGATAATGTATTTAAAAATTGGGATGAATGGACTGTGATGGCTTTTTTTGGGATAATTACCCTGCCGATTCATCTTTATACTTTGGTCTGTGAGAGCCTGATGGAGGGACAGACTTTTGGAAAGAAAATAATGAAAATCAGAGTGGTAAAAATAGATGGATACCAGGCGAGTTTTGGAGATTATTTTGTGCGCTGGATTTTCAGAATTGTAGATGTTTTTTCTAGTGGGGGAGTAGTGGGGCTTATCACGGTCATTGTCTCTAAAAACAATCAAAGATTCGGAGGAATGGTCTCTGGAACAGCGGTGATTTCCCTTAAAAATAAAATTAATATTTCTCATACGATTTTAGAAAACCTTCAGCAGGACTATGTTCCTGATTTTCCGCAAGTTGTATTATTGTCTGATAATGACATGAGGATTATAAAATCTAATTATCAAAAAGCGGTGATTACCTATGACAAGATTATTTTGCATCAGTTATCTAATAAAATAAAAGAAATTCTTAAACTGGAAATAGACCACAGGGAACTTACTGAAAAGCAGTTTATAGACAAGATTATCAAAGATTATAACTACTATACAGGGAAAGAGTAATTTTCTAAATTTATATCTTGCAAAATCAAAAAAATCGTATTATATTTGTCTCGCATTAGTCAATAATTTTGAAAATGTTATCAAGAAAGGTGGAGAGATTAGACTCTGTGAAACCTTAGCAACCCTCCGAATGCTCATGGAGAAGGTGCTAAATTCTACTCGCTGAAAGAGGGAGATAACGAACACTACATTTTTCAATAAAGTAGCATTTTCAAGGATAAAAAAATAAACAAAATTGGAAAGTTCGCTGCTTAATCATCTTAAAATAGATAATTTCACTACTCAGAATGGGGTATTGTATACTGACTTCCCGCTGAGCTACCAAGTTTTTGGGCAAAAACTACATACAGCACCTGTCATTTTGGTCAATCACGCCCTTACAGGAAATTCTAATGTGGCTGGCGAAAAGGGCTGGTGGAAAACCCTCGTGGGGTATGGGAGTGTGATAGATTTACAAAAATATACCGTTGTCTGCTTTAATGTGGCAGGGAATGGCTATGATGGTTTTTTCATTGACAATTATAAAAATTTTACCGCAAAAGACATGGCGAGGCTTTTCGTTTTGGGGCTGGAAAGTCTTGAAATAGAGGTGCTTTATGCTTTGGTGGGAGGTTCTGTCGGTGGATCTATCGCTTGGGAAATGCTCTGCGAAGCGCCTCATTTGGCTAAAAAATTTATTCCTGTGGCTACGGATTATAAGACGACAGACTGGCTGCATTCACAGTGTCTGGTGCAGGAATTTCTGCTCGAAAGCGAAGACAGACCACTCGAAAAAGCCCGTATTCATGCGATGCTCAACTATCGTACGCCAGAGTCTCTTAACCAGAGATTCAGGAGGGAACAGGACGAACAGAAGAATATTCTAAAATCTCACGACTGGCTCAATTATCATGGAACGGCCTTGGATAATAGGTTTGATATAAAGGCGTATAGGCTTATGAATCAGCTTCTTAAAACCATTAATGCCAAGGAAGAAGATTTGCTTAAAATCAATTCAGAAATACATCTCATAGGAGTGGATTCGGATTTACATTATCCTGCTTTTGAGATTAAAAATTCTTATGATTTTCTGAAAAATAATGGTAAAAATGTGTATCATCATGAGATAAAATCCATCCATGGGCACGATGCCTTTTTGATGGAATATGAACAGTTAAACGAAATTTTAGGTAAAATTATTTAAAAATCAACACGATATAATATGGAAGAAAATAATGTAATCACGATTTACAAAAATAAAGCGATAGTTAATTTCGAAGGGAGAGATTTCTTAGGGCAGATAGGGATAGATTCTCGTATTTTTAATGCTTTGCAGAATGCGGGAGTCAGTGTAGGGGTGATTTCTCAGCAGGCGATAGAAAACGGAATTTCTGTTTTGGTGGATGAGCATCAGGCAGAAACAGCGGTGGAAAGCCTTAGAAAAGAATTTGAAAAGGAACTGAAAAGTGGAATCGTTAGTCAGATTTATAGTATTGATAATCTGGCTGTTATAGGATTGGTAACGGATAATTTCCAAAAAATCCTTTCGGAATTACAAAAAAATAAAATATTCCCTCTGCTTCTCAATCAGGTAGCATCAGCAGGAAGGGTGAATTTGGTAGTTTCTGATAATCAGGTAGATAAGGTAAAAAACATTGTAGAAACCGAGATTTTCGGAAAGGTGAAAACTGTGCATTTGGTGCTGGTAGGGCATGGAAATGTAGGCAGTACGCTGATAGAGCAGATTTTGGATTCTTCATATGATATTCAGAATAGAAAGCGTATCAATCTGAAAATCATCGCGATAGCCAATTCTAAAAATATAGTCTTCAATAAAGGTGGTTTTGGTAGCGACTGGCGACAAAAAGTGCTTTTTGGTAACACGGAAAACACTTTGCAGGATTTGTTTCAGTTTGTAAAAGAAAATCAGTTTGAAAACTTGGTTTTAGTGGATAATACGGCGAGTAAAGATTTTGTAAAGAATTATCCGACTTTCGTGGAAAATGGTTTTGACATTGTTTCTTCCAATAAGATTTTCAATACTTTACCAATACAAGAGTACAGAAATCTGCGAAAAACCTTGGATAAAAATAAGAAAAGATACCTCTATGAAACCAATGTGGGAGCAGGGCTGCCGCTGATAGATACTATTAAGCTACTGCACCTTTCGGGAGAAAATATCACAAGAATAAAAGGGGTTTTTTCGGGGTCGCTCAGCTATATTTTTAATAACTTTTCGGTGCGCGATGAGAAATTCTCTACCATTGTCAAAGAAGCGATGGATAAAGGATTTACGGAGCCAGACCCTCGTGAGGATTTGAGCGGGAATGATGTGGCTAGAAAACTGCTTATTTTGGCGAGAGAATTAGATTTAATCAATGAATTCAGCGATATCAATATCCAAAACCTTATTCCAGAGAATTTGGGAGGAATAGACAAAGATGAGTTTATTTCTAGATTGGGGGAGCTGGATGCTGAATATCAGTTTATTAAAGAAAATCAAGAGCCAAATCATGTGCTTCGCTATGTAGGGGATTTACATGGAGATTTGAGCCAAGACAAAGGGATTTTGGATGTGAAACTGGTGTCTGTTCCTGCAAGTTCGGCGCTTGGACAGCTGAAAGGTTCGGATTCTATTTTTGAAATTTATACCGAGAGTTACGGAGAAAACCCAATAGTTATCATGGGAGCAGGGGCAGGTGCGAAAGTGACTGCAAGAGGAGTTTTCGGTGACATATTGCGACTTTGTTAATATTTATCGGTATTTGTATAAATTAAAAGCTACAGTGAAAGTAAAGCCTCTGAAATTGGAATTCCTTGAAAAAGGTATGGAATAGCCTATGTGTGTTTGGATTAAATTAAAAAGAGAAAAACCTAATCTGGGCTGTATGGACTGGGTGTTTAGCGAAATTCCAGCTCCTCCTATTATGAAATACATTTCTGCACCTATTTCTGGTATTACTTTTAGTTTTGAATTTTCAGTGCCGAAATGGGTTCCTGCATAGAGGGTGCCTCCTCCATAATAAGCCTTTGTGCTATAGGAAATTCCTCCAAATACAAAATTATGAGACTTATTGGTATGAGTGTAGGCAAATCTAGCGCCCAATTCTTCCTGAGCAAAAACGAACATAGGAAGCAAAAACAAAAGCAAAAGAAATTTTTTCATTAGTAATAAATTATCATTACGAATGTACGAAAATAAATTAAAAGCAGTAAATTTGGCTAAAGAAAAATAGGATTTAAAAAACTTAAAAAATGAAAGAAATTCTTGAAAGAATAGAAAAGCAAATCAATATTTTGCAAGAAAAATATAAGGATGATTTTTTTGAATATCAATTAAATGATGGAGCGACTGATGAGGATTTTGAAAGATTAGAAGAAGTTTTAGGATATGCTCTGCCAGAGGATTTTAAGGAAATCTACCGCATCCATAATGGAGAAAAAGAAGGTTATTGTCTAATGGGGGAAGAGTGGCTCTCTATTGATAGAATTATAGATGAATATAAAATCTGGAAAGAATTATATGATGATGGTGATTTTTCAGAAGATGATAAAGACTATGGCTGCAGCCCAGAAGAAGGGATAAAACCTGATTTTTGGTGGAATCCTAAATGGATTTCTCTAACGGCCGATGGAGGAGGTGATAGTAAAATGATAGACCTAGATCCATCAAAAGAAGGAAAACGAGGGCAGATAATACAAATGTGGCATGATAATTCAGACCGTAGTATAGAAGCCCACTCTCTGAAAGATTTTTTTGAGAAATATGCACAAGATTTAGAAAAAGGACTCTATGTGATACACCCAGATTACGGGATTATCCTAAAAGAAGATTTGGATGAAGATGAGCTGGCAGAGCTGGAGGGAAAGTAGAATTTAATAAATATTTATTTAAATGAACGCGGAGGAAAGGAAAAAACAAGAAGATGACTTTTTTGAAGATAATAGTATTAGTATTTCTAATTATAAGGATTTTATTCGCAGTTTTCCATATAAAAAACAATCATTTCTTATAGAAAGAAAAAATTGGGGTGAAATTATATCTAATCATGATTATTTAGAAAAAATTTTTTCTACTTATGGAAATGGTGAAATGATAAGATTAAATAGAGAAAAGCTTTTTGAAGATGCTAAATCAACAGAAGAGTTTATTTTTAAAGTGCTGTTATGGGGATATCCAACCAGAGGAAGAGGTAATAATATAGAGAAGTTGTTGGAAAAAGAGAATTTGAAAGAATTAAAAATAACTTTAGAAAAATATAAGAATAATAATATTTCAACAGAAGAACTAGTTGAAGATGTTGCAAAAATAAAAGGATTAGGAATATCCACAGTGTCTAAATTTTTATATTTTCTGAATGCTAAAATAGACGGCTTTAAAGCACTGATTTTAGATGACCAAATTCTGAATGTAATTAATAGAAAAAGAATACCAGAATTAAATCAGTTATCTTCATTAAAGAGAGAGCAGGCTCTTAAAAAATATTCTAAGTATTTAGAGAAAATGAGTGAACTTTCAAAGGAGTTGGAATGCGAACCAGATCAGATTGAAATTTTCTTATTTTCGTTTGGAAAGAATGTATCATAAAAAAACAATAAAAAACATGGAAAACAATAAACAAAATTTCGAAACACTTGCTATTCGTACACAGACAGAAAGAACTCAGTATGATGAGCATTCGGTGCCGTTATACCTTACATCAAGTTTTATTTTTGAGGATGCAGAGGATATGCGGGCGAGTTTCGCGGAGGAAAAACCAAAGAACCTTTACAGTAGATTTTCCAACCCAAATGTAACCGAATTTGTCGATAAAATCGCCAAAATGGAAGGTGCCGAAACGGGCTATGCTTTCGCTACGGGAATGGCAGCGATATATAGTACGCTGGCTTCTCTGCTTTCGGCGGGCGACCACATACTCAGTTGTCGCTCGGTGTTTGGTTCTACACATACACTTTTTACAAAATACTTTCCGAAGTGGAATATCAATACCACTTATTTCGAAGCACATGAGGAAGATATAGAAAAATACATCCGCCCAGAGACCAAGATTCTTTATCTGGAAACTCCTACCAATCCTGCGATAGAGGTTTTGGATTTGGAGAAAATGGGAAAAATCGCCAAAAAGCATAATTTGCTTTTCGTGGTGGATAATTGTTTTGCTACGCCAAACATCCAGCAGCCTATAAAATATGGAGCTGATATTGTGGTGCATTCGGCTACGAAACTTATCGACGGGCAGGGGAGAGTTCTCGGCGGTGTCGCTGTGGGTAGAGCAGATTTGATTCGTGAAATTTATCTTTTTGCAAGAAATACAGGACCGGCAATGTCTCCGTTTAACGCTTGGGTTTTATCTAAATCATTGGAAACATTGGCTCTAAGGGTAGAGAAACACTGCGAAAATGCGCTGAAAGTGGCAGAGTTTTTAGAACAACATCCTAATGTAGAATTTGTGAAATATCCGTTTTTAAAATCACACCCGAACTATGAAGTTGCCAAAAAACAAATGAAATTGGGCGGAAGTATCGTAGCATTCCAAGTGAAAGGCGGTGTAGAAGGCGGAAGAAATTTCTTAAACAAAATCAAAATGTGTTCATTATCAGCCAATCTGGGAGATACTAGAACCATAGTGACTCACCCAGCTTCCACTACGCATTCTAAACTGAGCGAAGAAGAAAGAAACGAAGTGGGCATCACCGCAGGGCTGGTTCGTTGCTCGGTAGGGCTGGAAAATGCAGAAGATATTATTGCGGATTTGAAACAAGCATTGGACTAAATTAGTTTATAAAATAACATTAAAAATTTAACAAGATGAAAAAAGTTTTTTTACTCCTTTCAGTAGGGATATGTTTTGTGGCAAATGCTCAGTTTGCGGGGAATGCAGCGTATAAGCGCGACCGCTACAGCAGAGATGATTTCTCGGAGAAGAAAAATGTAGTGGCAACCGATTCCACTGTGGTCTTCTACACCGATGTGCTGCTCAACCAAAGGGCAGACTATTACAAACTCACCCTTGGCGTAAGGCAGGAAGGGAAAACCCCAGCCGATGCACTGAAGAAGATGAATGAGAGAATCAATGGCTTTACTAAGGCTATTCGCCCTCTTGCCAGCGCAGAAAATGTCTTTGTGGATTTCATTACCCAGAATCGTATCCTTGGCTTTGATATCGATAAGCAAAAGGAGACCGCAAAGCAGAAAATTACGGGCTATGAGATTAAGAAAAATGTCATCATCAGCCTTAAAAACTATTCAGACATTGAGCAATTGATTTTGCAGGCTGCCGAGCATCAGATTTATGATGTGATAAAGGTAGATTATATTAACACCGATATTGCTAAAATCCGAAGGCAGCTCCTGAGCGAGGCTTATCAAATTTCGGAAGAGAAGAAGAAAGATTATTTCTCACACTTTAAGAAAGAGATTCTGGGTAATCCCGTAGCGGAGAGCGATTTTCATTATCTATTCCCAAGCAGCAGATACGAGAAATACACCGTCTCCGAGAGCTCAAAGGTAGATGTCCCATCAAGATATACAGAGGAATATCTTAGAAAAGAAGATACCTATTATTACGAGGGGGTAGATTATTCGGGCTTTGATAAAGTCATTAATCCAACCAACCCAGAAGTGGGCATTCAGTATATTTTAAGGTTAAGGGTAAAGTATAGAATCAAGAAATAAACCTCAGCCAAAAGACGATATAAAATGAAGAATACACAAGCATTATACAAGGCGCTTTCCGAGCGAATCCTCATTCTCGATGGAGCAATGGGAACCATGATTCAGAAGTATAATCTTACCGAAGAAGACTATCGCGGAGAGCAGTTTCGGGATTGGGCATATCCTGTGAAAGGGAATAATGATATGCTGTCCATCACCAAACCTAGTGTGATAGATGAAATCCACAGACAATATCTGGAGGCTGGGGCAGATATTATAGAGACCAATACTTTTTCCAGCACGACCATTGCGATGGCAGACTACCATATGGAGGATTTTGTTTATCAACTGAACTATGAATCTGCAAAACTTGCCCGAAAAGCCTGTGATGATTATACCGCTAAAACTCCAGATAAACCGAGATTTGTGGCAGGGGCTATCGGGCCGACCAATAAAACTGCCAGTCTTAGCCCAGATGTGAATGACCCAGGCTACAGAGCCATCACCTTTGATGAGCTTAGAAAAGCTTATAAACAGCAGGCGGAGGCGTTATTAGATGGTGGAGTGGATATTCTTTTGGTGGAAACTATTTTTGACACGCTCAATGCAAAGGCGGCCCTTTTCGCGATTGATGAAATTCAGGAGGAGAGAGGAATCCGTATTCCTACGATGGTTTCTGGGACTATTACCGATGCCTCTGGGCGTACCCTAAGTGGACAGACTGCGGAAGCTTTCCTTATTTCGGTTTCTCATTTGGATTTGCTGAGTATTGGGTTTAATTGTGCTTTGGGCGCAAAACAGCTTGTTCCATATTTAGAGGCTGTCGCTCCACAGACCCATTTTAGGATTTCTGCTCATCCAAATGCAGGGCTTCCCAACGCCTTTGGGCAGTATGACGAAACTCCTGAGCAGACGGCAGAGCAGATAAAAGAGTATCTAGATAAAGGATTGATAAACATTATTGGTGGTTGCTGTGGAACTACACCAGAGCATATAAAGGCTCTTTCAGACCTTGCAAAAGACTATAAACCAAGAAAAAATACTTAAAAAGTGTTAAAAAATCATAAAATAAATATGCTCTTTCAAAATAAAATGTATATTTGCACCATTAATTCATAAAATTAGTTTAGAAATGAAGAAGATTTTCTTATCAGTAATGTTAGCAGGTGCTGCAGTAGCAGCTAATGCACAGAGTGTTAGCAGTATTAGCTATGGTAAATTTTTTGATAACTGGCAAGTAGGTGTAAATGTAGGTGGGTACACTCCAACTACAGGAAACGCATTCTTTAAGTCAGCAAGACCTAACTTTGGTGTAGAAGTAGGAAAACAAATTTCTCCTAGCTTCCGTCTTAGTGCTGATGGTACTGCTTATATCAATAATAATTCTTTTGGAGTTAGAAATCCATTGGCTATTGAGCATGTAAATGTAGCTATGTTAGGTAACTTTAACCTTAGCAACATCTTTGGAGGTTACAAAGGAGAACCTCGTAAGTTTGAGGTAGAAGCAGTTGCTGGACCAGGATGGTTCCATTCTTTCAACCCGGGAAAAAATAACGATGTGAGTGGAATGTCAGTTAAGTTTGGTGCAAACTTCTTGCTTAACTTAGGTTCTTCTAAAGCTTGGGCAGTTAAGTTTAGTCCATCAATCTTATATCTGATTGATAAATCAATTCCACAACATGCAAACAGCCTTAACTCTAAATACTCTTTCACACAAGCAAGTTTAGGTCTTGTTTATAGATTTAAAGGAAGCAACGGAGCTCACCACTTCACTGCAGCTCAGGCGTCTGCACCTGTAGTAGAGGATAACTCTGGAGCACTTCGTGGAGAATTGAGCGAAAAAGATAGAGAATTGAGAGATGCTAGAAACCGTATCCACGAATTGGAAGGAGAATTAGCAGAAGCTCGTAACAGAAAACCAGAAGTAGAAACTGTGGTAGAAACTAAGAGAACTCTAGAGTCTGTAGTTACTTTCGCACAAGGAAAAACTATCATCGCTCCTTCTCAGCAGCCGAATGTAGCTAGAATCGCTACTTATTTGAAGAAATATCCTAACAGTAAAGTTGTTATCAAAGGATTTGCTTCACCAGAAGGAAGTGTTGAAGTTAACGAAAGAATCGCTAAAGCTCGTGCAGAAGCAGTTAAAGCTGTTCTTGTTAAACAATACAAAATTGATGGAGATCGTATCGTAGCAGAAGGAAACGGTATTGGTCACATGTTCTCAGAACCAGATTGGAACAGAGTAAGTATTGCTACTATCAAAGAATAATTTAAAATTGTTCAATGTTTCATAACAAATAGGAAGGTAAAATTTTACCTTCCTATTTTTTTATGTTTTTTAAAAAACTTACCTTTGGATTTTTATAATTTTAACTGAAAATAACCATACATGAGATATTTAAAACTTTCAGGGCTTGAGCCGCTCATAATTACGCCAGAATCTAATTTTGTGAATGTAGGAGAACGAACGAATGTAGCAGGGTCAAAAAAATTTTTGAGGCTGATAGGGGAAGGGAATTTTACAGAGGCTTTAGAAATTGCCCGAAATCAAGTAGAAGGAGGAGCCCAGATTTTGGATGTAAATATGGATGACGGGCTGATAGATGGGAAAGCCTCGATGGTGAAATTTCTCAATCTGATAGCTTCAGAGCCTGATATTGCTCGTATTCCGATTATGATAGACTCTTCCCGTTGGGAGATTTTAGAAGCTGGTTTGCAGGTGGTTCAGGGAAAATCGGTGGTGAATTCCATCAGTTTAAAAGAAGGAGAAGAGGAGTTTATTCGTCAAGCTAAAATTATAAAAAGATACGGTGCGGCGGTTATTGTAATGGCTTTCGATGAAGTGAGCCAAGCCGATAACTACCAGCGAAGAATAGAAATAGCGGAGCGTTCATATAAAATCTTGGTGGACAAGGTAGGTTTCCCGCCAGAGGATATTATTTTTGACCTTAATATTTTCCCTGTAGCTACCGGAATGGAGGAGCATAGGCGAAATGCAATTGATTTTATAGATGCGACAAGGTGGGTTCGCCAGAATCTTCCATATGTGTCAGTGAGCGGTGGAGTTTCTAATGTTTCGTTTTCGTTTAGAGGAAATGATGCGGTGCGGGAAGCCATGCACTCGGTGTTTTTGTATCATGCCATAAAAGCAGGGATGAATATGGGAATCGTAAATCCTACGATGCTGGAGGTCTATGATGAAATTCCCAAAGACCTTTTGGAGCTGGTAGAAGATGTGATATTAGACCGAAGAGATGATGCTACGGAGCGTTTGTTAGATTATTCTGAAAAAGTAAAATCAGTCAAAAAAGAAAAAATAGAAGACCTTTCTTGGCGTGAACAGCCTTGGCAGGAACGCATCACCTATTCGCTAGTAAAGGGCGTGGACAAATTCATCGAGGAGGATATGGATGCAGCCTTGAAGGAAGCAAGGCGACCGCTGGATGTCATAGAAATCAATCTGATGACTGGGATGAGCGTAGTGGGCGACCTTTTCGGGAGTGGAAAGATGTTTCTTCCGCAAGTGGTAAAATCTGCAAGGGTGATGAAACGGGCAGTGGCTTATTTGGAACCTTTTATAGAAGCGGAAAAGGACACTTCCAAGCCTTCTAATGGTAAAATTCTTTTGGCGACGGTGAAAGGCGATGTCCATGATATTGGTAAAAATATCGTGGGTGTGGTACTAGCGTGTAACAATTACGAAATCATAGACTTAGGCGTAATGGTGCCTTGTGAAAAAATTATTCAGACAGCGATAGAACAAAAGGTGGATATCATCGGGCTGAGTGGTTTGATTACGCCGAGTCTAGATGAAATGGAATATGTAGCATCCGAATTAGATAGACAAAATCTGGATTTTCCGCTATTGGTAGGAGGAGCGACGACTTCCAAAGCCCATACCGCTGTGAAAATTGCGCCAAAATACCGAAATACCGTGGTGCATGGTGGAGATGCCTCGCGAACGGTGAATATAGTAAATTCGCTATTGAGTGAAGAAAGATCTGCTGAATACAAAAAAGAGCTTAAGAAGGAATATGATGAGTTTAGGGAGAAATTTTTGGCAAGACAAACGGACAAAGAATATGTATCCATAGAGGAAGCAAGAGAAAAGAGATTTAAAATAGACTGGGAAAACGAAACCATCATTAAGCCTAAAAAATTAGGAATTACGGTGATTGAAAATCAGGATTTCCGTGAGCTTCTTCCTTTCGTGGATTGGTCTCCGTTTTTCCGAAGCTGGGATTTGCATGGCAGGTATCCAGATATTTTAGAAGATGAAAAAGTAGGAGAGCAGGCTCGTGAACTTTGGGCTGATGCACAGGTGATTTTAGATAAAATTCTAAACGAAAAACTACTCAAAGCCAAGGCTATTTTTGGGCTTTTCCCTGCTAATTCTAATGACCGAGATGATATTATTTTAGATAAAGATGGGGAAGAATTCGTTTTCCAAACACTTCGCCAGCAGTTAAAAAAATCGGCAGGGAAGGAGTATTTCGCTCTGTCGGACTTTATAGCTCCGCAAAGTTCAGGAAAACAGGATTATATAGGTGCTTTCGCAGTGACGGCTGGTTTCGGTACGGATGAATTGGTGAAATATTATGAAGCCCAAAATGATGATTATTCCACCATCATGGCGAAGGCTCTGGCGGATAGGTTTGCGGAGGCGTTTGCGGAATTTCTGCATTGGAAAGTGAGAAAAGAATACTGGGGATATGCAGCGGATGAGAGCCTTAGCAATGAGGAGTTGATAGATGAGGAGTATAAAGGTATCCGCCCTGCGCCAGGCTATCCAGCATGTCCAGACCATTTGGAAAGGGCTACCATTTGGGAACTTCTGAAAGTGAAAGAAACCATCGGTATAGAGCTGATGGATGCTGGTCTGGCGATGTATCCTACGGCGGCGGTTTCGGGGTATTATTTTGCTAATGCAAAGGCGAAATATTTCGGAGTTGGTAAAATCTGTGAAGACCAACTGAAAGATTATGCCGAAAGAAAGGGTGTAGATGAGGAATTTGCTAAAAAATGGCTGAGTCCTATTTTGGCAGGAAAACAAAATATTTAAAGTAAGTTTGAATTGAGAATGAATTTGTATGCATTATTCTTATTTTTAGGAATAAATGTTTGGGGGCAGGAGTAGAAAATAGAGCCTATCAATACGGATAGACCAGACCAAAATGAGGGAAGATAGGTTCAGAGGTGGTCGCAGGTGCCTATTAAGGTGGTCGTGATAGGCTCGGAGGTGGTTGCAGGTACCTATTGAGGTGGTCGCGATAGGTTCAGAGGTGGTTGCAGGTGCCTATTGGGGTGGTTATGATAGGTTCAGAGGTGGTTGCAGGTGCCTATTAAGGTGGTTGTGATAGACTCGGAGAGGGCATTTAGCTGGTTTTGGGAAAATTTTGTAGCTTTGGATCCCTCGGTAAATTAATAAAATAGAGAAAAAATTAGGTTTAAATTTAATAAATGAAAGTAACAGAACACATAGAAAAAGCCAATGGCAAGACTCTTTTTTCGTTTGAGATTTTGCCGCCACTTAAAGGACAGAATATCAATTTGTTCTTTGATGCCATAGACCCTCTTTTGGAGTATTCGCCTAGTTTTATCAATGTGACTTATCACAGAGAAGAATACGAATATGTAGAGCATGAAAACGGACTACTGGAAAGAAAAGTGGTAAGAAAACGCCCAGGAACAGTGGGTATCTGTGCAGCAATTCAGAACAGATATCATATAGATGCTATTCCGCATATCTTGTGTGGAGGCTTTAATAGAGAGGAAACGGAGAATTTCCTGATAGACTTGGATTTCTTGGAGATAGATAATGTGATGGCTCTTCGTGGTGATGTGATGAAGTCTGAGACTTATTTCAAGCCAGAAAAAAACGGAAATGCTCACGCCTCTGAATTGGTTCATCAAATCAAACAAATGAACGATGGGATTTATCTTGACCATAATATAGAACTGCCATCACCGACCAATTTCTGTATTGGCGTTGCGGGTTATCCAGAGAAACATATGGAGGCGGCGAGCCTGCATCAGGATATAATGAACCTAAAGAAAAAACAAGAAGCAGGAGCGGACTATGTGGTGACGCAGATGTTTTTCGATAATCAAAAATTCTTTGAATTTGTGGATAAATGCAGGGAAGAGGGCATAACGATTCCGATAATCCCAGGGCTGAAGCCTATCACTGCTAAAAGCCAGCTGAGTATGCTTCCGTATCGTTTTAAGGTGGATTTACCAGATGATTTGGTGATTGAAATTACAAAATGTAAAACCGCAGCTGATGTGAAACAGGTAGGAATAGAATGGTGTACAGCCCAAAGTAAAGAGCTGAAAGAAATGGGCGTTCCCGCACTGCATTACTATTCTATGGGGCGCAGCGAAGGGGTGAAACAGATAGTAAATGAAGTTTTTTAAGAAAAAGTTTAAATAAGAAAGTTCAGTTTTATGGGGCTTTCTTATTTTGTGTTTAAATATTTAAAAATTATATTCATTCCTAAATATAGAAGTGTTAGAGGATTTATAATTTTATGTTTAGTTTTTTTTTCTTGAAAAAATAATGTTTTTTTTGATGCGTAATGTAATTAAAATTTTATCTTTGCAACACTTAATAACATATTTATGAGCGTACTCAAATTAATTCATAATAATACTAAAACTATTGGGGATTTACCAGCATTGTCTTTTAGGGAAAATGGAATTTGGAAATCAAAGAACTGGAGAGAGTTTGGAGAAGAATTAGCCCAAATTTCTAATGGTCTTAGCAGCCTTGGAATGAGGGCTGGAGATAAGCTGGGGATTTTTTCTGATAACTCTAAAGACTGGGTATTGGTGGATTTTGCTAATCAGTCGTTAGGAGCTATTACAGTGCCTATCTACGCTATGAATAGTAAGGAACAGGTGGAATTTATCCTAAGACAAACAGAAATAAAGGTAATTTTGGTAGGTGCAGAGAAGCAGCTGGAGATAGTTAGAGAAATTAAACAAAACTCTGAGTTTGCTGATTTACAAGTAATTTCTTCTATTCAGCTGGAAAACCCGACAGAACAGGAATACTACCTTCCTAAATGGAAAGATGCTTATGATAAAGACTTCCAATACAAAGATATAGATATAAACGACACAGCTACAATACTTTATACCTCTGGGACGACAGGGACGCCGAAGGGAGTGGTTCTTACGCATAAGAATTTTTATGCTGTGATTAAAGCACATAAAGAGTTCTTTAATATAGATAATCTTCATAACAAGGTTTCTATGGCGTTTTTGCCGCTGAGTCATATTTTTGAGCGTGGATGGTCTTCGTTTGTTTTCGCAATGGGAGGACATGTGGCGGTTTTAGACAATCCAAAAGATGTTTCTCAGGCTTTGAAAGAGGTGAAACCTTGGGCAATGTGTTCGGTTCCAAGACTTTATGAGAAAATTTATCAAGTATTGCTTAATAAAATAGAAGGTTCTAGCAGCCTGAAACAAGAATTTTTCCGAAGAGCCCTTAGAATAGGAGTAAAATACTCAGAAAGAGTAAGAAAAGGAGAAAAAATTCCGTTTTTATTAGGACTGAAATATAAATTTTATTCGGCTCTGGTTTTTAAGAAAATCAGAAACGAACTTGGTGGAAACCTCAGCTTTATGCCTGTGGGCGGAGCGATGCTGAAAAAAGAAATTTCAGAGTTTTTCGCTGCCATAGGAATGCCTATAATTGTAGGGTATGGGTTGTCTGAGACTTGTGCTACGGTTACGGCGTATCCAAATGTGAATTTTGTTCACGGAAGTGTGGGAGTTCCACTGCCAGGAGTTGAAATAAAAATAGGAGAAGAAAATGAGATTTTGGTGAAGTATGATGGAGTGATGAAGGAATATTACAAAAATCCAGAGGAAACAGCAAAAGTTTTTACCGCGGATGGATATTTTCGGACAGGAGATGCTGGGCGTATCGATGAGGATGGGAATCTCTATATAGTGGATAGAATAAAGGATTTGATGAAGACTTCCAATGGGAAATACATCGCGCCGCAGTCTATCGAAATCCCACTACAGACGCATCCGAGCATTTCACAAGCGCTTGTCGTAGCTGAAGGAAAACCGTATGTGACATCGTTCATTGTTCCTAATTTTGAGGCGCTTTCTCAGGAGTTGGTAGAGTTTAAGGATTATCTAAAATTGAACCTTGCAGAAAAAATGAAACTCTTGGAAATGCCGAATATAAAAGAGAAGTTCCAAAAAATAATAGCAGAGGTGCAGAAAGGGCAATCTTCCTATGAGCACATTAAAAAATTCATGCTGCTTCCAGAGGAATTTACCATCGAAAGAGGAGAGCTTACTCCTACTTTGAAAATTAAAAGAAAAGTAGTGATGGACAAGCTTCGCCACGAAATAGAGCGAATTTATAAAGATTAAAATAAAGTAAAAACCATTCTTTTTGAGAATGGTTTTTTATTTTGAGTATTTCTCGTGATAAATTTTGATGTAGAGATAGGGCGTGTTGTCTTTTTCTTGATAATTGTATTTTATTACTTGGCTGTTTTTCAGTGTTATTACAAGTTTTATAGAATCATCTCCCACATGGAAAGCCTCTACTTTTTCTATTTCTTTCCATTCGATTTTGTCCTTGTTTCCTAATTTTAACCCATAATCATCCAAAATAATGGAATAAGGAAGGTTGGTCACGATTTCTGAAAAAAGCAGTATCGAAGGGAAGAGCAGTATAAAGGAATATTTCCATTCAAAATTACCCATAATGTATTGATAAACCATCATTCCAAGAATAGCGAGAAATAAGTATCCCGTAAAATAAGAAAAAATAGAGCGTTTGTAGATAAAGGAAATTTCTCTATACCTTTCAAAGACACTCCAATGTCTGTATAGGTGGTGGGCTTGTGAATCCTTCGGATATCGCTGCTAAAAATCATGTCCAAAGATAAATATTTTTAGATGATGAGAAGAGTTTTTGTGACAAAAAAACTAAATAAGTCATACAAAATAAAATAAAAAAGTGTCAATTTGGCATAAAAATAAAATAAAATTGACAAAAAACAAGAAAATTTCCAGTGGTATGATTATTGACAAAATCAAAGTGTAAAAATTAAAATAATTATTAATAAAAAAGAATATAAAATATTATGAGCAAAATTATAGGAATTGACTTAGGAACAACAAATTCATGTGTGGCAGTAATGGAGGGTAAAGACCCAGTAGTAATCCCAAATGCAGAAGGAAAAAGAACAACACCTTCTATCGTAGCATTTACAGAGGATGGCGAAAGAAAAGTGGGTGACCCAGCTAAAAGACAGGCGGTAACAAACCCAAAGAAAACCGTTTATTCTATCAAGAGATTCATAGGAACACAGTTCTCTAAAGATAAAGAGGAAATTTCGAGAGTTCCGTATGAAGTGGTGGCTGGACCAAATGACACTGTAAAAGTAAAAATAGACGATAGAGAATACACAACACAAGAAATCTCTGCAATGATTCTTCAAAAAATGAAGAAAACGGCTGAAGATTACCTTGGACAGGAGGTTTCAAGAGCGGTAATTACCGTGCCAGCTTACTTTAATGATGCACAAAGACAGGCAACTAAAGAAGCAGGAGAAATCGCAGGTCTTAAAGTAGAAAGAATCATCAATGAACCTACGGCAGCGGCTTTGGCTTACGGATTAGACAAAGTAGGTAAAAAAGACATGAATGTAGTAGTTTTTGACTGTGGTGGTGGTACGCATGATGTCTCTGTATTGGAGATGTATGAAGTGGATGGAAATGCTTCTTTCGAAGTGAAAGCTACAGACGGAGATACTCACCTTGGAGGAGATGACTTTGATAATGTAATCATCGACTGGATGGCGGATGAATTTAAAAATGAAGAAGGTGTAGATTTAAAAACTGACCCTATCGCACTTCAAAGATTGAAAGAAGCGGCTGAAAAAGCAAAAGTAGAGCTTTCTTCTTCTACACAAACGGAAATCAACCTTCCGTACATCACAGCTACGGCTTCTGGACCAAAACACTTGGTGAAAACTTTGACAAGAGCGAAGTTTGAACAATTGGCTCACAACCTTATCGAAAGAACGATAGAACCTTGTAAATCAGCTTTGGCTAACGCAGGGATGAGCGTTTCTGATATTGATGAAATTATCTTAGTGGGTGGTTCTACCAGAATTCCAGCAATTCAGGAAGCAGTAGAAAAATTCTTCGGAAAAGCGCCATCTAAAGGAGTAAACCCAGATGAAGTAGTGGCTATCGGTGCGGCTATCCAAGGGGGAGTTCTTACAGGAGATGTGAAAGATGTATTGCTATTAGATGTTACGCCGCTTTCTCTCGGAATCGAGACTATGGGGTCTGTATTTACAAAACTAATCGAAGCGAATACGACTATCCCTACAAGAAAATCAGAGGTGTTCTCTACAGCGGCGGACAATCAGCCAGCAGTTACCATCAGAGTAGGACAAGGGGAAAGACCAATGTTTAATGACAATAAGGAAATCGGTAGATTTGATTTGGTAGATATTCCACCAGCGCCAAGAGGTGTTCCACAAATCGAAGTAACTTTTGATATAGATGCTAATGGTATCCTTAGCGTTTCTGCAAAGGACAAAGGAACAGGAAAAGAGCAGTCTATCAAGATTCAGGCAAGTTCTGGACTTTCTGATGCAGAAATCGAAAGAATGAAAAAAGAAGCTGAAGAAAACGCTTCTGCCGATGCGAAGAAAAAAGAAGATGCAGAAGTAATAAACAAAGCTGATGGACTGATTTTCCAAACTGAAAAACAGTTGAAAGAGTTTGGAGACAAACTTTCTGCAGACAAAAAAGCTGGAATAGAAACAGCATTAGCAGAGTTGAAAACAGCTTACGAAACGAAAAATGTAGAGGAAATCAAGTCTAAAACAGAAGCATTAGATGCAGCGTGGATGGCAGCCTCTGAAGAGCTCTACAAAGCCCAAGCCGAAGCACAGCCAAATGCAGGTGCAGCAGACGGTCAGCAGCAAGGTGGAGACAATGTCCAAGATGCAGATTTTGAAGAAGTGAAATAAACAGTTTTTTCATAGAAAATTCCTTCCTCCCAAATTTGAGAGGAAGGAATTTTTTTGTTTTTCGGGGAGAAAATGAATTCAGGAAAAACGGAGGTTTTTTGTGATTTGGGGAGGGGGGGATTTTAGTATATTTGT
>CAUQKI010000013.1:0-45057 GCA_963518955.1 uncultured Flavobacteriaceae bacterium | reverse complement strand
CTCACAGATATAGAATGTGGGTAGTGAAAAAACTGGATATAAAAGTAGATTTATACGCTCTTAGGCACACTTATTTAAATGATATTACCACAATATACGGAATATCAAAAGCTAAAGACATAGCAGGACACACTAATGAAAGAATGACAAGGATATATGCTGTAGATTATAACGAAAACATCCTTAACGAACAGAAAAAAGTAAGCACAGGGTTTTAAAACAAAAAAGCAGTATCCTAATAAAGATACTGCTTTTGTTTAATTGTTCAAGAGTGAAAACTCTGTCTTTGTGTGTTGCAAATATACAAAAAAAAAGAAGTCTCAAACCCTAGGAAAGTTACAGACTTCTTGATTTTAGAAAGAGATAACTTGGTATCTGAAGATTACCAAGCATTCTGCTTTGTTTTGCAAATATACAAAAAAAGTAATTCTGCTGGCACAGAATTACTTGATGGTTTATGACTTATCAACCTACTTCATAAAAGAAGTTTTATATGAAAAAAAATAACTTCCGTGCAAATATAGAAAACAAGATATTGTAAACAAAATAATTTGCTTACAATTTATAACGGAATGTTGTAAACAAAAAAGCGTGAAAAACTCACGCTATTTTAATTTTCCCCATGCCATTCTACTAACCCCAAGCGTAGCACGCAAGACTTCAAATGACAAAAAGAAAACAATACATTAAAATAACAAACCTAATTTTTGTCTTTCAATGGAATTGTTAAATCCAAATAGTCAAAACTTAGATCTTTCTCCTTTTCAAGAGGCTGTATCATTTTATTAAATGCTTTCCTGTCTTTGGTAATGAAAGCATCTATATTTCTGTTTTGAATTTGTGCAAAAATCTTCAAATCGTTAATGATAATTGCTCTTTTTTCACTTTCTCTAACCTCTTTATTATCTTTCAAACAAGAATAATATTCCCCCGATAATTTAGCATCTTTATAATCAAATTCTAAAATTTGAAATGCTTTCAAGTTTAATAAGTTATCCGGATTATCAGCCACTGCATATTCACTAATAACAATGGTTGATAAATACATCACTATCTTATTGTCTAGAAAATACTTAAAATAATCTACTGTATTTTTGTGAAATTCATCATCAGTTTTTAACAGACGGGTAACAAAAGAATTATCCAGCAATACACTTTTTATCTTATTCATACCACCTCTGTTTTTAATTCATCAATCCAACTATCTAAATCTTTGATTTTACTCAAATTAGGTTTAGCTTTTTCTATTACTTCATTAAGTAATTCCATATTAAATTCAGGTTTGTATGGGATAAACTGTATCAACTTCAACTCACTATAACTGCCATCTTCTAAATTTCTTTTACCTTTTGCCTTTACTCCGCAAATCTGATACATCTGTTTTTCTCCATCTAAAATTTGGTCTTTTGTAGCATGTATAGTCAAGTCTTCTCCATTCTTAGTCGATATATGAATGTTAGGAGTCTGTTTACCTCCTTCTTGATATATTTCTCCATAAATATAAAACTCACCTTCGTAGTAAAGCGGTGAACTTATCTGAAAGTTTGTATTTTTATCAATAACCAAAGTAGAAGTATCTAGATTCAGTGAAGAGCGAAGCTCTAGAATTAGGTCGTTTTCAGCTGCTTTTTTCTGAAAATTGGCAATAACCTTCTGCTGTTTGTATGATAAAAAATTTAAACTCTGCTTTTTAGTAATCTCAGAAGTAAGTTCATTAAATAACAAAACCCCCGATATGGGCAAAAAGAATTTATTAGACGCACTACTGCTTTCTAATGAATAAGAAATATGAGGTCTTGCACTCTTGCTTTTTCGGTCTGGATACAAGAAATTCTCAATATTAGACATAAGCTCTCTTATCTCACTGATGTCTATATCATTAGGAGATAATGTGTTAGAAATATTATCTATCTTTATTTCTATGTATTCTTTCTCTTCCACCTTACAAAGGTATTACTTTTCTACTCACAAATACAAAATTTATACCTCTATTTAGCTTTTTTTATTAAATTTTTTATCAAATACCACGATAAAACCCCCTGATGAAAAGCGTTTACCACAAATATTGAATTAAAAAAAATTATTAAAATTAAAAAGCAATCCACTTAGTAATAGGTTACTTTAAAAACTCCAAAAGTATATGAAAATAAATCTACCTTTCATTCCATTTTTTTAAATCTGCCATTCTGTTCATCCAGCCTTTAAGGAAGACCTTTTGAGTAGGATTGCTCCTTACGATTCTATGCAGGAAATCCTCCCTTTCCTTATAGAGCCTTTGCAAGAAGTCTTTCGGTGCGTTATTCAGCGCTTCTATGGTCTTTGCACCAACCACGCCATCGGCTGTAACTCCCAGCATTCTTTGAGGTATCTTAATGCCGTGAACTCCACTTCCCCAAACCCAATGAAAGGGAGTTAATAAATTTCATTAAAAACATGAGAACCGAGGGCTATGATATAACATATCTAAAAGATGTTTTTGATAGTTTGTATCAGGTAGATATGGTTTTAAATGTTATTGCGTGGGCATTACCGCAGTTGCAGACCATAGATTTAATAAAGCGTATCCAAGAAACAGAAAATGAAACGAATAATAAACACAATTAAGAAAATCAAAGCCTTTATATTTTTAAGGTTATTTTGAACAAGTTTACTAAATGTTTACTAAAATAAAAATAATTATATTGAAAATCAATATTTTAGACTGAATTTAACGACTTGATACAAATTTCTTTTTTCTTTTTCGTTTAATTTTAAAAATAATTCATTATAATGAAGCATAGTGGGATTCTTATACGCATTTTTCAACAATATAATCAATGTTTTTATAGTATCTATCTAATACATCATTTATTAGTAATTTCCCAAATTCATCTAAAATTTCTTGATTTGTTTTCATTTTATAATATTTTAATTATTAACGCCATTCCAAGGAAATATTTTTATACCTCTGAAATATTTTCTTCTAAAATGCTTAAATCTATAAAATTCCGTTACCCATCATAAGAATTTGGGTAATCTTTTTTCAGTTCATCTACTGATGCCAATACTTTTTTAGAGAGGATTTCTTGATAGTTTTCTAATTTGTCAGCAATTTCAGGATTTGATACCGCTAAAATTTTTGTTGCCAAAATCCCTGCATTCATGGCTCCGTTCAGCGCCACTGTAGCAACAGGAATTCCAGAAGGCATCTGCAAAATAGACAAAACACTATCCCAGCCATCTATAGAATTACTTGACAAAATAGGCACGCCTATCACTGGCAAAGTGGTACAGCTCGCCACCATCCCAGGCAAATGTGCCGCTCCTCCCGCTCCTGCTATGATTACACTGATTCCTCTTTTTTTAGCCGTTTTCGCATAGTCCAGCATTCGTTCTGGAGTTCTGTGTGCAGAAACTATGGTAACCTCGTAGGGAACTCCCAATGATTGTAAAAAATCTACTGCCTGATGCATAATCGGGAAATCACTTTTGCTTCCCATAATAATTCCTACCATATTTTGATTGATTTTAAAATAAATTTAATTAACTTTACAAACGAAAAATTTAAACATTCCAAAGATAAAAAATTAACCATTAAAAACGAAAAACTAATTTTCCCGAGATGAAAAACATGAAACTTACATTCGCTATTTTGGCTATTGCTATCATCTGGGGAACTTCATTTTTGGGTATTAGACTAGCCGTGGAGACTATTCCTCCGCTGTATGTGGCAGGTATTCGGCATGTGTTATCGGCTATTATTTTGGGTGTTTATTTGTCCTTTACAGGAAAACTAAAATGGATAGGCTGGGAAAATCTAAAAGTCCAGCTGATACTTTCCACTTGTATTCTTATCATAACC
Organism: uncultured Flavobacteriaceae bacterium; assembly: GCA_963518955.1. Classification (GTDB taxonomy): domain Bacteria; phylum Bacteroidota; class Bacteroidia; order Flavobacteriales; family Weeksellaceae; genus JABCPE02. The sequence goes on along the minus strand of CAUQKI010000013.1, from coordinate 41,216 downwards.
AATGGACTTACCACGATTGCTGAAGAGCATGTTTCCAGCAGTCTGGCATCTCTGATTAGTTCTTGTTCGCCTATTTTGATATTTATCGGTAGCGTTTTGTTTAGAATGCAGCAGTTTACATTAAAATCTGTTCTTGGGATTTTATTAGGCTTTTCTGGAATTATTTTGATTTTCTGGGATGGGCTGGCAGATTTGGCAAATCCTGATTATCGCAAAGGGATGATTTACCTATTCCTTGCTATTGCTGGAAATGCTACGGGAGCCCTTTACATCAAAAAAACAAACTATAAAAACTCTAATATTTTATTAAGTCTTTTTTATCAATTTATTTTTGCGGGAGTAGTGCAAATCATCAGTGCTTTGGTTTTGGGTAAAGAATTTGCGCCAGAAACATGGAGTCTGAAAAGCATCATTGCGATGTTCTCGCTTACGATTTTCGCTTCTATTATCGCTTATTTGGCGTATATCTATGCACTGAGCCAAATTTCCGCTGTGAAAGTTTCCATGATTTCTTATGTAAACACCATCATTGCAATCTTTTTAGGATGGCTGGTAGCTAATGAGCCTGTGGATTCTAATTTCATTATCGCTGCGTTTTTGATTATTTTAGGAATATTTATAACGAATTATCATCCAGATATGTTTAAAACCAAAAAGCATTAGAAAATTCTAATGCTTTTTTGATATCACTCTAATCATTGATTTTATCGTGGTTAGTTTTTCTAACAGCTCTTCCCTACTATCCGCCAAGATATTAATATGTCCCATTTTACGCCCAGACTTGGTTTCGGTCTTTCCGTATAGATGAACATAGGTTTTGGGCAGTTTTAAAACATCTTCTAAGCCTTCATAATAGACTTTTCCTTGGTAACCTTCCTTTCCTACAAGGTTAAACATTCCACTATATTTATCGGCATCTGTATCTGCTAGCGGAAGATTTTTTACCACACGGTACATTTGCTCGAATTGGGAATTACTGTTTCCTTCCTGCGTGAGATGTCCGCTGTTGTGCAGTCTTGGAGCTGTTTCATTGACCCAGACTTTTCCATTTTTATCCAAAAATAATTCTATCGCAAAAAGCCCAGATGAAGCCATCGCTTGGATGAATTTTCTGACAATTTCATCAATTTGACTTTGGATATCATCAGAAATTTCACTTGGACAAATATTAAAATCCAATAGATTTAATCGCGGATTGGCAACCATTTCCGTAACAGGAAAAACTTTAACTTCTCCCTTGTCGTTTTTAGCGACAATTACAGAAAGTTCCTTTTCTATATCCACCAAAGCTTCCAAAACAGAGGGTGCATCCCAGAGATTTTCCAGCTCTTTTTCATTACGAATCACCTGAACGCCCTTTCCATCATAGCCACCAGTATTTAGTTTTTGAACAAAAGGCAAAGGAAAATTTACTTCCGATTTATCTCGAATAACTTGAAAATCAGGACTTGGGATTTCGTTTTTTTGATAAAATTCTTTCTGCAATATTTTCTGCTGTATGATTTTGACAGCATTGGGACTTGGAATGATTTTTATTCCTTGTTTCTGTAAATCTTCCAGTGCTTGGACATTCACATGCTCTATCTCTATTGTGAGAACATCTTTATCCTTCCCAAAATCTATAACAGTCTGATAATCATTAAAATCACCTTTTGTAAAGTGCGATATTCCCGCGCATGGGCAGTCAGAACTTGGGTCTAATGTATAAAATTCATCATCGTATTTTAAAGCTTCTTGGATGAGCATCCTGCCGAGCTGTCCACCTCCTAATATTCCTATTTTCATGGGTTAAATGATTAGTTTTGATTATAATTTTTATTTAAAAATTCTTTTTTCAGAAGTTCTCTATAAATTTTCCTGAATTTCTTTTGTAATTTTTTGTTATTTGTATTTCGTTCCTCTAACACGACTGATTTTAGGATTATTTTTACTTTTGATTTACTTAATTCTTCCAGCTCGAATCTTATATCTTTCAGTGTTTCATTTCCTATTTTTAGGCTGTCTATGATGTAATAATCATAAAATCGTATTTTTCTTTCCAATTCCTTTTTTAGAATTTCTTTATCCACTTCCAGCGTTTTTAGGTCAGTTCCGTTCATGATCAAACTTTCACTGCTTATATTATTTCTTCTAATAATCATCAGTGTATCTTTTTTGAACAAAATATTCCTGTTTTTCAGCTCATCCAGAGCTTCTGTTTTGCTTTTTTGCATTTTAAATGAATAATCTTGGAATGAAACCAACCCATCTGAACCAAATCTATAATATGGCGGCGGAGAAGTAGCCATCATCACAAAAACAGAGGGAGCAAGCACCAATGCAGGACTTATTTTTCTTATTTTAAAAGGCTGAAGCAAGGCATCATACTTTATCAAAAGAAAAGAAATTACCAAAAATACAAAGGCGATGAAATCCGTATAATCCACCACACGAGCGACTGCAATGGGCGAAATATGATTGTAAAAATCAATAAATCCCTCTGAAAATGGAGACTTCCAAAATATGAACAAAACAAAACTAACGAGAATTGAAAAAGTTCTTAATTTTGGGAAAATATACGCCAAAAACAATGGAAAAATAATCATTCCCAAAAAATCTGAAAATTTACCCGTGAACCAATTATGAAAATGTAACTTCAAAAAATGATCATTGATAAACAACAAGATTATGCTCACTACGAAAACATAATTCAGCAGTAAAAACTTATTCCTTTTCATATTATTTGGGGTTAGAACTTCATGAAATCCCTCACTATTCCGCCGTTTTGTGTGTACTGTAAAAGTTCTGTTTCTATAAAATTAGTGATTTCAGCTTTCTTTTCGCTTGGGAATAGCAGATGTACATTCGCGCCCGCATCTAGAGTGAAGAAAAGAGGCAGATTGGTTTCCTTTCTAAATTCCCAAACTTTATTGATAACCTGTAAAGTCCCTGTTTGCATCAGAATAAAAGCAGGGTCGCTCATCATCATCATCGCATGAAGTGTAAGCGCCTCATGTTCCACCAATTTCATAAAAGCTTGTAAATCACCTGATTTTAATATCTCTTTCATCGGAACAAAATTCTCTCTTGCCTCCTGAAAACGGCGTTCTGCATAGGGATTGGTATTCATCAGCCCATGCCCCACGGTGGAACTTACAGACTTTTGCCCTTCATGAATCAGCAGAACATAATCATTAAAATCCCTAAATATCGGATGAATTTCCTCATTAGGATACTTCACCGCATACAGGTCTGAACTCCCCTCCACTTTATTCACCTCGCCCCAGACTACCAGCCCGTCATAAACACTTCGGCAGGCACTTCCACTACCCAAACGAGCCAAAAAAGAAGCCTTTTTAACATCAAAAAAATCTTTCCCAGAAAACGCTTTATCCATCTCCATAAGGCATTTGGCTATAGCTCCAAAGCCCGATGCAGAGCTGGCTATCCCTGAACTATGCGGGAAAGTATTTTCGGTCTCAATGACAAAACTCCCCTGCAAAATCCAAGGAAGATATTTCTCTATGTTTTGGAAATATTTTTCTATTTTATCCGAAAATTTGGTTTCTTCTTTTCCAGCCAAAAAAGTTTTGACTGAAAATTTTTCACCAGATTTAAAAATCATTTTAGTCTCTGTTTTACAATTACTAAGCGTAAAACTGATGCTGGGATTTGCAGGAATCTGTCCTTCATATTTTCCCCAATATTTGATAAGAGCAATATTGCTGGGACAGCTCGCAAAAACCTCTATATCTTTCGTTAAAAATTCTTTATTTCCTAAAAACTGCTGTGGCATTATGATAATATTTTACCTCACAAAGGTAGTAATTTAGATGAAAAAATCCCCTTTCCATTGAGCAGGAAAAGAGATTTTTATTTTATATCGGTTTTACTAATTCTAAGAACCATTCTTTGACCTCACCTGACAAGTGCGGAGCCAATTTCTCCTCGCAGGTCTTGTGGTAGGCGTTCAGCCATTCTTTTTCTGGTTCGGTAAGTAGTTCTGCATCTATCACATCCTTGAAAAAAGGACAAAGCGTAAGTGTTTCAAAACCATAGAAAGTGCCGTATTCTGTGGTTCTCAGTTCCTTCACTGCCACTAAATTCTCATGGCGGATACCGTATTGATTTTCAACATAAAACCCTGGTTCGTTAGAACACACCATTCCAGCTAAAAGCTCCTGTGGATTCATATCTTTTCGGATATTCTGAGGGCCTTCATGCACATTCATGAAACTTCCCACGCCATGTCCTGTTCCGTGCGCATAGTCTTTGCCTTCTTTCCACAGCGGAAGACGAGCGATAGCATCCAGCTGGACACCTCTTGTGCCTTTTGGGAACTGAGCCAAAGAAAGGTTAATCATTCCTTTCAGAACCAAAGTGCAGTCTTTCACAAATTCCGCTGATACTTTGCCCAAAGCCAATGTTCTGGTAATGTCGGTAGTTCCTTCTAAATATTGACCTCCAGAATCTACAAGAACACTTCCCTCGTTGGTAACTTCCTTACTTCCTTCGCTTTTTGCGGAATAATGCACGATAGCGCCATTTCCTTTATAACCGATGATACTTCCGAAACTTTCGCCTACAAAATTTTCACCCTCAGCACGGAAATCTCTCAGTTTTTTCCCAATAGAATATTCGGTCATAGGCTCTTTTCCTATATTATTTTTCAGCCAATGGAGGAATCTCACCATCGCTACACCATCACGAACCATCACTGTGCGGAAGCCTTCCAATTCGATTTCGTTTTTAATGGCTTTCATTAGGTTGCCAGGAACAGCCGACAGAACGAAAGTATTTTTATCCTTTAAAGCATTGAAAACCGCTTGGTTACAATTTGGTGAAATTAAAACTTTTTCATTTTTTAATTGACCTAAATAAGAGAAAAATTCATCGTAAGGAACTACACTTACTTCAGCCTCTTGCATTTGTTTTTTGGCTTCATCATTGAGTTTTTCTACATCTACAAAGAGCGTAGCCTCCCCATCCTCTGTTACGAGGATATAACCAAGAAATACAGGGTTGCAGTCCACATCGCTTCCTCGCAAATTTAGTGTCCAAGCTACATCATCAAGACTTGAAATAACATGCAATGAAGTGCCTTTTTCCTCCATTTTCGCACGGATGGCGTTTAGTTTTTCTACGACAGACTGACCTGCCCATTTCAGAGGATGAACAAAGATTTCATTTTTAGAAGGTTCACCTCTGTCTGTCCAAATATCCTTTAATAAAGGTTCATTGACAAGTTGGATTTTTCTTGCAGACAATTTTTGCTCTAGACTTTCCCAGTTTAGATGAGATGTTGCCAAAGCATTTACGGCTACTTTTCCATTTTCAGGCGTTTGAGAGATTATCCAGTCAATATAGTTTGGAGTGCCCTCTATGCCGTCTTTCATCAGTTCTATTCCTGTGTTTTCCAGCTCCTGTGCTGCCTGAACGAAATATCTTCCATCTGTCCAAAGAGCTGCTTTTTCATTAGTTACCACCAAAAAACCAGCAGAACCTGTAAAGCCTGAAAGCCAAGTGCGTTCCTGCCATTCTTCGGGTAGATATTCACTCATATGTGGGTCTGCAGAGAAGACAATGAATGCATTGATACCTTTCTCCTGCATCTTCTGACGAAGTTTTGAAATTTTCTCTATTGTAGTCATTTTATTTTTTTATTAAGGAAGCCAATTTACAAAATATTTACATTAAAAAATAAAAAAATTACTCAGAAAGTTTTTCCAAGTAATTTTTCATTATTTTATCCTTTATATTTCTCTTGATAATCTTCTTGAGATGCTTTGATAACTTCTTTTGCGTGTTTTGCATCATAGACTTCATCTATTCTGCATGCCACAGGCTCACCAGGAAGATTTTTATAAGTCAAGAAATAGTGCATTAGTCTATCTACTTCAGCCTTAGGAAGTTCTGAAATGTCTTTGACATGCCCATAAGACTGGTCTCCCACTAATACAGCTACGATTTTATCATCAGCCTCGCCTTTATCTATCATTTTAAATCCACCGATTGGCACTGCTTCCAGCAAAATACCACCAACAGGAACATTGTGGCTGCTCAGTACACAGATATCTAGTGGATCGTGGTCTCCTTCCGTGATGTCTGAAGCGCCTCTTTTCACTGCAAGTTCCTTTACTCTCTCATCGCAGTAAGTTCTTGGAACAAAGCCATATAGAGCAGGAATTATATTAGAAAACTTCTGCGGTCTGTCTACTTTTAGATGTCCGCTTTCTTTATCGATTTCATATTTAATAGTATCTGATGGAACTATTTCCACAAAAACATTAACTACATCTGGTGCTTTCTCCCCAGCTGAAATTCCATGCCAAGGATGTGCTTTAAAAGTTGGAATCATTATACTATATTTATTTTTAAATTATTCTACTTATTTCATTTCTAAGGTTTTGGATAGTATCCGAGATATAATCCTCGCCATCCAAATAACCCATCAAAAACAGAGTTTTAAACTCCTGCAAAGAAACATTTGGGCTGTTTTCCAAAGTCTTGTGGAGAAGCTGAAGAACATTATTTTTAGAATTTAAAATATTATTCCAAGAATCTTGGCTGATATAAAGCTGTTGTGAAGCATTATACTCAAATTCTTCCATAATATTTTTTTCCACCAAAAACACAAATTCCACAGCAGCTAATTCCTTGTCAAACTTCTGAACCAAGTTAGAAGGCTTTATTCTTTCCAAAAACAAAGTCATCCTTTCATACGCCTGCAATCTTATCTGTGCATTGGATTTCCCTGAAATAATGCTCAATTCTTTGTTTTTTAACTTAATGAACTGAAACACAAACTGTCTCAGCAATATCACAAAAGGAACTGCCACGATTAAAGCAAAACCGTAAGGCAGTAGGTCATCAAAATTGCTCATTTTTTAAAAATCAAAAGTGTGCAAATGTAAGAAATTTTATGAAACCAATACCTCTCCTGTCATTTTTTCAGGAATTTTTATTCCCATGATATGGAGAATGGTAGGTGCCACATCACCTAATTTTCCTCTTTTGAGCTGCCATGTTTTGTCTTTATCCATCACAATCAGAGGAACTAAACTAGTGGTATGGTTGGTATTAGGCGAACCATCTTCGTTTATCATATAGTCTGAATTACCATGGTCTGCAAGGATAAGCACCGTATAGCCATTTTCATAGGCTGTATTGGCGACATCTTTTATGCATTCATCCACCACTTCGCAGGCTTTTACCACTGCATCAAAAACGCCCGTATGTCCCACCATATCAGGGTTAGCAAAATTTAAACAAATAAAATCTGCTGTCTGTTTCTGCAATTCTGGAATGATGGCATTACGAATATCAAAAGCCGCCATTTCAGGCTTTAAATCATAAGTTTTCACATCTCTAGGACTTGGGCAGAGTATTCTTTTCTCGTTTTCAAACTCGGTTTCGCGCCCTCCTGAAAAGAAGAATGTCACATGAGGATATTTTTCGGTTTCGGCGATTCTGATCTGGGATTTTCCCTCTCTCTCCAAAACTTCCCCCAGAGTTTCGTGGATAATTTCTTCATCATAGACGATTTTGATATTTTCAAAATCCCTGTCGTAGTTGGTCATTGTCACAAAATAGAGATTCAGTTTTTTCATTCCAAATTCTGGAAAATCCTTTTGCGAAAGAACTTCTGTAAGTTCACGACCTCTGTCTGTACGGAAATTGTAGAAAATAACAACATCGCCTTCCTGAATATTTCCCACAGGATTTTGGTTTTCATCAGTTAAGATAATCGGCTCGATAAATTCATCCAAAACATTATTTTGGTAAGAATTTTCCACCGCTTCCAGCGCATTTTGTGTTTTTACCCCCACTCCATTGACCAAAGCATCATAGGCTTTTTTTACTCTTTCCCAGCGTTTGTCCCTATCCATCGCGAAAAATCGCCCTGTGACAGTCGCCAGTTTTCCAGTGGTTTTAGCTAAATATTCCTGAATCTCTTTTACAAAAACCTTTCCTCTGTGCGGGTCGCAGTCACGCCCATCAGTAAAGGCATGAACGAAAACATTTTTCAATCCCAAATCTTTGGCTTCATCCAGAAGAGCCTCTAAATGAGTGATATGCGAATGAACACCGCCATCAGACAACAGCCCAAGAAGATGAACATTTTTATTGTTTTTCTGTGCGTGTAAAAATGCCTCTTGGATAGGTTTTTCTTTACCCAAAGTTCCATTTTTTACAGCTAAATTCAGCCTCGTAAGGTTCTGATAGACAACTCTTCCCGCACCCAAATTCATATGTCCTACTTCGGAATTACCGATTTGTCCTTCGGGAAGCCCCACTTCTAAGCCTGATGCATGCAGCTGAGTGTGAGGATATTTCTGATAGCAGCTGTCCACAAACGGCGTGTGAGCTTTGGTAATTGCACATACTTCGGGATTTTCAGCCAATCCCCAGCCATCTAATATTGCGAGTAAAACTTTTTTTGACATTTTTTATAATTTTACTGCTAATTTACGAAAATTTATTGATTTTAGTTTTGTTTTTCATTGGGTAATTCTATGCTTGAAACTGGTTTTTCATCAGGAAGGTTAATAAATTGATAATAAAGCACTTTGGATAAAAAGGATTCATCTTTTTGGCTTTTAATATAATCAAAACGATAAGTGAAATAAATTTCATCAGGATAATATTCCAAAAGCAGAGAATCATTAAAATCAAATCTATAAACAGCATCAAAATCACTTACTTTCTGAACTTTTATATTATAAATTGTCCCCAAATAACCCCAGTTTACGAAGCTGCAAAGCAAAAGTGTTCCGTAGAAATACCAAATCATTTGGTTAAAAAGACAAAAATTGGTTTTTCTGTACTCTATCTTTAAGTAAGTGAATATCAGACCTATAACAGACAAAATAAGAAATGCATAGACACCCAGCCTTTTGTAGGTAAGTCCCCAGTGGTAGATGTATTCGGTGTTTTTGATGAGAGCGGAAAGGACAAGTAGCGAGTTAAGAACTATCCACATTTTGGCTAACTTTTTAAGTAACAATGATTTATCATCAAAATTAAAATAAGACTTAAAGTAAAGCATCAATAGCAAAACCGCCATTACAATGGACAAAATGACCACATTTACACGGCTGTGCGTGTCCGCGGAAAGGTTCGCCAGCCTGTCCGTATCAACTTGGAAAAACTGTTCATAATTAAAAACCAGAATAAAAACGAGCAAAAGAAGATTGAGCAGAACAAAAGTCAGCACGCCTATTTTTCTTTCAGAATCAAGATCTAAAAACTCCAAAAATGGTTTAAATTTTTGATTTTTAACTCTTTCTGAAAATTCATTTTGTAAAAATTGGTTTCGTCGCAAGAAAAATTTTGCTCCTGAAAAATTCCAATAACCAAACGAGAAATAAAATGCCAAAGCAGCCACTACGAAAAACCAGCTATCAATGTCCAATTCATAAAGATAAACCTCTGAAAATATGGAACTTCCCATGCTATAAATCCAAAAAAAGAATAAGAAAAACAGGATGGGAATCACTAAAATAATGATGGATTTGAAATTAAATTTAGAGTTTTCATCTCTGATAATCCATGTATTAAAATCAAAGAAACGATACGGAAAAGCGATATTATTCATTGTCATTATTGGAACTGCCAGAATACTTTTGAGTCTTCTATATTTTGACTTAAATCTCAGCAGCAGCAAGGAAAAAGAAACTGCCAAAAACGAAACAAAATCCCCATACCACATAAAAGCAAAAGCTGACAAAATGGATAGCACAAAAATGATAAAAAACTCCCTGTTTTTTCTTTTTTTATGTGTTTTTACCAGAGTAATAACACTGAGAAAAATGGCTAATAATCCTACATTTAAGCCAAAAGATTCTCTGTAAAACAGCGCTGTAGTTACTGCTGTAGTCAGCATAATTAGATGATGTGTTTTCATAATATTTAAAAATTAAAATTAACAATTCAAAGAACTTTGTACTTCAAAGTTTAAAAACAAAAAAATATAATTATTTTTTCAATAGTTTTTCCAAAGTATTGATATGCTGGTTAAAAGCCTCTCTCCCCAATTGTGTAACACGATAGGAAGTTTTCGGTTTTTTACCAACGAATTCTTTTTTCACCTCTATATATCCTGATTTTTCAAGGGCTGTGCTGTGGCTCGCCAAGTTACCATCAGTGATGTTAAGAAGGTTTTTCATTTCACTGAAATCAACCCAGTCATTCACGATAAGAACGGACATAATACCCAGCCTCACGCGACTTTCAAATTCCTTATTGAGCTGATTGATATTAAACATTTTCACTAAAATTATTGATACTTTTTATACAAAATAAGCCCGTAAATAATATGCAGTACTCCAAATCCTAACGCCCAGAATACCAATCCATACCCCAACAAAAATGATGAGAGCAAACCTAAAATCACCTCACAAATCCCTAAATATCTGATGTCAGAATAAGTGTATTTAGAGGCATTGATAAGGGACAATCCATAAAAAATCAATGTACAAGGCGCTAAAAATGCATAAAAATGATGAAAAAGAAGCCCCAGACAAAAAATCCCCCCAGTAGCCAACGGAATGGAAAAATTGATTATCAGAAGTTTAGTAGATGTAGTCCAGATAGGAAGTTCATTTCTTTTGCTCTTCCTTACTGTGAAGAAAACTGCCGCAGCCAAAGAGAAAACAAGGACTACAAGGGCAACTAAAATCAGTTCGGATATAAAATTAAAATCATAAAATTTAGGATATCTGTCAAAATAACTAATCCCTTCCCTTTCAAAAGCGAAAAACACATACACCGCTCCCAAAATAGCAAAAATCCCTACAAAAACTCCTGAAAGCCCACTCAGAGAGATAAAACGGGAACTTTTCTCCATAATAGAGCGAATGTGAGATAAATCTTCTTGATAATTTTTAGTATCCATAAAAAGAACTTTGAATTGCAAAGTTAATATTTATTTTGAAAAATCAAAATTATTTAATTCTTTTTTAGCGTTAAAAATTACTTATTTTTTAGTTTTATCAAAGATGATGACAGGAGCAGGAACTTTATCATAAGGATTATTGTATTCCCAAAAGAAGGAATGGTATTCTTTGACAATTTCGCCTTTTTGAGCATCTATTTCTATATTAACCATAGTGATACAGTCTTCTTTGGTTCTCTGATGAGCATCCCAGCTGATATACCACATGGGAACTTCTTTTTCATCAATTTTTCTGTATATCCTTGTATACATGCCTAATAATTCTGCTTTACGGCTTTTCATATACGCCAAAACCTTCTCTAATGGATATTTTTCAAAAGGCTTGTCATAATCTATGCTCTTTGTTAGGATACCCTTTTCATCATAGAAATTCCATGTTCCTATACGAAAACCTCCTCCATCAAAAACTTTACCTTCTTCTTTTAGAATTCCAGTAGAATAGAAATGATTAAGAAATTTTACATTGAATTCATTTTTTAAAGACACATAACGCCCATAACCTCTTTTGGTAGTAATTTCTGTCACCTGATTTCCCAAGCTGTCAGTATAAATATATTCTCCGCTTTTCTTATTTTCATTAAATCGTTTGATATCAAACCTTTTTTCGGCTTTGATCTGCTCGTTTTTTACTTCAGTTTTTTTGTCCTGTCCATTGCATGAAGACAGTAGACAAAGTAGATGGAATAAAATAATCTTTTTCATAAGGTTTTTATTTTTAAAAAAAATAAGCCCTACAAAAATAGAGCTTATTTTATATAAATTATTTTTTCAAAGAATCTTCTAACTTCTTGAAATGGTTATACTTATCCATATTGTCTAGATTCATGTAGATTCCTTTTAGAGTACTTACTACTTCTACATTTTTAGGCTCAATGGAATGCCATTTTTCAAGGTAAGGAAGAGCTTTTTTGAAGGTTTCTCTTCTCTTTTCCATCAATTTATTCATTTCATTGATTTTCTTTGCTTTTTGGAAAGCTCGGATTTGTTCCAATGTCTTTTCATCATCCTTTAAATGAACTGCATAAGCCAAACCTTGCAACGCCAAAACATAGTTTCCATCAATCTCTAATGCTTTTTTGAACGACTTTTCAGCATCCGCCAAAGTAGCATTATCTTGACTTTGCAAGAAACCTAAATTATACCAAGATTCTTTGTCATTAGGGTTTTTAGCAACTTGATTTTTAAGAGTTTGGATAAATTCTGAAGTTTTTCCAGATCTGTAATAAGCAACTCCCTGTAATTCTGACAATCTCTGATTGTTAGAGAATTTTTTAAGTCCTTTTTCTATCAAAACCAAAGCTTCATCATATCTTGCAGCATCCACCAAAAGTCTTATGTTTGCTTCATATAATTCTAGTTCTACGCTCGGAGTTGATTGAGTTTTTAGGTCTTTGTATTCATTTGAACCAGATTTTTTAATCAATTCAAAAGAGTTTTTATCAAAAGACTGAACCTGCCCAGTTTTCACATCCGTCGCCAAATACTGAGTAGTAACTCCTGTATATCCACTGTTAATCAAACTGTTATAGATATCTATCGCTTCATTATTTTTTCCAGCCGCGCCATAGTTTATCCCTGCGTAGTAAAGATAAGTTTTATCCTCGTTTCCTACAGCTTTTAGTAAATTGTATACTTCTTCGTATTTTTCAGCTGCCTTATTGTAGTTTTTAGCTTGATAAGCTTTGTAAGCTTCATCACTTGCAGATTTCAAAAGCGGATTTACAAAACTATTTACTTTTTCAGTAGTTTTTGGAGTGTAATTTTCAACTTTTAATCCTTGTATCCCACTTTTTTCAGCAGCTTCTTTTCCTACAAAGTATACTTTCTTTTTATCGCTGTCTTTCCCTGTGTAAATCGTTTTTAAATCGCTGATTTTACCTAAAAGAGCCGCTCCTTCTCTCGTTTTTCCTTCTTTTATCAATAAAACTCCTTTCGCATAATAATACTCCTCCAAAACAGATGGTTCTAAGAAATGCAATTGGTTGTTCAACAAGCCTTCTGCTTTTGATATCTCTGCTTTAGCTGCTGCTATATCGTTTTTTTCTATCGCTTTAGAAGCGTTTTGGATTTCTTTTTTCTGTGCAAAAGCGAATGACGCACTCACTAATGCTAAACTTAAAACTATTTTTTTCATGTTAATGATAATTTTTTATTTAATTCTATTCTGAAACATTCTCTGTGTTAGCTGTGTTTTCACCTTCCTCAGTTTGCTCTTCGGCATCTTCCACATCTTTATCCATTTCTACTTTTGCCACCGCCGCGATTTCATCATTTCCTTTTAGGTTGATAAGTTTCACCCCTTGGGTATTTCTTCCCATCACGCGGAGTTCTTCCACTGCCATACGAATAGCCACACCAGATTTATTGATAATCATCAGACCATCTTCATCTGTTACATTTTGTATCGCGATGAGTTTTCCTGTTTTTTCAGTGATATTCAGGGTGATAACTCCTTTTCCACCTCTGTTGGTAACTCTGTAATCTTCCACTGCGGTTCTCTTTCCGTAGCCTTTTTCAGAAACAACTAAAACAGATTCTTTCTCCAAATCATTAGCGATAATCATACCGATTACTTCGTCATTGTCCTCTAATGTGATACCTCTCACCCCGATAGAAGTTCTTCCCACGGCTCTTACTTTTTCCTCTGGGAAACGGATACATTTACCATTTTTAGTAGCTATCATGATTTCGGATTCACCTGTGGTCAGTCTTGCTTCTAAAAGCTGGTCATCTTCACGAATTTCTATGGCATTTACCCCATTTACTCTCGGTCTAGAATACGCCTCCAACGAAGTTTTCTTGATAACACCATTTTTGGTAACCATCACCACATACATGCTGTTTACATAGTCTGCATCTTTCAAGTCATTGGTTCTGATGTACGCTTTGATTTTATCATCTGGCTCAATATTGATAAGGTTCTGCACTGCTCTTCCTTTGGCTGTTTTAGAGCCTTCTGGAATTTCGAATACGCGTAGCCAGTAACATTTTCCTTTCTCGGTAAAGAACATCATATACTGGTGGTTGGTAGCAGATACGATGTATTCTAAGAAGTCTTCATCACGGGTCGTTGCGGCTTTATTACCTACACCTCCCCTAGACTGCACTTTGTATTCAGAAAGCAGAGTTCTCTTAATGTATCCTGCATGAGAAATCGTAAGCACCACCTGCTCATTTGGAATAATGTCTTCTATGGACATTTCACCACCAGAATAGTCTATTTCTGATTTTCTTTCGTCTCCGTATTTTTCTTTGATTTCAAGAAGTTCATTCTTGATAATTTCAAATCTTCTGCCCTCATTAGATAGGATGTCTTCTAAATCAGCGATAACCTTCATGATTTCCTCGTATTCATCACGAATTTTATCCAATTCCATTCCTGTAAGACGAGCAAGTCTTAAATCAAGAATAGCCTGAGCTTGAATTTCAGAAAGTTCAAATTCCGCTATCAAACCTTCCTTCGCAGCCTGTGGATTAGCACTATGTCTAATAATCGCTATCGCCTTATCCAGCGTGTCCTGAGTAGCAATCACCTTCATATACCCCTCCAAAATATGAGCTCTTTCTTTTGCTTTTTTCAGCTCGTATTCTGTTCTTCTGGTTACTACATCATGTCTATGCTCTACGAAATTGTAGATAATATCCTTTAAATTAAGCTGTTGTGGTCTTCCACCAACCAACGCAATATTATTGATACTAAAAGAAGTCTGCAGGGCTGTATACTTATATAATAGGTTAAGCACCACATTCGGAATCGCATCGTTTTTCAATTCATAAACCACACGAAGCCCCTCTCTGTCAGATTCATCACGGATTTCATAAATCCCTGGTATTTTATCTTCTTTTACAAGTTCTGCCGTTCGCTCTATCATATCCGCCTTATTCACTTGATAAGGCACCTCTGTTACCACGATAGCGTTTCGGTTTCCTATTTCCTCAAATTTCACTTTTCCTCTCAGCACCACTCGCCCTCGCCCTGTATGGAAAGCATCTCTTACGCCGTCATAACCATAGATAATTCCTCCTGTAGGAAAATCTGGAGCGATGATGTGTTTCATCAGCTCATCGATGGTAATATCCCTGTTATCAATATACGCACAGATAGCATCTATACTCTCGCTAAGGTTATGCGGAGCCATATTGGTAGCCATCCCTACTGCGATACCAGAACTTCCGTTTACTAAAAGTGTAGGAATTCTTGTAGGGAGAACCGTAGGCTCTTTGGTTGTATCATCAAAGTTATTCTGAAAATCAACCGTTTCTTTATCTAAATCAGAAAGAATTTCATCTGAGATTTTTTTCAGCCTTGCTTCCGTATAACGCATCGCTGCTGGTGGGTCACCATCCATAGAACCGAAGTTCCCCTGTCCATCGACCATAGGGTATCTCAAGCTCCACGGCTGCGCCATACGCACCATAGCATCATATACAGAGCTGTCTCCGTGAGGGTGGTATTTACCCAAAACATCCCCTACGATTCTGGCTGATTTCAAATGTTTTTTATTGGAAAAAACTCCCAAATCATACATACCATACAGAACCCTTCTGTGAACGGGTTTCAGACCATCTCTTACATCAGGCAATGCACGGGAAACAATCACCGACATCGAATAGTCTATGTAAGAGGACTTCATTTCATCAACAATGTTGATAGGAATTAACTTTTCTCCTGCGTTCATTTATTTTTATTAAAGTTATATGAATCAGTGCTTTATGCACCACTATTTACATCTATTTTTTCTTTTCTGCGATGAGAAATAAATAACATGGCAATTTATGAAAATTTGATTACTTTTACAAAAAAAATTAAGTTAAAAATTTCACAAAAATGGCAATACTCAGCATCACTTTTCACACAGAAGAACACAAGATAAATGATTGGAATTCCTTTTTGGAAGAAGAACTTTTAACGATTATCAAAAACTTCAGTAGGAAATACATCATTTCCGAAGTTCAATCAGAAATGCTCTCCGAAGGTAAAAACACCAATGTCTTATTATTCTTTGATAATCAATCAGATAGAATTTATTTTTTAGAAAACGAACTTCCTCATATTTCAAATAAAATTTTTGATAAATTCAGCAAAAGTGTATTGATTTTCAATACTTTTCTAAACAAAATAGAATCAAACATCTAAGCCCGAATTCCATTCTTTATAAAACTGCTCCAAAAACACCAGCATAAAACTATGCCTTTCCTCTGCTAATTCCCTGCCTTTATCGGTATTCATATGGTTTTTCAGCAGGAGTAGTTTTTCATAAAAATGATTGATTGTCGTGCCGTTAGATTTTTTATATTCTTCCTTGGTCTGATGGATATTCGGCTGAATATCAGGATTGTAAATCGGATTATTTTTATATCCTCCAAAATTAAAAGTTCGCGCTATCCCAATAGCCCCCATCGCATCCAGCCTATCCGCATCCTGCACGATTTCAAGCTCTTTGGTCTTTTCTGTCGTTTCGCCTTTATTTTTAAAAGAAATATGTCTGATAACAAACAAAATCTGCTCTATCGCTTGAGTTTCCACCCCTATTTCATTAAGGAATTTCTCTGAAATCTCAAGCGCCAAGGTTTCATCTCTGTTATGAAATTTTGGGTCGGCAATATCGTGTAATAAAGCCGAAATTTCCACAATTTCTTGATTGCAGTTTTCTGTTTTGGCAATGAGTCTTGCAAGTCGCCAAACCCGCTCGGTATGGAACCAATCATGCCCTGCCTCTGCCCCTTCTAAGGTTTTCTTTACAAAATCTATGGTCAGAGATATATTTTGGTTCATTTTAGTTTTCTTTAAACGGAATTTCAGGATTTAATATTTCTAAAATAATGTTTTTAATGGAATTCATACAGATGCTAACATTCTCTTTGTCAATATTTTCATCATCATAAATTTTCAAAGTCTGAACGCCTTTTCCTATTTCCGCAAAACTCCAAATGCCGCATTGCAGCTGATTGACCGCAAAACCTTTGTTATGCAAGGCCATATACGCATAAATACTCAGCTGTAAAGCCTGTTTGCTATCCGCACTGCTTATGAAATCTTCCAGTTTTTCTTCCTTTGGTTTCATGGAAAGATTTTTAGCTTTTGCAGTTTTAAAATCTATCACTCGCAGCACTCCATTTAGGCGGTCTATACGGTCTATATAACCAATAAAATTAATTTTTTCACCATTCTCACCCATCAAAAATTCAGCATTAATTCGATTTTCTAAACTTATGATTTCTAAAGAGTTACCAGCTTTAATTAAACCTAAATCATAATCTAAAATATGCTCTACCACTTTGACAGCCATAGATTTATGAATGTAGTTCATTCCTCGTTCATAGAGCTCTGGCTGGTGTTTAAGTTCTGAAATCGCCTCCTTAATCGCTTCATTTATTTTTGGTTTTAAATCTTCTATATCACTATCTTTCAGTATTTTACCTTGTAATTCTCCATATAACTCCTCCAAAGCATAATGCACCAAATTCCCATAGTTTCTCTGCGAAAGTTCCTCTTCTATCTCCTCTGTTTCCTTTGCTTTTAAGATATTATTTAAGTAAAAATCAATCGGATTATAGAGATAAGAAATCAAGTGTGATGCTGAAATCCTGCCCTTCCATTCATTTAGTTTCTCTAAAACTTTTTCTGTTTTTTCTATTATTATCGGCTCCTGCAAAATTGGTTCAGAAGTGTTTTCTATCACAATATGCTCCATTTTATGAGGACTTTCCATCTCCATTTGGGTAATAAATCTACTTTTCTCGCCTGTATTCACTCCAGAACCTAAAGCATTGTATAACAGATAGATATTTTTAGAATTTTGCAGCAAACGGTAGAAATGGTAGGCATAAATACTATCATTTTCCAAGAAAGTATTCAGCCCAAAATTCCTTCTCACATCGAACGGAAGATAGGTGTTTTGCGCATTCCCCAGCGGCAGTTTTCCTTCATTCACAGAAAGCAGAATAATATTTTCAAAATCCAAAAGACGAGTTTCTAAAAGCCCCATAAACTGCAGTCCCTCAAGTGGTTCGCCCTGAAAATCCAAGTTTTCTGAATTGACAAGCTGATTCATCAAAACCTCCAGCGCATCTATCGAAATCTCAAAATCATAATCTTTCATATGATTTTTTAGAATCTTAAATGTCGTTTCAAAAAGAGAAACATTTTCATATAAAATATCATCTATATCCCTGAACTTCAGCTGATAACAAAAATTAGACAAATCTTCCAGCAGTTCAGCAGCGGTTCTCTTCTCAAAAAGCTGAAAATAAGAAAGCTCGCCCAAATGCTCCTGCATCATTTTTTTCGAAATATAAACGATGTTTTCGTCTTCGATTTTAGATGTGAATTGGTCTATGATTTTTCGGTCTTCTTCATTATCTGGGAACTCCTCCAAAACCGAAAAAACATCTAAATAATAGTAGGATTTATCATTTTTTTCAAGCTGTTTTTGTAGGTGAAAAAGCTTCTTAACCGCCCCACTGAAACCAAGATTTTTGATAGGAAATCCCATCGTGATATTCAGATTATCCACAAAACTCACCGCGTCCAAACTCGGCAGAAGCAGGTTTTCATCTAATAAAACGACCGCCGTTTTAGAATAATTTTCTTTTGGAATTTCTCGCAGAATTTCAGGCAGAATTTTGGTTTGGGCTACATTTCCTGCAACCTCATAGACCTTGATGTTTTTCTCTTCACAAAAACTATTTTCTACCCACTGGAATTTTCGGTTTTCATTAAATTCCTTCCAGTGCATATGTTTTCTCAGAAACTTTCCAGCCTCCTGTTTTAGGTCTTTTATGTAATATTCATCCGCTTGGAAAAAGCATTCAGCTTTTCCTTTTTGGAGCAGTTCCCGAATCAGTTTTTCCTCCAAAGGCGTAAGCGCATTAAAACCGCAAAAAACAAATTTTGTTTCCGTTTCCTCTGCGAAATCGCTTATTTTCTCTCTTACCATTTCGTGAATCATCCCATCGGTCACCCAGCCTTTTACTTGGAGATTTTCCTTTAATTTAGGTAAAAAAACATTCATCTTTTTCCAAAAATTAAGGTTTCGTTTTCTTGCATTATCCCCATCTCCCAGCGTCTCGCCCCAGTTTTTAATTCGCTCATCATCAAGCATATATTCCAAAACAGCCTTGTCCTCTTCGCTGAATTTAAGCATATCATCCCAGTCTTTCAGCAAAGTAGGAAACCATTTTAGGAAGTTTTCCAAAGTTTCTTCGGGATAAATTTTCTTATAAACATCATACCCAAAAAGCCACAGAGATATTCCCTGAATGTGCTGTTTTCCAGGTATTTTCTTAATCAATTCATCCACCGTAAAAAACTCAGGCAAAAAACCTTCGTATTTCTGCTCTTTTAGGATTTGTTTCAAAAAAACTACGGGTCTTTTCCCTGGTAAAACGACTACAGTCTGGGATAAATCCGAAGTTTCTGATAATAATTCCGAAATAATTTTTGAGAGAAATTTCATATTCAATTATTTATACAAAAACAATAATTAAAAGCTATAACAAATTAACAATCAATTATCTACGAATTAAAATTTCCTTTTGATAAATACACCACTTTTTTGGTATCAAAAAATTCTTCTTCAAAATAATTTTTCAGCTGAAAAATCTCACAGCGAAGCCCTGCTAGTTCCTCCGCTAAATCTCCTCCTTTGAGGTAAAGCACGCCGTTGTGCTTTTCATTGAACTGCTCTTTTTCAAATTTTCCTTTCAGCCAGCGTAAAAATTCAGGCATCTGGGTAACAGCCCTGCTCACCACAAAATGAAACTTCTCTTTCAGTTTTTCAGCTCTTCCATGCACTGCAGTCACATTTTTCAGCCCAAGTCCCTCCGAAACAGCTTCTACCACTTTTATTTTCTTGCCGATGGAATCTATCAGCGTAAAACTCACCTCTGGAAAAAGGATAGCCAGCGGAATCCCAGGAAACCCGCCTCCTGTACCGACATCCAGCACCTTTGTGCCATCAGCAAAAGGCATTACTTTAGCAATTCCGAGCGAATGCAGAATGTGCTTTTCATAAAGCCCATCCATATCTTTTCGGGAAATGACATTTATTTTCTCGTTCCATTCAGTGTATAGCTGTTCCAGTTTTTCAAACTGCTGTTTTTGTTCGTCAGTGATTTCTGGAAAATATTTTAAAATAAGTGATACAGACATTTTTTAGAATTGATTTTTACAAAAATACATAAAAAACTTCGACAAAGCGATGCCTTGCCGAAGTTAATTTTATTTAGAGTAATAAAAGATAACTATCTTTGAAAAGTTTTTATGAATATACAATTTAATCTATATCTTCATTTTCTTTTGTAAAATTATATGCTGGTAATATCAAAGGAGGTAAACCTGCATTCAATGTTAAAGTACTAATAAATGAACGCAAATAAGGAAATGCGATAGCTGGGGAATTAATTTTTACAAAAGTTGATTTTTTAAAGTTATCATCTATTGCCTCACTTGTTCCAAAAATAGCTACAAATTCTATTTTTAAATCAAATATTTCATTTTCAAAAGCCCCATTAAAAAAAATGACATACTCATTATCTATGCCTTCTTTAAAAATAGGCTCTTTCCTTATATTTACTGAAGTATCTAATTGGTCTTCTTCTGTAATATCTTTTTTATATTCAAAATTAATTGACTTTACAAAAGCTCTTTTTAGATGTATTTTATTTTGTTCTTCCATTTATTTAAGCCGCATTTAAAAGATTCTCATTCTTCACATCTATTTCTTGCATAGTGTTACTAGAAAAATAAGAAACCTTACTTTGATTAATTTTAATCTTCTCTTTGATAAGTGATTCTTTATTCAAAATATCATTTATGATAGAAGAATTTACTCGATTCTTACTGCTAAAACTAATGATTTCATCTATTGATGATTTTCGATGTATAGTATCAAAGATTTCACCCACAGTAATTCCCCCTTCTTGAGGGTCACTCTCTATTTCGTTTAAAAAATCAGCAAAATCTTCATCACTCATATTTTCTAAACTTTTTGTAAAACGGTCTAATAATTCATCTGTCTTCATTGTACAATTCTTTTTTTAGTAATATTCATATCTTCTTTATTCTTAAAGAAATAGATGTATGAACCTCCAATGTAAGTATAATTAGATTTGTCAGGAGTAAATTTTATCTTTTGAGAAGAAGAAGCATCTTTTACCCTAATAATTCTATATCTAAAGTCTATACCAAAAGTACCATTAAACAAAGTATTTAAAACTTTTTTTAAACAATAATCTTTTATATTTTTATTAGTACCTCTATTTTTAAAGAGCTTTTGAATTTCATCAAATAATCTTTCCCCTTCTTTACTATCTAAATCTAATAAAAAATTTTCATCAATCTCACATTCAAATGCAACAATATAATATTGATCGTTGTAGTGTTTTTTACCCCAATGATGAGCTTGTTCTATATCATTTTCCCAAAGATAATAACCAGAACCTAAAAATAGTCCTTTATTCATCTGTTGATTTTCTTTTGCAAAGAAAGGAGCTTTTTCCAGCACATGTTGCTCCCCTCCATTTTGTCCGCAAGTATGATGCAACAACACTTTCTTCATATCATAATGACAAATATTTTACTATTCAAATGCAAATATATGAAATAAATATCATAAAATGATATAATAGTTATTAGAGATAAAATTTATTTTAATCCATCTTCAACAGTAGTAACAAAATTAATTTGCTTTCCTTTGTTACTCTCAAAGATAAAATCATTTAGACTTTTACTTTCATATTTCTCAAAATCACCAATAATAGCTAAAAGCATAGAATATTGAGAAAACTTTTGAAGGATATTTCCAGCGATTTTATTCTTTAACTCGAAAAAATCTGAAATTATATTTTCTTCATGAATGATGAGTTTGTCAAACCCTTGGTAAGACATATTGCCTATCAAATCTACAGCATCCTCAACAGTCTGTAAGACAATATTATCCGATATGATTTCGGCAATTTTTCTGTCATCAATCGTATGGATTTTAATTTCCATTTTTATTTATTCAATAATTCTTTTATTCTTCTCATTGCCTCTACCAGCTGCTCTTCTGAAGCCGCGTAAGAAAAACGGATACAATTTTTATCTCCGAAAGAAACACCGCCCACTGTCGCCACATGTGCTTTTTCTAAAAGATACATCGCAAAATCATCAGAATCATTGATTTTCACACCGTCTAAAGTCTGACCTATGTAGTGTGAAATATCTGGGAACATGTAAAAAGCTCCTTTTGGTTTGTTGATTTTGAAACCTTTTATTTCTTTTAAAAGATTGAAAACCAACTCTCTTCTCTTTTCAAAGCTATCAATCATGTATTTGTATTCAGAAGGATTGGTTTCTAATGCTGTGATAGAAGCTCTCTGTGCGATGGTATTCGCTCCAGAAGTCATCTGTCCCTGCACCTTGTCACAAGCGGCAGCAAGCCAAGTAGGACACGCAGAGTAACCTATTCTCCATCCTGTCATCGCGAAAGCCTTTGACATTCCGTTGATTACAGCAGTCTGCTCATACACTTGCGGGAATTCTGCGATAGATGTATGTTTTCCACCATAATTGATAAATTCATAGATTTCATCAGAAATAATGGTAATTTGCGGATATTTTGCAATAACATTTGCAATAGCCTCTAACTCTTCTCTTTCGTAGAAACTTCCAGAAGGGTTACATGGAGAACTGAATAGCAAAGCCTTAGTTTTAGGAGTAATCGCTGCTTCCAGCTGAGCCGCTGTCATCTTGAAATCTGTATCTATCGTTGTATTGACAAAAACAGAAACACCACCCATCATTTTTACCATTTCATCATAACTTACCCAGTATGGCGTTGGCAAGATTACTTCATCACCATCATTTACAACAGAGGCTAATACATTGAAAATAGATTGTTTCGCTCCGTTAGAAACGCAGATTTGGTTTGGTTTGTAGTCAAGATTATTATCTCTTTTTAGTTTTTTACAAACTGCCTCACGAAGTTCTAAAAACCCTGTAACAGGCGAATAGTGGCTGTAATTTTGGTGAATAGCATCTATCGCCGCTTGTTTGATATTATCTGGAACATCAAAATCAGGTTCTCCTAATGTAAGGCTTATCACATCTATTCCTTGACTTTTCATTTCTCTGGCTTTATTAGTCATCACAAAAGTCTTGGAATAGCTCAGTCTATTGAGTCTATCAGAAAGTTTTTCCATTTTTATTCAATTTTTTACAAAGTTAATCAAATTAAAATTATTTCTACTTTTATTTTGTATCGTTTTTATTTTCAAAGAATATTTTGAGGTTTTCTAAATTTTTCTTCTCACTTCCCACGAAAATTTCTTTTTCGATAAGAAAAACAGGTCGTTTCAGAAAACTATAGTGGTCTAAAATCAAGTCCCTAAAATCCTCTTCTTTCAGTGTTTTCACATCTATTTCTCTTGCCTTTATTTGTGTAGATTTTTTACTAAAAAGTGCCTCATAACTTCCTGTGATTTTGTACATTTCCTGAAGTTCTTCGCTGGTTACATTCTCGGATTTCAGTTCTCTGATTTCCCAGTCTGTAAGGTCAAATTCAGACATTATTCTCTTGCAGGTGCTGCATGTTTTTAGATAAAATACTTTTTTCATTATTAAATAATTCTTTTTATGAATTTATATTTACAAGAGCTTAATTCTATCATCTAAAATTTCTATGATTTTATCCTTATAAAGCCCTCCGATAGCCTTTTTAAAGTTTTTCTTGCTCATTTGCAGTTCTTCCTTTATTTCCTCTGGCGAAGATTCATCAGAAAGATACAAAAGCCCATAGCCCTGCTCCAGTTTTTCTAATATTTTCTGCTTAAATTCATCCATGTTTTGGTATCCTTCTGGCTGCAAAGAAACATCTATTTTCCCATCTTCGCGAAGGTTTTTGATGTATCCTACTTCTTCTGAAAATGGATAAAGTTTTTTGTAAATATCCGAAAAATAAACCAATCCTATATATTTTTGATTAATGATGACATTCCAGCCGAGTTCAGATTCATTGGCTATGATTAGAGAAACTTTATCACCTTTTTTAAATGGAAGTTCCTGATACTGTGGATTTCTTTTAAATTTAGTAGTCCCCGTCAAAAGCCCCGTTTCTTCATCGATATAGACATAGACTAAATATTTTTTCCCTTCTATTATCTTGGTTTTCTGCTGTTTATAAGGGATAAATAAATCCTTAATAATCCCCCAATCCATAAAAACCCCACTCGGAAGGGTATGGGTGCAGGTCATAACCGCAAACTCCCCAACTTGGCAAAACGGCGTTTCTATGGTCGCTTGCAGCTGGTTATTATCCTGATAAACAAACACTTCCACTTCATCTCCTATATTCCAGCTTTCATCAGAAAAAATCTTCGGAAGAAAACATTTTTCCTTATTTTTATCTTCTAAATAAACGCCCTGATGATTTCGTTCTGAGACTGTTAGTGTCTGTATTTTTCCTAATTCCATTAGTTTTTATTGTTTTATTTACTCCTCTTTTTGGGAGTTTTTTTTAATGATTTGATACTTTTAATTCCACCAAAACAGGAAAATGGTCACTATACCCTCCTAAATACCGCGTTCCTGCATAGGTACGGAAAGGTTTCCCTTGATATTTTCCATCTCTGGTTCTGAGGTCATTATGTGCAAAGACTTCTGCTTTCTCAAACCTTAATAAAGAATTTTGCCCATAGAAATACTCAGAAAGTATGATTTGGTCAAATAAAAGTCCTTGTTTTGAGTAAAAAGTGGAATATCTGCGCTCATGATACAGCCTCGAAAAAGGATTTTCCAAAATCTTTTCCGAGCCGTCATTATAGAGCAAAAAGTTCATATTTTCTGCATAGGGATTTTCATTAAAATCTCCCAAAAGCATCACGGCTTCTCGGTTGTCTTTGAGAAGAGCCAATGTTTTTTCTTTGACTTCGTTTAGGATATAGTCCCTTTTGGGCTGGTTGATACCATCATCTCTTTTTGATGGTAGATGAAGAACAAAAATATTGAGAATATCCCCTCTGTATCGGACTTTGCAATGAAGAATATCTCTGGTCGTATCCATGCCATCCACGCCATCTTCTTCAAATTCAAAAATAAAACTTATCGTATCAGAATCTATAATATCTATCTTGGTTTTGTCATAAAGAAGCGCCGTGTCTACGCCTCTTTCGTCCAAAGAATCATAATGCACATAGGCATATCTGCCATCAAAGACAGGCTGCTGAATCAGGTCTTCCAGCACTGTATTATCCGCAATTTCCGCCAAACCAATGATGAAAGGAAGCTCGCCTTTTTCATGTTTCATAAGTCCAAAGACATGAGAAAGCCTCTGCAGCTTATGTTTATACCGCCATTCATTCCATTTTTTAAGGCCAGAGAATTTTTTACTCTCTCCTTTTACAAATTTCTCATCGGGCGGAAAAAGATTTTCCACATTATAAAAAACCGCCAGTTCTTTATGACTCTTCATCGTTATCCTAAAATATACCGCAAGGTATCATTTTTTTAGCAAAAATCCTTTGAAAATTTAAATTATTTAATCCAATAAGTCTGGGCGCTTCTGCTGGGTGATTTCTAGTGCTTTTTCGTGTCGCCACTGCTCTATCGCTGCAAAATTACCACTCAAAAGAACTTTCGGAACTTCCAGCCCCTTATAGACTTCTGGGCGTGTGTATATCGGCGGCGAAAGAAGATTGTCCTGAAAACTATCCGTAAGGGCTGACTGCTCATCATTCAGAACACCTGGCAAAAGTCTGACCACAGAATCCACAAGGACACATGCCGCCAGCTCCCCTCCTGTAAGGACAAAATCCCCGATGGAAATCTCCATAGTTACATGTAAATCCCTCACTCTCTGGTCAATACCCTTGTAATGCCCACAGATTAAAATCAGGTTTTCTTTCAGTGAAAGGCTGTTTGCTATTTTTTGATTGAGTGTCTTGCCATCTGGCGTCAGATAGATGATTTCATGATAGTTTCGCTCTGATTTTAGCTGAGAAATGCATTTATCCAGCGGTTCCACCATCATTACCATTCCCGCGCCGCCGCCATACTGGGTATCATCTATTTGTTTATAATTATTTGTGGAATAATCTCTTACATTATGGAAATGTATTTCTGCCAGCCCTTTTTCTATCGCTCTTTTTAGCATCGAAACCTTAAAAGGGCTTTCCATCAGTTCTGGAACCACAGTGATGATATCTATCCTCATAAATCAGAATTTTCCGCAAAAATAATAATATTTTATCATTTTTAGGTTAAATGAATATATTCTGTAACCAGCACAATGTAACATTTTTTACCCAATCGGTCAGCTACTTTTTTCGCTTCCATGATTCCTTCTTTGGCTTTATCATAGCTTCTTTGTAAATAATCTGCTCTCTCTTCATCATCTAATTTATCACAATACCAGTTCAGATAATGATACTCTTTTCCCCATATATCATGAGCATAAACAAGCTCTCCATCGGCTTCCGTGAGAATATCACCTCCATAGATTGCGGTGTTTTCTTCACTTAATAATTCTATCGCCTGTAAGGCATCTTCTACCAACAATGCCTTTTCTTCGCTCTGATAATCAACTGACAAAGGTCTGCCATTTTCGTTCAAAAAACCTAAAAACCATAATTCTTTTTTCATTCTAAAATCTATATTCCTTTGCGAAATTATAAACAAAAAAGAAATCCCAAAAACTAAAAAGTTTATTATCTTTGCCCTCAGGCATAATCAGTTTATGCTAAATTCAAACATGATAAAAGCAAAAAACATTCATAAATCTTATGGAGAGCTGGAAGTTCTCAAAGGAGTAAATTTAGAAATTCACAAAGGCGAGATCGTCTCTATCGTAGGAGAATCTGGAGCTGGAAAATCCACTCTTTTGCAGATTTTAGGGACTTTGGACTTGCCCTCGGATATTCAAAAACACGAAACAGAAATCCTTCTTTTCGGAGAATCTTTCTTAAAAATGAATGACAAAGAATTATCAAAATTCCGAAACGAAAATATTGGTTTTGTTTTTCAGCACCATCAGCTTTTGCCAGAGTTTACGGCTTTAGAAAATGTGATGATGCCGATAAGAATCGCTGGGAAAAATGTAAAAGATTACAAAGAAAAAGCGATGCAGCTTTTCGAAGAGCTAAATGTAGTAGACCGCATCCATTACAAACCAAAAATGCTCTCTGGCGGTGAAGCGCAAAGGGTGGCGGTTATCCGTGCTTTGATAAATTCGCCTAAAATTATTTTTGCTGATGAACCTACAGGAAACCTTGACTCCAAAAACGCAGACTCTCTGCATCAGTTGTTTTTTGATTTGAGGGAAAAATACAATCAGACTTTTGTCATCATCACTCACAACCCGATATTGGCAGAAAGCACAGACCGAAAACTAACCATGAAAGATGGTTTGATTATAGACTAAACAAAAAAGAGTGAATATTCACTCTTTTTTTATTTCTTATAATTTTATTTCTATCACCTGTCCATCTTTTTTTATTTCCACGAATTTGCTTTCTCTGTGCGAGTCTTCATAGTCGTAGAAAAATGTTTCATATATCGGTGTGGAATAGAGCGGAGTTCCATATACATTATACGCTGTAGAGGTTCCTGTTTGCTTTTTATAGCTGCCCACCGCAGTGAAATCCACTATCGTTTCTATATAATATTTTCCTACTTTCAGATTCTCAAATTTAAATCTTCCATAGTCATCCGTATAGGCTTCCCTTCTGACAGCAAACGCTTCTTTGGACATCAGAACCTGCTTTTTACTGCTTTCTATTTTTCTTCTAAGGTTATAAAACTCGGTAAAATACTCAGTAACAGGAAAAAGCATAATCACTGTATTTGGTCTGGCAACATGTTTTTTCCCCATCTTTGCTTTTACCATTCCCAGTGTAAGCGGAACATTTCTTTTCTCTCTCGTAAAAGCCACCCCTTCTATAGTGGATTTACCGTAGCCCAACTGAGCTTCTGCTTGTTTTTTGTCAAAAAAAACCTGAGGAAAATAACTATCTTTCTGAGAAAACATCTCCCCTGCACATAAAAAAGAAATTATTACAATTAAACACTTTTTCATATTTTTTAATTCATTAAATTTGCAATGTTTTGATTACCTCTTCCAAAGAGGTTTAACAAAATTAATAAAAATATTATTTACACAACTAAAATTGACTTTAAAATTATGAAAAGATTATTGTTTATAGGCTTGGTTTTTTCAGCTAATTTATTATTTGCACAAAAACCTTGTGGCTTCAAAGATGGGTTGCAAGAGGGACTTTGCAAACAGTTTTATGACAATGGAAATACCAAAGAAGCATGCTACTGGAAAAAAGGAAAACTAGACGGACAGGCGATTTTCTATTATGAAAACGGAACAAAGAGTGCCGAAGGATATTTTAAAAAAGGGTTTAAAGTAAAAACTTGGACTTATTATTCTAAAAACGGGAAAATCAGCGGGAAAGAAAACTATGTCTATCGTGACCATATGAGCGTTTTGGAAGGAGAATATATTACCTACTACCCTAATGGAAATGTGGAAATGAAAATACACTATAAAGACGGCAAAATGCATGGAGATTATCATTCTTATTATGAAAATGGAACGATACAGAGTAAAGCCAAACTCAATAACAATGCTACCGACTCTTTTGAGATATTTTATCCAAACGGAAATATAAACGCAAAAGGCCCTACAGATGCTAATTTCAAAAAAATAGGCGATTGGATATATTATTACAAAGATGGAACTCCCGAAAAGATAGTTACCTTCAGAAACGGAAATAAAGTATCCGAAAAAAAATACAAAAAATAAAAGGAGACCTCAGATCTCCTTTTTTTTATGACTAATTTTTCTAAAAGTATATACACCAGCCTTGCCAATGATTATTCCCATAAAAGTTCCCATCAGAACATCCAACGGAAAATGAACCCCAAGATAAATCCTGCTATAGCTCACTACCCCAGCCCAAACAAATAAAAACACTGGCAAAAATCTATATCTATGCCCTAATAACGGACTTAGAAAACTCGCTAAAAGAAAGGTATTCGATGCGTGGCTGGAATAAAATCCATAGCGCCCTCCACATTCTACTATTCTCATATATGGTTGTAATTCAGCATCATGGCAGGGTCTCAGCCTTTCCAAACCATATTTAAAAATATTGGCTATCTGGTCTGAAACAGCCACCGAAACGGCTAATGCTAAAACGATATAAATCAGCTCTTTACGAGAATAATTACGATACAAAAGATACAGCAGTCCAGCATAAAGCGGTATCCAAGACCATTTTCCAGAAACAAACTTCCAAAAGGCATCAAATTCTGCACTTCCCAAATTATTCAAATACAGAAAAATCTCCTTATCCTGCGATATTACCTCTATCATTTATTTTGTTTTTTTATCTTCTTCCTGCATCAGATTGGCCGCCTCCTGCTTTACTTTGTCTATTTCATTTTTTATTTCAGAGACAGGGTTGTCTTCTGTTTCCTTCATGATTTCCTGCTTAATATCATCCACTGCTCCACGCATTTTTCTCAGCCCCTGCCCTAGTTCACGAGCTATCTGAGGAATTTTCTTCGGTCCAAAAAATATCATAATGACCAAAAAAATCACGAAAATCTCTCCAAAACTTAAATCTCCCATAATAATTTGGATATTTACAAAATACAAAGTTACTAAATTCTTTTTAGAGAATTTTTTTAAATCTAAAAGGCTGCCTCACTAGAAACAGCCTTTATAAATTTATTTTACAATCCTTTCAATTTCTCCTCCAAAATCGCGATTTTCTCCAGCGTATCTTTCTGTTTTTTACGCTCGGTTTCTACAATTTCGGGCTTAGCGTTGGCTACGAATTTCTCATTGCTGAGTTTTTTCTCCACCGAAACCAAAAAGCCTTTCAGGTAAGCCAATTCTTCCTCGGTTTTCTTTTTTTCTTCGCCTAAATCTAAGTTTTCGCTCAGCGGAACAGAGATTTCCACCGCTCCCACTAGGAAAGTAAAGCTCGGCTTATCCGTTTTCTCGGAATAATGAATTTCAGAGATGTTCGCCAGTTTTCTGATTACATTTTCATTCGCAAAAGAGCTTTCATTGGTGAACACTTCCACTTCTTCCCTTGGCGAAATTCCTTTGCTCTGGCGGTAATTTCTCACACCTGAGATGATTTCTTTCGCCGTATCAAACGCAGAGATGATATTTTCATTAAAACTTTCTGCATTTTTCTGCTGAGCGATAACCAGCGCTTCCGATGTGTTTCGCTCCGCGATATGCTGATAAAGCTCCTCCGTGAGGAACGGCATAAACGGATGAAGAAGTCTCATCAGCTCCTCAAAGAACCTGATAGTCTGGTCATAGACCTCCTGAGAAATACTTTCCCCAAAATTAGGTTTCACCGCTTCCAAATACCACGAACAGAAGTCGTCCCAAATCAATTTGTAAAGTAAATGCAATGCATCTGAAATTCGGAATTTCTCAAACTGGTCATTGATTTCGCTGATGGTTTTATTCATCTGATTTTCAAACCAAATGATTGTTTGTTTTTCAGCCTCTCCAGCTGGTTTTATTTCTTTTGTCCAGCTTTGTGTCAGCTTAAATGCATTATAAATTTTCGTTGCAAAGTTTCTTCCTTGCAGCATCAAATCCTCATCGAAAAGAAGGTCATTTCCAGCCGCAGAACTCAGCAAAATCCCCACTCTCACGCTGTCCGCACCATATTTGTCAATCAATTCCAATGGGTCTGGTGAATTCCCCAGAGATTTGGACATTTTTCTTCTTTGTTTATCCCTTACAATCCCTGTGAAATACACATTTTTAAACGGAACTTTTCCTCTCCATTCCAGTCCTGCCATTATCATACGAGCCACCCAGAAGAAAATAATATCTGGCCCTGTAACCAAATCTGCCGTTGGGTAATAATAGTTAATATCCTTATTTTCAGGGTCTAAAAGTCCATCAAAAACAGACATCGGCCACAGCCAAGAAGAGAACCAAGTGTCCAGAGCATCTTCATCCTGGCGAAGGTTAGCCATTTCTAAATTTGGATTTTTAGTTTTGGCTAATTTTAGGGCTTCATCTATGTTTTCCGCCACTACAAAATCATTTTCGCCATCGCCATAATAATACGCTGGGATGCGCTGTCCCCACCATAGCTGTCGCGAAATATTCCAGTCGCGGATGTTTTCCATCCAATGTTTATAGGTGTTTTTGAACTTTTCGGGATGGAATTTTATTTCATCATTCATCACCACATCCAGAGCAGGTTTTGCGATTTCAGACATTTTCAGAAACCACTGCTGTGATATTTTTGGTTCTATCACGGCTCCTGTTCTCTCGGAAGTTCCTACTTTATTTACATAATCTTCGGCTTTTAGCAAAAGATTTTTCTCTTCTAATTCTTTGGCAATGGCTTTTCTTACCTCAAAACGATTTTTCCCTGCATAATGCAGACCATGCTCGTTCAGGTTAGCATCATCATCCAAGATATCAAGCATCGGAAGGCTGTGCTTCTGTCCGATTTCATAGTCATTGACATCGTGAGCAGGAGTAATTTTCAAAGCTCCTGTCCCAAATTCTATATCCACATAATCATCCTCAATAATCGGAACGGCACGATTTACAATCGGAACAATGGCTTTTTTCCCTTTCAGATGAGCGTATCTCTCATCATTAGGATTGATACAAATAGCCACATCGCCAAAAATAGTTTCTGGACGAGTGGTAGCCACGGTAAGGAACTCCTCTGAGCCTTCTATTTGGTATTTTAAGAAATATAATTTTCCGTTTTGCTCCTTGAAAATCACTTCCTCATCAGAGATGTTGGTTTTCGCCTCTGGATCCCAGTTTACCATTCTGTAACCACGGTAAATCAGCCCTTTGTTATACAAATCAACAAAAGATTTTATCACCTGCTGAGAGAGTTTATCCTCCAATGTGAAACGAGTTCTGTCCCAGTCGCAAGAACAACCCAGTTTTTTAAGCTGTTCAAGGATGGTTCCACCATACTGATTCGTCCAGTCCCAAGCGTGTTTTAGGAACTCCTCACGGGTAATATCCGATTTGCTAACGCCCTGTTCTTTGAGCTTAGCCACTACTTTCGCCTCTGTAGCGATGGACGCATGGTCTGTCCCTGGCACCCAGCAGGCATTGAAGCCTTTCATTCTGGCTCTTCTCACCAAAACATCCTGAATGGTGTTATTCAGCATGTGTCCCATGTGAAGAATCCCTGTAACATTGGGCGGCGGAATGACAATGGTGTAAGGCGGTTTGTCATTCGGTTCAGAGTGGAAATATTTGTTTTCCAGCCAGTAGCTGTACCATTTTTGTTCCGTTTCTTGTGGATTATATTTATCTGGAATTGCCATTTTATTATTTTTTAGATTTGCAAAAATAGGATAAAGCAACAAAATTATTGCAATTTTTATTCAAAATTAACCAAAATAAAAAAAGCCATTCAGTGTGAATGGCTTTTTAGGTTTATAAATTAGGATTTTTGAGTCTTGCTTCTCTTGGAAAAGGCAGCGTATAGCGGGCATCTCCAGAATTAAGCGTGTAAGTAGTTCCATCATAAACATGGATAATGGAAGGCTGGGTAGTTCTTCTTAAATCAAACCAACGAAGCCCTTCGAATGAAGTCTCTCTCGCTCTTTCGTTCAATAATTCTGTGTAATAAGCATTGCCAGAAAGCCCATTGATAGTCGTTGTAAAATTCGTTAATCCCGTTGAATTATATCTCTTCGCGGCTAAAGCTAATAGTGTATTTTTGGAATCTGTTTCTCTTCCTAATTTTGCTAAAGCTTCAGCTTTTATCAGCATAATCTCTCCTACTCGGAAAGAAACTTTAAACTCATTAGAACTGCTGAATTTTTTAGTTCTATAATTTGTGACATCAGCATCGAAATATTTAGCAAAACGCAAATCATTTGTTTGGTCAAAAAGAGCAAGATGCTCATTGCTCACCATAGCAAAACGACTGGTCTCGCTGGTAACTCCCGCATCCAAATTCATGATAGATTCCACTGATTTATAGCTGCTTGGAAGATTTGTAAAAGAGTTAAAATCCACCAATGTAGACTTCGCCGCAAGGACAGTTTCTGCTTCTGCCAGAGCATTAGCCCATTCTCCACGATACTGATGAACACGAGCTTTCAGGGCGTGAGCAGCCACAGTAGTAAAACGATAGTTATACCCTTCATCAAATTGGCTTTTGTTTAGCAATGTCAAAGCCTTATCAAGGTCAGAAAGAATCTGTCCATAGACCTCGTCCAATGTCGCACGAGGAAAATCTCCCTCCAGCTGAGGACTTGTTACCAGCGGAACCGCTTTTGCGGAACCATTACTTCCCTTATAAGCAGGAGCATAGAGGTTTATCAGCTCAAAATAAGTATAAGCTCTCAATGCATAGGCCTCACCCAAAATCTGATTGATTTTCGAAGTGGAAGCATTGTATTTCAGCGTGTTATCTATAATATAATTAGAATAGAAAATTGTCTGATAAAAAGTAATGTATGGGAAATCCTTAGAACCAGGGAATGGAGAAGCCTCACTCCAAGTGAAAATCGTTTGTAGACTTTCGTTGGTCGTTCCTGCTTTTACTTCATCAGTTTTCAGGTTTGCTAATGCTTTATGCTGAGGATAAAGATTATAGGCACGAGTAAGAAGCGCACGGAAATCTTCCTCTGTCTGTGGAATAACTTTTCCCGTAGGAGTGATGTCCAAAAATCTGTCACAAGAAGTAAGCCCTGTGGACAAAACAGCTCCGATGAACAAGGCTTTTATGATATATTTTTTCATTATTATATAATTTATTGATTATTAAAAATTTACATTTAAACCAAAAACAATAGATTTCTGAATAGGCTGGGCGTATAGATTCCCATAAGTTTCAGGGTCAAAATATCCTTTATAATTAGTCCCAAAAACCAGCATATTTCTACCCTCTACATAGAATCTCAAGGAGTTAATCCCTGTATTATGAAGCATAGAAGACGGCAGAGAATACCCTAAACGGATGTTGTTTATTCTGATATAGCTCATTTTCTTCATCCAGCTGTCAAAATGGTTGTAAGACCCTGAAGAATCAAAGTTATTATACCATAAATAAACTATTTCCTGCCCTGGAACAGTATTTTCTCCTATAATTCTCGGAAGGGTGGTATTTGTATTCCCTGGTGCCCAAGCGTTTAGGATATCTGTAGAATTATTCTGTCCTCTATCCACCGTTGTAAAGTTATAAGGAGGATTGGCTACTACCCATTTATTTATGTTAAATGCAGCAGAAATCGTAAGGTCCCAGTTTCCTATATCAAAGGTATTGGTGATTCCTCCATAGAATTTAGGGTCTCTATCTCCGATGTAAGTATACAAATCTCTGAAATTTCCATTAGCAAGATACTCACTCTCTATGTATCCTACGCCCCATGGGTCAGAAATTTTGTAAAAATCTACCGTAGAAACTATATTTCCGTTTCTGTCATAGAACTGAGGAAGCCCATTAGCATCCAGCCCTGCTGATCTTAGACCAAAAACAGCATTGATAGGATAGCCTTTTCCTGATGGATAAAAATTGCTAAGCCCATCATGAATTTGGTCTATATTGCTTCGGTTGGCTGCAATGTTGAAAGTCGTACTCCATCTGAATTTTTCTCTATCGATATTTATCGTAGAAAGAGAGAACTCAAAACCTTTATTGGTAACTTCCGCCCAGTTTACATTCACTTGGTTAAATCCTGTTTCCAGTGGAAGCTGTTTTACTCCCATCAAATCCGTTCCTTTTCTGTGATAGAAGTCAAGGTTGAAATTAATCCTGTTATTAAACAATCCAAAATCCAATCCCACATCCACAGTTCTGGTTTTTTCCCATCTTAGCAATGAATTCGGCGCACCTTCATCATTGATAGTATTTTCTGTCTGATTAAGGATTTTCGCTGTGCTGTATCTTCCTGTGAAGAAAGGCGAAGTATTTCGGTCTATATTCCCCTGAAGTCCATAGGAACTACGAATTTTGAACATGCTGATGGTTTTATTATCCTTCAAGAAGTTCTCATTTTTCACATTCCATGCTACAGATGCCGCCCAGATAGGGTTCCATCTCTTATTGGTCTCCGCTCCGAAGAAGTTTGTCCCATCATATCTCACACTTCCAAAGAAAGTATATCTATTAGCAAAAGTATAAGATGCTGTCCCAAAGAAAGATGCATAAGCATTAGAAACCTCTGTATCTACCACAGGAAGATAGTTCGCATTTCTCATCTCACTATTTGGGATATTTAGAGGGATGGATGTTCTCTGTCTTGGGTTGTAACCATACATTTGGCTGTTTACCGATGTATATTTAGTTTCTCTAATTTCCGAACCTACAAGGAGATTGACATCATGTCGGTTTATCTTTTTGCTAAATTCTAAAATATTTTTAAAATTATATTCAAAACTATTCCCGTTAGAAATGTTATAATAATCGCCTTTTGGGATGATATAAGTCGTTGTCCCTCCAGAAGTTATCTTAGAAGCATCTCTTCTTTTTCTAAGGAAATAAGTCTGCTCTGTGGCATATTTTTCCGTTTTTTGGTTTTCATACTGGATGCCCAACTGAGAACGGAACTCCAAGAATTTGAATATTTTATAATCCAAATTCAAAATACCACGAAGCGATTTCGTGTTCAAATCATACCTTGTATTATCCTTCTCCTCCATGTAGTTATACGGAATTCTGGCATCTCCATCCATGTAGTTCACATTTGAGTCATAGACATAGTTGCCATTTGCATCCTTTGGTCTTAGATAAGGATTAGCACTTCTGGAATAGTAAGTCGGCGTGATATTCCCCGAAGCATCAGACAAGAAAGAAGACTGCTTAGTATTTGTTCCAAATATGGACAAACCTACTTTTATTTTATTATTGATTTTAAAATCATTCTTAAAAGTAAGGTTAAGTCTCTCAAAACCAGAACCTATTACCGTAGACTGCTCATCGTAGTATCCTAACGAAGCGTAATAAGCATAATTATCCAATCCACCTGAAAGGCTCACCGAATACTGCTTGTTTATCGCTGTTCTATAGAGCAGGTTTCCCCAGTTGGTATTTACATTTCTCAGCGCATTTATTTCTCTTTGAGAAGCCTCACTAATCGCTGAAAAACCACCACTGCGGAACAAATTCCAGTCGTTATTTGCTAATAATATTCTCGCAACCTCACCATTATCTTTTCTATAATTGTCTAAATCCGAGCGAGATGCCATCATCAGTTCCCAATCTACTTTTTGATTGGAATTCATCAAATTAAGTTTAGAAAAATTCGGTCTTAAATTGACAAATGTACTCGCTGAGAAATTAACATTCATTCGCCCTTTTTTCCCACTTTTGGTCGTCACCAAAATCACCCCATTCGCTGCTCTCGCTCCATAAATTGCCGTAGCCGAAGCATCTTTCAGTACGGTGATGGACTCTATATCTTCTGGGTTAAACCCTGCGATAGAGTAATTTTTAAGGTCGTTGATGTCCTTTCCTGCATCATATTTAGGCGCATCGCCCATTTCCAGCGGCATTCCATCTATAACCCATAGTGGGTCAGTAGGCCCCGAAAGTGAAGCCGTTCCCCTAAGTCTGATAGGTGCAATCTGCCCTGGCGTTCCTGATGCTGGCGTAACGAGCAAACCTGGTACTCTCCCCTGCAGCATCTGGTCTATGGATGCTACCGCCTTTTGCTCTATATCCTTCATTTTCACCACATCCACAGAAGATGTGATTTTACTTTTCTCTATCTTTTGGAAACCTGTGATTATAACCTCATCTATCTCCTTGATTTTAGTCTTAGTGGTGTCCTTAGGCGTGTTCTGAGCCCAAAGGACACTCGGTAAAAGACCCAACAAAAATTTTGCTCTTCTCATATTTATTATAGTTTCATTATTTTTCTCTTAATGCTTTATTTAGTCTTATCAACATATCTTCGTAATGATTTCTAGTCGCTTCATCTGCTGTATTTTTTGCAACGAGGATGATTTTCTTTATTTTAATCAGCTCTGCTCTCTTTGCGGAACCCACCTCCGAAAGGCGCTTCATTCCACTGAAATACAAAGTCAGTTTCTGCTCATCTATGCTGTGTTTTTCCTCCAAATTATGGTGTGCATAGTCACAAATCATAGGCATCTTGCCAAAAATCCCTTTTTCTGTTTTTTCATAAATACGCCCTACATCTATGATAAGCGCATCTACATAGTTTTTCTGTGTCATTCTTTCGGCGATAGTCAAGCTTTTGTTTTTCAAAGACTTATCAAAAATAAATTTCCTCAAATCATCAAAAAGCTCTGCTACAGTCATTATCTTTTCGTTTCCTTCGGTTTGCAGAAATTCCGCTTCCAAAAGTCTCAAAAGCCTTTCATCATGCATCAGATTATACAAAATAGCTGCCTGTCTCTCTCTGAAAATATTATACGGCGACTGCTCTACTGCTCCTGCTGGTGTGTTTTTGGTAGGTTTCAGCACATCTTTTAACGGATTGATAAACAACCATTTCGGTAGGGTGAGAATATTCTTTTTAAGGAAGTTCAGCGCCTCTTTTTGAGTTTGATAAGGAACAGGTATGTAGGATTTCATTTTATTCCCTTTTACCAAAGGCGTGAGATAAAATCCACCAATGTTCGCCAAAGTATGCGTATTATAGACATACCACTGGTTAATCACCTGATTATAAAACGCTTTCGCCTCTTCATAGGTTTCGCCGTCTTTCGTGCTCCATTCTATGATATTGGGAATTGTTTTTTTAAGGTTGATAATTCCGTACTCTCCTGCTTTCATGGCATTATTCCCTAAATCCTCTGATTGTGAACGAGGGTCTATGGTTTCGGACTGCTGCTCTCCGTAGAAATACTTTGGGTCGCCATCGTGTTTGTCTATCCAAGATTTAGTAATACTCAGTTCCTCTTCTGGGCTGGATTTCCCTGTCCATCTATATCCGAAATTAATCGCAAACTCATCATAAACACCTATTTTAGGAGTGATTTGCTTCACGCCATCGCCTTCCTGTGCGACATAATTAAACCTTGCATAATCCATAATGGAAGGCGCTGTTCCGCCCATTTTTTCGGTAAAATCTGGCTTTCTCAAATCCTCTACAGAATACGCAAAAGATGAACCCATATTGTGCCTTAGCCCAAATGTATGTCCCACTTCGTGAGATGAAACGAAACGGATAGCGTTTGCCATTTTAGCATCTGGGAAAACATTTCCTCTCGCCTCAGGGTCTATAATGCCTGTCTGCACGCGCATCCACGAGTGAAGAAGCGTCATCACATTATGCCACCAGATAATATCCGATTCTAGAATTTCTCCCGTACGAGGGTCTACCACAGAAGGTCCCATGGCATTTGCCATAGAAGATGCGGCGTAGGTAATTACCGAATACCGCACATCATCTACATCAAATTCTTTATCTTCTGGGTCTGGAAGTCTTGCGCTGATTACATTTTTAAAACCTGCCTTTTCAAAGGCTTTGTTCCAGTCATGCACACCGTCTATTATCGCCTGCTGCCACTGTTTCGGTGTTGCTGGGTCTATGTAATAGATTATAGGTTTTTTGGGTTCTACCAGCTGTCCTGACAGGTATTTCCCTACTTCCTGCTCTTTGGGTTCTAGGCGCCAGCGTGTGATGAGTTCCTTGTTATCCACTCTCTGCTGTTTATCCGAGAAATAAACCTTGGGAGTGGTAAAATATCCTACTCTATCATCCGAAAAACGCCCTACCATAGGCTCTGGAAGGAGAACGATATTTGTGGTCGTTCCTACCGTAAGGTCGGCTTTTTCCGCAGTGGTTTTACCTTCGGAAACTTGGGTCGTAAGCTGGGATTTTATGACTACATTCTGAGGAAAGCTCTTCACTTCTTCTATATAAGAATCTTTGGTTCTCACCGAACCGCCCATACCGATGTTATCAAAAAGGTTGTTAAAACTCTTAGAAGTCCCATTGAAAACATTATTCACCTGCACCACTACGGCAGAGTCTTTTCCGTAGGTTTTTATCTCAAAACCTTCTATGATAGACTCTACATAGTTATCCTGTACAGAGCGCGCGATGTTGTCTTTCTTATTTACACTGATTTTTGGGTCAAAGGTCTTTGCCCACACCTTATTATTTTTCTCATCTTTGTAGAAACGGATGAGTTTATTTTCATAATTGATACCCTTGTTAATCCCTGCATTGTTTATCTGAGCGGGAACGGAGGAAATTTTATTGACAATCAATAAATCTTTTCCCAGCACTTCATTAGGAATCTCGAAATAGATTTTCTCCTTTATGGTATGGATTTTAAAAAGTCCATCCTTGGTGACTGCACCTTTTATAAAATCATTATAAGCCGTGATATCGCTTTTGCTTGCTGTACTGTCTTTTTTCGCCTCGTTTTCGGTCTTTGCGGCATCTTTTTTCTTCGTTTTTTTATCTTGAGAAAAAGCCACCATAGACTGAAGCATCATCGCAACCAATAATATTTTCTTCATTGTATTTAAATTTTATTAAAAAAATCAAAAACGGAGGGCAAAAATACTAAGTTTTTTCTGAAAATTTATAAATTTTTATGATTTTATAAAAAACCACCCTATAAAAACTCCTCTCTATTAAAACAAAATAAAAATTTATAACTATTTTTGAACAAAATACATTTAATTATAAATACCCAAACCATATGAAACAAGAAATTCTTAACAGAATCCAAGCCCTTGGAGGCGACATCAGCCAAGTGAAAGGAACTTCCTTAGCGGATGACCTATTGGCTATTACTTTTGATACCGTACTCTATCCAAAGCCTCAGGACACTCCTTGGGCAAAGGCAGAAGATACTGAGCCTATTTATGGCATAGGCGCGTGGGTAGATGATCATAGGGAACTTTACCAAACTAATAAAAAGGCTTTCTATGACCAGATGATTGCTCAGTTCTATCGACTTACGGAAGAACCTTATGGGCAACACTTTTGGACAGCCAGCCTCTTTACCCCCTTCAAAGAAGGTACCGATGACTATGAAGAATGGTATGACGATTTCTCCGATGAGGAATTTACAGACCTCACTGAAATTATAAAAGTTATAGGAGACAAGACTCCTGATCTTATACAATTGTTCTATACCTCTGGCTATCCTGACCATATATACATAACCCTAAGCGATCCCAATCCCGAAAACCCTACTCTCTTTGGTACTGATCACGAGGTGTTTTTCAATGAAATAGATAATATGGGAACTTTGGAAGACTATCTCAATACCCTAATGACCCCTGAGGAGCTTATAGAAATAGTAGAAAAAGCATTAACTAAATAGCCTTTATTTTTGATTAAAAACTAATGTATGAATTGGGAAAACATCTGTAAAAAATACCAATTAGATAGTGATTTTTTAAAAGAATTCACTCCTAAAGGAAATGTGAGGCTGATGCAAGAGGAAGAGTTCGACACAACTCAAGAATGGCTATCGGCTTATGCTTTGGGTGCTGAACTATTACCAATCTTCACCAATAACGAAAGCGATTTTGTAGCAGTATATACCACAGGATTGCTAAAAGGGAAAGTAGCCTTAGTCATACACGATGCTTTGGATTTCACCCCTATTTTTAGCAGCATTCAAAGCTTTTTAAAAATCATTCAGGAATATAACTTTGATGATTGGTACAATATTCCCAAAACCGATTGCGATTATCCTATTAAAGAAGAAAACCAAGCCGAACCCAATCTTCTAAAAGAATGTTGGAAGCAGATTGAAGCTAATCAGTTCTCTTCACAGGAAGAGAAAATCCTTATCTGCAAAATGGCTATTTCACTAACTCCACCCTCTCAGTTGGATAAACTATTGGTGTTCCTAAAAAGTCCTTTTACAGATAAACCCGAACATCGTGAAATAGTAGAATGGGCGATGTACAACTTCGGAGTGGCTCATCAATATATTCCAGCCAAAGGCACCATAACCACCCTAATAGCTACCAAGCCTTATAAGCATTATCCGTATAAAGCCCAATTGTACAAAGGAGCCTTTACCAAAAAAAGTAATATTTTTGTAGAGGGAATAATGAAAATACTCTTTTTTCCTATATTTCTGATTAGCTTTATTGTTATGATAATTGGTGTTACATTTACCCAGTTATTTAGCCTTTTCAAAAAGAAAAACAACTCATAATGAACTTTTCAAAATAGTAAAAAACATTGACCAAATGAGACAGAAATTTACACTTATCACTTTAGGTGTCCACGACTTTAAGAAAGCTCTTGCCTTTTACGAGAACTTAGGCTGGCAGAAGTCGGACAAAAGTATGGAGGAGTATGCTCTTTTCC
>CAUQKI010000012.1:0-51787 GCA_963518955.1 uncultured Flavobacteriaceae bacterium | reverse complement strand
ATTACCTAACTAACAGTCTTCTTTCCAGTTTTCATATCCAACTATTAAATTATCTCTAATCTCTTCATTAGGACAAGAATTTATAAGGTTCTCATAGATCTTCATCTGCTCTTCATTATTTAATTCTATAGTTTCTATTTTTGACAAGATTTCAAATTCTAAACCATAAAATCTTTTAGAAGGTAAAAAAGATAAAAGAGCATAACCAGTTTCTATAGAAATAGGTTCTTCTATTTCCATTAATAACTCTCTGTATTTATTAGATAAATCAAGTATATCTTGAGAGTCATTGTCTAGATCTTCATTTGGCATTTTGCCTAAAAGTTTAAGTTTTTCTAATGAATTTTTCATTTTTTTAAATTCTTTTTGAGATGGGAATATGAAGTTATTTTGTCCTCTATATTTTTATTAAAATAACAATAACATATTCAGGACATTATTGACTATTACATTTTAATGGTCATAGTTTCTATATCTTTATTATAAAACTCATATCCTTTTATTATATTACTGCTATCTAATTTTTTCTTTAACATAAAGTGCATTTTTTTGCCTATTTCATTGGAATAACCATTATATGGAAAATCTATATGAACTGTTTCTATTTTTCTATATTCTTCTTCATTATATTTATATCTAATTTTTTTTATGGATTTCTTAGGCAAAAGTACTATATCACGCATAGCATAATATTCCTCTGTGCATATATCATCCCAGATACAAACGGAACATACTATACTATCTATTTTCTTATGATGTATTTGTCCTTCTATCATTTCTCCTCTTATATGATATAAAGTTTCTGCCATTATACTTACACCAGGAGATAATAAATAGTAATTATTCTCTGTATTATTTCTTATTTCTACCAATACTTCTTTTTTATTTTCATCTATCTTCATATTATAAACTTCTATTTCTTTTCTTTCGGAACAGCTTATAATACATAATAGAGGCAATATTATTTTACAAA
Organism: uncultured Flavobacteriaceae bacterium; assembly: GCA_963518955.1. Classification (GTDB taxonomy): domain Bacteria; phylum Bacteroidota; class Bacteroidia; order Flavobacteriales; family Weeksellaceae; genus JABCPE02. Next base: position 50,814 of record CAUQKI010000012.1, on the reverse strand, counting down.
AAACATTCATTTTCTTTATTATTAAAGGACTAATTTACTATTTATTATGATTGAATTAACTAAAAAATAATTTTATTCATCTATTGCTCAATTTCTCTATAATATTACATCTTAAAAAATAAAAAAAACAGAAGATTCACGATAAGATATATACTTACTGATTCTTTCTGTCTTATGATTGATTTTAAATCTCTATTTATTTGATAAAAATCTAAAAGAAAAAGTGCTTTCATGGATTTTATGAAATAGCCTTTTCCAGCTCCACGCTTACGCCTTTCATTTCGCCCTGCATAGGCGGGTTGGTTTTGGTGAGTTTTATTTTGATGTAGGTGATTTGTGGGAATTTTTCTTCTAATTTTTGGATAATTCTCCCAATTACCCGTTCCAACAGCAGCGATGGAATTTCCATTTCTCTATGGATAATATTGTTGATTTCGGCGTAATTTATCGTGTCTTCCAAGTGGTCGCTCTGTGCCGCTTTCCATAGGTCTGCGTGAATTTCAGCATTTACGAGATAATGCGTCCCAATCGTTTTCTCCTCTGGCAAAACTCCGTGATAAGCATAAATTTTCAAATCCTCAATAAGAATTCTGCTTCTTAGATTTTCATTTTTAATATCAAAATCTTCGGCCGTCAGTCCTATGTTTTGGAGTTTTGTGAAACTTGGAACAGGGAGATTGGCGTTGTCTTCTTTTTTCATTTTTCTGTAAAATTAGAGATGATGTTTTCTATTTCTTTTTTTGCAGTTTCCAAATCATCATTTATCAAAACTTGGTCAAATAAATGCTGATAGCCAAGTTCTTCCTGAGCCTTGTTTACACGGGTTTTTATGGTTTCCAGACTGTCTGTGTTTCTTTTGATTAGGCGTTTTTCAAGTTCTTCTATGGATGGCGGAGCGATGAAAATACTCATGGCTTGGTCTCCGAAAATCTTTTTTAGATTAACTCCACCGACCACATCCACATCGAAAATCACCGTTTTTCCGTTCTTCCAGATTCGTTCTATTTCAGATTTCAGCGTTCCATAGAATTTGTCAGCATAGACCTCCTCATGCTCCACAAAGGCATCTTCGGATATTTTTTTTCTAAACTCATCAGGTGTCAGGAAATAGTAGTCTTTTCCGTGTGCTTCGCCTTCTCTTGGTGCTCTTGTGGTAGCAGAAATGGAAAATTCTAAATGTGGGAAATTCTCTAAACTATGCTTTACTAAAGTGGTTTTTCCGCTTCCAGATGGAGCCGAAAATATGATGACTTTGTTCATTTTATATTGGATTTGAATTTTTAAAATAGAATCAATGTTTTGATAAAAATTTTTTATAAAATATTGAGTGTCTGTTCTTTTATCTTTTCTAAATTGTCTTTCATCATGACCACTATTTTTTGGATTTCATGATGATTGGCCTTTGAGCCCAGAGTATTGATTTCTCTTCCGATTTCTTGGCTGATGAAACCTAATTTTTTTCCGTTAAAATCCTCATTATTAAGAACTTCCAAGAAATATTTCAAATGTTGTGTAAGACGGACTTTTTCTTCGGAAATGTCTAATTTTTCTACAAAATACGCCACTTCTTGGTAAAATCTAGTTTCGTCCAGCTGCTCAAAATCCTTTAAAGAAGACAGATAGCGCTCTTTTATAGTAGAAATTCGTTCCTCCTCAAAAGGCTGAACCTGTCCCAGCAGTTCTTCGATGTTTTTGATGTTTTTAGTGAGTTCTTCGCCCAAAATTTCTCCTTCGGTTTTTCTAAAATTAGAAAATTCTATAACTGCCTTATTTATAGTGTTTTGCAGGAGATTCCATTCGTTGTCAGAGAGTTCTTCTGTTTTGCACTGGATGGTTTCAGGCATTCTTATTGCCATTTTAAGATATTCAAAATCAGGAGCTTCTGGCGAACATTGGCGAAGCTGCTCCATGTAGGATTTTATAATTTCTTGGTTGATTTTCACATCATTCGCGCCGTCCAAAGATTCACAAGTGATGAAACAATCTACTTTTCCTCGTAAAAGCTTGTCATTCAGTGATTTTCTGATTTCAAGTTCTTTTTCTCTAAAACGGAGAGGGAGTTTTATGCTGAGGTCGAACGATTTGCTGTTGAGAGATTTGATATCAACATTTATTTTTTTACCTTCAAAAATGGCTTCAGCTCTTCCGAAACCAGTCATTGACAATATCATAAATATCTTATTTTATGCACAAATATAAACTATTTAAGAGAAATATTTTTAAAAATCTACGAAATAGAATTAATTTTGCGGATATATTTAAGGATAATGCTTTATATTTTTGTATCAGTTTTAATGATTTTCCCGGTATTGATGGGTTTTGGGCGCCTTTTTCAAAAGATATTTGGAGCGTTTTGGGAAGGGCTTTCCGCACAGCTGGTCTTAGGGATATTATTTTTGATGACTATATGGAGCGTTTTGTCTTTTTTAATTCCATTAAATATTGATTTAGAGCGAATTACCATCAGTTGTGGTTTTCTCTTGTTTTTTTATTTTCAGTCGTATAAAGAATTTTTTAAAATAGACCGAAAAAACTGGCTTTTGTGGGGAGGTTTTAGTTTGGTTTCTTTGGTGGTGGGCAGTGGTTTTCCCTTTATTTTAGACCATTTTGGGTATTATGTTCCTACGATTAAGTGGCTTTCTGAGTATGGGCTGGTAAAAGGAATTACGAATTTGGACTGGGTGCTGGGGCAGATGTCGCCATGGCATGTTTTTCAGGCAGGATTTTCGCATTTTTCAGATGAATTTCTGAGAATAAATGTACTTCTTCTGATGATATTTTTCTTGTACATTATTGAGAAAAAATCATGGGTAATGCTTTGTTTTTCGCCTGTTTTGTTCTTTTTTGTGCAGTCGCCGAGCCCAGATTTGCCAGCGATAGTTTTTTCTTTAATTATCTTAAATGAAATTTTAACTAAAAATAAAGAATTTGCCCGGCTTTTTGCCTTTTCGGTTTTGGTTTTCAGTATCAAACCTACGATGCTTTGGCTGCCGATTTTGGCTTTCCTTTATCCGATTTTAATTTTCAGAAAAGGCTTGAAATTCATTTGGTTAGGAGGTTTGTTTGGTGTTTTGTACTGCGTGAAAAATATTTGGACTTTCGGTTATCCTTTTTTTCCGATTCAGTTTTTGGATTTGGGTTTTAGCTGGAAACCATATGGCGGGTTATTCATTTCATCGAGCGAAGTTGCTGTTTTAAAGACTTTTGATTTACAATATTCTTTGGAGGAAATTTCCCAATTTTCAGCGGTGGAATATTTTGTGAACTGGCTTTTCTTGGATGGGATAAAGGGCGTTATCAATGTCGGTTTGATATTGGTTTTGCTGGTTTTTGGAATTTTTTCATGGAAACAAAAGGATAAAATCACAGGAATTATTTTTCTCTGTATCTTGGTTAAAAGTATTTTTGTTATCTGTTTTTCAGCGCAGTATAGATTTTTCATCGATGTGTTTTTTGTGTTTTTTGTGGTGGTTTTTAGAGAATTTTTTTCTAAAAAATGGTGTTTGGGTATTTTCTCTGGTTTGAGTGTTTTGATAGTCAGTATTTTGGCGTTTCCACAGATTTTACAGGAAAAAATCCCAAGTTTTAATTTGGGATTTGTGATGAGAAATTATGAAACGAAACAGATTTATAAACCACTATATTACTCTCTAAATAAGCACGATACATTTACTGTTGGTAATCTGGAATTTAATGTTCCAAGGAATTATGTCTTTGGGTTTGATACGGTTCTGCCAGTTCTCACGCTGAGCCAGTTGGAAGCGTTTTACGAATTGGGGATTTTCCCTCAGAAAATAGGAAAAACTCTTGAACAAGGTTTTGTTTGGAAAAAACTAAATTTTCAGGAAAAAAAGCACTTGAAAAGTATCATTGAAAAAATTAAAAAATAAAATTCTCATTTCTTAGGAATTTGTATATTTGTAGGATGTTTGGGACATTGGGCAATTATCTGACTTTTTCTTCCTTTGGTGAGAGCCATGGGGAGGCTTATGGCGGAATTTTAACCAATTTTCCAGCAGGAGTGAAAATCGATTTTGATGAGATTCAGCATCAGCTAAGTAGAAGAAAACCAGGGCAGTCGGCTATCGTCACACAGAGAAAGGAGGCGGACGAAGTGAGGTTTCTTTCAGGGATTTTTGAGGGGAAAACCACAGGAATGCCAATAGGTTTTTTGGTTGAAAATGAGAATCAAAAAACAAAAGATTATGAGCATTTGGCTCGTGCCTATCGTCCATCTCATGCAGATTATACATATGACCAAAAATTTGGTTTTAGGGATTACCGAGGCGGCGGGCGTTCTTCTGCGAGGGAAACTCTGAACTGGGTAGTGGCAGGGACTTTGGCAAAACATCTGCTGCCAGAAGTTGAGATTTATTCTTATGTGTCATCAGTGGGGGAAATATCTTGCACAAAGCCATATCAGGAGCTTGATTTTTCAAAAATAGATGAAAATGAAGTGAGATGCCCAGATGAAACTACCGCAAAGCTCATGATAGAGCGGATAGAACAAGCGAGAAAAAAAGGCGATACAGTAGGAGGAACGATAACTTGTGTAATAAAAAACACACCGAAAGGCTTGGGAGAGCCTGTTTTTAATAAACTTCATGCAGAACTGGGAAAGGTGATGCTTGGCATCAATGCTTGTAAAGGTTTTGAATATGGGACAGGATTTGAGGGAGCAAAAATGTCTGGCTCAGCACAAAATGATATTTTTAATGCTGATGGAACTACGAAAACCAACCATTCGGGCGGAATACAAGGTGGAATTTCTAATGGAATGGATATTTACTTCCGAGTGGCGTTTAAGCCTGTTTCTACGCTGATGATGCCGCAGGAAAGCATAGATAATGCAGGGAATATCATAAAATTAGAAGGAAAGGGAAGGCATGATCCATGTGTGCTGCCGAGAGCGGTTCCTGTCGTGGATGCCCTTTCGGCGTTCGTTTTAGCGGATATGTATCTTATTGATAAACAGAGAAAAATTTAATAAGAAAACAAAATGAAAAAATATTGGGAAAAAGGGATTTCTTTTGAGGAATATTTCAAGAAAACAGAAGAAGTCGTTAATAAAGACGAAGAAAAACTAACTCCAGCAGAAAAAGAGATGCTGGAATATTATAAACTGGGGGTGCAGAGAATGAGCAGAATGATGAAGGTCTATAAACCCGATGAGGAGCAGGCGAAAACCCTTGAAAATAAGAATTTTAAAGGAAAAATATTGATTATTTCCGAAGGTTGGTGCGGAGATGCAGGGCAGACAGTGCCTGCAGTTTCTCTATTTTTCAAAGGGAAAAATGAGGTGAGAATCGCCTATCGTGATGAAAATCCAGATTTGATAGACCAATTCCTAACCAACGGAACTCGTTCTATTCCTATTGTGGTTATTTTAGATGAAAACGATGGAGTGATAGCACACTGGGGGCCGAGACCAGCCTATGGAACGGAACTATTGAAAAAACACAAAGCAGACCCAGAAAACTACCCTAAAACTCAGTTTTATAATGATTTACAAGTCTATTATGCGAAGAATAGAGGGTATGATGTAATTACTGAAATATTAGATTTAATTTAAAAATAAAGAAAAATTATGGCAAATACACCTTCAAATATGCTGGCATTAGGAACAAAAGCTCCATTTTTTGAGCTGCCTAATCCTGCGAAAAACAACGAGTTACAGAGTTTAGAAGATTTAAAGGGAAGCAAAGGAACTTTGGTTATTTTCATGTGTAACCACTGTCCGTTTGTGATTCATGTAATAGAAAAATTGGCTGAACTTTACGAAGATTATAAAGGGAAAGGAATAGAGTTTATCGCGATAAATTCTAATGATGTGATAAATTATCCAGCCGATTCGCCAGAGCTGATGGTGGATTTTGCAGAGGAAAAAGGTTTCACTTTTCCGTATTTGTACGATGAGAGCCAAGCTGTGGCAAAGGCCTATGATGCGGCATGTACGCCAGATTTTTATTTCTTTGATGACAAGCTGGATTTGATTTATCGTGGTCAAATGGATGATTCTAGACCTGGGAATAATAAGGAGATTACGGGTGAGGATTTAGTCATTGCTTTTGAAAATCTTTTGGCAGGTCAGCCACAGGAAGAATTGCAGAGACCGAGCCTTGGTTGTAACATTAAATGGAAATAATGAAAATCACTTTAAATAGAATAAATGACGATTTTCTTTTCGAATGTGCGAATGAAAATGGTCAGAAAATCTTGCTCAATAATATAGGCGAGGATAAAAACAACGGTGTGAGTCCTATGGAGGCTCTGCTGATGTCTGTGGCGGGCTGCAGCGGAATAGATGTAGTCAGCATTTTGAAAAAACAGAAACAGCAGATTACCAAGTTTTCGGCAGAGGTAGAAGGCGAGAGAGTAGTAGAAGGGGAGGCGAAACCATTTAGAAATATAATGGTAAAATTCTATGTAGATGGAGATGTAAATCCTGAAAAGGCAAGAAAAGCAGCAGACCTATCCTTTGCGAAATACTGCTCTGTTTCTAAGACACTTGAACCCAATGTAGAGGTGGGGTATCAAATATATGTGAATGGTATAAAAGTAGACTAAAGATGTTTAGAATTTCTGAAATAGAAACATATTTTCCAGAAAAAAAAGTAACAAACGAAGATTTACAAAAGGAGTTTCCAGAGTGGAGCCCAGAGAAAATTTTTAATAAAGTCGGTGTAAAACAGCGATATACAGCATCAGCAGAGGAAACAGTGCTGGAGCTGGCGGTGAAAGCTTCTGAGAAACTATTAAAAAAAATAGATAAAAACGAAATAGATTTTATCTTGTTTTGTACGCAAAGTCCTGATTATCATCTTCCTACTACGGCTTGTGTCTTGCAGGACAGACTCGGATTGAGAAAGGATATAGGAGCTTTGGATTTTAATCTTGGGTGTTCTGGCTTTGTCTATGGTCTGAGCATAGCAAAGGGGCTTATCGCAACTGGTGTAGCCCAAAATATTTTATTGGTAACAGCCGAAACTTATACTAAATATCTTAGAAAGTCTGATAAATCTAATCGAACTATTTTTGGGGATGGGGCGGCAGCTACTTTGATACAAAAGGATGATACCAAAGAGAATTTCCAATTTATTTTAGGGACGGATGGCAGCGGATACGATAATCTCATTGTGAGAAATGGCGGTGGTAGAAATCGTATAAACAAGGAAGATGAGGTTGGTAATTGTCTGTATATGAATGGACAAAATATATTTATATTTACGATAGAGAAAATTCCCGCGCTGGTGAAAGAAATTTTGGAGAAGAATAATTTAACTAAAAATGATGTGGATTATTATATTTTTCACCAAGCCAATGCACATATTCTGAGAAGACAGCGGGAAATTTTGGAGATTCCAGAGGAAAAATTCTATATCAATTTAGAGAAATACGGAAATACAGTTTCTTCTACCATTCCGATAGCACTGAAAGATGCACTAGAAACAGGAAAAGTTAAAAGAGGAGATAAGGTAATGCTGGTCGGTTTCGGTGTTGGGCTTTCTTGGGGAGCAACGATAGTAGAATTATAAGAAGAAATTGATAAAATATAAAAAAACTATAACATTATGAATACACATTTATTAGAAAGGGTTACTTCGTCGGGGAATATTATAAAATATATTGATGGACTGAGATTTATCGCTATTGTAAGTGTTTTTATTTGTCATTTTTTGGCTAATCATGAGGTAAACTTTCCTGAGATAAAGGAACATAGTTATATTTATCCTTTTTTTGGGAATGGGATAGGACATACGGGAGTTTTTCTATTTTTTGGAATTAGTGGATTTATATTATCGCTTCCTTTTTTAAAACAATATGTATATGGCGGTAGGGAAGTCTCTATTAAGGATTATTTTTTGAGAAGGCTTACTCGGCTGGAACCGCCTTATATTGTTCATTTAGTACTGTTTTTATTTATTTCAACAGTTTTAGGAAATAAGAGTATTCAGGAATTATTTCCAAACTTTTTGGCATCGCTGTTTTATGTGCATAATATTGTTTTTTCTGAGGAGCGCTATCCATTGATTAACATTGTTTTATGGACATTAGAGATAGAAGTTCAGTTCTACATATTAGCACCACTTCTTTCGCTAGGAATTTTCAAACTTCCTAAATGGATAAGAAGAGCTTTGATGCTTGGAATTATTGTTTTATGGCCACTTTTAGGGATTAATACAGGATTTCATAACATTCTGAATTATTTGCATTTCTTTATCATTGGTTTTTTAGTGGCAGATTTATCCCTTGAATATTCGGATAAGATAAAGTCTTCTTATGTTTTTGATATTCTGTGTGTTATTGCGTTTTTGATATTTTGGCAAGGAAATGTTTGGCTGGAATTTCAGTGGTTGTATATATTTATTTTGTTGTTTCTTACGCCGTTTTCTATTTTTTGGAAAAAAATGATGGAGTTTCGCCCAGTGTATATTATTGGAGGGATGTGCTACACGATTTATATGCTGCATCATAAAATAATATATGTGTTTTTTGGGATGTTTTTCAAAGGGAAAGTGTTTTTTGGTGATCCGATTTACAATCTTTTTACAAGATTTATCATCATATCTATTATCACCCTTCTGATATCTGCTGTATTTTTTATATTTGTGGAGCGTCCGACCATGAAAAAACAATGGTGGAAGTATAGAGATTTGAAGAAACTATTTTTTGAATAAAATAATAAAGAGACTTTTTTAGAGTCTCTTTATTCTATTTCGCATCCTAAGTTTCTATATTGATTTTTGAAACATTCTACCCATTTTCTGAATTCTTGAATATTGATTTTTTCTTTGATGAAAGTTTCAAAATACTCGGTAGAAAAGTCTTTTGGGAAATTTTCTAAAGCATCAAAATTGCCTGCAAGCCAAGCCTCGTTGATAAGGTGATTAAATAGATTCACATCAAAATCAAATCCATACGAATGGTAGGAATTGGTAGCCGAGGACTGGAATGTAGTTTTCATGCTTTCTCTTTTTAGGTGAGCGATGAAATTGCGATTGTTTCTATGTTTTCGGTAGTATACAGATGCGTTTCTAATTTGTTGTTTTTCATCTACTTTACCAAAAGAATCTTTCCAAACATAGAGCCAATATTCTTTTTTCCAAAATCCCATAAGAATGGAATTTAATGCCCAATATTTCAGAGGGGTTTCATTATCAACCTTTTTTAGTTTAAATAATAATGAGAAAAATTTAAACTTATTGTAGAAAAACCAATCCATAACAAGTGGGGTAGAAAGGAATAAATCTTTTGGATAAATGCTGTCTAGTTTGTCATTGATAGACTCTTTGTCTACCCATTGCAGGTCTTTGGTGTTGCCTAACCAACCCAGTTTTAAAAGGCTGATGTTGTGTTTTTGGGCGTTTTCTTTTAGCTGATCTATATCCACATTTTCGGTAAACCAAACATCATCTTCTGTCATGATGAAATATTCTGACGCTTCTTGAGCAGCATTTCTCCATAATTTGGTTGGGATTTGAAAGCCGTTGATTTCTTTTCCTTGCTCCAGATTGTCTTTTATGGCCTGTTCTTTATCCTTGTAATTTTCAGATTTTAGAATGGTAACCTCAGGATGGAGTTCTTGTATTTTATCCAAATATTTCTGAGGTGTTCCATCATCTAGGATGGTAACTTTATAATTACCAGTTATATAGGTTTTAATGCTTTTAAGACATCTGTCAAGATAAAAAGCTCGGTTGAAGGATTTTATGAGGATGTCTATCATTGTAAGTATCTTAATAATTTTTTTAGTAGGGTATTTTGTTTCTCAAAAATAAAATGTGGCAAATCATCTATTTCCTCTACTTTTTTTCCATAGATGATTTTTATTCCCCTTCTTGATAAAGTATTTCTTAAAACTAAATCCCATTGTTTATTCTTTTCTGCAATTTTTGATTTGTTTATACTTTGTGAAATACCTTTTTCATGCTTTCTATATAGATATAGAGGCTTGTTTATAAACTTAAAACACCCTTGTTCGTAGAGTTTGAGATACAAATCTTGATCTTCAGCCAGCCGAATTTTATCATTAATTTTGGAGGTACTATTATAAACATTTCGTCTAAAAGTAAAAAAATGATTAACTTCAAAGAAAATGTTTAAAAAAAGAGGGTCGTTATTCTTTACTTTACGATTTATTTTAGCTATTGTTTGAGGAACTAGTTCTGAATTACAAAAATACATTTTAGAATAAGTAGCCACTATTTTTGGATCATTATAGCATTTAATAGACTCCTCAATAGCATTAGGTGTGATCGCATCATCAGGGTCAAGAAAACCACATATATCACCAGTAGACAATTCGATTAACTTTCCCTTGGTATAGCCTACACCTTTGTTTTCCTCATTTTTAAAAATTTTGAATCTATGGTCATCTTTTACTAAATTTTTGACTTTTTCATAAGAATCATCAGTGGAACAGTCATCAAGTATAATAACTTCAAAGTTTTTGTAAGTTTGAGAAATTATGCTTTGATAACAATCTTTAAAATATTCAAAATTATTGTAGTGAGCAATTAGGATTGAAAATTTCATAAAAGAATGAATGATAAGTTATTAGATTATATGAATAAAGGGAATTCTAATTCTCCTGTAAGATTTTATGCAAACTTTACTATTTTATGATTTTATTTAGTAGGTTTCTTAAAATGGAAGAATGAATTGATAATAAAAATAACTGTCTAAAAATTTCTTTTTTTGAATTTCTGAATTTATGGTGTTTGGTATTATTTATAATTTCATTTTTAAAATCAGCCAATTTATTATAGTTTTGAAGCAGGAAGCACATGGATGTTAATATAAAATCATCGTCAATGCTTGAAGAATCATAGTCTTTGTCAATGTTGTATTTCCGAATTTCATAGATACTTTTAGTATAAAGATATTTTTTAACAATATCATTAGGGCGTGAAGCAGTATTGGGCGTGATTCTATAAACAGTAGTGTAATCTTTTAAAAAATGTATCTTGTATTTTTTGTTAAATAAGAACCATAAGAGATAATCCCCAATAGTCCAGTCTTTGGTGTTTAGAAGATGGAAATATTCTTCCATAATCTCCTTATCATTTCTAAATAAAGTAGTAAGTGTAGAGATTACATTTTCGGGTAATAAATATTTGTATTTAGAATCATTGGGATCAATATTAATGATGTTTTCATAAATAGTATTATTAATTATCCGTTTAGAATTTGTAAAAACAAGCCCATAATCATGATTCTGTTCTAAAAAATCTACTTGCTTTTGTAGTTTGTTTTCATCTATCCAGTAGTCATCACCTTCGCAAATGGCAATGTATTTTCCTTCACATTGTTCAATACAAAACATCCAATTTTTAATCATACCAAGATTTTTCTCATGGTTGAAATATTTTATTGAGATATTTTCATTATTAACCTTAGATTTTATAATGTCTTGTATTACGCCGTCTGAGTTGTCTGTTGAAGCATCATTAGAAATGATTATTTCGTAATGAAAATTTGTTTTTTGATTAATGATGTTCAGTAAAGTCAGTTCTAAGAATTCACTTTGGTTATAAGTAGGAACAATTACACTAACTAATATTTTTTGCTGCATTTGTAGTATTTATTGATAGTTATATTTTTCAGGATTATGAAATAAGCGTTTTTTGAATTCAAAGTGATAAAATCAATAAAAAACACTTTTTTATTCAATTTTAATTATTTTGAACTCTCAGCATTAAACGACAAATATAATTAATTTCTTCTTCTGTCAAATCAAAATAAAGCGGAAGACAAAGCACTCTTCTCGAAATATCCTCTGTGATAGGGAATTCCACCTTTGGGAGGTATGGTAGAGAAGAGGCCAAACTCGGATAAAAATATCTTCGGGTAAAGATTTCATTAAGGTCCAGCTCTGCTTTGATTTTTAATAAAAGCTCCTCCGATTCCAAAACTACAGGATAGTAGGCGTAGTTTTGGTTTGCATCCTTATGCCAAGCTACTTTTCGTGCTTTTAGGTTTTTTAGATTTTTATCGTAACACTCGGATAATTTTTTGCGTTGGATGTGGATTGCTTCGGTGTGTTTTAGGTTTGCTAATCCCATAGCGGCGTGAAACTCAGAGTTTTTGCCATTAATTCCCAATTCCGAAAAAGAATCAAATCCAGCAATCCCAAAATTACGAATAGACGCCAGTTTTTTTAGCAAATCAGGATTTTGGGTAATAATCAGTCCACCTTCCACAGAATGATAGAGTTTAGTGGAATGCAGGGAACAAGTGGAAATATCGCCATATTCAAAAACAGATTTTCCGTTTACTTTTACTCCAAAAGCATGGGCTGCATCGTAGATTACCTTTAAATTATGTTTTTTAGCAATCTGCTCTATTTTAACCACATCACAAGGGTTTCCGTAGACATGTGTAGCCAAGATAGCTTGGGTTTTTTCTGTGATGGCATCTTCTATTTTGTCTGCATCTATGCATAGAGAATCGGGACAAATATCCACAAATACCGGCGTACAACCTTCCCACACAATAGAACTTGTAGTCGCCACAAATGAAAACGGTGTGGTTATAATCTCTCCCGTTATACCCAAAGCCTTGATAGCCATTTGGATAGCTACAGTTCCATTGGTTACAAATAATAAATGTTGGACATCAAGGGATTCTTTTAGCTCCATTTCTAGCTGACTCGCCAGAGGTCCCATGTTGGTAAGCCATTGGCGGTTCCATATTCCATCAATATATTTTAGATATTCCTCTTTTGGAGGGAGGAAAGGTTTGGTTACAGGTATCATTATTAAAGGTTTTTTACAATGTGTTCTTGTTTATTGATTATCATGGAGTTAGCAGGGATGTCTTTGTGGATAACACAGCCCGCACCGATGATAACATTATCACCGATGGTCACTCCTTTCAGCACGATTACATTACTCCCGAGCCAGCAGTTTTTCCCTATTTTGATAGGAGCAGAGTTGAATTTCTGATGTTCCACTTTAAAATCTGGAGAGGCGCTATACTGGTGGTTGTGGTCGTATAGTTTCACGCCTTCACCAAAAAGCGTATTTTCTCCTATTTCTATTTTTTCTAAACAGTTGATAGAGCAGTAGTTATTCATGAAAACATTGTTGCCAATGTGTAGCTCTGCATCGTTACTCACCAAAATATTACAATAGTTTCTTATACTAAAACCACTGCCGATGCTTATTTTTTTAGCATTAGGATAAAAAGAAAAATTACAAAAATCACCAATTTTTAGATTTCCGCCTATGTTGCTGTTAGGACTGCTGCTTAACTTTTTTAAGCTACTTTTTTTAAGTAATTTTAAAATAATTTTGGATAGAAAATGCATTTTTGCTCTGTTATGAGACAAAGATATGACTTTTATGATAAAAATAGTTATTTTTGTGCGAAAGAAAATAAGAGAGAATGTTGCCGTTAGTTACCATATCTATTCCGCTTTTTAAATGTGAGGGGTTTTTAGAGAAATGCTTGTTATCCGTTGTTAATCAGACATATAAGAATTTAGAAGTCACTTTGATAGATGACAAAACTCCTGACAACTCCGTACAGATAGCAGAAGATTTTATCCAAAAACACAATCTCCAAAACTGGAAAATATATCATTTGGAGGAGAATTCTGGGCTTTCTGTCGTGAGAAACAAGGGAATAGACACTGCGCAGGGAAAATATCTTTTTTTCTTGGATAGTGATGATGTCATTACACCAGATTGTATAGAAACCCTTGTAGAAATAGCCGAAAGAACACAAGCTGAGATGACTATATCCCAGCTGGAGTGCGAAGAGCTGGAAACAGGCAATAAATCCATAGCGATAAAAATAAATTCGGATAAGGATGTAATCGAAGGGAATGATAATATTTTGCGTGAATTTTCTAAGGGAAATATGGTGACTTATGCAGTGAATAAGCTGTTTATTGTAGATTATTTACGCCAAAATAAATTGTATTTTGTGAAGGGACTTTTTGCCCAAGATGAGCTTTGGACTTTTCATTTGGTTTTGAAAATGAACAAAATAGCCCTGCACAAAGGAATAACATACACCTATTTTCTGCATGCGAAATCAGTGATTCACAATAGAACCAAACGAAATTTTGATAATTGGTTTACCATCGGTCAGCACATAGACCAAGAACTGAGAAAACAAAAAGGCGAGAGGAGAAATTTAATCCTGAAATATCTCGTGGATTACGAAACACTGACACTTCAGATGAACTGGAAAGCCCAGCAGAATGAGGAACTTTGGAAAGAAAGCCACCGTAACTATCAGACCTTGTCTTCTTTGGGAATTATGGATTATTTTTCATCTGAATTTTCAAAAGAAACCAAGAAAAAAGCCATAAAATTAGCCCTGCCTACTTCATTGGCAATGTGGCTGTTTAAAAAACAATACTACGGATAATCTTCCATTTATAAGGCGTAGTCATTATATTCTTTTGTGGAATGAATATAAAAATTTAAATTTGCTTCTATATTTTTTTAATTCATGGATTTAATAAAGCAAATCAGCGAAAGCATCCATTTCTTTGTGAGGGATAATTTTCCTGATGGAACTATACTTTTTACACAAATAGCATTAAAGTCTATATTTTTTGTCTTAGTCATTTTTTTGGTGGATTTTGTCATCAGAAAAATAGTAGGCTGGGCGCTGAAATTCATATCAAGTAAATATGATAATGCATGGGTAAAGGCGATGCTGGAAACCGAAGTGCATGTTTCTTTTGTGCATTTTATACCATGGGTTTTTGCGGATTTCTTCATTCAGGAAGTTTTCTGGCGGCACCCCAAAAGTTATGAACTTTTAGATTTTGTCATTGGTGTTTATGGAACTTATGTTCTGATAAAACTCGTTGATAAAGTCCTGAAATCTATAGAAAAATACTACATTTTCAAAAGCAATCAGTATCGTGTTACCATGTTTCGCGCGATATATGGTATTCTCAAATTATTGGGCTACCTATGTATTGTGCTGATTGTCACTGCGAAACTGATGGGTGTTACCGTTACTGCCATTTTAGGCTATATCGGAGCTTTTACGGCATTGATTTTATTGATATTCAGAGATACCATTCTAGGGCTTATTACGGGACTTCATGTTTCCATTTCCAAAAACTTGAAAGTGGGTGATTGGGTAGGAATTAAAAAATATGACATCGAAGGTAATGTTCAGGAAATCAACCTTTTGACCACTAAGATTAAAAATTTTGATAAGACTGTTTCTACGATTCCGACCTACGACCTGCTCAGCACCGAGATTAAGAATATTCAGGTGATGTACGATGGAAACCAGAAAAGGATAAAAAGGTCTATCTATTTCAATATCAAGTCGTTCAAGTTTATAGACGATGAGTTTTATGAAAGGCTTAGAGATATTAACCTAATTTCCGAATATCTAGAACGAAGATATACCGAAATAAAAAAAGAACGAGAAAAAATCCCTAACGGACAACGGGTAATCAATGGAAAACAGCTTACCAATATTGGTGTTTTTAGAACATACACGCTGAACTATCTGAAAAATAATCCAAATATTTCTCAAAACGATTTGCTCTTGGTGCGCCAAATGGAAATCAGCCCAGAGGGAATGCCGCTGGAAATCTATTGTTTCGCTAATAAATCTGGAATGGCAGATTACGAGCAGATACAGGCGGATATTTTTGACCATATTCTCACTGCCGCTGCCGAATTTGATTTGGAAGTGATGCAGATGACTTTGAAATAAAATAAATCTTAATTAAGATAAAAAAAGGGCTTAAATTATTTTAAGCCTTTAGTTTTTTTCTTTGAAATTTATCTCCTGCATACGCTGCATGTTCCGCCTTCTTTGTGGCAGTGTTTGCATCCAGAGCAGTTTTTACAAGCGGTGCATGTGCCTTTGGGATTGCATCTTCCTCCCGCGATATGCTCATAAAATGTATAAATTCCAGCACAAAAAACTAAGCCTAATTAAAACAAGTAGAATTTTCTTTCTCATAATTTTAAAAATTTTAAACGAAATCCAAAATTACGAAAAAAAGACCGAATATTCTCAATTTGTTTTATCTTTGTTCCATGACTACGAACGAAGACAAAAGGCTCTATCTGATAGATGCTTATGCGATGATTTTCAGAGGATATTATGCCTTTATTAAAAACCCAAGGCTGTCCAGCAAAGGGCTGGATACCTCGGCGATATTTGGTTTTACTAACTCACTTATTGAACTCATAAAACGAGAAAACCCGCCGCATTTGGCTGTGGTTTTTGATGTCGGTAAAGCCAATGTCCGCACCGAAGATTTTTCCGAATATAAAGCCAATAGAGCCGAAACTCCCGAGGCGATAAAAATTGCTGTGCCGTATATCCACCAGATTTTGGAGGCGATGCATATTCCTATTTTGGGAATGGAGGGCTATGAGGCGGATGATGTGATAGGAACTATTGCTGTAAAGGCAGAAAAACAGGGCTATCAGGTCTTTATGGTCACGCCTGATAAGGATTTTGCACAGCTCGTTACCGAGAATATTAAAATTTACAAACCAGCCAGTAAAGGTGGCGGTGTGGAGATTTTAGGAATTCCAGAAGTTTTAGAAAAATACGAGATACAAGACCCTAAACAAGTGATAGATTTCCTTGGAATGATGGGCGATGCAGTGGATAATATCCCTGGGCTAGAAGGCGTAGGAGAGAAGACCGCGAAGAAATTCCTCCAAGAATTTGGTTCTATGGAAAATCTCTTGGCGAATACCGATAAACTCACAGGGAAACTTCGCGAAAAGGTAGAAAATTCGGCAGAGAGAGGGCTTTTGTCAAAGAAACTGGCGACCATTCTTACGGATGTTCCAGTGGAGTTTGAACACGAGAAATATCATTTAGAAAAGCCTGATTTTCCGAAGCTGAAAGAGATATTTGATGAAATAGAATTCAAACGACTGTACGAAAATCTGTATAGAATTTTCCATTCTGAAGCGGAAAACCAAGCATCGGAGGCAGAAAAAGCAACACCGAAGGCAAAAAATGCTGGTCAGGAGGCTGTTCAACTGGATCTTTTTGCTAATTATGAGGATTCGCAGGAGGCTTCTCTGTTTTCCTCTTATGCAGGGATAGAAAACACGGATCATCTTTATCAATTCATTGATAATGAGAAGGCTCAGAGAATATTGGTGCAAAATTTATTGGGACAAAAGGCAGTTTGTTTTGATACGGAAACGACTTCGCTCAATGAATTTGAGGCGGAACTTATCGGGATGAGTTTTTCTTACCGAAAGGGCTTGGCGTATTATGTTCCCATTCCTGAAAATAGAGAGGAAGCCCTCGCGGTGCTGGATATTTTCAAGCCGTTTTTTGAGAATGAAGAAATTCTGAAGATAGCACACAACTTTAAATTTGATTATAAAATCCTTGCCCAGTACGATGTGGAGATTAGAGGAGAGCTTTTTGATACGATGATTGCTCACTATCTACTGAACCCAGACGGACGGCACGGAATGGACTATTTATCAGAAATTTACCTAAAATATCAGCCTATTTCCATAGAAAGTTTGATTGGTAAAAAAGGCAAAAACCAAAAAACACTGAGGGAAGTAAGCCTTGAAACTCAGACCAATTATGCGGCGGAGGATGCGGATGTTACTTTCCAGCTTTATGAGGTTTTTTCTCCACAGCTGAAAAAAGAAAATCTGGAGAAGCTATTCCATAAAGTAGAAATGCCGCTGATGAAAATCCTCGCAAAGATGGAGTTGGCGGGTATTTCGCTCGATACAGACTGGCTTTCTAGGGAAAGTGTGGATTTAGAAAACGACCTTAGAGAGCTGGAACAGAAGATTTTTGAACTTTCTGGTGAGGAGTTTAATATGAACTCTCCCAAGCAGTTAGGCGAAATTCTTTTCGAGAAATTAAAATTAGACCCAAAGGCGAAAAAGACCAAAACAGGGCAGTATTCCACATCGGAGGAGGTTTTGCAGAAACTCGCTTATAAACACGAGATTATTCAGCACATTCTGAAATACCGAACATATCAAAAACTAAAATCTACCTATGTAGATGCACTTCCGTCTGAAATAGAACCAAAGGATAACAGGGTGCATACCACTTTTTCGCAGACTACGGCGGCCACAGGAAGGCTCTCCAGCCTAAATCCTAACTTGCAGAATATCCCTATCAGAACAGCCAGAGGACAGCAGATTCGTGGAGCTTTCGTGGCGGAGGAAGGCAAGAAAATAATTTCAGCCGATTATTCGCAGATAGAGCTGAGGCTGATTGCTGAGCTTTCTGGCGAGGATAACATGATAAAAGCCTTCCAAAATGGCGAAGATATCCACGCTTCTACAGCTTCTAAATTGTTCAAAATTCCACTTGACCAAGTAGATAAAACCCAGCGAAGCCAAGCCAAAACCGTGAATTTCGGGATTATCTATGGGCAGGGAGCTTTTGCATTGGCGGAGCAGACAGGACTTTCGCGAACGGAGGCGAAACAGATGATAGATTCCTACTACGAAAACTATCCGAAACTAAAAATCTTCATGACCGAGCAGGTGGAAAAAGCACGAAAAAATGGCTTTGTGGAGACTATTTTGGGAAGAAAAAGACACTTGAAGGACATTAATTCTAATAATTTCGTGGTGAGAGGGCACGCCGAGAGAAACGCTGTAAATGCGCCTATCCAAGGGAGTGCGGCCGATGTTATAAAAATAGCGATGATAGAAATAGACAGAGCCTTGTCCGAGGGAGGATTTAAAACAAAAATGCTCTTGCAGGTTCATGATGAACTATTGTTTGAGGTGCCAGAGGAGGAAATAGAACCGATAAAAGCCCTAATAAAAGAGAAAATGGAATCCGCAGTGAAGACAAAAGTTCCTTTAATCGTGGAAGTAGGCGTAGGGAACAACTGGCTGGAGGCGCATTAGGAAAGATGGAGTTGGGATTAACTTAAAAATTTTATATTTTTGAAGAAAAAAAATAGATTATGAAAAAGAGTTTTTTAATTTTTGTGATGTTTTTCGTGTGGAATTTATTTTCTGCACAGAAAAATTTTTTAGACCAGCCTTACATTGAGGTAGGAGCTTCAGTAGATACTCTGGTGGTTCCTGATAGGATTTATGTTTCTATTACCCTGAACGAAGCCGATTCTAAAAACAAAAAGTCGGTAGAGGAGCAGGAGAAACAGTTAGAAACGATTTTAAAGAAATTAAAAATAAATACGGACAAGGATTTGTCGGTTTTGGATTATTCTAGTAATTTTAAGAAATATTTTTTAAGAGGGCAGAATATTCTAAAAACTAAAAGATATTCTCTTCTTGTAAAAGATGCCTATACTTTAGCAAATGTTCTTATCAGCTTGGAGGAAGCGGGAATTTCTAATACAGGAGTAGAAAAAGTAGAATATTCTAAATCTGAGGAACTTTTATTAGATTTAAAATCTGAAGCGGTAAAAAGATCAAGAATAACAGCCCAGAAACTTGTAAAACCTCTTAACCAAAAAGTAGGGAAGGCATTACATATTTCTGATACAAATTATGGAGGAGAAAGATATGAAGAATTTGCTTTAATGGCAGATATATCTCCTGAACCAAAATCATACAAAAAAGAAGGAGCTTCAGAAGATTTTTTAAGGAAACTTGATTTTCAGAAGATAAAATTCTCTGCAGTTGTTTTTGTGAAATATCAATTAGACTAAAAATCAAGAATAAAGGCTGTTCTATAAGGAAACTCTTGGGAGCAGTCTTTTTGTATGAATTTTTTTCATGAAATTTTTAATCATCATTCCCACGCATAACGAGGAAGAAAATATTCTCCTCACGCTAAATTCCCTGAAATCACAAGGCTTTCAGGATTTTACTTGCGTCATCGTGAATGACGGCTCTACGGATAGAACGAGGGAAATGGTAGAGGGATTCATAGATAAGAAGCATTTTCAGCTCATTAATTTAGAAAAATCTGCCCACTCACCTGGCGCGAAGGTGGTTTCTACATTTTACAAAGGTCTTTCTTCGCAGAATTTAGATGATTTTGATGTAATCTGTAAATTTGATGCTGATATTATTTTTCCTGAGAATTATTTGGAGGAAATCAATAGGATTTATGAAGAAAATCCAAAAGCAGGAATGGTTTCGGGTTTAGTTTATATTAAAAAAGATGAAAACTGGGTTTTTGAGAATATTTCCTCTAAAAACCATGTGCGTGGCCCGATAAAATCATATCGCAAGGAATGTTTTTTGCAGATGGGAGGCCTTCGGGAGGTTTTGGGCTGGGATAATATCGATGTGATGCTCTGCCAGATGCATGGATATCAGGTGATTACGAATAAATCCCTTTGGGTAAAGCATCTGCGCCCTACGGCATATAAATACAAAAACGCAAAAGCAAAAAAACTTGGTGAATATTTCTATAACATTGGGCTAGATTTTCCTCTCGCATTCATCTCCTCGGCGAAGTCTTCCTTTAAGAATAGAAGTTTTTCGGAATTTTTTATCACAATGAAAACTTTCCTGAGCCAAAAACAAGACAGAAAACTCTCCCGCGAGGAAATAAAATACATAAGAAACCTGCGATGGAGAGAAATTTTAAAAAAATTCTGAAAACTTTGTGAAAAAACAAATTGCCTATATAGAAATAGATACTCACGCCGAGATTGCGGAAAATTTTGCAGAATTAACCAAAAATTCAGAGAAATTTTCTGTGGATTTTTATTTTTCAAAAAAAATCTTGAACAGGCTAAATTCTTCTGAAATAGAAAACATTATAGAAACCGAGCCTGAAAATCTTTTAGAAAAGCTGAAAGGAAAGTCGTACGATTTGGTGATAATAGGAACGGCACACCGCTATTTTCATATTTTCAAAAAAATCGCGGAAAAATTTCCTGCGGCGATTATCTGTCATAATCTTAATTTTATAGAAGCTCCACGAAGAGTTTTGCTGAAAAATATCTTGGAAAAGGATTTTACTTTTAGAATGAAGTTGCTTCTGAAAGAAGGGCTTTTGTCCAAATCAGAAGTTTATAAAAACGCAAAATTGCTTTGGGTTCTTGATGAAAATTTAGAAAAAACCTTGGATATAGAGCATTTAAGAAAGGAAACGCATTTTTTGCCTGTTTTCTTTGGAAAAAAGTCTGAAACTATTGAAAAATCAGAGGAAAAACTTATCGTAGTCCCTGGAGAAGTTTCCCAAAAACGGAGAGATTATTCTAAAATAATGGAACAGCTGAAAGGATTTAAAAAAGATATTCCGTACAGAATCGTTTTTCTTGGAAAGGCAGGTGAGGAGGAACTTGCGAAGATACAGGACTTAGAAAAACAGCTACCGCAGAATATAAAAATAGAATATTTCCGAGAGAGAATTCCTAAAAATATTTTTGAAAATTATCTGGAAAAGGCGGATTTTCTATGGTGTCCTCTGAAAATGAAAACTTCTTTTTTCGGAGTGGAGGAAATTTATGGAGAAACGAAAATGTCAGGAAATATCGGCGATGCAGTCAGATTTATGAAACCTGCGGTGTTTCCTGTGGGATATTTGTCTCGTTGTCCCTTTATCATTAAAGAAAACGAAAATATAGAGCAAATTTTTTCTAATTCCATGAATATTTCTGAAAATTCTTTTGAAAACTTCACAAAAGAGAAAATAGTTTTACAGTTAGAGAAAATTATTTTAAATTCGCTAAAATTTAACGAAAAATAATGAAAGATACTCAATCTGGTATTGCACTGCTTCCGTTCTTGGTGTTTGTGATTATATTTTTGGGAAGCGGAATTATTCTTGATGATTTCTATGCTTTTCCAGCTTCTGTGGCGGCACTCTGCGGAGTGATTTCTGCATTTTTACTCCCAAAAGCTGGTTTTCAAGAAAAACTAAAATTCTTCATGAAAGGCTGTGGCGAGGAAAGTATCATCACCATGTGCATTATCTATCTTCTTGCGGGAGCTTTTTCGGCTGTGTCCAAGGCGACAGGGAGCATAGATGCGGTGGTTTTCTTCGGTTCGCAGTATTTTTCTGCACAGTATATTCCTTTGGGCGTGTTCCTGATGGCATCGTTTTTATCCGTTTCGGCAGGGACTTCTGTGGGGACGATAGTGGCTCTTACGCCAATAGTTATGGGCTTTGCAGAAAATACACAAACGGATATCAATGTAGTGGCGGCGAGTCTGCTCTGTGGTGCTATGTTTGGGGACAATCTTTCTTTTATTTCCGATACGACTATTGCGGCTACACAGAGCCTCGGTTGTCAGATGAAAGATAAATTCCGAACCAATATTATGATTGCGTTTCCTGCGGCGGTGATTGCGGCGGTGATTTTTATCTTTTTGGGCGGAAATTCTTCTTCTGCTGTTTTAGAAAGCCAAACTTCTGGAAGTCCTTCCATTTGGCTCATTTTTCCGTATTTATTGGTGATTGTGCTTTCGGTTTTGGGTGTGAATGTTTTTCTGGTGCTGCTTGTGGGAGTTCTTCTCAGCGGAATCATCGGCATCTCGACAGGAAGCCTTTCTTGGCTTGATTTTTCCAAGAAAATCTATGAAGGTTTTTCGGACATGAATGAGATTTTTCTTTTGGCTTTATTGACTGGCGGACTCGCGGGAATTGTAGAAAATATGGGAGGAATCACATTTTTGCTAAACAAAGTGAAACAAATGATACGCGGGCAAAAATCGGCTTATTTTGGAATGGGATTTTTGGTAAGTCTCATCGATGCAGCGATTGCGAATAACACCATTGCGATAGTTCTTTCAGGAAAAGTAGCAAAGAATATCACCGAAAAGTATAATCTAAGTCCCAAGTTTTCGGCATCTGTATTGGATATTTTTTCTTGTATCGTTCAGGGAGTTCTCCCTTATGGAGCGCAGGTTTTGATTTTAATAAAACTCAGCGAGAATAAAGTAAATTATTTAGAAATGCTGAAAAATGCTTGGTATTTGTATTTTCTGTTTTTCTTTGTAGTGTTTTTTATTGTCATTAAAAATAGAAAACAACCCCAAATTTCATAAACTAAAAAAGTCCTCAATTTGAGGACTTTATAATTTAGTTGTTTTCAGCTTCAGCAGTATTTTTGTCTACAATCTTCACTTGCTGGTTCAGCTTGTCTAAACGACCTTGTACTTTAGCGATTTCTTTTTCTATTTTATGAAGTTTTTTCTCGCTAGATGCCAAATCTCTGTTTATTTTCTGAGTATCTTTCAATACTTTCATTGTTTGTTTCGCATCTTTAGCAGTAGCTTTTGCGCTTGATGCATGGAAATCTGAAGTGCTTGAGTTCGCTTGTGCGTTTATAGCAGCTGCTTTATTTCTCAAATCATCAGTTGATGCCTTTTCTTTTTCGTAATCGATTTTTAATTTAGTAAGTTTTGTTTTTAATTCTAAAGCCTCTTTTTGTGCTTCTAATTCACTTACTCTTGCGTTTTGCGTTCCACAAGATACCACTAATACAGCTGCTAAAGCTGATGTCAATAATGATTTTTTCATAAATTTTTAACTTTATTGATTATACTTTACATAAATGTAAGGTACAAAATTAATAAATGATTTTGGAAATCGGGTAAAATCAAGTAAAAAAATCTACTTTTTTCATATAAAAAGCCACTTTTTTTGAAGTGGCTTTGAAAATATAGTGAAATAAAATAGTTAATTAACTGTACATTTGTTCTTTCAGTTCTTTCACCTTTTTGTCTTCAAGGTATTCATCGTAAGTCATTTCTCTATCGATGATTCCTTTTGGCGTGATTTCTATCACACGGTTACACACTGTTTGTAGCAACTCGTGGTCATGAGAAGAAATCAAGATATTTCCTTTGAAGTTCATCAAAGAGTTGTTAAGCGCCGTGATACTCTCCAAATCCAAGTGGTTGGTAGGTTCGTCCATTAGAAGGACATTGGCTTTTTGAAGCATCATTCGGCTGAACATGCATCGCATTTTTTCCCCTCCAGAAAGCACCGTAGAAGATTTAAGCGCTTCATCACCAGAGAAAAGCATTCTTCCTAAAAATCCTCTGACAAACTCTTCGTGTCTTTCCTCATCATTTTTGGTAAATTGTCTTAGCCAGTCTACTAGATTTAGGTCTTTTTCTTGGAAATACTCCGTGTTGTCCAGTGGCATGTAGCTTTGGTTAGTAGTTACACCCCATTTGTATTCGCCTTTGGCAGGAGCTGTACTTCCAGAGATTACTTGGAAAAACTCGGTAACGGCTAGGGAGTTTCTAGAGATTACAGCCACTTTATCACCTTTTTTAAGGTTAAGGTCTCCGCCAGAAAGCAGGGTTTCTCCATCTTTTACGATTTCTAAACCTTTTATCTCTAAAATCTGGTCTCCCGCTTCTCTTTCCATTTCAAAAATGATGGCAGGATATCTTCTGGAAGAAGGTTTGATTTCTTCGATGTTTAGTTTGTCAATCATTTTCTTTCTTGCTGTAGCTTGTTTCGCTTTCGCTACATTGGAACTAAATCTCGCGATGAAGTCCTGCAATTCTTTTTTCTTCTCTTCAGCTTTTTTGTTGGCTTGTTGTCTTTGTCTCGTTGCCAGCTGAGAAGCCTGATACCAGAAAGAATAGTTCCCTGTATAAAGGTTTAGTTTAGAATAGTCTAAGTCACCGATGTGGGTGCAGACAGCATCCAAGAAGTGACGGTCGTGAGATACCACAATCACCGTGTTTTCATAATCAGCAAGGAAATCTTCCAGCCAAGAAATAGTGTCAATATCAAGGTCGTTGGTAGGCTCATCGAGAATCAAAACATCTGGATTTCCGAATAAAGCCTGAGCCAATAGCACTTTTACTTTGTCCTTGTTTTCTAGTTCGGACATCATTTGGTAGTGCATATCTTCTTTTATCCCTACATTGGACAGCATGGTCTGTGCATCTGCTTCGGCATTCCATCCTCCCATTTCATCGTAGATTACTCCGAGTTCGCCTGCCTTTATTCCATCTTCATCAGAGAAGTCTGGTTTTGCGTAGAGAGCATCCATTTCTTCTTTGATTTCGAATAATTTTTTATTCCCACGAAGAACCGTTTCCAAAACCGTAAACTGGTCATAAGCAAAGTGGTCCTGCTCCAAAACAGACATTCTCTTACCTGGTTCCAGTGTTACATGCCCTGTGGTAGGCTCTTGTTTTCCTGTCAATATTTTTAGGAAAGTAGATTTTCCAGCTCCATTTGCTCCGATGATTCCGTAGCAGTTCCCTTTGGTAAACATGACATTTACCTCGTCAAAAAGTACTCTTTTCCCAAATTGTAGTGATAAATTAGATACTGTTAGCATTATTTCTGTAAATTTGTCGCAAAAATACAAAAAAATTAGCAGTAAAAATGAGTTATTTGATAAATCCCCCAAACTATAAGTCTATTTTGAATTTACAACAGACAGAATTGGGGATACAAAAGATAAAAGATTTTTTTCAAGCCAATTTGTCGGCAGAGCTTAGACTGCGTAGGGTAACGGCGCCGCTTTTTGTTTTGAGAGGGATGGGACTAAATGATGATTTGAGCGGAAAGGAGAGAGCCGTAAATTTTCCTATAAAAGATATGGATGAAGCTCGTGCAGAGGTTGTACATTCATTAGCAAAGTGGAAAAGAGTAATGCTTGCAGATTATAATGTAGATGAGGGATATGGTATATATACGGATATGAACGCCATTCGTGCAGATGAGGAGCTTGGGAATATGCATTCTCTATATGTAGACCAGTGGGACTGGGAAATGGCTATTTCTGAAAAAGATAGAACGGTAGCATTCCTAAAATCTGTGGTTAAAAGAATTTACGCTTCGTTTTTAAGAACAGAATATTTAGTGAATGAGGCTTTTCCAGAGCTGAAACCTATGCTTCCGAGAGAAATACATTTTATACATTCAGAAGAACTTTTACAAAAATATCCTGACCTGTCTCCAAAAGAAAGAGAAAGAGAAATCGCAAAAGAATATAAAGCTGTATTTATAATAGGTATAGGCGGAAAACTTAGTAATGGAGAAAAGCACGACTATAGAGCGACAGACTATGATGACTGGGTGACGGCTAATGAAGATGGATTTTTAGGGCTGAATGGAGATATTCTCCTTTGGAATCCTGTGCTCAATGTGCCGTTTGAGATTTCATCAATGGGAATTCGTGTTGATAAAAATTCATTAGAGAAACAACTTCAGATAGAAGATAAAGAAGACAGAAAAGAACTTTATTTTCATAAAAGATTGCTGAATAACGAGTTGCCTCTCACGATAGGAGGCGGTATAGGGCAGTCTCGTTTGTGTATGTTTTTGCTGCAAAAAGCACATATCGGTGAAATTCAGGCAAGTATATGGCCAGAAGAAATGAGAGAAAAATGCAAAGCGCATAATATTCCTCTAATCTAAAAACTCCACATTATGAGTAAAACTAAAAATATAAATATTCTTAATAAAAGAGCCAGATTTGAATATGAAATCTTGGAAGAATACGAGGCTGGGATAGTGCTTACAGGAACTGAAATAAAGTCCATCCGCCTTTCTAAAGCTTCTATAACGGAAAGTTTCTGCGAGTTTATAAACGAAGAACTTTTTGTAATCAATATGAGTATAGAAGAGTATAAATTTGGGACTTTTTACAATCATAAAGTAAAAAGAGAACGAAAACTTTTACTGCATTCCCAAGAGCTTGAAAAACTCGGTAAAAAAGTGAAAGATGTAGGAAATACGATAGTTCCGCTAAAGCTCTATATCAACGAAAAAGGCAAGGCGAAACTGAAGATTGCACTGGCGCGAGGAAAGAAATTATTCGATAAAAGAGAGACAATAAAAGAAAGAGAAAATAAGAGAAATTTAGATAGAATCAAGAAGAATTTTTAATTTTTTTTGGCAATATTGTTTTTTTTTGTTATTTTTGTCTCAAATATCCAAAATTTAATTATAAAATTTTAAATTATATTAATCATTCTATGAAAAATCTAAAATTAGGAATCACAGCTTTAGCTCTTACAGTAGCTACTTCTGTGTCTGCTCAAACAACTGAGAATAAGTGGTTGATAGGAGTAGGGGCTCATGGAGTAAACCATGCTGCGATTAATGGAGAATTTGGTGAATCAGTGAAAAATCTTCGTGCGGCATTTACTCTTAACAATTACACAATTACTCCACCATTGTCTAAATTGACAGTTGCGAGAAACTTGAACAAGTATTTCGTTGTAGACTGGCAAACATCTGTGGGTAATGTTGACAACAAAAGAATTCGTCCAAACTTAAGTGGAGTAGAAGGACAAATTATGGATAAAGAATTTTTCTTGATGACTGGTCTTGGTCTTCAATTTAAATTCAACGGACTTTGGAATGAAAACTCTTGGTTTGACCCATATGTGAGAGTTGGTGCTAACTATCTAAGACATGATTACAGCAACTCTGAAAGAGCATACAACAAAGAAGGAGGATTCATGAAAGCTGACCACTTCGCTGCAAACGGAGGTCTTGGTATGAACTTCTGGATTACTAAAAACTTCGGTATTGGTGTTCAACAAGACTATGTAGTAACTCCATTCGAGAAAACTACTATCTCTGATTTCTGGCAATCTTCAGCTACATTAAACTTTAGATTCGGAAATACAGATAGAGATAAAGATGGTATCAAAGATAAAGATGATGCTTGTCCAGATGTATTTGGTCTTGCTCAGTTTAACGGATGTCCTGATACAGACGGTGACGGAGTTCAAGATTCAGAAGATAACTGTCCAGAAGTTGCTGGTCCAGTTGAAAATCAAGGATGTCCTTGGCCAGATACAGACGGTGACGGAGTTCTTGACAAAGATGATGAGTGTCCAGAAGTAGCTGGTCCAGCTGAAAACAAAGGATGCCCATGGAAAGATACAGATAATGATGGAGTTCTTGACAAAGATGATGCTTGTCCAGAAGTTCCAGGATTACCAGAATACAACGGATGTCCTAAACCAGCTGATGTGTTTGCTCTTGAAGCAACAGGTGCATTGAAAGGTATTACATTTGACTTCGGTAAGGCTGTAATCAGCAAGTCTTCTTACTCTAAATTAGACCAAGCTGCTGAAGTAATCAAGTCTTCTAATGGAGGTACATTCTTGATTACAGGTCATACTGATAAAAAAGGTAATGATGCTTACAACTTGAAACTTTCTAGAGAAAGAGCTGCAGCAGTAGTTAGAGCTCTTGAAGAAAGAGGAGTAGCTGATACTCAATTGAAATCTACAGGTGTAGGATCAAGAGATGCAGTAGTTCCTGCAACAGCGTCAAATGAGGAAAGAGAAGCTGATAGAAAAGTAGTAGTAGAAGCTATTAATGGTGAAGCATGGGAAGCATTGAAAAAATCAGATCTTCCTGTAGTTAGCAAAAAGCTTGTTAAAAAACCAGCTAAAAAAGGAACTGGTAAAAAACCAGTAGGTAAAAAGAAATAATTAAAATTTCTTAATAAAAAATACTCCTAGATTTTCTAGGAGTATTTTTTTTATTCATTTTGGAAATTAATTATTATTTTTGTGTTCTGAAAAAAAATCAATATTTATGGGACGCGCATTTGAATATAGAAAAGCATCTAAATTGGCTCGTTGGGATAAAATGGCCAAAACATTCTCTAAAATAGGAAAAGATATAGCCTTGGCAGTAAAAGCAGGAGGACCAGATCCAGATTCTAACCCAGCTCTGCGCCGTTGCATACAGAATGCAAAGGGGGCTAACATGCCGAAAGACAATGTAGAAAGAGCAATAAAAAAAGCGAGTGGAGCAGATGCAGAAAACTATGAAGAGGTAACATATGAAGGCTATGGACAGGGGGGAGTTGCGTTTTTTGTGGAATGTACTACGAATAATACTACCCGAACAGTAGCAAATGTAAGAGCAATCTTTAATAAATTTGAAGGAAATTTAGGAAAGAATGGAGAGTTGGCTTTTATTTTTGACAGAAAAGGAATTTTCACAATAGAAAAAACTAAAATCACCATAGATTGGGATGAGTTTGAAATGGAAATGATAGATGGAGGGGCAGAGGAAATAGACCAAGATGAGGAAGAAGTAATGATTACTACTGCTTTTGAGGATTTTGGGGCATTGTCTCATAAATTGGATGAAATGGGAATAGAAGCGAAAAGTGCTGAATTACAGAGAATTCCAAATATGACAAAAGAAGTGAATGAAGAGCAGTTCAAAGCAAATATGAAAATGCTGGAGCGCTTTGAGGAAGATGATGATGTGCAGAATGTCTACCATAATATGGAGATGACAGATGATTTGCTAAGTAAAATTTAATATTACAATAGAAAAGGGATTCAGAATAAAATTTTGAATCCTTTTTTGTATTTTGTATAAGATGTTTAATTTATTACCTTTGCTCTATGTTAGAAAAAAAGGAACATATTTACGAAAATGCCGTTTTGGTAGGTCTGATAACAAAAGACCAAGATGAGGAAAAACTCACCGAATATATGGATGAGCTAGAGTTTTTGGCTTATACAGCTGGGGCTACAGTGAAAAAAAGATTTACACAAAAACTTTCTCAGCCTGATTCTAGAACTTTTGTAGGGAAGGGAAAAGCAGAGGAAATCAAACTTTTTTTGGAAGAAAATGAAATAGGAACGGTTATTTTTGATGATGAACTTTCTCCTTCACAGCTGAAAAACTTGGAGAGAGAATTAGAAGTTAAAATTCTTGACCGAACTAATCTTATTCTTGATATTTTTGCTCAAAGGGCTCAGACTTCTTATGCGAGAACTCAGGTGGAACTTGCTCAGTATGAGTATCTTTTACCAAGACTTACAAGGATGTGGACCCACCTAGAGAGACAGCGAGGAGGAATTGGGATGAGGGGGCCTGGGGAGACTGAGATAGAAACGGATAGGCGTATTATCCGTGATAGGATTTCACTTTTAAAGGAGAAATTAAAAACTATTGATAAACAGATGGCTACGCAGAGAAACAACCGTGGAAAGATGGTAAGAGTAGCCTTGGTGGGCTATACCAATGTAGGAAAATCCACGCTGATGAATGCCCTTTCTAAATCGGATGTTTTTGCGGAAAATAAACTTTTTGCTACTTTGGATACCACGGTGAGGAAAGTAGTTATTGGGAATTTGCCTTTCCTTCTTACGGATACGGTTGGTTTTATCCGAAAACTGCCTACTCAGCTGGTGGAGTCTTTTAAATCTACTCTTGATGAGGTTCGTGAAGCGGATTTGTTGCTGCATGTGGTGGATGTTTCGCACGAAAGTTTTGAAGACCATATCAGTTCTGTAAATCAGATTTTGCAGGAAATCAATGCTCATCAGAAACCGATGGTAATGATTTTCAATAAAATAGATGATTTTTCTTATGAAAAAAAGGATGAAGATGACCTAACTCCATCTACGAAGAAAAATATTTCTCTTGATGAATGGAAGCGTACATGGATGGCAAAGTCTAAACACCCAACGGTTTTTATATCTGCGATTACTAAAGAGAATTTTCCAGAGATGAAAAAACTGATTTATGATGAGGTGCACAAAATTCATATTTCTCGTTTCCCTTATAATGATTTTCTTTTTGAATATTTTGATGATGAGGACGAAAAATAAACTTTGGATTTTTGAAATAAAAATAAAACCTTGCCTATTAAAGGCAAGGTTTTTTCTATTTGAACAGAGATATTATTCAGTTAAACATATCTCTCACTCTGTCAAAGAAACTTTTCTCTTTTCCAGTAGGCTCGGCTTTCATTTCTCCAGAATTGAGCTGACTTTCAAAGAATTTGCGCTGTTCCTCGGTTAGTTTTTGAGGTGTCCATACATTTACATGGACAAACATATCTCCCTTGTGGTAGCTGTCTAAGCTTGGAAGTCCTTTTCCAGCAAGACGAAGGATTTTTCCAGACTGAGTTCCTGCATCTATTTTTATTTTCACTTTTCCGTTTACTGTTGGGATTTCTTTAGAACAGCCCAAAGCAGCTTCGGCAAATGAAATATAAAGTTCTTGATGAAGGTTGTCTCCTTCTCGTTTGATGTTTGCATCTTCTTCCTCTTCTATAACCACCAAAAGGTCTCCTGCCGCTCCGCCAAGAGGCGCATCGTTACCTTTTCCTCGGACATTGAGCTGTAGACCTTCTCTTGCACCAGCAGGAATGTTGATGCTTACTTCTTCTTCCTCACGGATTAGTCCGTGCGCATCTGCACCAGCAGGGATTTTATCAGCGATTTTTCCTAATCCCTGACAAGCGGAACAAGTGGTCTGAGACTGCATCTGTCCGAAAACAGTGTTCACTATCTTCATCTGGACACCGCTACCATTACAAGTAGGGCAGGTCTTAGAGGTCACTCCATCAGCCAATTTCATTCTTTTTACCTTAATGGTTTTCTGTGTTCCATTAAGCATTTCCTCCAAGTTTAATTTTATTCGGATACGAAGATTAGAACCTCTTAGCTGTTGATGGCCTCTTCCTCCTCCGAAGCCTCCGAAACCACCAAATCCTCCTCCGAAAATATCACCAAACTGAGCAAAAATATCTTCCATATTCATGCCTCCTCCACCATAGCCGCCACCAGTAGCTCCTCCTACACCTGCATGGCCGAACTGGTCGTATCTCGCCTTTTTGTCGGCATCACTCAGCACTTCATAGGCCTCAGCGGCTTCCTTGAATTTTTCTTCTGCTTCCTTGTCACCAGGGTTTTTATCTGGGTGGTATTTTATGGCTAATTTTCGGTAGGCTTTTTTGATTTCATCAGCGCTGGCTGATTTGGAAACTCCTAATACCTCGTAATAATCTCTTTTAGACATAAATTTAATTATCTAATTTATTGATTTTTAGTTGTTTTTGAATTAACTTCCTGTAACTACTTTCGCGAAACGAATAACTCTGTCATATAGCTGATATCCAGTCTCTATCACATCCACTATCTTGCCTTTCAACTCTTCTGATGGCGCAGGAATCTGTGTGATAGCCTCATGGAAATCTACATTAAAATCATCTCCGGCCTTTACTTCTATTACTTTTAAACCCTTCTCTATCAGAGAGTTTTTAAATTTGTTGTAAATAAGTTCTACTCCCTTCAACTGTTCCTTGGTTTCTTCAGATTTTGCTAATTCTTTTAGAGCTCTTTCGAAATCATCTAAAATAGCCAACATAGAAATCATAATGTTTTGATTGGCGTATTGTGCAAATTCTGTTTTTTCTTTTAGAGTTCTTTTTTTGTAGTTTTCAAACTCAGCAAAAAGTCTGATGTAGAGGTCTTTTTGGTGTGCCAATTGTTCCTCTAATGACATTTCTTCTGTCAAATTTTCAGTATTTTCTGTGTTTTGATTTTCAGTATTTTGCATATCCTCTGGGTTAGAGGTGTTCTTTCTCTCTTGTGTATCTTTATTTTCTTCCATTTTCTTAAATTTTTCTTCTAATAATTGTCAAAAATATTGCCAGTAATGATATTAGGACAATTTGACAGTATAATGAAAACTTTACATCAGCATTTTTTGTGCTTTTTTCACTCCTTCGATTAGGGAATCTATTTCTTCAAAAGTATTATAAACAGCAAAACTAGCACGGATAGTTCCAGAAATCCCGAAAAAATTCATAATCGGCTGGGTGCAGTGGTGTCCTGTGCGCACGGCAATTCCCAATTTATCCAAAATCATTCCTACATCAGAAGCGATGAAATTTCCATTTAGATTAAAGGAAATTACGCCTGTCCGCGGAGCTTTTTCGCCATAGATTTTTAGACCGTCTATTTCTTTTAATTTTTTTTGAGCATAATCTAAAAGTGCCGTTTCATGCTCTTTGATAGAAGAATGTCCTATGTTTTCTACGAAATCCGTGGCTGTTCCTAGAGCGATATTTCCGCCAACATTGGGTGTTCCTGCTTCGAACCGAAAGGGCAGGTCGGCATAGGTGGTTTTCTCAAAGGTGCAGGTTTTTATCATTTCGCCGCCGCCGTGAAAAGGACTGAGTTTATCCAAAACACTTTCCTTTCCGTAGAGAATTCCTGTGCCCATGGGAGCATATATTTTGTGTCCAGAAAAAACAAAAAAATCACAATCCAATTTCTGAACATCTATTTTAAAATGAGGAACCGACTGGGCGCCGTCGATAACAATGTAGGCAGGAGAGCTGGCTCTGGTTTTTGCAATGATTTCATTTATAGGGTTGATGATTCCCAGTGCGTTAGAAACTTGATTTACAGCGACTATTTTGGTTTTTTCGGATAGGTTTTTGTCTAAAAAATCCAGTTGTAGAATTCCGTTTTCATCTATCGGTATAACCTTCAAAACAGCACCTGTTCTCTCGCAAAGCATCTGCCAAGGAACGATGTTTGAGTGGTGTTCCAGATGAGAAATAATGATTTCGTCTCCTGCTTTTATCAGTGGAGTGATGGAGTAGGAAATTAGGTTGATACTCTCGGTAGTTCCACGAGTGAAAATGATTTCGTGGCTGTATTTCGCGTTGATGAATTTCTGGATTTTTTGCCGAGAAAGTTCCATTTCTTCGGTTGCTAACTGGCTCAAAGTGTGAATTCCACGATGCACATTAGCATTGATAGTTTGATAATATTCCTCCCATTTTTTTATGACCATCAGAGGTTTTTGTGAACTGGCAGCATTATCCAGATATACCAAAGGTTTGTCATTTACCTTTTGGGTAAGAATAGGAAATTGCTCCCGTATTTCTTGTATATTCAGCATTATTTTAACTTTGAAAATAAGCCCCAAAAGTACGATTTTTAAATAAAAAAATCCTTATCAATATTGATAAGGATTTAGATTAAAAATATAATTTTTTATTTTTCATGACAAGGCACCACCAAAACAGGAATAGGAGATAGTTTGGTAAGCTCTTTTGTCAAACTGCCGATGAATACATCATACATCCCACTTCTTCCATGAGAGCCCATTACTATATAACCTGCATTTTTCTGCTCTGCATGTGCTAGAATAATATCTTTTGGGATTCCTTGTTTCAGAAGATGCTCGCAGTCTACTCCTTGAGCTACAACTTGTTGTTCTAATCGGTTAAGTTCCAATAATTCTTCACGAATTTCACTTTGTTCTATTTCTGGAAAATACTGCATACCGATATCACCCACAGCCAATCCTAAATCCATAGGAGCGACATGAATAAGGCAAAGTCTTCCATTCACTTCTTTTGCAAATTTTATTGCAGCACCTAAAAGCACATCTGTGGTCTTACCAAAATCCACAGGTAAAATAATATTTGTCATAATCATAAGTTTTAGTTCTTAAAGATAAGAAAAATTTCTTTATAAAACCACTTTTTGATTATTTAAATTAAAATTTGCTTCTTAATTGGATGGCTGTTAGAATTTTTTTAGTGTAAAGTGGGAAATCAGCATTTTGAATCCAGCCGAAATAGCCGATGTCTTTCTGGAAAACCTCTTTCACAGGCTGTCCTTTGTATTTTCCAAAAGTGAAAATTTCTTCCTTGTTTTCATTAAAGGCGATAAATCCAGCCAAATCTGCGAATTTATTATGGAATGAAAATTCACTCAGTCCATTTATATCTTTTGGAAGTTCTTCATATTTGCCTACCTGTGCGTCTATCACTTCAAAGGTAGCCAAGGTGTCTGCTTCAGCAGAGTGGGCTCCTTCCAAATCTTTTCCGCAGTAGAATTTGTATGCGGCGGTAAGGTTTCTAGGTTCCATTTTGTGGAAAATAACCTGAGCGTCAATGAGTTTGAATTTAGATAAATCAAAATCTATCCCTGCTCTCAGAAGTTCCTCTGCTAGTAAAGGAACATCAAATCTATTGGAATTAAATCCTCCCAAATCCGTTCCAGAAAGCATTTCCATGATTTTAGGAGCTGCTTCTTTAAAGGTAGGCGCATTTTCTACATCTTTGTCATAAATCCCATGCACCACTGATGCTTCCACTGGAATGGGCATTTCTGGGTTGATGAGCCAAGTTTTGCTTTCTCTGGATGCATCTGGATTGACTTTCAGGATGCAGATTTCTACAATCCTGTCTTTGCCGATATTGGTTCCTGTGGTCTCTAAATCAAAGATACACAGTGGTTTGTGTAATTTTAAATTCACAATATTTAAGGTTTGAAAATTAAATTTATTTCAACTGGTTTTGGAAAACAATGGAAACCAGCATGTAATAGATGATGCATAGCGGAATGCCTGTCCATCCGAAAAATATTAAAATAGGAATAATACCGATGATTAGGGCTAATTTAGGGTAATTGTCTTCAAGTTTTTTGGACTTGAATTTCATGGCAATCATTTTAATCGGACTTACCAAAAGCCAAGAGCTCAGAGCGGTAAGCGCCAAAAGAAGTCCCTCGTTTTCCAATAAAAATGAAAAACTTTGATTTTCTTTAAAAGCAAAATAAAGCCCAAAAATAAGGAAAGTATTACTCGGTGTATTCAGTCCTTTGAAATAGTAGGTCTGCTCATCATCAATGTTAAAAATAGCCAGTCTCATACAAGACAAAAGCGTGATGAAAAGCCCTAAATACTGCACTTTGAAAGGTAAATCAATCCCCAAAAGCTGATTCTCGAAAGGCTCCAGCATGACAAACATCGTAAGCCCTGGCAGCACGCCAAAAGTGACCATATCAGCAAGGGAGTCAAGCTGTACGCCGAGCTCAGAATTTGACTTTAAAGCACGAGCCACGAACCCATCAAAAAAATCTAAAACGGCCGAGATTAGGATACATATCGCAGTGGTCTGATAATCACCATTTAATAAATGAACTGCTCCCACACATCCAGAAAATAAGTTTCCGAGAGTGAAGAAATTCGCTAAATTGTTTCTTAAAAAATTCATAGAGCAAATATAAAATTTTATTGGATAAAAGCCGAATTTTTGGATTTCATTTTCATTATCCTCAGCTAAAAAACTTACCTTTGTGCTATTAAGTTAGAAAAAGTATGAAAGAACTCCGTTTGCAGGAAGTAAAAGTCTTGATATATCGTATATTCCTTGTTCTTGTTTTTTATCAGGCAGCGAGGTTTTTATTTTGGTTTTTTAATCGGGATTTGTTGGAAATAGACAGTGTATCTCAGTATTTTAAGCTGGCTTACTACGGCACTGCATTTGATACCACGGCGATACTTTATGTCAATATCGTTTTTATTTTTTTTAGTCTTATTCCTTTGACTATCAATACAAAGGGAGGGTATCAAAAGTTTTTGTTTTGGGTTTATTTTATTCTGAATGGAATCGCCTATGCGATGAATTTTGGAGATATTGTTTATTATAGATTTAGCCAGTCGAGGCTGACCTCTGCGGTGATAAATGTCGTTGAAAATGAGCAGAATATAGGCAAGGTTTTTTGGGCTTCTTTGGGACAGAATTTTTGGGTTTTTCTTTGTTTCGTTGTGTTGATGGGTCTTTGGTTTTTCCTTTATAAAAGAATGAAAATCAAAGAAATAAAGATTGAAAAAAAAATTTGGTATTTTGGAGGTTCTGTGGTAAGTCTTTGTCTGGCAGCGGTGCTTATAGTTGGTGGAATTCGTGGAGATTTTAAACACAGCACCCGCCCTATCAATTTGGTGGATGCTAACCGCCATACAGACAAGCCTGCGCACGCAAACATCGTTCTAAACAGTACTTTTTCGTTTTTTAGAACCATCAATACGAATGGCTTTAAGGAAGTGCATTTTGTGGATGAAAAATACATCGCAGAGAATGTAAAACCTTATAAAACCTACCAAAGGGAAGTTCCACAGCCAAGACCTAACATCGTGATTCTCATAGTGGAAAGCCTCGGAAGGGAATACATAGGAGCGTTTAACGAGGAGAAAAATATAAAAGATTATGTTTCTTACACGCCGTTTTTGGACAGTTTGTCAAAGGAGAGTCTGATTTTTCCGAATACTTTTGCTAATGGAAGGCAGTCTATCCACGGAATGAGCAGTGTTTTGGCGGGAATTCCGAGCTTAAAGGATGCTTTTACGAGTTCGCCGTATTCTAATCAAAAGATACAATCCATCGTTTCTGTGGCGAATGAATTGGGCTATGAAACTTCTTTTTATCATGGTGCGCCGAATGGTTCTATGGGCTTTCAGGGATTTGCGAATATCCTCGGTTTCAAGGATTATTTTGGAAAAACTGAGTATAATAATGATAAGGATTTTGATGGAATTTGGGCGATTTGGGATGAGCCTTTTCTGCAATATTTTGCTAAAAATGTAGGAAAGTCTAATAAACCATTTATGGCAACGGTTTTTACGGCGTCTTCGCATCATCCATTTAAAATTCCTGCACAATACGAAGGGAAATTTAAAAAAGGTTTTGTGGAAATGCACGAACCGATACAGTATACAGACTATGCCTTGAAAAAGTATTTTGAAACGGCACGAAAACAGCCTTGGTATGAGAATACTATCTTTGTCATCACAGGAGACCACACGAACAAAATCTACTATCCAGAATATGCCAAAGCGATGAATGGGTATGCAGTTCCCATCATCTTCTATTCTCCGAATCCGAAATATAATTTGAAAGGTAAAAATATGACCTACGCCCAGCAGATAGACATTTATCCTACACTTGCGGATATTATTGGCTATAACAAACCTTTGCGAAGCTGGGGAAGAAGTCTTGTGTCAGATAGAAATGAAGAATACATCGTCGTTAATTCTGATGCAATACAAGAGCAGTTTATGATAGGAAATTATATCTATCGTTTTGATGGTAAGGATATTACGGGAGTTTATGAAATCACTGACCTTGAACTAAAAAACAATCTTCTTGGTAAAATAAATAACGCTGAAATTGAGCGTGGAAAACTCCTCAGTAAGGCTTGGTATCAGGATTATATGCACAGGGTTATTAGAAAAAAACTGAATTAAATATAAAAGTTTTTAAACAGTTGTTTAAGTTTTAATTTTGTTGTAAAATATCATTGATAAAAGGCTAAAATGAAATTTGTTTTTGCTGTTTAATTTTTATTTCTATATTTGCGCCGTAAATATTTTATAGATATAATCATGAAAAATTCAATTTTAGCCTTTGCATTATTGTGCAGTTCCATGGCTTTTGCCCAGATAGAGGGAAAATGGAGAACGATAGATGACGAAACCAAAAAACCAAAATCCATCGTAGAAATTTTTAAAAAATCTGATGGTAAATACTACGCGAAAGTAGTAGAACTACTGATAAAACCTGCCGATCCTAACTGTTCTTCTTGTAAAGATGACAGAAAAGGGAAACCTATTTTGGGAATGGAGGTTATCCGTGGGCTGTCTAAAGATGGCGATGAATACAGCGGAGGAACGATAACAGATCCTAAAAACGGAAAATCATACAAATGCACGATTAAAAAAGAAGGAAATAACCTTATGGTTCGTGCTTATATAGGATTTTCTGCATTTGGTAGAAGCCAGACATGGCAAAAAGTAAACTAAATATGAATTAATGAAAATCCTTTCTAATTTTTTGGAAAGGATTTTTTTATGCAGAATTATTTTGATCAAAAAAATGATAAAAAAATTTGCTAATTAAAAAAGTTTTTATACTTTCGCAAAATATTACAGCAAAAAAGGAGAGAATAATGTTTAACCAATACAATCATACAAGAACATCTAAACATACCATTACCATGTGTATGGATATGATGATGTGGGTTTTTAGAAAGCCGCAGTTTTTGTGATTGTAAAATGCGAATAGAAAAATTTTATATAAATTATACAAATTATCACAAGGGCTTCGGACAAAAACCAAAGCTCTTTTTTTTTTATGTCTAAACTAAATCTCAATTAAAAATTAAAATGTTAATAAATCTGAATCATAAAAACCAAAATCTAACTTGTCAAATGATGGGAATGATGATGTGGCTTTCTAAAAGACCGCAGTTTTTGTGATGGATTAAAGTATTAAGTTTTCTTCATAATCATCATGAGAGCTTCGGTAAATACGCTGAGGCTCTTTTTTTATGTTTAAACCAAATTTTAAGTAAAAAATTAACAATACTATATATAATGAAAAGAAAAGTAGTCAGATTAAGCACTTTGTTTGCGTTGTTCTCTTTCGTGGGGACATTCAGTGCTCAGGAGAAGAAGAAGGATTCTATCAAGGAAAATTCCATCGGTGAAGTCGTGATAGTAGCCTTTGGGAAACAGAAAAAAGAAGAAATCACAGGTTCTATCCAAGAACTAAAACCCAAGGATATCTCTGCATTACAGAACGGAAATGTCTTGCAGGGACTTGCAGGGCGTGTAGCGGGGGTTCAGATTGTGGGAAATGGACAGCCAGGGAGCAGCCCGAGCATACGAATGAGAGGGATAGGCTCTATCAACGCTTCTAGTGAGCCGCTAATTGTCTTGGATGGGATACCTTACCCTGGGTCGCTCAATTCTATTCCGTCTTCGGATATAGAGAGTTTATCCTTCTTGGAAGACGCTTCATCAAATGCTTTGTATGGCTCGCGAGGGGCAAATGGTGTAATCATCATCACCACTAAAAAAGGAACAAGAAAGGGGATTTATGTAGATTTTGATATTAAAACAGGGATTAACTTCCGTGCGACTCCAGAATATGACATTATTACCAGCCCTGCCGAGTATTATTTGGCCTATTTCAATAGAGTTCGTGTAGGCGAAAAAGCAAGTGGGAAGACTGATGCCCAAGCCTATACAGAGGCGATAAATAAAATGAACGCCACGCTGGGATATAATGCTTATAATGTTCCGTTTAACCAGCTTATCAATCCAGATGGAAGTTTTAACCAAAATGCTAAACTGCTTTATCAGGACAATTGGCAAAAACTATTATTCCGTCCTAATCTCCGCCAAGAAGCGAACCTCAGCTTCACAGCAAATACCGATAAATTAAAGGCTTATACTTCACTTGGCTACCTTAATGACCGCAGTTACCTCATCGGTTCTGGATTTAAAAGATTGAGTTTAAGGTCTAATTTGGAATATGCTCTTAACGAAAAATTGAAATTTGGAGTTAATTTAAATTACAGCAACAGCGAACAGAATCTGGGCGATGGAGGAAGTTTTGCTAACTCGTTCCAGTTTTCTAGGAATATCGCGCCTTTTTACCCAGTGTATTTGAGGGATAATGATTATAACAGAGTGTATGATATCAAAGGAAGGGCTGTCTATGACTACGGTGATGGAAAAGGGCCAAATGGAGCGAGAAGGTCTTACGCCGTTTTTGAAAATCCTGTGGGAAACCGCCAGTATGATTTGAATAAAGTGACTAATAATACGGTGAATACCAATCTTTTCGTGCAGTATAAATTCCTGAAAGATTTTGATTTTACTTATAATTTTGGTGGCGTGATTATCAATTCCCAAGAGCTTGTTTATGGAAATCCTTTGGGAGGGACTACGGCTACTGTGGGCGGGCGACTTGCAAAATCCAATACTCTGAAATACGCCTTCAACCACCAGCAGTTATTATCTTATAACAAACAACTCGGCGCGCACAATATCAGCGTTCTTCTAGGACATGAGCTGAACCAAGAGAAAAGCGATTACTTCGGGGCGAGAAAAGAAAAATTGTTCTTAGAAGGGCTTACTGTTTTTGATAATGTTCTGAAAATGAACGAAATCACAGGAAACCAATACGACTACGCTGTGGAAGGGTTTTTCTCCCGAGTTTTGTATAATTATAAAAACAAATATTTCTTCAATGCCAGCCTTAGAAGAGATGGTTCATCGGTATTTTCCAAAGAAAATAGATGGGGGACTTTCTATGGACTGGGAGCAGCATGGGACATTTCGAAAGAAGATTTCTTAAAGGATTCGGAGACTGTTAATACCCTGAAAGTGAAGGCTTCCTACGGACAGCAGGGGAATGATATTTTCTACTTCCCAGGCACTACGGACAGAATCTACTATGCTTACAAAAACTTATATAAAGTAAGTAACTTCGGGGATGATACGCCTGTGGTTACTACGGAATATCTTGGAAATAATAAGCTGAGATGGGAAAACTCCCAAAACCTAAATGCTGGTTTTGAAACGGCTTTGTTCAATAGAAGATTGTCTATCAATGCCGAATATTTTGAGAGAAAAGTTTCTGATATGATCTATCGTGCGGCGCTTCCTTTCTCTAATGTGGGGTATTATCCTAGGTTAGAAAACATCGGAAACATGAGAAACAGAGGGGTTCAGGTGAGCATCAACGGAGATGTAATTAAAACAGAGAATTTCACTTGGAATCTATACGCTAACCTTACTCATTACAAAAATAAAATTACCAAACTCCCTGATGCACAGAGAGAAAACGGGATAGCAGACGGGCTATTCCTTCTAAAAGAAGGCAGCGACCGATATGCTTACTATCTAAAAGAGTTTGCAGGGGTGGATCCTCTGAATGGAGATGCACTTTGGTATAAAGATGGTGTGGATGCGCATGGAAATGCAGTTAAACAAGTTACAAACAGCTACGCTGAAGCAACTCTTTACCAAACAGGAAAATCCGCTATACCAAAGGTTTATGGTGGTTTTGGAACTCAGATAAGATTTAAAAATATTACTCTATCGGCTAATTTTGCGTATCAGCTGGGTGGCTGGGGTTATGACCAAAACTACAGATCGCTCTTGCATTCGGATAACTATGCATCTAACTACCATAGAGATGTTCATAACACATGGACGCCAGAAAATCCTACAGCATCTCTGCCAAGAATAGATATTTCTAATTCTAACCAAAATGCCAATTCTACACTGTTCTTAACGAAATCAGATTATTTAAGTCTTCAAGATTTGACGCTGAGTGTGGGCATACCGCAGAGTTTCCTTGAAAACTATGGAATCCGAGATGCCAATATTTATGTAACAGGAAACAACCTTTTCCTACTCTCAAAGAGAAGAGGCTATGACCCAAGGCTGTCTATTTCTGGAATTTCGGAGACATACGGATATAATCTGTTGTCAAGTGTTTCATTAGGTCTTAATCTTAAATTTTAATTTTAAAAAAAGTTATGAAAATCAATAAAATATTAGCAGGAGCATTCGTTGCTCTATCACTTTTGAGCTGCAATAGAGAATTAGAAACCGAATCCGCGAAACTGATTTCAGAGGAGCAGATTCCTGATGATGCGGCATCTTTAAATAATTATCTTAAAGGGATTTATCTTAGTTTCAGAAATCATGGTTCGGGTGGAACTACCACTCACACGGATTTTGGGATAATGTCCATAAAAGCAGGGGTTGATTTGCTTTCTAATGACCTTATTCAGGCGAAACAGCAGCACCTTGGGAGATATTACAACTACGAAGCGAGACAAAGCGACAATTTTACCAACGAAATCGTTTGGAATACATTTTATTCTAAAATTTTTGATATCAATCGTTTAATAGAGAAAATAGAAGGGATAGGCGTAAATAATGAAAACCGACACATCTACGGTCAGCTTTTGGCACTTCGTGCGTATAGTTATTTTAATTTGGTGAGGTTCTATGCACTTACTTATGTTGGTCATCAGAATGAACTAGGGGTGCCATTGGTAACTACGGCATCCAGCCCAGAAACACCGAGAGCAAGAGCCACTGTGCGCGAAGTTTATAACCAAATAACCAGCGATATAGAAAACGCCATCACTGCGCTGAATGGTTTCACTCAGCAAAACATCGCACAGATAGACCAAAGGGCAGCCAAAGCCATCGCGGCGGATATTTACCTTGAAACTGGAGATTATACCAGAGCGGCAGCCTATGCTAATGAAGCCCGAACAGGCAAAACGCTGATGTCTCAGGCGGACTATACAGGTGCAGGATTTTCTCTAAAAACCAATCCAGAGATTATCTGGGGATTTGATAATTCTTTACAGACCAAAAACATCGGTAACCACTATGCTTCGTTCTTCTCTATGTATGACAGCATGAACGAAGGCTACGCAGGAGCAGCAGGGATTTATAAAATCATTGACAAAAGATTATACGACCAAATCCCAAATACCGATTACAGAAAACAAGTGTTCAACGGGGCTACAGAATCCACTTATACTTTCAATGGAAAGACCAAAAAACATCCTGCATATGTGAGCAGAAAGTTCAAGGATTTGACTTTCTTTGAAGGAGATTATATCTACATCAGAGCGGCTTCGCTTTACTATATAGAAGCAGAGGCTTTGGCGAGACTTGGGCAGACAGCTCAGGCAAGACAAGTGCTCTATGATATTACTTCTGTGAGAGATACAGGATACACACTTTCCACTAATTCTGGACAGAGCCTTATAGATGAAATCATCCTGCAAAAGAGAATAGAACTTTGGGGCGAAGGCTACGCTTGGTTTGATATGAAACGCCTTGGAGTGGATTTGGTGAGGGATTATCCAGGTTCTAACCATACCTTTGGGAAGTTTAATCGTAGTTATTCTACAGACTATAACCAATACCGTTTCCAGATTCCGCAGAGTGAGGTGAGTAACAATCCTAATATTGTTCAAAACCCAGTGAAATAAGCCATGAAAACCACAGCCCGCTGAAAGGTGAAATTCCTTTCAGTGGGTTTGTTTTTCTTTTTTAATTAAAAATAAAATGTTCATTGTCAAGGTTTTGTAACTTTGGCAATGATTTTTTGTAACGAAAAAAATATTTCCAGCACTAATGTGGGTATAAAATGCATTTTAAAAAAGTTAGAGTTTAAATAATTAAAATCAAAACAAATGAAAACAAGTCAAAATAAAAAAGATTTACAGGAGATGATGACCAAGAGAAAGGATTTATTTTGGGCTGGTTTTTCTTTGATAAACTTTTAAAAAGCATTTTATGAAAGCCGAACAGCAGCAGGAGTTTATCAAGCAACTAAATGAAAACCAGAGGGTAATCCATAAGATTTGTAAAATCTACATGGACAATCCCAGCGACCACGAAGACCTTTTTCAGGAGATTGTAATTCAGCTTTGGAAAGCCTATCCTAATTTCCGTGGAGAAGCCAAATTTTCTACTTGGGCTTACCGTATCGGGTTGAATACCGCACTAGCACTATTCCGAAAGCGGAAAAGAGATGTCCCTGCGGACTCCATGGAGATTCTTCCCGAG
Organism: uncultured Flavobacteriaceae bacterium; assembly: GCA_963518955.1. GTDB lineage: Bacteria > Bacteroidota > Bacteroidia > Flavobacteriales > Weeksellaceae > JABCPE02. Next base: position 6,972 of record CAUQKI010000012.1, on the reverse strand, counting down.
ATAAAAATAGCGGAAGAAAACGATGACCAGACCGCACAGATACAGGCGATGTATGATGCTATACACCAGCTGTCCGATGTGGAAAAAGCCTTCATCATGATGTATCTGGATGACAAACCCTACCGAGAAATTTCTGAAATACTGGGCATAACGGAAGGAAACGCCCGTGTGAAAATGAACCGTGCAAAAGAAAAACTAAAAACCCTCATCAAAAAATAAGGCTATGGACGAATTAGAATTGCTAAAAAAAGACTGGAAAGAAAATAAATCTGATGATTTTAAAAATTATACAGAAAAAGAACTTTTCGCAATGACCAAAAAAAGGTCTGTTTCCATCGCAAAATGGGTGTTTATCATTGCTTTATTGGAGCTGGGATTTTGGTTTTTAATTGGGTATTTAATGCCTTCTTCTTCAGAAGATAAGGAATATTATGAAGCATTAAACATCAGTCCTCTTATAAAGGGAATATTGTATGTTTTAGGAGAGTTTGCTGTTTATTTACCATATGTTTTTATAGGTTTACTTTTATATTTAAATTTTAAAATAAAAAGAGAAGAAAACCCTAAAAAACTGATGGAAAAAATCCTCCTGATGAAAAAATGTATCCAATGGTATATCAGAATATTTTTAGGAGAAATTGTGGTGTTTTTCATCATCAGTATGATATTGACATTTTATATAGAATATAATACTTTGGAGGGAAAAGAATTAGAAGAATTGTATCTTTTTGCGTTTGTGATGTTTATTCCTCTTTTAATGATTATTTTCATTTTTGCTTTATTCCTAAGATTTATTTATCATCTCGTTTATGGAAACCTGCTACATAAACTGAAACAAAACTACGAAGAACTCAGCCGAATGGAGGAGTAAAAATGCCTTAATCTAAGGGATTTTTTTATGAAATAAAAAAGCCCCGAAGATAGTCGAGGCGCTAGATGTTTTCACAACGGAATAATCCTTATTGTGAGTTGCTTTCAAATATGTAGCAAAGATATATTAAATATTTCGCTTTTCCAAACCTATATTTTAAGAAAATTTTAACTAAATTTGGTATCGATTGTAAAGATATACCAATGAAACATATTTTAGGCTTAGATTTAGGCTCAAACTCTATTGGATGGGCACTTATTGAACAAGATTTTGATAATAAACAAGGGAAGATTATTGGTTTGGGAAGTAGAATTATTCCCATAGAACAGAAAATTTTAAGCAAGTTTAAGGAAGGAACAACAGTTTCTCAAACAGCAAAAAGAACAGAGTTTCGCGGTATACGCCGACTAAGAGAACGGCATCTGCTCCGTAGGGAAAGACTGCACAGGGTTCTCCATTTGTTAGGATTTTTGCCTGCTCATTATGATGCGCAAATAGACTTTACAAAGCGTTTTGGTAAATTTATAGGAGATTCTGAGCCTAAACTGGCTTATAATAATGAAGGCTTTATATTTTTAGAAAGTTTCAATGAAATGGTTGAGGATTTTAAAAAACACCAGCCTCAGCTATTTTACATAAAATCTAACGGTGAAGAGAGTAAAATTCCTTATGACTGGACGATTTATTATTTAAGGAAAAAGGCTTTGTATGAGAAGATCAGCAAGGAAGAATTGGCTTGGATAATTCTGAATTTCAATCAGAAAAGGGGATACTACCAGCTGAGAGAAGAGGAAGAAGAAAAAGAAAATGATTTTGAAATTATTTCTTCAAAAGTTTTATCTGTTGTTAAAAAAGAAAAAGATAAAAAAGATAAAAAATATAATAAATATTGGTATGATATAATTTTAGAAAATGGTTTAGTATATACAGCAGCTTTTTATAATGATTTCGTATATAGTTGGGTTGATCAAGAAAGAGAATTTGTAGCAAAGCGAACACTCCTAAAAAATGGAAGTGAAAAAGTAGAACTTTCATATTTACCTACTTTTGATGAAATTGCTAAAATGAATAAACAGCAGCAAGATAAATTTTATCAAAAAATAAAGATTAAGACAGAAAATAGTATTGGAAATAAGCCAGTAGGTGCTTATATCTACGACCATCTATTGCAAAATCCTAATCAGAAAATAAAAGGAAAACTAGTCCGAACCATCGAACGAAAGTTCTATAAAGAAGAATTAAAGGCTATTTTAGAAAAACAGGTAGCCCTTCAGCCAGAGCTTTTTACGGAAGAGCTTTTTGTGGATTGTGTAAGAGAATTGTATAAAAATAATGAAATTCACCAAAACAGCCTTTCTTCAAAAGATTTTGTGCATTTGTTCCTGAATGATATTATTTTCTATCAAAGACCTCTGCGCAGCCAAAAATCAAATATATCAAGCTGTTCTCTGGAATATCGTTTCTGTATTGACAAAGAAACAAAACAGAGAAGAAAAACTTATCTAAAAGTTATTTCTAAATCAAATCCTTATTATCAGGAATTTAGAGTATTGCAATGGCTTTCTAATCTTAAAATTTATAGAAAAGAAGATGATAAAGATGTTACTTCTGAATTTATTTCTTCCATAGAGGACAAAGAAACTTTGTATGAATTTTTGATGTCTGAAAAGGAAGTAAGCAATAAATCTGTACTTGAGTTTCTTTTAATGAAATCATTGAGAGAGACATATCCTTTTGCTAAAGAAACGGAGCTAAAAAAAGAACTGAAAAAAGAAATTACGAAATACCGCTGGAATTATGTATATGAAGAAGGAAATGACAGCAAAAAATATCCAATGAATGAAACAGGATATGAGATTAAAAAAAGGCTGAAAGAAGTAAAAAACATACCAGATAATTTCTTGACCAAAGATATAGAATATCAACTTTGGCATATAATATATTCTGTAACAGATAAATACGAATACGAAAAGGCTCTAATGAAGTTTGCACAAAAACATAATTTGGATGCAGAGTCTTTTGTAGAACATTTTAAGAAAATAAAACCTTACCCAAGTGATTATGGGGCATTTTCTGAAAAAGCAATCAAAAAACTGCTTCCGCTGATGCGTTTTGGTAAATACTGGAATTATAGCGACATTTCTGAACCAGTACAAGCGCGAATATCAGACATTATCAATGGAGTTGATAATGAGAGCATTAAAACCATTGTGAGAGAAAAGGCTGAAAAATTTCAGCTAAGCCAAGAAGCTGATTTTCAGGGATTGCCACTTTGGATGGCTCAGTATGTGGTGTATGGAATTCATTCAGAGGCTGCTGATATACAGCGCTGGACTTCGCCTTCTGATTTGGAAGAATATCTAAAAGGCTTCAAACAGCATTCTTTGAGGAATCCTATCGTAGAACAGGTGGTTACAGAGACTCTGCGAGTGGTAAAGGACATTTGGGAATATTATGGAAAAGGAGAAGAAAATTTCTTTGATGAGATACATATAGAGCTTGGCAGGGAACTTAAGAAAACAGCCGAGGAAAGAAACAGAATGACTAGGGAAATAAATGAAAATGAGGAGACAAATCTGAAAGTTAAAAAGGAATTACAACAAATATTTGAAAATAAAAGCGCAGAAAATGTTCGTCCATATTCTCCTATTCAGCAGGAAAAATATAGACTTTGGCTGGAACAAAAAAAGTCTCCTTACACAGGGCAGACAATTCCGCTGAGTAAATTGTTCACAGATGAATATCAGATAGAGCATGTCATTCCTCAAAGTAGATTTTTTGATGACAGCCTTTCTAATAAAGTGATATGCGAGTCTGCTGTTAATGCTGAAAAAGGCGCGCTGTTAGGTTTAGAATTTATAAAAGAACATAGAGGAAAAATAGTAGATATAGGGCTAAATAAAAAAGTCAGAATTCTTAATGAAAAAGAGTATAAAGAGCTGGTCAATGAGCTTTTTGCCAATAATCGAGGGAAAAAAGCCAAACTGCTGATGGAGGAAATTCCAGAAAAAATGGTGGAAAGACAGCTCAATGACACAAGGTATATCAGTAAATTCATTTCACAAATTCTTTCCAATATAGTTCGTTCTCCTCAGGAGGATAATGGAGTGAATTCTAAAAATATTATACCATGTACAGGGAAAATTACAGCCGCGCTGAAACAAGACTGGGGACTGAATGATGTATGGAACGACCTTATCCTGCCTCGTTTTGAGAGGATGAATAATCTGACACAGACAGAGTTATTTACGACATATAGTGAAAAATACCAGAAGAAGATTCCTACTGTTCCACTTGAACACGCTAAAGGTTTCCAAAAGAAACGAATAGATCACCGTCACCATGCTATGGATGCCTTGGTTGTCGCTTGTGCTACTCGCAGTCATATCAATTATATGAATAACCAGCATGCTTTGGACAAACATAAGGCTAAAGAAGAAAAGCAAAACGCTAGAATAGATTTGAGAACTGTCTTATGTGAGAAAAAGTATAATGATAATGCTGAAGACAAATACAACTGGACATTCAAAAAGCCATGGAATACCTTTACTCAAGATGTGCGAAGCGCCCTTGAAATGGTAGTTGTGAGTTTTAAACAAAACCTAAGAGTAATCAATAAAGCTACCAATTATTATGAAAAATGGGTAGAAGAAAAAGGTAAAAAGGTAAAGAAAAAAGTGAAACAAGAAGGTATCAACTGGGCTATCAGAAAACCTTTGCATGAACAAACTGTTTCTGGAAAAATTACCTTAGAAAGAGTGAAAGTAGGTAAGGGGAAAATTCTCACTGCCACTCGTAAAAGTATAGATTCATCTTTTACAGAGAAGACAATAGCATCTATTACGGATACAGGGATACAAAAAATATTACTCAATTATCTTGCTTATAAAGGGAGTTCCGAGTTAGCCTTTTCTCCAGAGGGTTTAGAAGAACTTAATAAAAATATATATCTTTATAATGATGGTAAACCACATAAGCCTATCTATAAAGTGAGAAGCTATGAAAAGGGGAGTGGACGATTTGTATTGGGAGAAAGAGGTGCAAAATCTAAGAAATATGTTCAAGGAGCTCCTAACTTATATTTTGGAGTATATCAAAGTAAGGGAAAACGCTCCTATGCCACTATTCCATTAGCTGAGGTTATTGAGCGACAAAAACAAGGACTCATTTCTGTTCCAGAACTTAATGAAAAAGGAGAAAAATTATTATTTAGTCTCTCTCCTAATGATTTGGTGTATGTACCTATGGAGGGTGAAGATACCGAAAGCATTGATTTTACTAATTTATCCAAAGAACAAAGGGAAAGGGTTTATAATGTAAATGATTTTTCTTCTACTTGTTATTTTACACCTAATAGGATAGCAAAAGCTATTTGTCCTAAAGAAGTTGATATGCAAAGAAAAGGAGATGAACTGTCGGGTTCTTATGATACTAAAACAGCAAGTATGCGAAGTATTCAAATCAAAGAATTTTGTATCAAACTAAAAATAGACCGTTTAGGAAATATTTTTAAGGCTTGATAATGTAACTAATTTTTAGAGGCTATGTTGTATCGTTCTATTTATATTGGCAATCCTGCTTATCTAAAGCTTAAGGATAAACAATTAAAGATTACTGACCCAGAAACCAAAATAGAAAAGGGAAGAATTTCTATAGAGGATTTAGGATTGTTGATGCTTGATCATTATCAGATTACCATATCTCATCAGCTGATGCAGGAAATGATGAAGAATAATGTCGTAATGATTAGTTGTGATTCTAAACATATGCCCAAAGGTGTGATGCTGCCTATTTATGGACATTCGGAGCATTCGGAACGAATAAAATATCAATTGGAGGCAAGCGAACCTTTGAAAAAGCAGCTCTGGAAACAAACAATAGAGTGTAAAATAGAGAATCAGGCTAAAGTATTGGAAAAATTAGGTAGATTCTCTGAACCGATGTATGAGTATTTGAAAAATGTAAAATCAGGAGATTCTACTAATATGGAAGGTATTGCCGCCCAGCATTATTGGAAATATCTTATCAGTCCAGATTTTCTCAGAGGCAGATTTGGTGATTATCCTAATCAGTTTTTCAATTTTGGGTATGGAGTTCTTTTGAGCATCGTTTCTAGAGCAATAGTAGAGACAGGTCTGCTACCTGTATTGGGAATTTTTCATAAGAATAAGTACAATCCTTATTGCTTGGCAAGTGATATGATGGAGCCTTATCGCCCATTTGTAGATATGCTCGTTATCCAATGGATAGAGAATAATCCTGATATAGAAGAGCTTAGCAAAGAAGCAAAAGCACATTTTCTAAATATTGCTTCGAAAGATGTACAGATAGATGGCCTTGTAAGACCACTGATGGTTGGTATAAAAACAACGATTTCTTCGCTCTATAAATGCTACACAGGAGAGAAAAGATTGATTTCTTATCCCAATTTATTATGAATAGTGAACGACTAAATGCATATCGAATTATGTGGGTTATGGTGCTATATGATTTACCTACTGATACAAAAGAAAATATAAAGGCATCTAATTTATTTAGAAAACGCCTGATAGATGATGGATTTTCTCTATTTCAGTTTTCTATGTATATCCGCCATTGTCCAAGCCGAGAGAATGCAGAAGTCCATATCAAAAGAGTAAAAAATATTCTACCTAAACAAGGAAAAGTGGCGATAATGTGCATTACAGATAAACAATTTGGAGCGATAGAAATTTTTTATGCTAGGAATGAAGAAAAACCACCTCCAATGTGGCAGCAGTTAGAATTATTTTAATTTTTTGAATCGTATAAAACAAAAAAATCCGCTGATTATCAGTGGATTTTACTTTGAGGCTGTGATGTATCCACAAAGTTAAAGAATTTGAAAGCAACTCACAACAGCTGAGACTTGTTAGCTGGTATCAAATCCGCTGTGATGTATCCACAAAGTTAAAGAATTTGAAAGCAACTCACAACCAACACTGTGAGGCTCAGCGCTGGCACCTTGCTGTGATGTATCCACAAAGTTAAAGAATTTGAAAGCAACTCACAACAATTAAGATAACTTACACTTATCTAATAACGCTGTGATGTATCCACAAAGTTAAAGAATATGAAAGCAA
>CAUQKI010000011.1:0-52005 GCA_963518955.1 uncultured Flavobacteriaceae bacterium | reverse complement strand
TTTTCTCTATATGAGAACGCAATAAATGAATATTCATAGATTGTTCAATATTTAATGATGATAATCAGCTGAATATAGAAAGCCATTCCTCAATGTTATCAGGGTTGTTAAGCGACAAGGCTCTTTCTATATCGGTATCGTCGGGGGGCATCAGTTCTACGTTGATATACACTTGTTCTCGTGGTTGGTTGAGGGCAAAAATACCAGTCTCGTCAAGCTTTTTCATCGCATATACCATAGCAGCAAGTCGGAGGTTGTATTCCTCGTTCCATTGCGCCTCATTGTTGTAATCTATAAGAGAGTCACGCTCCTCAAACAACTGCTTTACCTGCTGAAAATATTCCTCATAACCAAAAGCGTAATAAGGGCTATCGGCAAATGAGTATTTGTAGTATGGTATTTCCTCTTGGGGGATAGCATTTTCATTTACGAATCGCTCTAAAGCTTCCACCGACCACGCCGCAATACAAGGAGTAAGCGCCTCACCCGTAGTGAGTAACACACAATAGTAATAATGCTCTCCGTTTTCAAAGAGTTTTAAAAATGCTTTTTGAGTAGCCTCAAAAATAGCATCGCCTAATGATTGTAGTTCAGGGGTCATTAGTTTTTTTAGTTTTAAAATAGGATTATACTTTCTTGAAAAAGAATTCTTCTTCATCACCTACTACTATTACAAAGTCATTGGTGGAGGGAATGCCTAGTGATGCGCATTCTTCTTTGAGGCGTTTGGCACAAGCGACTAATAGCTTCGTGGCTGCACTGCTCTTTTCTTGCATCTCGGTTTCTTGATTGAAAAGGTCGAAGAGGGTAGCGTCTTCTTCATTGGGTTCTATATCTATAATATGAGCATATTCGGCAGTGTTCCAAAGATATCTATCAACTCTTTCCCCGTAAGTCTCGTTCCATTTTTGTCTGTCACTTTCAAGTCCAAAGCCTATTCTTGTAGGTAGTATGTTTTGGTAGTCAAACGATAGATTGATGCAATACAAGGGCTCTTTTATGGGATATGCCTTAATGGTAGGCACTAATAGGGCATAGTAGCGTTCCGCAGCTTTTTCCGAGAGGGCTTTATAACTAATTTTCTTATCCTTCTTCTGATAATATACATAGCCGGTTTCGTTGGTAATACTATTGAGTTTCCCCAACATATCATAGGTATAAAGGAGCGTATTATCAATATAATCTAATCCTTTTTTCTCTTGGCGGATGAGTTTGTTCCCCTCATAATACATAGTCCTTTCGCTCCAAGTATTATTATCGAAAGCGGAGTAGATTGATTGCAAGAGTTCGTCCTTATAGATGAATATTTTAGTATTTATACATTTTTTCTTAGAGGCAAAATCAAAGTGATAACTGATAATTTGGTTTTTCTCACGGAAATAAAACTCTTCGTAATAATCGCCTTCACATCCAATATAAGAGTGTGCTACAATTATCTCATCTTTTTCATTTACTCCATATTGATACTTATTGTCAGTATCTTTTGGAGCTTCTTTTAGGATTTTAGACTTTGGAAAACGGTTTTGTTCAAAGTAGAAAGGCTCTAAAGAAAAAAGCCCCATACCTCCTGCTGCCCAAAACCAACGCACTACCTGCGCCTCTATTTGCGCTTTCAATGCTGGGTAATTCGCTTGGGCTTGGTCATAGAGTTTTCTTGCTTGTTCGTTCATAGAGTTTCTGTATTACTTTATCTTATTGACTTTTTTATACAAATCCTTAAGCAGGGCGATATGACTTTGGGTTTCGGCTAAAAGTGCCCATTGTTCAAAAATATGATTCTTTTAGATTTTTTTAATTTTCAAAATTACACTTTCTTCAAAAAAGATTCTTCTTCATCACTTACCACTACTACAAAGTCATCGGTGGAGGGAATGCCCAGTGATGCCCAGTCTTCTTTGAGGCGTTTGGCGCAAGCGACTAATAGCTTCGTGGCGGCACTGCTCTTTTCTTGCATTTCGGTTTCTTGGTTGAAAAGGTCGAAGAGGGCAGCATTTTCTTCGTTGGGTTCTATATCTATAATATGAGCATATTCGGCTGTGTTCCAAAGGTAGTGTTTTGCCTCTTTGCCATACTTTTGGTATTCTTGTCTTTCGCTTTCAGTACCAAAACCTATCCTTGTAGGCAGTATGTTTTGGTAGTCAAACGATAGGTTGATACAATACAAGGGCTCTTTTATGGGATATGCCTTAATGGTAGGTACCAACAGTGCATAGTAACGTTCCGCAGCTTTCTCCGAAAGTTCTTTATAACTTATTTTCTTATCCTTCTTCTGATAATATACATAGCCGGTTTCGTTGGTAATACTATTGAGTTTCCCCAACATATCATAGGTATAGAGAAGGGTATTATCAATGGGGTTTGAATAATAATCTAATCCTTTAGTTTTGCGTCGTATGAGTTTATTTCCCTTATAATACATTGTCTCTTCCGAATAATGCTCTTCAAAAGCACTATAGATATATTGAAGTAATCCATCTTTATAAATAAAAATCTTTACATTGTCACACTCCTTTTCCTCAGAGTACTCAAAACGATAACTGATAATTTGGCTGTCTTCTCGGAAGTAGAAAGTTTCATAACACTGTCCTTTAAACTCAGTATAACTGCGTTCGACGATAATCTCATCGTTGGCATTCACGCCATATTGATACTTATTGTCAGAATCTTCTGGAGCATCTTTAAGAATTTTAGACTTCGAGAAACGGTTTTGTTCAAAATAAAAAGGCTCTAAAGAAAAGAGTCCCACGCCTCCTGCTGCCCAAAACCAACGCACTACTTGTGCCTCTATTTGGGTTTTCAACGTTGGGTAATCCGCTTGGGCTTGTTCGTAAAGTTTTATTGCTTGTTCTCTCATAGTTTTATTTGTAAAATGATTAAAGGTTATTAAGTTTTTTCCAGTCTTCAAGGGCTTGTTTGTTTGCCCGATGTTCTGATAGAGGATAGATAAGTTCTTCTTCCTTTACCTTTTTAAGTCGGGTAAGGTACATATTTTCATATTTTGCCATTAGTTTCTCGTCACCTTTTTGCTTGTATATTTCTTTGAGGTAGAAAAAAGGTTCCCAATCCTTGTTGGCTACAGTAGCTTTGCCTGCCTCTACCGCCTTAAGTAACTCTTCTTCAGCTTCTTCTATACGCCCCAAATGGAATAGTGCGTCCCCTAAAGCAGTGCCATAGTAAGCTCTTTGTTTTTCATTAATCCACCCATTGCTATTTCTGTTGAGCGCTTTTTCGAGCCAAGGAATAGCTTCTTCCCATTTAGCTTGATGAAGATACATATTCCCATAGTTATAGAAAATATAGTTTAAAGAAGTATACCCATTTTCAGTTATGTATTTTAAGGCTTTAGCAGCCATAGCTTCCGCTTTGTCATACTGGGCAACATCTGCCAATACGCCAAAGTAATCCCCAAAAAACATAGCCCTATCAAAGGTATCCGAGAGTTCTGTCTCTACCTTTGGGTAAAGACTTTCATAGATAGCCAGTGCCTCTTCATATTGACAGGCTCTTTTTAGAGACTTAGCAGTATCCCATTGTTTGATTATTGGGTTCATAAATCAGATTTATTAGTTTGCTAATTTACGGATTTACTTTTTTAAAACCCGAATTCCCCATTTTGGAATGAGGTAAACGCCCATAAGGCAGGTAACCATTACAGGAGAATAGGAATGGGTAAAATAACTTATCAAAATGTGCCATACCAAGAAGAAACTCAGTCCTGCAAGATATAAAATGAGTGCAATTTTCGTGGCTTTTTCACTTTTTCGAAATAAAAAAGCAATGACCGCTACCAAAGTAAGTTGCCCTATGGAAGCCCACACAAAATATTCAGGGTGGGCTTTTACTAAATGGGCATTCTCGGAAATTCTCGGAAGCTGGAGCCAAGAAGGTATTTTATCTACAAAATCAATATACCATTGCCAGAAGGAAATACTTTCTTCTACTTGATGAAGAGCGTGTAGTCCCATTATAGGCAACCACAAATGCAAGTATTTATTGGTTTTCATAGATTTCCTTTTTTAATGCTGTGATATATTTTTGCTGTATGCGTTTCAAATTCCAAAAGAGAGGTGCCACAAGCCTTAAAAAGAAGTTTTTGATATGTATTTTCTCTTGAAAACAAATTTTAGTTCCTCCGTTATATGATTCAAATTTTCCTTCCCATTCTCCATAGAATAGTTTGTGCTCCATTGTAAAGGCATAATATTCATTTTCTTTCTTTTGAATATTGCTAAAAAGCGTTTGTCCACCGCCTTTGTAATATTCAATAAAACCACTCTCCAATAGCTCTATGTTTTCCACTTCCTCTCGCCACTGAAAGTTCTTATTATCGGTAACAATTTTATATACCAATGCTACAGGTGCATCAATCACATCAGTTATCTTTAAAATGAGAAATCGTTTCATGTTTACATCGCATCTATTTTAAAGGTAAGGGATTCCAGCACTTTTAGAATGGCTTCTACGGTATCCATAGAGGTAAGGCATGGGACTCCGTTTTCTACCGACATACGGCGGATTTGGAAGCCGTCCCGCTCAGACTGTTTCCCTTTGGTGGTAGTATTTACCACATACTGCACTTTTCCTTTGTGGATGAGGTCTATCAGGTTTACATCTTCTTCGCCTATTTTGTAGCCTATTTTGGTTTTTACGCCGTGTTGTTCGAAGAATTTTGCTGTCCCTTCCGTAGCCCATATTCTGAAACCTATATCGCTAAATCTTTTCGCAAGTCCTACGGCTTCGGCTTTGTCTTTATCAGAAACCGTGAAGAGAATCGCTCCATGGGTGGGGACTTTTCTTCCTGCGCCGATAAGTCCTTTATATAAAGCTTTTTCTAGGGTTTGGTCTTTGCCCATCACTTCTCCTGTGGATTTCATTTCAGGGCCGAGGGAAATATCCACTTTGGACAATTTACTAAAACTAAAAACAGGAACTTTCACATAGACGCCTTCTTTATTAGGAATAAGTCCATTTTGATAGCCCAAATCTTTTAGTTTCGCTCCGAGAATGGTTTTTGTGGCTAATTTTGCCATCGGAACGCCAGTGATTTTGGACAAAAATGGAACGGTTCTAGATGAACGAGGATTGACCTCTATGACAAATACCTCTCCATCAGAAATCACATATTGAATGTTCATCAAGCCAATGATATTCAGTCCTTTGGCAAGTCTCTGTGTATAGTCAGAGAGCGTGTCCATCTGCTTTTGTGTCAGATTTTGAGGAGGATACACAGCGATGGAATCTCCCGAATGCACGCCCGCCCGCTCGATATGTTCCATGATTCCAGGAATTATGGTGGTTTCGCTATCAGAAATGGCATCTACTTCTACTTCTTTCCCTGTCAAATATCGGTCAATCAGCACAGGATGTTCAGGGCTTGCTTCCACTGCATTTTCCATGTAATGAGCAAGTTCTTTTTCTGTATAAACGATTTCCATCGCCCTTCCTCCCAAAACATAGCTTGGGCGGACAAGTACAGGATAGCCGATTTCATTGGCAATTTTTATGGCCTCTTCTTTTGAAGTGGAAGTTTTTCCTTTTGGCTGAGGAATGCCCAAATCTTGCAGAGCTTTCTCGAATTTATCTCGGTTTTCGGCTCTGTCCAGATCTTCTAACGAAGTTCCTAAAATCCTTACTCCGTGGGAAGCCAGTTTATCAGCCAAGTTGATAGCCGTCTGTCCGCCGAACTGCACCACCACGCCTTTTGGTTTTTCTAGGTCGATGATGTTCATCACATCTTCCTCGGTCAGCGGCTCGAAATATAATTTATCCGAAATGGAGAAATCCGTAGAAACGGTCTCAGGATTATTATTGATGATAATCGCCTCACAGCCCATTTCCTTAATCGCCCATACAGAATGCACCGTTGCGTAGTCAAACTCCACGCCCTGCCCGATACGGATAGGTCCTGAACCCAGCACGATGATTTTTTCCTTGTCGCTGGCAATGGATTCGTTTTCTTCTTCGTAAGTTCCGTAGAAATAAGGCGTTTCGGACTCGAACTCGGCTGCACAGGTATCCACCATTTTATAAACTGGCATGATGCCGTTTTCTTTTCTAAAATTAAAAATTTCCCTCTGCGCACAGTTCCAAAGATGAGCCAGATTAAGGTCAGAAAAACCTAATTTTTTAGCCTTGATTAAAATATCTTTGTTAAATGGATTATTCTTTATTTCGGCCTCAAAATCAATGAGTTTCTTGATTTTCCAAATGAAGAATTTGTCTATTTTGCTCCATTCTACTATTTTCTCCCAATCGTAGTTTCTGCGCAGCGCTTCTCCAATGATGAAAAGCCTCTCGTCATCGCAGATTTTTATTCTTCTTTCTATTTCTTCATCGGTTAGGGCAAGGGCTTGTTTTTCCTTTAATCCCAAATGCTGAATGCCCGTTTCCAGTGAACGGATGGCTTTTTGGAGAGATTCTTCAAAGTTTCTTCCAATAGCCATGATTTCGCCTGTGGCTTTCATCTGTGTGGATAATCTTCTGTCCGCCGTTTCGAATTTATCAAACGGGAAACGAGGGAATTTGGTAACTACATAATCCAAAGCAGGTTCAAAACAAGCATAAGTTTTGCCCGTTACAGGATTTATGATTTCATCCAAAGTCAGTCCCACAGCGATTTTAGCCGCGATTTTAGCGATTGGGTAGCCTGTAGCTTTACTCGCCAAAGCCGATGAACGGGACACTCTTGGATTAACTTCGATTACATAATAATTAAATGAATGTGGGTCTAGAGCCAGCTGTACATTGCATCCGCCTTCTATTCCTAATGCACGGATGATTTTCAGCGAAGTATTTCGCAACATCTGATATTCCCTGTCAGAAAGGGTCTGTGAGGGAGCAACCACTATAGAATCGCCAGTGTGTACGCCCACAGGGTCTATGTTTTCCATGTTGCAGACCACTATGGCGTTGTCGTTAGAATCTCGCATTACTTCGTATTCTATCTCTTTGAATCCTGCGATGGATTTTTCTATAAGGCACTGATTTACAGGGCTGTGTTTTAGCCCAAGTTCTACGATTTCGGTGAGTTCCTGCTCATTAGAAGCGATACCGCCACCTGTTCCTCCAAGGGTAAAGGCAGGGCGCACAATCACAGGATAGCCGATTCTGTCAGCGAAATTCAGAGCGCTTTCTAATGTATTCACAATGTCCGATTCTGGTACAGGTTCGCCCAGCTCGTTCATTAGTTCTCGGAATAAATCTCGGTCTTCGGCGCGATTGATAGCAGAAAGTTTAGTTCCCAAAACTTCTACTTTACACTCATCTAAAATCCCTGATTTTTTTAGTTCTATCGCCATATTCAGCCCTGTCTGTCCTCCCAAAGTAGGCAAAAGAGCATCTGGGCGTTCCTTTCGGATAATCTGGCTCACGAACTCCAAAGAAATCGGTTCTATATAGACCTTGTCGGCGATTTCTGCATCGGTCATGATGGTAGCAGGATTTGAGTTGATGAGGATGACTCTGTATCCTTCCTCTTTTAGGGATAGACAGGCCTGTGTTCCCGCGTAGTCAAATTCCGCTGCCTGCCCTATGATGATAGGGCCGGAGCCTATGACCAATATAGTTTTGATGTCTGTTCGTTTCATATTTGTTATTAGTTAAAAATTAGCGTATTCTTCTTTTTAAATTTTTAGATTCTCCTTCGCATTCGGCGTGAAAGAGTGTTGTTTTTAAAGGTTTGAAATCTTGTAGAGGAGAGCGTTTAAGAGGGATTTTTTTGTATTTACCATTCTTCTTCTCATCGAGTTGGCGCTCGTTTTGTGAGTAAGAGAATTCTTTTGGGAATAGTATTTCATCGATGAGCTCTATTCTAAAGTTTTCATTTAAATAGAAATTTCGTGTGGGGGCTTGTTCTAGAAATTCAAGGTCATCTTTGGAGAATGTCTCTTGTTTTCTTAATACCTCTCCTTCAATATTTTCAATACCTTTTGCTCCAATTGGAAATCGGAAAATCCCAGAGTTTTTATCATCTGCCGGCATATAGTCTATTATAAAATCATTATAACCATCCGTTTGAAATGAAAACAGGTCAGTGTATTTTACCTTGCTTTGTTCAGAGCGTCTTAATTCGTGAGTATTTAAGTCAGCCAAGATGAATTCTTTCGGAAGCTTTTTGCCTTTATAAATATCAACACCGCTAAAACAATTGGGAGAAGGATTGAAAAACGCTTGCATCTTGTCTAAAGAACCGCCAATATAAACACTATCTGAAATATCCTCTTTGTCGGTAGTACTGTATTTAATTTGATAGCCTGTTTTTATGCTGGGATTTTTTCGTCCAAAAACAGAAAATGGAAGTTCTGGGCGATAAGGGGTAAGCTCTACAAATTTATTATATTTTTTTTCATTATAGGTGAATATTTCACCTTCCATAAGCTCCCAAGTACCAGTAATGAAAGTCCCAAAGCCTATGATTAAAAAAGTTTTATCTTCTTTGAGACAAAAATTAGCTCCATTATCATGCCTATAACATCCTATAAAATCTGGTATCTTTTTCTGTGAAAATGCTTTACCGAATAGTAAAATTAATATTAATAATATATTTTTCATGGTATTTTAGATTTTTATTCCCCTGAATAGATTTTTCTTTTGCTGTTTTTATATCCATCTTTACATTCTGCATGGAATAGGCTGGTTTTCAAAGGCTTGAATTTCTTAAAAGGTAAAATTTTAAGTGGAATTTTTTTGTATTTATTCTTCATCATTTTTTCTGCATCTTCATCGTAAAGTTCGTAATAATCTTTACTATCATTTTTGTTTTTATAGTATTTTTTGCATTCTATTTCTATGATTTCAAACTCTGTATCTGGAATTATATCTCCATTTTTTGTTTTCAGCCGATAATTATCATTTAAATAAGGGTTTTTAGTGGAGATTTCATTAAAAAATTTAATGTCTTCTTCTACAAAATCTTCTTCTTTGGATTTTTCTATTGGGTTGCCATCTTCATCTTCAATCCCATTTGCTCCAAGTAGGAAATGATAAACCATTGAATTATTCTGGTCAGCTGGTGTGTGTGCTATCAGAAAATCATTGTATTCTTCTGTAAGGAAAGAAAATAGATTGGTATATTTTCCCTTTTTTAAATAGACATTTTCGTTTAAATCGGCTAAAATAAACTCTTTGGGTAAATCATTGTTTTTATAAATATATTCGGATTTGAAACAATTGGGTGAAGGATTGAAAAACGCCTGCATTTTGTCCAAAGAACCCCCAATATAAACTTCATCCGAAATCATCCACTCCGCACCATATTCGATTTGATAGCCTATTTTTATTTCTGGATTTTTTCTTCCAAAAATAGAAAATGGAAACTCTGGACGATAGGGTGTAAGTACCACAAATTTTTGTGATTTTTTCCCTTTATCAGTGTGAATTTTAATTTCTTTAACATCCCAAGTCCCTGTGATGAGGGTGGCATAAGCTACAATTAAAAAAGTTTTGTCTTCCTTAATGTAGAAAATACCACCTCTTTCTCTATAAAATCCTACAAAATCTGGTTTTTTTGTCTGTGCAAAAGTTTTACTAAACAATAAAATACATAATGCTAAAAATAATTTTTTCATATAATTTTAGTTTTTTGATTATTTAAAAATAAAATATAAGTAAAAAGTAGTTTGTATAATTTATATTAGCACTCTTTTTTAAAATCTTCCATCATTTGGATGAAGTCATCAAAAAGATAATTGGCATCTTCTGGGCCTGGGCTTGCCTCTGGGTGGTATTGGACAGAGAAACAAGGGTATTTCTTGTGGCGGACTCCTTCATTCGTGTGGTCATTCAGCGCGATGTGGGTTTCCTCTAAATCAGTGTCTTTCAGGCTGTTTTGGTCAATAGCATAGCCGTGGTTTTGGGAAGTGATAGAGACTTTATTGGTTCTTAAATCCAAAACAGGATGATTGCCTCCTCTGTGCCCAAATTTTAGTTTAAAAGTCTTCGCACCGCACGCCAGCCCTATTACCTGATGTCCCATACAAATCCCAAAAATAGGGACTTTGCCAAGGAGTTTTCTCACGGTTTCGTGTGCGTGAGGGATGTCCTGCGGGTCGCCAGGGCCGTTGGATAGCATCACACCATCAGGAGCCATTAGAAGGATTTCTTCAGCTGAGGTATCGTGGGAAACCACCGTGATATCGCAGTTTCTTTGGGATAATTCACGGATGATGCCGAGTTTTGCGCCGAAATCCATCAGCACTACTTTAAAGCCTCTGCCAGGGTTGGCATAGGGCGTTTTAGTTGAAACCTGTTCTATTTGATTTTTAGGTAAAATGGTGGTTTTCAGTTCATTGATGATGCTTTGTTCATCCGTATCAGCATTGACGATTTTACCTTTCGTTACGCCTTTGTTTCGGAGAATTCGGGTTAGTTTTCGGGTATCAATCCCTGAGATTCCTGAAAGATTTTTTTTCTTAAAGAGTTCATCCAGAGTAAGTTGGGATCGGAAGTTAGAAGGCATATCGCAGAGTTCTTTGACAATCAGTCCTTTGATGGCTGGTTCTATGCTTTCGTAATCATCACGATTGATTCCATAATTCCCGATGAGCGGGTAGGTCATGCAGACGATTTGCCCACAAAAGGAGGGATCAGAGATAAGTTCCTGATAGCCAGTCATTCCTGTGCTGAAAACCACTTCGCCGCTGGTCTCTGTATCCGCTCCGAAGCCTTCTCCGTAGAAAATTTCTCCTGATTCTAATATGAGTTTTTTGTTCATTTTTATTAGTTGGTGTTTGGTTAATAAACTTTTTCTCCATTTACAAAGGTCGCTACTGGCCAGCCTGTGCATTCACAGCCGTCAAAAGGCGTGTTTCTTCCTTTGGAAACGAAGGTGTTTTTGTCTACTTTTTGAGTTTTTTCAAGGTCAATGAAAGTCAGGTCGGCATGGTATCCCACTTCTATTTTTCCTACTTTATCAAGGTTAAAAACCTCGGCTGGTTTTATGGTCATCCAGTCGATGAGCTGTTTCAGAGACCATTTTCCAGTTTTTACAAATCTTGTGTGCAGGACAGGGAAAGTGGTCTCGAATCCCACAATTCCAAAAGGCGAATCATACATTCCTCGGCTTTTTTCATCTTCGGTGTGTGGAGCGTGGTCGGTCGCGATGCAGTCGATGATTCCTTCTTCCAGCCCTTTGATTAGAGCCATTTGGTCTTCTTTAGCGCGGAGTGGTGGATTCATTTTATAATTGGTATCTGCATTAGGAATATCATCTTCGGTTAAAACCAAATGATGCGGCGAAACTTCCGCGGTTACACGGATTCCAGCCTTTTTTCCATCTGCGATGACTCTCACAGATTCTTTTGTGGAAACATGGCAGACATGATAATGCGCACCAGCAGCTTCGGCTAATAAAATATCACGAGCGATATGCACTGATTCACAAACACTTGGAATGCCCTTTAATCCTAATTCTTTTGCCTTTTTTCCATCATGAATACAACCTCCTAGAATAAGCGAATTGTCTTCGCAGTGGGCTACAATGGGTAGATTTACTTTGGTGGATTCTTGCATGGCTTCATACATTACGCCAGCTTCCTGAATTCCTACGCCATCATCAGTAAATCCTACAGCTCCTTTTTCTTTTAAAACCTGAAAGTCAGTTAGTTTTGCGCCTTTGGAGTCTTCCGTAATAGCTCCGTATGGTCTTATTTTTATGACAGCAGATTTTTGGATTCGTTTTAATAAATCATCGAAACGCTCGACTCTGTCAGGAATGGGATTGGTGTTTGGCATTGGGCAGATAGTGGTATATCCGCCTTTTGCGGCTGCCATGGAGCCTGTAGCGATGGTCTCTTTGTGCTCGCCGCCAGGTTCACGAAGATGGACATGCACATCGATAAACCCAGGGCTGATGAATTTCCCTTCGGCATCTATGATTTCGGCGTTTGGATTCTCTATGTTTTCAGAAATTTTGGTGATAAGACCATTTTCTATCTGAATGTCTTTTTGGACTAAATTCCCTTGTTGGTCAAGGATTTTTCCGTTTTTAATGATTTTCATATTATTTATTTTATTTCTTTGAATGTAAAACCTTTTTGTTCCAAAGTATTTTTTAAAATAGCCATTCGTGCAAAAACTCCGTTTTCCATTTGTTTAAAAATTCGGGAGCGGGAGCATTCCACCAAGTCGGAGTCTATTTCCACATTTCTATTTACAGGTGCGGGATGCATGATGATGGCGCTGGGCTTCATTTTCTTTTCTCGCTCTTTGGTAAGCCCATATTTTCTCAGGTATTCTTCTGGAGAATATTTTGTTTTTTGGTGATGTCTTTCGTGCTGTATTCTTAGGAGCATGAGGACATCGATTTCTGGAATTAGTCCATCGATTTCTCGGTAAGTTCCGTTCATTAGGCTGCCTTCGTCAAACCATTCTCTAGGGCCAGAAAAATAGACTTTTGCGCCTAATTTTCTCAAAATATCACAAGCAGAATTGGCAACGCGGCTGTGTTTCACATCTCCTGCAATGGCGATTTTTAGGTCTTTGAAAGAACCAAACTCTTGTTTGATGGTCATCAAGTCCAGCATGGTCTGGCTCGGGTGGTTTCCTGTGCCGTCTCCAGCGTTGATAATAGGGATTTTGATGTTTTTTAGTTCATCATAATATTGGTTTTGTCCGTGGCGAATTACCAAGAGATTTAGCCCGATGCTTTCTAATGTTTTCGCAGTGTCATAGAGGCTTTCGCCTTTGTTTACGGAGCTCTGCGAAGTGTCAAAAGGAATGACTGAAAGTCCAAGTTTTCTTTCCGCCATTTCGAAGCTTATTTTGGTGCGGGTGCTGTCTTCGAAGAAAAGATTGGAAACGAAAATTTCATCTTGAGCCGTATATTTTTTACCATTTGCCATTTCCAAAGCTTGGTCTAAAATCAGCTCGATTTTCTTTGGGCTAAAATGAGATATTGCCAGCATAGTTCATTAGTTTTTTAGTTTTAAACATAAAAAAAACGAAGCCAATCGAGCCTCGTTTTAATAAATAAAATATCTTTTTGAGCAGAAATCTGCTCTCAACAAACTTTCTAAAAATTCTTGCTTTTTCATTCTTACAAAGGTAAGAAAAAAATAGAACCAAAAGCGAAATAAAAAATATATTTTGCTTTTTTTGGAAAAAATAATATCTTTAAAATCAAAAAAATAGAGATGAAGTGGCTGATTATTTAAAAAATATCGTTTTAATCAGCTATTCAGAAAATCAAATTCCGATAGAAGAAATATTCAAAAAATAGGTGATATTCGGTCTTCATTTAATTAAATTTTCTTAAATTGCCGGCTTAAAATTTGTATAATATAGAATTAACTTTATTTAATAATTCTCCTAAATGAGTAAGTATCTGATAGACAGTCTTCCAGACTATTTTAAGCAATATGAAAAATCAGTAAACGACCCTGAAAAATTTTGGGAACAGATAGCAGATAAAAATTTTATCTGGAACAAAAAATGGGATAGTGTGCTGGAGTATGATGTGCATAATGCTAAAATAGAATGGTTTAAGAATGCAAAACTCAATATTACAGAGAACTGTATCGACCGCCATTTAGCGGAAAATCCTGATAAAATAGCGATCATCTGGGAACCTAACAGCCCTGATGAAGCAGCAGTAAAGTTATCTTACAAAGAACTTCATGAAAGAGTAGGGAAGATGGCGGCTGTTCTTCGTAGTCAAGGAGTGAAAAAGGGCGACAGAGTCTGCATTTACCTTCCAATGGTGGTAGAATTGCCGATAGCCATGCTGGCTTGTGCGAGAATTGGCGCTGTTCATGTGGTGGTTTTTGCTGGGTTTTCTTCGGCTGCACTTTCTTCTAGAATCAATGACTGTGAATGTAAATTGGTCATTTGTTCCGATGGCAGTTACAGAGGGAGTAAAAAAATAGAGCTGAAAGGAATTGTAGATGAAGCATTAGAAAACTGCCCAAGTGTAGAAAAAGTGCTGACTGTAAAACGAACAGGATGCCAAGTTACCATGAAAGAGGGAAGGGATTTTTGGCTTCAAGAGCTTTTGGATAAAGCTGAAGTAGATAATTCTTTTGAAATCATGGATGCAGAAGATCCTTTGTTTATCCTTTATACATCAGGTTCTACAGGAAAACCAAAAGGAATGCTTCACACTTGTGGTGGTTATATGGTCTATACAGGTTATACCTTTAAAAATGTATTTAATTATAGAGAAAATGATGTGTTCTGGTGTACTGCCGATATAGGCTGGATTACAGGACATTCTTATGCAGTGTATGGAGCGCTGGTAAATGGCGCTACAACTGTGATTTTCGAAGGAATTCCTACCTATCCGAATCCAGACAGATTCTGGCAGACCATTGCGAAACATAAGATTACCCACTTCTATACGGCGCCTACTGCTATTCGTTCTTTAGAGAAAGAAAGCGCAGAATGGGTGGAAAAACATGATTTGAGTTCGCTCAGAGTAATCGGAACAGTGGGAGAGCCTATTAATGATGAGGCTTGGCGCTGGTATAATGACAATGTTGGTAAAAAAAGATGCCCGATAGTGGATACTTGGTGGCAGACCGAAACAGGGGGAATTCTAATTTCTCCACTGGCATTCATCACTCCTACAAAGCCTATGTATGCCACGCTTCCGCTGCCAGGGGTTCAGCCTGTGCTGATGGATGAACAGAAAAACGAAATTGCTGGTAATCAGGTGGAAGGAAATCTTTGTATCAAATTACCTTGGCCGTCTATCGCAAGGACAATATGGGGCGACCACGAAAGATATCGTGAAACTTATTTCTCAGCTTTCCCAGGGAAGTTTTTCACAGGAGATGCAGCTCTGAGAGATGAGGTAGGATATTACAGAATTACAGGGCGAGTGGATGATGTCATCATTGTATCAGGGCATAATCTGGGTACTGCACCGATAGAAGATGCTGTGAATGAGCACCAATCCGTAGCAGAAAGTGCAATAGTAGGTTACCCGCACGAGATAAAAGGAAATGCTCTTTATGGATATGTGATTTTAAAGGATGCCAGCGAAGATAGAAACAGAGACAGAGTTCGCAGGGAGATTAACCAGTTGATTTCTGACCAAGTGGGACCTATAGCGAAGTTGGATAAAATTCAGTTTGTTTCTGCACTACCGAAAACCCGCTCGGGTAAGATTGTAAGGCGTATCCTAAGAAAAATAGCCGAAGGAAAAGATGATAATTTTGGGGATACTTCTACACTTATCAATCCTGAAATTATAGATGAAATTATAAAAGAAAGAATATAAATAACGAAGAGTCGTGCCAAAAGGCAGGGCTCTTTTATTTTTGTAAATTTGTGAAGATAAAAAGATTATTAAATCATGGAAGATATAATGTTTACCTGCTTGGTATCAATAATTTGTCTTGCATTAATACTCATATCATATAGATTTAGCAAGGGATTTTTTTACAAAAATATAGTTGTTTATTTTCTATATAATGGTGTTTTGTATTACAAATTGTTTTTTCATTCTAAATGGGGAGCAAGTTTATTATGGCTATTTTATCTGTTGGTTTTTAGCGTGGTTCACATATTGATACTGGGGTTTTATTTAGTAAAAAGAGGAAAAGGGTAAAAAACAGGAGGCTTCTTAAGATTAAATCAAATTTGATAAATAACAACCTTGATAAAGGTGTTTCAATCTCTATAAAACAGCTTTCAATTGCATAAAACCGACTTTATTAGCTTTTTCAATACTTTTTTTATTACTTTTGCCAATGTGGTTTTTATCCAAAAAGATTATGAAAAAGGAATTTCCTGTTTTGACTACTGAAAGGCTCATGCTCAGCCGTCCTGTGGAAGGCGATATGCAGCACATTATTCATTATCTTGATTCTGATAAGGTTTATTCAGAAAACACCGCAAACATACCCTATCCCTACAAAGAAGCGGATGCCGAGTTCTTAATCCACGAGGTAGTGGACAAAGGTTTTGAGAACGAAACGGACTTTGTTTTTGCTATCCGAAATAAAGGAAATGGCTTGATAATGGGGCTTATAGGAATTCATCATTGGGATAAAACCAATCAAAAAGCGGAAATCGGTTACTGGCTGGGGAAAGAATTTTGGAACAAAGGTTATGTGACAGAAGCCATGACAGAGGTGCTGACTTTTGGATTTAAAGTCTTAAATCTAAATAAAATGTTTGCGGTTTTCTTTCCGCACAATCCTGCTTCAGGGCGAGTGATGGAGAAAAGCGGAATGAAACAGGAGGCTGTCCTCAGACAGGAAATTTATAAAAACGGAAAATTCTTGGATTTCGTTCGGTATTCCATTTTAAAGGAAGATTTTAAAAAGTAAAATATAATTTGAAATAAAAAATAGTATGCTTTCGCCATTATTACTTTTGTCTATTGTTATTGGGTATTTTGGGCTTTTGATGCTGATTTCTTGGCTTACCAGCAGAGGGAGTAACAATGATAGTTTCTTCATAGGAAACCGCTCTGGAAACTGGAAATTGGTGGCTTTCGGGATGATAGGTTCCACGCTTTCTGGGGTTACTTTCGTGAGTGTGCCAGGGACGGTAGGAACGGATGGTTTCCAGTATCTGCAGATTACTTTCGGATATATCATCGGTTATATCGTAGTAGCGTACATTCTGCTGCCGATTTATTACAAAATGCACCTCACTTCCATCTATACTTATCTCCAAGAGCGAATGGGCGAAAGTACCTATAAATCAGGGGCAATTATCTTTATCGTTTCTAAACTGGTGGGCGCTACGGCAAGGGTTTATTTAGCAGTAAATATATTGCAGGTGATGATTTTGGACAGCTTGGGTGTTCCGTTTTGGCTTACGACTTTGCTCACTCTTTTGATGATTATCCTTTACACCTACAAAGGCGGTGTGAAAACCATCATTTGGACAGATACTATCCAGACCACGGCCATGCTTTTAGGATTGGTGGCAACGGTGGTTTATATCCTTCATCATATGAATATCAGCTTCTCCGAAAGTCTCTCGATGATGAGCGAAAGGGGCTACCTTCGTGTTTTTGATACGAATGTGATGAATGGCAGTTTCTTCGTGAAGCAGATTTTGGCGGGGGCGTTCATTACCATTGCGATGACGGGGATAGACCAAGATATGATGCAGAAAAACATCTCTGTTTCTAACCTGAAAGACAGTCAGAAAAATATGCTGGTGCTGACTTTCATCCTGTTGGGGATGATTACTCTGTTCCTTTATATGGGCGGAATGCTTCATTTGTTTGCGGAGCAGAAAAACATCACTGCGGTGAAGGATAGGCTGTTTCCTACGGCGGCTTTGGAATATATGTCTCCGCTGATAGGGGTAACTTTCATTATTGGACTTATTTCAGCCTTTTGTTCCAGTGCTGATGGGGCGATGACGGCGCTTACTTCTTCTATTTGTATCGATATTTTCGGAATTAAAAATAAGGACTGGGCTCACGCCAAAAAAGAAACTTTCAGAAAGAAAGTGCATATTTTGGTGACGATTTCTTTCCTCATTATGGTGATGGTTTTCAAGTGGATAGATGATGCCTCTATGATTGGGCTTATCCTGAAATTAGCAGGCTTCACTTATGGGCCGCTGCTTGGTTTGTTTGCTTTTGGGATTTTTACCCAATATAAAGTGAAAGACCATTTGGTGCCGTACATCTGCATTATTGCTCCCACGCTTTCTTTCTTGATAGACAAATATCAATCGGATATTTTTGGTGAATTTAAAATTGGTTTAGAATTATTGATTATCAATGGATTGCTAACCTTCATTGGGCTGTGGCTCATTCGAAAGAAATAAAAAATAAAAGTTCTACTTTTTGGGTAGAACTTTTTTATTTCGAATGAGATTTTATTTAAGAATTATTTATGCTTTGCCATAAATTCTTCTGCTTTTTCCACCATTTCTACACTTCCACAGAAAAAAGGAACTCTCTGGTGTAGTGAAGTAGGTTCTATTTCTAGGATTCTTTGGAAGCCGTTTGTAGCCTTTGCTCCAGCTTGTTCAGCTAAGAAAGCCATAGGATTACACTCGTAAAGCAGTCTAAGTTTTCCATTTGGTGCATGGGCGTAGGAAGGGTAGATGTAGATACCGCCTTTTATCATATTTCTATGAAAATCAGCAACTAATGAGCCTATGTATCTGGATGTATAAGGCCTGTTTCCTTCCTCTTCTTGACAATATTTGATGTACTCTTTTACTCCTTGTGGGAATTTAGCGTAGTTTCCTTCATTGACAGAGTAGATTTTACCTGTTTTAGGGTAAGTCATATTAGGATGAGATAGGAAATAAGTCCCTACTGATGGGTCTAGCGTAAAGCCATTTACTCCGTTTCCTGTCGTATAAACCAGCATCGTGGATGAACCATAAATAACATATCCTGCCGCTACCTGATTTACACCTTTTTGTAGGAAATCTTCTATTTTTACGGGAGTTCCTGCTGGAGTTACCCTTCTGTATATAGAGAAAATAGTTCCCACAGATACATTGACATCTACATTAGATGAGCCGTCTAGAGGGTCTATCAGCACCACATAGTTGTTCATGTGGGCGTTGTTCTCGTTTCCTTTTATTTCTATGAAATCTTCATTTTCTTCTGATGTGATACCACACACGATTTCTCTGTGAGAAAGGGCATCTATAAAAATATCATTGGCAAAAACATCCAGCTTCATCTGCTCCTCGCCTTGTACATTTTCATTGCCAGCTTTACCAAGAATATCTGCGATTCCAGCCTTGTTTACTTCTCTGTTTACGATTTTAGAGGCTATTTTTATGGAGCTTAATAATCTGGAAAGTTCTCCACTTGAAAACTTGAAATCATCCTGTTTATCAATGATAAATTCTCCCAAAGATTGTAAAGTTTGGTCTGTCATAACTTGTTTAATTTAAAAGATTTACAAAAATCGTAAATTTATACCGAAAAATATACTTTTTTATATCAATCTTATTTAATACTTTTGTAAGTTTGAGTGGAAGACTATAAATGAATTAAAAAAATCTCGATGAAGATATTCAAATTTGGAGGAGCTTCTGTGAAAGATGCTGATAGTGTGAAAAATGTGCTCAGAGTGCTTAGTATACAAGGCTTTGAGAGGTGTCTGATAGTCGTTTCGGCTATGGGAAAGACTACTAATGCACTGGAAAGAGTAGTGGAATTTTATTTTAATAAAAGTGACTATCAGCAGGAAATAGCTAAAATAAAGGAAGAACATATCCAAATTGCAAAAGGACTTTTTGATGAAAACCACCATGTTTTCAGCGAAATCAAATTGTTTTTTGATGATATAGAATCTTTCCTTAGAAGGAATAAATCTCCTAATTACAATTTTGTTTATGACCAAGTTGTAACCTGTGGAGAGATGATTTCATCAAAAATATTAAGCGTGTATCTTTCTGATAATGAAGTGAGTAACCAGTGGCTGGACGCTCGTGATTTTATAAAAACTGACACTAACTACCGTGAAGGAGTGGTAAACTGGGAAGATACAGAGAAGAATATTTCTCAATTAGATAAAGCTAAAACCTATGTAACTCAGGGATTTATAGGTTCGGACGAGAATAATTTTACGGTTTCTCTGGGGCGTGAGGGGTCTGACTATTCCGCGGCGATTTTTGCCTATTGTTTGGATGCCAAGGATATGACAATTTGGAAAGATGTTCCAGGGGTGATGACTGGCGACCCAAGGAAGTTTGAAAATGTGGAGCTTCTTTCTAATATTTCCTACGAGGAAGCTATAGAAATGGCGTATTATGGGGCTTCGGTAATTCACCCAAAAACCCTGCAACCACTGAAACAGAAGAGTATTCCGTTTTTTGTGAAGTCGTTCATCAACCCAGAAAAAGCAGGAACGAAAATAGGAATATCAACTGAAAATCAGCTTTTGGAAAGTTATATTCTAAAAGAAAATCAGGTTCTTATGCGTATTTCGACGCGAGATTTTTCGTTCATAGCGGAAGATCATATTAGTTTTATTTTCAGGGAGTTAGCTAAAAGGAATATCAAAGTTTCTCTGATGCAGAACTCGGCGATATCTCTGGCACTTTGTTTGGAGGATAAATTTAATAATATAGATGAATTGGAGGCTGAGCTGGAGCAAGATTTTAATACTGAGATAGTGAAAAATGTGTCTCTATTCACGATAAGAAATGCAAGGTTAGAAAATTTGGATAAGCTGTATGAAGGTAAAAATGTTCTCTTGGAGCAGATTACTAAAACTACGGTGCAAATGATAATAAATGGATAATAAAGATATGAGTCTTATTTCTAAAAAAGATTTGATGACAGCTTCTGGACTGGATAAATTTGGAATTTTCGCAAGTCCTGCGGTTTCGGCTGTTATGAAATTTGCAAAGATAAATAAAGTGAATGCTCTTTATGATAAAGTTAAAAATTATGAAGGGCAGGACTTTTTCAATAAATTGCTAGAGGAACTGAATGTCAAATATTTAGCTTTTCAAGAAGATTTGGCTAAAATTCCAAAAACAGGACCTTTTATATTGGTGGCAAATCACCCACTGGGGGCTTTGGATGGCGTGATAATGTGTAAAATTTTATCAGAAATCCGTCCTGATTTTAAGGTAATGGGAAATTTTCTTTTAACCAAGATAGAACCGATGGCTCCGTATGTGATTTCTGTAAATCCATTTGAGGGAAGAAAGGAGGCATACAGCAGTATGTCTGGGATGAGAGAAGCGCTGCGACATCTGAGCGATGGGCATTGTCTTGGAATTTTTCCTGCGGGAGAGGTTTCTAATAAGAATAATGAGTTTCATGAAATTTTGGATAAGGAATGGGAAAATCCAGCTATGAAACTGATAAAAAAAGCGAATGTTCCTGTGGTTCCGATGTATTTTCATGCGAAGAATAGCAAGTTTTTTTATTCAGCTTCCAAAATTCATCCAGATTTGCAGACGCTTTTGCTTCCTTCTGAAATGGTGAACAAAAGGGAAAAGCCTATAAAAATAAGAATAGGAAGACCTGTAAGCCCTAAAGTATTATCAGATTATGAAACTACAAAGGAGCTGGAAAACTTTTTGAGAAGGAAAGTCTATATGATGAAGTCTTATTTTGAAGACCGAAAATCTGTAGCAGAATTCTTGAAAGTGAAAAACCTAAATGTCACTCCTAAAAAAGAGGAAGTAGTAGAAAACATCATAGACGAGACGCCTTTGGAGGATATTTTACAAGATATAGAAAACCTCAAGAAAAAGGAAGGAAAAGTATTGTTTTCAAATAACAATTATGATGTGTTTTTCACAACATTTGATGAAATTCCGTCTATGATGCGCGAAATTGGTCGTCAGAGAGAATTGACCTTCAGAGCTGTAGGAGAGGGGACAAATCTTCCTTTTGACTTGGATGAATATGATAAACATTATCACCACCTTATTCTTTGGGATAATTCTGACCAAAAAATCGTAGGTGCTTATAGAATGGCGCTGGGAGCAGAGGTGATGAAAAAACACGGAATTAAAGGGTTTTATACCAATTCATTATTTGATTTTGATCAGGAATTGCATCCTTTCTTTAATAAAGTTATAGAGATGGGTCGTGCTTATATTTCTATGGAATATCAGCAGAAGCCTTTGCCGCTGTTCCTTTTGTGGAGAGGAATTGTCCATGTTTGTCTGAGAAATCCAAACCATAAATTCTTGATGGGAGGGGTGAGTATCAGTAGTAGATTTTCGGATTTTTCTAAATCGTTGATGATAGAATTCATGCGTTCCAATTATTTTGATCCAGCAGTAGCACAGCATGTTCATCCTAAAAATGACTACAAAGTGCATCTGAGCGAGCGAGATAAAAATCTTTTCTTTGAGGATTTGGATAATGATTTGAACAAATTTGATAAGTTGATAGATGATTTCGAGCCAGAAATGCGTATGCCTGTGCTGATAAAAAAATATATTAAGCAAAATGCGAAGGTTGTTGCATTCAATGTAGATCCTAATTTCAATGATGCTATAGATGGTCTTATGTATATCAGAATAAGAGACTTACCTGAGGATACCATTAAGCCTGTTTTGGAGGAAATAAGTGATCAGCTAAAAGAATTTGAAGAAAAAAAATAAAAATAATTAAAATAAAATTTGTTTTTATAAAAAAAAGGTGTATCTTTGCATCGCTTTAATCAATAACAGAGAAGCAAATAGGAATGGTTTCTTAGCTCAGTTGGTAGAGCAACGGACTGAAAATCCGTGTGTCCCTGGTTCGATTCCTGGAGAAACCACATAAGACTTCTGAAATTTCAGAAGTCTTTTTGTTTTATATGATATTTAAATTTGTAATTTTGTGACAATAGAAATAAATCACATATGGAAAAAAACTACATAACGGAGAAAAAAGGCAGGGTAAATGTATTAGATGTGCTTAGAGTAGTAGCCGTGATTATGGTTATTCTGTCTCATTATTATCTTAATTATCCAGATGTAGGAAGAAAGGTTGCATGGGGAGCGTTGGGGGTGCAGTTGTTTTTCATTATTTCTGGTTTTGTGATTTATGCATCATTAGAAAATACTAAAAATTATAGAGATTTTATAGTTAAAAGATTCCTTCGTTTGTCTCCAGCAATGCTTATCTGCTCTACGATAATTTTTGTTTTTTTTAGATTTTTCTATACAGGGGAAGGATATACGAACTCTAAATTACTTTCTAATTACCTGATAGCGAATACATTCATAGATCCTACATTTATAAATGTTTTTTTTGGTAGGGTTAGGTATTATTATTTAGATGGAGCTTTTTGGAGTCTTTGGGTAGAAATTTGTTTTTATACATTGATAGGATTGTTATACTTTATAAATAAGAAAAAATTTATAAATTATTATGTAATTATTTGTTTTGCATTAACTCCTGTTTTCATGTTGTTTTATACATCTACGGGACAGAATGTTTTACAAACAACATTTTCACTAACAAGTGAGCAGGCATATTT
This sequence comes from uncultured Flavobacteriaceae bacterium, assembly GCA_963518955.1. Taxonomy (GTDB): domain Bacteria; phylum Bacteroidota; class Bacteroidia; order Flavobacteriales; family Weeksellaceae; genus JABCPE02. Next base: position 29,131 of record CAUQKI010000011.1, on the reverse strand, counting down.
GTTTAAGATTTATGGAAGAGCGCTTGTGTTTTTTGATAATTGTTTTTGGTTTTTGATAGGAATTTTTCTATATCTTTTGAATAAAGACAAGACCAAGAAAAAATATATTTATTACATTATATTTTTATTCTTAATCAACATAGCGAAAGATAAATTTTATTTTCCACTGATTATATTTTCAATGATTGCTTTTGCATTTTTTATGGTGTTTATTTATACTCCTCGAAAGGTAGAACTTATAGCACAGCCACTGCTCTGTAAGATAGGGGTCGCTTCATATTCTATGTATCTGATACATTATTACTTAGGTATGGTTGCGGTTAAATATCTAAAAGAAAATGTAGCGGATAGCTATATATGGCCTTTTCTTGTGATGATAGTTGTTATTCTTTTTGGATTGTTTAGTTACAACTATTTGGAAAAACCTTTGGGCAAATTGTATAAAAAAGTTTTTAAGGTCTAAATTTTTGAAATTTAAATTTCAAAAATTTTACTTTCCTCGGTGATATTTTTTACTACATTTTCGGTGCGTTCCTTGTGAGTGTCTGTGATGAAAATCTGCCCAAAATGTTCTTTGTTTACAAGTTTTACTAATTGATGAACCCTAGAGTCATCTAATTTGTCAAAAATATCATCAAGAAGCAAAATAGGAGTTTTCCCAGTGAGTTTTTTCAGTAAATTCATCTGAGATAGTTTTAGGGCTATTAAAAAGGATTTTTGCTGTCCTTGTGAACCTATTTTCTTTATTAGTTGTCCATTCATTTCGAATAGCAAGTCATCTTTGTGAATGCCTTTGGAAGTGTAAGTCAGAATTCTGTCTTTTTCCAAATTTTCTGTAAGTAAAACTCTGAAATCTTGCTCTAAATCAGACTGGTATGAAATAAGAACTTCCTCTTTTTGATTAGAAATTATAGCATAATATTCCTGTAAAATAGGAATGATTTCATGGATGAATTTCTTTCTTTTTTCAAAAATAATCTGCCCAAATTTCAGCAAAGGTTCATCATAGATTTCCAAGCTGTCTGCATCGAAAGTTCGTGATTTTTGGAAATTTTTGAGAAGGGCATTTCTCTGCTGAAGCGTTTTTTGATAATGAATAAGGCTGAAAAGATATTCGCGGTCAGTCTGAGAAATCATGGCATCCATAAATTTTCTTCTGCTTTCGGAACTGTCCGAAATGAGATTTTGGTCATATGGAGAAATCATTACAGAAGGCAAATATCCTATGTGATCGGCTATTTTGGAGTAGTTTTTATCATTTTTTTTGATGGTTTTTCTGCTCTCTTTATTTTGAATTATTTTGACAATGTCTTCTTTATTTTCATTGAAAATAAGCGCTTCTATCGAGAAAAAATCTTGATTTTCGGTAATGTTATTTAAGTCGGAATTTCCTAAAAAACTTTTCCCAACAGAGAGATAATGCAGAGCATCCAGAATGTTGGTTTTTCCAACGCCGTTATCTCCCACCAGACAGTTGATTTGAGGAGAGAATTCTATGAATCGTGATGAATGATTTTTGAAATTCTGAAGAGTTAAATTCTTAATAAACATAAAACCAAATTAGCCTCCAAAGGTAAGAAATAAACATAAAAGGAAATGAGATTTTTTACATTTTTCTTGATATTTTGGCGTAAAAATACTACATTTGCGTATGTTTAGTTGGTAGTTATTGGTTCATGGCAGTTTATTGGTTTTTCTAAAAGTTTGTCATAATAGAAAACTGCTTACCAATAACTTACAACAAACGATACTCTTTTTAAAGTAAAAATAATTTAAAACTCAATATATGAAGAAACACTTTATTCTATTAGGAATGTTAACAATGGGGTTAGCATATTCCCAAACGGGGAAAGTAGGGATAAACACAAATAATCCTGAAGCAACTTTAGATATAAAACCAAATTTAGCTAATTCAGCAGTAGGAGCAACTACAAATGAGGGGATGCTTGTTCCTAGACTAAGCAAAGCGAGATTGAATTCAATCGCTGCTGCCAATTTGAAAGAATCTACATTAGTATATGTAAATGATGTTACAGCTGTATCTAGCCCATCTACAGTTGATGTTACTTCAAAAGGGTTCTATTACTATAGTGCTACTGCGAATAAGTGGGTGAAGATGGCAGAGGGTTCTATACAAGAACAAGACCTTAGATTAGTGGGGACTAACAGCCACATCACACAAGATGCTGGTGTGGGCGGAAATGGTAGTGGAGTAGGAACAGGTCCTCATAATATAGGTATAGGGAAAGATGCTCTATTTTCCAATACAAGTGGTTCTCATAACATAGCTGTAGGATTAGATGCTTTGCGTTCTAATACCACAGGAGTTAATAATGTGGCATTGGGTATAAAATCTCTTCATTCTAATCAAGTAGGAAGAGGGAATGTAGGGGTTGGCGCAAATTCACTTTATTCTAATACAGGAGGGTCTTATAATGTAGCTGTAGGAGAGAATGCTTTGTATCACACTACTTCTGGAAATGGAAATGTAGGAGTAGGAACAGATGTTCTTTATAGAAATACAACAGGAGCTAATAACACTGCTGTGGGATATACAGCATTGTATAATAATACAACAGGATCTAGTAATGTGGCCAATGGATTTGGTGCTTTGTATAGTAACACCACAGGAAATAGTAATTTAGCATTTGGTTATCATGCGTTGTATAATAATACCACAGGGAATAATAATATGGCACTGGGACCAGAGGCTATGAAAGCTAATACAATAGGAACAAGCAATATAGCTATAGGAATTGCTGCATTAAAATCTAATACTGTAGCATATGGGAATATAGGTATAGGTACCAATGCTCTTTCTAGTAATACAATAGGAACTTCTAATATTGCTATAGGACCGAATGCACTTAGTTCTAGTACCACAAGCTCAGATAATATTGCATTAGGGTCTAGTACGCTTTTTAATAATACCACAGGATATAGTAATATAGGTATGGGGAATAATACACTCCTTAGCAATACTACAGGATATAATAATATAGGTATAGGAATAAATACTCTTTATAACAATACTACAGGATTTATTAATATAGGTATAGGGAATAACTCCCTTCATAGTAATACAACAGGATCGGCAAATATAGCTATGGGAGCATACACTCTTACAAATAATACCACAGGTGAAATCAATACTGCGATTGGTACTGGTGCATTAAATGCTAATACTACAGGTAGGAATAATGTAGCTGTAGGTCACTATGCTCTTTATCATAATACCACAGGAGATGAAAATATGGGAATGGGAAATAGTTTTCTCCATAACAATACTACAGGAAAGGCCAATGTAGGTATAGGGATGTCTGTACTTTATCATAATACCACAGGAAGTAAAAATATAGGTTTTGGAAATTATGCTCTCCATCAAAATACTGTGGGAATAGGGAATATAGCTATAGGTGAGGAGAGTATACACCTAAATACTTCAGGTAAAGGAAATATAGGTATAGGTATAGGCACTCTTTATAAAAATATAGCTGGAGATTACAATATAGCACTGGGAAATGGAGCAATGGCTGTAAATACTACAGGGAATTATAATATAGGATTAGGAGCTTATGTATTAAATACTAACACTACAGGACAGCATAATATTGGACAAGGCATATTTGCTTTACACTCCAATGCAACAGGAAATAATAACATCGCCTTTGGTAATAAATCTGGAGATTGGATAAAAGGAAATTCTAATATCCATATAGGAAGCGAATATATCCAAAATGTAACTTCAGAGCTAGATAATGTGGTAGCTATAGGAAATGGAATACATCAAGGAAATCTTAATACAAATACAGCTAATGATAATGTAATTCTATTGGGACATAATCAAGTAAATAGCCCAAATATAGGGATGGGAATTTATAAACCAGAAGAAAAGTTGCATATAGCAGGAAATATAGCAGTGGGATATAAGCAACCGGCAATTGCCTATCCTGGAGTAGGAAATTATCTTTCCTTTGAAGGGACATCTCCTTGGTCAGATGGAATGTTCCCAAATTCAGATGTTTTGGCATTCTATCGTTATGACTACTCTCAAGACCATTCTGAGCTTAGATTGTTGATAGGAGATAATGAAGGAAGTGGAGATGCTTTCTCAATAGGGGTAAGACCGCATTCTGGAGCTCATAATGGATATGTAAGGGGAAATGTAGAAAGTATTGCTAATGTTTATTCAGAGAAGTTTAAATTCGCAGCGGATGGGCAGGCTTACAAGCACGGAAGTAATGTTTGGACAGTATTCTCAGATGCTCGTATAAAAGAAAATGTAAAACCTTATACCAAAGGTCTCAAAGAAATTCTACAAATCAGACCAGTGAACTTTAATTATAAAAAAGAGGCTGATAAAGGAGATAAAACCTACACTGGAGTAATCGCTCAAGAATTAGAAAAAGTAGTACCTACTATGGTAAATACTACTAATGAGAAGATAAATGGTGTAGAAGGAATTAAGTCAGTAGATGGTAACGAATACACTTTTATGCTTATCAATGCTGTTAAGGAGCTTTCTCAAAAAGTAGAAAAGCTAGAAGCAGAGATTAAAACTTTGAAAAATAAGAAAAAATAATATCATATTATTTCAATATTTTACTTACCTTGCCATAATTTTGTGGCAAGGTTTTTTTTGAAAAATAAAATTTTGGCAAGAATTTTGTCATTTTTCCAACATTTAAATGTAATTCTATGAAAGTAAGAACAGTAATAATCTCTTCAGTGGCAGCGGTAGCAGTGGGAGTGGCGGCAGTGCAGTCCTGCACAGCGATAGCTACATCAGTCATAGGAGTAGCAGTGATCAAAAGAGTTTTATTAGGTGGAGTTTCCAAAGGGATGAAGGTCTTTAAGGATAAAAATGCATTTCTTCAGAGTCCATTGATTGACAGTGCTATGCCTTCTGGTTTGAAAAAAATGAACAGTGTTTTGGGAAAAATTTCTCCAGATTTGGTTAAAAAAGAAAAAGAATATATAGCGGAAACAGCCTCTTTTACGGCTACAATAGCAGAACCTATTTTAGTAGACGCTGTGAATAGCCTTACCAGTGATGATGTATCTCGTATCATGCAGGGAGAAGCAGGGACGGCAACTCAGATTTTGAGGGAAAAGACTTATAATAAGTTAGTCTCTGCATTTACACCAAAAGTAGATGAAAAACTGAATGAATTTGGGATAGTGAGAGCCATCAATAATGTAACGAGTGCAAACTCTATGCTGGGCTCACTCCTTGGTAATGAGGGCAGTGGTACGACCAGCAATTCCCTAAGTCAGTATGCTACGGAACAGATGGTAACAGGGCTTTTCTACATCATTCAGGATTATGAAAAGGAAAACAGCCAGCAGTTTTTAGGAAAATAAAAATTAAAAGCACGATTTGTTCGTGCTTTTCTCGTTTTTAATGAGAAAAAGTGTAATTTTACCCAGAGAAATTATAAACTTTATTTTTAAAATGAAAAAAATATTATTGATAACTTCTTTGCTACCTGCTGTGATGGCTTTTTCCCAGCAGTATGGAGGAATGTGGATGCCTACGGAACTAAACGAGGCTGAAATGAAAAAATTAGGAATGAAAATCTCTGCAAAAGATATTTTTAATCCGAATAAACCAAGTATCAAAGATGCTGTAGCTCAGTTCAATGGAGGGTGTACCAGCGAGGTAATATCGCCGAAGGGACTACTTCTGACCAATCACCACTGTGGATATAATAACATCCAAAGCCACTCATCAGTAGGAAATGACCTTTTGACTAATGGTTTCTGGGCTAAAAATATGAGCGAAGAGCTTCCGAATCCAGGTGTTACGGCGGATTTTATCGTTGATATTAAGGAAGTTACAGACCAAGTCCTAAACGGAACCAAAGGGCTTACAGATAGAGAAGCAGAGGCAGTTATCGCTAAAAATATAGCAGAAGTGACCAAGCAGTTCAAAATAGAACCTTACCAAAAAGTTACCATAAAACCGATGTTTGCAGGGAATAAATACTATGCTTACATCATAGAAACATATAAAGATGTGCGATTGGTAGGCGCTCCACCGCAGTCCATCGGTAAGTTTGGTTCTGATACGGACAACTGGGTTTGGCCTCGTCATACGGGAGATTTTGCTTTGTTTAGAATTTATGCAGACAAGAATAATAAACCTGCCGAATACAGCAAGGATAATGTGCCTTACACACCGAAACATTTCCTGCCGATTTCCATCAAAGATATCAAGGAAAATGATTTTACTTTTGTGTTTGGTTTCCCTGGTAGAACCAATGAATATCTTCCATCTATAGCGGTGGAAAAAATCATCAACGATACCAATCCAGCTAAAATAGCAGTGAGAGATGTAGCCCTGAAAACATTAGACGAAAAAATGCGTGTAGATGATGCTACAAGAATAAAATACGCATCTAAATATGCTTCCGTGGCTAATTATTGGAAAAAATGGATAGGCGAAACTACAGGACTGAAAAAGTCTAATGCTGTTCAGAAGAAGAAAGACTATGAAGCCTTTTTAGCGAAGAAAAACCCTGAAATTTCTAAAATGATTTCAGAATTTGAACATTTGTATAATACTCAGGCTCCATTTGCTCTTAGTGATGCTTACTTTACGGAACTCCTTAGAAATGCAGAAACGCTGAATCTTGCAAATAGATTTTTGGCATTTATGGAACATTATGAGCAGGGAAAAACTACACCAGCAGGCATCAAGAAGTTTTCATCTGCACTGGCAGGATTTTATAAAAACTATGATGGCGAGATAGATGCAAAGGTGACGGCTAAACTTTTGGCTCTTTATGCGGAGAAAGTTCCAGCAGTATACCTGCCTTCTGGTTTTGATAAGTATAAAAATGTGAATCAAAATTTAGAATTGGTAGAAAATTGGTCTAAAAACTCTGTTCTGACAGGTAGAAAAAACCTTAATGGACTGAATGTTTCTTCCGATACAGAGAAGGTTCTGGACAATCCAGCAGAGCTTATCAAAGCATTGAAAAGCGATCCGATAATCAGTTTGTATAAAGAAATCAGAGATACTTATCTTCAAAAAGTAGAACCGAAATATACTCAGTATCAGGCTGAAATAGATGCTCTACAGAAGAGATACATGGCGGCTCAGATGAATACAGACAAAGAGAGAAAATTCTTCCCAGATGCAAACTCTACTTTGAGGGTGACATATGGTAAAGTAAAAGGCTCTGAACCAGCCGATGCTGTCAGATACCATTATCAGACTACATTAGATGGCGTGATGGAAAAATATATTCCAAACGACTACGAGTTCGATGTGCCTAAAAAACTGATAGACCTCTACAACAGAAAAGACTATGGAATTTATAAAAACCAAGATGGTAAAGTTCCGTTAGCTTTCACGGCGACAAACCACACTACGGGAGGAAACTCAGGAAGTCCAGCGCTAGATGCTCGTGGGAATTTGATTGGACTTAATTTTGACCGCCAGTGGGAGGGAACGATGAGTGATATCAACTACGACCCTCGTTTCAGCCGAAATATCATGGTGGATGCTAAATACATCCTTTTCATCATTGATAAATTTGCTGATTCTAAATGGCTTATCGATGAAATGAAAATCGTGAAATAATCTAATCACATAATAAATAAGGCTTCCCATTTTGGGAAGCCTTAAAAATTAACAAATATGAAACAAAATTTATCCAATAAAAAAGGCAAGCTACCTACATCACACCGCTACAACCGATTACCTTTGCTGCGTTCCCACCCTGGAGGATTTTCAGGAGCTGGTTGTGTAGGACTTGCCGTGGCAAATATAGTGAATTATTTATTAATTCCAAGAATGGAAATTTTAAAAATCGGAGAAAATATATAACTATTTGATTTATAGTGATTAAATAATTTAGCATTGATGTTATTTTCTTTTTGTGTAAATTTGTGGATTGTATTTGATTTTTAGAAATGAATTTATCTATAGTTATCCCTTTATTGAATGAGGAGGAATCCCTGAAAGAGCTTTTTTCTAGGATTGATAAGGTGTGTGTGGCGAACCAGCTTTCTTATGAAATATGGTTTGTAGATGATGGTAGTACGGATAAATCTTGGGAAATTATAGAGGGATTTTGCAGGGAAAATGACCATATTCATGGAATAAAATTTTCTAGAAATTATGGGAAATCACAGGCGCTGCATGCGGCATTTGAGAAAGTGTCTGGAGATGTGGTGATTACAATGGATGCTGATTTACAGGACTTTCCAGAGGAAATTCCAGAGCTGTACGATATGGTAGTCAATGGAAATTATGACATTGTGTCTGGCTGGAAAAAGAAAAGATTTGATAATGTGATGACTAAAAACCTGCCGTCTAAGCTCTTCAATGCAGCAGCGAGAAAGGTTTCAGGAGTGTATCTGCACGATTTCAACTGCGGTCTGAAAGCCTATAAAAAGCAAGTCGTAAAGTCTATAGATGTCTATGGCGATATGCACCGATATATTCCTGTTTTGGCGGCGAATGCTGGTTTTAAGCGTATTACGGAGAAAGAAGTGAAGCATCAGGCAAGACCTTACGGAAGCTCTAAATTTGGGACAGAGCGCTTTATCCGTGGCTTTTTGGATTTGGTTACACTTTGGTTTATCAGCCGTTTTGGTGGGCGTCCGATGCATTTTTTCGGTGCGGTCGGTACATTGATGTTTATCATCGGCTTCCTTTCGGCATTTTGGCTTGGAGTTTCCAAACTGATAGCAGTCTATGTTCACAAACAATACGGACATCTAATCGCTGATAATCCGTGGTTTTTCATCTCGCTGACGATGATGATTTTGGGAACCTTACTTTTCATAGGAGGATTTCTCGGAGAGATGATTATCAGAACCAATAGAGAACACAAAAATTACAATATAGAAGAACAAATTTAAGATGAACAGCATATCATTTGGGAAAACCACCATAACGAGTTATCCAGAATATTTCGAGATTGCAGATAACAAGAAAACGAATAAATTGCTTTATTTATCGGCTTCTTTTGTGTTTATAGCTATCTATTTGTTTGACTTGTATCAGAATGATTTTGACTTTGGTAAGGTTTCTCATTTTAAGACCATTTCGGCGGTGCTTTGGCTGGTGATTTTTGCTCTTCAATTTTGGCTAATTAACACCGAAAGTAAGATTGAAAAATCTAAAATAAAGGAAGTAGTGGTGCGAAAAAACCGATGGGCTTCAATAGTGATTCATTACGAAGATAAAAAGCGCAAAATAGATGGTTTTAGCCAAGAAGAAGCAGAGCAGATTATAAAATTTTTGATGAATAATAGATGAAAAACCTCCTCTACATAGTCGTTGTTTTGGTGCTGATTTCTTGTGGGAAAATTCAGCCCGAAGGTAGTGAAATAAAAACGCAAGAGGTGAAGATAGAGGAATTTAGCGCTTTGCATTTGGATGGGAATTTCAAAGTGTCCTATATACAAAGCACTGAAAATAAACTGACAGTGGAGACTTATCCTAATATTTTTGAAAATTTAAAAATCAAAGTTAAGGATAAAGAATTGACTATCAGCGAAAAGAGAAAAACCGAAGGAGTGGAAGTGTACAATATTATTTTGTATTCTTCTGGGAAAATTTCTAAAATGAAAATGCAGAATTCGGCGGAATTTAATATTTCCAGCCAAATGATGATGGATGATTTTAGCCTGAAAATGGAAGATAATACGAAATTTGCAGGCGCTATTTTATCCAATAAAGTAGAGATAAATCTCTATGATAATGCTCGGCTGGAGATGTTTGGGAAAACGCTGGAAGCAGAGGTGGTGATGAGGGATTCTGCTGTGATGGTGTCGCCATATTGGTTTGTAAATAACTTGAAAATCAAGGCTGAAGATGATGTTTCGGCGGAAATTTCGGTGGAGGAAAAATTAGAAGGAAAACTAAAAAACAATGCGAAACTAAGTTACAAGGGCAATCCTGTAAAGAAAGTTTTGGAGGAAGATAAGGCATTAATAATAAAAAAATAAACTATAAAATTAAAAGTATGACAACAATAGAAAAGGCAAAGCTTTGGCTATCAGAGTCTTTTGATGAAAAGACAAGAACTAAAGTTCAGCAGTTGATAGATGAAAATGGAGCAGAACTGGAAGATTCTTTTTATAAAGAGTTAGAATTTGGGACAGGAGGAATGCGCGGAGTGATGGGCGTGGGAACCAATAGGCTTAATAAATATACGCTTGGACAAGCTACCCAAGGACTTGCAAACTACCTCCACCAGCAGTTTAAAGGCGAAACTATCAAAGTAGCTATCGCCTACGATGTGAGAAATAATTCCAAAGAATTTGGGAAAATAGTAGCGGATGTGCTTACGGCTAATGGAATCCGTGTTTTACTTTTCAAGGAGCACCGCCCTACGCCAGAGCTTTCTTTCACGGTGAGAAATAAAAAATGTAATGCTGGAATCGTACTCACAGCATCACACAACCCACCTGAATATAATGGTTACAAGGTTTATTGGAATGATGGAGCGCAGATCGTTCCGCCGAATGATGAGGCGATTATCAAAGAGGTGTATTCTGTTAGATTTCAGGATATTAAGTTTAATGGAAATGATGATTTGATAGAATGGATAGGCGAGGAGCAGGATGATGTTTATATAGATGCTTGTATGCAAAACTCTCTTTATCAGAATGTTGGGAGAGATAATCTGAACATTGTATTCACTTCTATCCATGGGACTACTTACACTACAATTCCTAAAGCCCTTAAAAAGGCTGGATTTGCAAAGGTGGATTTGGTGAGAGAGCAGATGATTCCAAGTGGAAATTTCCCAACTGTGGAAAGCCCTAATCCAGAAGAACCAGCAGCTCTTACGATGGCTACGGACTTGGCAGAAATTACCAATGCAGATATTGTCATCGGATGCGACCCAGATGGGGACAGACTTGGCATCGCAGTGAGAAACCTTGAAGGGAAAATCCAGCTGCTTAATGGAAATCAGACTAATACAATTCTGACTTATTACATCCTTGACCAATGGAAAAAAGCAGGAAAAATCACAGGAAGTGAGTTCATCGGTTCTACTATTGTGACTTCGGATATTTTCTTTGATATTGCTAAAAAATATGGAATAGAGTGTAAAGCAGGACTTACAGGCTTTAAATGGATTGGTAAAATGATTCGCGAAGCTGAAGGAAAACAAAAATTCGTCTGTGGAGGTGAGGAGAGTTTTGGCTTTATGACAGGGGATTTCGTGAGAGACAAGGACTCGTGCGGATCTATCCTTCTTGCCTGCGAAATAGCAGCATGGTGCAAGGCTCAGGGCAGCAGTATTTTCCAGTATATGATAGAGATTTATAAGGATTTGGGACTTTATCAAGAGGCGCTGGTCAATGTGGTGAGAAAAGGAAGAGAAGGAGCAGAGGAAATCAAAAAAATGATGTCAGACTTCCGTAATAATCCAGTGAAAGCATTGGCAGGTTCCAAAGTGGTTCTTGTGAAAGATTTTCAGGAGCAGACTGCATGGGATTTAGTGAAGGATGAAAAAGCAGAAATGACCGATATTCCTAAGTCTAATGTGCTGATATACTACACGGAAGACGGCACGAAAGTAGCCATCCGCCCATCAGGAACGGAGCCGAAAATTAAGTTCTATTTCTCTGTGAAAAGTAACATTTCATCTGAGAGCGAATATGCTGGTCAAGTTGATAAATTAAACCATAAAATACAGCAAATCAAGAAGGATTTGAGTTTATAATTATTACTCCCTGTCGTGTATGATGGGGAGTAAAATTTTTGAATAAGGTTTTGTTTTTGGTCAGTTTGTAAAGTTTTTTTACTTTTAACCGCTTAAATTTTTACAATGAAGAAGCTGGGAATTTTATGTTTTTTTATTCTTTGTATCTGGGTATCAGCTCAGAACAATGATGAAGTCTATTTTGGGAATTATACTTTTGATAAAAAAATAGCCCAAAAAGTAATGGTATCAGATGCGAAAGTAAGGGAAAAGCCTAATTATAAATCTAATAAAATAGACAGTCTGCAGATAGGTGATGCCGTTCATATTACTAACATCACTACTCATACATATGTTGTGGGGCTTCGTGATGAGCCTTGGTATGAAATCAGTTATAAGAAAAATAACCAGCTGAAAAAAGGCTATATCTGGGGTGGAAATCTTGCTTTGGAGCATCAGAAAAAGAATGGCGTAGAGTTTCTTTTTGGGGCTGTGGGAACGGTCAGTAGAGATGGTGGCGCTTATAAACAGGTGAGAATGGAGGTTCTGGCGCTGGAAAACAATAAAGTAATAGATAAACATAATTTTCTTGTTGATAATCTGCATTTTACAAGTATGGAGATACTAAACAACAAGGGACTTTCAGGAATAAAATCCGTGATAAGGGTAGAAAACTCAGGCGAGGCGTGTGGAATCCCTACCAGTACGCAGTATTTGTTGTGGAATGGGAAGAAGTTTTTTCCATTGGATTTGTTGATGAATGTGGGAGATGCAGGTGTTTTTTATCATAGTGAAGAATATATTTTCCCGAGTGATAAAGGAGGTGTGAAATCTAAAATCATCATGAAAATGGAAGAAGCAGAATTCGATGAAGATGACAATGAAAAAGAAACTCCGATAAATCAAAAAACAGATGAAAAAACATTTATTTGGGATGGAAAAACCTTATCTCAAATATTGAAATTAAAGTAAAAAATGAAAAAAAATAAAATAATAGCCGTTATTCCTGCGCGATACGAGGCGAGCCGTTTCCCAGGAAAGCTTATGCAGCTTTTGGGCGAGAAAACTGTCATCACCACTACTTACCAAAATGTGGTGGAAACAGGCTTGTTTGATGAGGTTTTCGTGGCTACGGACTCAGAAATTATTTTTAATGAAATAAAAAACACAGGGGGAAAAGCCCTGATGACAGGTCAGCACGAAACAGGCAGTGACCGTATCGCAGAGGCTGTGCAGAATATCGACTGTGATATAGTGGTGAATGTCCAAGGTGATGAACCTTTCCTAAAAACTGAACCACTAAAACAGCTGATTTCGGTTTTTGAAGCTGATGACAAGAAGGAAATTTCTCTGGCATCACTCAAAATTCATCTGGCAGAAAAACAAGAAATAGAAAGCCCGAATAATGTAAAAGTAATTACGGATAAAGATGGTTTTGCGCTGTATTTCAGCCGTTCTGTGATTCCATATCCGAGAGAAGAGAAGGGCGTAAAATATTTTAAACATATCGGCGTTTATGCTTTTAGACGAGAGGCTTTGCTTAACTTTGCAAAACTTCCGATGAAACCTTTGGAAATTGCTGAAAAAATAGAATGTCTCCGCTATCTAGAATACGGCATGAAAATCAAGATGATAGAGACCAATTTCGTGGGCGTGGGGATAGATGTTCCAGAGGATTTGGAAAAGGCAAGAGAAATTTTAAGAAACCAATAAACCATAAAAAGAATAACATGAGAAAAATATTTCTGATAACCTTGGTATTTTTAGCGCAAATATTTTTTGCCCAGACAGCGGCTCAGATTATTGATAAAAATATCCAAAACACAGGAGGTTTAGTCCAGTGGAAACTCCTAAATACTATCCTGCTTCAGGGAAAAGTGGTTTTGGGAGTGAATGAGGAATACCCTGTGAAAATCTACCAAGCCAGACCGAATCTTACCAAAACCATCGTGGTAAATGGGAAAAAAGAGCAGGTGATAGAGGGCTATGACGGGAAAAAGGGCTACGCTATGAACTACGCCGTAAATAAACTCCAAGAATACCCGAACTATAAGCCAGAGAGCTTCGATACGGATTTTATCAATTATGAACAAAAGGGCTTCACAGCGGAGCTTTTGGGGGTGGATAAACTCGGAGACAAGGAAGTTTTCAAAGTGGAACTTACCAAGAATGTGAATAAAACCATTTACTATTTTGACAAGCTGTCTTATCTACTTTTAAAAGAGGAAAAAAGGGGAGAGACCATCACTTATTCTGATTACAAAAAAGTAGGAAATCTGCTGATGCCATTTAGAATAGAGGCTTCTTCGCCGAAAAAGGATTCGGACTATGTGATGATTTTTAGTAAAATAGAACTAAACAAAGCCTTTAAAGACGATACTTTTAAATTTTAAATAAAATCAAAATCTAATAAAATAAAAATCCCTTCTCTCACAGAAGGGATTTTCTTTTATTTGTTTATTTTCCTCCGAAAGGCATTCCGCCGCCCATTCCTGGGAGTCCGCCGCCTTTGCTCATCATAGACATCAGCTGCTTGCCTTGTGGGCTTTGCAGGAGTTTCATAGTCTTGCCAAGCTGCTCGAACTGCTTCATCAGAGCGGTTACTTCTTCTACTTTTCTTCCGCTCCCTTTGGCTATTCTTTGTCTTCTCGGCATGGTGATGATGCTCGGTCTTCTTCTTTCTTCTGGTGTCATGGACTGTATCATCGCCTCTATATGCTTGAAGGTATCATCATTGATATCCACATTTTGGGCTACTTTTCCCATTCCTGGTATCATACCCATGAGGTCTTTCATTCCTCCCATTTTCTTCATCATCTGGAGCTGTTTTAGGAAGTCATCAAAACCAAGTTCGTTTTTCTGAATTTTTTTGTTGAGTTTCTTTGCTTCTTCTTCATCGAACTGCTCTTGGGCTCTTTCTACCAAGGAAACCACATCTCCCATTCCTAGGATTCTGTCCGCCATTCTGTCTGGATAGAAGATATCTAGGGCATCCATTTTTTCTCCTGTGGAGATGAATTTTATCGGTTTATTAACCACGGAACGAATCGTAAGCGCCGCTCCGCCTCGGGTATCACCATCTAATTTGGTAAGAACTACTCCATTGTAGTTTAGCACCTCGTTGAAGGCGTTGGCTGTATTTACTGCATCCTGCCCTGTCATGGAATCCACTACGAAGAGCGTTTCAGAAGGTTTTATAGTCTGGTGCACACTGCGGATTTCGTTCATCATTTCTTCATCGATAGCCAAACGCCCAGCGGTGTCTATAATCACTACATCGTGTTTGTTTTGTTTAGCGAAATCGATGGCGTTTTGTGAAATCTGAACAGGATTTTTGTTTTCTAGTTCTTTATAAACAGGCACGCCTATCTGCTCTCCGAGAACTCCCAGCTGGTCGATAGCCGCAGGTCTGTAGACATCACAGGCTACTAGTAGAGGGTTTTTGTTCTTTTTCTTTTTGAGGAAGTTGGCCAGTTTTCCAGAGAAAGTGGTTTTCCCTGAACCCTGAAGCCCAGCGATGAGGATAATGCTCGGTTTGTCTGCCAGATTGATACCTTCCTGCGTGCCGCCCATGAGCTCCACCAGCTCATCATGAACGATTTTGGTCATCAGCTGCCCAGGAGTGAGCGAGGTAAGGACATTCTGCCCGATGGCTTTGTCCTGCACTCTTTTGGTGAGGTCTTTGGCTACTTTGTAGTTTACATCGGCATCCACCAAGGCACGGCGGATTTCTTTAACCGTTTCTGCTACATTGATTTCTGTGATTTTCCCTCTTCCAGAGAGGTTGTGCAGTGCTTTATCTAATTTGTCTTGTAAACTCTGAAACATAATTTTCTATTTTAGAATAGGTTGCAAAAATAAGGAATTTTCTTCAGTTTTGGATAGTGGGAAAGCTCAAAACACGAATAAAAAAATATTGGCTCAGAATAACTTGCGGAAAACAGTATCTTTATCTATGTAAAATGACAGGGGACTATCCACCTAAATAACCGCGAACCTTATAAAAACAAGAAGAAAATGGAGATAGAACTAGATAAAAGAGACTTACACCAATTAATAAAAGAAGTAATATCAAAAGAGTATAAGGTAAATTTAGTAAATAATGACGCTACTATTAGCGATGATAGTTTTTCTTATGAGTTAAAGGGAGAAAATCTAGAATATTCTTTTGATTTTAGGATACAATATGATAGATTACTAACATTTGAGGGTTTTACTATCAAAATTAAAAAAGTAGAAAAATTTGTATGTGATTTAATAATAGAAGAGTTGAAAAAATATTATCGTGATCATATATATCCTAATACCAAAGATTTCTATAAAATAGACTATTCTTTTTCGCAAGATATCACTTCTGAGGCTCATTTAGAGGAGTTTTTATCGGAGTTTTATAAATGTCTTTCGTATTATGAACAAGAAGTATTTCCTAAACTATTAGATATAAAATTTTTAGCTCATTATGTGGGGAGTGTGCCTTTTGAGAGAAAAGCAGAAATAGCTGTTGGAGGGAGTTTTCCAGTACACTTATTTAAAAAAATAGCTATATTAAAATGGGGCAATCATTCAAGATATGAAGAATACAAAAATGAAACATTAAAACTTATTGATTTGTATGCTGTAAAGAAACCTGAAAAAAAAGAAGAGGTTACCATTTTTAAACAAGGCTTTGATTATTTAATCACTCATTTAGAAAATGAACCCAATCCTTTTAAATAAGTCAATTTGCAGCTGTCCATATGGCTTGACCTTTGGAAAAATGTTTTTTTAGAAAGAAAATCATATAAAATAGTATTTATGTTTTTAAAATGTAATGATACAAAAATAGAATTACACCCTGTTGTGTGGAAATATCTATATCCCTATCTTCTGAGATTTTCGATAAAACACAATATTGACTGGACTATCTGGGATACAAAAAATGTAGTATATATACCAGAAGATAAGAAAGAAGAGTTAAAAATGATGTTAGAATATATTTTTGAAGAACTTATGGCAGAGTGTTATAAAGAACCTACACAAAGGCAAAGAACAAAAAATTCTACAAGGTTTGAAAAGGTGTTTTTTAAAAATAGAAAATATACCTTAAACTATGTAACAGATATTGTTGGAATTATTGGTTATAGGCTAATATATATGATAAATATTTTGTCTTAGAAACATTATTAAGATTTAGTTATTTACTCGGTGGCTGTATTAGATGATTTTAGATTGTAAAAAAGGGAATAGACACCAGAGAATTAGATAATACAAAGCCTATTTACAATGTTTAGTTTTAAAAAAAATAAAAAAGACCTTACAAATCTGTAAGGTCTTTTGTTTAGACAAGGTCTAATATCCGAAAATTTCTTCGAGGCTTACCTCTACGAATTCTCCCATTTTGCTGATAGCCGCCATATCAAGGTTTTCTTTCTTCCCTATGATCGCCGTATTGTAGCTTATCGGCTTTATTTTTTGGTTGTAGAAATTGGTCAGCTTCGCCAGATCTAGATTTTGGATTTCAGCATAGACATCTTTACGAATATCGTGGTTAAAGCCTAATTTCTGCGTTGCCAGATAGTTGAAATAGATATTCTGTTTAGTCAGTCTCTGTGATGCTATCTGCTTGAGCGAAGAGTTTTTAGCATTGTCAAACTGCGCTGGTATCTGCGGAAGATTTGCCATCAGTCCGTTCATCGCTTCTACGGCTTGTCCCAGCTTGTTCGCCTGTGTTCCTATGTAGTTTATCACATAGTCGTGCTTTCCTTTTTCGCCAGAGCGGGAATAGTTCACATACGCGGAATAAGCTAAAGAACGAGCCTCACGGATTTCCTGAAATACGATAGATGAAAGCCCAGAACCGAAATACTCATTGAAAACGCTGGATTTCCCAAAGTCTTTCAGGTCTACGGTTTCGCCTCTTCCCACTTTGCTCATTTCCACCTGCACCATATCATAGTTGGTGAAATATACTTTCCCGTCTGTGCTAGGCTCAGCATAGATTTTAGCTGCAGGAAGGTCGTATTTCACATTAGATTTTTTGATAATCAGGCTTAGGTCTTTCTTGAATTTCTCCAAATCTTTTCCGTAGAAAAATACTTCGTATGGCGCATTTACTATATTTTTCGCCATAGACACG
Source organism: uncultured Flavobacteriaceae bacterium (assembly GCA_963518955.1). Lineage (GTDB taxonomy): Bacteria > Bacteroidota > Bacteroidia > Flavobacteriales > Weeksellaceae > JABCPE02. The sequence continues at coordinate 11,338 of CAUQKI010000011.1, read as the reverse complement.
AAATCCTCTGCTTTCGCTGAAAGAAGGCGTTCCTTGCTCACCACATCTCTGAATCTGGAGTTTTTGCCGTATCTCGCATAGCTGGTAAGTGCCGCCATGATGTTTCTCTTATCTTTTTTGGCTACTTCACGAGATTCTAAAATAGTATTTACCACCGTTTTATAGATGTTTTCATCAGCTTTTAAATTTCTAAGCCAATGGTCAAACAGCTCTGCACCTTTCGCTAAATTCTCCTCCAAACCAGACAAAGTAATACTGATACGGTCTTTGTCTATACGGATTCCGTGATTGATACCGAGTTTAAAGAATTCTTTTTTCAGTTCCTCTGGGCTGTATTTGTCTGTTCCTAAATAATCGAACAAAGTAAACGCCACAGAAAGTTCTTTATTATTATCCGTTCCGAATGGGAAAATATAGTTCATCTGAGCCAGATTATTCTTTTTGTTTTGGATAAAGCTCAGCTTCACGCCATTGATGTTATCGGTTTTTATTTCTTTTTGATAATCTACGAAAACAGGCTTTATTTCCTCTACTTTCTCATTTAGTATAGATTTCAGGAACGGAGACTGAGCCTCTCTGTTTAGCTCTATCGGTGTGATTCCTGGGTTTTCCACACGGATAAGCTTGTCATTATCACCTTTTTCTTTGTAGATAATCGCATAATTATCCTTGAAGAAATCATTCGCAAATTTCACAATATCCGCTTTTGTGATTTTTTCATACTCCTGAATGTCTTCCAGTTCCTGTTCCCAGCTTCTCTCACGGATATAGGTGTTGTATAGTGATGACGCCAGTCCATCAGCTGTTTCCCAGCCTTTTAGGCGGTCTTTTTTCATATCATTGATGATGGCAGTCAGCATCCAGTCTGGGAATTCACCTTTTTTAACTAAATTTATCTGTTCCAAAAGAAGGTTTTTCGCCTCATCAAGAGACTGATTTTCCTTTGGTACAGCCGAAAGCGCCAAATATCCATATTGTTTGAACGGAAGCACATACGCCATCGCACGAAGAACTTTTTGTTTTTGGTTTAGGTTTAAATCCAAAAGACCTGCATCATTGCTGTTGGTGCTGAGAATCTGCGCTACCAGCTCCGCCATTCTTGCTTCTTTTGTTCCGTAGCTGTCTGTTCTCCATGCCATTTGTAATCGTGGTGCAGAAGGGCTTTTTACCACTCTTTTCACGATTTTGTCCATTGACTTTTCTACGATTTGTGATTTTTTCGGTAAAGCTTTAGGTTTAAAGTTTCCGAAATATTTCTGAGCCAAAAGAATCGTTTTATCAAAATCCAAATCTCCTACCAGCACCAGTGCATAGTTATTCGGCACATAGTATTCATTGAAATACTTGTGAATAGCCACCATAGAAGGGTTTTTCAAATGTTCTGACTTCCCGATAGTAGTCTGCTGTCCGTTCGGGTGCGTAGGGAATAGGGCGTCCATCAGCTCGTAGCTCATCAGTCGGCCGTCGTTGTCTTGTCCTCGGTTAAATTCCTCATAAACAGCTTCCAACTCGGTGTGGAACAGCCTTAGAACCAGTTCAGAGAATCGCTCTTGCTCTACTTTGAACCATTTTTCCAGCTCGTTGCTTGGGATATTGTTTTTATAAACCGTTTCATCCAACCAAGTGTGGGCGTTAGTCCCAGTAGCTCCAAGGGAAGAAATCGCCTTGTCATATTCGTTGGCAATGGCATATTTAGACGCTTCTTTAGAGATGGCATCTATTTTTTTGTAGATTTCCTTTTTCTTTTCAGCGTTTTTTTCTGCCTTGTGCTGTTCGTAGAGGTCAGAAATTTGTTTTATGTATTTTTTCTCTTTTGCCCAGTTCTGCGTTCCTATTTTAGAAGTTCCTTTGAACATCATATGCTCCAGATAGTGAGCCAGCCCTGTATTGTCAGCAGGGTCGTTATTACTTCCTGTTCTTACAGGGATATAGGTCTGAATTCGCGGCGCATCAGAATTTTTTGCTAAATAAACTTTTAGTCCGTTTTTCAGAGTGTAGACTCTCACTCCGTTTTCATCATTAGAAACCGTAACATACGAGAAACCATTTCTGTCCGTATGTTTTATCTCCTCATAGTTTTGCGCTTGAATAGTATTCATCATCAATGCTAATGCTAATGTGGTTAAAACTTTTTTCATGAAATTAAATTTAAATGGAAACAAAGGTAACCAAAAAATATTAAATCCATAAGCAAAGCCAGCGCCTTATTTTAATTTTATAAAAAAAAAGAAAGTTTCGTATATTGGTCGCTTAAAATATTAAAGACATTGAGTGCATTTCTTACCATTTTAGGTTTTAATTCTGCCATACCTACCGTGACTTCCTCGCCTACGGCACAGGTTTTAGAGATGGCAGAACGGCATTTTCTGATAGACTGCGGCGAGGGAACGCAGGTGCAACTGAGAAAAGCCAAAGCCAAATTTTCTAAAATCAATCATATTTTTATTTCTCATCTCCATGGCGACCATTGTTTCGGGCTTCCTGGGCTTATTTCGTCCTTTCAGCTGCTCGGCAGGGAAACGCCACTGCATATTTACGGGCCTGCGGGCATTCAGGAGCTGATAGAAACCGTGCTGAGGCTTACCGAGACCAACAAGGGATTTGAACTGGTTTTCCACGAATTAAAGGGAAAGGAATCCGTGCTTGTCTTTGAAGACAGCAAGGTGGAAGTTTATACCATTCCGCTGAACCACAGGATTTACTGCAATGGCTATCTTTTCAAAGAAAAACCAAAGGAACGCCACCTGAATATGAATGAAATCGCCAAATATCCGGAAATAGAAATCTGTGATTATCACAACATCAAACGAGGGAAGGATTTTGTCCTAAATGATGGCTATATCCTTAAAAATGAAATGCTTACTACTCCGCCGGAGGTATCTGTTTCTTATGCTTTTTGTAGTGATACCCGTTATTTGGAGTCGGTGGTTCCGATTATTGAGGGCGCAAATCTGCTCTATCACGAGGCTACTTTTTTAGATGATTTGAAGGATTTAGCCAAACATACAGGGCATTCCACTGCGATAGAGGCGGCAATGATTGCAGAAAAAGCCAAAGTAAAAAAGTTGATTTTAGGGCATTTTTCTAATCGATATACGGATTATTCAGTGTTTTTAGAAGAAGCCAAAGTTGTATTCAAAAATACCTTCCTTCCCAAAGCCTTGGAACGCGTAGAAATAAATTAAGATTAAATAAAATAATGAGCAAAAAAATACTTTTATTTTTATCCTTGTTGATGAATATTGTAGCGTTTTCGCAAGAAAAAGATACATTACACACCGCACAAGAAAATCCATACACATCATTCAAAGGATATTTTTCTGACCCGATAGACCGCATGTGGGAGCTGAGAGAGCCCTACAAAAGAGGAACTTTTATTTTGACGGCATACAGACCAAATTATATCATTGTTTCCAGATATTCAAGTCTTCCTAATAGGCAGCCTGTGAGTCTGAATATCAATCGAGCAGTTCCAGAATACAAAAACTTTCAAAATATAGAAGCCAAATTTCAGGTCAGCCTGAAAGCCAAGGTGTTACAGGGTGCTTTCTGGAACAAAGGCGACCTTTGGTTAGGCTTTACCCAGCAGTCTTTTTGGCAGGTTTATAATGGTAAAATGTCTCGTCCGTTCCGTGAGACCAACTATGAGCCAGAGCTGATGTTCATCTATCCGCTGAACCTGTCCGCAGGAAAATTTAAAATAAAATGGCGGGAATATCCGTAAACCACCAGTCCAATGGAAAGGAAGAACTGCTCTCGCGAAGCTGGAACAGACTTATACTTATCACAGCTTTTGAGTGGGGAGATTTTTACATTACGAATAAATTATGGCAGAGATTTACCGAAAAAGGGGACGATGATGATAATCCCAGCATAGAGGAATATGTGGGAAGAACCGAATTTACCATCGGCTATTCCAGAAAAAGTCATATTTTTTCTTTGGTTTTGCGTAATAATCTGAATTTCAAGCATAATAGAGGCTTTGCAGAGTTTTCTTGGATTTATCCTATCAAAGGAACTCTTAAAATGATGCTTCAGGCATCTCATGGCTATGGAGATTCTCTGATTGATTATAATCACAAACAGACTATAATTGGGGTAGGAGCTGTTTTCCTTCCGATGTAAATAATAGATAATGAATGATTTAAAATCTTTTTTGGACGAAAAAACCGAGCAGTACAATCATCCTGATTTCGTGCTGGGAGACCCTATTCAGATGCTGCATCGTTTCGAGCTGAAACAGGATATAGAGATTATAGGGTTTTTAACGGCAACTATCGCTTGGGGAAACCGAAAATCCATCATCAAAAGTGCAGAAAAAATGCTCCTAATTATGGGCAATTTGCCGTATGATTTTGTGATGAATTTCACAGAAAAAGATTTTGAAAAAATGGAGAATAAGGCTGTTCACAGGACATTTTCTTTGGAGGATTTTCAGTTTTTTCTGTCCGCTCTGCGAAAGATTTATACAAAGAATGAAAGTTTAGAAAATCTATTTTTATTAAAAGAAGGCGAGACCAATTTTTATCATGCTTTGGAGCGTTTTAGAAATACTTTTTTTGAGAATGATTTTCAGCACCGAAGCCAGAAACATATCAGTTCCACTTATAAAAATTCCGCTGCGAAGAGGCTGATGATGTATCTCCGCTGGATGGTGCGGAAGGATAATAAAGGCGTGGATCTGGGAATTTGGGAAAATATCGGTCAGGAACATTTGTCTGTTCCGCTGGATGTCCATGTAGGGAATATTTCGCGGAAACTGGGGCTGATACAGAGAACACAGAACGACTGGAAAACAGTGGAAGAGCTTGATTTTCAACTGAGAAAAATGGATGAAAAAGACCCTGCAAAGTATGATTTTGCGTTGTTTGGTCTGGGAGTATTTGAGAATTTTTAGAAATAAGTAAAATTTAATTTTTTATAGTGTTTAGTAAAGAGGAATCACAGCAGCTGCGGCAGGAATTTTGGACATCTTTTGGGAAGTCTTTTCCGCGAAAATGGACATTGTATAATACCAAAATAAAGGGTTTTAGTTTCAAATTTTATTTTGACACCAAAAAAGCAATGGTTTTGGTGGAAATAGATGGGAGCTTAGACCATAGAGTAAAGTATTTTGAGAAGATGCAGTCCATGGAGGGCATCTTTGAGGAATATTGGGAAGATGCAGTTTATTTGGATTCTTTCGAGCTTGAAAACGGAAAGGAGGTTTCCTGTGTATTTGTCGAAAAACAAGGAGTCTGCATTCACAACAGGAATACATGGCAGGAAACGATGGAATTTCTCTCCGAAAAAATGGAGAAACTCGAAGAATTTTGGCAGGAATATCAGGATTTTTTCAAAGAGGAGTAGATTTATGATTTATCTCATTTTAATTTTTTTGAAACTAATCTAATAAAAGTTATACTTTTGGGCTATGGAAACAAGAAATTATTTAGATTCGACTTACCTTAAAACTCCTGCTCAGTCAGGACTTTCTGGGGAAGAGACATTGAAAAAGGTATATGATTTGGCTCAGGAAGCTGTGGATAATGGGCTGTTTGCGGTGATGATTCGCCCGCAGTATGTGAAACAGATTAAGCAGTTTTTGAGCGAGAAAAATTCTGCTGTGAAAGTGGGAACAGTGATAGGTTTTCACGAAGGGACAGCTCCTGTGTACGAAAAACTAAAAGAAGCACAGCAGGCGATAGATGATGGAGCAGATGAGCTGGATTTTGTAATCAATTATGAAGCCTTTAAAAAAGGAAGTCTAGAAGCACTTAAATTTGAATTTCTACGATGCACAGAGCTTTGTATGAAAAACAACAAGGTAGCAAAATGGATTATAGAAATAGCAGCTTTGACCGATGAGCAGATAGCTTCTATTACTAAAAACATTGTAAAATGGGCGACTATCAGCTTTACGAAGGAACAGCTTTCTAATATTTTCATCAAATCTTCTACTGGTTTCTATGAAACTCAGGATGGAAAACCAAACGGAGCGACCAAAGAAGGCATACAAATCATGCTGGACAATGCAGGTGTCCTGCCAGTAAAAGCCGCAGGCGGAATCAGAACAAAAGAAGAAGCCGAAGAAATGATAAAAATGGGAGTGAAACGAATAGGAACATCCTCCGCATTGGCATTGATAGGGAAGGGGCAGAGCAGCTCTGGATACTAAAAATAAAAAAGTCAGGATTTTTTGTCCTGACTTTCTTTTTATAGAGATTTAAATTGTTCCAAAGTTCTGATATCATTCTCAAAGAACATACGAATATCTGACATTTGGTAAAGAAGCATTACGATTCGCTCTATTCCCATACCAAAAGCATATCCGCTGTATTTATCAGGGTCTATGTTCACATTTTTGAGAACGGCAGGGTCTACCATACCACAGCCCATGATTTCCAGCCAGCCTGTTCCTTTCGTGATTCTGTAGTCTGTTTCGGAATTTAGCCCCCAATATACATCCACCTCTGCACTTGGCTCTGTGAAAGGGAAATAAGAAGGACGCATTCTGATTTTTGACTTTCCGAAAAGTTCCGTAGTGAAAAACTGAATGGTTTGTTTCAAGTCCGCAAAACTCACATTTTCATCGATATAAAGTCCCTCTATCTGGTGGAAAATACAATGAGAACGAGATGAAACAACTTCGTTTCTGAAAACTCGCCCAGGCGAAAGAATACGGATAGGCGGTTCATTTTGCTCCATGTATCTGATTTGAACAGAAGAAGTGTGGGTTCTTAGCAGAACATCAGGATTCGTCTCGATGAAAAAAGTATCCTGCATATCCCTTGCTGGGTGATATTCAGGGAGGTTCAGCGCAGTGAAGTTATGCCAGTCATCTTCTATCTCTGGCCCGTCAGCCACTGCAAAACCGATAGATTTAAAAATATCTGTGATTCTGTTTTTTACCAAATTGATAGGGTGTCTAGACCCTAATTCCAAAGGAAATCCAGGTCTGGTAAGGTCTTCCTTTTCGGCAGCTACATTTTGTGAAGAACTGCTCTGTGTCAGCTCTTCTAGTTTAGCAGAGATGCTTTGTTTCAGTAAGTTTATTTTCTGACCATATTCTTTTTTTTGGTCATTGGATACAGATTTGAACTGTTCAAATAAATCATTCAAAATCCCTTTTTTTCCATTGAATTTGATTCTGAATTGTTCAATTTCTTCCTTTTTCTGAGAATGAAATTTTTGGACTTCATTTAAAAGTTCATCTATTTTTGTTAGCATTTTCTGTTTTTTATTTAGGTCGACAAAATTACAATTTTTTTAGTTTTTAAACAAAATAAAAACCTGTCTAATAATATAGACAGGCTAACATATAAAATTAAAAAAATGAAAAAATTATTTTTTATTGAAAGCTTTTATAGCAACTTGTAGAGTGAATTCATTTTTTATAATGCCATCTTTTATTGGCAGCTGGAATTTCACTCCGAATTCTGTTCTGTCTATATCCGTAGGCTCAGTGTATATGCTGACCTGATCGGTATCAACTTTTACATTGGCATTAAAACTCACAGCCTTTGTAATTCCTTTGATGGTCATATTTCCTTCAATAACTGAGTTGTAATCTCCATGTTCTGAGGGAGTTACTTTTGTGATTTCAAATGTAGCCGTAGGAAACTGCTCTACATCAAAGAAATCAGAGTTTTTTAGGTGATTGTCAAGCTTTGCAGCGAGTTCTTTATCCTCTATATCTGTGGATGTGATGGATTTGGTATCAATTACCAATTTTCCAGAAACCAATTTTCCGTCCTTTACATTGATATCTCCTTCTGAAAAATCCATCGTCCCAAAGTGGCTCGTACTTTCGGATTTAAAGATTTTGTAACCTTTCCAGTCGATGTTACTTTGTTCTTTATTTATTGTAAAGGTTTGAGAATCAGGTACTGACTCTTCTTTTACTGACTCGTTTTTTACTGTCTCTTTTTCATTTTTACAAGAAACAGTAGTTCCCGCCAAGGCGATCCATAGAAAGTAAACTAAATATTTTTTCATTTTAAGCTTTCTTCACAAATTCAGATTTTAGTCCCATTGCTCCAAAACCATCTATTTTGCAGTCGATATTATGGTCGCTGTCAAAATTTAAACGGATATTTTTTACTTTTGTTCCTGCTTTTATAGGTTTAGGAACGCCTTTCACAGGAAGGTCTTTTACAATTACCACAGTGTCGCCATTTTGGAGTTCGTTTCCATTGGCATCAAAGATTTTATCACCGCTATTAGCAGATTCTTCTGCTGGGTTCCATTCGTGAAAGCACTGAGAACACGCCATCAGATCACCATTTTCATAAGTAAATTCAGAACCACAAGCAGGGCAGATAATAGTATCACTCATTATATTTATTCGTTTAAAAATTTGGCTGCAAAGATAAAAAATATAACTACGCTAAGCAATCACAAACATAATTATTGTACAAAAAAGTAAGCTGTCTGAGACAACTTACTTATTTTCTTTATACCTTTTATCAGGTGTTCCGTCTTTTTTTAGCTTTTTATTGGCTTTGTATCTTCTGTCTGGCGTTCCATCTTTTTTTAGTTTTTGTGAAGAGTGAGTGGTGGAACTTTTTTGTTTGGAATGGTGTTTCTTTTTGGTTTCTTTCTTTACTCCTTGGCTATGAGGAGTTTTGTGCTGTGCTGTTCCCAGAGTGAAACTAAACACCAAAAGTAGTAATGTAACTAAGTTTTTCATAATAGAGTAATTTATTGTAATTAAAGTTTTTCAAATCTAAAACTATGCCACGAACTAAAAATTCACATTGCATTTTTCATCATTATTTTCTTGAGTTTTGCCGTGGCGTGTAGGATGCCCTTTTTCATCCAGAGCTACCATGACTATTTTATCAATGGTGATGATGGTTTGGCAGGTCATGGTATTTCTCACTTTACAAGACAAAGTCAGTGAGCTGTTCCCGAATTTTATAGCTTGGATGCCTATCTCGATAATATCTCCTTGTTTAGCCGAACTCACGAAGTTGATTTCGGACATAGATTTGGTGACTACTCTCGGGTTTTCCAGCTGCATGATGGCGTACAGTGCTGCCTCTTCATCTATCCATTCTAAAAGTCTTCCTCCAAAAAGTGAGTGATTTGGGTTCAAATCCTCTGGTTTTACCCATTTTCTTGTATGATAATTCATTTTTTTTTAATTTAATTTTTCTAAAATTTTTTCTAAATCTGCCTTTAAATCCTCTTCATTTCCATTATTAAAAACCACAAAATCAGCTCGTTTTTGTTTTTCGGATTCGGGCATTTGTTTTTCTATTATTTTTTTTATTTCGCTTTCGGTTTTTTTGTCTCTCTGCATCACTCTTTTTATTCTGATATTTTCATCAGCGGTGATGAGTAAGGACTTGTAGCATTCTTTATCCAAATTCAGCTCAAATAAAAGAGCCGTTTCCTTGAAAGCTATTTTTTTCTGCTGGGTGGCTGTCCATTTCTCAAAGTCCTCTTTTACAGCAGGATGGATGATGGAGTTGAGCGCTTGTCTTTTTTCATCATTATTGAAAATCTGCTCTGCTACCCATTTTCTGTTGTAGTTTCCTTCTGCATCATACGCCTCACTTCCTAAAAGTTCTATAATGTTCTTTTTCAGGGTTTTATCATTATTTACGATTTCTTTTGCTTTGATGTCAGAATAATAAACAGGAAAACCCAATTTCTCTAGAAACTTCGCCGCAGTGGTCTTTCCAGAGCCTATGCCGCCTGTAAGTCCTATGATTTTCGTTTTTTGGCTCATTTTTTAGTTTTAATGATAATTATGAAGTAAAATTCATTAAAATTTCCAATCTAATAGTTGTTTTATAGTGATATTGTTCTGTTTTGCAAAGTTTCTCAATGAAGCTTCAGAATTTGTACCATTTTCAAAAATTCTTTTTGGAATGATAATTCTATCGGAGGTTTTTAGTTTAATGAAATAATAATCGGCTATTTCCTCTATGAAATCTACATTGGCGAGGTTGATTTCTAATTTCGTCTGGTTAGATAAAATTGTAATTAGTTCATTATCAGAAACAACGCTAAATTCCATTCCTATTTTTTCTTTGAAAAGACGCTTGACATTCTTTTTATACGCCCTCTTAAAAACGCTTCTGTATCCATAGAAATAATAAAAAATACAATATAATATTCCTGTGACAGAAAAAGTAATGAAAAACAGAGAATGGTGTCTAAAATATATCCAAACAGAACCTAAAGAAAACATTAAAATCAATAGAAATAATATTCTTCTTTTAGCATCTCTCAAAGTCAAATTTTGACTTGCTGCAAATAAGCAAAATTGCAGATAATCCTCTTCTGTAAGCTGATAATTGAGTTTCATTTTTTCTAATATCCAAAAATATCATTAAAACTGAATGTCTCATCGATTCGGACTCCTTTTTCAGTCATTTTAAGTGAAGCAAGTTCATTCACTGCATCATGCTCGAAAAACAGCAGATATTCATTGTCCACGCATTGTTTTAGGAATTTTTCTTTTTCCTCCAAAGTTACCAGCGGACGGACATCATAACTTGGAACATAGATAAGTGGAACATGCCCTGCCGTAGGCACTAAATCCGCCGCGTAGATGATGGTTTTGTCTTGGTATTTTAGTACAGGAAGCATCTGTTTTTCCGTGTGTCCATCTACGAAAATCACATCCATTTTCAGGTCTGGAGCAAAGCCGTAATTCCCAGTTTTAGGCAGGTCTAAAAATCTGAGCTGACCACTTTCTTCTAGTGGGAAAATATTTTCTTTCAGGAAACTTGGTTTTTCGCGAGGATTGGGATTTGTTGCCCATTCCCAGTGGTTTTTATTAGTCCAAAATTCAGCATTTTTGAAGGCTGGCTGGTATCCTGTACGGCTGTCATTCCACTCCACAGCACCGCCACAGTGGTCAAAATGCAGGTGGGTAAGAAACACATCCGTAATGTCTTCTCTCACAAAGCCATATTTAGCCAGAGCTTTATCCAAACCATCATCCCCAAAAAGAGAATAATGCCCGAAAAATTTTTCATCCTGCTTGTTCCCCAGTCCGCAGTCCACCAAAATCAGTTTCTTTCCGTCCTCTATCAGCAGGGAGCGAGTCCCCAGCTCGACCAAGTTTTTTTCATCAGCAGGATTGGTTTTTTGCCAAATGGATTTTGGAACTACGCCGAACATAGCCCCGCCATCCAATTTAAATTTTCCGCATTGAATAGGATATAGTTTCATAATATTAGCTGTTTTTTTGAGGAAAAATCAGGTATTTTTAGTGCGTAAAAGCGCTTTACTTTGCCTCGGTCAGTAAGTTCCATTGCACAAAGAACTTTCTTTTTCTTTGTGTCATAGCTTCTACCTTGTTTTCCTTCCTCTTTTCCTCCTATGGTAAATTCATCAA
>CAUQKI010000010.1:0-69722 GCA_963518955.1 uncultured Flavobacteriaceae bacterium | reverse complement strand
ATGAGGTAGAAGAGTTTTTAGTAAGCGATATCGACGAACTCCACTATCACAACGGTCAGCTGATAGGAGGATATACCGAAGTAGATAGCGAGCGCAACGCCATATACCATTGGCTCATTAGCAAAGAAATTTAGCTCTCCGAGATTGCTCAGAAATCCTAATTTTCATTCAGATATTTATCCAAAATTTCCTGTCCACTGCGGATGGAATTGACCGCCCAGCGAATTTTAGTTCTGAGCAATTTTTCGCCTTTTAAGAAATAATCTATATCAGATTTTAGCAATTTTTGTTTGAAATCATACATACAAATTGCCGCTGCCACAGAAACATTGAAACTCTCCGTAAAACCATACATAGGAATAGCCAGAGTTTCATCTGCGAAATCCAAAAACTCATCGGAAACGCCCTCTTTTTCCGTTCCAAAAACAAGGGCTATGGGCGATTTTATTTGATAATCTGGGAGCATCACTGCATTTTTTTCAGGCGAAACTGCCAGAATCTTATAACCTCGGTTTTTGATTTTCTGTAAAGATTCCAGTATATTGGGCATTTTTTCCACTTCTACCCAAGTGTCCGCTCCTTTGGTCACCTTCAGGTTTGGTTCGAAAACATTTTCTTCCTCCAAAGCTACCACCTTATGAAATCCGCACGCCTCCACCGAACGGACAATGGCAGCGGCATTCCGAAACTGATAAACATCGCCGATGACAGGCAGGACAAAATCTGAACTTCGCTCAGAGAAATGCTCTATTTTCCTTAGGCGCTCTTCGGTGAGAAATTGTTTAAGATATTCAAAAATCTGAGGTAATTTTTCTTTTGGCAGCATTTACAAAATTATATTTGACAAAGATAAACTATAAAAAGGAAAGCACAAAAGAAGAAACCAGCCCTCAAAAAGACTGGGTTTTTATATAAAATCTTATTCCTGCACCACTTCCCTAATCAGCTCATACTCATACCCTTTTGATATGAGATAGCGTACGGTTTTCATGGCTTTTTGATAGTTTTTTAAACCTTTCTGCTCGGAGAAATAGGCGTTATACAGCTTTTCTATGGTCTTTTGGTAATCGGCTTCATCTATCTCGTCCATGCATTTATTGATGAGTTTTTCGGAAATTCCTTTGAATTTCAAGTGATTTTTTATCTTTATCCTGCCCCAGTTTTTTAGGTAAAATTTTCCTCTGATGTAGCTTCTGGCAAATCGCTCTTCATTGAGGTAATTTTCATTGATTAGATAAAGCATTATTTCATCTTTAGCCTCTGGAATCAGCAGAAAATCCTGCATTTTTTGTCCCACTTCCTGATGGCAGCGGTCTTGATAAATGCAGTAATTCACCAGTTTTTGTTTAATCTCCTCAAAAGTGTACGATTTTCTTTTTTCTTCCATATCTACTTAAAAACTTTGCCAAAGTTATAAAACCTTGGCAAAATTAAAATTTTAATGATGATTAAAAATGATTTTATGCATTAAACAATGCTCTTCCCTTCATCAGGTCATTTACTTTGACTTTTACTGCATCTAAGACCTTTTCATCATTGATATTCTTTATAACTTCATCTATCAAATCCGCGATAACTGGCATATCAGCCTCTTTCAGTCCGCGAGTTGTCACTGCCGCAGTTCCTAATCTAATCCCCGAAGTGATAAACGGCGATTTGTCATCATATGGAACCATATTTTTGTTACAAGTGATATCCGCTTTTACTAAGGCTTTTTCAGTTTCTTTTCCATTTACACCCTTATTTCTTAGGTCAATGAGCATCAGGTGGTTATCCGTTCCACCACTTACAATGTCAAAACCTCTGTCTATCATAGCTTTAGCCAATGCTTGGGAATTTGCAATGACTTGTTTAGCATACACTTCAAATTTTTGGTCAAGAGCCTCGCCATAAGCCACCGCTTTACCAGCAATTACATGCTCCAGCGGCCCTCCCTGAATTCCTGGGAATACAGCACCATCCAAAACGGCACTCATCATTTTAGTTTCTCCTTTTGGCGTCTTGTGTCCGTATGGATTTTCATAATCTTTTCCAAGCATAATCATCCCTCCTCTCGGCCCTCTCAAAGTTTTGTGAGTCGTTGTAGTAACGATGTGGCAATGCTCAAAAGGTGAATTCAATAACTTTTTAGCGATAAGCCCTGCTGGGTGAGCGATATCTGCCCAAAGCGTAGCCCCTACTTCGTCTGCTACTTCACGGAATTTAGCATAGTCCAAATCTCTGGAATAAGCTGAAAATCCAGCGATTATCATTTTTGGTTTTTCTTTTAGGGCAACTTGTCTCATTTGCTCATAGTCTATTCTCCCCGACTCTCTCTCAACGCCGTAAAATACAGGTCTAAAGTTAATTCCAGAGAAATTAACATGTGAACCATGCGTAAGGTGTCCACCCATAGACAAGTCCATTCCCAGCACTGTGTCGCCAGGTTTCAGCACAGCCAAATATACCGCTGCATTTGCCTGAGAACCAGAATGCGGCTGAACATTCACATAATCCACCCCGAAAAGCTGTTTTGCTCTGTCTATGGCTAACTGCTCCACTTCATCCACCACTTCACAGCCGCCGTAATATCTTCTCCCTGGGTAGCCTTCTGCGTATTTGTTTGTAAGAACGCTGCCCATAGCTTTCATAACATCTTCAGAAACGAAATTCTCAGAAGCGATAAGCTCTATACCATTCGTTTGTCTTTGTCTTTCTTTTTCAATTAGTTCAAAAATAATATCTTGCATTGGAATAATTTTTTGTCAAATTTAATTAAAATTTATTTCAAATCATCATATTTCATCGTATTTAAGTCTAATCTTAAATATTTTCCTGTGTTATCCACTGTTTTAGGATTTTTTGTTCCCATTAGTTCTAAAACTTTAGAATAAACTGTGGTAATGGAAGTTGGCTCCTCTATTTTTTGCCCTTTTTTATCTGTTTTTATAGATGGAGAAAACCACACAAAATAAGGCACTTGCACAGCTTCTCTATAATCACCATGTTTGTAAATTTCGTTTTCTTTAATCTGTCCATGGTCAGAAAAATAGACTAAAACAGAGTTTTTATCCTTAAGCTGCTCAAAAATTTGTCCAATAATTTTATCTGTATATCTTATAGAATTATCATAGCATTCGTCTATACCTCCCTCCCATACAGCTTCTTTAGGAGGATATTTGTCACATGCATAAGGGTGACTTCCATTGATATGGAGGACTATCAGTTTTTTAGGAGAAGCATCTTTTAAAGCATCTTTTAAATATGGAATAACAGCTTCATCATATCCATTAAAGAATTTTTTATTTTTAGAATAGGTAGCAATGGCTGTAATTCCATGAGCTCCTCCCTGTGTGCTGTACCAGAAAGTATTGTATCCTGAATGATTAGCAACATTTACTATATTGTCACTAAGTTTTTTTAATTCCTTTTGATAATTATCAATATTAATATTACTTAAAACTATAGGAACAGACATATTAGTAATAGCTGCTGGAGAATATGCATTCTGATAAAGTAGCATATTATTTATCTCTGCAACTTCAATAGGAGTTGTTTCTCTCTGGTAGCCGTATAGAGACATATTTTGCTTCCTTACAGATTCACCTATCAGAACTACAATATTTTCTATAGGCTGTTCGCCTGTATTTATTAAATTGTAACTAACTTTTGTATTTATTATTCTATCTATATCTTTTTTCAATACTTGTGCTGCGATAAAATCTGAATAATGGTATATTGCATTTTTCACCATCAAACCACCACCTTTATTACTTATATATTTATGCTTAATAAAAAATAAAATCGGGAAAATAATCCATATAAAAGAAAAAACAATCAAGATTTTATTTTTTGTAAAGTTTTTATCTACAATCTTACTTCCTCCAATAAAGATAAGCAACAAAATAATGTAGAATATGATTGTAGCAATAATTGGTAAAATTAATGTCTTTACCATACTCAGGCTTTCAGAAATATTTGTCTCTAAAACACTGAGGGTCATCCCAACATTGAAGCCTTGTTTATATATAAAAAAACAAGAAGCAGAAAGCATGAAATTAAGACTCAATAAAAGTAATAATAAATAAGCTATACTTCTTAAAAAAATATTTTTTCTTAAAAATACAATACAAAAACTTAAAATTGATAAAAACATCAAAGAATACTCTATGATATTCCTTGTTGTATCTATCATTGCTATTTGGCTCCTTTCAAAATCTAACAAATATGGGAAAGATGAAAGAAATCCTACCACATATAAGAACCAACCAATAATAATGTAAATAAGTACACTCTTCTTTGAAAACATTTTCTAAAAAATTTCTTTTCTTATAATATTTTGCGAACGCTCTGGCCCCACAGATACCAAATAAACATTGATACCCAGATACTGTTCTATAAATTCTATATATTTTTTTGCATTCTCTGGGAGTTCTTCATAATATCTCACTTTTGTGATGTCCTCTTCCCAGCCTTTTAGTTCTTCATAAATAGGCTCATAATGATAGAGTTTGGTAGTAGAAGAAGTGAAATAATCTATGATTTTTCCGTCTTCTGTGCGATATTTTGTAGCTATTTTCAGAGTGTTTATTCCTGTAAGAACATCTAGTTTAGTGATTACCAGATTGTTAATCCCATTAATCATACAAGCATGTTTCAGCGAAACCAAATCCAGCCAGCCTGTTCTTCGCGGTCTGCCCGTTGTCGCCCCAAATTCATGCCCTATTTGTCTTATTTTTTCTCCTAAATCATCATTTAATTCTGTAGGAAAAGGACCATTCCCTACCCTTGTAGTGTAGGCTTTGGCAACTCCGATGAGATTTTGCAGAGCTGTAGGAGGAACTCCTGCACCGCTACAAACTCCCCCTGTAGAAGGCGATGAAGAAGTCACATAAGGATATGTCCCGAAGTCAATATCCAGCATCAGCGCCTGTGCCCCTTCGAAAAGGATATTTTTGCCGTCTTTTATAGCTTCGTTAATTTCTATTTCCGTGTCGATGATTCGGTCTTTTAACTTTTGACCAATGGCTAAAAATTCATTGTAAATTTCATCAAAACTAAGTGTAGGTTTGTCGAAATATTTCTCAAATAAAGCATTCTTTATTTTAAGATTTTTCTCTATTTTTTCTTTCAAAACCTCAGGATTTAGAAGGTCTATCATCCTAATGCCCACTCGTGCGATTTTGTCTTCGTAGCAAGGGCCGATACCCTTTTTAGTTGTACCAATCTGCGTTCCGCCCTGCTCTTCCTCTCTATAAGTATCCAGAAGGATATGGTAAGGCATAATAACATGCGCTCTTCGGCTGATGAATATATGGTCTGTTCTTCCGCCTTTTTCCTCTAATTTTTCTACCTCTGAGATAAAAGCTTTCGGGTCTACCACCACACCATTTGCGATGATACATTTCCCTTTGCATTGGAGAACTCCAGAGGGCAGTAGATGAAGAACGAATTTCTCATCTCCCACATACACCGTGTGTCCAGCATTATTCCCACCTTGGTAGCGGACTACATAATCAGATTTTGCGGAAAGAACATCCGTAATCTTTCCTTTTCCTTCGTCTCCGTACTGAAGACCAACAACTACATAAGTTGACATAATTATTTGTTTTTATTGTAATGTGACAAATTTAATTTATAATTTTTTCTAAAACAAATATTCTTTTCATTTAATGCAGTAAAGTTGATTTATCAAAATTTAATCTTGATTTTTAATAGAAACAAACAATAAAATTCTTATTTTTGCATTTTGGAAAAATATGAGCAGTATTACAATTCATGACAAACATTTCGTTCCTTATCTTACCAATGAGGAACTGCAGAAAGTAATAAAAGACCTTGCAGAAAAGGTTTACGAAGACTACAAGGATGAAGTTCCTGTGTTTATCGGAGTATTGAACGGCGTTTTTATGTTCTTTTCAGACTTTATGAAATATTACCCAGGAAGATGCGAAGTGGCATTTTTACAGGTAAGTTCTTACAATGGCGGGCTTCAGTCTACGGGAATCGTTTATAAAAAAATGGATTTAACCAAGGATGTAGAGGGCAGACACATTATCTTGATGGAAGACATCGTAGATACAGGAAATACGATAGAAAGTCTTATCGAATATTTCAAAAATACACATCGCCCAAAATCTTTGAAAGTAGCTTCTCTGCTGCTAAAACCAGAAGTTTTCAAGAAAAATTTCACGATTGATTATGTAGCAAAAGAAATTCCTAATAAATTCGTGCTGGGCTACGGATTAGACTATGATGAACTTGGAAGAAACCTTCCAGACCTCTACCAGCTCGAAGAAGGAAGAATCAACCACTAAAAAATAATAACTCTTCATAAAATGATAAATATCGTACTCTTTGGGCCTCCAGGAAGTGGTAAAGGCACTCAGGCTCAGAATTTAATCCAGAAATTCAACTTGAAACAAATCTCCACAGGAGACCTTTTCAGACATAATATCAAGAATGAAACAGAACTTGGTAAATTAGCCAAATCCTACATGGATAAAGGAGAGCTTGTTCCAGACCAAGTTACCATCGATATGCTTATCGATGAACTTAAAAAACCAACTGATGCTCAAGGGTTTATCTTCGATGGATTTCCAAGAACTGCATTCCAGACTGAGGCATTGGAGGATATTGTAAAAAATGTGCTGAATGATCAGATTGACATTTGTCTTTCCCTCGTTGTAGAAGATGAAATATTGGTAAAAAGGCTTTTGGAACGCGGTAAAACCAGCGGCAGAAGTGATGATGCTGATGAAAACATCATCCGAAACCGAATAAAAGAATACTACACTAAAACTGCCGAAGTAGCTGAACTTTACAAAAAACAGGGCAAATATGTAGAAGTGAACGGCGTAGGAGAAATCGCAGAAATCGCAGAAAAACTCTACGCAGAAGTAGAAAAAATCAAATAAACAAAAAAGAGGCTTTCAATAAAAATTGGAAGCCTTTTTTATGCTGCCTATTTTCAGAAGTTTATCAATTTAATTTTTATCTTTGCAATCGGTTTGAAAAATTTTCAAACCTAAAACATTTCAAAAAAATATCTATGTCAAATTTTGTAGATTATGTTAAAATCCACTGCCAGTCGGGGCATGGTGGTGCTGGTTCAGCTCATCTTAGAAGAGAAAAATATATAGCAAAAGGCGGCCCTGATGGCGGCGATGGAGGGCGTGGCGGACATGTCATCATGAAAGGAAATGCACAGGAATGGACACTTCTTCCGCTTCGGTATACCCGCCACATAAAGGCAGAAAACGGACAGCCAGGGGGTAAAAACCAGCTCACTGGGCGTTTCGGCGAGGATGTCTATATCGAAGTGCCTGTGGGAACGGTTGCACGAAATGAAAACGGCGAAATATTAGGCGAAATATTAGAACACGGACAAGAAATCATCTTGATGAAAGGTGGAAAGGGAGGTCTTGGGAATGAGCATTTTAAATCTGCTACCAATCAGACTCCTCGCTATGCACAGCCTGGGCTTCCTGGAGAAGAGGGCTACATCATCTTTGAGCTGAAAGTCCTTGCAGATGTAGGTTTGGTGGGCTTTCCTAATGCTGGTAAATCTACGCTTTTATCCGTGGTTTCGGCAGCAAAACCAAAAATTGCAGATTATGCCTTCACTACACTCACACCCAATCTGGGAATTGTAGAATACAGAAATTACAAATCTTTCGTAATGGCGGATATTCCAGGGATTATAGAAGGTGCAGCAGAAGGAAGAGGTCTGGGACACAGGTTTTTGAGACATATTGAACGAAATTCCATTCTTTTATTCCTTATCCCAGCAGATTCCAAAAATCATTATGAAGAGTTTAAAATTTTGGAAAACGAATTAAAAGAATACAATCCAGAACTTTTAGATAAAGATTTCATCGTATCTGTTTCGAAATCAGACCTTTTGGATGATGAATTAAAGGCCGAAATTTCAGCCGAATTTCCAGAAAAATACAAGCCTTTGTTCTTCTCTGGAGTTACGCAGGAGGGGCTAATGGAACTTAAAGATATGATTTGGAAACACTTACATGGATAAAATTATGCAAGAAGAAATCCAAACTTACACCGCAAAAGATTTCGCATCAGACCAAGAGGTAAAATGGTGCCCTGGCTGTGGCGATTATTCTATTTTAAAGCAGGTTCAGAGCATTCTCCCTGAAATCGGTATCAAGAGGGAAAATATGGTTTTCGTGTCAGGAATCGGCTGTTCATCGCGGTTTCCTTACTATATGAACACCTACGGCATCCATAGTATCCATGGGCGTGCGCCTGCGGTGGCTACGGGCATCAAACTGGCTAATCCTGAGCTGAATGTATGGATCATCACAGGAGACGGCGATGGGCTTAGCATCGGTGGAAATCACTTTATACACCTGATGAGGAGGAATTTAGATGTGAATATCCTTCTTTTCAATAATGAAATCTATGGACTGACCAAAGGACAATTTTCGCCAACTTCCCAGCTTGGCCTGAAAACTAAATCTTCGCCTTTCGGGGTGATAGACCAGCCTTTTAATCCGCTGAGTCTTGCCTTGGGGAGCGGAGCTACATTTGTTTCGCGAACGCTGGACAGAGAGCCGAAAAGCCTTCGAGAAGTGCTTTTGGAAGCACAGAAACACAAAGGAACTTCTTTTGTGGAAATTTACCAAAATTGTGTAATTTTCAACGATGGCGTTTTTGATGAATTTACCAATAAAGCCACCAAAGAAGAGGCAAATCTCTATCTGGAAAACGGAAAACCTTTGAAATTCGGAAAAGATTTATCCAAAGGAATTATTTTAGAAAATTTTGAACCAAAAATCATTGATATTACGGAAGATACCGATGAATCAAAGCTTTGGATACATGACGAAACTTCTATCCTGAAAGCCCAGATTTTGGCAAGGTTTAATTTTGATGAAGAATTTTCTGATTTTCCGCGCCCTTTCGGTGTTTTTTATAAAAAAAATAGAGCTTCTTACGAAGAAACTTTTACCAATCAAGTGGAAAAAAACAAGCCAGATATGCAGCAAATTCTGAACGGAAATATCACATGGACAGTTTAATTTATATCAAAAAATGGAACGAGTAGCATTTATCATCAATCCTTTCTCCGCGAAAAAAGAATACAAACCTTTTGTAAATGATTTAGAAAAAAGGGTAGAAAAGCCATTTTATCTCATTTCTAAATCGATAGAGGACACTTTTTATTTCATAGAAAATAATATGGACAAGGTGGATATTTTCGTGGCTGTGGGCGGCGATGGGACGATATCTACGGTGGCTCAGAAGCTCATCAACACGGATAAAATTCTCGGAATATTCCCAGCAGGTTCTGGAAATGGTTTTGCGAATGAGAACCATTTTTCTAAAAATATAGACACCCTTCTTTCTAAAATTAAAAATAGAAAACATAGGGAAATAGATACTTTTACTATCAATGACAAACTGTCTATTAATCTTTCTGGAGCAGGATTTGATGGCGAGGTCGCGAAGAATTTTGAGAAAACCAGCCGAGGTTTTGCGAATTATATCAAGACCTCTATCAGCACATTTTTTAAGTTTAAACCTATCAATATCAGTTTTGAGGAGAAATATAAATCCTACAATGGTGAATATCTGATGATGAACCTTGCGAATACCAGACAATTCGGGAATAATGCTTACATTGCTCCACAGGCGCTGGTAATGGATGGTTTGGTAGATGTGGTTTTGGTAAAAAAATTCCCTGTTTGGTACGCTGCTCCATTTGCATTGAAAATGTTTGCAAAAACCTTGAAACAGGATAAATATTTGACTTATTTCACTTGTTCGGAACTAGAGTTTTCGCTGGATACAGACACATGGCATATAGATGGCGAGTACAAACAGATTTCCTGTCCTGTGAAAGTAAAAGTCCTTCCTAAAAGTCTGAAAATTTTAATTTAATTTTTAACTTTATCCTTTTTTCATAATCAAACTAAATATATTAGCATTATGAATAAACTTTTTTACTCGGCATTATTTGCCCTGACAGTGATGTCCTGTGAGACACAGAAAACCGTTACAAATTCTCAAAACCAAACAACTTCGGCTTGGGATACTTCTTATGGAGGAGCTGACAAAAGCTATGATACCGAACTTTTAAGATTGAGAGAAATCATGGCACCAAAATTCCAAACCTTACAATTTCATGATGAAATCACAGGGCGTACGATGACTTACAATCTCTTTGTTCCTAAAAACTATGATGCCAAAAAATCTTATCCTTTGGTTCTTTTCATGGCAGATGCCAGCACCACAGGAAAAGGAGCGATGTCTCCGTTAAAACAAGGCTATGGTGGATTTATATGGGCAATGGATGAAACTCAAAGAGACAATCCAAGTTTTGTATTGGTTCCTGCTTTTGATGGACCTGAAAATGTGACTAATGACCAATGGCAAGTAAGCAAAGAGGCTGATGTGGCTATGAGATTACTCCAAAAAATAACCAAAGAATACAGCATTGACAAAAATCGTCTCTATACGACAGGTCAGTCTATGGGAGGAATGATTTCTTTTCACTTCAATATAAAATACCCTGATGTTTTTGCTGCATCTTTATTCGTTGGTAGTCAATGGGATGCTAATATTTTAGCACCTTTAGCAAAAAAGAAATTCTTTTACATAATCTCTGCTGCTGACCCAAAAGCTTCTGTGGGAATGAATGCTCTCAGTGAAGTTTTAAATAAAGAAGGAGCAAAATTTGGAGAAGTAGAATTTTCTGCACAACTTCCTATAAAAGACCAAAATGCTAAAGTAAATGCCCTTATAAAAGAAGGTTATGATATCAATTTTGTAAGATTTACTCCAAAAACTGTAGTTCCTGAATCTGCCCAATCATGGAAAGGAGGAGAACATATGTATTCCTTTGATTACGCCTATAAACTGAAAAGTGTAAGAGATTGGCTCTTCAAACAAAGAAAAAATTAGATACAAAAAAGCGTTCATTTTATTGAACGCTTTTTTATTTATAAATTTTATAATTATATTTCTGTATGTAGGTCAAACTCTTCAAGGTAGTCATTCACTCGTTTTAAGAACAATCCTCCAAGTGAGCCATCCACTACTCTATGGTCGTAGGAATGAGACATAAACATTTTTTGTCGTATTGCTATCACATCTCCTTGTGGAGTTTCTAAAACTGCTGGTTTTTTGACAATCGCTCCTATGGCCAATATCGCAACCTGCGGCTGTGGAATGATAGGTGTTCCCATAAGATTTCCGAAAGTCCCTATATTAGAAATAGTATAGGTAGCTCCCTGAATATCCTGCGGGCTGAGTTTTTTGTTTCTTGCTTTATCCACTACAGCATTGATAGCCTTCGCTAAGCCACTTAGACTAAGCTGGTCAGCGTTCTTAATAACAGGAACGATAAGGTTACCATCTGGCAATGCTGCCGCTATTCCTATATTTATATTCTTTCTCTTGATGATTTTGTCTCCATCTACAGAGATGTTTATCATTGGGAAATCCTGAATTGCCTTTACCACAGCTCTCACGAAGATAGGCATATAGGTAAGCTTCTCTCCTTCTCTCTTCTCAAATGAAGACTTGTTTTTGGCTCTCCATTTTACGATGTTTGTAACATCTGTTTCTATAAACGAGCTTACATGCGGAGAAATCTGTTTGCTGAGCAACATATTTTCAGCGATGATTTTTCTCATTCTATCCATTTGGATAATTTCATCACCTTCATTAGCTGTCACAGCTGGTGCAGAAGCCTGAACTGGTTTCGGAGCTGATAATGCATTAGATTCTGCTGCTTTTGGCTGCTGTACAGTTTTCGCATTTCCTCTATTGCTGACAAATTCTAAAATATCTTCTTTCGTGATTCTGCCTTCCAACCCTCTTCCTTGGATGCTTTTCAGCTCTTCTTCTGTTATATTTTCTTCTTGGATAATAGACCTTACCAGCGGTGAAAGATTCATTCCCTCTATGCTCACCGGCATAGAAACAGGCACGATTTTAAATGGCTCCTCCAAAAGATCTACCACTTTATCTTCTACTATTTCTTCTTTGGTTTCCTCTTCTTTCTTATCAGCTTCTGGCTGAGCATCTGCTGTCCCCTCTCCTTGTATTTCTAATATTGCGATAGGTTCTCCTACTTTTGCAACTTGGTCTTTTTCTACCAAAATCTTAACGATTTTTCCAGAAACAGGTGTGGGAACATCAGAATCCACTTTATCCGTAGCGATTTCCACTACACTATCATCCTCAGCTACAAAATCTCCTTCTTTAAAAAGCCATTCTATAACGGTTGCCTCCATCACACCTTCTCCCATGGAAGGTAATAACAATTTATATTCTACCATAACTCTTTATTACAAACCACAAAGATAACATTTCTTATTGAATTTTTATAATATCGCTTCTTAAAATTTGATTTTAAATGAATAAATGAGATATTTCATATTTCTAATTTTTAGTTAATCTAATGGGATTATCTAATTTTGTAAATCTTTAAAAAATAAATTTCATGGATAAGATATTACAATTTTTCAACCTTGACCAAAAAATCAATTGGAGAATAGAAATTTTAGCGGGGCTGACTGTGGCGATGACCATGATTCCAGAGTCTCTTTCTTTCGCTATTTTAGCAGGATTTCCGCCTCTTTCTGGGCTTTATGCGGCATTCATCGCTGGACTGGTAGCAGCGATGTTTGGCGGCAGACCTGGACTTATTTCGGGAGGTGCTGGGGCTACTGTGGTCACGCTCATTGGACTTATAAAACTTCATGGTTTAGACTATGCCTTTGCAGCAGTGGCGATGGCTGGGGTTATTCAGCTGATTGTAGGAATTTTTAAATGGGCTAAATACATCCGCCTCGTTCCAAGTTCGGTGATGTATGGATTTGTAAATGGTTTGGCTGTGATTATTTTTTCGGCTCAGCTGGAACAATTCAAAACTGCTGCACCTGATGGACAAATGGAATGGCTCACAGAAACACCGATGATGATAATGGCTGGACTGGTGGCTCTTACCGTATTGATTACTTGGCTTTTCCCTAAAATATCAAAAGCAGTTCCTTCATCATTGATGGCGATTATCGTCGTATTTACGATTGTTTTAGTTTTCGGAATTGAGACTAAAACCGTGGGCGACATCTCTCCTATCAGCGGTTCTCTTCCGCCATTTCATATTCCAAATGTTCCTCTGACTTGGGAAACTTTCATGATTATCCTTCCTGCTGGGGCTATAGTCGCTGCTGTGGGGCTTACAGAGGGGCTTTTGACCCTAAACCTCGTTGATGAAATTACCGAAACCAAAGGAAACGGCTCTCGAGAAAGCCTTGCACAAGGAGCTTCTAACATTCTGAACGGCTTTTTCTCAGGGATGGGAGGCTGTCCTATGATTGCACAGACTCTGGTAAATCTCAATGCTGGTTCTAGAAGCAGAGTTTCTGGGGTTATCGCGGCTTTGGCTATTCTTATGATTGTCCTCATTGCAGCGCCTATTATCGAGAGAATTCCTATGGCTGCACTCACAGGAGTGATGATGGTAGTTGCTTTTTTGACCTTCAAGTGGTCTAGTTTTCAAATTTTAAATAAAATGCCTAAAACAGATGTTTTCATAATCATTTTAGTAACTGCTATTACCATCATTACGCATAATTTAGCAGTGGCTGTGCTGACAGGAATCATCATCTCTGGGCTGAATTTTACTTGGCAAAAAGCTAATGAACTCAGCGTAAATACTGAAAACAATAGCACTGAGAAAATTTATCATCTAAACTCTGACTTGTTCTTTGGAGCGGTGGCTTCTTTTGAAGGTATTTTAGATATAAAAAACGACCCAAAAACAGTGGTTATTGACTTCAAAAACAGCGAAATAAAGGATATGAGCGCGCTAGAATCTTTAGCCAAAATGACCAATAAATACGCTAGTCTAGATAAAGTTTTATACCTGAAAAATTTAAATGAAAATTCTAAAAAAAGAGTAGAAAAAGCCAAACCTGTTATTGAATTAAATTTATTGGACTAAAATTGGTTTAAAATTTTATCTTTTTGCTTACCTTTGTAAAAATTTGTAAAAAATGAAAAAGTTAGCTAAATATGCATTGTTCGCCCTTGCAGTAGTGTCTGCCACGGCTTGTTTCAATGAGAAAAAAGTATACAATAGAAGCACAGTATCTGAAAAACATGGTAAAATGCTACTTGGGAGACAGACCAGAGACCAGCTGAAACAAGAGCCTTTCAATGCGTGGTATGAGGAGGAATACAAGAACTATGAATACAACCCGCAGACCATCAAAGAACTTCAAAAGAAGAACTTGACAAGTCATAATATCATCGTGTTTTTTGGGACTTGGTGCGGAGACTCACATAGAGAAGTTCCTAGATTACTGAAAATTTTGGATGCGGTGAAATACCCTGAACAAAGGCTGACCCTAGTAGCCGTAAACAGAAAAAAAGAAACTCCTGATGGAGAGGATGTTCCATATAACATTAAGAGAGTGCCAACTATAATCGTCCAAGACAAATACGGCAAGGAAGTGGGAAGAATCATAGAATCTCCAAACAGCGGTTCTTTGGAAAATGATTTATTAGAAATCCTAAACAAAAGTAAATAAGCATTGAAAAATTCTTATAAAAATATTTTCGTTTTTCTATTTGGGGCTTTATTCACCTATTTATTGGTCTTTTTCTTCCAAAAAAACACAGAAAAAGAGGCTGAAGCTATCAATAAGGACTACTATATCCTTAGCAACCAGATAGAAAAAATGAACAAAATGATAGTCTTAGAGCAGAATTTTTCTAGTTTCCAAACTCATAAAAGTTCTGCCTTTGAACTTGGCGGCGTGAAGTTTCTTTCCAAAGAAATGGTGCTCTATACTACGGCAAAAGCGCAGGTGACTTATGATTTAAAGAAACTAAAAATAGAAGTGGATTCTACGAATAAAAAACTAATCATAAAGGAAATCCCTGAAGCCGAAATCAAAATTTATCCCGATGTAAAAATCCATTTTATGGATGATTATGCTGTCAATAGGTTTTCTAAAGCAGACCTAAATAACATCATGGAATCCGCAAAGAAAAATATGACAAAAAGCATCAATCAGACCAAACTAAAAGAGGAAGGAAAACAACAGCTGATTTCCAACCTGCAGGATATTTTTGTATTGGCTAAATCCCTAAACTACACCATAGAGGACGAAACCAAAACTTTACCCAGCATTTTATAGTTTTTATTTTTTCCTTTTAACTTGCTTTTTCTTGATGTATTTCTTTGTCTGAGCTACTGCTATGGCTGCATTGCTCTCACAAAATACGGATAAAGCTTCCTCTTTTACTAAAGTGTATTTGAACTCGCCTTTTCTCAATGCTTGTTTGAAATTTTGTACATCATCAGCTTTTACAGGTTTTCCATCAAGTATAAATAATATTCTGCATTTTGGAGGCGTAAGACAAACTATAATGTCTTTTTCTCTGTGAGACAGCTTTACATTAACTTCTTGTTTAGGTGTTTTTTCTACAACTGGATAGCAGTGATGACCTTCCTCAAAGAAGACAACATCCCACTGCCCTACCACCAGTTTATAAAAGCCTTTTTCATCTGTCAATGTTTGAGACTGGCTGTCAGAAGACACCTTCACATTAGGAAACGGCATGCCATTTTCATCCGTAACCCTACCCATGATGGTAATTTGCCCACACAAAGGAAAACAAATCATAAAACCAATAAATAAAAGTATTTTCTTCATCGTAATATGGTTTTTGGTATTTTTTTATAGTTTAAATTTCAGTAGATATTCTTTGGTTTCGGTCGAAATTCTTCTGCTTTCTCTTGCTTTTTGAATGGTTTTGTTCTGCACAAAAGGCGGCAAGATCTGCGCCTCTATCAGTGGTATAGCCGCTTCATACTGCTTCGCAAGGGCGGTTGCGAAATACCAAGCAAGCATCATATTCACATAGTATTCCTCGGATTTCACCTCAGAAACCAGCTGGAGCATCTCTTTTTGGAAATGCTCATCCAGATAATTGGAAAGCAGCAGCCCTACGGCATATCTTATCGTATAGGTTTTATCACTTTTTATCCATTTTTGGATGTATTCATAAACTTCTTTAGGATGTTTTTGGAAGATTTTAGGAGAAAATGTGTCGCAGACCGCCCAATTATCCACGAATGGAAGAAAAGTCTCCGTGTATTCCACAGCACTTTGGAAATCTTTTATTTGCTCAATAAGAAAGCCATGCAGAAGATTTTCTTCATAATAATGGTGCGGCAGGGCGCTGAAAAATTCCTCCACCGCGAGTTTATCTTTATAAAATTCTTTGGCAAATTTCCGTAAAACAGGAACGCGGACGCCGATGATTTTTTCTTTGTCTACATTGGGAATGAGTTTCGCAGTGAAATCTCTGTATTCCTTGTCCTGTAAGGCGAAAAGCTCTTTTATTAAAGGATTTTCAATAATCATTTGATGATTTTTATATTTAATTATTTTTTATCCCTCATAACAAACAATTATATCTATTTCTTGATAAATTCCTCTTCCTCCATTTTGCCAAGGACAAAAAATAGTTATTATATCATCTTTCTTAATTTTTATTTCATGAACTATTCCCTCTCCTTTTGGAATATTATTTTCTTTAATATTATTATATCTTTCAGCTTTTTGTTTATCTAAACACCAACTTACTCCAAAATTTCCACTTTTAAATTCTTGTCCACACATTCCTCTGTATAATGTAACTTCATCTTCTAATGAATCATAGATTTTTTTTGCTTCATCATCCATAATATCTTTTAATTTAATTTGCTTAGAAATTTCTCGGAGATAATTTTTTAAATCAAATTCATATTCACTTTCTTTTATCTGTTTATATATATTATTAGAGCTACAATACGCTTCTCTAAAAATTTCAAAACTTTTTTCTTTATCAGAATAATCTTTCAAAATAGTTTCATATAACTCAATAAATTTTTTAAATCTATTTTCTCTTAATTCATCATATAAATCTATTTCTATTTTTTTTATCATATCCATATTCATAAATTTTATTTTCTTCTCAAGAAATCTATATCCCAAAACAGCGATGGTAACTCCTATTACCAATCCCACAGCCACATCCGTAGGGAAATGCACCGCCAGATACATCCTGCTGAATGCATAAGGCACCGCCCAAAGATAAACCCAAAATGCCCATCGCAAAACGCTTCTCAGCACCAGATAAAGAAAAGTGCAGATAGCAAAACTATTGCTGGTATGCCCTGAAAAAAAGCTGTATCCTTTTTCCGTAGTGATGATTCTAAGATAAGGTATCAGCTCCTCATTATGCAAAGGACGAAGCCGCTGCACCAGTTCCTTTGTCCCTGTGGTCATCAAAGCGGTGCACAAAAATGTCAGCGAAAAACAAATCAAAATCCATTTCACCTCTCTTTTAGAAAAATATCTAAATACCAAAAAAAAGAATCAGCACATAAAACGGAATCCAGTTCCATGCATCCGTAATGGTCAGCCAAAAACTATCCCACTCCGTGCTGCCTGTCTGATTGATAAAAATCAACAACTGATGGTCTAATTCTATAATACGCTCTATCATTTTATTAAAAAAGGAGGCTATTTATACCGTCTCCTTTTAGTTTTTTATTTATAAATTAACTTTCCCAGTCAATAGCAACAATTTCCCCATCTAAACTAAAATTCACAGCAAGGATTTGATCGCTTTCCTCTGGGCGTATCATATAATCAACCATCACATCCACACCATCTTCCTCTTCAGTAGAATACCAAAGTCCAATGGTTTCTATCTGCATCTCCGCAACGAAATCATCCACATTTTCAGGAATGTTCTCTAATTCCTCTGCATGAAAATTCATGTATTCAGGCTCCTCCTCCAAATAAGTTTTTAGGGCTTTACGGGCTTTTTCATCCACTGCATCGAAGTTTTTTAGGAATTTTTCAAATAAATCCAGCCTTTCTAAGGACAAATCATCCTTTCCACAGAACCAAAAAAATACGATTATGTTTCCATTCTTGTAAGGAATATTTTCTTCCCATAATACATCATAACCATCCAGCCCTTCCGTATTTAATTCTCCAAAATATGCGTGTTTTAAGTGTTTCATATTAAATTATTTGTTTAAAATTATTTCTTCTATTTAGCAAATATAAATAAATTCCTATTTCCTGCTCATATCCCTCTTCTATCCTTTACCCTTCCCAATCAACAGCAAGGATTTTCCCTTCTAAACTGCACTTCACAGCAAGGACTTGATGGCTTTCCTCTGGGGGTATCGTATAGTCTATTATCACTTCACCTGTGGAGGCTTCATCAATGGAATACCACAGCCCAACGGATTTTATCTGCATTTCTGCAACGAAATCAGGAATATTCTCCAATTTTTCTACATAAAAACTAAAATACTTAAAATTTTCCTCTATATAAACTTTCAGGGCTTTACGGGCTTTTTCTTCTATTGTATCAAATTCTTTTAGGAATTTTTCAAATAAATCCAGCCTTTCTATGGATAAATCATCTTTTCCACAGAACCAAAAACCTACACTTACAGTTCCATTTTTGTAAGGAATATTTTCTTCCCACAATATATCATAATCATCCAGCCCTTCCGTATTTAATTTCCCAAAATATGGATGCTCTAAGTATTTCATACTAAACTAATAAATGTAAATAAATTCTTGCTACTTGCTTATTTTACACTCACTCCGCCAGAACCGTTGATTTTCTGCTTTACTTTCTTCGGATTTCCTTTAACGGTAACATCGCCCGCACCTGCTATGGAAACATCCACATCTTCGGTCACATAGGCGAAACCACACCTCTCACCGTGATTTGAGCCTTTACAGAAAGCCCTATCACTAAACTGAATAATACAAATACTTTTTTCATTACTCATTCTTTTTCTATTAAAAACCTATACTATATACTAACATCTGGAGAATAAAAATCCTCCGTTGGGAAGAACTCCTTCTTTGTTTTCGAATCTTGGAGCTTAATGATATTTTTCTTGTCCTTATCTAAAAAAATCTTAAAAATTTGCTTTTCTTTCGTTTCATTATTTGTTAGTTCTACATTATCGCCAACAATTTTAACGGATTCAAAAATCGATGGATAATCCACAAAATCAGTATAATCCATACGAGGGGTAAGGTTTTTATCCAATTTAGCTCCTTTTTGTACAGAGTAAATTATTTTCCGAGCAGAAATAGGTTGCTTTTTATAAGATCTTAATTCTTTAACCGACTGAAATTCAAGATTGATTTTATAAATCATCCTGTCTTCATTAGCGATAATAGAATCCTTTACTTCCATTCTCCATTGAAAAGCAAGCATCATATTATCTTCAAAAATCCTTTGGTAAGGAGATTTTTGCACTTTTTGTTTGGTAATTTTTTCAGGTGGTGGAGGAATAGATTTTTTCTTCTTTTGTCCAAAAGCCACAAAGTGAGCTGCCACCATGACAATTAAAAGTAATTTTTTCATATTAATTAGATTTTATAAAGGTTTGTTTTTCAGCTAAATGATAGTAAGCCAACATTTTATAGTATAATTTTGCTGCTAAAAATGCGGTAGGTTTTGCCATTGGCGAATCCATTAGCTCTACAATATCAAAACCAACAACATTGCATTTTTCAAAGACTTTTCTCAATAATTTCAAGGTTGGATACCAAGCCAATCCTCCTGGTTCTGGCGTTCCCGTAGATGGCGCAATAGATGGATCAAAAGCATCCAAATCTATCGTAATATACACATTACCAGAAACTTTACTAAGGACATCTTCTATCCAGTTTGGATTTTCAGCAATCTCATGCGCCCAGAAACACTGCCCTTTTGGGACATACTGCATTTCTTCCACATCACACGAACGGATTCCTACCTGAACCAAATTATGCTTTTGATTAGCCTCAAAAACAGCGCAAGCGTGATTAGAAGTAGAACCATGAAACTCTGGTCTTAGGTCTGTATGGGCATCCAGCTGAAGCACCGTAAGGTTTTCGTACTTCTCTCCCACTGCACGGATAGAACCGATGGACACAGAATGTTCCCCACCAAAAAGCGTAAAAAGCTTGTCTTCATGCTGGAGCATTTCTTTTGTTTTTTGATAAACCGCCTCTGTCATGGCTTCTGGCGAAGAGTCCTCTGTAACTTCCCCAGCCAAATAAACTCCCTCCAAATATGGCTCTGTAGCAGTCTCTATATCATAGAGTTCCATATTTTCTGATGCATCTAAGAAAAGTTCAGGGCCTTTATCCGCTCCCTTTCCCCAAGTAGAAGTTCCATCATAGGGAACTGTTACAAGCATTACTTTTGAATTTTCTAATGTTGCATTTTCTTCTGGTATTCCTGCGTATGTTTTCATTTTTTATGTATTTAAATTCTATTTAACTAATTTTATTTAACTAATTTTCAATTACTTATCTCAAATCACAAATCTCCTTCACAAGAGCTGGATATTTCTTAAATAATTTTTTACCTCCAGCGATTTCTCCCTTTATTTCTACTATATTATCATAATTGATATGCGGATATTTTTCATAGACAATGTCCCTTATTTCGCTCTCATCTTCGTTTTCATGGTTTTCAGAATAGGCATCATCACTCACATAGAGCAGTTCCTCTGCCCAAGTGTCCCCGATGTCAAAATGATATTTCCCACTGATGAAAGCATTGATGTCTTTGGTTATATCTTCAAAAAATTCTTTCCCTTTCAGCAAAAGCCAGCATCGAAAATAGATAAATCCATCAGCAGAAACATAAGGCTCTTCCTCAAAAGAATAAACATCATCTTTTTTCTCAAAATCACAATTTAAAATGATGTAAAGCTCTGCTATCTGGGCTGTATAGAGTTCCATCAGTTTTTCTTGCAGAGTTTTTTCAAAAGCTACCAAACGCTCTTTTCCATGCTTCGCCAAATAACTTGTCAGCTTTTCCAGATGCTCTTCTACATCGTAGGCATCCCACTTTTTCTTGTTGTATTTATAGCTTTTTTCGATAGCTTCCCAAAACAAAAATTCAGCTTTTTCCTCCTCGCTCATTTCTATTTTAGTAGGAATTTCCTCATTTGGAGAAACTTCTACATAGCCTTTTTTCATCTTTTGAGCGATGAGTTTTTCGCTTTCCTTTTGGCATTCTTCTTCACTCGCGAATTTCTTTGTCATTTCTCGCCCTGCAGTCCCTATTTTTCCGTAATGAACGATTTGTTCCTCCCCTTCATATTCGATATTCCAAAACTTATCGGACAAATCATTTTGATTGATAAAAAACCTTTTCATCACTCGTTTTTTTTTGAAGATTAGATTAAATTAAATTTTTATTCGCTCTATATCCGCACCTATGGCTTTTAGTCGGCCTTCTATGTCTTCGTAACCTCGGTCTATCTGCTCTATATTGTGGATTATGCTTTTCCCTTCAGCCGAAAGAGCCGCTATCAGAAGGGCATTTCCTGCTCTGATGTCTGGCGAAATCAATGTAGTTCCTCTCAACGGCGTTTCGTGGTTAAGTCCGATTACTGTGGCTCTATGCGGGTCACAAAGGATGATTTGAGCTCCCATATCGATTAGTTTATCTACGAAAAACAAACGGCTTTCGAACATTTTCTGATGAACAAGAACACTTCCTTTCGCCTGAGTAGCCACAACTAAAATAATTGAAAGCAAATCTGGCGTAAAACCTGGCCAAGGAGCATCAGAAACGGTTAAAATAGACCCATCGATGAACTTTTGTATTTTATAATTTTCCTGTGATGGGATGTAGATATCATCTCCTTTTCGCTCTAATTTTATTCCTAATTTTCGGAATGTATCAGGAATGATGCCGAGCTGTTCCCAGTTCACATTCTTGATGGTAATTTCTGACTTTGTCATCGCTGCCAGCCCAATCCAAGAACCAATTTCCACCATATCTGGAAGGAGAACATGCTCCGTTCCTCCAAGGCTTTCCACGCCTTCTATGGTCAGCAGATTAGAGCCTATTCCTGTTATTTTCGCTCCCATTCTATTGAGCATCTTGCAGAGCTGCTGTAGGTATGGCTCACAGGCTGCATTGTAGATTTGGGTCGTTCCCTTAGCCAAAACGGCCGCCATAATGATATTGGCAGTCCCCGTTACTGAGGCCTCCTCCAAGAGAATAAATTTCCCATTTAATTCCTTAGCTGTAAGGGTGTAAAAACTTTCTTCTTCATTAAAATTAAATTCTGCTCCCAGCTCCACAAAACCCTGAAAATGAGTATCCAGCCTTCTTCTTCCTATTTTGTCTCCTCCTGGTGTAGGCATGTACGCTTCACCGAAACGCGCAAGCATCGGCCCTAAAAGCATCACAGAGCCTCTAAGCTTTGCTCCATCTTTTCTAAATTCCTTTGATTTAATGTAGTCAAAATGGATATTATCCGCCTGAAAAGTAAAATCGCCTTTTCCGTTTTTAATTACTTTTACCCCAAAATCTTGCAGAATTTCTATCAAACGATTAACATCCTTGATATCTGGTATATTACTGATTCTCACAGGCTCAGAAGTCAAAAGCACAGCGCAAAGTATTTGCAGCGCTTCGTTTTTAGCTCCTTGTGGTGTGATTTCTCCGCTTAGTTTTTTTCCTCCTCTTATCTGAAATGCTTCTGTCATCTTTTTCTATTTTTTTGGGAATGATGGTTTCTTTTTTTATGATTATTTCTCTTATTTCTGTTGGAATGATAGATTTTACTTTTATCCAAAGTTTCTATTCCTGTCAAATCTAGTTTATCCTGAGAAAGTTCCTTCAAATGCCTGAAAATCACTTCATCCTGCACATGCTCTTTGTTATAAACATTATAGGATTTTTTCATATTGTTGGCAATTACCTGTATCAGAGCCTCTTTCTCCTCGCCTTCTTCTAGTTCTATAGCTCTATCTATAAGCTGTAAAATGCTCTTTCCGTAGAATTTATATTCATTGTCAAAAGAAGGATAATCCATTCTGTTGGGCTTCTGCGCGAGTCCCTCCCGCGTTGGGAAAGGATACGGCGCATCTACATCCAAATCATAATCTGCCAAAATATACAAATGATCCCAGAGTTTATGTTTATAATTTTCCTCATCGCGGAGATGAGGATTTCTTTGTCCCATAAATTCTACTATGGTTTTCGCTACTTCATTTCGCTCTTCCTTAGAAGGTAGTGATTTACAGTACTCTACCATCATCTGGATATTTCTGCCATATTCTGGCATGAGTAACTTTGTACGGTTTGTGTTATACTCCATTGTCTTTATTGATAAAATTTTGAATAAGCCTAAAAAGACCTATCTCATTGAAAACTAATTAACTAAGTCTAATCCTCCAAAATTCCCTGAACTCATCATCAGGTAAGCGCCTTGGGTTTTATCCAGTGTGTTCCAGTATTCGTGGAGACTTTCGGCATTGGTAAAGACTTTTAGGTCTGGATTACCGAATTTTTCTTTAATCATTTCAGGAGAAATCGGCTCCATTCGTTTGATTTTCAAGGCTGCTTCCGAATAGAAAATCACTCCTGTATCCAGACCATCCATTGCTCCTTTGTATTGTTCTAAAAATATGGGATTCAGCGAACTATAAGTATGAAGTTCTAAAAATCCGTAAGTTTTTTCCTGCTTAAACTGCTCTTTGAAAGCTGCCACAGTCGCCTTTACCTTGGATGGAGCGTGTGCAAAATCTTTATACAAAATTCCTCCATCTTTTCTCTCCACTTTTTCTAATCGCTTGGAAGCACCTTTAAAACTCATTATCGCCTCATAAAACTCCTCTTCCATAATGCCAAGCTGCTGGCAGATAAGTTTTGCACCTTCCATATTGAGCAAATTATGTTTTCCAAAAACAGAAAGTGGGATTTCGCCCATACTTGTTTTTAGATAAACTTTTCCCTCACAAATGCTGTATTCAGGCGTTTTGTAAGGCAGTTTTCGGAAATATTTCTGGCTGTTTTCTACTATTTTTACCACTTCTTCATCTTCCTCATTATACACCAAAACTCCGCCAGAAGTGATGCTTTCGGTAAATTTTCTGAACTGTTCTAAATAATCATCAAAAGTCTTAAAAACATTGATATGATCCCATGCTATGCCACTGATTAAGGCGATATTTGGGTGATAATGCAGAAATTTAGGCTGTCTGTCATCAGCAGAAGAAAGATACTCATCGCCTTCCAAAATCATAAAATCTGTATCTTTGGTGATTTTCACCATGCAATCAAACCCTTCCAGCTGGGCGCCCACCATGTAGTCTATTTCCTTGTTATGAAAATTCAGCACATGCAGAATCATAGAAGTGATGGTCGTTTTCCCATGTGAACCAGCAATGACCACTCTGGTTTTTTCCTTGCTCTGCTGATAGAGAAACTCTGGATACGAATAGATTTTTAATCCTAATTCCTTGGCTCTTGCCAATTCTGGATTGTCCGCATGGGCGTGCATTCCCAAAATTACAGCATCTATATCCGCTGTGATTTTCTCTGGAAACCAGCCAAACTCCTTTGGAAGAATACCTTTTTGTTCCAATCGTGTTTTAGAAGGTTCAAAAATGGCATCATCTGAGCCTGTAACCTCATAGCCTTTATTTTTCAGTGCAATAGCAAGATTGTGCATAGCACTCCCTCCTATGGCGATAAAATGAACTTTCATATTTTTCTTTTATGCTTGTGATTTTTCTTCTTGTTTTTCTGCGTCCTCCTGTTTTTTTCGTTCCAGCTCTTGGTCGTATTCATGGAGGAGATTGTGTTTTGGTGTCTGCTCTATGGCATTCATGATTTTATCCAAAATCTGTTCAGCGCTTTCGTTGTCATAGTCTATGTCAAGCGGTTTTTTAAACTCCATTGTCGGCTGTACGCCTGTCACTTTCAGTCTTAATCCTTTTTTGTCAAAAGCCCTACGGAAACCATTGATTTTCACTGGAATTACTATCGCTCTCTGCTGAAGGACAAGTTTCGCTGTTCCCTTTCTCCCAGGAGCAAAAGCAGCCGTAGTTCCCTGCGGGAAAGACACCACCCAACCGTTGTCCAGCGCTTTTAGGATGTTTTCTACTTCGGACATATCTACTTTTCTATTGACATTCTGCCCGTTGGCACGCCAAGTTCTTTTCACGGTAACAGCACCTACCAGCTTAAAAATTCTCGTAAGAAGCCCTTTATTCATGGTTTCTTCCGCCGCCACATAGTAGAAATCTACTTTAGGATTGAGGATGTAAATAGGATTAGCAATTGTATTGATAAAGCCGTTATTTACTGCACAAAAGACATGATACATCGCTGCCACATCCGCAAAATAAGTCTGGTGATTGGAAACGAAAAGCACATTGGTCTTTGGTAAATCCACCAAATGCTCTGTTCCTGTGATTTTCAGTTTATTAAAACCATTGAACCTTCGGTAAGAAACCAGCCCAAAGATAAACACCACCAATCTTTTCAAAATATACCAGTTGCCAAAGGCATCTGTAAATATGTTTTTCTTTCCCATTTTTTGATTTTAAAAACGAAATATAAAGCCCCAAATTTAAGGATTTTTCCCTTGCCGAGACTAATTCAGCATTATTTTTTCAGCATATTTCTCTGCAAAAAGCTTTTTGTCCTCCTGCATTTTTTCCAAAGTCGCAGGCAGGCGGTAACCAAAAAGAAACTTTCCCTCCTCATCCAGAAAGAGAATTTCCTTTTCCTCGCCATCTATCATTTGGGCAAAAATATCCCACATAGACTGGTCTTTCAGCTTTAATAATTCAAAAAACTCCTTGGCTTGAATATGTATAGTTTTCATAAATTTCAAAATATTTAGAACTTACAAAAATATAAAAAAGAGAGGATATTTGTAATGTTTAATATTTTTTATTACTTTCGTAATATCCTAAAATTTCCCAAAGATGAGCACCGATGAACAACAAGAACGAATAGAAATCCTCAAAAGATACGATGACCTAATCCACCACACCTACCGAAAGCTGAATGAGGAACAGCTGGAACTCATCAAAAAGGCTTTTGATGTGGCTTGGGATGCCCACAAAGACCAGCGCCGAAAGACTGGAGAACCCTACATTTTCCATCCTATAGCGGTGGCAAAAATCGTGGCTGAGGAAATAGGTCTAGGTGCTACCAGCATCGCGGCAGCGCTGCTTCATGATGTGATAGAAGACAGCGACTACACCTATGAGGATATAGAAAAACTCTTTGGGAAGAAAATCGCTGATGTAGTGAACGGACTTACCAAAATCTCTGTGATGAATAACCAAAACATCTCTGTGCAGTCCGAAAACTACCGAAAACTCCTGCTCACTCTGTCAAATGATTTTAGGGTAATTCTCATCAAAATAGCTGACCGCCTTCACAACATGAGAACGCTGGACAGCATGCGCCCCGATAAACAGAAAAAAATAGCCTCGGAGACCGTGTATATCTACGCTCCTATGGCTCACAGGCTTGGGCTTTACAACATAAAATCTGAATTAGAAGATTTATCCCTAAAATACAACATGCCCGAAATCTACAACGAAATTTCTGAAAAACTCATTGTAACCAAAGAACACCGTGAAAGCTATGTACAGGAGTTTATAGAGCATGTTTCTGAAAAACTAAAAGAAGAAAAACTCAATTTCAAGATTAAAGGAAGGGCAAAGTCCATCAGCTCTATTTACAGAAAAATGCTGAAACAAAACATTCCTTTTGAGGAAGTTTATGATAACTACGCCATCCGTGTCATCTACAAATCAGATTTTAAAAACGAAAAATTCCTCGCTTGGAAAATTTATTCCATCATTACCGACCTCTATCACAGCAATCCTGCACGAATGCGGGACTGGATTACCCAACCGAGAAGTACAGGCTACGAAAGTCTTCATTTGACTATCCTAGGGCCTGATAACAAGTGGGTGGAAGTGCAAATCCGAAGCGAGCGAATGGATGAAATCGCAGAAAAAGGAGTCGCTGCCCATTACAAATACAAAGAAGGTTTCAGCCAAAACTCTGATGACAAAAACTTTGAACAATGGGTAGTTCAGATTCGGGAAGTTTTGG
Organism: uncultured Flavobacteriaceae bacterium; assembly: GCA_963518955.1. Taxonomy (GTDB): domain Bacteria; phylum Bacteroidota; class Bacteroidia; order Flavobacteriales; family Weeksellaceae; genus JABCPE02. The sequence continues at coordinate 42,785 of CAUQKI010000010.1, read as the reverse complement.
ACAACCAACAATCGCTCTCCACTACGGAGCTTTTGGATAGCATTAAGCTAAATCTATACTCCAAAGAAGTTTTTACTTTCACACCAAAAGGAGATGTCAAAATTCTTCCAAAAGGCTCAACAGCACTGGATTTTGCTTTCATGGTGCATTCTGAATTGGGAATGAAATGCAGCGGCGCTAAAATCAACGGCAAACTGCAGCCGATAAGTTATGTCCTAAAAAATGGCGACCAGATAGACATCATCTCCTCTCCCAACCAAAAACCAAAAAAAGACTGGCTGGATTTTGTGGTAACTTCTAAGGCTCGTTCTAAAATAAAGGCGGTTTTAAACTCAGAAAAAAACCAAAAAGTAGCCGAAGGAAAAGAAATTTTCCAAAGAAAACTGAGACACGCTAAAATCAACTTTACGGAAGAGGAACTCAATAATATTCAGAAATATTTTAACCTAAAAACCTCACAGGATTTATTCCTAAAATTCTATGAGGGAACGCTGGACACTTCCAATTTAAAGGAATATCTGGACAGCAAAAAAAGTTTCTTCGGAAGCCTTTTACAGCGGTTCCGAAAGGATAAAACCGAATTTGTAGAAACACCAAAGTCAGATTTAGACCTTATTGTTTTTGGACGAAATGAGGAAAAATTGTCCTATTCTTTTGCAAAATGCTGCACCGTAATTCCTGGTGATAAGATTTTTGGGTTTTTAACTATAAATGATGGGATTAAAGTCCATAATGAAAACTGTCCCAATGCCATAAACCTCCGTGCAAACTACGACTACCGTGTGATGCTGGCGAAATGGGTGAACTCCGAAAGATTCATCAATAACATCAAAATAGAACTCCAAGGAATGGACAGAATGGGAATAATAAATGATGTAGCATCCATTATCTCTAATAATATGCACATCGACATGAAAGGAATCTCAATCAACTCCATTGATGGAATTTTCATCGGAACCATCTCATTAGAAGTTAAAAACAAAAACCAATTGGATGATTTATTGAAACAACTTGCACAGATAGAAGGAATCAAAAAAGTAAAAAGATTATAAAAAACGCCCTAAAAAAGGGCGTTTATGTTTTTATTTCTTTGCTCCGTAAGGCATTTTCTTACTTGCATTTCTCAGAAGGTTTTCTACAATATCACTATGACTGCTTCTCCATCCACCTGAATATTTATTGCTGTAATTCCAAAATATTTTATCAGTATTTCTGTCATAAATATTCATATCTGCGGTGATTTCATTCGTTGTTCCTTCATAATCCAGCAAAACAGACGCCGCCACTGCCACTCCCTGCGGCATAGGTTTAGTCAGTACATAATTAGAACTTACAACAGCATCTACCCCAAGAATAGCGCATATCTCACTCTTTGTCAATTCTTTTTCAGGGTATCCTGCTCTTTTTAGTTTCGTGTTCGTAGTTTCTATATCTTGTATTTCTTGGCTCACATTATTCTGAGAAAATCTCTTCAAAAACCAAGCATACATTTCCTGCTGAAAATTAGCCGATTCCTGCTCCTTAGACTGGTCAAAACGCCCTGTATACCTACCTTCAAGCATAGAAACTTTAGGCGGCAAAATCGCTATTTTCTTCTGATTGGATGTTACTGCCAATAGGTCATTAGAATTATAAACTTTTGCTCCACTACATGACATAAAAAGTAATAACAAAACTCCCAATATGGAAGTACCTTTAATAAATGTTCTCATAACTAAAAATATTATTATTTCCTACAAATTTACCATTATTTAAGGATTTTTCAAAATGAATAATCATGATTTTTGTTATATTTGTAACTCTTAAAGTTCAATTTTAAAAATAATTAAATATGCGTATAACAAAATTTTTTAAAGAATTTTTCTCAAACAGCCAGTCTTCGGGCGGATTATTGGTTTTATGTGTTACCATTTCCCTGATGATAGCCAACTCTTCGGCAGCAAATGGATTTCAAGCTCTTTTGGATAAAATGATAGGTCCATACTCTGTAAGTATGTGGATAAATGACGGTCTGATGGCAGTTTTCTTCCTTTTAGTAGGTTTAGAAATAAAACGAGAACTTCTAAAAGGCGAACTTTCAAATTTCAAAAACGCCTCGCTTCCTATCTTTGCAGCGATTGGCGGAATGATAGTTCCAGCAATTATTTTTACTATTTTCAATCATGGCACGGAATACAGCAATGGCTGGGCTATTCCTATGGCTACGGATATTGCCTTTTCGCTGGCTATTGTTTCTATGCTGGGAAAAAGCGTTCCTTCTGCGATAAAAGTATTTTTGGCTGCTTTAGCGATTGTGGATGACTTAGGAGCGATTGTAGTAATTGCGATTTTCTACACAGACGAAATTCATTGGAATCATCTCGCTTACAGCGGTTTAGTCATCGTTTTACTTGCGGCATTAAATTATTTTAAAGTTAAAAAGCATATTTTTTATCTAATTCCAGGGGCGTTTTTATGGTATTTCATGCACCATTCTGGTATTCATGCTACCATTGCGGGAGTTATTTTAGCATTTACTATTCCTGCTAATTCCGAGAACGAAACAGAGGCTTCTCCGTTAGAGAAATTAGAACATTCTTTACATATCCCTGTGAGCTATGCTATCATGCCGATTTTTGCACTTGCAAACACCAATATCACTTTCAAAGCGGGTATGGTGGATGGGCTGTTTTCAAACTTTGGATATGGAATAGTATTAGGGCTTACTTTAGGAAAACTTATTGGAATTAACCTATTCTCTTTCATTGCTATAAAGCTGAAAATCAGCAACCTACCTGACCGAAGCCGATGGATTCACATGGCAGGAGCTGGACTTTTGGCAGGGATAGGTTTTACGATGTCTATTTTCATCGCGCTGCTTTCTTTTAAAGACAGCCAAGAGCTGCAAGATTCGGCCAAATTTGCTATCCTTACGGCTTCTATACTGGCAGGTAGTTTAGGATATTTACTCTTAAAAAACACAGCTAAAAACGATAATTCTATTTAATTTAAAAAGAAATAAAAAGAGCAGCTAAAATTTTTAGTTGCTCTTTTTTATTTATAATATTTAAACTATATCTGAAAATCTATTTTTTCGTCTTGGATGCTGTTATTTTTCTGCTTGTTGGAATCGTGTATTCGTTTTATAGCCAAATTCAGCTCATTTCCAAACATTATCAGCACCACATTCACATCCACCCAAATCATCAATAAAATCATAGAACCTACAGAGCCATAAAGGACATTATACCTCGCTATTTCACTGACATAAAATGCAAAAAAATAGGTAACCACCATAAACAAAACCGTGGTAAGAATAGCCCCTGGGATAGATTGTTTAAACCTTGTAATTTCCACAGAACCAACCCAATACAAAAGCGCCAATGCCAGACAATAAACCAAAGGAAATGAAAAATACCCAATAATCACTGTCAAGTTAGAAAAAAACCAATTACTAGGATATTCAGGCATCAATAATTTAAAAACGACTTCGGCATAGTAAATCCCAAAAAGACACATCACGATAGCCACTGTGAAACTTGCCGTTATTAAAAAAGCCAGCAAATACTCCCTAATCAGCCCTCGCTGCGTATCCGTATCATGGTTAAAACCATTGATAAGGGCGTAAGTGCCATTCGTAGCAAAAATAAGCACCAAAGCAATGGTAAACAAGCTCATCTGCGCAATATTGGGCATGATATTTTGTTCAATATATCCTGTCACATCTTCCAGCATATGGTCTGGCAGGATACGAGGCATCAGTTCATTGAAAATATAATGATAAAGTTCCTCATAATGAGGTAAATACGGCAAAACTGAAAGAATAAACAAAATGAGCGGAAAAAGACTTAAAAAAAAGCTCCAAGAAACACTCGCTGCCTGTCTAATGATTTGTTTCTGAAATATTCCCCCTACATAAATTTCTAAAAGCCCCCAGAGGGAAATATCCAGCATTGGTAAATGGATTCCATCTAAAAAACCATGGATTTTCTGAAATATTTTGAACTTTTTTATCTCCATTTTAGTTACATTTGCAGACCGCAAATATACAGAAACCATATGAAATTCAATCTCATTTGTATAGGAAAAACCGATGACCGAGAGATTACCAGCCTTATTTCCAATTACTTACCACGCATTCCGAAACACTGGAATTTTGAAATTATAGAAATTCCCGATGTCAAAAATGCAAAAAATCTATCTGCAGATTTACTGAAAAAAGAGGAAGCTAAGTTGTTTTTAAACCAAATTGACAATGCCGATTTGGTCATTCTTTTAGATGAGAAAGGAAAAGAATTTACGAGCCGACAGTTTTCAGAGAAAATAGATTTTTGGCTCGGTTCATCAGTAAAAAAAGTGAATTTCCTTATCGGCGGTGCCTATGGTTTTTCCGATGAAATATACCAAAGAGCCAATGAGAAAATTTCTATATCAAAACTGACTTTCACGCATCAGATGATTAGGCTGTTTTTCGTTGAGCAAATCTATCGTGCTTCTACTATTTTACAAGGAAAACCCTATCATAATGATTAACTGATTTTACAAATTCCAGTAACTCCATTTCGTTTTCACAGCCATAGGATTTTCCCTGCTCAATTTACTATAAAATTCTTTGAAATTTTTATTCCAAATAGTGTAATTATTAGCAAATCGAAACATGGCTTCCGCGCCTTCTATTCCTACACTAATTTGCCATATTCTAATTTTATTGATACTCATAGATGTCTTTTTGAGTTCAGTTATTTGCTCAAAAGGAACTTTTACTGCCTTTCTATTTTTAGCAATAATATATAAATTATTATCATCAAAATAAAAACTTTCATCACTAATAAATCTACCCTCCAACCCAAAAAGGAAAGGTCTTGATGATATTTTTTTCAACTTAGCTATGTCTATATCTTCCTGCAAATTAGGAAACAGTATTTCATTATTCTTCTTCCAATCTCCATTATAATAATTAAAAAGTTCCCAAATCATGTAAATAAAAAAACATATACTCAAAAACAGCATATAGGAAACATTATTTCCTAGCCTGGATAGAATAAATATTCCTAAAATATACACTAAAAATACTACAGCTATTCTTCTTATCATTTCTATTATTTGAAATAAAAAAGAGAGGTTTGAAACCTCTCTTCTTACTTTATTTTGATGCTATATGTGATTCTTTACCTGAGTCATTAGTCAATTCAAATGTAACTCTTCTCACTAATCTTCTAGCTCCTGCAGATTTAGCTTTAGTTTTCTTATCTACTCCCTTACCTTGAGATGCTAGTCTTGATGTATCTACTCCCATATCAACTAATAACTGCTTAACTGCGTCTGCTCTCTTCTTAGATAGTTTATCATTATATCCTGCATTACCTACTTGGTCTGTATAACCTATTATATTAAGTTTAGCATCTGGATTTTGTTTCAAATAGTTTGCCACGAAACCTACCGCCCACAATGAACCATCTTGAGGCTCAGAAGAATCAAATCCAAAGTAAGCATTAACATATCCTTTTTCTATAAGCTCTTTAGCTGGGTCTACACTTTCTACAATAACATTATTGTTATTTGTATTTTGGTTGTTATTTGATGCTATATTACTATTGTTTACATCTCCATTTTCATCATCATCATCATCAAAATCATTTTCATCATCAGATTTCACATTATTATTAGCAAGTCTAGGATCCTTATCAGTTTCTATACGCTGACCATTTGCTGTTATATCACTTCCTCCTCTTGTTATACGATTATCTACTGTTTTCTCATTTTGAGCAACCTTTTTATCTTTCTCTTCTTCTCTCTTCACATTATACCAATCTGCATGAACTTGTTTTTTACCTAAAGCAATCTGAAGACCTGCCGTAGCAGTAAAATTAAGTCCTTGGAAATTAACATTTCTCATTGGAGTTACACTAGGATCTTTTGTTAAACTCTCCCCATTGAATGTATAATGCTGTGTCAAATACCAATTGAATGTACCACTCAAAAGCAATGTTATTCTATCACTAAGACGAACCTGAGGTGTCATACCAAATGTAATAATTCCTAAGTTATCAACACCTTTAAAGCTTTTTGATGTCATGTACCCATACCCTACTCCAAAATGAGCTAATAACCCAAAGTTTTTAGTAAAGTCTTCAAAAGATAAAACACGCCCCAAATTAGCTACCCCCTGTACATTCACATTCCATATTCTAGTAGCAAATTTAGGAGAATTTCCTGCATGCTGAAGCTGGTCAAATCCTCCTCCTAAACGAAGACCAAATTTATTATTGAACATGTAACGAATACCTCCATTTGTAGTCCAAACATTCGGAACTGAAGCAAAATACCCCTCGGAAAAACCTGAAGAAGATAATATACTCACCCCTCCACTTGCATCAATAGACCACTTGTTATAATCTTGAGCATTAACTCCCAAAGATAACAAGATAGTCATAACAAAAGCTAAGAATTGTCTTTTCATAATCTATATTTTAATTTATAGTAAATCTAATTGTTTTATCAAAGAAAATAACCCACTTCATGACTCTGTGAGTATAATTCATTGAGCAAATATACAAAAAAAAATACATATCTACCTAATAATCACCTAAAAAAATATTTTTCCTGTATAAATTCACATATGTTTTATGTTTTTCACATATGTAAATAACTAATGAAAACCTCCTATTTATAGGCTTTTATGACTTTTCTTGATTAAAATGAAAAAAAATTATTTTTTTGAAAATATTTGTCCTAAAATAATACCTGTTGCCATAGAAACATTAAGACTTTCAGTATGTTGAAGTTTTCCAAATCTTGGAATTGTAATATTTTGAGAAACAAGTTTTTTTATCTCTGGACAGATTCCATTCCCTTCATTGCCCAAAATAAGATAAAAACGCTCTGGAAATTCTGTCTTGTAAAGACTCTGTCCTACCATATCTGTCCCAAAAACTGGTCGATCAGAATTTTGTAGAAGTGGTACTATATCCTTATATATAATATTAACCCTCGTGAAAGATCCCATAGTCGCTTGGATAACTTTTGGATTATAAAAATCCACACAATCCTCACTACAAACAATCTGCTCTATCCCAAACCAATCAGCCAAACGAATAATAGTTCCCAAGTTGCCTGGGTCCTGCACATTATCTAAAACCAACTGAATAGGTGTTTCTATGGAAGTGGTTTCTTTCAGCTCACAGACAGCAACAGAATTTTTAGGATTTTGTAATAGACTAATTTTTCTTAATTCTCGTTCTGTAATTAGATTGGTTTTAAATGATTGAAAATCAGGATTAGATATATCTATACTAAAAATCTCCTTGACTTTATAAGAAGATTTTTTTAGTTCTCGGATAATTTTATCTCCTTCAACCAAGAATAAATTGTATTTTTGTCTAAATTTTTTTTTATCTAGAGATTGTAAAATTTTAATAGTATGAGCAGTAAGCATAGTCGTAAATATTTTCAAAAATATCATATATTTTTATCTCTCACAATAATTCTGGCATTATTTTATGCCTGTACCACCAACAAAGTCCCTAAAGGACAGTATCTTTTAACAAAAAATAATTTTAAATTTACTGATGGCTCTGTCTATTCTAGCGGAGTATCCGACTATGTATCCCAAAAGCCCAATGGAAAAACGCTTTTTGTCTTTCCTATGAGTTTATGGTTCTATAATATGGCAAATCGTAAGTATGACACCATATTAAATAAATATATGAACTACCCATCTCACCTTAGAAATAGTAAACTAAGGGACACACTTTCTATCAGAGCTGGGCATCCAGAATATGTGGGCAGAAGTATGCTTTTGAGTAGAATGCTTCATAACATAGGAAAAGCTCCTGTTATTCTTGATGAAAACAAAACCAGACTAAGTGCTAATGGTATCAAAAAATACCTGATATATAGAGGATACTGGGATACTGAGGTGGAATACAGCATCAAGAAAGATTCTTCTGCTAAAAAAGCTCAAAATATCTTTACAATCACTCACAAAGACCCTACTTACATAAGTGAGTACAACCATAATATACCCTACCATGATATAAGGGCTATTTATGAAAATAATTATGACAAAAGTCTTGTAAAAAAAGGAAATATCCTAAACCAAGCTGATTTAGAAAATGAAATAAAAAGAATCAATGAACTGATGAGAGCTGAAGGATATTATAACTTTAATAGCAATAATGAAGAAATATTCTTTACTGCTGATACTCTAAAGAGCAGAAAACAGGTTCCTTTGACATTAGAAATAAGAAAAGACACTATCGGTGGGCGATACAAAAGACACACAATAGGAAAAATAGAAATTTATATAAAAGACAAGCCTTCTGATTCTACAATTATAGAGAAAAAAATAGGTGATGTTACTATAAGAAGAATGGACCGCTACTTCAAGTCAAGACACCTTTGGAGAGCTGTCACTGTAGATAGTGGTGAAGCCTATAACCAAAAAAGAATAGACCTTACCAGAAGAAACCTTCTTGCTCTTGATAATTTTAGTATCGTAAATGCTAATCCTTTGACAAGAAGGTCAAAAGAAGCACCTAATGACAGTATCTTAGATCTTCGCTATACCCTTATTCCTTTGCAAAGATATAACCTGAAACTGGCTACAGACCTGCATTATTCGCAAATTCTAAACTTTGGAATTTCGCCAAGTTTGGAATTTACGAGCAGAAATATATTCCGTGGAGGAGAAAACCTGAATTTAAGCATTTCGGGAATTGTCGGTACAACTGGAAATGAAAAAGGTAAGTTTTTCAACGCCTATGAAACTTCAGCAGAAATTTCACTAAAATTCCCAAGGTTCATTTCGCCTTTTAGTATGGACAAAATCATACCACGCCGATTCTCGCCATCATCCTCCATCACTTTCGGGGCATCTGTGCAGAATAATATTGGTCTGGGAAGAATCAACTTCAATGGTGGGGTAAATTATTTCTTGAATGTAAATGATGTGGTTTCGCACCGTTTCACCCTGCTGAACTCTCTACTGAGTATCACCAGAAACAAGGATAACTACTATGATTTGTTCCCTAATGACAAGGTTGTCCGTGATTATATTTTTGGGCTTTATCAAAGTGTAAATCCTACTTTGGTTTCGCAGTTTTATAATGGAAATGTAACCTCTGATGCTGTTTCGCAGGCCATTTTAGGCGACAACAGCTTTACAACGAGCCTAAATGCTGCCGACCAATATCAGATGACTTTATTTGAGCAATCACTTCTTAACAAGGAGAGACAAACTCAGGATGTTATCATTTTTGGACTAAATTACAACTTCCTTTACAATGAATTGGGTAAAAAATACTTCAAACACCCATTCTATTTTAATGCTAAATTTGAACTATCGGGAAACACACTGAGTTTATTGGATAACATATTCAAATTTGAGAGAAGAGACGAAAGTATAATACATAACGATACCCAAAGAAGTGTTTTTGGAACGGTGTATTCTCAGTTTACAAAATTGGACTTAGACATCAGAAAATATTTTAACTTTAATGATGGCAAACAAACTCTTATTTTCAGACAATTTATAGGAATAGGGCTGCCATATGGGAACTCCAGAAATATGCCTTTTGCCCGTGCTTATTACAATGGAGGTTCCAATGACATCAGAGCTTGGAAAGCTTATGGCGGACTAGGGCCTTCTGATTCTCAGCTAAATGAAAACATCAGAACCTACATGATGGGGAACATGAAACTGACCACCAACATAGAATATCGTTTCATGATGAATAATATGTTCCATGGAGCCGTGTTCACGGATTTAGGAAATACTTGGTCTATAGGTGAAGAAAAGAATGACAATGCTTTCAAAATCAATAAATTCTATAAACAAATGGGAATTGGCAGCGGTTTTGGAATTAGAATGAATATCGCTTATGTCACTTTCAGGCTGGATTTTGCTTACAAAGTCTATGATCCGAACAAACCCGAAGGACAGAAATGGGTAGCTTCTAAAATCAATCTGCTAGACCCTACTGTAAACTTCGCGATAGGATATCCTTTCTAAACTTACTAAAAAAGGTTCAAGACAAAATATCTTGAACCTTTTTTATTTATCTAACTCTTAAAAAAAATTAAAATAGCTTGGATTCATTTTATAGAATGCATATTGTCTAAATAATCGATAATATTTTTTATCTTTGCAGATGGTAAAAACAAGGCGTATTTGCCTTTTGAATAAAATATAAATTTATGAAATGTGGAATTGTGGGCCTGCCCAATGTAGGAAAATCTACCCTCTTTAATTGTTTGAGTAACGCTAAAGCACAGTCAGCAAACTATCCTTTCTGTACCATAGAACCCAATGTAGGAATGGTTTCTGTGCCAGACCCTAGACTGTTCGAATTAGAGAAAATAGTAAAACCAGAGCGTGTTCTTCCTACCGTAGTAGAGATTGTAGACATCGCAGGGCTGGTAAAAGGAGCGAGCAAGGGAGAAGGTCTTGGAAATCAGTTTCTTGCAAACATCCGTGAGTGTGATGCTATCATCCATATGCTTAGATGTTTTGAAAACGGAAACATCGTCCATGTGGAAGGTTCTGTAGACCCGCTGAGAGACAAAGAAATCATAGATATAGAACTACAGCTCAAGGACTTAGAAGTTCTTGGAAAAGCTATAGAAAAAGCTAAAAAACAAATAAAATCTGGTAAAAAAGAAGATGTCCTGACTTATGAAACTCTCGTAAAACTAAACGAGTTCATAGAAAGTGGAAAAAATGCAAGAGAATTCCCTGCGGATGACTTTGCTAAATCAATCATTGATGAAATTCATCTTTTGACTAAAAAACCTGTTCTCTATGTGTGCAATGTAGATGAAGACTCTATCCGAAACGGAAATCCTTGGATTGCTAAAATAGAAGAAATGGCAGCCAAAGAAGGTTCTGATACTCTGGTAATTGCAGCACAGATAGAAGCAGATATCAACGAACTGGAAACCTACGAGGAACGCCAAATTTTCTTGGAAGAACTAGGACTAAAAGAACCAGGTGTCAATCGTCTTATCCGCCAAGCTTATCATTTGCTAAAACTTCAGACCTACTTCACTGCTGGTGTGAAAGAAGTGAGAGCATGGACTATCGGCATCGGTTGGACTGCGCCACAGGCGGCAGGAGTGATTCACTCAGATTTCGAAAAAGGATTTATCCGTGCAGAAGTGATGAAATATGAAGATTTCATACACTATGGTTCTGAACTAAAAGTAAAAGAAGCAGGAAAACTCTCCGTAGAAGGTAAAGAATACATCGTACAAGATGGAGACATTATGCATTTTAGATTTAATGTTTAATTATTTGTTAATGAATTTTTCTCATATTATTTTTTAGTGTAAAGGTCTGTCACAAATGTGACAGACCTTTTTTTGTTATAAAATTCCTCTTGCTTTGATTTCCAGATATTTGTTTATCACTTCTATATTTAGGTTTTCTGGAAGTGTATAAACTGTAAATATTCCGTATTTTCTGAGTTCTTGGATAATCAATTTTTTCTCAAATTCCAGCTTTTCAGCGATAATCTCATCATAGACTTCTTGAATATTTTCTGGCTTTTTATTCATTAAATCATTCAGTTCAGAATTTTTAAAAAATATAACTACCAAAAGGTGATTTCTCGCGATACCACGCAGGTATTTCATTTGTCTATTAACGGCATCCAGCGTTTCAAAATTAGTAAAAAGCAGCACCAGACTCCTTTGGCTGATGGTAGTTTTCACATCTTGATAAAGTCGGCTGAAATCACTTTCATAAAAATTGGTTTTGATGTTATAAAGCGCCTCTGATATTTTTTTCAGCTGACCAGACTTTTGCTCCGCCTGAACCTTATTCTCTGTTTTTTGGGAAAAAGTCATCATCCCTGCTCTGTCGCTCTTCTTCAAAATGATATGCGAAAGCGCCATCACTGCATTTATGGAATAATCCAAGAGACTCAGCCCTTTGAAAGGCATCTGCATCGTCCTTCCTTTATCTATCAGCATATAGATTCTTTGGGATCTCTCATCTTGGTACTGATTGACCATCAGCTTGTTAGCCTTAGAAGTAGCCTTCCAGTTGATACTCCTTATATCGTCTCCCTGCACATAATCCCGTATCTGCTCAAACTCCATCGTATGCCCCAGTTTTCTGATTTTTTTAATCCCGCCAAGCAAAAACTCGTTCTGAAGAGCCATCAGCTCATACTTACGAAGATGAACAAAAGAAGGATAACTCGGTAAAGAGGCTTCTTTCTGAAAAACAAATTTCCTAGAAACAAGACCAATAGGACTTTTAGCAAAAATATTCAGTCCTCCAAAGACATACTCTCCCCTTTCTTTTGGGATTAAAATATATTCAAAAAAGGAACTTCCCTGTGGCAAGATGGTCTTTTTTATCAAAAAATCCCTTTTTTGGAACTGGAATGGAATTTCATCTATAATTTTCAAATCCACCCGAAATGGATAATTATTCTTAATGTCTATTTTCACGGAGTTTTCATCTCCATTAGACAATTTTTCAGGCAAAATTCTTTGGGAATAGATTGCGTCTTTTTGGTTAAATAAAAGCAGTGAATCCACGATAAAAAGCACCGCTAAAAGACATAAAAGCCCATGAGCAAACCATGTAAGTTTTGGAAAGAAAAACGCCAAAACATAGCACAGCCCTACCCCTGTCAGAATATGAAAAAATCTATGATTGATATAAAAACGCTTCCACATATCTTTTCTTGCTGGTTAAACATTTTGCATTTTTGATGCCCATTTTTCAATTCCATAAATCAAAATAAACCCCGCAAAAGCCAGCCCTACAGCCAATAAAATCTGAGGTTCTCCAGCAAAATCTGAAGGGTGCACGCTTTTTTCCAGCAAAATAATTTCCTTCCCATGAGCATCTATTTCCTTATCCAAAACCTCTTTCCATGGCCATACTTTATTCAAAGAACCGATGATAAAGCCCGTAAGCCCTGCCATCGTGGTGTTTTTCTTATGTTCAAAAAGCCATTTCAGAGCCTTGGAAAAACTCAAAATTCCTGTCACAGCTCCCAGTCCTACAATGGACAATACTTTCAAATCAAAAGTATCCAATGCATTCAGCACCGTATGATAAGCCCCTAAAAGCACTAAAATGAACGCCCCCGAAATCCCTGGTAAAATCATTGCACAAATAGCCAAAGCTCCTGCAAAAAACAAGAAAATATACCCATTATTATTCACCAGTGGAGGAATAACCGTGATGTAATACGCTGTAAATGCTGCTATTACAATCGCAAGAACCGCTGGAGCATCCCATTTTTTAATATCTTTCCACAGAAAAAGAACACTCGCCATCATCAGCCCAAAAAAGAAAGACCAAACCGCTATTGGATGTGTTTCTAGAAGGTATTTGATGCCTTTCGCTAGGGACAAAATACTAATTCCTATTCCTAAAAATAAAGCCACAAAAAAATTGCCATTGATGTATTCCCATGCAGATTTTATCCCTTCTTTTCTTAAAATTTTTACTGCCGTAAAATTGATTTTATTGATAGAATCTATAAGCTCTTGGTAAATTCCTGATATGAAAGCGATAGTTCCCCCAGAAACCCCGGGAACCACATCAGCAGCCCCCATCGCCACACCGCGAAGTATAATGAATAGATAATCCTTCAAAGTCCTTGTCATAAAATTCTTATATGCTACAAAAATACATTATTTTGCTGTAAATCTGCGAAAGAATATCTCGTTTTTTACTCATCAAAACCTACGAAACAAAAAAGCCTGACAAAATTTGTCAAGCTTTTTGGGTTTTTATTTATAAAGTTCCAGCGTTTCTGTCAATGACTTTATTTGCTGGTTGATACTCTCACTTTTTGGATTTGCTCTTAGCAATTCTGCTTTTTTAGCAATTCCGTTTTGCAGCATCTGTATGATCATCATTTTCACATTTGGGTTATCTGGAATTTCAGATTTTACTTGCTTCAAAATCTTTGCAACTCCAGCCGTAGCCTTTGTATTATCAGACTCCATTATCCAGTTGAATCCTTTTTCAGCTGTAGCTCCCAATTTTTCATCTTGAAATTTTAAAAATGGATAAAATGCCACCACTTTTCCTATATAAGGCATCTGAGACACGATTTTGTTATCCACGATTGTCGGTAACAGCTGTGTAATCGTTTCATCTGATGCTTTGGATAAATCCACCTTGTCTGCAAGGGCTTTTACCCTCTCTGGGTCTGTCATAGAAATCGCCGATAGAGAAGCTGCTTTCACTGCGTTTGACACAGAGCTGATTCCCTTTTCATAGATTGGCAGGTATTTCTTGTTTTTAGTTGTAGCCAATGCTTTGATTGCCGCTGCCTGAACCAATGTTTTAGGGTCTTTCTGAGCTAATTTTTCTACTTCTGAAAGAGCCAGTTTTGCCTGTTCTGGCTTAGATAAATCTAATCCTCCAAGCGCCTGAATTCTCAATCTGAAAAACGGATCTTTCAATGCAGATACCAATGTTTTCACAGAAGTGATATTATTATTTTTCTTTGCATTTTCAGCAGCATTCTTCAGTGCTAAATGTTTGCTCTTAAACTCCTTAGTTTTAGCATATTGCAGAGCATATTGTTCAGGAGTTTTAGTATCATTGATTTCTCCCAATAGAAGCCCGTCTGCATCTACATTGATAAGGTCTGGATTTTTCGCTGTGCTGAATGTAAAATCATTCTTCGCTTTAGCATCTACCCACACTTTTTCTCTTCTTACTTTTCCGTTTTCGTGGATATCTATGGTAAGTGGGAACTCAAAATATTGGTCTTGAGTCTGGTTAATCGTTACCACAGTTTGTTTTTTCACTGGTTCGTAAGAATATTTCACATCTAATTTAGGGTTTCCGCTGTTAAAATACCACTGATTAAAGAACCAGTTAAGGTCTTTTCCAGAAACTTTTTCTAAAGAAAGTCTCAGCTGGTGAGCCTCTCCTGTTCCGTATTCATTGGTTTTCAAATAATCAGAAAGCCCTTCAAAGAACGCTTCATCACCGAGATAATTTCTCAACATGTGAAGAATTCCGCCTCCTTTGTTATAAGATACGCTGTCAAACATATCCTCACGGCTCTTATAATCAAATCTCACCAAATGTTTGTTATAATTCAGCGGATTATGAATATATGCCGAAATATCATTCATTAAATGATAATCTGCGGCATCTTTTCCGTATTTGTATTCATTCCAAAGGTATTCAGAATAATTCGCAAAAGACTCATTTACAGTAAGGTTAGACCAGCTTTCAGCAGTTACCAAATCTCCAAACCAGTGGTGAAACAGCTCGTGAGCAATCACAGGTTCCCAAGAATTCTCATCTACAAGGTCGCCTTCCTTTAAGTTTGCATATTCTCCATGGATTACAGCAGTTGTATTCTCCATCGCACCGCTTACATAGTCTCTTCCTACCAGCTGTGCATATTTTTGCCAAGGATATTCGTGTTTTAGTTTTTTAGAGAAGAAATCCAGCATCTCTGGAGTCATCCCGAATATCTGTCTTGCGTAAGGCTCATATTCCTTTTCTACATAGTAATCTACTGCGATATTTTTCCATTTATCTTTTACTATCGCATACTCTCCCACTCCCATAAAGAATAGGTATGGAGCGTGTTTTTTATCCATCACCCAGTAGTCAGTTCTCAGTCCTCCATTTTCTTTAGTAGAAGATTTCAAAATACCATTAGAAAGTGTCACGAATTTCTCTGGAACCGTCATATAGAGTTCCTGCGTAGTCTTTTGGTTTGGTTTGTCTATCGTAGGGAACCACACGGAGTTAGACTCTGTTTCACCTTGTGTCCATATCTGAGTCGGCTTGTCTGGGTCTTTTCCTTGAGCATTGATGAAATAAAGCCCTTTCGCAGAGTTAATCGCTGCACTTCCCTTTCCTTTATGTTCATTTGGGCGCGCTGTATATTTGATATAAACGATGTAGTCCTGCCCTTTTTGATATTGTTTATCAAGATTTATTCTCAACAAATCGTCTGAATAAGTATATTTCAAAGGTTTTTTAGAACCATTTTTATCCAAAGCTATTTCGTGAATAAGCATTGCTTTGGCATTAAGCACCAAAGAATCTGATGCATAGAAATGAGGCGATGCTGTAAGCCACTCTTCACCATGCATCTGCTCTTTTTCAAAGTCAAATTTCACCTTTAATTTGGTGTGTTTCAGTTCTGTAGTCTTGTTGTGAGTAGCTCTATACGGAGCATTTCTACCAGAAGTTTCGGTCTGTGCAAGAGCAAAATTACTTCCTAAAATTGCTCCAAGCATCATCGCTGAGAATAAAATCTTTTTCATTGTTAATAAATTTTAATTCTTTTTTATTTAATTAATAATCATTAGATTAGTCGTAATATTCTATTACTCTTTTAGTTATGATAAATGGTTTATTTTGTTTTAGAGAGATTCTCTCTATCCAATTATTCTTTTCGTCATATTTGTATCGATATTGGAAAGATGTTTTGTAATATTTTTTCTTCACAATATCGTTGTATTTGTTGTACTTATATCGGATTTGGTCTATTTTTTTCCCTTCCTTATTATAGACTATATCCTTGATTCTGTTTCCTTTGCTATCGTACTTAAAGACAAATCTCCTGTACAAAGGCTCTTCTACAATATCATCAAGGATTTGCTCTATGATATTGCCCTTGTCATCGTATTTGTAATATGATTTAGCCACTATATCAGGATTTTGACTAAGGTAAATAGTCTCAACAATATTCCCTTTATCATCGTAATTATCAATAAATCCTCTTGGTTCTTCATACAAAATTCTCCCTCTAAGGATTTTATTTTGGGGTAATGGTCTCTTTTCTATTATCTTGTCGTTCTCATCATGATATATTATCATCTCGTTTTCACCTTCTAAAGTATAAGTTATTCTTTTCCTTTCGAGATTGGATATTTCTTGCTTTACACCTCCCATATCCTCAGTTGGAAGATAGTACATCGTCTCTTTGATAGATTTTACTTTTTTCTTTAGATTACTGCTATCCCAGCCTATTTCCATTTGTCCAAAAGCATATCCAGCAGTCAGTAGCAAGGCTGATATTAGTATTTTGTTCATTTGTTTATGTGTTCTATTTTTAGTTTAAATGTTCTATTTTAAATCGCCACAGGAGCTTTTATCCCTGGATGTGGGTCATAGTTTTCTAATGTAAAATCATTAAAATCAAAATCAAAAATATTTTTGATTTCTGGATTTAGTTTCATCGTCGGTAAAGATTTTGGCTCTCGCGAAAGCTGTTTTTCCACCTGCTCAAAATGATTATTATAAATATGCACATCACCAAAAGTATGCACATACTCACCAACTTCCAAATCACAAACTTGGGCTACCATCATCAGCAGAAGAGCATAGCTGGCAATGTTAAACGGCACGCCTAGAAACACATCTGCACTCCTCTGATAGAGCTGCAAAGACAGTTTCCCATCCGCTACATAAAACTGAAACATCGCATGACAAGGAGCCAATGCCATTTTTGGCAGCTCTGCTACATTCCATGCAGACACGATGAGCCTGCGGCTGTCAGGATTTTTCTTGATTTGGTCTATCACTTCGCTGATTTGGTCTATCACCTTGCCATCTGCTCCTTGCCAACTTCTCCACTGGGCACCATACACAGGCCCAAGATTTCCCTCTGCATCTGCCCATTCATCCCAAATCGTAACACCATTTTCCTGAAGATATTTCACATTAGTATCTCCTTTTAAAAACCAAAGAAGTTCGTAGATAATGGATTTAAGATGAACTTTCTTGGTGGTTACCAACGGAAAACCTTTGCTCAAATCATATCTCAGCTGATATCCGAACACACTACGCGTTCCCGTCCCTGTTCTATCCGTTTTATCTGTTCCGTTTTCTTTTATATATCGTAATAAATCTAAATAATTTTGCATTTATTCTTTCAAAATGTCCACAAATATAACTAAATTTCATAGAAAGGCAAGGATTTTTTTTAAATTTGCAAAATGGCAAAACGAAAGAGAAAAAAATCTAAATCTAAGATTAAGAAAAATAAAAACCGCTCATATCTATTTATTTCCCTTGGGCTGTTTTTTTTATTGGCTGTCGGGCTTGTTGCATTACTGAAAAAAAATCAGATAATGTACTATTATACAATGTATTTCGGCGAAAAACAAGCACCAAAACTGACCAACTCACCTTTTGAAACGCAGAGAATCAATAAAATTATAAAAAACTATTCAGACAAGACATTCGGATTAGATATATCACATTACCAAGAGCGGGAGCATATCAACTGGGAAAAACTCACCATCTCAAATGGCGCTATCCCATTAGAATTCATCATATTACGAGCCACCATGGGCAGCGATGGGAAGGACAAGCATTTTACTCATTATTGGGAAAAAGCTAAAAACCACGGACTTACCCGCGGTGCCTATCATTTCTATCGTCCAGATGAAGACCCTGTCACTCAGGCAGATTCATATATCAGGAGCGTAAATCTCTCTTCTGGCGATATGAGGCCTGTTTTAGATGTAGAAAAACTACCAAAAACAAAATCCAAAGAACAATTCATAAAAGACCTACATATTTGGATAGATATAATAGAAAAACACTATGGCAAAAAACCTATTCTCTACACATACTACCATTTTTATAAAGACTATCTAAAGGGACAATTTGATGAATGTCCTCTCTGGATGGCAAACTATAATGATGTTCCACAGCCCACCGATACCGACCCTTGGAAAATATGGCAATTCACAGAAAACGGAATATCAGACGGTATAGAAACCAAAATAGACCTTAATGTCTATAATGGAAATATCTGGAAAATGAGAGAACTTTTGATAGATTAAACATTTTATTTAAATCTGGTTTCTTTATAATTTAATTTTATCTAAAAATAAAAAATCCTGCCCAAAAGCAGGATTCTTATTTTATTAATGTTTTTTATGAGGCGGTTCATATACAAGTCTCAGGAAACCACTATATCCCTCATACTGTCTATTAGTAGGAACTCCAACCACCAAACCTAGAATAGTGTTATCATTTAGAGCTACTCTAATCTGCGGTCTAAGCACCATATTAAATCTCTCTTTAGTAATGCTCTTATTCACCTCCAAACCAACAAAGTTTCTAGAATTTGGAATTAGATAATGAATACTCGAGTTAATCTGCCAGTCTGTATCCACATGATTACTTCCAAAATGATGCGTGAAAACAGGCCCTGCATACACCATCGTGCTGATGCTGTGAGTTTTACCCCATCCCTTTGCTACTACAAAGAACGGATTATAAACATTCCCTGTGAAAAATTTCCCATTTCCATAGTTTCTGAAAGAGTTCAGTTCTATTTCATTGAGATAACCTACCGCCATGGAAGTGTAGGCTTTTTTATTCACCAAGAAAGTATACTGGATAGAGGTTTTGATACCTGCTACACCTGTCCCTGGTGATTTATACGGAAGTTTTTCAGCAGAAGTATATACATTAAAAGGCACTTCTACCTCCAAACTAAGTCTATCAACTACCGCCCACTCATATTCTACTAATGGATAAAACTCATAGTAACCATTGTTTTCTGTAACACCCATAGCTACATTCCATTCTCTTTCGCCTTTTCTCGCCCCAAGGTCTCTCATCAAGTCGATATACAAAGGCTCTGCATGGTGCAGTTTCAGAGGTTTTCCTTCCTCATCATCATGAGCTGCTACTTCTGCTACTTTTACACTATCTACGGCCTGTTCTTGAGCTGTAGCAAATCCTGAAAAAACTGCCAAAGCAGCTAATCCAAAAATTCTCTTAATCATAATCCTATTCAATTTTTAATTAAATCTAACGCAATATTACAAATATTTTTTTAATTCGAAATTTTCAGTAATATTTCCTCGTATTTATCTAAAATTATTTCCTTTGAAAATCGGCTTTTGATGGAATTAATGATAATATATTTCTCTCTTTTCTCAGCAGAAAGGATTTCTTTTATCCTCTGTGCAAACTGCTGATGTTCATTGATATCCGAAATTTCCCCATTGATTCCCTCTTCTACTATCTCCCTAATTCCCCCTGGGCAGTCATTCGCCAGAGCATACACACCGCAGGCTCCCGCTTCCAAAAGAACATTTGGGAAACCTTCATAGCGCGAAGAAAGTATAAATAAATCCGAAAATTTTAGGTATTGATAAGGGTTTTTCTGCTGTCCGTGGAAAATCACATTTTCCAGCTGCATATCCTGTTTCATTTGGCGAAGAAGTTCCCTATCCGCCCCATCGCCCAGAATATGGAGTTTTATTTTCTCATTTTTCAGATAAGAAAAAACTTTCAAAAGATTATCAAACCCCTTTCGCGAGGAAAGATTTCCTATCGCCAGCACATTTTTAAACTCCATATCAAAACCCTCTGGCTTTTCCGAAATCATCAGTTTTTCATTGATAAAATCAAAATCAACAGGATTATTGATTTTAAATATTTTCTCTTTTTTAATCTTGAAATTCTCAATCAAGTCATTCGTCATATCATCACTTTGGGTAATGATTTGATGAAAATTATTATAAAATCGGTAAAAAAATCGGATTTCCTTTCGTGTAACATGCTTTGAAACCACATTCGTCTCGCGCGAAATGAATTTGGTTTTCCTAAAAAACGGAATAAACGGAGAAACGAACGCCGAAATCTCGCCCCAGCCACAGAAAACAATGTCTGGTTTTCGCTGTCTTATCGTTCTTAAAATAGGCAGCAAAGAAGAACGAATACTTTTGGTATTCGCTTCTATAATTTCTACATCTTCCTTCAAGAAATCCAGATACTCGCCCACCTTTTCGAATAAAAGAAGACTCGGCTGGAATTTTTCTCTTGGCAGATGATTACATATTGTGGTAATTATCCGTTCTGCCCCGCCCATTTTTAGGTTGGGCAGAATGAACATTACCGAAATTTTTTGACTCATAATCTACAATGCCGAGAAATCTGGCGATTGGTTGTTAAGTACATGATTCATAATGACTTTCCCTGCTTCTTGCTTAAAGAAAAAGAACCAAGTTATTTTATCATCTATCATATATCTTAGGTATTTTTTCTCCGCTACATGCACTTTTTCTGGCGTATCTACGGCTTTATCCAGATTGTTTTCTATAAATTCATAGACCTCACCTACCATTTCTTCGGCTCTGTCTATCCTATTGAGAATTCCTTCTCTGAACAAAATATTCAACTGACTGTCCAAACTATGAACAAACTTTCTGCTATATGCTATTTCTAATCTCTCCACCATCCTTGTATTTTTTTAATTGACTGCTTCTTAGCATCTTCCAAAGAAAACGCTTCATCAAACTCTGCTAAAAATCCCTCACTTGCTCCCTCGAATTTTAAATAATCTTCACTCAGAACAATCTCTCCAAAACCTCTGCTTCCTGGCTTTACCACAGTAGAACATACCGTAGGTTTAGCAAAAGGAACTCCGAAAATCTCATTCTTGAAATTGATAAGATTCTTTATCACCTGCTCATCATTAAGGTTGATAATCCACCTTAGCAGCTCCATTTTTTCTTCTAATATTTTTGAATCCATTTATAAATTTTTAAAAATTTCTAATTTAATTTGCTACATCACTGATGAATTTTATTCTAAGCATTCGGATTTCTTCATCAGTCAAATCATCTGAAAACTCGGCACAAAGCACCTTCATGCTGTCACTTTCTGACTCTTTCATGAAATCCATAAACTCCTCCACCAGATCTTCATCTATATTTTCCTCGATATAATAGTCTATATTCAGTTTAGTTCCTTGATAAACAATACTTTCCATTTCAGAAAGAAGTTCATCCATCGTCAAGTTCTTGGCTTGAGCGATATCCTCCAAATCCATCTTTTTATCGGTATTTTGGATAATGAAAACTTTATGGTTAGACTTATTGACAAGTTGTTTCAGAACCATATCCTGCATACGCTCTATATTGTTCTCTTCCACATACTTAGCAATAAACTCCGCAAATTCCTTTCCGTATTTTTTAGCTTTCCCTTCGCCTACTCCATAGATTTTTGTAATTTCCTCTATAGTAATAGGATACTGCACCGTCATATCCTCCAAACTAGGGTCCATAAAGACCGTATAAGGCGGAATTCCGTGCTTTTTAGCAACAGATTTTCTTAATTCTTTCAGCTGGTTATACAGATTTTCATCCAAACCTCCACCACTCTGCACCTGAACCTGCTCCGAAGCGACTTGGCTAAGGTCATACTTTCTGTCTTCGGCTATCATGAATGGATTTTTCTCTTTTCCAGCCAAGAAATCAAGCCCTTTTTGAGACAATTTTAGAACACCATAAGTCTCAATATCCTTATTGATGTAGTTCTGCACCAAAGCCTGTCTGATGATGGATTTCCAGAAATTATCCGTCTGCTCTTTTCCTTTACCAAAGAAAGAAGAGTTTTCTAATTTATAAGACTTCGTAACTGGAGTTTCTCGCCCTAAAAGCACTGAAATCAAATCATTTATCTTAAATTTCTCTTCCAGTTCTTTTATCAGTTCCAAAACTACTTTCAGTTCTTTGGAAACATCTTTTAGAGTTGGAGGATTTACAGAATTATCGCACATTTTGGCTCCAGCGCCATTCACAGGGTCAAACTGCTCTCCAAAATAATACAATAAATACTGTCTTCTATTCATAGAAGTTTCTGCATAGCCCACCACTTCATTCAAAAGCTGAAGACCAATTTCTCTCTCCGAAACTGGTTTTTGAGCCAAAAACTTCTCTAATTTGTCTATATCTTTCGGGTCATAAAAAGCCAAACAATAGCCCTCGCCACCGTCTCTTCCTGCTCTTCCCGTTTCCTGATAGTAGCTTTCCAAAGATTTCGGAATATCATAATGAATCACAAAACGAACATCCGGCTTGTCTATCCCCATCCCAAAGGCTATAGTAGCGACAATCACATCCACTTCTTCCATCAGGAACTTGTCCTGATTTGCCACTCGGGATTTTGCATCTAATCCTGCGTGATACGGCAGAGCATTGATTCCATTTACCTGCAAAAGCTGGGCAAATTCCTCCACTTTCTTTCTGCTGAGACAATACACTATCCCTGCTTTGCCTTTATTTTGGTTAATGAACTTCACTATTTCCTTATCTACATTCACTTTTGGGCGAACCTCGTAGAATAGATTTGGTCTGTTAAAACTTTCCTTAAAGACCACAGCATCAGTCATTCCCAGTGTTTTTTGAATATCATCCTGAACTTTGGGCGTTGCAGTAGCCGTCAAGGCAATCATAGGAACATTTGCTATTTGGTCTATAATGGTTTTTAGATTACGATATTCAGGGCGGAAATCATGTCCCCATTCCGAGATACAGTGCGCCTCATCTATAGCCACAAAGGAAATTTTCACTTCCTTTAAAAAGTCTAAATATTCTTCTTTTATCAAACTTTCAGGCGCTACATAGAGCAGTTTGGTTTTCCCAGATTTTATATCATCCATTACGGTTTTGGTCTGGGTTTTATTGAGAGAAGAATTCAGTACATGAGCCACTCCTTCTTCGGAAAACAGCCCATTCACGGCATCCACCTGATTTTTCATCAAGGCTATAAGCGGAGAAACCACGATTGCCGTTCCCTCACTCATCAGAGCGGGAAGCTGGTAGCAAAGAGACTTACCACCACCTGTCGGCATCAAAACGAAAACATCTCTACCCTCTAAGAGCGTAGAAATAATTTCCTCCTGATGTCCTTTAAAATTAGAAAAACCAAAATATTTTTTTAGAGAATCTGATATTTTCCCATTTTTCATACTTACTTATTTGTTTTTAGTTTTTATTCAAAAATCAATTTTGTCAGGTGTCTTTTATCAAAGGTAAGAAATAAATTTGATTTGCAAAAAATGTTAAACAATTTTTATTCTTAGTTCTTGACCACTAAAAAGTTATCTTGATGTCTTAAATCTACTCTTTTCCTTCCTCTTCTTTTCTATAAATCAAGCAGTCATGAGGAAATTTTTCAATTATAAGAGTATTATCTGAAACATACTTTTTTAAATCTATTGTATATTCTCCTCTTTTGAAATAAACTCGTTTAACTCCCATAATAGGATGGTGTGGTATGGGTTCTATGTAAATTTTCATGGTATCTTTTTTATAAACTAAGATATTCATCCCTTGTGATAGTCCATGATTTTCTCTTTCCTTTTTATCAGAAAAGTATTTTATACCATTTTCAATTTTTTGTAGATAGATTTCTTTATTTTCCCTATAGAATTTACCCACACTTAAACCTTCCCAAAGAGGCTGAGCATTTACATAACTATAACTGCATAAGAAAATAATTGATAACAATTTTATGCCTATTACACCTATTTTTTCATTTAGTAAATAATTGCTAATAAAGTTTTTATTCTTCATCTTTTCTATAAATTAAACAATCATTAGGGAAACTTTTTATATGATAATCACTATCAAATCTACAATTTTTAAAGTTTATTGAAAATTTTCCTTTCTGAAAATGTAGATTTTGAATAAAAATTTGTTTTCTTTCTTCTAAATTTATGTAAATATCCATAGTATCTTTTTTATAAATAAAAACATTTCTGCTCTTATTTGTTATTGCCATAGGTATCGTTTTTTTAATAGATGAAGACAAAAAATAGATAGTTTCTGCATTATTTGTCTTTATCTTTTTCACAAAAAGAGGTTTCTTTGAAACAGAGATACTATCAACAATAATTATTGTAGGCAAGGGCTGTGCATTTAAATGGAAAAACACGAATGATAAGAAAACAATTAAATATCTCATAGTTATTGTATCATATGTTTTATTCCCATGATTATTTTTAGAAAAAAATTATTATTTTTGAACGGAAATGTAAAAGTAATAAAATTTTACCAAATTGAACTCAATAGATTTAATCCAAATAGCAAAAAATACCATCTCTGCAGAAATAGAAGAGCTGGAAGCCTTGAAAAATCGTATCGATGAAAACTTTAATAAGGCCGTAAATACCATTCATAAAGCCAAAGGAAAACTGATTGTAGTAGGCATCGGGAAGAGCGCCCACATCGGGAATAAAATAGTAGCAACGCTGAATTCCACAGGGACGCCGTCACAATTCCTACACGCTGCCGAGGCTATTCATGGAGATTTAGGAGTTATTCAGAAAGATGATGTGGTGCTGTGCATTTCCAATTCAGGAAATTCGCCCGAAATCGTAAATCTTCTGCCGTTTTTAAAGAAATATTCTTCGGCGCTCATCGGGATGACAGGAAACATGAAAAGCAAACTTGCCGAGTTTTCGGAAATCACCTTGAATACGCATGTTTCCAAAGAAGCCTGTCCTAATCAGCTGGCTCCTACCACTTCCACTACGGTTCAGCTAGCTCTGGGCGATGCTCTGGCTGTGTGTCTGATGGAACTTAACCAATTCAAAAAAGAGGATTTCGCTAAATTCCACCCTGGCGGAGCTTTGGGCAAACAAACGGCAAAAGTAGAACAGTTTCTCTCTCAAAACAAACCAAAAGCGGATATCAATGCCACTATAAAAGAAGTCATCATCTCCATCAGCAGCTCTAAACACGGCATCACTGTAATCACCGAAAACGAAGAAATAAAAGGCGTAATCACCGATGGCGACCTGCGAAGAATGCTCTCCGAAAGAGACTCTATTTCAGGGATTTTTGCAAGAGATATTATGAGCAAAAACCCTAAAACCATAGAGAAAAGCGCCCTCGCAAAGGAAGCCATGCAGATACTGAAACAGAACAACATAGGGCAGCTGGTCGTGACAGACCAAGGTAAATACTTCGGAATCATAGACCTACACCGCCTTTTGGATGAGGGCATAAACTAAAAAAACAGAATGAGCGACCAAAAAGAAATGTCTTTTTTAGACCATCTAGGAGAACTGCGCGGACACCTTATAAGGTCTGTAATAGCTATAATCATCGCCGCGGTTTTCATCGGAATCAATACCAATTGGGTAGTGGATAATATCCTCTTCTACCCTACCAAACCTGATTTTCCTACTTTTAAATACATCAATTACTTTACCCAAGAATATTTGGGCGAAGAAAGCATTTCGCTTCCTGAGACATTTCCTATACAAGTACGAAAACTGTACGAGCAGTTTAATGTAATGATGTCTATTTCTATTTTTGGAGGAATTCTTTTGGCGTTTCCTTATATTATTTGGGAGCTGTGGAGATTTATCAGCCCTGCTCTGCTGCCGAACGAGAGAAAATATTCGCTTATCATCATCCATGGCACTTGGATTTTGTTTTTCTTTGGAGCGCTGTGTGGGTATTTCATCATTTTGCCATTCGCTATCAATTTTGGGTATTTCTTTAGAATTTCAGATGAAATCAAGCTGAGCTATGACCTGTCTGACTATCTTTCCATATTCCTGCAAGTGGTTTTTGGAATGGCGATTATCTTCCTATTTCCGATGATTGTCTATGTTTTGACTTCACTGGGAATTCTTACTCCTCAGCTGATGAAAACTTACCGAAGACACGCCATTGTCATCATTATGATTATCGCGGCCATCATCACACCTGCCGATGTAGTCAGTATGTTTATCGCGGCTATTCCGCTATTGTTACTCTATGAAATGAGTGTTGCAATGGCTCAAATCATCCACAAAAGACTACTAAAAGAACAAGATTTAGATTAAAAAAAGGTCAGAACGAAAATTCTGACCTTTTAATTTTATAACTTTTTGTTTATTTCTTTTTCTCTAAAACTTCATCTACCATTCCCATTTCTTTCGCTTCAGTGGAAGTCATCCAGTAGTCTCTGTCTGATGCTTTTTCCACCCATTCGTAAGACTGCCCAGAATGCTCGGAAATAATGTCATAAAGTTCTTTTTTCAGTTTAAGCATTTCTCTCAAATTGATTTCCATATCGCTCGCAACTCCCTGTGCGCCGCCACTCGGCTGGTGAATCATCACTCTGGAATGCTTCAGCGCAGAACGCTTTCCTTTTTCACCCGCAACCAAAAGCACCGCTCCCATAGAAGCCGCCATTCCTGTACAAATCGTAGCTACATCAGGTTTAATAATCTGCATCGTGTCATAAATTCCCAATCCCGCATAAACACTTCCACCAGGCGAATTGATATAAATCTGAATATCCTTGCTCGGGTCAGCGCTTTCCAAAAACAGCAGCTGTGCCGTCACGATATTCGCTACTTGGTCATCAATTCCTGTTCCCAAAAAGATGATTCTATCCATCATCAGTCTTGAGAAAACATCCATTTGCGCTACATTCAGCCTTCTTTCTTCGGTGATGTATGGTGTAAGGTTGGTAGGATTGAACATTCCCATATATTGGTCCGTTACCAGCCCATTATTTCCTAAATGTTTTACAGAAAAATCTCTAAATTCTTTCTTTATGTCCATATATAAATCTTTTTAAGGTTAATTATTTACAAAATAAGCAAATTTTTTATCAAATTTGGTCGGAATAAACTCTATAAATTCATATTCTGCAATTTCATTTTTATAAAATGGGTCTTCTTTTATTATATCAATTACCATTTCTTTATCTTTTTCATTTACAAGAATAATCCCTCCCGTTCTTGGATTTTTTCTTCCAGAACAGATGAATTTTCCGAGCAAATAGTATTTATCCAAAAAATCCACATGTTCTTTTAAATATTTTTCTACTTCACTGATTTCCTTTTTGTAGTTTAATGATATTATAAACATAGTTTTATCTCCTTTTTCTCAAAAATTATTCCAATTCCCAAAGGTAACCAATCTGTCACAAAATCCGAAAAAGTTTTTGGTCTATTTTACTTTTCAGCTGGTTTAGTCTGACGATTTGTTCATAAATTTCTGCTTTTTCCTCCGTTTCATCCAGACTTTTTTTCAAATCTTCTATCATTTTCAGCACATATTCTCTTTTGTGGCGAAGGATAACATCCCTCACGACTTTATCCAAAACTTCATCCTCGGTTCGGAAATAAATATTAAACTTCTTCCAGTCGCTGGTTTCGTAGTTTTCTACCAAAGCATCGGCTATTTTCCCTGAAATATCTTCGTCCATCAGCCCAAAAAAGAAATTTCCTGAGCGGATTTCGTTCTGTTCCAAGCCCTGCCGAACTTCATCTATGATTTTTCTATTGGTTTCCGTAAGGATTTCGCAGTCATCTTCCTGAAAATGATTGATAATTTCCTCTATCACAGTGGTTTGATAAGAATTATTTTCAGAGTCTCTTCGGGTCAAAATCCTATCGCCATATTTCAGCATCAGCTCCACCAATTTTTCTTCCAAAACCAATAATCCTGTGGTTTTATCAGAATCTACAAAAGGCTTTTCCTCCGTTTTTGGGACGATTTCCAGTTTTGGTTTTGGCTGCGGCTGCCCTTTCAAAATCTGTTTTTGAACCTGAAGTTCATCAAAAAGATTTCTTTCCGTGAGCCCAAACTGAGTCGCTATTTGTTTGAGGTAAATTTCCTGTTTCAGCCCATTATCCACATGTGCCACAGATTTCACAATATCTCTGATGGCTTCAGCCTTTTTTATTGGGTCATTTTCAGCTTCTTTAAGGAGAATTTCGGCTTTAAAATCGATGAAATCTTTTGAATTTTCTTTAATGAAATTTTTGACAAACTCCATTGAATTTTCCCTCGCAAAGCTGTCTGGATCATGTCCCTCTGGAAACAGCAGAATACGGATATTCATACTTTCTGCAAGGAGCATATCTATACTTCGGAAACTCGCCTTTATTCCCGCTGCATCACCATCGAAAAGAATGGTAACATTCTCTGTCAGCCTTTTTATCAGCTTTATCTGCTCCGTGGTCAGGGAAGTTCCAGAACTCGCCACCACATTTTCTATTCCAGACTGATGCAGGGCGACCACATCCATGTAGCCCTCCACCAAGAGACACATATTTTCGCGCGAAACGGCTTGTTTAGACTGGAACAAGCCATACAGCACATTGGATTTATGATAAATCTCTGTTTCCGGCGAGTTCAGGTATTTCGCGGTTTTTGTATTTGATTTTAAAATCCTTCCACCAAATCCCAGCACACGCCCAGAAAACCCATGAATAGGGAAAATTACCCTTTCGCGGAAACGATCTATTCCTTCCGTAGATTTTTCCGAAAAGATGGAAAGTCCAGATTTTTCTAAAATTTCTTTGGAATAGCCTTTACTTACGGCATATTGTGTAAAGGCATTTTTGAGTTCTGGAGAATATCCGAGCTGAAATTTATTGATGGTTTCTGGCTTCAGCTCACGTTCTTTGAAATAGGAAAGCCCTATATTCCGCCCCTCTTCGGTTTCATAAAGTTGGTTTTGAAAAAAATCATTCGCTACTTCGTGGATTTTGTATAGTAAATCCTTGTCGGTCTGTGCTTTTTTTTCTTCTTCAGTAAGGTCTTTTTTCAGCTCCTCTATTTCTATTCCGTACTTTTTAGCAGCATAGCGGAGGGCTTCTGGATAGGAAAACCCTTCGATTTCCATCAAAAAAGAAATCGCTGTTCCGCCTTTTCCAGAAGAGAAATCTTTCCAAATCTGTTTACTAGGAGAAACTATAAAACTCGGCGTTTTCTCATCTACAAAGGGGCTGAGGCCTTTATAGTTAGACCCCGCTCTTTTCAGCTGGACATATTCGCCGACGATTTCCTCCACGCGAATGGCAGAAAAAATCTTGTCTATGGTTTCTTTTGTAATCATGGGCGTAAAATTATGAATTTTATTTAAAACCTAAATCTTTTATAATTGTGTATAAGTGTTTATAAAATAAAATTTTATTGTTCGTATTTTTTTTGCATTTTTGCATATCATTTTTAACTCAAAATTTATACCTGCAAAAAATGAAAATAAAATATTCTGAGCTAATAGACCAGACCTTATATTTCCCACAGGAAGAGTTCAACTACGATAGCGAAAGCCTGCACTTTCACGGAATCAATCTGATGAATGTGGTGGAGCAGTTCGGGACGCCGCTGAAAGTAAGTTACCTTCCAAAAATTTCACAAAACATACAAAGAGCCAAAAAATGGTTCGCAGAAGCCATCGATAAAAACGACTACAAAAACGGCTACAGATACTGCTACTGCACGAAATCCAGCCATTTTTCTTTCGTTTTAGAAGAAGCTCTGAAAAATGATATCAGCGTGGAGACTTCCTCTGCATTTGACATCGATATCGTGAAAAAACTCTTTGAAAAAGGGAAAGTAAGCCGAGATATAGAAGTTATCTGTAACGGTTTTAAAACAGATGATTATCTTGAAAAAATTTCAAATCTAATCAATGATGGTTTTGAAAATGTAATGCCGATAATTGACAATTATCGTGAGCTGGACAAACTGACCGAAAGCATCGACAGAACCTTTGATATCGGTATTCGTATCGCATCAGAGGAAGAACCTAAATTTGAATTTTATACATCAAGACTGGGAATTGGATACAAGGATATTATCCCTTATTACAGCCAAAAAATCGCAGAACACCCAAATGCAAGGCTGAAAATGCTCCATTTCTTCATCAATACAGGAATAAAAGACACCGCATATTACTGGAACGAATTGTTCAAATGTCTGCGTGTTTATGCT
This sequence comes from uncultured Flavobacteriaceae bacterium, assembly GCA_963518955.1. Classification (GTDB taxonomy): domain Bacteria; phylum Bacteroidota; class Bacteroidia; order Flavobacteriales; family Weeksellaceae; genus JABCPE02. The sequence goes on along the minus strand of CAUQKI010000010.1, from coordinate 12,305 downwards.
CGTTTGAAGAAAATCGCACCAGAGGTGGATTCCCTAAACATAGGTGGAGGACTGCCTATAAAAACTTCTCTTAATTTTGATTACGATTATGAGTATATGATTAACGAGATTGTATCTCAAATCAAGAAATTCTGCGAAGAAGAAGGCGTAGATGAACCTAATATTTATACTGAGTTTGGGTCTTTTACAGTTGGAGAAAGCGGTGCTAATCTCTACAAAATCATCAGCCAAAAACGCCAAAATGACAGAGAAAAATGGGATATGATAGACAGTAGTTTTATGACTACACTGCCTGATACTTGGGCTATTTCCCGCCATTTCATCATGCTTCCGCTAAACCGATGGGAAGATTCATATGAAAGGGTTTTCTTGGGTGGATTGACCTGTGATTCAGATGATTACTACAATTCTGAACAGCACACCAATGCCATCTACCTGCCTGTATTTAGTGATACTAAACCTCTTTATATCGGATTTTTCAATACGGGAGCTTACCAAGAAACCATCAGTGGTTTCGGAGGAGTCCACCATTGTTTAATCCCACAGCCGAAACATATTCTCATCAACAGAAATGATGACGGAGAACTTGAATATGAGGTATTTAGCGAAGAACAAAGACCTGAAGATGTCCTAAAATTATTAGGCTACTAAAAAACATTAAAAAACCTCCAAAATTTGGAGGTTTTTCTTTTTATATTTAAAAAATTTAATCTAATTCTATCAAAGTAATCTCTGGATAAATCCCAACTCTTCCATGAAAACCAATAACCCCAAAACCTCTGTTTACATAGAGATATTTCCCCATGCTTTCGTATAAATCTATCCATCTTTTATAGCGATACTGTACTGGTGACCATTTCACATTTTTCAAATCAAGACCAAACTGCATTCCGTGCGTATGTCCAGACAGAGTCAGCTGAATATCAGAAGGATGAGTCTTTACCACAGCATCAAAATGCGTAGGGTCGTGCGACATCAGTACTTTCACTGCATCCGTAGGAACGCCTTTTACAGCCTTATCCAAGTCACCAAACTGAGGAAAAGGCGGCTCCCCCCAGTTTTCCACCCCTAAAAGATAGATTTTTTCGCCATTTCTTTCAAAAACTCTATGTTCATTTCGGAGCATTTCAAAACCTGCTTGTCTCTGATAATCAATTAGTTTTGGAACATTTTGTTTTTGTTCCTCACTCGTATTCCATTGCCCATAAAATCCATAATCGTGATTTCCCAAAACAGAAAACTTCCCATCTTTAGCCTTAATTTGAGAAAACAAAGATATAAAAGGCTTAAATTCATCCGCATAATTATTCACCATATCTCCTGTAAACAGCACTAAATCAGGTTTTTGCTCATTAATTAAATCTATAGTATGCTGCAACTTGGAAGGGTCAGAAAAACTTCCACTATGAACATCGGAAATTTGGACAATTTTATAACCTTTGAAACTTTTAGGAAGGTTTTTAAATTTTAATTTTACTTTTCTCAAAATATGGCGATATTTCCCAAAAATAATGCCATCCACCACAGCAAGAGAAAGCAGTACAGTACCACCCAAAGCCATCAAGCCAAGGAATTTTCTCCTCTCTGGATAGTGGCTCCCCTTGGCAGAAAAAGTCTGAACCAAATACTTACCAAACCGAAGAATATCATCCACCAAAAGAAAAAGAACCATGACCAATTTTGGGACGATGAATATCATCACAATATTCATCATAAAAGGAACTTTGGAGGAATCTGGTTTGATAACAGCCAAATAGAAAATAGTTGCATAAATCAGGGCGTTAACCACCACATATCCTCCTCTGATAAAAGGGTTTTGAGCCAAACTCTTAACTCCCTGATAAACATACACTTCTAAGACTACAAAAATCCCGAAGAGAAGTAAAAATTGTTTCCGCATAGGTTGAAAAAAATTATAAGTATTATTCAAAACAACACACCAGCATAGATTTATGCTGATGTGGTTTTTATAGTTTTTGTATGAAAAAAGTATTAACTATTAAGGCATTTTATAAACGAATGCATTGATATTCATCCCTGCACCCACAGAACACATCACTATATAGTCTCCTTTTTTCATGCTATGTCCTTGCATTTTACCTTTTGTAATGAGGTCATACATCGTAGGAATACTCGCCACAGAAGTATTTCCCATTTCTTGGATAATCATAGGAGTAATGTTATGATCATATTCATTTTTGCCATAGAGTTTATAGAGTCTTGGGATAATTGCGTAGTCCATTTTAGCATTTGCCTGATGGATTAGAATTTTTTCTACATCATCTATGCCAATTCCCGCAGCATCGATAGTTTCTTTAATCGCAGGAGGAACATTCGTCAAAACATATTCATAAATTTTTCTTCCTGCCATTCTGATATATTTTTTCTTTGGATCATGGTCTTTGTTCAGAGAACAATCCATATCCAAATAAGTAATTTCTTCCTGATTATCACAAATAGTCGCCGAAGAAATCATTCCCACAGTTTCATCATCCGTTGCTTTTACAACCACAGCACCTGCGCCATCCGCAAAAATCATTCTATTCCTGTCATACGGGTCTAATGCTCGGCTCGGCGTTTCAGAACCTACCACTAGAATAGTTTTAGCTTTTCCTGCCTTTATGAGAGAATCCGCCAAAATCATAGATTCTACCCAGCCAGGACAACCAAAAATCATATCATAATTTACACATTTTCTGTTCTTTATGCCAAGTTTATGCTTTATTCTTGCAGACATAGAAGGCATAAAACTACTTATTCCATCTACATTGATTTCTCCAAAATTACTCGCACAGATAATATAATCTAGGGTTTCGCGGTCTATTCCTGCATCTTGGATAGCTATTTCAGAGGCTTTTGTCGCAATATCAGAATTGTTTTCATCATCATTCACATACCTACGGCGTTCAATTTCAGTGATTTCCACAAATTTTTTGACAATTTCCTCATTAGGTTTGTCTATAATTTTTCCATTTTCATCATAGAAAACAGCATCTAAAAAATAATTTCCATCAATAACTCTCTCTGGAATATAAGATCCTGAACCTATGATTATAGTATTTGGCATAATTGTGATTTTTTTAGTTTATTGTAAAATTCCTAAAGGATAGAACACCTACCCTATTCATATAAATAAGGATTTATAAATTTTATAGCACAAAAATTACAAAAAATAAATAGCCTTACTTAAAATTGTTAGCAAATATACAATAATAAATTAAATAATTATTGATTTATCAGAGGGAAAAAATATATTTGGTATAATATCTTTTTTATTAGAGAATTAAATTCATTTATAAACTCTATTTTTCATCAAAAATTTTATCCCTTACAAAGTTACAAAAAAGCCTCCCAAAAAGGAAGGCTTTTCAAATTATCTTGCTATATTTACTGCTCTAGTTTCGCGGATTACCGTTACTTTTACTTGCCCTGGGTAAGTTAGTTCGTTTTGTATTTTTTCTGAAATATCATACGAAAGCTGATGAGCTCTTTCATCATTCACTTTGCTGCTCTCTACCATTACTCTCAGTTCCCTACCTGCCTGTATCGCAAACGCATTAGAAACACCATCAAAGCTTAATGCTGCCGCTTCTAAATCTTTTAATCTTTGGATATATGATTCTAAAACTTGTCTTCTCGCTCCTGGCCTCGCTCCTGAGATAGCATCCGCTACCTGAACAATTGGAGATAATAGAGATGTCATTTCTATCTCATCGTGGTGTGCACCTATAGCATTAACAACCTCTGGATTTTCTCCAAATTTCTCTGCCCACTGCATCCCTAAAAGCGCGTGTGGTAGTTCAGATTCTTCCTCTGGAACTTTTCCTATATCGTGCAATAGCCCTGCTCTTTTAGCTAATTTTACATTTAATCCCAGCTCCGCAGCCATAGTAGCTGCTATATTTGCTACTTCTCTAGAGTGCTGTAACAGGTTTTGCCCATAGGAAGAACGATATTTCATTCTACCCACTATTTTCACAAGCTCTGGATGAAGTCCATGGATACCCAAATCTATTATCGTTCTCTTTCCTACTTCTATAATTTCTTCTTCTATCTGTTTGCGGGTTTTTTCTACAACTTCCTCTATCCTTGCAGGGTGAATTCTTCCATCGGTAACGAGTCTATGAAGCGAAAGGCGCGCAATCTCTCTCCTTACAGGGTCAAAACACGAAAGCAAAATAGCTTCTGGCGTATCATCCACTATAATTTCCACGCCTGTAGCAGATTCTAAAGCACGGATATTTCGCCCTTCTCTACCGATAATTCTCCCTTTAACCTCATCAGATTCTATATTAAATACCGAAACTGAATTCTCAATCGCCTGCTCTGTCCCGATTCTCTGAATGGTCTGAATAACGATTTTTCTTGCTTCGTTTTTCGCATTCATCTGAGCCTCTTCCATTATGTTCTGTACATAAGCTTGGGCTCTGGTTTTCGCTTCTGCTTTTAGAGATTCTACCAATTCTTTTTTGGCTTCTTCGGCAGAATAGTTAGAAATTTTTTCCAGCATTTCTACTTTTTGAGAAATGGCTTCATTGAGTTCAGCTTGTTTTTTATCAATGATTTCTGACTTTCTTTGATATTCAGTCTGTTGTTTCTCCAAATCTTTTTCAAGTCTAGAAACTTTACTGAGTTCATCATTTAGTTTACTTTCTTTATCCTTTGCTCTTTTCTCTATTTCCTGCATTTTTTTCTCACGAACTTGGATATTGGCATCATGCTCTGTTTTTAGTTCTAAAAACTTTTCTTTTGCCTGAACTATTCTTTCTTTCTTTATAGATTCCGCCTGTACATTAGCATTTTGAATAATATTCTCTGCGTTTTGTTTAGCATCTTTTATAATGAAATTAGCTTTGGAATTTGTGGCTTTCCTTGAATAAAGAATACCTCCCAAAGCTCCCACTACAAGACCTATTATGATATAAATTATCTCCATTATCTATTAACTATTTTATTATTTTTCTTTCCAATATTTTTACAAAAAACCCACAATAATCCATTTGTGATGTTAGAGTAAACTCCCTATCAACACGATTTGAGCTTATTTCTACTCTCTGTAATCCGACAAGATGACGGCACGCCATTGAGCAGACCTTTACTCGGTAATTGTTTAGCGTTGAGTTTACCTAAATAAAGTTAGAATTATTGCAGGCTTCATTTATTATTCTTTGTTATCCTCTTCCAGTTCCTCCAAAAAATTTATTACTTCTTTCAGCTTTTCATCAGCTTCTTTCAGCTCTCTATCTTTTTTCTGTAAATTAAACTCTGCACTTATCATAAGCCTAAGAGCAGTCATTGCAAGAGCATCCTGTTTGTCTTTGGTAGCATAGTTATCCTCCATCTCCTTTATCGTCATCTCTATATTTTTCCCTATCCTACGCACCACTTCCTCCTGCTCTGGAGTAATATACATTGCATAATATCGCCCTGCGATATTTATTCTTATTTCCTGCTGCGCCATTACATTCCAGTATTTCTAAGATAAGCTATACATGCATCAATTTCCTTAATCAGTCTATTGATATGATTTTTCATCAATCTATTATGGTCTGGATTACCAGAAATTGCTGAAATCAATTTTATCTTTTTTTGTTCCTCCTTTAATTCTTGATTTTCTCTCTGCTCCTCTTCATATTTCCCTTTCAGCAAATCATACTTTTTCTGCAAATCCTCATATTCTCTTGATAATTCTTTATAATCCTTATTGATTTTTAGAATTTTATCCCTTAATACAGAAAAATTTTTATCTAAATCTACTGACATCTCCAGAAGTTTGTTCTAACCTTGATACGCAAAATTACAATTTTTTTTGGATTTTTACTAAATTTTAAATAAAAAACCATAAACTTTCGTCTATGGCTCTCTTTTTATTCAAATTTTAGGACAAACATCAGTGCATTTGTCTTTAAGGAAGACATCGTTCCTGCCCAATAGTTAGGCGTTGTAGGATTGTCCTGCACCAGTTCATTATTTATCAAGAATGTCCCTCGTATGGCTGGAGTAAGTTTAAATTTAGAAAAATAAAACTGTATTCCTATCTCTGCAGACCAAGCAAAATTATGCGTTCTGGTTCTAAAAGTCCCTTGTAGATTATCATTCACACTTTTTTCATTAGACTGTAAATTCATCAGCCAGTTAACTCCTCCTGCAGCGTAAGGACGAGAGTTAAACCATCTATTCCCATGAAGTTCCAGCATCACAGGAACATCTACATAGGTAGATTTCACCTTTCTCAAAGTGTATAAATCCCTATCAGCAGGGTTCACTGCTAAAACTGCTGCATTTTTAAAAGTAAGCTCCCTCTCCACGAACTGAATTCCTGGTTCCAGCCTAATATCCAGATAATCATTTAGTTTCATTCTTCCTATAAGTCCAGCTCCAAATCCCACAGAATTTCTCACTATCACAGGGCTGTTTTGCTCTGAAAATCCATTCGCTAGCTTTACTTTGTAATCAAAACTATTGGCATTCAGATAAAAACCATAGCTGTATTTATCCACATCTATCCACTCTAGCCTGTCTGGTCTGTCTCTGATATTAAAGAGCGACTGCGCGTCCGACATTGAAAAAAGTCCAAACAATGATAATACTCCAAACAATTTTTTCATCTTATTTTTTTGCTTTATAAATTGTTACAATTCCTAAACTTAATTTTTTATACTCCACTTTTGAAAACCCCAAATCTAATAAAATATTTTTCATTCTCTCTCCACAAGGAAAATTCTGCACAGAATCTGGCAAATAGGTATATGCCTCCTTTTCACCAGAAATCATCTTTGCTAAAAATGGAAGCACTTTCCTAAAATAAAAATTATATAAAGGCGACAAGACCCCCTCCATTTTTGAGAATTCTAAAATATAGACATTCCCATTTTCCTTGACCACTCGCCTCAACTCACTTAGACCTTTTTCTAAGTTTTCAAAATTCCTTACACCAAATCCAACGCTCACAGCATCAAATTTATTACTTTCAAAAGGTAAATTTTCTGCATTTGCTTTCTGAATTGTTATCTCATGCTCAGCTCCCAGCTGTTTGATTTTCTTATCAGCCAAATTGAGCATTTCTTGGGACAAATCCACAGCGGTTATTTTCACTCTGAATTTTTTCCAAAGCACTATCGCCAGCTCGCCTGTCCCTGTGGCAACATCCAGAATCTGTTTTGGGTCATTGCTCTGCATCCAGTTCACTAGGTTTTTCCGCCACAAAAGGTCTATTCTCAGCGAAAACAAGCGATTAAAGAAATCATATTTTGGAGCTATTCTATCGAACATATTTTCCACTCTCAAAGTTTTATTTGAGGTAGAATTATTTACTTTTGTATCTAAGTTCGATTGATTTTCAGACATTTAATATACTTTTCAAAATATATTCGGCGGCAAATATATCACAAAAAAAATCAAATCATCATTAAATAAATATTCTTTGTTGGTTTTCTTCTATTTTTCATTTGAATTTCATTTGAACTTTTTTCTTATTTTATCCTATTTTATAAATGGTATTCTAATGATAAACAAACAATAAAAACCACCCAATAAAAAAGGTAAGATATTATAAATTAATATCTTACCTATGCAGAAAGGAAGGGATTCGAACCCTCGATACGGTTACCCGTATACCACCTTTCCAGGGTGGCCTCTTCAACCACTCGAGCACCTTTCTATTAATTTTGCAAATGTATAAAATAATTTTTAATTACAAGACATCTCCCCTCTCAAATTTTCAGAAAACTGCTGGGAAAAACTTCCTGCATATTTAGGATTGTCTATCAGATGCATCGCCTTTGTCAAAGCACTTTCTATGGTGATATCTCCACCACTGATGGCATTGATTTTAGAAAAAACATTGCTGTTTTCATACTTTCCTAAACTCACTCCGCCTGATGGACATTGGCTTATGACCACGATATCTATATTCTTGCTGCGTATTTTCTGCAAAATTTCCAGCGTTTTGGCATCTCCGAAAATCGTTCCCGACCCGAAAACTTGAATAATCAAAACCTTTACAGCATCTATTTTTAGTAAATATTCCAAATTCATCCCTGGGAAAATCCTGCACAAATGCACACTGGTACTCAGATGATAATCCACAGAAAACTTTTCATCCTGCTGAGGGCGGAAGAGATAACTTTCTTTAATGTTTAAAAATACGCCTGATTTACCCAAAATAGGATAATTAGGGCTTTGGAAGGCATCAAAGTTTTCCGAACTGTATTTTATACTTCTATTTCCGCGCAGGAGCTGATGCTCAAAATACAAAGCCACTTCCTGAATAACCGCCTCATTTTCTTTATACAAACTTGCATAATAAAGGCTTGTCAGCAGGTTTTCTTTAGCATCTGTGCGCAGGTCTCCTATTGGCAACTGAGAACCTGTCAAAATTACTGGTTTGCGCAGTCCTTTCAGCATAAAACTCAGCGCCGAAGAAGTGTAAGCCATCGTATCCGTGCCGTGCAGAATAAGAAATCCATCATATTTTTCGTAATTCGCCTCTATCACTTCTGCTATCGCTCTCCATTTTTCAGGGCCGATATCCGAGCTGTCCAGTGGCGGCGAAAACGAATGAATGTAAGTATCACAGTCCAGCAGTTTGATTTCAGGCAGTTTGTCAAAAATCAAATCAAAATCAAAGGGCTTGAGACTTCCCGTGTTGTAGTCTTTTTCCATCCCGATGGTGCCGCCTGTGTAGATAATCAGAACTTTTCTTTTCATGGGCTAAATTTAGTCAAAAATAACAGAATTTAAATTCAAAACAAATTCCTCCAAATTCTTTTTCCACATTTTAGGATTATTTTTAGAAAAATACAGTGATACAGAGGGCTTTTCGGATAAGAAACAAGCATAACTCTTTTCCATTGGTAAAACTTTCAAATCATCCATTCCTTCAAAACCCAAAGTAACCGATTTATTCGGCTCATACAACTGATTGATAACCCAATACCCCGATATATCCAGCTCGTTTCCTTCCAGCTCCTCTGAAACTTCCCAATTATGTTCGTTTAGTTTCTTTCTTAAATCTTCTATATGGCTGTTTTTCATCTTTTTAGCAAACTGATTATCTCTTTGGACTTATTCTTATCATGGTATTCTTCTGTGGCATAGTGTTTTGCATCATACCCAAAGTCATTTTTCATACTTATTTCAGCGCCATTTTCTAAAAGAATTTCAATAATATCAAGATTCCCATGAATACAGGCATTTTGAATAGGAGTAAAATTCAGTTCTCCCTGCTTATTTACATTTGCTCCGTTTTTTATCAGCAAAATAACATCTTCCTTATACTGAGAATTAACCGCCAAGTTTAACAGCGTTTCCCCCATCGTGCCTAAATTATAGACAGAAGTAATGGGAGCACAATCCAAAAAACTAGGAAAATCCTGATATTTCAAAAAAAGTTTTCTCAAAAATTCATCCATTTACTCCAAATATCTTTACTTATAAAACAGCCTTGATTTCATGAGTTTTTAGCCTAATTTAAAAGCAGACCATTTATATTCTCTGGCTTTCTCGCCCACTCCACATTATACACAAAATCAGCATCTTCCATAGTTTCTACTACTTCCAAAGACTGGGCTTTTGCTTTTATTTTTAATATTTCTCCTACGGAAATTTTTGCTGAAAGTTTTTTGAGTAAAGTCTCTACATCCTCGAAACAAAGACTCCATATCGTCTGCCCTACAAATGGCTGTTCCAGCCAGATAATTTTCTGTTCCGATACATCCAAAACTCCGAAAACCAGGCCTTTTTGCAAAGGTTGAGAAATGCGTATCTGGTGAATCACACACGATGGGTCATAGGCAACTCCGCTTCGTTCAGAGACTTTCATTTTATGTTTTGAATCCATCCAGCCCACCACCAAATTAGGCGTGATACTTCCCAAACTATACGCATTACAAGTGAACACCACATACTTCCCGCCTGCTTTTTGTAAGGTACTGATATCCAAATCTATATATTCCGCCGTTCCGATTTTATTAGGAATAGAGCGAATATCCCCACTGTGTTTACAGCCTAATAGACTGAGATTAGAATAGTTACACACTTCTCGCTCATTCTGATAAATGATACTGCATGACAAATCCATATCCATATGCTGGGCTGGAAGATCTTTTCCCCACTGCATAAAAAGCCTTATTTTATCGCCTTCCAATGGAAATGTTTCTCCCATCAAAGTTGGATTAAAATCCTGCAAATTTTGGCTTCTGTCTCCTATGGGAAGCGGAATTTCGTAGAGTTTTGGGTCAATATATATATTTTTAAATCCTGCTTTGGACTGAGAAAATCTCCTCTCTATCTCTTTCAAAGTAAAATCCTTTATACAAGATTGAAAACCAGAAAGTTCACTATCCGAATACAAACTCAAAAATTTATTCGCTGGAATGCTTTTTCTCGTTCCCATTGCTGTTTTTACACTGCGCTGCGCTTCCCTGTCAAAATAAATTTCCACAAAAGAATTTAGGGTAAGTAAAAACTTCATAGGAACTTCCGAGGAAACCTTTTCAAAGGCCTGTAAAGTTTCTTCCGCGCCGAACCAAAGCATATTGGAAAACAATGACCTCGCAAACAAACTCGGTTTCTGCTGTAAAAGCGCAAAAGTCCTTTCTGCATCGGTTTTTGAACGGAAATAATCTACTTTTCCCTGCCAGACTTCATAAGTTTGATTATAAAAAACATCAAGAATGGCTTTAAGCTTATCAAAGCCTTTCTTTTTGCTGTATTCAGCCAAGCGAAGCGCACGGATGAAACGAACCCACATCTGGCGGTTAGGGTGCATATGTTCGGCTATTTTTTCCACCGAAAGAGACAATTGGTTCAGCCAAACAGCTACCATTTTTGCTTCTTTACGGGAATATTTCAGTTTCAGCTGTTCTTTTCCAATAATTTTAGTAAAAACACTCAAATCCTCCTGTCTTTGGATATGCATATGATTTTGCTCTATGTTTTTAACGATTATTTTAGGTTTGATGATTTGTAAAAATCCTGTTTTCTTGTACCATAAATATCGTAAAATATCAGTCGGACTACGGAAATACCCGCCTGCATCCTGCTCTTTTCCCTGCGAAATAAGCTCATCCACTACAAGAATCAGTGTTTCTTTAATCCACACAACTACTTCATTTTCAGGTTTATAATATTTTAAAAGCAATTTGAGTGAATCTGTCTGCGTGGCATCTAGCGGAACTTTAGAAGCGAGCAGACTCTCCAAAAGAACCTTCATTTCTTTTTCTGTCCAAATGTCAATGACTTTGAGCTTACTTCCTTGATTTTCAAGCTTTAATTTATCAAAAATAAAAGGCGTTCCGCAGAATGGACAGCCGTTATAGCGGTTCATGGGAAAAGTCCCATCGGGAATGATATGTCCGCAGTCCAGTTTTACAGCAGCATACCCATAATCATAATAAACTTGGTCGTAATAGTGTCTTAAGGTTTCTCCATTAGGAAGTTCGCCTATTTCTTCATTAAACCAAGCCGTTATCCAGTGGTCATAGACGGTCTCTCCTGTAGGAATTTCCCAGTTTTTCACCAAAGGAGTCCAGTTTAGTTTTGTTCCTAAAATCTCCTCAAAATGAGATTTTATCCCTTCTTTAAAAGCAGAAGTGGTGTGATTTATGGCGTGTAATAATGGCTCTGTGACCACAAATCCATGCTTACGAAGCGTATCAATAAGGCGAAGTGTTTCGCCTGTCAGTTTAGAAAAACTGGTGTCTGCATTAGGAATATAGACAGCATTCTGGCGAAGCGCTACTTTTTGTAATTCACTGATAATATGAGCGTTATTAACATCCATTTTCTTACATTTATTTTAATCTGAAAAAATAAAAGCAAGGTAATTGCATAAGTAAATCAACCTAAATGAAAAGAAGTAACTCATGCTTGACCTTGCTTATTCTTTATGAAAAATCCCACTACGAAGATAGTAATTTTTTCTATTTGTGAAGAATATTTTCTACACAATTATTTCCTAATGAAATTATAAAACTGGTCACACAATTCAAGATTATTTTTCATTATTCTTTTCGCTCATATTTTAGATAAATTTTTAATATTCAATAAAATACATTCATTTTTATTTAAAGTATAACGGAAAATATCTAAAAATAATCTATATTTATGCTAATAAATTTCATCATTGTTAATCAACCAAATGTTTCAGGTAGCCTTGAGTAGATGTTGGATTTATGAACTCAACCCACTTTAACTAAGCGTCTTTCAATAAATCTTGTGGCTTTAATACAGTTTCCCCTGAAATATGTTTTTTTAATAGTTTTACAAGCTGAGTGTAGGTTTTTTTGTAAAAATCATTTTTT
>CAUQKI010000009.1:0-69772 GCA_963518955.1 uncultured Flavobacteriaceae bacterium | reverse complement strand
TAAGCACAACATTTATTCTTTGATTATCATTTTTTAGGTCGAGTCTGTCTCCTTCTTCTTGATTTTTAGGATATAAAATGTCATAATAATCAATATTTTCGAAGTATTTATCTTCTTTTTGCTCTATGTAAGATATGATTTCTTCTTTTGTTAAGACACAAAGATAGAACATATCGTATAAAAGTTTACTTTCCATGTTTTGAAGAACTTTAAGATTAAATGTATCATTTTTGTGATGAGTTATTGAGCAGAATTTTGCATTTGTTGATAAGTTTTTTATTGAAATCAACTTTCTTAGGGTTTTCAAGGTCGTATGTGATGTTGTACAATTTTTTCTCACTAAGGTCCAGCAGGAGCCAAGCAATTGTATTTTCTACAACCTGTTTGGTGTTTGGCTCATCAGAGATGTCAGTATCAAAGAAAACTTTGATGAAAATACTATCATTTTCTACCCTGTCTATTCTTGTAGATGCATTAGGAAACCTTCTCCAATCCAAAGAACTTGACCGCACGATTTCTACGACCATTTCTTCGCAGTTAATATCTATTTCTTGATTATTTACAACTTTGCTGCTTTTGCAGGAAAGAAATAATGCTGTCAATATAGAAAGATAAATATATTTTTTCATGAAATTTTGTTTAGTCAGTAAAGTTTTATTTTCAAAAATCTATTTCTACAAATTTATAAAATAAAATGATAGGTGATTTTATAACATAGACAGAGTAAAAACAGAATTTGTAAATAATTATTCTTATTTTTGCCTTGATTAAATTTTTAAAGCTTATGATGATAATCGACTTTGTTTTCAAAAACTGGAAAGGTTTATTGATGGCTATACTTGCTAGCTTAGCATGTAAAACTTGTGCAAGAAACTATATAAAAGGCTCAGATGAGGAAAAAATTGCACAATATGAAACCATGATAAAAGAAAACACTAAAACTATTGCTGTTTATGATAGTGTCTATACAGAGCATACAGTGAAAATTGCCAAAGTACCTGTAAAAACATACAGTATTAAATATAAATATGAAGTAAATGGGGTAAAATATGAAGGGGAGCAAAGAGCATTGATGGATCCACCAAATACGCCTGTGGTGGAAGTATATTATCTAAAAGACAATCCATCTGTCAATGAAATAGATCCAGCATCATCATTGAAATACGAAAAAGAGAAGGAAACGAGTAATACTGACCTTTATTTCGCCATATTCTGGGGCGTGCTGGCGTTGATACTTGCTATCGGGCTGTTGGGCGAATTTCGTGATTTTAAAAAAGAATATAAAATATAATTAAAGTTAAAATAAAGAAAAATGGCAAACAAACCAATTACCGAATTTATTGAAAAATATTATCTGCATTTCAATGCAGCATCTTTGGTGGACGCTTCTAAAGGCTATGTAGCGCACCTAAAAGACGGTGGAAAAATGTTAATCTCTTTAGCAGGGGCGATGTCTACTGCTGAGCTGGGTAAAATTTTAGCAGAGATGATTCGTCAGGATAAAGTGGCGATTATCTCTTGTACAGGGGCAAACTTGGAAGAGGATTTGATGAACCTTGTGGCGCATTCTCACTACAAGAGAGTTCCTAACTACAGAGACCTGACTCCGCAAGATGAGTGGGAATTGTTAGAAAAAGGACTAAACAGAGTAACAGACACTTGTATCCCAGAAGAAGAGGCTTTCAGAAAATTACAAAAACACATCTTTGAAATCTGGAAAGATGCTGAAAGCAAAGGTGAAAGATATTTCCCGCACGAATATATGTACAAAATGATACTTTCGGGTGTTCTAGAACAGTATCACGAGATTCCGAGAGAAGATTCTTGGATGATTGCAGCAGCGGAGAAAAACCTTCCAATAGTAGTTCCTGGTTGGGAAGATTCTACAATGGGGAATATCTTTGCAAGCTACTGTATCAAAGGTGAATTAAAGCCTTCTACAATGAAATCAGGGATAGAATATATGACTTTCCTTGCTGATTGGTACAGAAATAACAGCGCTGGAAAAGGCATAGGTTTCTTCCAAATAGGTGGTGGTATCGCTGGAGACTTCCCAATCTGCGTGGTGCCAATGCTTTACCAAGATTTGGAGATACATAATGTTCCTTTCTGGTCTTATTTCTGCCAGATTTCTGATTCTACGACTTCTTATGGTTCGTATTCAGGAGCAGTTCCAAATGAGAAAATCACTTGGGGTAAATTAGACATCAATACACCAAAATACATTATAGAATCCGATGCTACCATCGTAGCACCATTGGTATTCAGCTATGTTTTGGAGAATGCTTGATTTTTAATAAAAACGAAAAACAGCTCAAAAATGAGCTGTTTTTTGTGAAATTACTTCGCAATTTGATGAATATCTCCAATCATAAAAGTATGTTTCCCTTTTTCGGCTATTTTCGTAATAGTTTCCAAGGTTTGGAAGAATCTGATATTTTCATCATTTTTCATCAGTTCAGAAGCGTTTTTCAAGGCTCTGGCAGTAGCTACGGCCGTTCTGGCATTTTCTAAATCAGCTTTTGCTCTGATTTTCGCTTCCAAATGCCTCGCAAATAATTCCTGAATACTCTTCGGAAAAGTAATATCTCGAATTTGGATATTTTCTATTTCCACTCCGAATTCATCCGTTTTGCTTTGAATGTCTTCAGGCTTTAAATCCGTCCATTCGGCTCTTTTTTCGTTCAAAGCCTCACTATCTATTTGGGAGATTATTTTTCTGAAATAAATTTGAATGATATTTTGCAGCTTATACTCTGCGTCGCTCAAGATGTAGTATTCGTTTATTATGGTGTTTTCCAGCAGTTTAAGACCATCAGTCACCTTATAGATAATATTAAAAGAAAATCTAAGGGCGATGTTATCCTTGGTCAAAATCTCTTGGTTAGTCACCGTGATTAGCCGCGAATTTTGAGGAATTTGATAGAGTTTGGTTCTATCTTTCCAATCATAAATTTCGTGAAAACCTGCATTTAACTGCTTTTCAAAAGTATTGTTTCTAAAAAGGAAGCCTAGGTAAAAAGGCATCACTTCGTAAGTTTTTGTAAATATTCCCATTTTTTCTAAATTTTTAAAGTTAAAAAGGAGCGGCTGACAAGAATAAAGGGAAAACAAATTGAGTATCAATATTGTACGGTATCCTTCATTTTGCAGACTTTATCCCTGATGAACCGAAATTCCGCAGCTCCTTTTGTTGTTTTAGGCTGTGTAAAGCAGCTGATTAAGAGGGACTCGAACCCCCGAGTCCGAAGACATTACCAGAAAATAACCCTGCATCATATGCTCCGCAATTCCCTATTTGGCTATTTTCAATTTTTAATAGGTGGCGGTTATTTTATAATTCTTTATTTTTCTTCTTTTTTCTCCAAGGAGCGTTTTTTTCTACATCCCCAGCCATGATACATCCATAAGGGATGACCTCATCTACTATCTCGCACAGGTTGTATTCTAAAATTTGTTTTCTCACATTTTGTGCGTTTTTGTAGGCGGATGGCAGCTCCGAAATATCTATTTCATTAGAGAAAAATCTAACATCCAGCCCTGCTGTTTCCTCAGCAAAAACTTCCTCATCTGTCAGGTGAGCTTTGTTTCTTTTATGTTCATTTCTACTGAAATTTCTCCCTGCTCCATGTGGCGCAAATCCTATGTTTCGCTCGTTGGTAGTTCCTTTTACTATGAGGACAGGCTCTGCCATATTTAGCGGGATGAGTCTTAGCTCATTATCCTCGGGAAGGAATTTGGTATCTAAAGGCGTAGCACCTTTGGCATGATAAAACAAGTCTCCATCTCGGAAAACGAAATTATGTTCGTTCCAAAATCTATCCTGCATCTCTACTCCAAGTTTTTTCAAAGTCAAATTATGAATCGCTTCATGATTTTCTTTTGTCCATTGTCTTACGATTTGCAGCGCTTCCCAGTAGGCTTGTCCTTCTTCTGTATCAAAAGGAATCCACGCATTTTCTTCCAAAGTATCAGGCGAAATATCTCTACGGAAGTAGTTTGCGGTTTTTAGTCCCATTTTGTAGAGTTCTGCGCCTACAGCTCTGGAACCATGGTGGGTGACCATCATCGTATTTCCTGTTTTCATGGAAGTTCCGATGAATAAGAAGTGATTCCCATCTCCCTGCGTTCCCATACAATCTCTGGCTGTGCTGATGAGTTCGGGCTTTTTTAGGAATAAATTCTTTTCAAAAGCCTCTATAAGTCCTTTGCTCATCGCTATCTGCTGACCTCTTGGACGACCTCCATACCCGAAATGAGTAGAGTCGTGCGCTGCGTCCAAAACTAATTTAGGGTCTATTTTCCCAAAGTCAGTAAGCATCACAGAACAGCAGATATCCGCTGAATGAAACCCTGGGTGTATGGCATTTTTAGCGACCACCACACCTCCCACAGGGATAATTCCTTCCTTACCCGTAGGGCAGGCATCAGGCATCAAAGCGCCTTTTTCCAGAGTTGGCGTTTTCATCAGCTTTTTCATGGTAGCGATTACCTTGCTTACATTATCTTCTTCTAATTCATTCTCAGGATGAATATTAACCACAAAATCAGCAGGAATTCTTTTCAGTGGAATAGGGTCTGGAAGTCTGAACTGCTCCAAGTATTCTAAAATCTCAGCTTCTTCCCATTCGTTTTCATTGATAGTTTTCAAGGCTTCCCCGAACCATTTCCCTTGGCGGAATCCCCAGTTGATAATATTTTTTCCTGTAACTTTCATAATGTTTCATTTTGATGATGCAAAGTAAATACACAAAAGCGCAATCTTTTTGCGTAGTTAAAAAAGTTTGATAATTTTGTAAAAAAAATTAAAATGTCTTCAAATAAAAACGCCCTTATCCGTTACAAAACCATCGACAGATGCCTTAGAAATAAATATAAAAAATATACGCTGGAGGATTTGATAGAGGAATGTTCTGAGGCTCTTTTTGAGTTTGAAGGAAAGGAAGCCTATGTCAGCAAAAGAACCATTCAGCTCGATATACAGAATATGCGCAGCTCGAAATTTGGCTACGAAGCACCGATAGAGGTCTATGACAGAAAATACTACCGATACAGCGACTCTGAATACAGCATTCATAACATTGCAGTAAACGAAAGCGACCTAAAAGCCATGAATAATGCTGTGCAGATTTTGAAGCAGTTTAAGGATTTTTCTATGTTTAAGGATTTGAATGGTGTTATCCAAAAATTGGAAAACACAGTGCATTCTGCGCAGCAGCAGTCCATTATTCATTTAGATAAAAATGAACAGCTTAAAGGTTTGGAATATATTGATATTCTGTACAATGCGATTTTGAATAAGAAGACGCTGGGAGTGGTTTATAAAAGTTTTAAGGCAAGAGAAGAGAAAAAATACATCGTTTTTCCACAGCTATTGAAGGAGTATAATAATCGCTGGTTCCTCATCTGTTGGTATGGAGATGGACTTCTGAACCTTGCACTTGATAGGATAATAAGCGTGCAGATAGAGGAAAATATTCCTTTTCGGGAGCGGGAATTTAATGCCGATAGATTTTTCTCTGAAGTGATCGGCGTAACGACATCGCCAGAGCAAAGAGGGCAGAATGTGATTTTCTCAATAAAAGGGACTCATGCAGAATATGTGAAAACCAAGCCGTTTCATCACACACAGGAGATTTTGGAAGAAAAAGATGGCGAAACATATTT
The DNA here is from genome assembly GCA_963518955.1 of uncultured Flavobacteriaceae bacterium. Lineage (GTDB taxonomy): Bacteria > Bacteroidota > Bacteroidia > Flavobacteriales > Weeksellaceae > JABCPE02. Next base: position 64,105 of record CAUQKI010000009.1, on the reverse strand, counting down.
CAGGATAAGAGTTCAGCTGAATTTTGAGCTGGAAAGAGTTATTTTAGGCTTTGGTGATCATATCACAGTCCATAAACCGAACCGACTGAAAACAAGAATAAAAAACACGCTGGAACGAGCAGTGAAAAATTATGAAGATTCAGAAATAAAATAACTCCCACAGGTTTAAAGCCTATGAGAGTTTTTTTAGATTTAAAATAAAGTTATTCTTCTTCCTGCCCAAAAGTCAGCTCTAAATCAAAGTATTCTATAACAACTTCGCAGACATTGTTGTTTTCATCATATCCGAAATATACAGGATACTGCCCCTTGCCGAAGCCACTTTGTATCATCGGTACGCTTAGGTCTGTATTTGGAATTTTGAAGTTAATCCATTCGCCTCCTTCTCTTTGAAACTGAGGATTTTCCTTGTAATTTTTTGAAAATTCTTCAGCGAAAAATTTATCACAGATATTGGCATCATTAGGTTGTCCTTTATACCATTCTTCCCGAAAATCACAGTAGGCATCACGGGTTTTTACATCCACTATAGTTGCCAGCCCTGCATCCGCAAAGAATCCGAAGAAATCTCCTTCTTCCAAATCATCATCCAGATTTTCATCTCCAACCAAAGCCTCGGTGTAGCTGACAGCCTTTTTGTCACTAAATTTCACTCGTGTAGAAACATAAAGGTAATCGTCTTCCTCCACTTCTACAACCAATGTATTAAGTGGAAATTTTCCTGTTGGAACTTTTTGAAAATAAGGAAGCTGGTCGCGATGAAGAAAATACAAAGGGTCTCTTACCAAGATTTCTCCCGTAGGAAAATGGACTTCTCCCATATTTAGGATAAAAAGTTTCTTCCCAAAAGCCTCTTTTTGTGAATAGATTTCTTCAAAAGAAACAGGCGGAACGAGAATAGATTTTACTTTTTCGTACTTTTCCAGCCACTCTTGGGTTGGGATTTGGTTTTTTGTACTCATCATTTTTTGAGTTTAATTTTTTATAATCCTCCAAATTCTTTTTCCAAAATCGCAGAAATTTCCTTTGCTTTTGTCACAGGGCAGAGGTGCGTTCCTCCTTTGATGACATAGTTTGGATTTGAGTTTTTGATAGGAAAAACGATGTCTTTATCCGCGGATATTTGTATGATTTCAGGGTTTTCCTTCGCATTCCAATCAAGAATTTTTTCTATGCTCCATTTGATATAATAAGGATTTCTGACCTTAAAATATTTTAAAATTTTTGGGTTTTTCGGGTCAAAAAGATGCCTTACAAAAGAATAAAAACTATAGGATTTTTCATTAAATGCCGAAGTTGGGATTATTTTGTAAAGCTTAGAGCGTTTCCCTATTTCCATCAGTCTGGATTTTCCCGAAGGCGATTTTATACTAGCAAGAATAATGACTTTTTTTGCTGGAAATTTTTTATGAATTTCCTGCACGATGATTCCTCCAAAAGAGTAGCCGAGCAGACAAAAATCTTCATCAGGATTGATGCTTTCTGCCATTCTATTTACATAATGGTCAAACTCCTCATTCTGCTCTGGGACGAGCCAGTCTATGAAATGAAGCTCCATTTCCGATGGGAAATTGATATGCTCAAATATGCTTCTGTCTGCACCCAGTCCGCTGATGATGTATAGTTTCATTGCTGTTGTTTTATATTTTTAGAAAAACTTCCAAAAATTATCATCATAAGGTTTGGTGAATTTTTTATAGCAAGATTTAGAAACCACAGTCACAGAAACGGTCACGATTTGGTTGTCTTTGGAATAGCTGAATTGTGGTGCTTTTTCTGTGGAATATTGTTTCTGCCCATTCTTATAAAGCACCTCCCAAGTGTAGCTGAAATCTTTGCTGGAATTACTAAAAAATCCTAATCTGTCATTGGAGATTTTTCTCGTTTCGTAGTTGGTCACATCTATATCACAATCTCCTTTTTTAGCAGGTTCAGCTGTAGTTTCTTCCAAATTTTCCTTAGCAAGAATGCTGATATCTTTACTACATTTTGTGATATTTCCGTTTTCAGAAATATACTGCACAGACAATGTGGAATTTCCTGCATTTATAGGCATGATTTCTACAGAATCCAGCCTGTTATCGCTTTCTACTAGGATTCCGCCTTCAGATGTCCATCGGTAGCATTCTTTGCACTGGGCATCTTTTTTTATGCTATAACTGCTTTTTTCTCCTACTACTAATGAGGATTTTCCTGTGATTTCGCATTGAGCAAAACCTAAAGTCGAAACTAAAATTAAAAATAATTGACTAAACTTCTTCATAATTTAAAAATTTAATTTGAACGAGGAGTGATGAAAAAATCATTCCAAAACCCAATTTTCGACGATTTCCCACAATTTTCTCACCTCCAGTTTCTTTTCGAAAACAAAGGCTTCTTCAGCGAATTTTTGCTCAGAGAAATTGGCTTTGTCCCAGTATTTGTTACCATTATCATCCACTAAAATTCGGGCGTAATAAATAGCTGGGTCAAGGCTCGTAAAACGGATTTCGTTCTTATTTGTATATTGAGAATATTTTACATTTCCTTCACTATCAATTAGTTGTATCCAAAAATAGGACTTTGGCTGGTTCTCTAGTTTTAGGGTTAAACTTCCGTAATTTGCGGCTTTATCAGCTTCAAAATTGAAAATATAAGCCTTTGGATTTTGGAAATAATGTCCTTGAACACTTCCTTTTGGAATGCTGAGCGAGTATTTTTTTCCAGTTTTAAAGTCCGATGAAATGATGATTTCCTTCAGATTTTTTTCAGAAATTCTTGCCTCAAATTTTTGGCTGATGCTGTCACTTTTCAGCGCCCACAAAGCAGGATTTATCTCTTTCAAAACCATATTAGCAGTAATGACAAAATCTTTTTCAGGAGGAAGCTGCCCGCCTTTGCTATTGGCTAAGGTCAGTTCATCTTTTTCGTTAGTTTTGTACGAAACAGAAATGGTATCTTCCTTACCATCAGCATTATAGCTTATTTTTAGAGGTGTGAGCGTTCTGCTGTTTAGGGCGTTTTGTTTCCCTACCCAAACCATCACAGAATCAGATTTTTCGGCGTGAGTTACTTGGTAATCAGTAAGTTCATCGCTGATGCTTTTTATGTCTACTTTCTTTGGATTTCCTTCGAAAACCATGAGCATTCCTCCGTCCACAGGCGTAGTTTCTTTGTATCTGATGTTTTTTTCAGAAGGGAAGATTTTCATTTTCAGACCAGATAAATTTTGGTTTAAATCTATTTTTTCCTTTAAGAAACCAACTTTTTCCTTACCTGCATCATACACAGAGTTTTCGTTTTCATCTTCAAAAGCGATGATGCTGTATTTCCCTTTACTCAGATAGTTTAGCTCAAAATAGCCGTCTTCATCAGCTTTTGCGATGTAGTTTGGTTTTTGTTTGAAATCAGCACTATCCGCATAGAGTCCTACTACAATTCCGTGTTTGGAGGGTTTTCCTGGGATGAGCAAGGCATCGGTTATCGTTCCGCTGATGTACAGATTGTCAAGTTCCTTTCCTGTAGAAAAAGCAAAATTAAAGTAAGGCAGCACATTTCCCTCGTTATTATCTACAATGGCATTTCCAAAGTTGAAATTATAAGTGGTATTTTCCTTCAAATCTTCATCCCATGTTATGGAAATGTATTTGTTTGCAAGGTTAGAAGGGATTATTTTTTTTATCTTTTTAATCGGTGGCGAAATGATGAGATTTTTGTTCGCATCCTTTAGGTTAATATATTCATCAAAATATAGCCGAAGTTCCCTAGTGCTGGTGGGAACATTTACTCTGCTCGTATCTATATTGGATTTCAGGAACTTAGGTGGAGTGGTGTCTTTCGCACCGCCTTCGGGAGAGCCTACTCTTGCACAAGCGCTCAGAAGAACTATAAAAATAGCAACAAACAAAATCTTTTTCATGAAACAAAAATAAGTTTTTTAAATTTAATCTTCCTCCTCTGTAGATTCTGAGGTTTTTTGTATGGTTTCCTCTGTTTTTGTTGCTTTTAGGCTGTCTGCGGAGGTTTTCTTTGGTTTCTTTTTTGGAGTTTTTGCTCTTTCGGTATCTTCTGCAAAAACCTCTGTGGAATCTGCAGTCTCGGCATCTGGATTTATCACTTTATCAATTTCAAAAGGAAAATCTTCAAAGAGTGTGGAAAGAAGCATCGTTCCGTATATTTTTCTAGAATACTTGTTGCTCAGAGCGATGATGGTAGTTTTGGATTCTCTCAGATGAATGAAAACCGTGTTAGAGCCGTGCCACCAGCCGTTGTGATAGGTTAGTTTTTTCCCTTCATCAAATACTTTTAGTCTAAATCCAAGACCATAGTTATTCACGCCCTTTTTTTCGTTGCTGTATGGCTCAAAAACCTTTTCCATCAGTTCTCTTGGAAGAAAATCTTTTGAAAACATTGCTTTTGAAAAATTGAACAAATCGCGTGGAGTGGTGTAGATATTTTTATCACCATAAATCAAATCGTATTCGTTTAAAGGATAAAGTCTGGTGCTTCTTTGGTAAAAAGACTGCGAAGCAGAATTGATGTGTTTTTCTTCAAAAACAAAAGTATTTTTCATTTTTAAAGGAGCGAAAACCATTTCTTTCATCGCTTCTGGATAGGTTTTTCCAGTGATTTTTTCAATGATAAGCGCCAGAATAGCGTAGTTGAAATTATTATACATAAAACCAGTGTCGGTCTGTCTGGCAAGTTCTGGTTTGTGTTTAGCAACGAGGTCAAAAATTTCTTGATTGGTAAAGAATTTATTTTTAGGCTTTATATCATTTTCTTCTAAGAAATGCTCATATTTTGGAAGTCCACTGCGGTGGGTGAGCAGGTGCTGAATCGTTACATCAGAATACAGGAAATTCGGAAAAATGGATTTTACTTTTTGTTCAAGGCTGATTTTTTTCGCTTCCACTAATTTTAAAACTGCCATCGCTGTGATGGGTTTGCTTATGGATGCCAAATGAAGCGGAGTGTCTTTGTTAATCGGCATTTGGTTGTTCTCCCTGCCGAAACCTTTGTATTTTTCCAAAAGAATATTGTCTCCGTGTGCTACCAAAACTCCACCGCTCATGTCGGTGCTGTTCCAGATGTTTTCGTAGTATTGGTTAAGGGAATTTACGATTTTCTGCTGGTTTTCCAGTTTTAATTTTTCTCCTTTGAAGACATTGTCCACATCTACATTGCCGAAATTAGGAAGATTTGAAGCTGAATAATATCCATTGCTGGTTGTTGTGGATTCTTTTTTGGAGCACGAAAAAAATAGAAAAAATGCAAGAAATCCTATGTGGGATAGATTTATTTTCATCTTTGTTTTGAAATTTTCGCGCAAAATAGGATAAAAACAAGAAAAATGAATAATAATTATCGTTAAATCTATGTTAAATGATACTAATTTTCAGCAGCGAAAGCTAAGATTTTATCCACGATGACTTGGGCTAATTTTATTTTGCTCTCATGAGTCCAGCCCGCGATGTGCGGTGTTATGATGGCTTTTTCTGAATTTAAAAGATATTCTAAATCCTCGTTTTTTGTTTCCAAATTCTCAAAAGAAGTTTTTTCGTATTCCAAAACATCTAGACAAGCGCCTTTTATTTTGCCTAATTTCAAGGCATTTACAAGCGCAGAAGTTTTTAGATTTTTACCTCTTGCGGTATTGATGAAGTAGAAATTTTTCTTCATTTTGGAGATAAATTCCTCATCTATCATATAGAGTGTGTCCTCTGTAAGCGGCGTGTGAAGGCTGAGAATATCGGCGTTTTCTTGTAATTCTTGAAGGCTTACCTGTGCGGCAAATTCATCAGAAAGATTAGGTTTGATATCATGAAAAATAGTTTTGCAGCCAAATCCCGAAAGTCTTTTGGCTACGGCTTTTCCCATATTTCCGTAACCGATGATTCCGAAGGTTTTACCCAAAATTTCTTCTCCTCGGTTCTCTTCTCTGAGCCAAATTCCCTTTTTAACTTCATTAGAGGAAATAAAAAGGCGGTTCATCAGCACAAGAAGCGTTCCTATAACATGCTCTGCCACAGCATCTTTGTTTCCTTCGGGAGAGTTGATGAGTTTTATGTCGAGTTCTTGGGCTTTGGCGGTGTCTATGTTTTCCATTCCAGCGCCTACTCGTGCGATGAATTTTAGATTTTTTGCTTTTTCTAAAAAATGAGCATCCAATGGAATTCGGCTTCGAATGATGATGCCTTCATAAAGGTGGATTTTCTCTAAAACTTGCTCATAACTTGATGAAAAATCCTCCTCCAAAACAAAACCTTTTTCAGAAAGTTGTTTTGTGATGAGTGGATGATTTTTGTCTAAAAGCAGGATTTTCATTTAGTATTCTATTTGTACACTGTCAATCGTTATAGAATCTGATGTGGAAGGCGATACAGCCTGAGGAATTTCAGTTTGTGCAGCTTGGATAGAATCTTGTTTCGCGCTGTCATCAGCTGATTTATCTGATTTTCCGTAATTATAATATAAAAATACAAGTCCAGCGATGGCGATAATGATGAATAATAGTACCCACCAGATACCATTGTTTGATTTTTCTTGTTTTTGGTTTTCTATTTTTTTTGTTTCTTGCTTTTGGGTCAGCTCTTCTTTAACGGCAGAAGCAGGAGAAATTTCAGATAAATTAACTTCTTCCAGTCCAAAGAACTCCATGGATTGCGGAATTTTAGTTTCTTCCCGTATGATATCTATTTCTTTAAGGGAAAGTTCTCCGAGATATTTAAGATTTAATTTTTTTTGGAGCATGAGCAGTTTTATCCATTCACGCACAGTATCTCTTATTTCAGATTGTATAATGAATAGATTCTCACCTGTTTTCTCTGCTATATAATGGGCAAGACTGGAATCAAATACAGCTGTATTGTCTTCAAAATGGATATGCTCACTTGGAGGAAGAATTTTAGAAGATTCTGCATCCACGACAGCATGTTCTTTTTCAAGTCTAAAAATCCCAAAATCAGGAACTTCTACCCTTGGTTTTTGCTCCTGTAAATAACTGTATATGTAAAAAGCTAAATCCATACTAAATGCAAATTTAGAAAAAATTAAGATAACTTTATCAAAAATTTAATATTTAGTTTGTTGAAAATGATAAATTTCGGATATTTTTAACAAAACATCAAAAAAATAACAAAAAAAACATAAAAACATTTGGTTGTTTAAAAAATATTTAACACCTTTGCTCAATGGTTATTAAATTTTGTTAAAAATGAATGTGAAATTGAAAGTTCTAACAGCTGGTGTATTGTTCTTCACAGGACAAGCATTAGTTGCGCAAGAAGTTAAGAAGGATACTACTTCTGGAAAAGAAAAAACAATAGATGAAGTTGTTTTAGTGGGCTTTGGTAGAAAGGTTGCTGTAAAAGAAGCTACTGGAGCAATAGGAAAAGTAGGTAAAGAAATTGCAGATATGTCCACAGGATCTGTTGATAAGGCTTTGTCAGGAAAAGTTGCTGGGGTGCAAACGGGAATGTCTACAGGGCAACCAGGAGGAGCTGCTAATATACAAATTAGAGGGGTGTCTTCTGTCAATGGTAGAAATAATCCAATAGTTGTTATTGATGGGGTAAGAGTGGCTCAAGGAGATTTAACAAGAAATACAACATCAGCAAATATTCTGGCAAACTTCAATGAGGCTGATATAGAAAGTGTTACATTCTTAAAAGATGCTGTTTCTACAGCTGTATATGGGGCGGATGCAGGAGCAGGAGTTATGATTATTACTACAAAATCAGGTAAAAAAGGAAAAGCAAGATTTAATGTGAATGCCGAGACAGGGGTTACTTATAGGGCAGTGTCTGGTCATGAAGGATTGTCAGCATCTGAATGGGTAAGTTTATATACACGAGGATATCTTAATGCTAATCCATTGGTTCCTGTTAATCCTAATTTTCCAAATGGCCCTAAAAGACCATCGACAGTGCAAGATGCATATGATAATTTAGGTGTAGATACTTCTGTAAGTACTGATTGGCAGAAAGCAACCGAGAGAACAGGTGGGGCATTTCTAACTAGAGTAAATGCTTCTGTATCAGGAGGAAGTGATAGATTGACATATTATTCATCATTAGGATATTTTAATCAAGAAGGTATTGTAAGAGGATCTGCATTCAAGAGAATATCAGGAACAACAAGAGTTAATTATAAGGCAACAGATAGATTGACATTATCTACAGATATACAAGCATCTTATGGTGTGACTAATACACAGCCAGAAGGAGGGGCTTTCTCTAATCCAATATTGGCGAGATATTTTCTCTATCCTACAGATCCTTTGAAAAATTCTGATGGAACTTATTATTTTGGAAATGGAAGATTGTCTAATAGTTTTTACAATATAGCAGCTTTACAAGATATTAACTACCAAAGGGCAAATACAGCTAGAGTTTTTGCAAATATACAGGCAGACTATAAGATTCTAAAAAACCTCAATTATAAATTTGTTTTTGCACCTGAGTTTATTAATATAGAGGAAGATCAATATTATAGCCCATTACATGGAGATGGATATAGACTCCAAGGAGGATTATATAGTTATTCTACAAGATATTTTAATTTTAACTTGCAGAATATTTTATCATATGATTTTAAGATAGGGGAGAAAAATAATTTTAATGCAAGTTTAATACAAGAAGCTTATAAGTCAGATGCTAGATTAGTTGGGGGATATGGTAATGCTGTAGGAACTCCTAATCTCCAGACACTTAATAACTTTATTATCCCAAGAACAGTTACAGGAGAGAAGACTGTGACTTCTAGAGGAGGGTATGCAGTGACGCTTCATTATGATTATGATAAATTATTTTTGTTAGATTTATCAGGAAGACAAGATAGAGTATCTAATTTCTGGCCAGATAAAAAAACAGGATATTTTTGGTCTGCGGGTATAGGTGTAGATTTAGCTAGATTGGAAGCGCTTAAAGATAATAGCACAATATCTCAATTGAAGTTTTCTGCATCATATGGTAAGGTTGGTAACCTTCCTAATGCATCAGTGTTGCCATTTACTACATATAGATATACAGAAAATTATGGAGATAAACCAGCAGCTTTTGTAAGAGGGGTAGCAAACCAAGACTTAGAATGGGAAACTATAAAACCATTTAATGTTGGATTTGATTTAGGTTTGTTTAATGATAGAGTTACATTGGGAGCTGCTTTTTATCATAAGAAAACGACCAATATGATTTATAGTGTTCCATTATCTATGATACAGGGAGGTTATTCTCCTCTTAGTACTGCAGATGCAACTAGATTCCAAAATGTAGGATCAATGAGAAATAGTGGTTTGGAATTTACTCTTGCGGCAAGAATTATCAATTCAAGTAATGTAAAATGGAATGTAAGTGCTAACTTGAGTACCTTAAGTAATAAAGTAACAGAATTGTACCAAGGAAGGGATATATCTACCGCTACTAGAATTATTAGAGAAGGAGAAGTACTTAACTCTTTCTATTTAAGAAAATGGGCAGGAGTAGATCCTAGTAATGGTAAACCTCTGTGGTATAAAAATGGAGTAGATGGAGAAACAACATCTGATTATAATGAAGCTAATCAAGCAGTACAGGGTTCTCCTTACGCTAAGATATATGGAGGATTAAGTACAGATTTCACGTATAAAGGTTTTTCTATAGATGCTCAGTTTAGTTATGGATTTGGTAATAAGATATATGACTCTTGGGCGCGTTATATGTTTAGTGATGGAGCAACAACAGGAACATATCCAGGGTATAGAGACCAGTTGGATTACTGGACTCCACAGAACCCTAATGCTAAAAATCCTGCTCCTATAGATTCCCGTTCAGATAATTCTAATCAAGCATCTACAAGATTCTTATATAAAGGAGATTATGTAAGATTAAGATCTCTGAAAGTCTCTTATACATTTAATAAAGATTTATTAAGAGATACAGGAATAAATAGTATTCAGGTGTATTTAGTGGGGAATAATATATGGACATATACATTTGATAAAAACTTCAAATTTGATCCAGATTATCAGATAGGTGGGGTTACCAATTTTGATTTACCTCCATTGAAATCATATAGTATAGGTGTTAATTTAAATTTTTAAGATAATATGAAAAAGATAGTATATAGTGCATTGGTAGTGTTATCTATTGTAGGGATGACTTCTTGTAGTAGAGATTTTACAGAGACTCAGTTTTTCCAAGAGGAGCAGGCTGCTCCTATTACGACGGCAGAACAGTTAGAGTCCTTTGTAAGAGGTACTTATTTGAAAATGAGAGCAACTAATTATTTGGGAAATAAATATAGAGCTACAGGACAGATACATACAGATGAGACTTATTCCACAACATTTAGTGGTAGAAATACAGATTTTGCAACATATAGTTTGTTGTCTACTTCTGCAGATCCAGAAGATATTTGGTATGCTATAGGTCAGACAATAGGAAATGCCAATATTGTTATTAATTCATCAGATAACTTAACTTATGGAGGAACTGCAAATGCTCAAGCGTTGACTCGAGTAAAATATTTGAAAGGACAGGCTTATGCATTAAGAGCTCAAGCATTGTTTGATTTATTAAAACTCTATGGGCAGGAATACTCTGGAGGTTCTCTAGGTGTAGTTGTCCCTCTTGTATATAATCCTAATGCACAACAAGCAAGATCCACTGTAGCAGAAACACGAGCACAGATAGAAAGTGATTTCCAGGCAGCGTTAGATAATTTAGGGGATCCAACAAAAATCTCTGATAAAACTTATTCTGATAAAACTTATTTAAATCCGTACTCTGTAAAGGCGTTAATGTCTAGATATTATTTATATAAAGGAGATTATGCTAAGGTAATCCAGTATGCAAGAGATGTTATCAATAGTGGTAAATATTATTCTGTTATTCCTGCATCAGAATTAGCATTATCTTTTACAAAAGATAATGCAGCAAATAGTGTGTTTGAATTAGCTGTCGGTATCAATGGAGCTTCAGGAACAAACTCTTATGCTAATCTTCTTAATTCAACAGGATATAAAAATATAGCTGTACTTCCTGATGTATATAATTCTTATGAAAATGATGATGTTAGAAAGAAACTAATTGTACAAGGAGCAGTTAGATCAGGACAAAGTGCCTACTTCTTAAATGGTAAGTTTTCTGATGTAAATGGAAATTCTAATATAAAAGTAATAAGATACGAAGAGGTTTTACTTAATGCAGCTGAAGCAGAAATTCAAGCAGGAAGTAGTACTAATGCATTGAATTATTATAATATGATTCGACAAGCAAGAGGACTTGCTGCTGCTACATCAGTAACATTAGAACTTATCAAAAAAGAAAGAACATTAGAGTTGATAGGAGAAGGTTTAAGATATTGGGACTTGTTAAGATGGAATAGTACTATCCCTTATTATAATAAAAATGGAGTGAGAGTAAGTAGTGATCCTGATAACTCTAAGATAGGAGATAAATCGGTTGGAAATAAGTTGTTAGCATTTCCTATTCCTAGAAAAGAAACTGCTTCTCCAGGATCATTAGTAGTATCCAACCCAGGATATGATAATTAATAATATCTAAATTATTATATTTGTACCTCATAAAAACTTTATGAGGTACATTTTTTTTATATTAATATTGCTGGGAAGCCTTTTAAAGGCGCAGACAGATGATTTGCCAGTGAGTGATTCCGTTGTAGTGGACAATGGAGAGAAGGATTCTATACAGATTTTTAGACCGACGATTGATGACTATCAGTTTTTTACACAATTTTCTCAGCGAAAAGTGTTTGATACTGTTTTTACGATTGGGAAATCTTACCAATTTACTCAGTATAATAATAGAGATAATTTTGGGAAAATCCAGTTCGCTAATATCGGAGAAGGATTTCAGAATTTGGTTTATAAGACTGATGCAGAGCAGGATTTAGCATTACTGCCTACAAGGAAATCATTCTTTATACTGGGAATCAAGGATGTAAAATATTACGATGTGAAAAGTCCTACTACGGCATTCTATTATCATAATGGGATGAGCAGCGGCGGAACTCTACAAACTACTTATACTCAGAATATTGGCAAAAGGTTTAATTTCGCGATAGAATATATGGGACTGAGGTCAGAGGGGCTGTACCAGAGGGAAATAGCATCTTCTAATAATACTATTTTCTCTGCGCATTATCTTTCTAAAAACTCTAAATATGAAGCATTTACGCATTTCATTCATCAGAATATTTCTAATGAAGAGAATGGCGGAATTGCTAATTTGGAGAATTTTACAAGTGGAGATTCTCGGTTTAACAGCAGGAAAAACCTTACAGTGAATTTGCATAATACCTACACCAGAATGGCGGTGAGGAGGTTTTATTTCAGCCATTATTTTGCGCCTTTTGATGTGGAGAAATTTCCTTTTAAGCTGAGCCATACGATTTTTTATCAAACCAATAAATATTTCTACACGCAGGATGGCACGGAGAACTATTATTCCTCTTCATTGATTACCGATTATCCTACCAACAGCAAGAAGAAATCGACTAAATTCAGCAATACAGTGAGCTTGCTTTTTGATAATGAGGCTTTTAGAGCGGAGGGGGGAATTCGTTATCAGAATATCAGTTATAGAGCATTTTATCCGTTGATAATCAGTGGAGTGAAGGAAGACTCTAAATTTCAGGAAAATCGTTTGGGATTAGTAGGAAATCTTAAAATAAAACTTTGGGATAAAATCAATCTAAATTCGGATTTGGAAATTTCTAACGGAAAAGCCTTTGGAAATTATTTAAATTCAGAAAATCATCTGACTTTTGAACCTATTGAGGGCTATTCCATCGGCGGACATGTGAAGTTCAAATCAGCAGTTCCGTCGTTCAATTACTTGATGAACGCTTCTTTTTACCAAGATTATAATTTCAAATATTCTGATTTTAAGAACCAAAATGTTTTAGAAATAGGAGCGGATTTAAATCTCAAATGGTTTGATACTAAGCTGTTTGCAAACTATTTCAGAATAGGGCAGCTGGCGTATTTTGATTCTTCAGCGAAGCCTCAGCAGAACACTTCATCGGTGAATATATCGCAGGTAGGAGGAGAGGCTACATTTACTTATCGTAAATTTAATTTTAACACTAAGGTATTGGTTCAGAATGTTTTAAATAATAAAGATTTGCTTCCATTACCAGAGTTTATAGGAAGAGCCAATGTTTATTATCAATCCAAAATATTTAAAAAAGCGGCGGAAATTCAGACAGGAATTAAGGCATATTATTTCTCAAAATTCGCCTCTCAGCAGTATTTTCCGATACTTAATGAATTTATCCTGCCTTCCACAGATTCGTATTCCATCGGCGGAAGACCAATAGTGGATGTTTATTTTAATATGAAAGTAAAACGAATGATGATTTACGCTGAAGCACAGCATCTTAACACTACTTTCATGAAAAATCGGTCCTACGCTGCGCCGTTTTATCCAGTGGCAGATTTTAGGCTGAATTTAGGTTTGGTATGGTATTTATTCCACTAAAATAAAGGAAAAATGAACGAAAAAGAGATATTTTTAGAAGACATATACAGTATTCCCAGCCTTATTAAGGATTTTTTCGCAGATGAGGAATATGCTTCGCATAGATTTTCTTTGGAAAATGTCCAGAAACAGGTGGAATTTAAGGAAAAAAGCTATTCCAAAGAGCAGAGAAAAATTCTTTGTGAGGTTTTGGAAAAACAATTAGAAAATCTACAATTATCTGATAAACAGAAAGAAAATCTGCAAGCCCTTTCGCAGGAGAATACTTTTACTATTGTTACGGGACATCAGCTGAACCTGTTTACAGGACCTGCGTTTTTCGTTTATAAAATTTTGCAGACGATAAAAACAACAGACTTTCTGAATCAAAATATTCAAGGGAAAAAATTCGTTCCTATATTTTGGATGGCTACAGAAGACCACGATTTTGAGGAAATAAATCATTTTAAAACTCAAAACCACATTTATAGCATCGATGGGAAATCAGGGGGAGCAGTCGGTAGAATAAAGGTCGAGAAAAACAATTTCATAGAGGAATTTGAAAAAGAATTTAAATATAATGATTTTGGTAAGGAGTTGATAGACTGGATGAAAGAGGCTTATGCAGAGGGAAATACACTGGCAGAAGCTACCAAAACACTGGTGAATAAACTCTTTGCTGACCGAGGGCTGCTGATGATAGATGGAGATGACCGAGGGCTGAAAGAGCAGATGAAAGGGATTTTTGCTGATGAATTGAAAAATAATTCACTGAAAAAAGAAACGCTCCAATCCGTAGAAAATCTGACAAAAAAATATGGAAAAGTGCAGGTGAACCCAAGAGGAATTAATTTATTTTATCTCTCTGAAACTCGTGATAGAATAGAGTTTGACGGAGAAAAATACAATGTGGTGGACAGGGATATTTCTTTCACAGAGGAGGAAATTTTAGCGGAACTGGAAAATTATCCAGAAAAATTCAGCCCAAATGCAGTGATGCGCCCTGTTTATCAGGAAAAAATACTTCCCAATATAGCCTATATAGGCGGAAATGCAGAGGTGATGTATTGGCTGGAACTGAAAGAATATTTCCGACATGTGGAAGTTCCTTTTCCGATTTTAATTCCGAGAAATTCAATGCTTTTCTTGACTGAAAAAACAGCAAATAAAATCCAGAAAATGGGACTTGGAATAGATGAATTTTTCATGGATTATGCCGAGATTATCAAGGAGAAATTGCTTTTTGAATCAGAGCTTCTGGAGATTCTTACAGAAAAGGAAGAGGAACTGAAAAAATCTTTTGGGCTGCTGAAAGAAAAATCTTCGCTTACGGATAAAACTTTTAGAAATTTGGTGGAAGCCGAGGAAACTCGCCAATTGAAATCTTATAATCGAATGAAAAAGAGGCTTTTGCGAGCAGAAAAAATAAAACAATACGAAAAATACATGCAGCTGAGACAGTTATATTTAGATGTTCATCCTAACGCTGTTTGGCAGGAAAGAGTGCTGAATTTCAGTGTGTTTTATGCTCAGAAAGGGAAAGGATGGATAGAAGAATGCTATCAAAAAATGGATGTGGAAAACTCTGTGCTAATTATTTCGTACATTTAATTATAAAGATGTATTTTTGTGTCCTAATTGTTATATAACAATAATACTAAAATCAGATGAAAAAAATATTTTTAACCATACTAGGAACAGCGTTTGCAATATTATCTGGACAACAGAAGAAGCATACTGTGGTGGCTAAAGAAAATCCCACTACAATTGCTAAAAAATATGGTGTCAGCGTAGATGAGCTTATCAAGCAAAATCCTAAAATAAAGGATGGGAAAATAGATATAGGAGATGTTTTGATTATTCCTAATAAACAAAAAAACACTCAAAAAACAGAAGAAAAAAAAGAAGAAAAAAAGCCTGCCGAAAAGAAATCTAATCAAAAATTGGGTAAGATTTATCTTCAGCCAAAGCAGACTATCTATGGTATAACCAGACAATACAAAATCTCAGAAGAAGAACTGAGAAAGCTGAATCCTAATTTGGAAAGCCACATGAAAGTGGGCGAAGTACTTATGTTGCCAGAAGATAAAATCAGAAAGTATGGAGACAAAGCCGCTCAGCAAGAGGTGGTAGATACACCTAAAAAGGATAGAGAGGAGGAGAAAAAAACTCAAAAATTGGCTTCAGAAGATGGAGCGTATGTAGTTCAGCCGAAGGATACATATTACGGAATTACAAGGAAGTTTAATATTTCACAGAGTGAATTGTTTGCATTAAATTCAGGATTGGAGCAGAGAGGGCTTAGGTCTGGTGATGTTATTATAGTGAAAAATACAACATCTTCTAAAAATGTAGCAACGACAACGAAAGAAACTTCTGAGAAAAATACAAAACCTAAAGAGGAAAAACATATTCCTCCAAAAGAGGTGAAAACCAAAACTTATTCTGTAGAGGAATATGTAACTCACGAGGTTAAAAAAGGCGAGAGTGCATTTGGTATTGTGAATAAATACAACATCACATATGACCAACTTGCCGAGATGAATGGAGGGCTTCCTAATGGTATAAAGCAAGGAATGGTGCTGAATATCAAGAAGGTCAATAGACAATATGTAAAAGCTGATGATGATGTATTTAGTATTGCTTTGATTTTGCCTTTTGGGTTTGATACTAATGATACTAAATATAGAACGCTTTCTGCGGACTTCCTAATCGGTGCTAAACTTGCTGCACAAAGAGGAATGCGAGATGGTAAAAAAGTAAGTATCAATGTGATAGATGCTGAAAATGAGAATTCCTTTAAAAATAATTTGGCGCAGATTAACAAGACCAATACAGATTTGATTATAGGGCCATTCTTTAAGTCAAATGTAATAGAAGTTCTTGAATATGTGAAGAATGAAAAAATTCCTGTGGTGGCTCCATTTGCCCATACAGAGGAGATGTATAAATATAATAATTTGGTGATTGTAGAGCCAGGGAATAGAGTGTATGCAGAAAGAATCGTTCGTGAGGTCAAAAATGCTCATTCAAAAGAAAAAGTATTTATTGTAGGTGAAGAAAATAATCCAGAAGTTATTTTCCTTAAAGAGCAGTTAGCAAAAGAATTATCTAAAACCGAGATTGCGGTGGTTAGTTCACCATCTGGAATAGAGCTGGAGCAGAATATGGTAACAGGACAAAGCCTGCCAGCAGTGGTTATTTTAGCAAATGATAATAATGCTGTGGGAGCAGGATTTGCGAAGAAAATAATAGAACTAGCCAAACAAACAGAAGGAATCAAGGCGTTTAGTATGTACTATCACCCTGATTTTGAGAAAAATGTAGATCCTTTAAGTAAAGCCAATTTGGTTTATTTGATGGATAGAAAAATAAATACGGATGGAGATTTTGAGAAGGAGGTTTTGGCTGAGTTTAAAAAGGAATATTGCCGAACACCATCTAAATACACCATTATAGGTTTTGATGTGGTTAGTGATATGCTGGCAAGGGAATCAAAAGGCGAAGTCCTAAGAAATATGAGCAAGGTTCAGACTCAGTTGGCTACCAAGTTTGAGTATATCCGAAACAAAAAGAATGGGGCTTTTGTGAATACTGGATTTAGAGTAGTGAGGTTGGTTCCTTAGTTTTTAAATAATAAAATAAGATTTAGATTTTTCAAAAATATGAAAGCATTAGTGTTTCCTGGACAAGGATCTCAGTTTGTGGGGATGGGTAAGGATCTTTATGATTACCGTAAGGAGATTAGAGATTTGATGAATTCTGCTAATGATATATTGGGATTTGATATTTTGTCAGTGATGTTTGATGGGACAGAAGAGGATTTAAAGAAAACCAAAATAACTCAGCCAGCTATATTTATTCATTCTGTAGCTATTGTAAAGGCAATCGATACAATAGGTGCGGGAATGGTGGCAGGACACTCTTTGGGTGAGTTCTCTGCTTTGGTAGCGAATGGAGTTTTATCGTTTAAAGATGGGCTGGAGCTGGTTTATCAAAGAGCTTTGGCTATGCAGGAGGCTTGTGATATCAATCCTTCCTCTATGGCGGCGGTGCTTGGGCTAGATGATGATAAAGTAGAAAAAATTTGTGCAGAGATAGATGGACTGGTAGTTCCTGCAAACTATAACTGCCCTGGGCAATTGGTAATTTCTGGTGAAACACCAGCAGTGGAAAAGGCGTGCGAAGCCCTAAAAGCAGCTGGTGCGAAAAGAGCCCTTTTATTACCTGTGAATGGAGCTTTTCACTCTCCTTTGATGCAGCCAGCGCAAGAAAAATTAGCACAAGCAATAGAAGGAGTTAAGTTTAATAACCCTATTCTTCCGATTTATCAGAATGTAACAACGACTCCTGTGACAGACCCAGAGGAAATAAAAAAGAATCTGATAGCACAGTTGACAGGTCCTGTAAAATGGACACAAACGATACAGAATATGGTAAAAGATGGCGCAGACCACTTTGTGGAAGTAGGGCCAGGGAAAACATTACAAGGATTGATAAAGAAAATATCACCTAGTATCATGGTTTCATCAGGGATATAATGGATTTTGTAATCCGTAAAAAAATATTGCTATTCTTGGATATTCCGAGGATAGCAATTTGTTTATAAATATTATTTACCTTTGTTTTATGGAAAGTTTTTTTTCACATGGCAAACTGCTTCTTACCTCAGAATATTTCGTGCTGGATGGAGCAACCGCATTGGCTGTCCCTACCAAATCTGGACAAAATCTCTGTGTAGAAGAAAAAAATGACGGCAAGGCTCTTGTTTTTTGGGAGGCTTATCATGATGGGAGACTTTGGATGAGTGCGGAGATAGACTATCTCAATTGGAGAATTATAAAAACTAATTTTCCCGAAAACGCTGAATTCATTATGAATGTTCTCAGAAATATTCAAAGCCTTTCATCGTCTCATTTACAAGATAAGAAATCCTATTTCATCAAGACAAATTTGGAGTTTCCTGCTAATTTCGGCTGGGGGAGCAGTTCTACGCTGATGGCAAATCTTGCTAAATGGGCAGAAATAGATGCTTTTGAACTAAATGAAATGTCCCTTGGTGGAAGTGGCTATGATATAGCAGTGGCAATGGAGGGAACGCCTGTTTTGTATCAGTTAAATTGGAAAAATAGAGAGATAAAACAAGTGGATTTTAATCCAGAATTTAAGGAAGAATTGATATTTGTCCATCTCAATCAAAAACAAGACAGTCGCGAAGGCATAAAACTTTATAAATCCAAATCAAAGGAAATAATTGGTGAATTTTCGGATTTGACAGAAAAAATTTTGAATTGTAAAAATATTGATGAATTTTCTGATTTAATGGAAATTCACGAAAAAAAAGTTTCAAAATTTTTAGGGCTTCCCAAAGTCAAACAGCAGTATTTCCCTGACTGCCCTGTTTTTGTGAAAAGCCTTGGGGCATGGGGAGGAGATTTTGTGATGACAAGGAAATTTCAAGGATATGAAAACTTTTTTCATGGACACGGATTTCATACTTTTTTTGAATGGAATGAAATAATTAAGTAAAACTGAGCTAAATCATAGGAAAAACCTAAAAATATCAATACATTTGCGTATGGTTAATTTATATAAAATATTTAACATGGAACAGATTAAAAACTATTTAGAAAAACATGGAATTAAGGGAGTGAAGGAGATTGTATACAATCCTACCTACGAACAACTTTTCCAAGATGAAATGTCGCCAGAAAACGAAGGTTTTGAGAAAGGAATTTTAACAAATTCAGGTGCTGTTGCTGTGAAGACAGGCGTTTTCACAGGGCGTTCACCAAAGGATAGATATATCGTAAAAGACCAAACTACGGAGAATACGATTTGGTGGGATGGTAAAATAAACATGCCTACGACGCCTGAGATTTTTGGTGATTTAAAGAAAATAGTAACTGATTCCTTTGAAAATAAAAAAATCTATGTGGTGGATACTTTCTGCGGAACCAATCCAGACACGAGACTGAAAGTGAGATTCGTGATGGAGGTGGCTTGGCAGGCGCATTTCGTTACCAATATGTTTATCCGCCCTTCTCACTATGACCTAGAACATTACGGAGAGCCAGATTTCTTGGTAATCAATGGTTCTAAGGTGACTAACCCGAACTGGAAAGAACAAGGGCTTAATTCGGAGAACTTTGTGATGTTTAACCTTACAGAAAAAACTCAGATTATCGGAGGAACTTGGTATGGAGGCGAGATGAAAAAGGGAATGTTCTCTATGATGAATTACTACCTTCCACTGAAAGGAATGGCGTCTATGCACTGTTCGGCTAATGTGGGCGAAAAAGGCGATGTAGCCGTATTCTTCGGGCTTTCTGGAACAGGGAAGACTACGCTTTCTGCCGACCCTAAAAGATACCTTATCGGTGATGATGAACACGGCTGGGATAACAATGGTGTGTTCAACTACGAGGGAGGTTGCTATGCGAAGGTAATAGACCTTTCTGCTGAAAAAGAACCAGATATTTTTGGGGCGATAAAAAGAGATGCACTTCTTGAAAATGTAGTAGTAAAGGACAATGGCGAGGTGGACTATAGCGATGGTTCTATCACGGAAAACACCAGAGTTTCTTACCCTATTTATCACATTAGTAAAATAGTTTTACCATCAAAAGCAGGACACGCGAAGAAAGTGATTTATCTTTCTGCTGATGCATTTGGGGTGCTGCCTCCTGTTTCTATCCTTACAGATGAGCAGGCACAATATCACTTCCTATGTGGATACACTTCTAAAATGGCAGGAACAGAGAGAGGCGTTACAGAGCCGCTGCCATCTTTCTCGCCAGCATTCGGAGAGGCATTTTTAGCGCTTCACCCTACGATGTATTCTAAAACTTTGGTTTCTAAAATGAAAGAACACGGAGCAAAAGCTTATTTAGTAAATACAGGCTGGAACGGAACAGGGAAAAGAATTTCGCTAAAAGATACGAGAGCAATCATAGATGCTATTTTAGATGGTTCTATCGATAAAGCAGAGACGAATAAAATCCCAATTTTAGGGCTTACTTTCCCAACGGCGCTGCCGAATGTTCCTTCTGAAATTCTTGACCCAAGAGACACTTATGCTGATGCTTCTCAGTGGGAAACTAAGGCTAAGGATTTAGCAGGAAAGTATATCAAATATTTTGAACAATATACAGACACAGAAGAAGGAAAAGCATTAGTAAATGCAGGTCCGAAATTATAATAACAAAATAAACCTTTCCAAATTTGGGAAGGTTTGTTTTATTTATAACTTAAATATTTATTGGATATGAAAAAGAGAAGTATATTTTCAGTGGTGGGAATGCTTTTTGGAATGGGCTTTTCTGTTGCAGATGGTGTTATTTCCTATACAGATACAGCTTCATTAGAAGAACCATTCAGCGGAATGATAGCCAATATTCTATCATCTGAAATATTCATTAAACACTTCTTAATTTATTCACTTATGGGACTCATTGTTGGTTTTGTTTTTGGTCTTTTTATGGAAAAAATATTTAAGTGAAAAAAATCTAACTTTTCGTTTTGCTGTCCATCACTATCGTTACAGGGCCGTCATTGAGGAGGGAGACTTTCATATCTGCACCGAAAATCCCGCTCTCGGTTTTTAAGCCTGATTTTTTGATGAGGTCTTTGAAATACTCAAACAGAGGAACAGCTTTTTCTGGTTTTGCGGCTTTTATAAAGGATGGGCGGTTTCCTTTTTTGTAATCGGCAAGCAGTGTAAACTGGCTTACACACAGTATTCCTCCATTTATATCTTTTACTGAGAGATTCATTTTCCCTTCTTCATCACTGAAAATCCTCAAATCAAGGACTTTCTTTGCGAGCCAGTCAGCATCTTCTTGATTGTCTTCTTCTTCCACGCCTACAAGGAGCAAAAGCCCTTTGGAGATTTCACCTGTGATTTCGTTATTTACTTTTACGGAAGCTTCTGATACTCTTTGGATTACAATTTTCATAGGTTTAATAATGGATTAAAAGATCACCCGTAGCGGCATTGTAACTATAATCATAAGATTTAGGAGGCAGTCCAGAGCCTTTTATAGGTGTTCCATCTTGTAGAATCCATTCGGCGCCATCTTTTGGACAGATGATTTTGATATTGTTTTGAACTTCCAGCGTTGTATTAGTATCAGGGCAGAGGTGTGGCGCATTTCGGTCATACACTTTGAAGCCTGTTCCTGTTTTTACTAAAATCAGTCCGCGTGTACCGCTCTGCTGTTCATTGATGTAAATCCAGCCTTTCGTATTCAAGTCAATAGCATAAGCAGGAAGGTTAAGATTCAGCTGAACATTGATAATCTGACTAGGAAAGCAGCTCACGGTCTCGGCTCTACTTTCACAGGAAATAACAAGGGATAACAAACTGAAAACTAATAAAATAAAAAAGGCTTTTAATACGCTAAATATTTTCATAATAAGAAAATTTTTTTTATCTTTGTCCAAGTAAAGTTAGTTAAAATTTAAAAGTATCCGGCAAAGGTCGGATATTTTATTATTTATTTAACACAAATAAAAGAAAAAAATCATGAATTATGTTACAAAAGAGGGCTTAGCAAAAATGAAGGCCGAGCTAGAGCAGTTGGAATCAATAGAGAGACCAAAAATCACTCAACAGATTGCAGAAGCAAGAGACAAAGGAGACCTTTCTGAAAATGCTGAGTATGATGCAGCAAAGGAAGCGCAAGGGCTTTTGGAGCTGAAAATATCCAAATTACAGGATATAATAGCAAATTCTAAAATCATAGAAGAAAACCAGATAGACACTTCTAAAGTATCTATCCTTACCACTGTAAGACTAAAAAATAACACGACTAAAGCCGAACAAAAATTCACATTAGTTCCTGATAATGAGAGTGATCTGAAGGCTAATAAAATATCTGTCAATACTCCTATTGCCAAAGGGCTTTTAGGAAAGGCTGTAGGCGAAATAGCAGAAATAGTGCTTCCTAATGGGAACAAACTTTCGTTCGAAGTTTTAGAAATTACAATTTAGTCTTTTAGCTAAAATATACAAATAGTAAAACCTTAATAATCAATAAAATGGCTTCAATTTTCACAAAAATAATCAATGGCGAAATTCCGTGCTACAAGATAGCAGAGGACGAGCATCATTTGGCGTTTTTAGATATCATGCCGATAGCCAAAGGGCATACATTGGTAATTCCTAAAAAAGAAGTGGATTTTATTTTTGATATGGAAGCAGAGGAGCATAAAAGGCTCTGGGCATTTGCGCAAGAAGTAGCTAAAAAAGTAAAGGCAGCTATTCCATGTGTGAAAGTGGGCGTAGCCGTAGTAGGGCTGGAAGTTCCGCACACGCATATCCACCTCGTTCCTATCAATGAAATCAAAGATTTGAATTTTACTAATGAAAAACTGAAATTCACAGAAGAGGAATTCAGAGAAATTCAAAAAGCGATAACAGGGCAATAATCACTAAAATTACAAACTTCAATAAATTCTTATTGGAGTTTATTTATTCATAAAAACAAAAAAGAATTAGATGAATCCTAACCAATGTTCCTTTTGTGGAAGAAATAAGAATGAGGTATCTGTTTTGGTCTCTGGTCAGAATGGGTTTATTTGCAACTACTGTATAGAGCAGGCTCACACCATAGTGAAAGAGACTGACGAGCAAGAAAATAAAAATCATTCATCTGTAAAAACTTCGGCTCAGCTAAAGAAACCGAGAGAAATCAAGGAATTTTTGGATGAATATGTAATAGGGCAGGACCAAGCGAAAAAACAGCTTTCAATAGCGGTTTATAATCATTACAAAAGACTGGCTCACAATGCAGATGAAAATAAATCTGTAGAGATAGAAAAATCTAACATCATCATGGTGGGAGAGACAGGGACAGGAAAAACGCTCTTGGCTAAAACTATCGCCAGGCAGCTGGAAGTTCCTTTCTGTATCGTAGATGCTACGGTTCTTACAGAGGCGGGCTATGTAGGGGAGGATGTGGAAAGTATTCTGTCCAGACTGCTGATGGTGTCTGACTATGATGTGGAAAAAGCCGAAAGAGGCATCGTTTTTATAGATGAAATAGATAAAATTGCTAGAAAATCGGACAACCCGAGTTTGACTCGTGATGTATCTGGGGAAGGCGTTCAGCAGGGGCTTTTGAAACTTTTAGAAGGAAGCATCGTAAATGTGCCGCCACAAGGAGGCAGAAAGCACCCAGACCAAAAATACATTCAGGTAAATACGCAGAACATCCTATTCATCGCAGGAGGGGCGTTTGATGGTATCAAAGAAATCATCGAACGAAGAATGAACAAGCAGGCGATAGGTTTCAGCTCGGAGAAGACGAATAAGGTGGAAGATGATTCCTATATTTTAGACAAATTGGATGCTACGGATTTGAGGAATTTTGGTCTTATCCCAGAACTTTTGGGGCGTTTTCCTATTGTGACACATTTGGATAAACTAGATGAAGCAACCATGCTGAGAATCCTAAGCGAGCCTAAAAACTCTATCATCAACCAGTTTATAGAACTATTCAGACTAGATGGCGTGGAGCTGAGTTTCACCGAAGGCGCTTTACAAAAAATAGTAAAAGAAACGATGGAAAAAGGTTTGGGAGCGAGAGGACTGAGAGGAACGACCGAAAAAGTTTTGGAAAAATACATGTATGACATAGACCAGCTCGGAGGTTCATTGGTCATAGATGAAAGCAAAATAGAATTTTAATATTCAAATATTTAAAAACAAAAAGCAGGAAATAAATCCTGCTTTTTTTATTATTAAATCTTACTAAGTAAGTTTCTGAAATTCACTTTATTGTCTATAATTTGTCTCAGTTCAGAAACCGCTACACGCTCCTGCTCCATAGTATCGCGGTGTCTTATCGTTACCGTGTGGTCAGTCAGGGTGTCGTGGTCTATGGTAATACAGAAAGGCGTTCCTATGGCGTCTTGTCTTCTGTATCGCTTACCGATGCTGTCTTTGTCTTCATAAATAAGATTGAAATCGTATTTCAAATCATTGAAGATTTTTTCTGCATATTCTCCCATTCCATCTTTTTTCATCAGTGGTAAAATGGCAGCCTTTACAGGAGCTAGGGCAGGCGGCAGAGACAATACCGTTCTCTCTGAACCATCTTCCAAGACTTCATCTTTCAGGCAGTGAGAGAATAGAGCCAAGAACAATCGGTCTAATCCTACCGAAGTTTCCACCACATACGGAACATAGCTTTCGTTTCTTTCTGGGTCAAAATATTGTAATTTTTTCCCTGAATATCTTTCGTGAGCAGAAAGGTCAAAATCCGTTCTGGAATGAATACCTTCTAATTCTTTAAACCCAAATGGGAATCTGAATTCTATATCCGCTGCTGCATTAGCATAGTGAGCCAGTTTTTCGTGGTCGTGGAATTTGTAGTTTTCTTCACCAAGACCAAGGGCAAGGTGCCAGTTTAGTCTCTTTTGTTTCCATTCTTCATAGAATTTTAGTTCCGTTCCTGGCGGCACGAAAAACTGCATTTCCATTTGTTCAAATTCTCTCATTCTGAAAATAAACTGTCTCGCAACAATCTCATTTCTAAACGCTTTACCAATCTGTGCAATCCCGAAAGGAAGTTTGTGGCGTGAAGTTTTCTGAACATTGAGGTAGTTCACAAAAATCCCTTGCGCTGTTTCTGGACGAAGGTAAAGATCCATCGCGTTCTCGGCAGCAGCACCTAATTTAGTCCCGAACATCAGGTTAAACTGTCTTACTTCTGTCCAGTTTTTAGAGCCTGTGTCTGGGTCAGCTATTTCCAGCTCTTCTATTAGGGCTTTTACATCGGCAAGGTCGTTATTATCCAGCGATTTAGCCATTCGGGAAAGAATGGTTTTTTGTTTTTCGCGGTATTCTAATACTTTTGGATTAGTGGAAATGAATTGCGCCTCATCAAAAGCCTCACCGAAGCGTTTTTTAGCCTTTTCTATTTCTTTTTGGGCTTTGTCCTCTAGTTTTGCGCAGTAGTCTTCTATCAAGACATCGGCACGGAAACGCTTTTTGCTGTCCTTGTTGTCTATCAGTGGGTCGTTGAAGGCATCCACATGCCCGCTCGCTTTCCAAATGGTAGGGTGCATAAAGATAGCACTGTCCAGCCCTACGATGTTTTCATTGAGCTGAATCATCGCTTTCCACCAATATTGTTTGATATTGTTTTTTAGTTCTATACCATTTTGTCCGTAGTCGTATATTGCAGAAAGTCCATCATAAATCTCACTAGAAGGGAAAATAAATCCGTACTCCTTGGCGTGAGAAATCACTTTCTTAAAAACATCTTCTTGCTTTGCCATCGTTAAAAAATTTATGCAAAAATAAGGATTTTAGTTTAATATTCTATACAAAAAAACACCCTCTGAATGGAGAGTGTTTTTTATTTTGATTGTTTTTTATTCTAATTTTTGTAGGAAATCTTGTAATTGGGTCGCATAAGTTGTATTACTATTTCCTATTCCTTCAGCAGAACCTCCTTGATTAAAGTTAAGCTCAGTGAAATTAACAGCATCTCTTTTACCTACCAATAGAGTAATTACCCAAGTACCATTTACTACATTTCCAGCACTAGTACTTCCTAAAGAAAACTCATAGGATCCTATGTTAGGATAATCCGCATATATTTCCCAGTTATTAGTAAGTTGGGTTTTCTTTAATAGTACTGTAGCAGGGGCAGTTGTAACACCATACTTACCACCACCGAAATCTACACTAGGAATAACTCCATTACCAGCTCTCATCATTACTATTTTACCAGCTCCAGGATCTGGCATTTTGAATATAGCATTCATAATGGCTACAGCATATTTTTTATAATCAATTCCTGTATCAAACTTTCTAATATAGTCTCCATTTACATTACTAATAGTAAGAGTAAGGATACTCATATTATTGATAGGAAGCCCTTGGTATACATCTCCTACTTTATCTACTACAAGAGGTCTATAATCTGTGTAATTGGTAGTAGTTGCTGTATTTCCACCTAAGTCAGCATCCATATCAGAACGAACATTCTTGCTATATATAGGTGCATCTACCAGCCTAAGAAGAGGTTTTCCATCATTAGCAGTAGAGTTTTTTATAGTTAGTGTTCTTGTAGGAATAGTGGTATTGATTCCTACTTTTTGTCCTGTTTTACCAGCAGCTTTTGTTTCATTAATAACTTGGGCATTTGTGGATATCCCTCCCAATAATAAACCTAATAGTAAAATTTTATTTGTCATAAGTGTAAATTTAAGGTGGCAAATATACAATAAAAAATTAAAATGAAAAATTGGATACATAAACTATATCAATTGTTACCATTGATGAAATTTAGGAAGCATTATTTTTGAATGTTTCTCATCATCTTCTCTACGAAGAGATAGGCAGCAGGGCAGATGATGGTGTTTTTAATCGTGAGATGATTGATTTGGTAGATTTTCTTGCGGTCGGTATGTGGATATTCGCGGCAGGCTTTCGGGCGGATATCGTAGATAAGGCAGGTATTATCCTCCGCGAGAAAAGGGCAGGGAAGGCATTGCAGCACCTTGTCATTGTCTTCATCTATGCGGAGATATTTTTTCTCAAAATCAGCAGGAGAGAGGCGTAAATGTTTAGAAATCCGCTCTATATCTTTTTCTGTAAAGAGCGGGCCTGTGGTTTTACAGCAGTTGGCACAGCTTAGACAGTCTATCTCACTGAAAACTTCTTCGTGAGTTTCCAAAGTGATATAGTCCAAATTCTTAGGCGGTTTCTTTTTCAGGTTGTCTAAGAATTTTTTGTGTTCTTTTTGTTTGGCTTGTGCCTGTTTTTTATAAAAATCTAAATCCAATTTCTGCTCATTATTTCCGCAAAAATACATAAAAAAATCTACGAGAAATTTTCCCGTAGATTTTTATAATTGTTATGAAAAAAACTATTTCACGATTGTCATTTCATCGATGAGGTGTTTAGCACCAGAGAATTTGTCAATTACCCAAAGCACAAAACGAGCATCCACATTGATGGTTCTTTGTAGAGCTGGTTCGAAAACGATATCTCCACTCAGCGCCTCGCTGTTTCCATCGAAAGCAAGACCGATAAGGTGTCCTTCAGCATTGATGATAGGCGAACCAGAGTTTCCTCCTGTGATGTCATTATTAGAAAGGAAATTCACCGGAAGGTATCCTTTTTTGTCTTTGTATTGTCCGTAGTCTTTCTTTTTATAAAGGTCAAGAAGTCTTTGCGGAAGGTCAAATTCCTCATCGCCTTTTTTGTATTTAGCTACCATTCCTGTAAGGTCTGTGTAGTAGTTGTCTTTCACGCCGTGGTATTTTCTGTCTTTTCTGAAAGGCAGCTTGTCCACAGAACCATAGGTAAGTCTCATCGTAGAGTTTGCGTCAGGGTAGAATTTCTTGTTAGGGTGAGATTTTCTAAGTCCATCCAAGAAAAGTCTAGTGTTTTCTGCGAATTTCTCTTCGTCTTGGTTGTATTTATTCGCATTCATTTGAGCTTCAGCTACTAAGATAGAAGAGAACTGATATAATGGGTCTTCCTCTAATTTTTGTTTTTTAGGATTGTTGATAAAGTTCAAAACATTTTCCTTAGAAGCAAAAATACCATTAAGTGAAATTTCATTTGGATTACTAAATCTGATGATAGGCAGCTGGTGTTTCGCATCTACTTTGTTTTTATAAAGTGTAAGCAGTGTCACGAAAAGGTCAGCTTCTACCTTTGGATGTAGGTCTTCGTAGATGCTTTCCACTTCTTTGATTAGTTTTGCTTTCATAGCAGCCTGTCCGTTCGCATCTTGGTCAGCATAAACAGCCAATTTGTTTCCTAATACATACGGCATATTGATGAAAGCCGCTCTTCTGCTCATCAGCCTTAGATAGTTCAGCTCTACATTTCTTTCGTTTGTTTTTGCGTAGTATTCTTCTATTTCTTTCAGAACATTACCGTAAGTTGCTTTGTTTTCTGGCTTATCAGCCCATGTTTGGAATACTTTTTCCAAATCTTGTTTTGCATTGATAGTTTTATTTTTCAAAACCGCTTCTATCGTTCCAGCTCTGTTTTTCCAGTAGTTAGCCGTGCTGGAGTAAGAACTTGCGTAGTCCAAACGGATGGCTTGGTCTTTGTCCATGTATTTTTTCATCACATCCATAGTTGCTTTAGAAGCATCTACCCAAGCTGGATAATCTTTGGTAATCAATTGGTTGATTCCATAAGAAGTCAAATATCTGTTTGTTCTCCCTGGGTATCCCATAATCATCGTGAAATCATTAGGTTTGATACCTTTTAGAGAAACAGGTAAGTGGTGTTTAGGTTTTAGTGGAACATTGTTTGGAGAATATTCCGCTGGGTTTCCGTTCGCATCTGCATACACTCGGAAAACTGCAAAGTCTCCTGTGTGTCTTGGCCATTCCCAGTTGTCTGTATCACCACCGAATTTCCCGATAGAGTTAGTAGGCGTTCCTACTAATCTGATATCTTTATAGTCTTGATAAACAAAATAATAGAACTCGTTTCCATTGAAGAACGAACGAACCACTACAGTGTATTTTCCGTTTTCGCTATTTTCTTTTTCAATCGCTTTAAATTCCTGATTGATAATATCTTGTCTTTGGCTTGCAGACATTTGGTTGTTCAGCTTGGAGTTTATTCTTTCTGTAGCATCTCCCATTCTTACTAAGAATCTCACAAACAGGTCTTTAGCGTGAAGTTCTTCTTTTTTATTCATCGCCCAGAAACCATTGGTCAAGTGGTCTTTCTGTGGAGTAGAAAGCGCAGCGATAGAACCATATCCACAGTGGTGGTTAGTAAAGATAAGTCCTTCTTTGGATACGATTTCCCCAGTACAAAAACCACCAAAACTTACGATGGCATCTTTCAAACTAGAATTGTTTACTGAATAGATTTCTTCTGGAGTCAGTTTCAGCCCCTGTTTCTGCATATCTACGCCATTCAGCCTTTTGATAAGCATCATAAGCCACATTCCTTCATCAGCTTTTGCTGGAATAAAACTCAGAATGAAGGCAGCTAATAAAAATAGTCGTTTCATTTTTAGTAAAAAATTAAATTAATGGGCTAAATTTAAGAATTTAAAATGATTTAAAGCGATTATTTTTTCTTTTTTACAAATAAAAAACATTAAATCCTAACCCAAAGAGTAGGAATTAAATCTTACCTTTGTAGTTATAAATTGTAAATATTTAAATATGGAAAACTTACATGACAAACGCCAAGTCTATGAGCAGTTCGAGCTTCATGACCACGAAGTAAAGGAAAATCCTATGGAACATTTCAAGGAATGGTTCGCAGATGCGGACAAACATCCTGATATTTTTGAGGCTAATGCCATGATTCTCTCTACGATAGATGATGATGGCTGCCCTAGAACGAGAGCCATGCTCCTGAAAAGCTACAGCAAAGAAGGTTTTGTGTTTTATACCAATTATAATAGTAAAAAAGGGAAATCTATAGATAAGAACAAAGTGGCTTGTCTCTATTTCTTTTGGCCAGCTTTGGAACGCCAAGTGATGATAAAAGCAAGACTAGAAAAAGTTTCTCCAGAGATGTCGGATGAATATTTTGCATCGAGACCCAGAGGAAGCAGATTAGGCGCTTGGGCTTCTGAACAGGGAGAAGAAATCCCTAGCAAAGCTTATTTAGCCCAAAAATTGCAAGATTTAGAAAAAGAATTTGAAGGGAAAGAAGTGACACGACCGCCACACTGGGGAGGATATCTTGCCAAGCCGTATGAAATAGAATTTTGGCAGGGAAGACCTAACCGTCTGCATGACAGGATAGTATATCAGTTCCAAGATGGTAAATGGAAAACATCAAGATTAGCTCCCTAAAAAGGAGCTTTTTTTAGTTAAGAAAAACATCTATCAGCCCTTCTGGAAGTTCCATTTTGATGAATTTTTCATCTCTATTTACTTCTAAAATCCATTCTTTTACGATAGGAATGATGACTTCTTTCTGAGCCAAGTCTAAAATGAAATAATGCTGAGCAGTCTGGTCATTTACAGAAACGATGTTTCCGCAGGTTTTTCCATCTTTTTCTAAAACTTCAAAATCTAAAACTTCGTGATAATAAAATTGATTTCCGCTCAATTTTGGAAGAGTAGAAAGCGGAAGAAATACATTCTTACCAATAAGCTGTTCTACCAGTGCTTCAGAGGAGTTTTTGAAAAGAATGTTGAGAGAATCTTGTTTACTCCAGATGATTTTCTCAATAAAAAACGGAACCAATAGTCCGTTGATTTCAACGAATATTGATTCCAATTTTTTATAAATTTCGGGTTGGTCTGTATCTAATTTCAAAATCAGATTTCCCGAAAGACCGTGCTTACGAGTAATTTTGCCTAAGAAATAGCAATCTTCTTTCTGCATCGGTAAGTTTTTTTAAGCTTCAGTTTCTTCAGCAGGTGCATCTCCTTCTGCCTCTACAGCAGGAGCTTCTTCTACTGGTGCTTCAGCAGCCTCAGCAGCAGCTTTTGCTTCTTCTTCAGCTTGTTTTTTAGCGTTGATTCTTGCTTCATTAGCTTTGTTTTCAGCTTCTAAAGCAGCTTTTTTAGCATCATCTTTAGATTTTGCTAAACCATCTTTTTTACCTTGGATTTTAGCTTCTTTTTCAGCTAACCAAGTGTTAAATCTTTTTTCAGCTTCAGCTTCACTGAAAGCTCCTTTAGCTACACCACCTTGAAGGTGTTTTTTGTAAAGAGCACCTTTGTAAGAAAGGATAGCTCTAGCAGTGTCCGTAGGCTGAGCACCATTGTTCAACCATTTTACTGCAGCATCCACATCTAGTTCGATAGTTGCTGGATTGGTGATAGGATTGTAAGTTCCAAGTTTTGCGATGAATCTACCATCTCTTCTTGCTCTAGAATCTGCTACCACAATGTGAAAGAAAGGTTTTCCTTTTTTTCCGTGTCTTTGTAATCTAATTTTTACTGACATAATTAAAATTGATTTAGTGGGAACTCGTCCCTGTTAATATTTTATTAAGTCCGCAAATGTAACAAATAAAATTGAAAGTATAAACTTTTTTCGCCAAGAAAGTTTATTTATTCTTTTCTTTCAGTTCTTCTTTGTCTTTGTCGGAAGGGTTCCAGACTTTTATTTCAGAATTTTTGTCAATTCCAGAAAGCACCTGCACATTGATACCATCGCTTGCTCCTAATTTTACAAAAGCCTTTTTAAATGAACCATTTGCCTGTTTTACTTCCACAAAAGGAACATCTTTTCCGTTTACTTTTTCGTATTGGATAAGGGATTCATCCAGAAGAAGAGCGTTTTTCTGTGAACTGAGGATAATTTCTCCATTTGCAGAGAATCCTGCACGAATGTATTCATTATTAGGGTTAAACACATCGCCTTTTATCGGGAATTTTATAGTTCCGCTTTCTTCTGTCCCTTTTGGTGCGATGAGGGTCACTTTCCCAGAGAAAGCCTTATTCTGGAGGGCGCCTATTATTACATTCATATTCATGCCTTCTTTTATTTTTCCAGCCTGTGCTTCATCTATTTTTCCTTCAAAAATGAGTGAATTTAGGTCTGCGATGGAGCAAATGGTAGTTCCCGCATTGAAGGAATTGGCCTCTATCACTTGGTTTCCTATTTTTACAGGAACTTCTAGGACGGTGCCACTTGCTTTGGAACGAATTTGAGTTGTAGCCATGCTTTGCAGTTCAGGAGTAGCGCCAGTTCTAGCAATCTGTAAGTTTTTTTGTGCAGTGGAAAATTGCTGTTGGGCATTTTTCACATTTTGTTCAGCGCTATAGAGCTGCTGCTGGGAGGTTAGAAATTCTTGTTTGGAGATAACGCCTTGTTTGTAAAGGCTTTCCTGCATCGCAAACTGCTGTTTTTGATTGGCAAGATTGGTTTTTGCATTGTTTATTTGGAGTTGGGCATTGCTTACCTGTTGCTGGGCATTGTTCACATCGGCTACACTGGGAACGATTCTCAGCGTGGCGATGAGCTGTCCTGCTGTTACTTTGTCACCTTCTTTCACGAGAATTTGGTCAACAATCCCAGAAATATTGGGTTTTATTTCTATTTCTTCTTTAGGAACTATTTTTCCTGTAGCCATCACTTTGTCCTCCATGTCCTGCACAGTGGGCTTTCTTGTGAGAAATTCCTTGCTTTCGGAGGAATTGGATTTTATCAAATACATTACAGTTGATGCCAATACAGCAACAGCAACTAATCCAAGAATGGCATAAATTACCTTTTTCATTATTTTTTTATATTTAAAATTCAACTTTATTATTCACTTCTTAATGCATCTATCGGGCGGATACTTATGGCTCTTTGTGCGGGAATCATACCTATTATCAGTCCGAGAAAAACCATTATCGCCATTGCTCCGAATACATTTCCATAATTAACAGTAGGATTGTAAAACGGAATTTCATCTTGGTTTTGAGTGGCAAGGCTTAAAAGCATTAGAACCAGCATTCCCAGTATAAATCCAGCCAAACCAGAGGATAAAGTAATGACCACACTTTCCAGCAAAATTTGGTTTCTCACTTCGGAGGGTTTTGCTCCCAAAGCTCGGCGGATTCCTATTTCTTTGGTTCTTTCTTTCACGGTGATGAGCAGGATGTTGGATATTGCAATGACCCCAGCGATGATGGTAAGCGTCCCCACGATGATCGTCAAAAGCTGCATGCCGTCAAGGAAACCTGTGAGTTTCTTAAATTCTTTTCCAAGGTTAAAAGCTCCAAAAGCATTGGTGTCTTCGGGCGAAACTCTGTATTTGGTTTTTAGTTCGGATTTTACTTTTTCTTCCACGATGCTCACATCTGCATTGGGTTTAGAAACAATGGATAAAACGCCGACTTTGTCGCCTTCGTTAAACAACTGAGTAAAAGTAGAAAGCGGAATTATGGCCGTCTGGTCGCTCTCTATTCCTACCCTTCTTTTCATTCTGAAAACTCCTATTACATTGAAAAACACGCCTTTTATGTTGATGGATTTTCCAATCGGATTTTCACCCGCCTCGAAAAGTGTTTTGTAAATCTGCTCACCGATGACCACCACATTTTTGTTTTCGGAAACATCGGAATCGTTTAGGTATCTTCCGTATATCAGCTTTTTTTCAGAAATTTTATTTCCGATAGGGTAGTCGCCATTGAGGCTGTAAGTGATGCTTTTCCCTCCTCTTGTCATCAGCACTCCTGCTGATCCGAAATTTCCTTTTGAGTTTTGTGGAGCGATGTAGTCTATTTCAGGGATTTTCTTTTTTAAATATTCTATATCCGAAAGGTGCGGGTCTATGGTTCTGCCCTTTGGAAAGCCATCATAAGGAATGGAAGTTTCCTGCCCCCACAGGAAAATGGAATTTGTAGCAAAACCTGAAAACAACTTGTTGAAGCCGTTTTCCATTCCCTTGGCTGCCCCTAAAAGCGTGACATATAGGAACATTCCCCAGCCTACGCCAATCATAGTAAGGAAAGTCCGAAGTTTATTATTCCTCAGTGAATAATAAATTTCCTGCCAAGTATCTTTTTTGAAAATAATATTCATTTTGCTTCTTTTTTAATGAATTAACATCAGCCTCTCAGCGCTTCTATTGGTTTGATTTTTGAAGCTCGGTATGCTGGGACAAAGCCAGCCACCGCGCCTGATATAACTAAACAAACAAATGCTGAAAATATCGCTCCCCAGCCTACATTTGGGTCTAAAATGAAATACTCTCGTAAATTGTTGCCAATCAGCCTCAGCGAAAGAACTCCTAAAATAACTCCAATAATCCCCGATAAAACCGTAATTACAATACTTTCCTGTAAGATAAGAATCACGATGCTAATAGGTCTTGCTCCTATGGCTTTTCGTATTCCTATTTCTAGTGTTCGCTCTTTCACGATGTAAACCATGATGTTGCTAATGCCGATAATCCCTGCGACAAGCGTCCCAATTCCTATAAAACCCACAATGATGATGATTACGCTCAGGAACATGGTTCCGTTTTTGGTGTTTTCAGCATTATTAAAAACCCAAATCGCCTGTTCGTCCTCTGGAGAAACTTTTTTTCGCTCTTGAAGTTGGTTTTTTAGCTCTTCTCCGAATTGTATCGCTTCATCAGGAGAGAGTTCCATGTTATAGGTTAGAGAAATTTCAGAAATGGTATCAGAACTTTTTTTAAGTTGCTGCATGGTGGTAATGGGAATACTGATGCTTCGCTCTGCCCAGTCACCTTGGTTATCAGAAAAAATACCAATGACTTTGAATATAGTCCCGTTGATATCCAGTTCTTTACCGATGGGATTTCCGTTTTTGATGAGGTCACGCTGCACCATTTTACCGATGACCGCTACATTTCTATTTTCTTTGATATCCGCAGGCGAAAGATACCGCCCATCCAAAACCGTTCTGTTTTTGATATAGACTTCCTCTTCACCAGCTCCGTTTATGCCGTAGCTGCCGCTTTCTTTGCCGTATTTCACTGTCCAAAAGGTGGAATATATCGGTGAGGAATATTCTATGTTTTTTTTGTTTTCAGTGGTAATTGCCTCTAAATCATCATTATTAAAACTAATGAGCCTGTCCGCCTGAAGCCCAGCATAGGCAAGGGAAGTCCGCCCAGAGGAAATAGAAATCAGGTTTTGTGCGCTTCTGAAACCATCGTTAAAGGCGTTTTTTAGACCAGTCCCAATTCCAAAAAGAACAATGAAAATGTAAAGTCCCAGTGCCACCGTAAAGCCAGAAAGCACTGTCCGAAGCATATTGCTCCGAATAGAACTGAAAATCTCCTGCCAGCGGTCTAAATCAAACATTTTTTGGTTGGTTTTTATTTAAAAAATATATTTATAAAACAAATTGTTCTATGACTTCATCGCTCTCTATGATGCCGTCTTTTAGGAAGACATTTCTCTTTGTCTGCGCTGCTACATCGGGCTCGTGGGTTACGATGATGATGGTTTTTCCTTGGTTGTTGATTTCCTGCAGAAGTTTCATAATGTCGTGGGTGGTTTTGCTGTCCAAAGCCCCTGTCGGCTCATCAGCGAGGATAATTCTCGGATCGGTGATTAAGGCTCTGGCGATGGCTACTCTTTGCTTCTGTCCTCCCGAAAGCTCGTTCGGCAGGCGGTTTGCCCAGTCTGCAAGACCCACTTTTTCTAGATAATCTAGGGCTCTTTGGTTTCGTTCTTTTCTGCTTACATTTTGATAATAGAGCGGAAGTGCTACATTTTCCAAAGCGGTTTTATAACTGATGAGGTTAAACGACTGAAACACAAATCCTAAAAACCTAGAGCGGTATTCTGCGGCTTTGGCTTCGTTGAGATGTTCTATGGGAATGCCGTCCAGCTCGTAGATTCCGCTGTCTTTTTGATCCAAAATCCCGATGATGTTCAGCAGGGTAGATTTTCCAGAACCTGATGAACCCATGATGGAAACGAACTCGCCTTCTGAAATATCCAGATTGATTCCCTTCAAAACATGAAGTTTGGATTTTCCGATATCGTAGGATTTTTGTAAATCTTTAATAAAAACCATATGAATTTATTTAAACAGCAGCAACATTTTTGACAAATTTACTAAATTTGTGATAAATATTCATTAAAGAATAAAAATCTTAAACAAAAAATAGTTTTTTACAAGAAAAATTCTGATATTAGACAAGAAAAAAGATAAAATAGTGCAAGAAACATTTGAAAAACTAATTTCTTATCTTCCTGAAGGACCGTTGAGGGCGGTGTGTATAATGGTAATATTTTTCTTTTTTCTTTTTGTGGTATACAAAATAGCGGAAATCTATGGACGGCTAGCAAGTGAAGAAAAATTAGACAAGCATAAAAAGATTTTATTCATCATATTACACGTCTTATTGGGACTTTTTGCCCTTTGGATGTTATGGGACTCTTTGATGACTAGTGCACTCAAGCAGAAAAATCAGCCCGAAATAATAATAGCAAACTTTATAAAAATCATATTATGAAAATAAAATATATTGTATTAACTGTAATCATTGTAGCTGTTTCATTTATAGGTTATTCCTATTATCAATCTAATAAAAATAATGATAAATACATAGAATTTGAAAAACAAGCCCAAAATGATATAAAAAACAATAAAAAGAAATATTATCATTTCGGATTCGTTCCTATGAATAAGCAGAATGATTTGTTCGCTACACTTGATAAAAATAATGTTCAAATCATCAATATGAACTGTGCTGCTATTCCAGAATTGGTTCATTATAATGATGTGATAATGAGTAGTATAAAATAAAAATATGAAACTTTATAAAATTATTTTCCTTGTTTTTTTCTTTTCTTTTTCTGTGGCTAATGCTCAGAAAAAGTGGACATTGCAGGAGTGTATACATTACGCTTTTGAACATAATCTGCACATCAAACAGAGCAGACTGGAAAAAACCAATCAGGAAAATAATCTAAAAACAGCTAAAAAAGAGCGTATTCCGAGCGTTTCTGCAACGGTGAGCAATACGGCTAATTTTGGGCAAAATCAAGATGTTTTCGGGAACCACCGCAGGAATGATAATTTTAATAATTCTGTGAACATCGGCGCAAGTGTGACCCTCTACAACGGAAACCGACTGGAAAAACAAATTCAAAAATCTCAGTACGAGGTGGAAGCCAGCGCCTATGATTTGGAAAGGATAAAAAGCGATATCTCCCTTCAGATAGCCCAACAGTATTTGAATATTTTGCTGAATAGAGAAGTGGAAAATATCAATAAATCTGCCTATGAAAATGCACAGAAAGTCTATGAAAAAGCCGAAATAACCACCAAAGTAGGTAAAACTTCCAAAACGGTTTTAGCGGAAGCAAACGCCTCTATGGCAAGGGAATACCAGAATATGAAATCAGCAGAAGTAAACACCAAAAATGCGCTCTTTTCACTGGCTTTACTGCTTCAGCTGGAGGATTACAAGGACTTTGATGTAGCAGGCTGGGATGTGGCAGAACATGTAGAAAAAACTGATTTTTCGGTAAGTGAAGTTTTAGAAAAGGCTTACAGCTGGCACCCGCAGATAAAGGGAGCAGAAGCGAGGATAAAAGCCTCTGAAATGCAGACAAAAATAGCAAATACGGGTTTCCTTCCGTCCATTACGGCCAGCGCGGGCGTTGGGACATTTTATTTCAATTCGTTTAATAATGATGGTGGTAGAAATTTCGGTCAGCAGTATAAGGATAATTTTGGTCAGCAGATAGGGCTTACTGCGAACATTCCTATTTTTAACAAAGGAATTACAAAAATACAAGTAGAACAGGCTAAAATAAACGAAGATATAGCTAAAAATAACCTGCAGCAGCAAAAACAAGAGCTTCTACAAAATATCCAAAAAGCGGAATATACAGCAGAAAATAATTTTGAGGTTTATAAATCTGCTGTGGAAGCGGAAAAAAGCTCAAAACTGGCATTGGATTTCATGGAAAAGAGTTATCAGGCAGGGAAATCATCTATCTACGACCTAAATACAGCGAGAAACAATTATGTAAATGCCCAAGGCTCGGCAGCGCAGGCGAAATACAATTATTTATACCAAGTCAAGCTGTTGGAGTTTTATGCAAAAGGCACTTTGGTCGGACTTGCAGAATAGATTTTGGAGAAAAATATTTAAAACAAAATCCATAAAACTAATTGGTTTTATGGATTTTTTATAGTTTAATTAAAAAACTTAAATCATATCTTTAGGATTGACCCAGCTGTCAAACTCTTCGCCAGTGAGCATTCCCGAATTTATAGCCTCTTCTCTTAGGCTTGTTCTGTTGTTATAAGCGGATTTAGCAATTTTTGCGGCATTTTCGTAGCCGATGTGAGGATTTAGCGCTGTGACAAGCATTAGTGAATTTTCTAATAAACTTTTGATTTTTAATTCATTAGGAAGAATTCCTGATACGCAGTGTTCATCGAACGAGATACAAGCATCCGCGAGAAGCTGTGCCGATTGTAGAAAATTGTAAGCCATCACAGGTTTGAAAACATTCAGCTCAAAATGCCCTTGCGTTCCTGCAAAAGAGATAGTAGTGTCATTTCCAAGAATTTGGGCGCAGACCATAGTAACTGCCTCTGGCTGAGTAGGATTCACTTTCCCTGGCATGATGGAAGAGCCTGGTTCGTTTTCTGGGATGAAAATTTCTCCAATCCCACTTCTAGGGCCAGAAGCCATCATTCTGATATCTTGGGCTATTTTGAATAATGAAACCGCGATTTGTTTCAGTGCGCCGTGGCTTTCTACGATGGCATCATGAGCAGCAAGTGCCTCAAATTTATTCGGAGCCGTGATGAATGGAAGTTCAGTAAATTCGGAGATGTATTTTGCGACTTTTGTGTCGTAGTTTTTTGGAGCGTTGAGACCTGTTCCCACGGCGGTTCCTCCCAGAGCCAGCTCTCGAAGGTGTTCCAGTGTGTTTGATAAGGCTTTTAGTCCGTAATCCAGCTGTGCTGCATACCCAGAAAATTCCTGCCCTAGGGTTAGGGGAGTGGCATCCATTAGGTGGGTTCTTCCTACTTTGATGATGTCTTTGAAATCTTCAGATTTTTTAGCTAAAGAATCTCTTAGTCGTTCCACCGCGGGAAAGGTTTTTTCTACTAATTTTTTGTATGCTGCGATGTGCATAGCAGTGGGGAAAGTATCGTTGGAAGACTGGGATTTGTTCACATCATCATTTGGATGAATAGAAGATTTTTCGCCCAAAGTTCCACCGTTTAAGACATGTGCTCTGTTGGAGATTACTTCATTTATATTCATATTTGACTGAGTTCCAGAGCCGGTTTGCCATATAACCAAAGGAAACTGGTCGGAAAGTTTTCCAGATAGAATTTCGTCACAGACTTGGGCTATTAAATCTCGCTTTTCCAAAGGAAGTACGCCCAAATCGCAGTTGGCATAGGCAGCGGCTTTTTTTAAGTATGCAAATGCTTCTATGATTTCGCTAGGCATGGAGCCTTCCTCACCGATTTTAAAATTGTTTCTAGAACGCTCAGTCTGTGCTCCCCAGTATTTTTCGGCTGGGACTTGCACTTCTCCCATAGTGTCTTTTTCTATTCTG
This sequence comes from uncultured Flavobacteriaceae bacterium, assembly GCA_963518955.1. Lineage (GTDB taxonomy): Bacteria > Bacteroidota > Bacteroidia > Flavobacteriales > Weeksellaceae > JABCPE02. The sequence continues at coordinate 24,683 of CAUQKI010000009.1, read as the reverse complement.
AAATTCATGATAATAATTTTATTTGTCACAAATTTACTTAAAACTTTTTACCTTTGCGGAAATTTAAATTTAACAATGAAGAAAATTTTATTCATCTGGATTAGTCTTTTTTTAACTTCTTGTAAGAATAATGCGCTGGTAAATAAGCCGTCAGAGAAACAATATGTTTTGTTGGTTTCTTTTGATGGATTCAGGTATGACTATCCAGAGAAATTTAATTTAGAAAACTTTAAAAAACTCAAACAAAAATCCTCCTACGCAAAAGGAGTAATTCCTAGTTTTCCTAGTAAAACCTTTCCTAACCACTACACTATAATTACGGGAATGTACCCAGGGAACCATGGGCTAGTGGATAATATGTTTTATTCTCCATCAGAGGACAAAATCTATTCTATCCCAAATAGAGAAGCCGTGCAAAATCCTAATTTCTATGGAGGAATGCCGCAGTGGCAGTGGCTTCAGAAACATCGAATGAAGACTGCTTCCTATTTCTGGGTGGGCTCAGAGGCGCCTATACAAGGCGAATATCCTACCTACTGGAAACAGTATAATGCTAATGTGCCTTATACCGAAAGGATAGAGCAGGTGATGAATTGGTTTAGGCTTCCAGAGTCAGAAAGACCACGATTTGTAACGCTTTATTTTGAATTTGTGGATACAGCGGGACATCAGACAGGGACAAATTCCGAAAAACTGAAACAAGAATTACAGCTGGCAGATGAACTTTTGGGGCAAATCATGCAAGGGGTGGAAAATCTAGACCTGCCAATAACTACCATCATCACGGCTGACCACGGAATGATAGATATGACAAGCGAAAAAGGGAAAATAATCATCACCGAAAGCCTTGAAAATAAACTAAAAGACAAAGCCGATATGATAAACAATGGTATGCACTGCCAAGTTTATCTAAAAAATAAAAACCAAAAAGAGGAAGTCTATCAAGAGATAAAACAATATTTCGCAGGGAACAGCCATGTGAAAGTGTATAAAAAAGAAAAAACACCAGAAAAATGGCATTATAGAAACCATGAAAATATAGGTGATATCTTGATTATTACCGATGCTCCATACTATATGGTAAAAAGCGAAAAAGACTTTTTAGCAAATAGAAAAGGAATCTGGGGAACTCATGGATATGACCCGTACACGACTCCTGAAATGATGGCGATTTTCTATGCTTTTGGGAATAAAATAAAGGAAAATAACGAGATAAACCCTTTTGAAAATATACACATTTATCCATTTATCAATTATATTTTAGGAGTAGAAAATCCTAAAAATATAGATGGAAAAACGAAGGTTTTGACACCAATTCTTAAAAAATAATAGATAAAAAAGAGATGCTTTTGGGAGCATCTCTTTTTTGTTTTGTTATATTTTTTGCACTAATATTTTATCACAGACCATTTTGCTGAGGGTTTCAGTTTTTCCACTAAATTCTATTTTCATCGATTGGTCAAATTTTTCTACTTCCAAGATTTTTAGCTCAGAATTTAAGCTCAGATTTCTATGGTTTAGATAAGTCAAAAACTCATCCGAAGAATCTATTACTGCTGAAAGAATGACAGCCTCTCCAGCTTTGCATTCGCTTAGTTTTGTTAGGTTTTGCTGAATGATGTTTCCCTGTTTGTCAGGAATAGGTTCGCCGTGTGGATCTACTTTTGGGTAGTTTAGGAGTTCATCCATTTTATCAAAGAAAATCTCTGAATGGATGTGTTCCAGCTGTTCTGCGATTTCGTGAACGACCTCCCAGCCGAAGCCCATTTTTTCTACTAAAAACATTTCGGTTAGCCTGTGTTTTCTCACCACATGAGCGGCTTCTTTTTTTCCTAAAGCTGTGACTTTTATCGGTTTGTAGCTTTCGTAGATGACCCAGTTTTTCTGAGAAAATTTTTTCATCATGCTGTTTACGCTGGGCATTTTTATGTTGAGCATTTTGCTTAACTCATTGACTGTGAAAGTGTCATCTTTGTCAATAAGATGGAAAATAGCTTTTAGATAGTTTTCTTCATTGAGTGATTTCATAATCAGTATAAACCTCGGCAAATCTAACGATTATTTTTTTAATCACAAATGATTATCTTTACACAAATTTTAGGTGAAAAAAGGAAATAAATAAAGATTTATTTTCAGTGATTAAGGTATGAAGAAAGGAATATTTATTTGGCTTCAGGCGGCGCGTTTGAGAACATTGCCGCTATCCGTGAGCGGTATTATTATGGGGGCTTTTATTGCTCGCTGGCGATTGGTTCAGGAGGGTGGATTTTGGGATTATAGAGTTTTCCTTCTAGCCTTGCTTGTTACGATGTTTTATCAGATTTTGTCCAATTTTTCTAATGATTATGGCGATGGGACAAAGGGAACAGACGATTTCCGTGATGAAAAAGCAGAGAGCAGAGCCGTGGCATCAGGGAAAATTTCAGCAGAGCAAATGAAAAAAGTAGTGATTTTGTTTGTGGTTTTGTCTACGCTGGCGACAGCGGCTTTGCTTTATTTGGCGTTTTTTCCTGATTTTGTTACGGAATTTTGGGTTTTTATCGGTTTGGGGATTATGAGTATCTGGGCAGCGATAAGTTATACAATCGGCAAGAAACCTTATGGATACTTAGGTTTGGGGGATATTATGGTTTTTATTTTTTTTGGATTGGTATCTGTGGGTGGGAGTTATTTTCTTTTTACTAAAACATGGAATTGGGATATTTTGCTTCCTGCTTCTGCGGTAGGCATGCTGTCCGTATCGGTGCTGAATCTCAATAATATGAGGGATATGGAAAGCGACCAAAAGGCTGGGAAAAAGACAGTTGCGCAGTGGCTAGGATTTAGGTATGCGATGATTTATCAGATTGTTCTCATGCAGCTGCCGCTGATTTTTATTCTTGTTTTCTTAATGAAAAACAATCTGCATTCACAGGGGAAATATTACGCTTTTATTGTGATGATTTTATTTTTTCCAATGACTGCACTCCGTCGAAACATCATGAAAGTAAAATCACCTAATGAGCTAGACCCATTCCTGAAACAAGTAGGGATAATTACCCTTATGATGGCAGTTTTGGTGGCTTTGGGATTAAATTATTTTTAGAAAAAAAATTAAAAAATATAAGATTATGAAAGTGAAATTTTTAGGACAAAATTGTTTTTTGTTTTCGTATAAAGGCAAAAATATCTTGACAGACCCGTTTTATAATTTCCAAAAGGAGAAATCAGGATTTGATATTAACTCGCAGAAAATTGATTATGTGCTGATTACTCATGCTCATGAAGATCATACGGCAGATGTGGCTGAGGTTATCAAAAACCATCCAGAGGCACAGATTATTGCTCATCCAGAGATAAGCGGATATTTCGGGCATCCTCATTCTATAGATATCAATATAGGAGGTTCTACAATGATAGAAGACCTGAAAATCAGTATGGTTTCGGCTTCTCATACTTCTAGTTTTCCAGATGGGACATATGGAGGGCATCCAGCGGGATATGTTTTAAGATTTAATGGGAAATGCGTGTATCTTGCTGGCGATACAGGAGTTATCTCTGAAATGGGAATTCTGCCGCAGTTTTTTGGTAAGATAGATTGTGCTATTCTGCCAGTTGGCGGACATTATACGATGGATGCAGAGCAGGCTGCTTTTGCTTCTTCGGAGCTGATAAAAACACCAAAAGTGATAGGTTGTCATTTTGATACTTTTCCGCCGATTAAGATAAATCATGAGCAAGTGAAAGAGACTTTCCAACAGCGAAAAATAGAGCTTTCCCTCCCTGAATTAGGAGAAGAGTTTGAACTTTAAAACAAAAAAATATCTTTACAAAGAAGTGTAAAGATATTTTTTATTAAATTTATTCCCATTCTATGGTTGCAGGCGGCTTGCTGGAAATATCGTAAGCCACACGATTGATGCCTTTTACTTCGTTTATGATACGGTTGGATATCAATTCTAGAAACTCGTAAGGAAGTTTGCTCCATGTGGCAGTCATAAAGTCTATGGTATTCGCAGAGCGGACCACTGCGGTATATTCGTAAGTTCTCTCATCGCCCATTACACCTACGGATTTCACAGGAAGAAGCACTACGAACGCTTGGCTGACTTTGTCATAAAGCTCATGTTTGTAGAGTTCTTCGATGAAAATATCGTCTGCCTCCTGAAGAATTCTCACTTTTTCTGCATCTACTTCACCTAAAACTCTGATTCCCAGCCCTGGGCCAGGGAACGGATGGCGGTGGACAAGGTGACTTGGGATACCCAATTCTTCACCTACTTTTCTCACTTCATCTTTGAAAAGTTCGCGTAGAGGTTCCAGAAGCTCAAATTTCATATCCTCCGGAAGTCCGCCCACATTGTGGTGGGATTTTATCACTGCCGAAGGGCCTTTGATGGATTGAGACTCTATCACATCGGGATAAATTGTCCCTTGTGCTAAGAATTTCGCGCCTTCTATTTTTGAAGATTCTTCATCGAAAACTTCTATAAATTCATTTCCAATGATTTTTCTTTTCTGCTCAGGGTCGGATATTCCTTTTAATTTAGCCAAAAATCTCTCAGAAGCGTCTATGCATTTGATATTCATATGGAAATGCTCACCATAGTTCTGCATTACTTTTTTCGCTTCATCTTTTCTGAGAAGTCCTGTATCCACGAAGATACAAGTCAGCTGGTCGCCTATCGCTTTGTGGATAAGTACAGCGGCTACGGAAGAATCCACACCGCCGGAAAGCCCTAAAATCACTTTTTGATTTCCGACTTTTTCTTTGATTTCGCTGACTGTTTTTTCTATATAATTAGTTAATTTCCAGTTTCTTTCTGCCTTACAAATTTTAAAAACAAAATTTTCCAGCATTTTTCCGCCTTCCTCACTATGAGTTACTTCTGGGTGAAACTGCACGGCATAGAAGTTTTTTGCTTCGTTGGAAATAGCCGCAATTACACCTGATTTAGCATTGATTTCAAAATCCTTTGGAAGCTCTTTTACTTCATCAAAGTGGCTCATCCAAACGATAGAATTTTGGCTCACTCCCTCGAAAAGAGCGCAGGGTTTTACAATCTCCAAATGAGATTTTCCGTATTCGCCTTTGGTGCCTTTTTCTACCTTTCCGCCGAGGAGATGCGCCGTAAGCTGCATTCCATAGCAGATGCCTAAAATAGGAATCCCAAGATTGAAAATTTCTTTATCTACCAAATGGGCATCTTCTGCATTTACGGAAGATGGCCCGCCCGAAAGTATAATTCCAACAGGTTTTTTAGCCTTGATTTCATCTATGGGAGTGTTATAAGGAATAATCTCCGAATACACCTGCATTTCTCGTACTCTTCGGCTAATCAGCTGATTGTATTGAGATCCGAAATCAAGGACAATGATTCCATTATTCATATTGATATAGTTTTTTGCTGAAAATTATTTAACTAAACCAATATCTTCTCTGTGATATGCATAGTCAAAATTGACAGCATCAGCATCTTCATAAACCTTTTGTCTAGCCTCTTCGTAAGTGTCGCCAGCCGCAACTAAATTCAGCACTCTTCCGCCGTCTGTTACGATTCGGCTTCCTTGGTATGTAGCACCAGCAAAGAAAACTTCACTGTTTTTAACTTTATCTATTCCTTTGATTTCCAGTCCTTTTTCGAAATCACGAGGGTATCCGCCAGAAGCTAACACAAGACAAACCGATTTTTTATCTGAAAACTTAAGTTCAATGTCTTTTCCATCGATACAATCATTGATAGCATCCAAAAGATTGCTTTCTAAAAGCGGCATAATAGCCTGAGTTTCAGGGTCGCCCAGACGCATGTTGTATTCTAATAGGTAGCATTCGTTATTAGAAACTAAAAGACCAAAGAAGATAAACCCTTTGAATTTCAGCATGTTATCGTGAATTCCTTTGATGGTAGGATTCATAATATTTTGAATGAAATCTTCCATGTGTGCAGCTGTGAACTCTGGATTTGGAGCAACTGTTCCCATTCCGCCTGTGTTAGGGCCTTTGTCACCGTTTCCTAATTTTTTATAATCTTTCACTGCGATGCAAGGGAAGAATTTTTCGCCATTAGAGAAAGCAATCACAGAAGCCTCGAAACCTCTCAAGAATTCTTCAACAATAATTCTGATTCCTGCATCTCCATGGATTTTTCTAATCATGAAATCGTGAATGGTAGTTTCTGCTTCAGCTAAATCTTTACAGATAACCACGCCTTTTCCACTTGCCAGACCGCTCGCTTTTACTACCAATGGGAAAGCCTGAGTTTTCACATAAGCAACTGCATCATTGTAAGAATCAAAAATCTTCGCTTTAGCGGTTCTGATGCCGTAGTCCTGCATGAATTTTTTGGAATAAGCCTTGCTGCCTTCTAGTAATGCAGCCGCTTTTTTAGCTCCGAAAATTCTCAATCCTTCTTTGTTAAACTCATCCACTATACCCTCTACCAGCGGAGCCTCTGGCCCTACGATAGTAAGTTCTATATCTTCTTTTTTAGCAAACTTCACAAGGTCTGCTATTTCCGTTTCGTAAACAGTTTTTCCTAATTTCTCTGTAGAGGCGTTTCCTTTTGCAAAGTAGAATTGGGTAATTCTTGGGTCATTTTTTAGTTTCCATGCGATGGCAGATTCCCTTCCACCATTTCCGATTATCAATACTTTCATAATTTGAAAATGTTATAATTAAAATATATAGTTCTACAAAAATACGCAAATTATTCTTAGAATAAAAGAATAATAAACTAAATTTTATCAGGAAAATAAATGGCTAAAAATAGGCGTATTTTCTAAGCGAAAAATTTTTTATATTTGCCGAAAGTTTTAAGTAAGTATAATTTGATAAAAAATTATTTTGTCACAAAAACATTAGAAAAATAATATGTATTGTTCAGCAGAAGAGGCTCTGTCATTGATAAAAAGTAATGATAGAATTTTTTTACAAGGAAGTGCTTGTACACCTAATTATTTAGTAAGTGAGTTAGCAAAACGAGCAAATGAATTAAAAAATGTAGAAGTTACCTGTATCACGATACAAGGCGATGTAGAAATCACAAAACCAGAATACGAAGATAGTTTTCGTTTTAATGTAATGTTCGTCTCTACGGCGGTTAGAGAAAATGTAAACAGCGGAAGAGGAAGCTTTATTCCTATTTTCCTAGGAGATATTCCAGATTTGTTTAGAAACAATAGAATGCCGCTAGATGTAGCGATTATTCAGGTTTCTCCGCCAGATGAGCATGGATATTGTACGCTTGGGCTTTCTGTGGATGTTACCAGATCGGCAGTGGATACAGCGAAATATGTAATCGCTCAGGTAAACCCTAAAATGCCGAGAACTCACGGAGACAGTGTAATCCACATGAGCCAGATTGACAAAATGGTATGGCACGAAACAGAACTGCTTACAGTAGATTACGGCGCGAAGATAGAAGAGGAAGAATTGCAGATTGGTAGAAATATTGCTGAAATCATCGAAGACCGTTCTGTATTGCAAATGGGAATCGGGACTATTCCAGATGCTGTTTTGAAGTGTCTTAATAATCATAAAGACTTGGGTATTCATACAGAGATGCTCAGCGACGGAGTAGTAGATTTGATAAAATCTGGCGTGGTGAATAACAAGTATAAAACAACTCACCCGCATAAATCAGTAACGAGCTTTGCTTTTGGGACAAAGAAATTATATGATTTCGTGAATGATAACCCAGCTTTTGCTTTCCTAGATGTGGATTATACTAACGACCCGCGTGTTATCCGTAGAAATCCGAAAGCTGTGTCTATCAATAGCGCGATAGAACTAGATCTTACAGGGCAGGCTTGTTCAGATAGTATAGGTTCTTACCAATACAGCGGTATCGGTGGGCAGGTGGATTTCATGAGAGGAGCAGCGCTGAGTGATGGTGGAAAACCTATCTTGGCGATTACTGCCAGAACTAAAAAAGGCGTGCCAAGAATCGTTCCTTTCCTAAAAGAAGGGGCAGGAGTGGTTACTACCAGAGGGCATATGCACTATGTAGCTACAGAATACGGTGTGGTGGATCTGCATGGGAAAAACTTCCAGCAGAGAGCAAAAGCGCTTATTTCCATAGCTCACCCAGATGACAGAGAAATGCTGGAAAGAGCTGCTTTTGAGAGATTAAAGAATTTGAAATTCTAAAATTAAGATAGAATATGTTTCATTTGTTCCCTTTCGGAGTTTTCTGGGAGGGAATTTTTTTTGATGATTAAGAGAAAAACTTGTTCAGTTTTTTTATCTTTAACGAAAAATTTCAACTATGAATTTAGAACAAATTCTCAATTATAGACGCTCTGTGCGATACTATAGCGATACAAAATTAATTGATACAGAAAAGGTGGCTCATTGTCTGAGATTGGCACAGCTGGCACCTACAAGTTCCAACATGCAGCTCTATGAAATGTACCATATCACGGACAAAGATATGCTCAAAAAATTGGCTTCTGCGTGTTTGGATCAGAGTTCAGCAGATACAGCACAGGAGATGGTGGTTTTCGTGACTCGGCAGGATTTGCACCGTAAGCGTGAAAAAGAAATGCTGCGTTTAGAAATAGAAAATATCAAGAAAACCAGCCCAGCCGAAAAACAAGAAAAACGCATAAAAAAGTGGGGAATGTATTATGAAAAACTTCTTCCAATTATCTATTCTCGTTTTTTTGGAATTTTAGGAATAGCCCGAAAAATAACAGCGCTGGGAATTGGGCTTTTTCGTCCTATGATGAGGCAGGTTTCGGAGGCGGATATGCGTGTAGTGGTGCATAAAAGCTGTGGTTTGGTTGCTCAGACTTTCATGCTGGCAATGGCGGAGCAGGGCTATGACACTTGCCCGTTAGAAGGATTTGACAGTTTAAGAGTGAAAAAACTGCTCAAACTGCCCTGTGGTGCAGAAATCAATATGGTCGTAACCTGTGGAATACGCGAAGAAAAGGGTGTTTGGGGAGATAGAACCAGACTTCCTTTTGAAGAAGTGTATAGAAAAATATAAGTCAAAATTATTTTGATTCAAAAGTTGAATTTATACTAAAATTCTTTCTATTTTTACACCAAATTTTTTTACTGAATGTATCTCATTTTTGACACCGAAACTACGGGATTGCCGCAGAATTTTAATGCTCCTTTATCAGATTCTGACAACTGGCCTAGGATGGTGCAGATTGCTTGGCAGCTGCATGATGAAAACGGCGAACTGATAGAGAATCAGGATTATATCATAAAGCCAGAGGGCTATGATATTCCCTTCAATGCGACCAGAATTCACGGGATTTCCACTAAAATGGCGCAGGAGCAGGGAAGGGACTTGCAGGAAGTTTTGGAGGAGTTCACCGAAGTGCTCAAGAAAACCAAAGTGGTAGCAGGGCACAATATAGATTTTGACTATAAAATCGTAGGTGCAGAGCTTTTCCGAAAAGGAATAGAGAACACATTAGAAAAAACGCCTTCCGCCGATACTATGGAGCTGGGAACGGATTTCTGTCAGCTGAGCGGAGGGAAAAACGGAAGATACAAATCACCAAAATTAGAGGAACTTTACGAAAAACTCTACGGTAAAAAATTTGATGAAGCCCATAACGCTGCCGCCGATGTGAATGCTACGGCTCAGGTTTTCTTTGAGATGATGCGTATCGGCATTATCCCAGCAGAAAATCTTAAAATTTCTCAAGAGCAGCTGGAAGCCTACCAAAACCTTCACCCTAATCCCATCAAGCCTTTTGCAATCGTCATCAGACGGCAGGTAGAGGATTTTAACAAGAAGAAAAAAACGGTAGATTTCGGGGATACGGATGAGGTGGAAATTGGGGATTACTTTAATTTTCATAATCATAGTATTTTTTCGTCTTTACAATCGACCACTTCCATAGAAGATTTGATAAATAAAGCTAAATCCGATAATTTTCCAGCTGTGGGAATGGTGGATTTGGGGAATATGATGGGGGCTTTTAAGTTTATTTCCGAAGTGGAAAATTATAATTCTAAGGTTAAAAAAGCCCACCAAGAATACATTGACCAAAAACAAAAAGCTGAGGAAGAAGGCGTAGAATTTTCTGAAACGGAACCACAGCAGAAAACGATAATTCCTGTTTTGGGGTGTGAGTTTTATATCTCGGACAGACCCGAGCAGAAGCAGTTTACCAAAGATGACCCAGACAGAAGGACAAATATGGTGCTGTTGGCGAAAAATTTCATAGGTTATAAAAACTTGGCAAAACTCTCAAGTATAGGTTTTGTTAAAGGATTTTATTTTGGTGTTCCGCGGATTTCCCGACAAATGATTTCGCAGTATAAGGAGGGGCTTATCGTGGTTACTTCTGGGATTTCTGGTGATATTCCAGATGCGATTTTGAATTTTGGGGAGCAGAAAGGGGAAGAACTTTTCAAATGGTGGAAAGAGGAATTTGGCGAGGATTTCTATGTGCAGATTCAGAATCATGGTCTGTACGAAGAAGAGCATGTGAACCAAACTTTGCTCCAGTTTGCAGAAAAATATGATGTCAAAATTTTAGCCCAAAACGAAACTTTTTATACAGAAAAATCCGATGCGGATATTCAGGATATCGTAAGCTGTATAAAAGATGGAGAAAAGCTTTCAACGCCCATTGGCAGAGGTTTTGGGAAGAGGAGAGGGCTGGCTTCGCAGGAGTTTTATATAAAAAATACGGAAGAAATCAAACAGGCTTTTCGCCAGTATCCAGATGCATTTGAGGCATATACGGAGCTGTTGCAGAAATTTGAGCCTTATACCTTGAAACGAGATGTTTTGCTGCCTGAATTTGATATTCCACAGGAGTTTCAGCACGAAGATGATTTGAAAGACGACGGAAAACGCGGAGAAAATGCCTATCTAAGGCATTTGACCTACGAAGGAGCAAAGAAAAAATATGGAGAAATCACAGATGAAATAGCAGAGCGTTTGGATTTTGAACTGGAAGTAATCGCTAAAACGGGCTATCCAGGGTATTTCCTTATCGTTCAGGATTTTTGTAATGAGGCAAAAAATATGGGCGTTTCTGTAGGGCCTGGGCGTGGTTCTGCGGCAGGTTCTGCGGTGGCATACTGCATCGGAATTACCAATGTAGACCCTATAAAATACGACCTCCTTTTTGAGCGTTTTCTGAATCCAGAGCGTATTTCCATGCCCGATATTGATATAGATTTTGATGATGAGGGAAGGGACAGAATCATCAAATGGGTGATTGATAAATATGGGCAAAGTAATGTGGCTCAGATTATTACCTATTCTGTTTTGGGTGGAAAATCTGCGATAAAAGATGCAGGAAGGGTTTTGGATGTGCCGATTTTTGAAACGAATAATATCGCAAAACTCGTTCCGTCTGTGCCAGGGATGAACATTGCAAAAGCCCTTTCAAAATATGATAAATTAAAGGATGAGGATAAAGTTTTGGTGGATGAGATGAAGGCCATCTTGGAGAACCCGAAAGACAGCCGTTATCGTGTTTTGGATTCCGCAAGGAAAATGGAAGGCTGTATCAGAAACACGGGAATTCACGCCTGTGGGGTGATTATTACGCCTGAGGATATTTCCAATCTTGTTCCTATTTCCATTGCGGCAAAAGATGCCGATATTTTGGTCTCTCAGTTTGATAACTCGGTGGCGGAGAGTGCAGGACTGCTGAAAATGGACTTCCTCGGTTTGAGGACTTTGACCATTATCAAAGATGCTTTGAAACTCATTAAACAAAGATATAATATTGACATAAACCCAGATGAAATTCCGCTGGATGATGCGAAGACTTATCAGCTCTTTAAGGAAGGAAGGACAGTCGGGATTTTCCAATACGAAAGTGCTGGAATGCAGAAATATATGAGGGATCTGAAACCAACGGTTTTTGCTGACCTTATCGCGATGAACGCGCTGTACAGACCAGGGCCGATAAAATACATCCCAAACTTTATCAACAGAAAGCACGGCGTAGAAGAAATAGTCTATGACCTCCCAGAAACAGAGGAATATCTGAAAGAAACTTACGGAATTACCGTTTATCAGGAGCAGGTGATGCTTTTGTCACAGAAATTGGCCAACTTTACCAAAGGTGAAGCCGATACCCTGCGTAAAGCCATGGGGAAAAAGCAGAGAAATGTCTTGGATAAAATGTATCCGAAATTCATAGAAGGAGGAAAGGCGAACAATCTGGATGAAACGAAATTACAGAAAATCTGGAAAGACTGGGAGGCGTTCGCAGAGTATGCTTTTAACAAGTCGCACTCCACATGTTACGCCCTGATAGCCTATCATACAGCTTACCTAAAAGCCAACTACCCAGCCGAATATATGGCGAGTGTGATGAGTAATAACATTAACAACACTGCCCAAATCACCATGTTTATGGAAGACTGTAAGTCTATGGGCGTGGATGTTCTGGGGCCGGATGTGAATGAAAGCCAATACAAATTCTCGGTGAATGAGAAAGGGCAGATTCGTTTTGGACTTGGGGCGATAAAGGGAATAGGTGAGGGGCCGAGCGAAGCCATAGATCAGGAAAGACAAAAAGGCAAGTTCAAGGATGTTTTTGATTTTTTTGAGCGGGTTTCTTCATCGCAGGTAAATAAGCGAGTGGTGGAAGGGCTGGTAATGGCAGGCGCATTTGATGAGCTGGACACTTACCACAGAGCCCAGTATTTAGAGCCAGACAGCTCAGGAAAGACAGCTGTCGAAAAACTCCTCAGATACGGACAAAACTATAATGAAAGTAAGTCCTCTGTGGAAAATTCCCTCTTTGCGGATATGATGGAAGAGGTTCAGATAGAGCGCTTTAAAATCGATCCCCAGCCAGAATGGTCTAATATGTATAAACTTAATAAAGAAAAGGAAACCATTGGGTTTTATCTTTCTGCCCATCCGATAGATGAGTTTAAGTATCAATACAAGTTTATGCAAGGCTCTTTGAGTAAAAAAAGTATCTTGGAAAAAGACAGAAAGAATGAGCCAGAAGAGCATTTGGATGTGGCGGACAGCGGTATAGATGCAGATATTTTAGAAGATGAAAATATAGATTTCGGTATGGATGCCGAGTCAGAAGAAATAGTGGAAGAAGCTACAAAAAAAATAGAACCGAGAGGTTTTCATAACTTCCTGAATCTGGATGAAGTGGAAAATTATAAATCTACAATCATCGCGAATAATGTTCCAGAGACCAATCTCAGCTGGAAAGACCGCCAAAATAATATGAATAAAGGCAAAGAATACACTGTGGCGGGAATGATTACGGAATATACTGTTCGGGATGGGAAGCGTGGCGGCGAAAAGGTGGCTTTTCTGACCTTGGAGGACTACGCAGGTTCGTGCTCTTTCCGTCTGGGAGACAGGGATTATATGAGGCTGAAAGACAAGATAGCTCCACAGAGATTTGTGATTTTAAAGATAAAATATTCCATTTCGCAGGATGGAAGATGTTTTGTGAATGTGAATGATGTTTTGGAACTAAGGGATGCATTTGATAAATTTGCAAAATCTCTGACCGTTGTAATGCCAGTTCAGGATTTGAAAAAAGAAGATATAGAGTTTTTCAGAAATGAAATACTCACTAATAAAGGCGAGCATAAACTTAGCTTTTATATCAAAAATCCTGAGGATAACAGCATCATAGAGCTGGTATCTATGCAGCATAAAATAAGAATTGATGATAATGTATTGAAGATGATACACAAAGTCGGTAGATATGATGTGTTTTTGAACTAAATAATTTTTTGGATAAAATAAATATAAAATGATAGCAGTTTTTAAAAAAGAACTTTGGGTTTATTTTGGGAATTGGAGTGCGTGGGTTATCATCGCATCTTTCAGTCTTTTAGGAAGCTTGTTCTTGTTTTTCTTTGAGAATAATTTTAACTTTTTTGATATAGGTGCGGCTTCTATGCAGACTTATTTTGTGCTGGTTCCGTGGCTTTTTATGTTCATCATTCCTGCACTTAGTATGAAAACCCTGGCAGAAGAGCAGCAGTCAGGAACGCTTGGTTGGCTTTTTTCTCAGCCTTTAAAATTGACAGAGATTATTGGTGGTAAATTCCTGTCTGTGTGGCTGATAGGTGTTTTGTGCTTATTGCCTTCCATCGTGTATTTTAATACGATTTCTACGCTCAGCATTCCAGAAGGAAATATAGATTTCGGGATGACTTTGGGTGGATATGCAGGATTGTTGCTGCTTATAGGAGCATTCACAGCAGTAGGGATTTTGGCATCAGCCTTATCATCTAACCAAGTGATGGCGTACCTTATAGGCGTTTTTTTATGTTTCTTTATGTTTTTTGGAATAGAGCAGCTGGCTTCGTATAAATTGCTGGGCGGTGGAGATTATATTCTTCAGAACTTTGGTTTTTATTATCATTATATCGCCTTTACGAGAGGTTTGATAGACACTAAAGATGTGTTTTATTTCGGGTTGATAATATTTTTAGGGCTAAAAGCAGCCATCCTTTTTGTTGAAAGAAAAAAATAAAATATTCAAAAAAGAAGAAAGGAAATGAGGTAGGGAATTTTGAAAAAATGTATAAAAGAATATGAAAAATAAGAAAATAATAATATCTATTGGGATTGTTTTAGTTCTGCTTGTTGGGATTTTTGGTTTCTCCACAAGGATAGACCTTACCCAAGAAAAAAGATACACCCTTACAGACTCCACGATAAAAACCCTGAAATCGGTGAAAAAACCGATGATGATAGAGGTTTATCTCGATGGTGATTTCCCAGCGAGTTTTAAGCAGTTACAAAACGAAACCAAATTCATGCTGGAAGAATTCCGAAAAATCAATCCAAAGATAGACTATAAATTCATAGACCCTATTAAGGAAAAAATATCGAGAGATACGCTGGAAGCTATGGGCATGGAGCCGTCTATTTTACCTAATATGAAAGATGGTAAAATCTCTGAAATCGTCCTTTTCCCATATGCAGCGGTGAAGTATAATACCTATGGGACGGCTATTCCTTTGATTATCCAGCAGACAGGGATAGATGCATCGGAACAGCTGAATAAGTCTATTGAGAATTTGGAGTACAATTTTGTTTCCACCATTAAAACCATGATTACCGAAAAGAGAAAAAATGTAGGATTTTTGGTGAATCATGATGAGCTTAGGCCAGACCAGTTTCAGGGCTTCTTGCAGTTGGCTTTGGATAACTATAATGTAGGGCCGATTATTCCGCACACCAGAGGAGAACTCACTATGGAGGATGTTCCTACGCTCCAAAAAATGGACGCCATAGTAATCGCCAAACCGAGAAAACCTTTTACTAATCAAGAAAAAGTGATTCTTGACCAATATATTATGAATGGTGGTAAAACCCTATGGATGCTGGATGCTGTGAATGCAGATATGGACACACTCTACCATTCCAAAAAAATAATGGCCTATCCACAAGACCTTAACCTAACGGATTTTATGTTCAATTACGGTCTGAGAATCAATTCTGCCTTGGTTAAAGATTTCCAAAAAGCGGCTCTTAGGAGAATAGTGGTGGGAGAGATAGCAGGTAACCCTCAGTATGCCAGCTTGTTGTGGCCGTATTTCCCGCTTGGGATTAACGAAACAGGAAATCCTATCACTAGAAACATAAATCCTTTGAAATTTGAGTTTCCAACAGCGATAGATACTTTGGGAAGACCAGGGATTAAAACCCAAGTTCTCTACGAATCTAGTAACAGAACGACCCTGAAATCTACGCCTAATTATGTAGAACTGAGCGAATTGCAGAATATAGACAGCCTTAGTGTGATGGAAAAACCATCTACGCCGAAGATTTTTGCAGTGGCTTTGGAAGGGAAATTTAATTCTGCATATGCCAACAGAAGTGAGAAAAATGAATATCCAAAGTTCAAAGCAAAAAGTGGCGAGAATAAAATGATAGTCATTTCTGATGGAGATGTCGCTAGAAACCAAGTCATCAGAGGAGAACCGCTTCCTTTGGGCGAAGACCTGATGACTAACCAGCTCTATGGTAATGAGCAGTTTCTGAGAAATGCGCTGGAATATCTTCTAGATGATAACAATCTCATCGAACTGCGCAGCCGAAGCATAGAAGTTCGCCTCTTGGATGGGAAAAGAATCAATGATGAGAAATCCTACTGGCAGTGGCTGAATCTATTATTGCCGCTGGGAATTATCGGTGGTATGGGAGTATTGTTCTTCTGGCTGAGAAAGAGAAAATTTGCATAAAATAAAAATCTACTTCATTTAGAAGTAGATTTTGTTTTTTTGGATTAAATCAATTTAATAAAAGACAATTCATTCTGAAATGGCGATTTCTATTTGTTCTTTATTGTTATAACCATTGATTGTTTTTGTTTCAGAATCAAATTCTAACCAAAAAAAGTCTTTGATATCAGCCAAAACTGTGATTTTCCCAGTGTTTTTATTGAAAGATATCAGTTGGTTTTTAAGCTGGTTATCCTCCAAAATAAGATTTTGTGATAAAATATAATTACCAATATCTTCCTGAAATTCACTTATAATCGCTCCATTTAGGTCTGTTGCTGATTTTTTATCTGTCAGTTTGTAGAATATATAGCCATCATCATCATTAAGGTGTTCGTTTGATTTGGCACAAAAATCATCGAAAATTTTATATTCTTGGCTGTTTTCATGAGGGAGATAGTCTTCTTTTTTTAGTTTAAATTGTTCGTTTTCGAATAGAATATTTTTGCTGGTTTTAATATTTGTTTTGTCTTTAATTCCGAAAAAATCCTCTTTGACAGCCGAAATAATAGAATTAATGCCTGAATATATTCTCCATCCTATCAATAAAAGTATTCCAAATATGAAAAGAAAAGGAACACACAGATAAAGAAGAAGTCTCATCCAAAAAGAATTATTTTCTGGAGGTAATGCAGAAATTTTAATATTTAAGACTTTCATTTTTTATATTTTGAACAATTTTAATCCGTTTTCTACCGTAATTTCGTGAATGTTTTTGAGGTTTAGAATGGTGTTTTCAGGCTCTTTTAGTTTAGTTTTTAGGGTCTAAAAAATTTATAATTTCTTCATCTTCCCAGAAAATATGGTCAGTAATATGGAAAACCTCTTCTTTATAAGGGTGATTTAGGGCTTCCTCTCGGTCAAGGATTTTCCCTTTTAGTATGTTTTCCCAAGGAACTTCATTTTTATTCAATAACGAAACATTTGCCTGCTGATTTTCATCAACCCAAAGCGCCATCGGGAAACCTGTTGCTTTTGTATATTCTTCACTTTCAGAGTTTTCCCATTCACATATACCTACTAAACATTTTACTACCTTTTCCTCAGCGTGTTCTGTGAAAGTGGCATAGTAAAAAGCAATAGCTTCGTTATCCTTATAAACAAATCTTGTGAGCCAAGTTACCCGATTACCACAGCATTCGCAGGTGGTATAATTAGGTTTTTCAAATTCTATTTCTATCATTTTATCTATTGTTTTTTATGTTCTAAAAATTCTTTTGGCGTTTTCGGTCGTTATTCTATCAATTTCCTCAAAACTCACTCCATAAATATCCACTAATTTGCCTGCGATGAGGTTCAGATAAGCGCTTTCATTGCGTTTTCCTCTGTGTGGCACGGGCGCCAGATAAGGGCTGTCCGTCTCCAAAACTATTTTTTCCAAAGGTATTTCGCCCAAGAATTGGTCTATTTTTCCATTTTTAAAAGTCACCACACCGCCGATGCCTAAATAAAATCCCATCTCTATCGCTCGCAGAGCCTGAGCCAAGTCACCACTGAAACAATGGAATATCCCGCGCAGGCGAGGGTGTTTTTTTCTTTCCAAAACCTCAAAAGTTTCATCAAAGCTGTTTCGGGTATGGATTACGATAGGCAGGTCTCTCTCCACTGCCCAGTCTATCTGCTTTTCGAAGGCCTTTATTTGTATGTCAAGGGTAGATTGCTCCCAATATAAATCTATCCCGATTTCGCCTACAGCACAGAAATCCCTTTGGTTAAGGTATTTTTCTACAGTTTCTAATTCCTTTTCCCAAGTGTCAGGCTTTACCGAGCAGGGATGAAGTCCCATCATTGCAAAGATTTTCTGCGGATAGGCTGCCTCTAAATCCAGCATTTTTTGGTGAGTTTCGGAGTCTATGGCAGGCAGGAATATTTGGCTTACTCCGTTTGCGAAAGCTCTGGAAACGGCTTCCTGTCTGTCTTGGTCAAATTCCTCTGAATAGAGGTGGGTGTGGGTATCTATCATGATTTTAAATAAAATTAAAGAAATAATTATTCAGAATCTTCTTTATATTTGCATTTTGATAAAGATAATGAATGGATAGTACATCGATTTTAAAACTGCTGGTACACTATTTTCTGCATTTCGGTTTTCCGTTTTTTATAGCCTATTTTTTTTATAAAGAAACTTGGAAAAAAACTTATTGCATTCTTTTGGCGACCATGCTGGTGGATTTGGATCATCTTTTGGCAACTCCTATTTTTGACCCAGATAGATGCAGTGTAGGTTTTCATCTGCTGCATTCTTATTATGCCGTTGTGGCATATGCTTTGGGATGTATTTTTCTGAAAGGAAATTACCGTGTAGTATCCATCGGGCTGCTTTTTCATATGTTCACAGACTGGCAGGATTACTGGCTTTGGCGCTAGAAAGTAGAGTTACATTCTTACTTGTCTCATTTTGAAAGCCATCATTTTTGCAATGTTTTGCCCTTTGTTTTTGGCATCTTCGGCTGTTTCTCCCTCGAAAAGTTCATCCACAGTTTCTTTCCAAAGTCCTACCCAGTGGTCAAAGTGGTGTTCCTCCATCGGCACTTGCAGATTTATCGGAATGTGAGCGCCTACGGGATTTCCATCAAATTTAATGTCCATAAAGAGCAGTGCCCTCCAAAATAGATACATTTTGGGAAGATGCTCTTCCCAGTTTGTTTTCGCTACATCGTTGAAGAAAAAACCTATGACATCATCTTTTCTTACCTTGCTGTAAAATGTATTTACAAGCAGTTCTATATCTTCTATTGTTTCTATATCCTTCATTTGGGTTAGTTTTTCATAAGTTCTTCTGCCTGTTGTAGTGCCGCATCTGTGATGGTGCTTCCAGAGAGGATTTGGGCGATTTCATGAAGCCTTTCTTTCTCACCAAGCGGAATGATGTTTGACTGAGTTTTCCCATCTACATCTTGTTTCACTACTTTGTAGTGGGAGTTTCCTTTGGCTGCCACTTGTGCGTGGTGCGTGATGACGATTAGCTGCATGTTTTTAGCCATATCCTGCATTACTTTTCCTATTTCATCGGCTGTTTTTCCAGAAACTCCAGAGTCTATTTCATCTAAAATCAGAGTAGGAAGTTCTGCATTTTCAGCCATGATTTTCTTGATAGAAAGCATCACACGAGAGCGCTCACCACCAGAAATAGCGCTTTGTATTGGTTTTAGAGGGAAACCAGAGTTGGCTTGGAATAAAAGCTGAATGTGTTCTTTTCCAAACTTATTAAAATCTTGATTTTCTGTAAATTCCACCTCTATTTTAGCTTTTTCTAATCCCAATCGGGCAAGAAGCTCCTCTGTTTTTTCTTTAAAAATAGGAATAGTCTTTTGTCTATTTTCAAAAAGAATTTTAGCTAAATTATCTAAATCCTGCTGGATTGTATTCAGTTGATTTTTAGTCTCTTCTATATCTTTTTCTAAATTCTCTGAATTTTTCTGCTGTGTAGAGAGTTGTTCTCGGATAGCTATAAGTTCTTCAATATCAGAAACCTGGTGTTTTAGCAGGAGAGAGTTTATTTTGTTGAGCTGGCTCGTGAAAACTGCTAGTTCTTCTGGATTGATTTCTGTGCTTTCTATCTCGTTTTCAATGCTGTCCGCTATGTCTTTTAGTTCCAGATAGCTTTCCTCTATTCTTTGGCTAAGTTGTTCTAGATGAGGTGAATTTTCAGAGATTTTTTGAATTTTGTTTTTGATATCATTCAGACTATCTAAAATTCCCATTTCTTCCTGCTGAAAACGCCCTGAGATTTGTCCCAAATTTTCTAAAATTAGCTCGGCATGTTCGCCTACATTTACCTTGTTTTTTAGTTCTTCTAAATTGATATTATCAAGGTTAAACTCTTGCAGTTCAGTTAGTAAAAAACTTTGATAATCAGATTCTTTGTTTCTTTCGGCTAGTTGGTTTTCAAGCGAAAGAAGTTCTTTTTTTAGGTTTTGATAAGAGACAAATTTCTTTTGATAATCGCTTATAATTTCTTTGTTTTCGGATAATCCATCGATGATTTTGAACTGATATTCTTCCGAGAAAAGATTGGATGTTTCGAACTGAGAATGAATGTCTATCAGTTTGGAAGACAATTCCTTCAAAACATCCAGCGTCACGGGAATATCATTGATGAAAGCCCTAGATTTTCCGCTGGGCAGGATTTCTCTTCTGATGATGGTATTTTCCTCAAAATCAAGGTCGTTTTCCTCAAAAAAAGGAAGATAAGAAGAAGTGATTTTAAATTCTGCTTCTACAACGCTCTTTTTCTCAGGGTCGGAGATTGATTTTGAATCTGCTCTTTCTCCAAGAATTAGCCGTAAAGCGCCTAAAATAATGGATTTCCCAGCGCCCGTCTCTCCCGTGATGACTTGCAGTCCGTTTTCCAGAGAAACGCTGAGATGCTGGATTAGAGCAAAATTTTGTATTGTAATTTTTGAAAGCATTTTCTTAATATTGGTTGTAAATTGAAGATTATTTCCACTTATTCCACTTGGATTCTACATCTCTCGGCGAAAAAGTGCTCATCATTATTCTCAGTTCATTGACATTGATTCCACCATTGTTATTGGAATTAAAAATATTGAAAATTTCATCTTTTTTCGTGTCAATGAAAATAGAAAGAGGGTAGTTCAGCTGAAAATCAGCTTCATAAGCTTTTAGTTTCAGCAGCTCTTCTGCAATGGTTTGTTTTGCAGCAAATTGGTTTTGGCTGCTGAAATTATCCAGCCCTATTCTGTGGTAGGAATAGTAAATATTTCTTAGAGGAATGTTTCTTTCGTTTAGTAAACTATTGACTAACAGACTTCTACTTTTAGTTTCGCCCATGATTTCCCATCCGTCATAGTTGTGATTTTGTGCATTTTGAGAAATTTTTTGAGCCTTTTCGAAATGAGTTTTTCCGCTCAGCTGCTGGAAGCTGTCCGCATCATACCCTAAAATAGTGTAGATGTAAAAACTAATCACATCTGTAAGGTTTTTCCCAGAAAATTGTCTGTCATTGAATATAAGGTTTTCATTCTCAGTATATTCGAAAGAAAAACGAGTGTCATTGATATTGATAAGAGGTGTTTCATAAATAGTCCCATAAACAGGGCGAACTGCCTGAACAATGAGGCTTCCTTTAAAGGAGTTTTGGCTCGGTCTTTCTTTGATAACGATAGCAAAATTAGCTTTTATTTTCTCAAAGTTTTGCAGTTTTTTGCCTGTCCAGTTTGTATTATTGATAAAATCTCTCAAACTTTTCTCTAATGTTTTGAAAACCTGAGTGTTACTACCTCCTATCTGACTGTGGTTTACCTGCACATTGGCATAGATTTCCTGTGCATAAGTTAGACAATTAATGGATAGAACGACTAAAAAAGCAAATATTTTTTTCATGCTGTTTTCTAAAATTAAAGGTGCTAATTTAAAATTAAAAATCATTACACCCAAACAAAAATCTCAATAATGCCTTTTTTATTTTGTGCATTTCAAAAAAAAATACTATCTTTGCGCCCATAAATGAGATGTAAGATATGTTAATAGTTCAAGTAAAAGACGGAGAATCAATTGATAGAGCACTTAAAAGATACAAAAGAAAGTATGACAAAACAGGTGTTGTTAAACAATTGAGATCTAGACAGCAGTTTACTAAACCTTCTGTAATACTTAGACAAGGTAAATTGAGAGCTGCTCACAAACAAAGACTGCTTAGCAAAGAAGAGCAAGCATAAGGTTTTGTTTTGAAAATATTTTGAGTCCATTCTTTATTGAGAATGGACTTTTATTTTTAAATTGATTAACTTTGGACTATGATAGACAAGTTTTTGGAATATATTCAGCAAGAAAAACGCTACTCTCCCAATACGATTACCAGTTACCGAAAGGATTTGGAGGATTTCTTGTCTTTCCTTATGGATAGGGAAGGCTTGGAAGAGCTGCAGGAAGCAGAAAAGAAAATGGTGCGTAATTTCATCGTTTTTCTGAGCGAGAAAGGATTGACCAAAAGAAGTATCAATAGAAAAATTTCTACTCTGAAGAGTTTTTATTCTTTTTTACAGAGAATATCACTGATAGGTGTTTCGCCTGTGGAGGGCATCTCGACACTTAAATTTTATCCCGAAAAACAAATTCCCTTTTCCAAAGAAGAAATGCAGGAATTGACCGTTATTTTAGATAGTGGAGAAGTGGAGCTGCTTGACAGGCTTATTATAGAGGTTCTTTATCAAACGGGAATGCGTAGAGCAGAGCTTTGTGATTTGCTTTTAGAGAATGTTCATTTTTATAGAAATGAAATTACAGTGACAGGTAAAGGGAATAAACAGAGAATAGTTCCTGTTTCTCCTATTTTGATGAAGGAGCTCAAGGTTTATAATGATGAGCATAGAAGGCCTAATCCTGATGCGGAATTATATTTTTTTGTAACACCAAAGGGAAAAAAAATCACAGAAAAATTTGTTTATTTGCTCGTAACTCACTACCTTAGTGCTGTGTCTTCAAAGAGAAAGAGAAGTCCGCATATCCTTAGACATAGTTTCGCGACACATATATTGAATAATGGCGCCGAAATTTCTAAGGTTAAGAAGATGATGGGGCACGCTAGTTTATCTTCTACACAAGTATATACCAATGCGGATATTGAACAACTGAAAAATATTTTTAATAAAACTCATCCAAGAGGTAATGCAAACACACAATCATTATCTGATGATGAGATAATCTAAGTTTAACACATAAAATATATCATTATGGAAATTAGAGTTCAAGCGATGGGGATGACTCCTCATGTTTCACTAGAAGAGTTTATGGAAAAGAAAATAGCTAAACTAGATACTTTCTATGATAAGATCCAAGCATGTGAAGTTTTCCTGAAATTAGAAAATATAAGTGGTAAAGAAAACAAAACAGCAGAGATTATTCTAAATATACCAGGGGATGATATCGTAGTAAAGAAGACTACAAGCTCTTTTGAGGAGAGTATAGACCTCTGTGTGGATGTTGCTAAAAAGCTGTTAATCAAGAAGAAAGAAAATAATTAAAAAAATATTAAATTTTTAGTAATAAAAATTTGTGGTTTCGAAAAAACTTTTCTATATTTGCAAACGCAAAAAGGAAATAAAGAAGTTCTTTTGAAATCAATGCCTCCATAGCTCAGTTGGCCAGAGCACGTGATTTGTAATCTCGGGGTCGTGGGTTCGAATCCCTCTGGAGGCTCATTTTATAAGGTAGGGGAGATACCAGAGCGGTCAAATGGGACGGACTGTAACTCCGTTGCTTCGGCTTCGCAGGTTCGAATCCTGCTCTCCCCACATTTATAAAAAAACATTAAAAAATATTTGTGGGTTTAAGAAAAAGTTCTTACATTTGCAAAGTTAATTACCAACAATAAAAAACGCGGAAGTAGCTCAGTTGGTAGAGCGTCAGCCTTCCAAGCTGAATGTCGCGGGTTCGACCCCCGTCTTCCGCTCACAGAAATCACAATCCACGGATTGTGATTTTTTTATAAGCCGTTATAGCTCAGCGGTAGAGCGCTTCCTTGGTAAGGAAGAGGTCTCGGGTTCAAGTCCCGATAATGGCTCAATCAAGTAAGATATTGTTTTTCAGTATCTTACCTTTTTATTATAGGTAAAATACGCCTATTTTAGGGAGAAAAACACCAGTTAATAAATAGGTATAAAATAGGATAAAATAGGAAAAAAAGTTCAAATGAAAATCAAATTTTTATATTTATAAAAATATCCTAATGAATTATTCATTGGGATATTTTGTTTTTAAGATGATTTGAATAGATTTATTTTTGTCAAGAGGAAGTTGTTTTTTACACATCTGAAACATTACCGCAACCAATGTTTAAACTCACTTGTTAATTTTTTCTCTTTGAGCAAAGATATCATTTCAAATTGGGCTTTAATTTCATTTTGAACCAAAGCATCTTGAAATCCTTCCTTAGATAATATATCTTTATCTTCATCTTGTAGCATTATATCTATTACATTGATAATTGATTGAGAAATATTATCTTCAAAACCTCTTACACCTGACTGACAATATCTTAAAATATCATCTAAAGAAACTACCAACTCATATATCTCTTCTTGTTGATAATCTGTTGCATCTAAATCTGTTTCATCTATGTCGTTAAGCCTTTCGTACAACGAATTAATTTTACTCATATCCATTTGTTCTTTTTCATCAACAAGATTCCATAAATAACTTATGATTTCATTTATCAATGAAACCTCTTCATCGGTCAAAAAAACTTGAATATGATTTTTACACCTTTGTAATAAACCCTCACAAAACCAACTACCCCAAAAAAGTAAATTATTTTCGGGTATTTCTGAGGTTTTTTCTTCTATTTCTTTTGAATACGAACTAAAATCTTCCATTTTATTACTTGAATCTTTCATATTAGTGATATTTATTCTCCGCTAGTGCGAGCGTCTCGCTCGTGCCTTATCAATGAGAATTTAACACATTTGATACATTACCTAACTAACAGTCTTCTTTCCAGTTTTCATATCCAACTATTAAATTATCT
>CAUQKI010000008.1:0-80297 GCA_963518955.1 uncultured Flavobacteriaceae bacterium | reverse complement strand
TTTTTTATTCAACCTTAAATAAAACGCTGATTTGCAGCGTGGAAAAATTAAGGTAAAAATGATTTTAATTAAAAAGACCTTGTTTTTTGTCGGTTATTTCACTCCTTTTAGGATAGATTTTGGGAGTAAAATAAAATACAATTGTAATAAATTCAGCTATAATATGAGATAATAAATAGGTTTTGAACAAAAAAATTTCACCTTAACAAAAAAAATAATAAAAGTAACCCAAATAGGTTACTTTTAATCTTTCTTTATAAAACTTAATAATTATCTCAGCACTTCAAATGTATTTCCTTGTCTGATGTCTCCTGTGTTATATCCCTTCATGAACCATTCTTTTCTCTGTGCAGAAGAGCCGTGCGTAAAGGCTTCTTGGTTTACATAGCCTTGGGAACGCTTCTGGATATTGTCATCTCCTACCGCTTCAGCAGCACTGATGGCAGCATCTATATCTTTGGAATCCAAGAAATTTTCTCTGTTATTACTTCTTCTAGCCCATACTCCTGCATAAAAATCCGCCTGAAGCTCTACGGCAACAGAATTTTTATTGATTTCAGCTTCTGAAAAACGACCGCTTCTTCTCATTTTATCAGATTTCTGTAAAGTTCCCAAAAGATTTTGAACATGATGCCCCACCTCATGCGCCATAACATACGCTACCGAGAATTCCGTTACTTTGGCTCCATATTTACTTTGAAGTTCATTAAAGAAACTCATGTCCATATATATAGTCTCATCAGCTGGACAATAGAAAGGCCCCATCGCTGCTTGGGCTGTCCCACATCCTGACTGGGTAACCTGTTCAAACATCACCACTTTCGGTTTTCTGTACTCCAAACCATGTTCCTGAAAAATCTCTGTCCAGGTTTCTTCTGTCTCAGCCGTTACCATTCTCACAAATTCATAGGTTTTAAGCTCTTCTTCGGTCAGCTGTCTTTGCTCTGTCTGCGCCTGACCTTGCATTACACCACTGTTGTTCAGCACCGCTGAAGGGTCACCTCCTAAAAACATCACTACTAGTACCATAACTATCGTTCCCAGTCCACCGCCTATCATCATTCCTCTACCACCGCCCTTTCCTCTGCGGTCTTCCACATTGTCACTTCTGTCGTTTGTCCATTTCATAATTTTAATAATTTTAAAAATTCTACTTTTTTATAAAATACCTAAAAACCAAATATTTGGTTTGATAATAATTCTTTTTCTGAAACTTTGTTCTTCTTCTAAAACTTTCCAGAAACTGAGTATAAAACCCTAAATGTCCTTTGAAAACTGCCCAAAGATGCGAAATTCCTTCTTTATACGCAAGATAAATGCCAGCCACCACATCTAAAGCCAATCTTAGTGGAATTATCCAAAATAAAGCTTCAAAAGGCAGGTTCTTGACCAACATAGAAAGGTTATTCCTTATATTCAGAAAGGTTTTTCTTGGATTTTGTTTATTTAAAGTTCCACCGCCTACATGATAAATCGTGGATTTCCCTGTATAAAATATTTTTTTACCCAAATTTATCAAACGCCAGCAAAGGTCTATTTCTTCCTGATGGGCAAAAAAACGCTCATCAAATCCACCAATCAGCCAAAAATCACTCTTCCTTATAAAAAAACAACAGCCCGATGCCCAGAAAATCTCCATTTCATCATCATACTGCCCTTTATCCTCCTCCAAATCATCAAAAACACGCCCTCGGCAGTAGGGATAACCCAAATTATCTATCAAACCGCCTCCTGCTCCTGCAAATTCAAAGTAATTTTTCTTGTCGTAAGAAAGAATTTTAGGTTGAATAGCCGCTATTTCTTGATTTTTCTGAAATAAATTCAAAACAGGTTCCAGCCAGCCCTCTGTGACTTCTACATCGGAATTGAGCAGACAGTAGATTTCTTCCTTTACCTGTTTCAGTCCTTCATTGTATCCTCCTGCAAATCCCGAATTTTGGGCATTTTGAATCACTTTTACTGAAGGAAAATTATTCTCTAAAAACAAAACGCTGTCATCCGTAGAGGCATTATCCACGACATAAATTTGCGCAGATTCAGAATATTTGAGAACCGTAGGCAGGAATTTTTCCAGCCAGCTTTTCCCATTCCAGTTTAGGATTACAACAGCAATTCGTTTCATCAGAAAAAGTATTTATTCCTCATATTTTTTGATATCGTTCTGATATTTCCATCTTCGGTGAGACCAGAGCCAGTTGTCTGGACGCTCGTTAATGGTTTCTTCCAGCATTTTATGGAACTTCCTCACCACTTCATATTCTTTAAACTGCTCTCCATCAGGGTAAATTCGGTGATAGCTCACTTCATAATAGCCTCGTTTTACTTTTTTCATTTCACAATAGATAAAAGCCAAGTCCAGCCTTTGTGAAAGCTTATCATAACCGATGAAAACAGGCGTTCTCTGATTTAAAAACTTTAATCCGTAATAAACCTCAGAGAAATGCGGCGTCTGATCAGCCACGAACATATACGCCGAATTCCCATCAATAGGCGTTCTCAATATATGTCTGATAATCTCACGAGAGTTCAGCGCCTTATTCCCAAAACGATTTCTGATGAGTTTCACTTTTTCCTCCCAAAAATCATTATTTACTTTTCTATAAACGGGATGGCAGTTTTCCTGCGGAATGATTTTCGCAAAAGCGTTAATCCACTCCCAGTCAAAAACATGCCCTGCCAAGATAATCACATTTTTTCTTTCGACTTTGGCTTGATGAAAAAGCTCTTGGTTAATGTGTTTCACACGCTTTCCCAATTCTTCTTCACTGATTGTCATCGCCTTCACTGTTTCTACGATATAATCCGAAAAATTGCGAAAAAATTTCTTTTGAATTTGTTTAATTTCCTTTTCGCTTTTGTCAGGAAAAGAATTTTTTAAATTTTCATAAACGATTTTTTTTCGGTAACCAATGATATAATAATTAACGAAAAAAATAATATCCGAAATAATATACAACACGCCCAGCGGCAATTTTGATGCTAAATAAACAATATGAAAAAGTAAATTATTCAATGTATAAATTTTGGGTGCGAAGATACAAATTTTGTCAATTCCATTTTTTTATTACATTTGAAAAAATTTTAACAATGAAAAAGACATTCATAAAACTTGCTTTTTTAGGTGTTTTGGCACCTTCATTATATTACACTCAGACTTCTGAAATAAGCCCACAGCAGGAAAAACAGGCTCTTCCGAAACCATACAGAGAGGAGGACAATGCAGAAATAGAAATCCAAAAATTAGTGAAACTAGCCCAAAAAGAAAACAAAAACATCATCTTACAGGCGGGTGGAAACTGGTGTATCTGGTGTTTGAGATTTGATAATTTTGTAAAAACGACTCCTGAACTAAAGAAAATAGTTGGTGAAAATTTTCTTTATTACCATCTAAATTTTTCTCCAAAGAATAAAAACGAAAAAGTTTTTGCAAAATATGGTAATCCTGGTGAGAAATTCGGGTATCCCGTTTTCATTATTTTAGATAAAAATGGAAAACAAATCCACACACAGAGCAGTGAGGTTTTTGAAGAAGGAAAAGGCTACAGCCTAGAAAAAGTAGAAAATTTCTTCAAAGAATGGATTGCTAAAAACTAAAAAAACTGCTCAGATTTGAGCAGTTTTTTTATATTATTTCACTGGTAAGACCTCGTCCTAAAAGCTTCTGGTGCATAGGCATAAGCATTTCCATATCGCCTGTTTTCACAGTGCATTTGCCTTTATAATGAACCAGCATAGTGCACTGCTCCGCCTGTTCCAGTGTGTGTTTACAAACTTCTATAAGAGATTCTATCACAAAATCAAAAGTATTGACATCATCATTATAAAGAACCAACTTATTTTCTGCATTCTCCTCCTCCAAAAGAAGAACATCAGTTTGTTTCTCTGTTTGTGAGCTTTCGCAGTATATGTTATATTTTCTCTGTCTCTTCATTCGTTTCTTCTATGTCCTGTGGTTCATATTTCAGCTCTACCATCTCTACACTTTTATTCTGCATTTTCAAGATTTTGAAAGCATAATTACACAACTTAAATTCCTGATTTTCTTCTGGAATATCCGAAAGCTGATACATAATATATCCTGCCAAGGTATTGTATTCAGAGTCCTCTGGTAGCGGTGCAGGCAGGTGTTCATTTATCTCATCCAAAGGCTGAGTTGCGTGTATCCAGAATGTATTTTCTGCTACCTCATCTACTAATTTTTGTTCATCATCTTCCTCGTCTTGGATTTCGCCTACCAACTCTTCTAAAATATCTTCTAATGTTACAATTCCTTCCGTTCCTCCGAATTCATCAATTACAATCGCAATATGTTGTTTTTTCTGCTGAAAAACATTCATCAAATCAGAAATTTTCTTACTTCCCACCACGAAAAACGCCTCACGCAGGAACTTTCTTAAATCTACATCTTTGTTTTTGATGTACTCACGCATGATTTCCTTTGTGTAGAAAATTCCTATAATATTGTCTATGGAGTTCTCATATACAGGAATTCTAGAATATCCACAGTCTATTATTTGTTTTAAAATTTCTTCCTTATCCTCCGTAATATCAATGGTAATGATATTCTGTCTCGGTACCATTACCTGCTTAGCGGTATGGTCAGTAAAATCAAAAGCATTTTTGATGATTTCATAGTTTTCCTCCTCTATCTCGCCTCCTGCCGCACTTTGTTTCACCAACAGCTGAAGCTCCTCTGTGGAGTGTATCTCATGACCAGCCACAGGGTGAATATTGATAAGCCTTAAAAAGGCATTAGAAATCGCATTCATCAACCAAATAAAAGGTTTGAATATGTTGTAAAATAACAACAAAGGCCACGCAACAAATAAAGTCGTCGATTCTGATTTTCTAATCGCTATTGACTTCGGAACCAATTCTCCGAAGACGATATGCATCATCGTCACAACAAGGAAACTTCCTGCCAAAGCCATCGTAGAAAGAGTCTCTGGTGCAATGTCAATATTCAGTTTAGAAAACGCCGCTTCTAAAATATGATGCATCGTGCTTTCTCCTATGAAACCGAGCGCCAGACTGGCAAGCGTGATTCCCAGCTGTGTAGCAGAGAGATAAGCGTCTAAGTTTTTGATGATTTTTTCGGCCTGTTTTGCAGAGGCATTTCCTCCTTCTGCCTTGATTTGAATTTGAGAGTGGCGCACTTTAACTATTGAAAATTCTGCTGCCACGAAAAAGCCATTAAGTATTACAAAAAATAATGCTAATAAAAGTTTTAATAAACTATCGGGGTCCATTTAATTTAAATTGTTAAACAAAAATAGTATGCAAATATAACTAATAAATATTTATCTGACCAAACTTCTTGATTTAGGTTAAGGTGTTTTGACAAAATATGCCTTATATTTGCTGTCTTAATCTTAATTTATGAAAGCAGAAGTAATTACAAAAATTGGTGCAGAGAAATATCTAATGAACATCTCTGCTGGTAAAAACAGCATTATTGGCGATGAACCCGCTGCTAAGGGTGGACAGGAAAAAGGATTTAATCCTCTAGAACTTTTAGCTTCAGCTCTTTCATCATGTACCACTGCAACTATCAAAATGTTTGCAGACCGCAAAGAATGGGATGTAGAGGAAGTTTCTGTAAAAGTTCTTTTTGATAATGAAACCAAAGAAGGTGTTTCTCAATTCAAAAAAATCATAGAAATAAAAGGAAATCTTACCGAGGAGCAGCGCAACATCCTGCACAAAACAGCCCACGCCTGCCCTATTCAGAAAATTCTCACTGGCGAAATTGCCATAGAATCTGAACTACTTCCTTAAATTTTAGAAACAAAAAATCAGAAATCTTTTAAAATATTTCTGATTTTTTTAATAAATATTTATAGCTCAAGAGCTTTTTTCTCATTGTTTTCCATGAGCAGTTCCACTGGATTTTCTATGGCTTCTTTCACAGCCACCAAGAATCCTACAGACTCACGACCATCGATTATTCTATGGTCATAAGAAAGCGCCAGATACATCATCGGACGGATTTCCACCTGTCCATTGACAGCCACAGGGCGTTCTAAAATGTTATGCATTCCTAAAATCGCACTTTGTGGTGGATTGATAATTGGTGTAGAAAGCATAGAACCGAAAGTTCCACCATTAGTAATGGTAAAAGTTCCGCCAGTCATCTCATCTACAGAAATATTCCCATCACGAACTTTCGTAGCTAAATCTTTAATTTTCAACTCAATACCCTTAAAGGACAAAGTCTCTGCATTTCTGATAATCGGCACCATAAGTCCCTTTGGCCCAGAAACTGCCACAGAAATATCACAAAAATCATAGTTGATTTTTTGGTCGCCATCTATCGCCGCATTCACATCTGGATAAAGTTTCAAAGCTCTGGTAACCGCCTTTGTAAAGAAAGACATAAAACCAAGCCCTACGCCGTGTT
Organism: uncultured Flavobacteriaceae bacterium; assembly: GCA_963518955.1. Lineage (GTDB taxonomy): Bacteria > Bacteroidota > Bacteroidia > Flavobacteriales > Weeksellaceae > JABCPE02. The sequence continues at coordinate 73,897 of CAUQKI010000008.1, read as the reverse complement.
TCTGTGAAAATTCTTCTTTATAAAGTTTTCTCAACCTGAAAATTTCACTCATATCCACCTCATTAAAGGTAGTAAGCATAGCTGTTTCATTCTTCACAGAAACCAATCTAGCCGCCAGTTTTCTCCTTAAAACAGAAAGTTTCGTAACAGTCTGTTTGCGGTTTCCTTGCGCTCTTCCCATCGCTGCGACAGCTTTTATCGCATCTTCTTTGGTGATTTTTCCGCCCACGCCTGTTCCTGTAACTTTATCATAATCAATACTGTTCTCCTTCAAAATCACTTTTGCTAATGGAGAAGATGGATGAGACTCCTCTTTTTTAGGCTCTTGCGTAGGAGCAGCCACTGTTTGTGCTTCCACTTTCATTTCCGAAGCGGGTTTTTCTGTTTTCGCGGCTGACCCTTGTGCGGACATATCTATAAGGCAGACTACCTGCCCTACTTTTACTACATCTCCTTCCTCAGCTTTTAGGGTAATTACTCCTGACTGCTCGGCTGGGAGCTCTAGTGTCGCCTTATCAGAATCTACCTCTGCTATCGGCTGGTCTTTTTCTACAAAATCGCCATCTTTTACTAACCAAGATGAAATTTCTACTTCTGTGATGGATTCGCCTGGTGAAGGCACTTTCATTTCTAATATAGACATAGCTCTAAGTCTTTATTTTATGTTAATAAACTCTATTGTTTATTCTATTAAATTTTCCAAATCAAACACTCGCTGGATTACTTGTTTTTGGTTTTTATCAAAACCTTTGTGCGTTCCTGGAGCAGGCGTACCGCTGGACACTGGAGCGATTACCTGAATCCCTGTATTTCTCAAGTTTCTCAAAATATACGCCCAAGCCCCCATGTTTTCAGGTTCTTCCTGCACCCATACTATTTCTTTATTGTGGGCATATCTGTTCATTATCCTTGCAAGAGTTTCCTTATCCAAAGGATACAGCTGTTCCAATCTTACTAGCGCCACTCTTTCCTCATTTAGCTCTTCTCTTTTTGCTAAAAGTTCATAGTAGATTTTACCGCTACAAAGGGCTATTCTCTCCACTTTTTCAGCATCTATCAAAGTATCATCTATCAGGGTTTGGAACTCTCCATTTGCCATTTCTTCAATGCCAGAAACTACTTTTGGATGTCTCAACAAGGATTTCGGAGTCATCACCACCAATGGTTTTCTGAATGGCAGTTTCATTTGTCTTCTAAGCAAATGGAAGTAATTGGCCGGCGTGGTACAATTTGCCACAAAAATATTTTCATTAGCACAAAGCGTAAGGAATCTTTCCAATCTCGCGGAAGAGTGCTCTGCGCCCTGCCCCTCCATTCCGTGAGGAAGCAGCATCACAAGACCGTTTTGGATTTTCCATTTTTCCTCTGCTGCCACCAAATATTGGTCTATGATAATCTGTGCTCCATTGGCAAAATCCCCAAACTGCGCCTCCCAAATCGTAAGAGTTTTCGGAGAAGCAAGGGCGTAGCCATAGTCAAAACCAAGAACGCCATATTCGGAAAGATGGGAATTAAAGATATCAAATCTGCTGTCAGAAACATTTTTTAAATAAATATATTCTTCCTCTGTGTCTTCTGTTTTCAAAACGGCGTGACGGTGAGAAAAAGTCCCACGCTCCACATCCTCTCCCGAAATACGGATATTATAGCCCTCTTTCAGCAGAGAAGCATACGCCAACAACTCCCCTAACGCCCAGTCTAACTCGTTGGTTTCCTGAACCATTTTCAGTCGCTGCTGGAAAAGACGAATAATTTTATTAATGAATTTTTTATCGCTTGGAAGCTCAAAAAGTTTTTGTGCTAATTCTTTTAATTTTGCTAAATCAAATCTGGTATCCACCTTTTCCAAGGTTTTCCCTACAGCTGATTTTGAAAAATCACGCCAATCTTCCTCCATGAAAATGGTCATTTGATTTCGTTCTATTTCCTTCGCTGCCTCAAAATTTTCATCCAAAAGGAGCTTAAACTCCTGCTCCATTTCTGCGATGATTTCATCCGAAACGATGCCTTCCTGAAGCAGTTTTTGTTTATAAATTTTCCTTGGATTAGGGTGATTTGCGATTATGTCATATAGTTTAGGCTGGGTAAATCTTGGTTCATCCCCTTCGTTATGCCCATATTTTCGGTAACCTAAAAGGTCTATATATACATCTTTGTGAAACTTGGCTCTATAATCTGCCGCAAAACGAATAGCATGCACCACAGCCTCCACATCATCAGCATTGATATGCATCACGGGAGAGTCCGTAACTTTCGCTATATCAGTACAATATGTAGAAGAACGAGCATCGAGATAGTTGGTAGTAAAGCCCACCTGATTATTGACCACGATATGCACCGTTCCGCCTGTTTTATAGCCGTCTAGTGTCATCATCTGGGCGATTTCATAGACAATTCCCTGCCCTGCTATGGCAGCGTCTCCATGAATAACAATCGGTAAAACTTTGGTATAATCTCCTTTGTATTGGTCTATTTTTGCTCTACAAATCCCTTGAACCAAAGCTCCCACGGTTTCCAAGTGAGATGGGTTAGGAACGAGATTGATTCTAACTTCCTCGCCAGAAGCCGTTGTCACTCTTTTAGATGCACCAAGATGGTATTTCACATCGCCAGAGAAAACATCTTCATCGAATTCCTTTCCTTCGAATTCAGAAAAAATTTCCTTATATGATTTTTGGAAAATATTACTCAGAACATTCAGCCTCCCACGGTGAGCCATTCCCAAAACTACCTCATCTACACCATGTTGTGAAGAATAGCTAATAAGCTGATCCACCGCTGGAATAAGGGACTCGCCACCCTCCAAAGAAAACCTTTTCTGTCCGACAAATTTAGTATGAAGAAAACGCTCAAAAGCTATGGCTTGGTTTAGTTTATGTAAAATCTGGCGTTTTTCCTCCACGGAAAGAATCGGGTGATTTTCGTTTTCTGAAATCCATTTTCTGATGAAATTTTTCTCTTCCACATTTTTGATGTGAATATATTCCACCCCGATGGAATCACAATATATCTGCTCTAAACGCTTGATAATCTCTTCCAAAGTAGCTGGAGCAGGCATTCCGACCTGTGTAGCACAATCGAATTTCTTGCCTAAATCTGCCTTCGTGAGACCGAAATTCTCAATATCAAGAGTCGGCGAATACTCTCTACGCTTCCTTACAGGATTGGTCTTGGTAAAAAGATGCCCTCTGGTACGATAAGCCTCAATGAGATTGATAACCTTAAATTCTGTGAGGATATCCTCTGGCACGGCGCCTGTATTTATGGTCGTTTGCACCATTTGAGGAACTTCCTGCACTGATCCTCCATAATTCTCTAATGCAAAATCAAAGCCCTGAAAAAACGACTTCCACGAAGGCTCTATACTATCAGGACTCTGAAGATATTGTTGATACATACTGTCTATCAACTCTATATGCGCTGTATTTAAAAATGAAAACCTGTCCATTACATTTTAATTCTCCTACTTTTTTTGAGTTACAAATTTATGAATTTTAGTCTTAATTTTAGTAAACTGGGAATGATAATTTCAGTACCACCTCATTCTCATTATACGGAGCCTCTACAAATAGTTCTTCCAGCTTTCCGTTTTGAAGAAGGTCTTTCCTTATCTTATCCAAAAGTTTGGCTATGGCTTTGGTTCGTTGTTCGTATCTTCCTTTATAATAAACGCTGTAATATTTTGATTTTTTAATAGTTCTAAAAGCAAAATTATTATCCGAAACATTCACTTTTTGGGACAATGGAACACCGTAGAAATACGAAACTTCTTTGTTTTTAAGCTCTCCTGCCTCTGTGAAAAGCACTGGCTCTCCGAACTCATCTTCCCGCTTTGAGAGGTCTTTGGTTACATAGCTGAAAACCCTGTTGTGATTGATAACTATATTTTTGAACAATGCTCCTTTCTTATTAGATGTACTCACATTCACGCCCAGAAACAGCCTTTCTCCCTGCTCTTCTATCATGACGCTGTCATATTTTATCTGGCTGAACATCACCTCTTTATCCACTTTACCCGAAAGCAGATTAGTAAGATTTTTAACACTTACATTTACATTATTATTTATATAACTTTCTGTATCAGATTCTGCTGCTTTAAACCTAAGCAATAGAGGATATTTAGGCGTATTGACCTGCCATACAATCTTGGTTTTGTCTCCTTTCGGAAAAAATTTTACAGTGATTTTATATGGAACTTCTTTTCGTTCTTGGTATAGCTCATAGCTGATGCTCTTATTTTCTTTCACTTTTCTGATAAAAACCTCTCCATATTTATTTTTGTCCTTTGTATGATTGTAGCTCATGGAACTTCCCTCTCCTTCGTATGGCAAGAAATAGCGATAATGATAGCCTTTATCAGACAAAAAATAATCATTCCATCTCGTAAGGTTCTGTAAATCATCAAACTGCGGAAAAACTTTATCCAAAGGAAAATCTATTTCCTTTTCCACTACAAAAGAATTTTTCTCCTCAAAAAAATAATACATCACAGCCGTATAACCTGATGCCAACAAGACTAATAAAAGCAAAATAATCTTAAACCAGCGCACTACAAAATATTTTAAGCAAATATATAATATTTCTGCATTTTTACAGAACAATTTGTGCATATAAATTCACTCCTCCATTCTTCATCAAAGCCATAAAAGAAAAAAATAAAATTTTCTTACCTTTGTCTCATGCAAAAAATCTTAATAGTAGAAGACGAAAAAAGTATCTCTAACATCTTGGGAAACATACTTTCAGATGAGATACAAGGCTCTGAAATTACCATTGCAGAAAATGGTCTGGATGCCTATAAATTGATAGAAAAAAATGACTTTGACCTGATTATTTCAGACATCAAAATGCCCAAATTATCAGGGAACGAACTCCTCACCCAAAGTCTTTCAATAAAGCCTGAAAGCGTTTTTCTAATGATTTCGGGACATGCGGATATAGACACCGCCGTAACCTGCCTGAAAAACGGAGCGTATGATTTCATCTCCAAGCCTATTGATATCAACAGGCTGATTACGAGTGTAAAAAACGCCTTGGAAAAGAAGGATTTACAAAATACTAAAAATTCGCTCATCAAAGAAAACACCCAACTGAAAAAGAAAGTCAGCAAAAAATACCAAATGATTGGCGAATCTCCTGCTCTGAAAAACATTCAAAGCATGATAGAAAAAGTAGCGCCATCTGATGCCAGAGTCCTAATCACTGGTTCCAATGGTTCTGGGAAAGAACTGGTTGCACACGCCATCCATTCCCTCAGCGAACGCAGCAAAAACCCTATCGTAGAAGTGAACTGCGCTGCTATCCCTTCAGAACTTATTGAAAGCGAACTCTTTGGACATGTAAAAGGTTCTTTCACAGGCGCTATCAAGGACAAACAAGGGAAATTCGAACAAGCCAACGGCGGCACTCTTTTCTTAGATGAAATCGGTGATATGAGCCTCGTAGCCCAAGCCAAAGTCCTTCGTGCTTTGCAGGAAAATAAAGTTTCGCCTGTAGGAAGCGACAAGGAAATAAAAGTAGATGTGCGCGTGCTGGCAGCGACCAACAAAGATTTGAAAAAAGAAATAGAAGCAGGAAAATTCCGTGAAGACCTCTACCACAGGCTTTCCGTGATAGAAATCCATGTTCCCTCTCTGGATGAAAGAAAGGACGATATTCCTATTTTAGTGAAACATTTCGCGAAGCTCATCTCTGAGGAGCAGGGAACTTCGGTAAAAGAATTTGATGACAAAGCCATAAAAACCCTCCAAAACTTCTCATGGACAGGAAATATCCGAGAACTTAGAAATGTAGTAGAAAGGCTGATTATATTAGGTTCAAACCCTGTAACAGCAGAAGATGTAACTAATTTTGTAAGAAAATAACTTTATGCTTTTATCCCTTAATCTTAAATATACCCGAGAATGTTTTAAACTTGCTCTACCTGTGATGCTTACACAGCTAGGGCAGGTTTCGGTGAATTTGTTTGACAATATGATGGTGGGAAATATGCTGGGCGCCAATGCACTGGCTTCCACGGCATTAGCAAACTCAGTTTTTATCTCAGTTTTTATTTTTGGAGTTGGTTTTTCATTTGCCATTCCTCCGTTAGTCTCTGAGGCTCAGGCTCAAAAAGACCATGACAGAATCAATAGTGTTTTTCGCCATGGAGCAGTGATAAATATCCTTATCGGAACGATTTTGACTTTCATTCTGTTAGCCATAGCGCCACTATTACACTACGCCAAACAGCCAGAAGAAATCATCCCTGATGCTATTTTATACCTTTCTATCATTTCGCTGAGTGTGATTCCCGTAATGAAATTTCAGACCCTGAGAGAGGTTTCCGAAGGGCTGTCCTACACCATCGGCGTAACGATAGCTACTGTTGCTGCAAACCTCATCAATGTAATTCTGAATTATGTTTTCATGAAAGGTCTTTTCGGTCTGGAACCGATGGGCGTGGCTGGAGCTGCCTATGCAACGCTGATTGCAAGGGTTTTCTCCGTTATTTTCTTATACATCGTGATGAAAAGAAATTCCATCACAAGAAGATACATTAACGAGCTGAGTTTCAAGGTTTCTCTTTTCAAAAAGGAAATGTTCCAAACTCTGCTGAAATTAGGTCTTCCTACAGCTATGCAGTTGTTTTTCGAGGTGACAGCCTTTGCTTTAGCAGCCTTTATCTGCGGTATGGTAAGTACCACGGACATTGCTGCCCACCAAGTTACCATAAGTATGGCTTCCTTTACCTTCAATCTTTGTGCTGGTTTTGGTGTGGCTTCTACGATTATGATTGGAAAAAAACGAGGAGAAAAAGATTTCGTAGCCGTGAGGGAAATAGGAATTAACAACATGAAAATAGTTTTCTTATTCATGCTTATAAGCTGTCTGACCTTTACTATTGGTAAAAATGTCCTGCCTACATTCTTCACAAAGGAACACGAAACAGCCGTGATTGCTCTGGCTTCGCAGCTACTGGTTCTCGCTTCACTTTTCCAGCTTTCGGATGGATTACAGCTGGTTTCTTTGGCGTGTCTGCGCGGATTACAAGATGTAAAAATACCGAGTGTCATTACATTCATCGCCTACTGGGTGGTAACGCTTCCATTAGGATTTTTCCTCTGCATAACCATGGAAATGGGCGCTTATGGTATGTGGGTAGCCTTTGGGATAGGTCTTACTATTTCTGCTACACTGCTTGCTGTCCGATTTTTAAAAATCAGTTCTCAAAATAAAAAATAGAGATTTGGTTTAAATCCTAAATAAATGGATAATAACAAAATAAAATAAGCAAATATATCCTAATAGGGTTTGGGGTATTAGTTGTAGGAGCGTTTATAAATGATTTATTTATAAATGAACCAAAGTTGAGGGAAAAAGGAAAGTATACGATAGGATATATATATAAATATAGTCCACATAAAGGAGGCGCTTCTATTTACTATAAATTCAAAATTGGGAATAAATTTTATTATAGTAATACAACTTCTGGAAGAGATAAAAAAGAATTACTTAATAAAAAATTCTTACTACGATATGTAGAAGGAGAAGAAGACATATCAAGGATATTACCAGAATATCCTGTTCCAGACAGCATAAAAGAAGCCCCGCCAGAGGGCTGGAAGAAAATGCCAGAATGGGCAAGTGACAAAATAAGATGGTTTAATACCAAGTAATGAATTTTTTGGGAATAGAATGAAAATAAAAAAAACCTGCCTTAAAAAGGAGGTTTTCATTTTGCTTTAATTTTATAATATTTTAGGGAATTTCGCTGGATTGCTTTCGTGGAAAAGGTCATATACTTTTTCTACGATGTCTTCCACAGACGGCTTAGAGAAATAGTCCCCATCCGATGCGTAAGCTGGTCGGTGGTTTTTAGCAGCTATGGTCAGCGGTTTGCTGTCTAAGTATCTAAACGCCCCTTGTTTCTCTAAAATCTGCTGCATGATATACGCCGAAGCTCCGCCCTCTACATCTTCATCTATTACTGCCAGGCGATTGGTTTTCTTCACGCTTTCGCTGATTTCCTCTGGCAAGTCAAACGGCAATAGTGACTGAACATCTATCACCTCAGCATCTATACCCAGTTTTGCTAATTCTTCCACAGCTTCCGTTACGATTTTCCAAGTAGAACCGTAGGTAACCAGCGTGATGTCCTTCCCTGCTCTGGTGATTTCCACCTTTCCGATAGGCACGGTAAATTCACCGATGTTGTCTGGTTGTTTTTCTTTCAATCGGTATCCGTTCAGCGGTTCTATGATAAGAGCCGTGTCATCAGACTTCAGCATTGTATTATAGAATCCTGCCGCTTGGGTAAGGTTTCTCGGTACTAAAACCATCATTCCTCTTACCAAGTTCAGAATCCCTGCCATAGGCGAGCCCGAATGCCATACGCCTTCCAAACGGTGTCCTCGGGTTCTCACGATAACAGGAGCTTTTTGACCGCCTTTGGTTCTGTATTGTAAAGTTGCCAAATCATCGCTCATCCCTTGCAGACAATATAAAACATAATCCAAATATTGGATTTCTGCTATCGGTCTTAAACCTCTCATTGCCAAACCAATCCCCTGCCCTAAAATAGTCGCTTCACGGATTCCTGTATCTGCAATTCTGGTTTCACCGTATTTTTCCTGCATTCCTTCAAGTCCTTGGTTCACATCACCGATGCTTCCTGTATCTTCACCAAAGATTAATGTTTCTGGATATTTCTCAAAAATCTTGTCAAAATTATTACGGATAACTACTCTTCCATCCAAAATCTGAGAATCTTCGCTGAAAACTGGTTTTATTTCTGGAATATTTACAGCTTTCCACTCTGATTCGCTATACAAATGAGATGAATAATTATCAGCCTCTTTCTCTGAAATTCTTTCATAAACCTGCACTAGATTTTGTCTATCGCTGGTATTTTGCTCTCTCGTAGCCCAAAGCACTTTTCTTACCAATGCAAAAATATCCTTTTTGCCCACTGTAACCAGTGCCGAGAACTTCTCCAACAATGCAGCAACTTCTGGCTGATTTTCAAACTGTTTTACCAATGGTAAAACTTGATTTTGGATATGGTCTATTGAGGCTCTATATTCCGCCCAAGCCTTCTTCTGCTGCTCTCTCACAAAGGCTTTCGCTTCTTTTTCTATCTCATCCAGCTCTTCCACAGAAGAAAGTGTCTGCTCTTCGCCATCTATTTGGATAGAATAATTTAAAATCCATTCTCTAAATTTATTAAGACAATCAAACTCTGTCTCAAAGTTCATCCTCTCCTCATCCTTATATCTCTCATGAGACCCAGATGTAGAGTGTCCCTGCGGCTGTGTAACCTCTATAATGTGCAAAATCACAGGTATGCTTTCCTCCCTTGCGAGCTGCTCTGCACGAGCATAAGCCTCCAAAAGCATCGGATAATCCCACGCTCTTACTTGGATAACCTCACACCCTTGCTTGTCACCTTCTTTTCTTTGGAAACCAGCCAAAATTTCAGATAAATCTTCCTTTGCTCTTTGGTTGTGCGTAGGAACAGAAATTCCATAGCCGTCATCCCAAATAGACATAATCATCGGCACCTGCAAAGCACACGCCGCATTGATAGTTTCCCAAAAATGCCCTTCTGCCGTAGATGCATCTCCGATTGTCCCAAAAGCCACTTCCTGCCCATTATGGGAGAATTTTTCAGAGCCTTGGAATTTTACTTCTTTATAAACATTAGACGCCAGAGCCAGCCCGAGAAGTCTCGGCATCTGCCCTGCTGTAGGCGATATATCGGATGAAATATTTTTAATCTGTGTCAAATCTTTCCAGCTTCCGTCTTCATTCAAAGAACGAGTCGCAAAATGGCACGGCATCTGTCTCCCTGCCGAAGCGGGTTCGCGCTCCACATCAGTATCTGCATAGAGCTGGGCAAAAAATGCATCCACACTCAAAACCCCCACTGCCATCGCAAAAGTCTGGTCGCGGTAATATCCTGATCGCCAGTCTCCCTCACGGAAAACCTTTGCCATTGCTAACTGCGGAAGCTCCTTCCCATCTCCTACAATCCCAAATTTTGCCTTTCCTGTAAGAACCTCTTTTCTTGTTAAATAACTTGCCTCACGGGAAATTCTTCCCAAACGATAATCATCTAAAACTTGCTTTCTAAAATCCTGAAATGAAACCTGTTCTGTTTCTATGTAATTAGACATAATTATTTATTTTGTTATTTGTCTTTATCTTTATTAAACTTTATTTTTTATCTCAAAAACTCCTCCAAACCTATTGTTTTCTGCTCTCCGCTGTCCAAGTTTTTCACGGTAACCTGCTGGTTTTTAATCTCATCCCCTCCGTAAAAAACAATCTCTGGAATTTCTTTCTTCTCGGCGTAGGTAAATTGTTTTTTCAGTTTGGCATTTTCTGGGTACAGCTCTACTGAAACTCCTTTAGCTCTTAGTTTTTGGATTACTTTCATCGCCTCAGTTGCCTCCTCATCGCCATAATTCGCAAAAAGGTATTCTATTTTAGGCGTTTTATTGTCAGCAAAAAGCCCCAATTCCTCCATAACAAGGTAAATTCTATCCAATCCGAATGAAATCCCAATCCCCGAAATTCCCTTCACACCGAAAACCTCCGTAAGATTGTCATACCTTCCACCGCCACCGATAGACCCCATCTGAACGCCCTGAGCCTTTACTTCAAAAATAGCTCCTGTGTAGTAGTCCAAACCGCGGGCAAGAGTAATATCAAAAACCAAAACTTCCTCATTTACACCCAGTTCCAGCGCTTTATTTAATACAAATTCCAGCTCTTCTATTCCCTTTTCGCCAACTTCTATTCCTTCAAATTTTTCTTTCAGCAGGACAAGTGTATCCTTCGTGGAAAGCCCCTCAAATAGGAAGTTCAGCTTTTCTACGGCTTCTTGTGAAATTCCTTTTTCCAGCATTTCCTTGATTACGCCATCTTTCCCTATTTTATCCAATTTATCCAAAGCAACCGTAAAGTCTATCAACTGCTCCGATATATCCGCATATTCCGCCAGACCAGAGAGGATTTTTCGGTTATTGATGCAGATTTTCACAGGAATTCCCAGCTCTCCAAAACTCTTCAGATACAACTGCACCAGCTCCACTTCCTGCCATAGACTTTCCGAACCTACCACATCCGCATCACATTGGTAAAACTCTCTAAATCTCCCTTTCTGCGGGCGGTCTGCTCTCCAAACGGGCTGAATCTGATACCTCTTAAATGGGAATGAAAGTTTTCCGTGGTTAATAGCTACAAATCTCGCAAATGGCACGGTCAAATCATATCGAAGCGCCTTGTCAGAAATTTGTGGAGTTAGTTTTTTTGGTTCTAATTTCTCTTTAATTAATTTTTTAACTAAATAAGGATAATACAGCTCCTTCTTTATGTTGTTTTTAATAAAATTTTCTAATACCTTATTCCTTTTTCCTTCATAAGAGTCTAAATATTCAGTATAAAAATCTACTGCTTTCTGAATATCTTTTTCATCTATCAACAATAAATTTAAAAATTCTTTAGAAGGAGAAAAGCAAACTTTTTCACTATACTGTTCATTATTAAGACAAGATATATCAAACTTATTTCCTTTTGAATGCTGACGATGAATACAATCAATAAAGTCATCTATATATTCATTCGATTTTTCTATTTGATCAATTAAGTCTATTTCTTTTTCTATTTGATCAATTAAGTCTATTTCTTTTTCTATCTGATTTTTAACGACTTGACTATAATCACCTGACTCTAAAATCTTAAAAATCAATCTATCTCCCTCTTCTCCGTATTTCCCAGTAAGTGTAGAAAGATTCTCAAAACTCGGCGTCTCCAAAGGCTGAAAACCAAACAGCTCAAAATTCTGCTGCAAAACACCGATGATGTATCTTCTATTGTAAATTTCCTGTGCCGTAAAATCCCGAGTTCCTTTTGCTAAACTTGGCGCTGATGACATAATAATTTCTATTTTAATAAAAAGACAAAAGTAAAAAAAATAAACCTTATAAATCGGATTTATTTAATAAATTTGCCTTTATAAAATTCTCTTCATTATGAAATCTTTTTTATTTCTTATTCTTTCGCTATTTGCATTGACCGCAAATGCACAGCAGAATTACTATGAATTTGGGTGGAATAACCAATACGGCATCGTGGACAAAGACGGAAACGAAACCCTGCCGCCATCCTACCAATGGGTATCTTATTTGATTGATAATGAGTCGCCTTTCATCGTTCTAAATGGAAACAAAGGCGCTGTAATCACAAATAAACAGACTGGGAAAATGGAAAAAATAGACTATCTCATTGATACTTATCTCATTAGCATTGATAAAAAAGATTATATGTACGCTCATTCCAACGGAAATGGCTTTCTTCTGAATAATCTGGATTTGGACAGCAGAATAAAACTTCCAAAAAAATACATCAAAGTCAGAGATGAAGGAGATTATCTGACTGGTTTTACGAGTAAAAAAACGATTGATTTCATTTCTAAAAAAGATTTTGAAATAAAGAAAAAAATCCTCGCTCCAAAGGAAATCGAAAGTTATCCAACGGAACAAGGGAACAGAGTCTATATCATCAGTGAGAAAAATTCTACACTTTTTCTAGATGACAACCTGAATAAAATCGCCTCTACGAATACTATTTTCAAAGAATTTGATAATCTGAAAGAATATTTAGAAAAGCTAAATATCAGCATTACAGACCCAAATGAGTCAATTGTAGGCGCTGCCGCTTCTGCAGCAAACTATCCTTTTATTTTTCCAAAAAGAAATGGCGACTATGCCATATACAACATTCATTATTCCAAAGAAGAATCTATTCCGTTTTTTCAATTCAAAAGAACAGGTTTTAGCATTTCCAATTCCCGCTATGAAAACAGCGTAACACTGAGGAACAATCATGATAATATGTATCTCTTTTTCTACACTGATATCCACTCTAAAACCATACTCCTGCCCAAAAAATATTGGAAAAGTATAGATTTACAGCTTATTTCTCCTTAAAAAAACAAAATGGTATTTTCATAAAAGAAAATACCATTTTTAAATTACAACTATCTCTGAAACAATACATTACTGCGGATAGTTTAGATTTTCATCTTTTAAGTTAAGAAGCACCTCTTCCAAGTATTTTTTTGCTTCGTATCTTGCCATCAGAAGGTTGTTGCAGTAGACATTTCCGCACTCCACCTCAGATGCGCCAGGGATATCGCCCTCAAACTCACTGATGAATTTAAACATTCTGGTCATAAGCTCTACGATGTCCTTTGACTCATAATCTCCAGCCAAAATAAGATAATTCCCTGTCATACAGCCCATTGGCCCCCAGTAGATAACTTTGTCTTTCCAGTCGCTGTTTCTGAGCCATGTAGCCGCTAAATGCTCCATCGTGTGTATTTCTGCAATCCCCAAAACAGGCTCTTTGTACGGTCTTTTCATTCTGATATCAAACGAAGTAAGCACTTCATTTCCGACATGATCTTTACGAGAAACGAAAATTCCTCTCTGCATTTTCAGATGATCTACGGTAAAACTTGCTATTCTTTCCATAAAATTGATTTTAGACAACAAAAATAAGATTTATATTCATTATTTTGCCTTGATTCCGAAAAACTTTTGAACAATATTTCTAATAAAATAAATATTTTCTTTACCTTTGTGCTGTTTTCAGATTAAAAAATGAGTTTAAAACACATCATAGAAGAACATGAGTAACTCGGATTTTCATCCGAGTGAATTTTTATTTTTAAAGCTGAAAAAACTAATTTCCGAATATTTATTACTAATTTTTAAATTTTATTAAAAATGAGAAATTTCGTAGAAGAACTGCGTTGGCGTGGTATGATTCAGGATATAATGCCTGAAACTGAAGAACACCTTATGGAAGGGCTTCGTTCGGCGTATATCGGATTTGACCCTACTGCGGATTCATTGCATATCGGGCATTTGGTTGGGATAATGATACTAAAACACTTCCAGAACTGCGGACATAAGCCGTATGCCCTTGTGGGAGGTGCTACGGGGATGATTGGCGACCCTTCCGGAAAGTCGGCAGAGAGAAACCTCCTTACAGAGGAAATGCTTGCACAATACATTACAGGGATTAAAAAACAACTCTCAAAGTTCCTCGATTTTGATAGTGATGCTCCTAATGCTGCCGAGCTTGTCAATAATTATGATTGGATGAAAGGCTTCTCATTTCTGTCTTTCATTCGCGATGTGGGTAAGCACATCACTGTTAATTATATGATGGCGAAAGACTCTGTGAAAAAGCGTTTTGACCCAAATGAAAACACAGACGGAATGTCTTTCACGGAGTTCTCTTATCAGCTTTTACAAGGGTATGATTTCTTGCATTTATACCAAGAAAAAAGCCTTACGCTACAGATGGGAGGGTCTGACCAATGGGGAAATATCACCACTGGAACAGAGCTTATCCGTCGTATCGCAGGAGGAAAAGCCTATGCGCTTACTTGCCCGCTGATTACGAAAGCTGATGGAACTAAATTCGGAAAATCCGAAGGTGGAAATGTTTGGCTAGACCCAGAAAAAACTTCACCTTACAAATTCTACCAATACTGGATAAACACTTCTGATGCCGATGCAGAGCGATATATCAAGATTTTCACGATGCTTCCAAAAGAAGAAATTGAACAGCTGACAGCTCAGCATAGTGAGGCGCCGCATTTAAGAATTTTACAAAACAAATTAGCCGAAGAACTTACTATTTTGGTTCACGGAAAAACAGAATTGGACAAGGCTATTCAGGCTTCGAAAATTCTTTTCGGAAATTCTACTTCAGACGACTTGAAAAAACTTGACGAACAGACTTTCCTTGAAGTTTTTGATGGCGTTCCACAAAAAGAAGTCAGCAAACAGGAAATCATCGGTGCAGATATCGTGAGCCTGCTTTCAGAAAAGACAGGTTTCCTCTCCTCAAAAGGCGAAGCCAAGAGAGAACTTGCAGGAAATTCCATCTCGGTGAACAAAACCAAAGTAGATGAAAGCTTCATCACGAGCGAAGAAAACCTTATCAATGGGAAATTCCTTCTTCTTCAAAAAGGAAAGAAAAACTATTTCGTAGTGAAAGTTGTTTAACCCAAAATATTTAATCCACAAAAAACCACTGAATTATAAATTCAGTGGTTTTTTATTTAGAATTTAAACTCCAATTTCGCATTGAAAAAACGCCCTGTCAATCGCACAGGAACAGGATAATAATAGCCTGTCTCTATGTCATTTATCCATTGATTAGCAACGGTATTATGAATATTAAATGCATTAAAAACCTGAACACCAAGGCTTAATTCCTTGAATTTAGACCAAAAAACACTCTTTGGCTTATGGTCTTTCTGGTCTATAAAAATCTTGGTAAGCCCTATATCTACGCGCTTATATGAAGTCAATGTTTTTTGGAAATGATATGCCGTATCAAAATTAGGCGTGCCATCTGCATTAAATAATATCGGCGTTCCTGTAGGAAGTCCACTAGCATAGACCAAAGTGAGATTTACCCTCATACTTGGAAATTTTGGCATATAGTCCTGATAAAACATCGACACACGAAAACGCTGATCGGTAGGGCGAGGGATAAAACCTTTATTATCAATATTTTCATAAATTCTGGAATATCCCACAGAAATCCAAGAATCCACCCCAGGAACGAACTCTCCGAACAATCTCGCATCCACGCCGTACGCATAGCCCTTCGCATTATTTTTCCCTGAATATCTTATGCGCATATTGTCCATATAATAAGGCATCAGGTTGCTCATTTTCTTATAATAAAGCTCCGTAGTCAGCTTAAATGGACGCTCTTTCCATGCAAATTCATAATCATTGGCAAGAACAAAATGCAGGGATTTTTGAGCCTTGATAGAACTATCCAAACTTCCATCAAGGGATTTGATTTCTCTATAATAAGGCGCTTGATAATAGACCCCTGTCGCGAAACGAAACAGCATATCTGTCTCCCAGTCAGGCTTTACAGCCAGCTGAAGTCTTGGAGAAAACAGAAATTCTTTATTAAAACTCCAGTTCTGCACCCTCGCGCCTGCATTCACAAACATTTTATGCCCTCCCCAGAGGAATTTTTTGGAATATTGAGCAAAAGCCAAAAACCTCGTAGCATTCACATCGTTCATTCCGCTAATGCTGTAATTCAGGTTTAAAGGAGCAGAATTTAAAATCCCAAATGGATAATTTTGCATAGGAAAACTATATCCGCTGTAAGACACATATCGCCATTCGTTGGTAGCATCTTGCAGTTTTTCAGATTCTATCTTTGCTCCCACTTCTATTTTAGTATTAACCGAAGGAGAAAATTTTACTTTAAACTGAGACCCAAAAGTCCTGAGCAAAACATCATTCCTCGCGTGGTCTGTCTGCCCTCCTATATCATAAGATGCTGTATAATAGCCTGTAGAAGCGTTCGGAACGAACAATCTAAACGCCGATGAAATGGTATAATATTCTCGCTCTCTGTTTTGATAGGCGAAATTATCCCAAGAAAATGCCCATTTTTCATTTGGAATAAAATTCAGCGAGACCGTTCCCATCATATTTTTATACTTGTCTTCCTCCTTCCCGTCATAATAGACATCCAGCGTAATAGGATTTTGCAAAGTACCAAAATCTATGCTCCTTTCCTTTGGGCGCATTTCGTAGATATTATTCATCCAATAGCCCAGAAAGGACAAATTCCATTTTGGATTAAATTTATAATTTATATAAGTCTGAAAATCAAAATATTTTGGGTTAAAATCGGTATTTTCGTTCAGTGTGTTTAAAACCAAATTCGTGTTTCTGTATCTCCCACCGAATAAAGCCGAAAGTTTTTGGTCTTTGGATGCCATTCCCAAAGTCAGTCTGCCGCCAATGAGCGATGCCTCGCCAGAGAGTTCAAAACCTCTTGACTGGCGATAATAAATATTGAGAACCGAAGACATCTTGTCGCCATATTTCGCCTCAAAACCTCCCGCAGAGAAATTAACTGTAGAGACCATATCAGGATTGATGATACTCATCCCCTCCTGCTGGCTGTTTCTGATGAGAAGCGGTCTGAGGATTTCCACATCATTGATATAGGTAAGATTTTCATCAAAATTACCACCGCGCACCATATATTGAGAACTCAGCTCTGCATTTGAATTTACCGAAGGCAGGGTTTTCAGCAGAGTTTCCACTCCCCCCGAAACCGTAGCCGCTCCCTTTACCTCCTCCGAGGAAATCTGCACATTGGTAAGGTCTGTGGATTTGGCTTTTTTCTGAAAAACCACCTCTTCTATCTGTTTTTCCTTTGGTTCATCTTCTTCCGTCTGAGAATATCCCAAAACAGGAAACGCTGACAGCCCCAATAGAATAATTCTTCTCATCAAAAAATATTTTTTACAAAAATAAAAAAATCCAACATTGATTTGCTCAATATTGGATTTTAAATCATTTTTAAAGCGGCATAAAGTTCAAGCCCATTTGTTTTTCTTGTTCTTTATAAAACCCTGAATCTAGTTTTTCTTTCAATGCTGCGAAAGCATCCAGAGTTTCGTTGATTTCCGCATCGGTATGAGATGCCGTAGGAATCAGCCTTAGCAAGATATTCCCTTTTGGAATTACTGGATAAACCACCACCGAAGTGAAAATTCCATAATTCTCTCTCAGGTCTTTTACCAATAGTGTCGCTTCTACTGGCGAACCCTCAATAAACACAGGCGTTACACAAGTATTCGTTTCTCCTAAATTAAATCCTCTTTCTCTAAGTCCGTTTTGTAATTTGCGAACATTTTCCCAAAGTTTAGCCTTGATTTCTGGTCTGCTTCTCAAAAGCTCCAATCTCTTCAATCCTCCGATAACCATTGGCATTGTCAAAGATTTAGCAAAAATCTGAGAACGAAGGTTAAATTTAAGGTATCTTACAATCTGCTTGTCCCCTGCCACGAAAGCCCCGAAACCAGCCATTGATTTAGCAAAAGTAGAGAAATACACATCGATTTGGTCTTGGCATCCTTGCTCCTCACCTGCTCCAGCTCCTCTTTTTCCTAATGTCCCGAAACCATGAGCATCATCTACCAACAATCTGAAATTAAATTTCTTTTTCAAATCGCAGATTTCCTTTAATTTACCTTGCTGACCTCTCATTCCGAAAACTCCCTCAGTAATTACTAAAATTCCTCCGCCGTTTTCTTCTGCTACTTTCGTAGCTCTTTCAAGGTTTTTCTCCAAACTCTCCATATCATTGTGTTTGTAAGTAAAACTTGTCCCGAAATGTAGTCTTACCCCGTCAATGATACATGCATGAGAATCAGCATCATATACGATAACATCTCTTCTCGTCACCAAAGCATCTATGATAGACACCATCCCTTGATAACCGAAGTTCAGCAAATAGGCCGCTTCTTTCTCTACAAACTCAGCCAATTCTCTCTCCAGCTGCAGGTGTGCTTCTGTTTCACCAGACATCGCTCTCGCCCCCATTGGATAGAACATTCCGTATTCTGCTGCTGCTTTGGCATCTGCTTCCAAAACTTCTGGGTGGTTACAAAGCCCCAAATAGTCATTGGCAGACCAGAAAACTACTTCTTTCCCTTGAAATTTCATTCTTGGCCCAATTTTCCCTTCTAATTTTGGGAAAATAAAATATCCTTCACCATAATCCGCAAACTGACCCAATGGTCCTGGATTTTGTTTAATTCTTTCAAAAATATCCATAATTTTTTCTAATTTATTCGTAATCAAATTTTTATATTATAATAGCTTCTTTATATTTAGCCATATCACTGTGAGTAAAGCCCATTTCCGCCATCCACTCATCGCTGTACACTTTGGTCATGTATTTAGAGCCGTGGTCAGGGAAAATAAGCACCACCAAATCATCCTTCGTAAAGGTGTGATTTTGAGCGTATTGCTTAAACGCCTGCATCACAGCACCTGTGGTATAGCCTCCCATGATAGCCTCTTTTATAGCTATTTCGCGGGTCATATAGGCGCTGTTTTCATCATTTACTCTTACAAATTCATCTATTTTATCAAAAAGAAGTGTATCTGGAATTAAATTTTTGCCCAAACCTTCTATTTGGTAAGAGTGGATTTCATCTTTATTGATTTTCCCTGTTTCGTGGTAAGTTTTCAGAATAGAGCCGTCTGCATCTACTCCGATGATTTTCACATTAGGATTTTGTTCTTTTATGTATTTGGCTGAACCAGAGAGCGTTCCACCTGTTCCTGTACACCCAAAAAGATGGGTAATCTTTCCTTCTGTCTGCTCCCAAATTTCTTTTCCCGTAGTCAAATAATGCGCTTCCACATTTAATTCATTGAAATACTGATTGATATACACCGAATTAGGCGTTTCTGCGGTAATTTTTTTGGCTACTTCGTAGTAAGAGCGAGGGTCATCAGCAGGAACACTGGCTGGACATACATAGACAGTCGCACCCAATGATTTTAGGAAAGCTATTTTTTCGGGTTTTGTTTTATCACTTACCGCAAGAATACACTTATATCCGCGTAATGCACTTATCATCGCTACCGAAAATCCTGTATTCCCAGAAGTAGTCTCTACGATGGTAGCTCCTTTGGTCAAAATTCCTTTTTTTTCAGCAGTTTCTATAATGTGCAGGGCTATTCTGTCTTTCACGGAATGCCCTGGGTTATAAAATTCTAACTTTGCAAAAACCTTTGCAGGATTGTCCTCTACCACTTTATTAAGCCTTACCATGGGAGTATTCCCTATAAGACCTAAAATATTATCATAAACATTATTCATCTAAAAAAAATTATCTCTGAAAATTTTTGCAAAAGTAAGAAAAATCAAAGAATTATCTTGAATTCCTAAAATCCTCTCCTATTTTCTTCTCTCTATATAATGTAAAATTTTCAAAAAAATAAAACACCCAAAACCTGCACCTATCATATCCGCAAGCAGGTCATAAAAATCCATTGTCCGCCCCATATTCATCAGCCCCTGTGCAACCTCAGTGAATAGCGCATAAATAAACATCACCACCACAAAAAGCCATTTTTTTTGTTTTGGGAAAGCCACCCTATAACAGAATCCTAAAACAACAAAAATAAGGAAATGAACAATCTTGTCTAAGTTATGAAACTCAAACCAATGTTTCTCTCTATTAACCTCACCTGGTCTGAGAAGCATATAAGTAAGAAATGCCCAATAAATGGGCAATATCTTGTATCTAAATAAGCGACTAATCTTATCCAATCACTTCGTTATATTGGTCTGCAGAAAGAAGTTCTGACTGATCTGCACCTTCTGCTATTTCTAATTTTATAATCCAGCCCTTTCCATAAGGATCTGTATTTACTAGTTCAGGCTCACTTTCTAGCTCTTCATTAAACTCGACTACTTTCCCAGAAAGTGGAAGATATAGGTCAGATACTGTCTTCACAGCCTCTACACTCCCGAAAACATCTCCTGCGTTTAGCTCATCACCCACACTGTCAATATCTACGAAGACAATGTCTCCTAACTCACCCTGTGCGAAATCCGTGATTCCCACCACAGCGATGTTTCCTTCTATTCTTACCCATTCATGGTCTTTTGTGTACTTTAGTTCTGCTGGTATACTCATTTTATTTAAAATTTTTCTCCAAATTTAAACTAAAATCGGTAGAAAACAAAATTTATTTTATGAAATTCATCATGTTATTTTTTTAGTATTTTTCACAAAAATTGCCTTACCTTTGTAGAAGACCTTTTCGGTTTAACTATAATTGACAAACAAAGACATGCAAAAACCTTTTAACGCAAAACAAATTCACATTCTAAATGTGGCTGAGGAACTTATTGCCCAAAATGGCTTTGAAGACACCTCTGTAAGGGAGATTTCTAAAAAAGCCAACATCAATGTAGCAATGATTTCGTACTATTTTGGTTCAAAAGAAAAAATGATGACCTGCCTGTATGAATACCGCATACAGAGGAGCAAAGAGAAATTCTCTGAACTTACCCAAATATTAGGCAACATAAGACCAGAAATCCAGATAAAAGAAATTATCAATTTCGTGGTAGGAGAAGTTCTAAAATACACTCATTTTCATGGATTTGTCACCCAAGAAATGAAAAATTCTGAAAGAGTCAGAAATCTTCTCACAGATTTCTATCTCATCTGCACTAATATTATAGAAAAAATCATAGAAAAAGGCATGGCCACAGGAACTTTCAAAAAACCTGCAAAGGCGGAAGATATCATCTCCACCATCGTAGGAACCGTGCTGTTTACCATCAGAAACAGGTCTTTTTATGAAAAATTCCTAAACTGCACCTCACAAGACCTGCCTCTGAAAATAGAGAAAAAAGTAATAGAACATTTGCACAACTGTGTTTTTGCTATTTTAGGCTTTGATGAAAAATAATTTTCTAATAAAAATGATAATTTTTTGTTAAATCAATTCTTTTGGCAAAAAAAATCATATTTTTGTGGTTTAAATTTATTTTTAGTCAAAATTTATGAAAAAATATTTTGTTATTGCTTTAGCTTCATTGAGCATAATTTCGTGTAATAGACAACTTACCACTGCACTCAAAAGCAGTGATAAAGACTTTATCCTCAATACCGCTAATGAATTTTATGCACAAAAAAAATGGTCTAACGCCATCGCACTATATGACAGACTTCCTAACCTAGTGGCAGGGACTGATGATGCACCAGAAGTGGTTTTTAAACTCGCTTATGCCAACTATTATGACAAAAACTACAGATTGGCAGGACACCAGTTCAAAAATTTCGCAGGTACTTTCCTTAATGATCCAAGAAGAGAAGAAGCTTCATACATGGCTGCGATATGCTACTATCAAGATGCTGCGGACTACAACCTAGACCAAACCAGCACAGAATCTGCTATCAATATGCTTCAGGATTTCTTAAATAATCATCCTAATTCTGATAAAGAAAGAGCAGAAGATGCTAACAAAAAAATAGATGAACTTACCCAAAGGCTAGAAACCAAATACTACGAACAAGCCAGAAGATACTTCAGAATGGCTGATTACAGAGCGGCTGTCACTGCATTTGAAAATCTGCTGGAAGACTATCCAAGCACAAAACTAAGACAAAAAAGTTTTGAGCATATCATGAAAGCCAAATATGAGCTAGGAATGCACTCTATCTATGATCTGAAAAAAGATCGTTTAGAAAGTGCAATCGCCTTTTCAAAGGATGTGGAAAGAGATTTTCCTGATACTAGTTCTTCTAAAGAAGCGGCTTCTATGAGAGAAAAACTATCTAAGGAATTAGAAAAACACCTAAAAGTAATCGAAGAAAACGAAAAAAGAAAGGCTGAATTCCTAGAAAAACAAAGAGAGGAAGAACTGAAAAAGAGAGAAAAGGAAGAAGAGGAAAAATAAAGTTTTTTGAATTTATTTTTTATTTACTAAATTTGCGGAATAATTTTTTGTAAAGATGAGAAACATTAAAGATATCAAAGCTGAAGTTAATACCATTACTTACGACAAAGACAAAATAGAGGAAAAAGTAGGAAGTATCTACGAAGCTATTGTAATCATGGGAAAAAGAGCAGAGCAAATCAACTCTGAAATAAGAACCGAGCTGCATAATAAGCTTGATGAATTTGCTGTGCGTGACACTTCTTTAGAAGAAGTTTTTGAAAATAGAGAGCAGATAGAAATCTCTAAATACTACGAAAAATTACCAAAACCTACATCTATTGCTATCAAAGAATGGTTGGATGGTGAGATTTATTTCAGAAAAACCGATAAATAATCTTTTTTATTTTTATATTTATTTTATCAAAAAAGTTGTAATTTCGTGTGAGTTACAACTTTTTTGTTTTTATATTTACCTAATTTTATTCCAAAATTTAAAAACCACATGGATTTATCAGGAAAAAAAATACTAATCGCAATCACAGGCGGTATCGCAGCCTATAAAATCAATACTCTCGTAAGGGACTTTATCAAAAACGGAGCAGAAGTACAAGTTATCCTAACGCCGTCTGCAAAAGAATTTGTAAGCTCTCTTACCCTATCCACTTTATCTAAAAAAAAGGTGTTCAGTGAGTTTTCCTCGCAAGATGGAGAATGGAACAGCCATGTAGATTTGGCCTTGTGGGCGGATGTAATGCTGGTTGCTCCATGCACTGCCAATACCCTAGCAAAGATGGTCAATGGCATATGTGACAACCTAATGATAGCCACTTATCTTTCGGCAAAATGCCCTGTGTTCATAGCTCCTGCGATGGATCTGGATATGTACATCCACCCTTCTACTGAACGAAATCTAAAACTTGCTGAGGAATATGGGAATATCATCATCCCTGCAGAAGAAGGCGAACTAGCCAGCGGACTAGTAGGCAAAGGACGAATGGCAGAAACAGAAACTATCTATAAAACTATTTTTGATTTTT
Source organism: uncultured Flavobacteriaceae bacterium (assembly GCA_963518955.1). Classification (GTDB taxonomy): domain Bacteria; phylum Bacteroidota; class Bacteroidia; order Flavobacteriales; family Weeksellaceae; genus JABCPE02. The sequence continues at coordinate 50,549 of CAUQKI010000008.1, read as the reverse complement.
TTAATTCAAAGCAAAAAAAATCTTTAGCTGGAAAAACGGTTCTTGTAACGGCAGGCCCGACCTACGAAGCCATTGACCCTGTGCGGTTTATCGGAAATCACTCCTCTGGAAAAATGGGATTTGCCATCGCAGAAGAAGCCGAAAAAAGAGGAGCCAAGGTTATTCTAATTTCAGGGCCGACTGCACTAAGGACTGACAAAAACATATCATTAGAAAAAGTAAACTCCGCAAAAGAAATGTACAATGCTGTATTTCAACATTTTGACAATACAGATATTGCGATAATGAGTGCAGCAGTGGCGGACTATGCTCCAAAAGAAATTGCCCAAGAAAAAATAAAGAAAAATGATGAAGAGATGACCATCACACTAGTCAAAAACCCTGATATTCTGAAAACTATGGGCGAGAAAAAGAAAAACCAATTTTTGGTTGGTTTCGCTTTGGAAACTCAGAACGAAGAAGAAAATGCAAAAGGAAAACTAGCGCGAAAAAACTTAGATATGATCGTCCTAAACTCACTAAAAGACAGTGGCGCAGGATTTAAAAACGATACCAATAAAATCAAAATCATCACACCTTCGGAGCAGAAAGATTTTGCTCTAAAATCCAAAGAAGATGTCGCAAAAGATATTTTGGATTTTGTAGAAGAGCAGTTACAAAAAAAACATACTTAAAAAAGTATGTTTTTTTATTTTATTTATAATTTATTGATGTTTAGTACTACTCCGCTCTATTAGCTTCCCATAGATAAAAATTATCCAGTTCTTTTGTCAGTTTGGAAAGCGCAATAGCAAAAAGTCCCAAATCATCCAAAATCCCAATAAAAGGAATAAAATCTGGAATAAAATCCAAAGGAGAAAGCATGTAGATAAATATAAGCACTGGGATAATAACCGATGATTTATTCATCTTATACTCTCCTCTAAATGAAGACTTTACCATTCTAAAAATATCAGGAATTTTAGTAAAAAAACTTCTGTTTTTATAAACTTGATAAGCCATCTTAATTTTTTTCATTTTTATAAATATTTTTTAAATAAAAGCAGCAAAACTCTTGCCAAAATTATAATTTATCTATAAAACTATGAACCGCCTGACTATTCCAGTCGGCCGCTCCTTCATCTTTTTTGAGTATCTGCCCTTCTTTCCCAAGGATGAAAGTGGTAGGAAAAACACCTATACTAAATTTCTCGCTAAGAGGCTCTTTCAGTAGATAAACAGGCGTAGTATAGCCATTTTTCTTAATAAAATCTCTCACCTTCTGTTCCTCATCCTGCATGGCAATGAGGACAAATTCTATTTTCCCTTTTTTACCTTCATAAAGGCTTTGGATAGTAGGAAATTCGGCTCTACAAGGCGGACACCAGCTTCCCCAAAAATTGAGAAAAATAGGTTTCCCCTTAAAATCGGACAAATTGGCATCTGGGACATTTATTCCCTTTAATTCTACATTATATTCTGATTCTGTGAGCGTTCCTATACTCTGCGACGCCTCCAAAGAAGGCTTCATCAAGAAAAGTCTTTGGATAGACTCACGAACACCTGGCACAAAGAAAAATGCCAATATAAACCCGCCAAATAGGATATTACTCCATTGTTTCTTTAAAAAGTTTTTCATTTTTTGATAATTTCTAATAATTTTTCTAATTCTTCCTGTGTGTAGTCATATTTTATCCAATGGATATTTTCTAATTTTCTAAGCCATGTAAGCTGTCTTTTAGCGTATCTTCGGGAGTTTTTCTTTATTTCCGAAATTGCAAAATCCAGCTCCCACTCGCCTAAAAAATATTTGAATAATTCTGTGTACCCCACCGTCTGCAGGGCAGTTTTATCTTTATAAGGAATAAGATTTTTCGCTTCTTCCAAAAGCCCATTCTGCACCATCAAATCCACCCTTTGGTTAATTCGATCATATATAATCTCTCTGTCCGCAGAAATCCCAATTCTGACAACATCAAAATCTCTTTTAACCAACGGATTTTCAATATTTTCCGTGTAAGTTTTTCCTGTCTGCCAGATAATATCCAAAGCCCTCATCAGTCGGCGCGGATTTTCTTTATCAACTATCTGATAATAAACACTATCCAATTCTTTCAAAAGTTTTTGCAAGGCTTCTATTCCACCCTCGCTGAAAAGCTTTTCTAATTTTTTCTGATTTTCTGGATTGGATTCTGGGAGATTGTTCAAACCCTCTGTAACCGCCTTTTCATACATTCCCGAACCGCCAACCAGCACTACATTGTCATATTTTTGGAACAGCTGTTCTAGTTTTTCCAAGGCATCTTTTTCATACTGCCCAATGGAATATTCATCCACCACACTGAGATTTCCTATGAAATGGTGTTTCACTTGGGCAAGTTCATCTTCTGTCGGCGCAGCCGTACCAATGGGTATTTCCGCAAAAAACTGGCGCGCATCACAGGATACAATTTCGGTTCCGAAATATTTCGCCACCGCGATTGCTAGTTTCGTTTTACCAATTCCCGTAGGCCCTACCACAGAAAAAAGTCCTTTCTTCATTTAATTTTAAAAATAGGCCTCAAAGATATGGATTTTACTTTTTTATAAATACTAAATTTAATAACTTTAATGTTTTCAAAATTTAATCAGAAATTCTTTATTAAATAAGACTTTTGATTTTGTTTCACTTACTTTATAGTTTGTTTCTTGCATAATATGGCGTTTTATTTTAACTTTGCACAAACCTAAACGAATGTCTAAAAACAATACCAAATACATCTTCGTAACAGGAGGTGTAACATCATCATTAGGAAAAGGAATCGTTTCCGCTTCTCTAGGTATGCTACTGAAAGCCAGAGGATTCAAAGTTACGATACAGAAACTTGACCCTTATATCAACATCGACCCAGGGACACTAAACCCATATGAACACGGTGAATGCTATGTGACCGAAGATGGCGCAGAGACAGACCTAGACTTGGGACACTATGAGAGATTTTTGGATACCAATACCAGCCAAAATAATAATGTAACCACAGGAAGAATCTACCAAACCGTAATTGAAAAAGAGCGAAAAGGTGACTTCCTAGGAAAAACCGTACAGGTAATTCCGCACATTACCAATGAGATAAAGAGAAGAATAAAAATTCTTTCTAATGAAGGCTATGATATCATCATCACTGAAATAGGCGGAACTGTGGGAGACATAGAGTCTTTGCCTTACATAGAGTCTGTTCGTCAGCTGAAATGGGAGCTGGGAGAAAAAAACTCTATGGTGATTCACCTTACTTTACTGCCTTACTTGGCTTCAAGCGGTGAATTAAAAACAAAACCTTCTCAGCACTCTGTAAAAGCACTGATGGAAAGCGGCGTTCAGGCGGATGTTTTAGTCTGCAGAACCGAACATACCATCACTAAAGACATCAAGTCTAAACTTGCTCAGTTCTGTAATGTAGCCATAGAAAATGTGGTGGAATGTAAGGATGTGGACACTATATACCGCGTTCCTATAGAACTGCACGAGCAGAATTTTGACCAAGTGGTTCTTAAAGGATTGGGACTTCCTTACGACAAAGAACCTAATCTAAAAAACTGGCAAAATTTCCTTAAAAAATATAAAAACCCTAAGAAATCCGTAGAAATAGGGCTTGTTGGTAAATATGTTTCTTTACAAGATTCTTACAAATCCATAGCCGAGGCTTTCATCCACGTAGGAGCATCAGAGGAAATAGATGTGAAGCTAAAATGGATCTACAGCGGTGACCTAGAAAACGGAAATGCAGAAGATTATCTAAAAGATTTAGATGGTATTCTCATCGCACCTGGTTTTGGCGACAGAGGAATAGAAGGGAAAATAACTGCTGCTAAATACGCAAGAGAAAACAAAATTCCGCTATTAGGAATTTGTCTCGGAATGCAGATTGTCACGATAGAATTTGCGAGAAATGTATTAGGATTTGAAAAGGCGAATAGTATGGAGTTTGATGACAACTCACCTTACCCTGTTATCAGCCTAATGGAGGAGCAAAAAGATGTAATAAACAAAGGCGGAACTATGCGTCTGGGTGCTTGGAAATGCGAACTAAAACCAAACACCAAAATCGCCGAAATCTACAATGCAGAACTGATTTCGGAAAGACATAGACACAGATATGAATTTAACAATGACTACATAGAGGATTATGAGAAAAAGGGACTTATCCCTTCTGGATTCAACCCTGAAACCCGTCTCGTAGAAGTAGTGGAACTCAAAGACCATCCTTTCTATGTGGGCGTGCAGTACCACCCAGAGTACAAAAGTACGGTGGCATCTCCACATCCGCTGTTCATTGCTTTCATAAAAGCATCTGCAAACCATAAAAAATAATTTTATTTGTCAATAGCCCTTTTAACTTACGAGTTAAAAGGGTTTATTTATCATTTCATTTCTAATAAAAATCACAACTTATTTTCTAATGAAATAAATCTTTTCACTAATTTTTGTTTATCTTTGTCGGCAATAAATTTTTAAACTAAAAAAATGCAGAATAGTAACAGAGGATTTGAAAGAAGCCAGTTTATCAATATGGTTGTCTTTGCTGGATTTATTTTGGCAGTATTGCTTTTCTTCCAGTATTTCAATAAAGAAGACAAGAAAAAACAGGCTGAACAACAGGTAAAAACCGAACAAACTGAAAAAATTGTAAAAGCAGTTGCCTCTCATAACGGAGAAAAATCCGTTCTCAAAAATGATGAGCTTACTTTGGAAATTTCTAATCTTGGTGGGCAGATTTCTTCGGTAAGAATGAACCAATACAACTCTTATGACAAAACAGACAAAAATAAACCTCTGTATTTATTCAATAACGAGAACTCAAACTACGGATTTGCTTTTAAAGACAAAGCTGGTAAATTAGTAAGTACCAAAGATTTAAACTTTACTCCGACAGTAAATGGCAATGTAGTAACTCTACACGCACAGCTGGAGTCTGCTACCATTCAGTTTATCTATACTTTACAAAAAAACTACAAAGTTGATTTCCAAGTAAAAACAGAAGGACTTTCTAAAGTAACTAATGACAACAAAGCTCAGTTTTCTTGGGATTATCAAGCTTTAGCTACAGAAAAAGGAAGAACACAGCAGCAGGGCTACACAGAGTTTGTTTATTCATTTGACAACTATTCCAGCTATGATTATGATGGAAGAGGAGAAATGGAGGAAACTGAAGAGACACTAGACTGGATCGGTGTGAAAAGCCAGTTCTTCACGGCTGTTTTCGAGGCTAAAAACGGACTTACGCAGTCTACAGGAAGCCAAGAACCAGTGGACAAAGGCAATTATCTAAAAACTTTCAACTATAAATCTGAAGTAAATCTTTCTGGAAATAAGGAGTTTAACGAAAGTTTCTCTTGGTATTTCATGCCGCTAGATTTGGATTTACTTGAAAGTTATGATAAAAACTTTGATAGAATCTTGCCACTCGGCTGGTCATTCATCAGAACTATCAATGTTTGGTTCTTTATCCCTATTTATGAATTTATTCAAAATCATTTAGGACTTACAGCTGGTTGGGCTATTTTAGTTCTGACTATCATGGTTAAACTCATCCTCTCGCCTATCATGTTCAAACAGCACAAGCTGAGCGCTATGATGAGAGTAATCCGACCTGAAGTAGATGCTGTAAACGAAAAATACAAAGACGCTGACCCTCTGAAAAAACAACAGGAAGTGTTGGTGGTGTATAGAAATGCGGGAGTCAATCAGCTCGCGGGATGTATTCCAGCCCTTATGCAGGTGCCTATTTTCTATGCGTTATTCCGTTTCTTCCCGAATTATATCGATTTCCGAGGCAAGAGCTTTTGGTTCGTAGAGGATTTATCTTCATATGATGATATCATCAAGATTCCTTCTAACTTCCTTGGAATAGACCATTTGAGTATTTTTGCGGTGGCTTGTACGGTGGTTATTTTAATCTACACTATCATGACTTCTGGAAACATGCAAGCACCAAGACAAGAAGGAATGCCAGACATGAGACCTCTGATGTACATTTTCCCAATTACATTCATGTTCTTCCTGAACTCTGCTGCATCTGGGCTTTCTTGGTACTATTTTGTGTCAAATGCTCTGAACATCGTGATTGTACTTGTCATCAAAAACTTTATCATCGATGAAAAGAAAATTCACGCTCAGATTCAGGAAAATAAAGCTAAACCTGCTAAAGAAGGGCGTTTCCAAAGAAAAATGCGTGAGCTGATGGAACAAGCACAAGAACAGCAGAAAGAGCAACAAAAACAACAGAAAAACAACAAAAAATAATTTAAATTATTTATAAAAACAAGCCTTCAGCATTACTCTAAAAAAGAAAATGTTGAAGGTTTTTCTTTTGAATTATGAAAAAAGTAATCATCATCGGAGGAGGCGCTTCTGGATTTTTTACCACTGCAAATATTGATACTAAATTATACGATGTCACTATTTTAGAACAAAATTCTGATGTCCTGCAAAAAGTAAAAATCTCAGGCGGCGGTAGATGTAATGTTTCCCACGCTTGTTTTGACCCGAGAGAACTCGTGCAATTCTACCCTCGCGGAAACAAAGAACTCCTCAGCGTGTTTACAAAATTCCAGCCCGGGGACACCATGAACTGGTATGAAGAACACGGCGTAGCCCTCAAAATAGAAGATGACAACCGAATTTTTCCTGAAAGCAACTCATCACAAAGCATCATAGACTGCCTAGTCAATGAATGCAGAAAGAAAAATGTAAAAATACTTACCAAACAGACCGTTACCGAGATTTTACCGCAGGAAGACGGATATAAAATCCATACCACAAACCAAAATTATTTCGCGGATTATGTGGTATTCAGCACAGGAAGTTCACCGAAAGCATTTAAAATACTGGAAAAACTTGGGCATCAGATTATTGCGCCCGTTCCGTCTTTATTTACATTTAACATTAAAAATGAAATACTGAAAGACCTCATGGGAACGAGTTTTCAGTATGTAAATATCGAAATTCCAAAGCTGAATTTAGAAGAGTCTGGCTCTCTGCTCATCACCCACTGGGGACTGAGCGGCCCTGCAATCCTAAAACTATCGGCATGGGGAGCGAGAGAACTTGCGACACTAAAATACCAGTTTGAAATCATCGTTAATTTTATCGGAACGGCCTCAGAAGATGCTTTGGAAATATTTAAAAATTTTAAAGAAAATGAACCGAAAAAATCCATCGGTCAAGCCAAGATTTTTGATATTACCAATCGTTTTTGGAATCGAATTTTATTCGTTTCTGGAATTGACACAGCCAAACAATTAGCCAATATCAACAACAAAGAAATGCAGAAAATCATAGAAAATCTGTGCTGCTGCCGAATGAATGTAACAGGAAAAAGCACTTTCAAAGAGGAATTTGTCACGGCGGGCGGCGTGGATCTGAAGGAGATGGATTTTAAAACCATGAAAAGCAAAAAACTGCCCAATTTCTACATCTCTGGCGAGGTTCTCAACATCGATGCAGTTACTGGCGGGTTCAACTTCCAAGCGTGCTGGAGCGAAGGCTGGCTGATTGCTCAGGACTTAAACGCTGTGAACTAAGTTTTTTGTTTTTGATTTGAAAGGACAAAAATCAGCACCATGTTTAATATTATCAAATAAAAACCAATTCTCAGCTGGTTAATATTTTCTATAAATTCCAAAACATAAAACCACACCACTGAACCTAACAACAAAACTATGTTAATAATAGACAAAGTCCTTATTAACATAGTTTTATTGAATATTGAACCTATAAACATTAATATCACTAAAAATAATACCAGCGGATAACATATAAAAGGAGAAAACTCAAAATCCTCTATCTTGTTCGTTTCAAAGTTAAAATAAACCGCTTCATAGAAGTTACACACTATACCCTGATTATCCAGAATAAGCTCTGGTTTAGAGAGCGTTTGGCTTTCTTCCAAAGTGTCCAATACAAGAGTGTCTGATTGGGCTTCTGTATTATTCTGCACCGAAATAGCCGTTTCAGCCACGACTTCTGATTTCTTCTCCACGCCAGAACACATCTTTAAAAACGGCAGGAAGAAAATCAAAAAGTTGAGTGAAATTAAGCCTCTCAGTTTTATTATATTGTTCATTTTATGGTTTAAAAATCCTTTTCTTGGAAGGTCTTTTGCACCTTATCTTTTTCGGATAAAATAATATCTGACATTGGGAGTTTCCAATCTATGTTCAGTTCTGCATCATTCCAAATGATACCGCCTTCAGATTCTTTATTATAGAAATTATCACATTTGTAGGTGAAAACAGCGGTCGGGCTCAGTACTGAAAATCCATGAGCAAAACCTCTCGGAATGTAGAACTGCAGTTTGTTTTCAGCGCTAAGTTCCACACCGAACCACTGCCCAAAAGTAGGCGAATCTTCCCGCAAATCTACTGCAACATCCCAGACTCTTCCCTCCAAGCAAGACACCAATTTAGCCTGAGCCATATCTCCTTTCTGCAAATGCAGTCCGCGAAGAACTCCGTAAGAGGATTTGGAAACATTATCCTGAACGAAATGCCCATTCATTCCTGTCAATTGCTCGAATTTTTGTTCATTAAATTTCTCATAAAAATACCCTCTGTCATCCTCAAAAACAGTAGGCTCTATGATATAGCAGTTTTTAAGTGGTGTTGATTTTACTTTCATAACATGTTCTCAATTACATTTTTTATTCTCTCCAAATCTTCAGCTGTCAAATTAGACCCAGAAGGCAGGCAAAGCCCATTATTAAATAAATTTTCAGCTACATTTCCCCCATAATATGGTGCATCAGCAAAGACAGGCTGCAGATGCATCGGCTTCCAAAGCGGACGGCTTTCTATATTTTCTTCTTGTAGTTTCAGACGAAGTTGCTCTCTGTCAAAGCCTGTTTTCTGCGCATCTATTGTAATAGCAGAAAGCCAATGATTAGAGAAAAAGTCTGAATTTGGCTCGGTAAATAGCTCTATTCCATCTATATTCTTAAATACTTCTTGATAGAAATCATGATTTTTACGACGCTGAGAAATCCTTAAATCCAAAACTTCCATCTGCCCGCGCCCTATTCCCGCTGAGATATTACTCATTCTATAGTTATAGCCTATCTGTGAATGCTGATAATGTGGCGCATTGTCTCTTGCCTGAGTGGAAAGAAAAACAGCTTTTTCCTTGTGCTCCTGCGTTTTACATACCAGCGCTCCTCCTCCAGAAGTGGTTATTATTTTATTCCCATTAAAACTTAAAAAAGATATTTCTCCAAAAGTCCCACACTTTTTCCCTTTGTATGAACTTCCGAGAGCCTCCGCTGCATCTTCTACCACTGGAATTTCATAGCGGCTGGCAACTTCTATGATTTCATCCATTTTTGCAGGCATTCCATACAGATGCACCACTATAACGGCTTTTGGCTTTTTCCCTTTGGCTATTCTATCTTTAATGGCTGTTTCCAAAGCCACAGGACACATATTCCATGTTTCAGGCTCTGAATCCACAAAAACAGGCGTAGCTCCTTGATAAACAATAGGGTTAGCCGATGCCGCAAATGTAAAACTTTGGCAAATAACCTCATCTCCAGCCTTTACACCTAAAATAACAAGTGCCAAATGCAGAGCCGCCGTTCCTGCCGAAACCGCCGCAACTTTCACATTTTCAGAAAGATATTGTTCTAAATCCGTTTCGAAATTATTCACATTCGGCCCTAGAGGTGCTACCCAGTTTTGGTCAAATGCTTCATTGATGTATTTAAGTTCGCTTCCACCCATATGTGGAGAGGAAAGCCATATTTTTGTACTCATTTTTATTCTTTTATAATTCTTACTTGAATGTTATATCTTACCCCATTTACAACGAAAAAAGCAGCCTCATCAGAGTTATTAGTAGTCAATGCTCTAAGTTTGTTAATTAAATCTCCTGCTTTTATTTCTTCTGATAAAGAAATTTCACGAATATTTTCCAAATCTGTTTTTTTATGTTCTGTCCCCTCTTCTATCTGTTTAACTCTATTAGGAGCTAAAGAGACTAACTGAGGAACAGCTTCCTTAAATACTTCATATTCTAAATCCAACACCCTCTTATACAGACTATTTGCTGTATCTTCTGGTAGAATTGTTACCTCTCTTTGGTGGATAATGTCTCCTTCATCTAGTTTCTCCGACATAAAATGCAGAGTCGCTCCATATTTTGTCCCTTCATAAATAGCCCAAGAAGGCGTATGCCACCCCTTATTATATGGTAAATAAGCTGGATGTAAATTTAGAAAACCTACTTTAGGAAAATTTATTAATTCTTTACTGATAATAAATGGATAATGTATCCCAAAAATATAATCTACTTCATTTTTTTTGATTTTTTCTATGAAATCCTTTGATTTCAAATCTTTATTAGTAAATATACGACTAGAATCTAACTGAGAAACCTCAATAAGTTTATCTGTATGTGTAGCATTTTTGTTTTCACTTACCAATAAAAAACTAGGCCGATAATCTAAACTAATTAATAGTTCTAATATTTTGACAGAGATTTCTCTATCTCCTGCAAATCCATATTTCATAGATTAAAAATTTTTAAAAAGTTTTTAGGAAAAGGTATATGGTCATCAAATGCCTGAAAAATAAAGGTTTCTTCTATATCTTTTATTTTATTTTTTTCATTATCAAACTGAATAAACCACTTCTCCAGATGAAATATATAATTAATAACTTCTTGCAATTGTTCTTCTGTCAAATCATCTATAAGAAGTTGATTTATAGAATCATATATTATTTTATTCGCATTATAGATATGACAAGCATTATAATAAGTAGGCTTATTTTTATAGATCTGATAGGCTTTATTACTTCTTGTCATATTATGATATATAAACTTTAGTTTTATTCTTTTGTCCATAATTTATTCTATATTATTTCCTTTAAATTCATTTGATGTAGCCTGTCCCTGTTCATTGATTCCTTCTGATTTCACAACCTTCAAAACAGTCAATATCAATATTTTAATATCCAATAAAAAACTTACATTATCAACATACCAAACATCATATTCAAATTTCTTTTCCCAGCTTATGCTATTACGCCCATTGACCTGAGCCCATCCCGTGATACCAGGTTTGACCTCATTTCTTCGGCGCTGAAAATCATTATAAAGCTCCAAATACTTCGGTAAAAGCGGTCTTGGCCCTACAAGAGACATATCTCCCTTGATGACATTCAGTAGCTGTGGAATTTCATCCAAAGAGGTTTTGCGGACAAAACTGCCTATCTTAGTGAGTCTGTCTGCATCTGGCAGGAGATTTCCGTTTTCGTCCTTTTTGTCAGTCATGGTTTTAAATTTGATGATTTTAAAAATCTTCCCATCCTTCCCTGGACGAAGCTGAAAAAAGAATGGCTTCCCATCATTTGCAAAAAACAAACCTATCATAACCAGCACAAAAACAGGACTTAAAAATAAAAATCCCACAAGTGCAAGCACAAAATCTATGGCAGGCTTAATAAAATTTTTATACATATCAAAAACTGACTTTAAACACTTTGTAACAGACCTTCATACTCCTCTAAAAGGGCATTCCAGACCACAGACTGTTCATACCGGCTTTCTATCATTCTGCGGCTGTTTTTCTTTAGTTTAGTATATAAATTTTTGTCTTTTGCCAAAGTTAGCATTTTTTCTTTTAATTTTTCTACATTTTTAGGCGGAATGATAAGCCCATTTTCTCCTTCTACAATGATTTCATTACAACCATTAATATCAGAAACGATGCTCGGCAGCCCCATGGCTCCTGCCTGCATGACCACATTAGGAAATCCTTCGCGATAACTTGGAAAAGCCAATGCATCAGAAATAGCAAAAAATGGGCGAACATCCTGCTGAAAGCCTACAGAAATGATATCTTTATTTTGGTTTATTTCAGCCAAAGTTTCTGGATTTAAAGGGTCTAAATCACTCTCCAATCCTCCCACCAAAAGAAGTTTTATGCCTGTTAATTCATTATTTTCTGCTGTCTGAAGCTGGGAAAACGCTTTTATCAGTTCATTTATTCCTTTGTCGCTGACTATTCTTCCGACAAATACAAACACAAAATCATCTGGCTGAATGTTCAATTTCTCTCTAAGTTCAACCCTTTCTGTTTCAGACACTTGCTCTGGACTAAAAAATGTAGTATTTATTCCATTAGAAGAACCATTGCCTATGATTTTCAGTTTATTACTTTGAGTAAAATTATTTTGCAAAATAAAATCATACAGGCCTTTGGAATTGGGATAAACCCTTGTAGCAGAACTGTATGTGAGTTTTTCTACAAAGTTTAAAATCTTTCTTTTAATTCCTGTTGCCTCCATCAAAGGCAGTCCCGCTACGGTATGCAGACGATGCGGCACTCCTGCTAATCTCGCTGCCAGCATTCCTATAATTCCTGCTTTTGGCGTATGGGTGTGAACTATCTGTGGTTTTTCTTTTCTCAAAAAATTCCACATTTCCCAAAGCGATTTCAAATCCTGAAATGGCGTTATCTTGCGGGACATATTGATGGCTTTCATCACAATTCCTTCATTTTCAACAACTTCTTTTAATTCCTCCCCTTCGGAAGAAACCCCTTTCACATCAAATCCATTAGAAGCCATAAACCGCAACTGCCCTTTTAAAAGAACTTTAAAAGAGATCGGCACGGTGGTTATACGAATGAGTTTTTTCAAAATATTTTATTTCTATTTGGTTGCTAAATATGTGTTTTTATACCACTTTTGGAAACAGTAAAAAGTCCAGATTTTAAAGGAATTGTCCTCGACAGAATTCAAGTGATTGAGAACTATTTTCTTAATATTCTGAATATCAAATATATCCTGCTCTTCGAGGAATTTATCATCTATATAGCTCAGAAGTTCGTTTCTCATCCCTTGTCTCAGCCAGTCTCCGACAGGAACTCCGAAGCCTTTTTTGGATTTTTCCAAAAACTGTTCTGGAAATTCGTTTTCAAAAGCTTTTTTCAGAATCATTTTCTTGTTATTTCCTTTCAGCAGATACTCATCTGGAAGGCTCAGAGTGTAATTCCAAATCTCTCTGGTCAAAAACGGAGCCCTGCATTCCATAGATGCCAGCATACTCGTTCTATCCACTTTTACAATCATGTCTCCTTCTAAACTTATCATTTTATCTACATTTCTAAAATCTGTGAGATTTTTAGGATTTGGGATTTTTTGTTGATAATACGCTAGAGGGTTTTTGACTCTGTCTTTTTCATTGAGATAAATGGACATTTCCTTGTCTGTGAAACCTAATTTTATAATGTTATAAAAAAAGGAATAGTCATAATCTATTGAATTTAAAGCCTTTCTAACTCTAAATTTCAGTCCTCGCTCATCTCCTTTTTGTTTAGTCAAAGCGTTTGCTACTTTCAGCACACTTTGATGTAAGAATCTGGGAACCAGACTTGTATATTTTTGGTTAATTCCTCCGATTAAATATTTATTATACCCTCCGAAAACCTCATCGCCTCCATCTCCTGTAAGGGCAACTTTCACATAATCAGCTGTTTTAGAAGCGACTATATAACTCGGAAGAGCTGATGAATCCGCAAAAGGCTCATCAAAATTCAGCAGAATCTCATCCAAATGGGAAGTCAAATCCTTCTCGGAAATCACGAATTCATGGTGGTTACTGCCAATAAGATTCGCCACAAGCCTTGATTTTTCGGTTTCATCAAAAGATTTTTTATCAAAACCGATGGAAAAAGTATCTATTTTACTATCGGACTGGTTTGATAAACAAAGACTTATAATAGAAGAATCCACTCCTCCCGACAGGAAAGCCCCCAGCGAAACATCCGAAACACTGCGAGAGCTTACACTTTCTTCAACTAATTTTCTTACATTTTTCTTAGCTTCATCAAAACTAATTTGCTGTTTTTCAATCTTTTCCGAATGAATTTCGTGAATTTTAAGAGCATTAGTATTTACATCATATTCTATGAAACTATTGGACTCTAACTTGCTGATTCCCTTATATATAGTAAAAGGCGCAGGGATATAGGTCAGCTGAAAATAGAGATTCAGCCCCGTATTATCAATTTCTGGTTTTTTATCCAAAACGGAAATAACGGATTTCAGCTCCGATGCCCATATTAAGCCTTTTTCAGAATGCTGGTAATGCAGTGGTTTGTCACCGAAGAAATCCCGAGCGATGAAAATTTTGCCCAAAATTTTATCATAAATAGAAAAAGCAAACACGCCATCAAGCATCTTAAAAGCCTCTAAACCAAAACATTCATAGAGTTTTAGCACCACTTCCGCAGGAGAAGAAGTATGAAAAACAAAACCTTTCTGAACGAGTGTTTTTTTCAGTTCTTCGGAATTGTAAATCTGACCATTAAAAACAATGATTTTACTCTTATCTTCGGTAAAAATCGGTTGTTTCCCAGTAGATAAATCAACGATGGAAAGCCTTCTCATGGCGAAAGCTATCGTTTTGTCTTCCAAATGTTCCACGAAAAAACCATCTTCATCAGGCCCTCGATGAATGATTTTTTGGTTCATTTTTTCTATAATTCTTTGAACATCTGTGTTTTCCGCATTTTTATACACCAGCCCATTGATACCGCACATAATCTATATATTGTTTTTTAATAGTTCTACATATTTTTTGCCCCAAACTTGGTACGAGTAGCTCTCTTCGGCTCTTTTTCTCCCTGCTTGTCCCATTTTTTGGCGAAGTTCAAAACTCTCCAGCAGAAGGGATAATTTTTCATACCATTCATCCTCACTCTCTGCTGTGAAACCTACATCACTGGTCACAATGTCCCTATTCGCAGGAAGCGGAGATGCTACCACAGGAATGCCGCTCACCATGTATTGGATAAGTTTGAAACCGCATTTCCCCATTTCCCAATAGCTGTTTTCCAAGGGCATGATGCCTATGGTACTCTCGGCCAAGTCTTTATTTTCTGTTTGAGCATTCCAATCCTCAAATTTAGTTTTAATTCTTTTATCCAGCTCTACTTTTCCACCGATAACTTTTAGGGTAAAATCATATTTTTCGGAAAGCCTTCCAAGGGCTTTGTCCACCAATTTAAAATGCTTCGTCGTAGAAGGAGAACCCATCCAGACTATTTCTTTGGCATCATTTTCTTTTTGAAGACCACAAAGAGGGTATTTATCTAAGTCAATTACTGTCGGAAGAAAAATGAGTTTTCCCTGAAATTCAGAAATATACCAGTGATTTCCTACGGTGACAAACTTCGCTAATTTCATCAGCTCTGGAATTTTATTCTGCAGACTCGTTCCTGCATAATTTGCAGAAATATTATCATCAAAATCAAGGCTGAAAGATTTTATTTTCTTTAAAAAAAACAATTCAAAACTCAGTGGAAGTTTTGGAAAAAGCTCGTATTCTATGACCACATGGTCGTATTTCTTTGCATGGAAAAACAAATAAAAAACTCTCTTTGCCATACACCAAAGCGCCACCATGTTTTTCATCAGAGCATTACCATGCAGGTATCTGAAATACAAATCATTAAACAACGGCGAATAGGAAACCTCTACGCCCTCTTTCTCAAACCATTTTTTATAGTTATAAGAACGATAGCGAGAGCTGGCACCTTTACTCGTGTATTTGGTCAGAAATAGAATTTTCATAGAATGATTTTCTGCAGTTTTTTACAATAAAAAATAAAATTAAGAAAAATGGAAATATCATAATCTTCTGTCTCATCGAAATCCCAAAATTAGCAAGTGTATAAGCCAAAGGAAGTGTACATGCCAATATGATTCCTATATAACTCCACAAGATATAATTTGTCTTGATTTTATCAAAAAACAAACCTTTAATTATGATGAAAAAGATGTACAGCCAAACTAAATTTTCCAAAGCCGAGACTAAAAACATTGGATTTCTAGCTTCAAAAATAAAAGGCCTAAACATGTAGCTGAACCATTTTACAATTAAATTACTATTTTTCAGATCCACTCCCGCCCCTCCTTCTAAATTAGCATTCATAGAATTTTGTAGTTTTCCTTCTATATCGCTGATATTGGTAACCGCTATTTCCTTTAAAAAGAAAGGAATAAGGAATAGCAAAGCCCCAAAAACAAGCCCCGCAAAAGCAAATTTGGTCTGCATTTTTATCTTATTGTTAGTAAAAACATAACTGATACCTCCTCCTAGTAATACAAAAATAAGGACATGCAACCTAATAAACCCTACCAATAACAATGGTAAAATGTAATGGATCTTGGGTTTATCAAAATAGATATTGTAACACAGACAGCACATAGCATAGAACATGAGAGAGTCTTTTCCGAGAGAAACAGTCCAAAAATGAACACCTATAAGTAATAAGAAAAAATACCAACCATTGTAGTCTTTATGAGTAATATTAATAATAATTTTAAATAATTTCAAGCAACCTAAATAGGAAATGAAAGAAAAGACCAAAAAACATCCCAAAAACGATAGCTGAAGCCACTGAACCAGCATGTAATTTAAAAAGACAATAAAAGATGTTCCATTAGAAAGATAAGACAATCCCCAATCTGTTATATATGTGGATTCCCAGTAGTAATATTTAGCATCTGCAGAACCACTTATCACAAAACTATATGAAATAAATGTCACGAAAAAATGCATAAGTCCCATCAAAAGGGAAAAAAATCCTATTTTTCGGTCTATTTTGATGTAAATAGAAAATTGTCTCAATATAAATAAGACATAAATAAGTGTTAATACTAAATCTAGTAAGTTAGTCTGACTATATAATTCACTATGTATAGATGGCGTTTTCATTTTTTATTTTGTAATCTTAAAACCAAGAAAAACAGCATCTGTATAGGAACACTACAAACCATATATTTCCCCATCCCTAAAAAAGGAATAATCAGCAAAAAAACTACCCCTATACCGCTGCTAATCACCAGATTTTTAACCAATATATTTACTTCGTTTTTCTTTAAATACCCCAAGGTAACCATATTTACAAAAACAGCCAATACAGAAACTATAAGGTAAGAAATAGCATAAACTACATCCAAATCCGTCTCTCCATTCCAAATCAGCATATAAACACAAAGGGCAACCGCCAGCCCCACTCCATAAAGCACCAAAATCCATTTGTATTTATCTAAAACCGCTATCAGCCCTTCCCTGCTTTCTATAATCAAATACGGTGCGTACAAAAATGACAACGAAACCAAAACTCCTGAAACCAGCTCTGGGAATTTGGATAAAAACAAAATCTGCTGAATATCCTGCCCTGCAATCCCAAGAAACACCAATAAAACAGCTCCAAGTGAAATGATGATTTGGTCTATTTTAAACAAACTAAAATTCAAAATCTGCTGGATTCCTAAACTAAACGGAACTTCCAACTCCATCAGCTCTATGTCTTCTGTTTTCTTCTTTTTCATGATGAAAATCCATGAAAGCAAAAACCTCAGAAAAATACACGCCACATATAGCACTATCATTTGCCCATAGCTGTATTCAAAGAAAAGTGAACTAACAAGAAGAACGCCAAAAAAAAGAGGATAAGCCGCTATATTCGCAAAGAGTGCATAGTTATAGTGCTTCATCACATTCATCTGGACAATAGCCACCACACTATAAACATCAAATACTATCGTGCAAAAAATAACGAGCGCGTAGGTATAATCATACATTATCGCATAAACACATGCACACAGAATAGATAATAGAATTCCCTTTTTTTTTATGTATTCCAGTGGGTCATACACACTATTGGAATTTCCTATCATTTTTGCAAAAACCAAACTATCCAGCCCGTATTTGGAAATCGTAATTCCTATTATTTGAAACTGAATAAAAAGCAATATCTTGACGGACAGCTCATTAGATATATAATCAAACTTCCCAGAAGCTAGCAGCACGAATCCCAATGAAGTAAGCAATCCCGACCCTAATAATTTTACTATTACAGGGAAATATTGTTTATACTTATCTATTATTGTTATCGCATGCCGATACATGAGTTGTCATTTGTTACCACCTTCTGCTTCTACTGATGATATGCTTTATTTTATTTTTAAGCCTGTCAAACCAAGTTTTTCCTTCGGTATAATAGCCATAGCCATATTTGTTTCTATACCCAAAGTTGCTCTTCTCCACATCATTAAGAACGAATCCAACATTTTTGATTTTTCCTTCTCTGATGTTCTTATTTGCAAAGTCTATCAATGCTTTTTCTGAATATTCAGAACGCATGATATAGATCGTAGCATCTGCTAGATTAGCTAATAACAATGTATCTGTCACAAGCATCAATGGTGCTGTGTCTATGACAATATAGTCATATTTCTTTTTCAACTCAGCCAATAGAAGTTCATACCTTCCATTCGTCAGAAGGTCTGCTGGATTTGGTGGAATACTTCCTGAATAAATCACATCTAAATATGAATCAGAAGCGTATTTATGTATGATACTTTCTATAGTAGTTTCATCATTATATAGGAACTCTGTAAGTCCTGCTACGCCTTTCCTTGCTTTATTATTATACCTTTGGAGCTGTGGATTTCTAATGTCTGAACCTATCAAAATCACTCTCTTTCTAGGTGTGGACAATGTCTGAGCTAAATTAACTGAAGTAAAGGTTTTCCCTTCTCCATTTACTGTAGAGGTCACAAAAATCACCTTTCCTTCGTCTTTTTTAGGAAGAATAAAGTTCATATTGGTAACCAATAATCGGAAGGCTTCTGCAATCAGGGAAGAATCGTTCGTTCCCACAAGCTCGGACTGACCTTTTTCTACTTTCGGTAGCTCCGCTAAAACAGGTGTAGAAGAAAGTCTCTCTACATCTTGTTTTGTCTTTATCTTGATGTTCAAAAGCTCTTTTATGTAAATAAAAGCAAACGGAATTATCAATCCTAAAAGCATCGCTCCCATCAATATTATAGACTTCTTAGGAGACACCGGCACATCAGAAGAATACGCCTCATCTATCACCCTTGCTTTATCACCTGTGATGGCTAATGAAATGGCTGATTCTTCTCTTTTTTGTAGTAATAATAGATACAACTGCTCTTTAATCTGCTGTTGTCTTTCTATATTTCTGAATAATTTCTCTATGTTTGGTAACTTGGAAATTTTCCCATTTGCTCGGTTTTGCTCCATTTGTAACTCAGAACTTGCTATTTTCAAGTTCGTTTTAGTTTTTTGCAAACTTTGCATAATGGAACCTTTCAGTTCATTAAGCTGCTGAGATACATTAACTACCGCTGGGTGGTTTTCCGTAGCAGATGCTAACAATCTGTCTCTTTCTAAAACCAAACGGTTATAAGATTCTATCCCTGCAGAAGCCGTAGGATCTGTAAGTCCTACTGCTGACGGCAACACCTGATATGCACCCTTATTATTGAGATAGCCTATCATACCATCCACCATCTGCGCCTCGGCATCTATATCAAGCTGTTTAGCTCTGGACTGGGCGCTAGTTTCCAAATTAAGTTTGGCTTCTACCCCTATGTCTGTCAGTTGGTTTTTTTCTTTAAATCTTTCCTTCTCATTTTCAACACTTTGCAATTCACTAGATATCACCTCAATACGCCCTTCGATGAACTTCATCGTTTCTTTTGACTGAGAGTTTTTATCGCTGATTGCATCTTGGTTGTAGGCCACCACTAGATTATCGATGATGTCTTTGGCTTTATCCACATTAGGATAGTTCATGGACAGACCTACTATCGTCGCATCCTTGTTAAGCAGACCCACATTCAGCATTTTTTGCAGCTGAACTACACGAGCTTCTTTTGACAAGATAGAAAGGGACAATTCGCCCAAAGCCCCTGCTTTTACAGAATCAAAGTCCTTATTTTTAGTAATGATGATATTGGCATATGGAAGGCTTATCAACTTATTAAATCTTCCTGTAATT
Organism: uncultured Flavobacteriaceae bacterium; assembly: GCA_963518955.1. Lineage (GTDB taxonomy): Bacteria > Bacteroidota > Bacteroidia > Flavobacteriales > Weeksellaceae > JABCPE02. The sequence goes on along the minus strand of CAUQKI010000008.1, from coordinate 30,714 downwards.
TCATTATCCAACTCGCTGGAAGACAATGTAATCTTATCGCCATTTATCTCTATTTTTACATTCTCCTGAGGAAATACTGCATTCTTCTTTTCATTAACTACATTTACAAAAAATGGAGCCGTATCCCCATAAAGCTCTTTACTTTTAAGATTGTCGCTAGAATAAATAGCCACTTGTAGATTTTTGCTTTCTACAACGGCATTCATCAGTTTTTTGGATTTAAAAATTTCTATCTCATTGTCTATACTATTAGAACTCATTCCTCCCAGCTTTGATAAATCCATAAGCAAATCTGCTTCTGTGCTGGAACTTGATGTATTTTTGGCTTCTTTTACCAATACAGAAGACTGCACCTGATAAACATAAGTTTCTGTTCTAAGGTATAACAATGCCAATACTAAAGCAAGGAATGCAGAGACTACAAACCATTTCCAACTCTGTGTATATGGTTTTATCAGCTCTAAAACATCTACTTGATGCTTGTCTGTATTGGGATATTTTGATGAATTTTTATTATTCATTTTTGATGTTTATTTTTTAATAATCAATGCCAAAATTGTCACAATAATGGACGCCACCGATATGTAAATCGTAGTCTGAGGACCAAAAGAAGCAGAATTTTTCTTGGCATTATTAGGAGTTACATAGACCACATCGTTTTGTTTCAAGTGGTAATAAGGAGAATTGATAAAATTAGCATCTGTAAGGTTGATATAGGCCTGTGTTCTTACTCCATCCTGCTCTCTTACTACTAAAATATTATCTCTTTTCCCATAAATAGTCAAATCCCCTGCAAGCCCCAAAGCTCCAAGCAAGGTAGTTTTCCCATCTGGAATAAGATATTCCCCTGGTTTATTTACTTCCCCAAGCACCGTTACACGATAATTAGCATAACGAACACTTACTGTAGGGTCTATGATATATTTTCTCAATTTCTTGGTCAGTTCATCTTTCAAAGCCTCCACTGTTTTTCCAGTAGTGCTTATTCTACCCAAAACAGGAAATTCTATAAATCCATCTGAATAAACGGTATAAGTAACACCTGATACAGAGGTCTGTCCAGATGCTGGAAGGTTAGTATTAGGCTGGGAATAATTAACTTGTGATTTATTGATATCAGTCGCTACACCTTGGTTGAATGGCGCTGTGATGCTCATATCCTTTGCAGTCACATATATCAAAAGCTGGTCGTTAGGTTGTATAGTGGATTGCACATTTTTCTGAGATGCCTCTTTTGCTATCTGCTCTATATTCTGCATATAGGCTATTTCTTTTTGATTTTTACAAGAGGTCAAAGCCAAAAGTGCTGTTATTATTAAAAATATTTTTATTTTCATCATTGCTCATTTATAATTATTGCAAATATATCCTTTTTTTCAGAATTAGGGCTAATCTAACTGCTGGTAAACAGAATTATTACTCTTAAATTCTTTCACTATTTCCTTCAAAGTTCTAACCACTTCTATCTTATTACTCTCTTTGGCAAGATCGTATATTTTCTGGGTCAATGTGTTTATTTTTTCAAATTCCATGGTTTCATCCTTGGAAATCATTATTTTCTCGTGATGTGTCGGCAGAGTTTTCGTTCCATCACTGAGCAGTTCTTCGTAAAGTTTTTCCCCTGGGCGAAGCCCTGTATATACTATTTTAATGTCTATATCTGGCTCAAAACCAGACAATCTTATCATTCTCTCCGCCAAGTCCACTATTTTCACAGGCTCTCCCATATCGAAGACAAAAATTTCTCCTCCTACGCCCATAGTTCCAGCCTGAAGAACCAACTCGCACGCCTCTGGAATGGTCATAAAATATCTCACAATATCTGGGTGGGTAATCGTAATCGGCCCGCCTTTTTCTATCTGTTTTTTGAAATATGGAATAACCGAACCATTAGACCCCAAAACATTTCCAAAACGAGTGGTCACAAACTTGGTTGTATTCCCTGATTGGTTTTGAAGCGCTTGAACGAACAATTCAGCCGCTCTCTTGGAAGCTCCCATCACATTGGTTGGATTTACCGCCTTGTCCGTAGAAACCATCACAAAGGTATCTACTTTGTATTTACTTGCCAGAAGAGCCAGATTTTTACTTCCTTGAATATTCACCAAAACTCCTTCATGTGGATTTTCCTCTACCAATGGAACATGCTTATAGGCTGCGGCATGATAGACCACAGAAAATTTATATTCCTCAAATACACTTTCGAGCCTATTGATATTAGAAATATCCGCTAAAACAAATTTAAAATTAACATTCGGGAAACTTTCCTTTAATTCCAATTCTATGGCATACAGCGGCGTTTCCGCTTGGTCTAAAACCACCACCAGAGCAGGGTCTGACATTGCCACCTGTCTTACTATTTCACTACCGATAGAGCCTGCGCCTCCTGTTATCAGAACATTTTTGTTATAATGTCTGCTTTTGACTTCCTCATTTTCTATGCTGATTGGCTTTCTATTGAGCAAGTCCTCTATCTGAATATTTTGTATTTTAAAATAATCTCCTCCTTCTCTTATCTCCTCTAAAACAGGCGCTTTATACATCTGGATACCTTTCTCCAAGAAGAAATTCACCCATTCCTGCATCGCTTCCTTGGTCAGCCCGTTTCGGTTGATAAGAACGCCGTCTATATCAAGTGTTTTCTGATATTCCTCTATATCATTTTTAGTATAGATCTTTCTATTGAGCAAACTTGCCTGTTTAGAATCCGTTCTCTCCGTAATAAAACCTACCAAATGATATGGAACAGAGGAGTTGTCCGCTATTATTTTTGCCAAAGAAACAGAAACCTCATCTATTCCCAAAACCAGAATTCTTTTCTTTTGGAAATTCTTTCTATATTCCCTTATAAAATTAAAAAATTCCTTTACAAAAAGACGATAAATAAACAGCAGCACAAAGGAAACTCCTGCATAAACAAGCAATAAAGATGTTTTGAACAATTTATAATCCATTCTCCAATACACCACTACATTAAGGATAACCAAAACAAATATGGTGTATACTATGGATAGAAATATTTTAGAAAGGTCTATAAAAGTAGAATGTCTGACAATACCTGAATAAGTACGGAAAATAATCATAAAAAACACATTCACTCCTACAATGAGAGAACATTTTTTATAAAAATCCATTGTCCCTGTAAAATAGACACCTATCTGTTCTATAATTAACAATGAAAACAACAAAATACATACATCTATAAATAAAACACCCCATCTTGGAAGGTATTTCATTTCAGATATATCTATATTATTATCCCCATCATATATTTTATTAATTATTTTGGATAAAGTTTTTTTCATTAGTTTATTCTTTTATAAAGTAGAAACTCTATTTGAAGGTTGTTACAAGACCTCCTTATCCCCCATCACCTTAATTTTAACAAATCTTATCAAAATCAAACCTAATAGGAAAAACACACCCATGAAGAATGCCGCAAAACGCATTCCTGCCGCTGATGGCAAGACAATATCTACTTGAGCAAAACAGTTCTTTATTACATCATATTTATCAATAATAAATGAAAATATAAGTGTCCCCATCATTATGGCTATTTTCTCCAATACATCATAAAAACTAAAAAATGTAGTATTATCCATACTATTTTCTGGCAAAAGCCTACTATAAGTAGAACGGGACATCGCCTGTAACCCTCCCATTACAAGCCCCACTAAACCAGCAACAGCATAGAAATGGTACTCTACATTAGGATTGGCTTTATTAAGAGCATATGCCCACACACAGACCACTATCCAAAGGAAAACCGTGATACTGATTACATTTTTATTTCCTATTTTTTTAGACAACCTTGAAAATATAACCGCTCCGATAATTGCTTCTATTTGAATGATTAAAAGAGTTGCTATCAGTTTTCCTTCTTCTAAGTTTATTTCACTTTTCCCGAATAAAGTTGCCATTAGGAAAATTGTCTGCATTCCTACACTATAGAAAAAGAAACTTGACAAGAAATACTTTAGATTCGGCGTTTTAAAGAGTTCCTTCCCTATTTTATAAAGTTCTCTGAAACTCTCTTTTACTATTTCTATGTAGAATTTAATATTCCCTTTTACTACCTGAAACCACCCTCCATGCTCTTCGTGAGATTTAAAAATATTTTTAAAATTCAACAATACCAAATCCTTTGGCAGTTGGTCTTTAACTTCCCCAAATTTCGGCAGGTGTTTAAATGTATATTGCGAAAAACCAAACCACCAAGCCCCTGTCAATAAGAAACTTACTCTTGTGTAAAACAGCGCTTGCTTAGCATTCTGCGCCACTACCTGTATGAGTATCAAGCAGATAATCACCAGCACCACAGAGCCTATGTATCCATAGACATAGCCCTTTGCGGACAATGCATCCTGTTTGTCTTTCGTGGCAATATCGGGCAAAAATGAATTATAAAAAACCAAACTTCCCCAAAAACCAATACTCGCGGTAACGCTAAAAAGCAAACCTAAATACACCGTTTTCATATTTACAAAAAGCGCCAATCCCATACAAGATGTCGCGCCAAGGTAACAGAAAAACTGTAAAAAAGATTTTTTATTTCCGATAATATCCGCCAAAGAAGATAAAATAGGCGTAAGGATAACTACTATGAAAAATGATAATGTCAGAGAATACCCATAGACCGCATCTGGCTCATACTGCTTTCCAAAAAACGAAATCATATTTCGCACAGGCACTTTTATCCATCTTCCTGTTTCCTGCACAAATTCATTCTTCTCATAAGCCGTCGTCAGAATAGAATAGTAAATAGGAAAAATGGTAGATGTAATCACTAGGGAATAAACCGAGTTCGCCCAGTCATACACCGCCCATGCACGCATTATTTTAGGGTTATTTTTTATCTGTTTCATTATTTTTATCATTTAAGAATCAGCTCCTTTTTGGATCTAAATTCTTAGTAATGGGCAAATTTATGAAATTTTTAAGAAATAATACACTGCCGCCTGAACTCTCGCCAAAACTTCCCGCATATGATTTCGATAAAAACTCTCATTTTTTGTAACATCCCGCGCATCAAATCCCAGCGCATTCATCCCGTGATTTCTCGCAAAAAACAAAGCTCTGAGGTTGTGATAACCCTGAGATACGATAATCACATTAGACTCATTAAAAATATTTTTACACCGAAGAATACTCTCCCGCGTACTAAATCCTTCAAAATCCTCCGTTATCACATTTTCTGGAACCCCTTCATAACCAACCAAATAACTCTTCATCGCCTCTGGCTCGTTATAATAAGGGCTCTTTTCTCCACTTACGATGATTTTTTTAATTTTCCCATGGTGATACAGAGTCGCTGCTGCCTTCATTCTAGAGATGAAATAAGGATTTGCCTTACCAGATTTCATCTTTGGAGAAGTCCCCAAAACTAGGGCACATGTCCGAGGAGGCACCTTGCTCACTTGGCTGAATGTCCTTCCATTGGTCAAATGAAAAACCCATACATTCGCCCAGAACATGAGCAGCACCATCATTTCTATCATAACAATAGATATTTTCAAAATATTGCCTAACCTCCTCAAAGTATAGCGTTTTTTAACTTTTATTTAATTTTTTGTGTTTGGCAGCTACTTCTTTTTTTATTTAACTTTGCCAAGCTATAAATTTAGCCCAAGAAGTCTAAGGCAAATTTAATCAATTCTTTTCTAAATCTATGAATAAGAATACTAAAAATTGATAGTTTTGGATTTTTTGGGATTTATTACAAATAATAATTTAATAAAATAATTTTTCGAATGAAAAAAATCATCATTGCATTAACAGTTTTAGCTTTAGTAAGCTGCAACAAAAAAGAGGAAACAAACATCCAAACAGAAGAAACCCAAACTGTAGAAACCACTGAAAAACAAGAACCGCAAAGCTCTACCCTACTCAAAGAAATGAGCCAAGAACAAATTTCTGAGGTTTTTGCGACTAAGAAAAATGACACTCTCTATGTTACCAACTTTTTCGCTACTTGGTGCAGACCTTGTATGGATGAAATGCCTCATTTTCAGGAGAAAATAAAGGAAATGAAAAATGAGAAAGTAAAATTCACCTTCATAAATTTGGACGAGCCACAGAACTGGACTAAAGTTGCTGATTTTGCGGAAAAATCTGGATTAGGGAATAATATAATTTTATTCAATTTTGGAAACCTTTCCCAAGATTTTTTCAGCAAAAACTTCGAAACATGGAGAGGTGATGCCATTCCTTTTACCTTGATCACAAAAGGAGAAAAACGAGAAGAAATAATGGGAGCTTTTCCATCCAAAGAAGCTCTTACAGAGAAAATCAATTCTTTGAAATAACATTGTAAAAATCTAATAAACAATGGTCTCAAAAGTAAAAATTACCTTGAGGCCATTTCTCATTTTTCAGTTTTTCTTTTCAGAATGTCTAGAAATTTTTTGATTCTTTGCATTGTATTATTATGCTTGATATTGATTTCATTGGTCATCAATCTTAATATTGGATTTTCCGACCTAAGTTTTTCTGATTTTTGGAACCAAGAAAATTTTCATCAAGAAATCATAAGCCTAAGAGCGAATAGAACTTTAGTGGTTCTACTAGCTGGAATTTCTATTCCTACGAGCGGATTTCTGTTGCAAGAATACTTTAAAAATCCATTGGCTGGACCTTCTGTTTTGGGAATTTCTTCCGTAGCGAGCTTGTCCGTAGCCTTTTATATTTTGGCTTCCAAAGATTTTATCATTCCTGAATTTATCCAGCACAGCCTAATCAGTATCTTCGCTATCTGTGGGAGCATTATTCTGCTGATTTTTCTATTGATTTTTTCTAAAAATTTCAAAGATTCTTCCTACATCATTATTTTTGGATTTTTGGTGTCTGCTCTGGCTGGAGCTGTTATCAGTATTTTACAATTTTATGCCGAAAACGAGTCCCTGAAAAGCTACATTCTATGGTCTTTTGGTGGGAATAACCAAGTTAGTTTTTCACAAAACTTGGTGCTGACTTCCCTTGTTTCATTAGGCCTGATTATCACTTTCAAAGCCATAAAACCACTGATAGGAATGAGCCTTGGAGAGGACTACGCCAAGACTTTCGGAGTAAATCTCACCCAACTGAAATACACTATCATCATCGCCTCATCTCTGCTATCAGCCTCTGTTACAGCGTTTTTAGGGCCTATTCTGTTCATCGGCGTGATTGTTCCACACTTTTGTAGAATGATTTGGAATCCTGCCCAGCTATGGCACCAATGGATTCTCAATGTCCTCATCGGCGCCCTAATAATGGAGCTTTTCTCCATTTTTTCTGAAATTTGGCAAATGCCTCTCAATATCATCAGTTCACTATTCGGAATTCCTGTGATTTTCCTAATGATGATGAAAAAACGATAAATTTTAACTAACAATAAAAAAATTATTTTTATTTTTAAAATTTTAATTCTAAACAAATGAAACTCATCAGTTATAATGTAAACGGCATTCGCGCAGCCTTTGGGAAAGATTTTTTATCTTGGCTAAAATCAGCAAACCCTGATATTTTGTGCATCCAAGAAAGCAAGGCTCAGCCCGAGCAGATTGACCAAATCAGTTTCGCAGAGCTTGGTTACCAAAGTTACTGGTATTCAGCGGAAAAGAAAGGTTATAGCGGCGTAGGAATCGTCACCAAACACAAACCCAAACATATAGAATACGGATGTGGAATAGGACATATAGATGCCGAAGGGAGAATCATCAGAGCTGATTTTGAGGACTTTTCCGTGATTTCGGTTTATGTGCCATCTGCCACGAATATTGACCGATTGGATTTTAAAATGCAGTTTTGTTATGATTTCCTAGATTACATCAAAGAATTAAAAAAGAAAATCCCAAATCTCATCATTTCTGGAGATTTTAATATCTGTCATCAGGCGATAGACATCCATGACCCTGTCCGCCTTGCGAATACCTCTGGTTTCCTGCCTATCGAACGCGAATGGCTCAGCAAATTCATGGATGAATGCGGACTGATAGACAGTTTCCGATACTTTAACCAAGAGCCAAACCAATACTCATGGTGGAGCTACCGAGCAAATGCCAGAGCGAATAACAAAGGCTGGAGATTGGATTATAATTTCGTGAGCCAATCGATGGAAAACCAGCTAAAAAGAGCTGTCATCCTAAAAGAAGCCGTACACTCTGACCACTGCCCTGTGATGGTGGAATTTTAATCAAAAATATTACTATCTTTGTTATGTAATTAAGTTTTAAAAATGAAAACACTTTTTAAATATTTACTGATTATAGCTGTTGTGTTTTTCTTCTTGGGAGTTTCGCCTGTAATTTACCCGCCATCTGCTTTGGTCATCTACCCTGTATTAACTATTTTAGGATGTTATTTAGGGTGGTTAGCCAGCAAAAATGGCTGTAATGGGAATAACAACTAAACTTCTCCAAAAGAAAGCGTTGAACTATTCCTCTTAATTCTTCAAAATTAACAATAAAAAAAATTATCTTTGCTATGTGATTAGGTTTAAAAATGAAAACACTTTTTAAATATTTGCTCATTATAGCTGTTGTGTTTTTCTTCTTGGGAGTTTTACCTGTAATTTACCCGCCATCTTTCTTTATAATAGTACCTATTGCTGCTTTGCTTTTTTATTTAGGATTAGATATTAAAGATTGTAACAGAGATGATGACAACTAATTTTCTCAAAAAGAAAACCTTGAACAATTCCTTTTAGCCATACAAAAATATATTAACAAAGAAAAAAAGAGGAAAATAAATCTTAAATTTTTTTTAAAGTCAAATCCTCTTCGGTAGAAAAAGCATATTTTTATTATCTTTGCCAAAATAAACTTTTATGCTTGTTATCGGTATCGCTGGAGGAACTGGCTCTGGAAAAACTACGGTAGTTTCTAAAATTCTAAAAAGTCTTGATCCTGAGAAAGTTAACGTTCTCTCGCAGGACAATTATTATCATGATAATTCCCATCTTTCGCTTCAGGAAAGAGAGAGCCTAAACTATGACCACCCTAAATCCATTGACTTTGATTTATTAGTAAAACATGTCCGCGCTTTGAAAAAGGGCAAAAGCATAGAACAGCCTATTTATTCGTTCGTAGCACATACCAGAACGGGAAATTACACTGTGATAGAACCTCGTGATGTATTGATTGTAGAGGGAATTTTAGTTTTAACAAGTAAAGAACTTCTGAAAGAGTTTGACTTGAAAGTTTTTGTCCATGCTGACAATGATGAAAGGCTCATCCGCCGTATCCGCAGAGACACCCAAGAAAGAGGCAGGGATTTGGAAGAGGTTTTACACCGTTACCAAACTACCCTAAAGCCGATGCATGATGAATTCATAGAACCGTCCAAATCTCATGCAGATATCATTATTCCAAACATGAAACCAAACACTGTAGCGATAGATTTTCTTTCTACCGTAGTAAGAAACTCGCTAAAAACTCCTAATAATGATGCAAACAGAGAATAATACACCAAAGACCAACAAAAAAATGGAACTTGTGAAAAAGATATTTTTGAACAAATTTTTTTTCACAGGTGCGGTGTTTGTTTTTTGGATGACTTTCATTGATAATACTTCTTGGCTCGTGGTCAGAAATCTGAACCAAGAAATCAACAAATACGAGGAACAACTGGCTTTCTACAAAGGAGAATTTGAAAAAAACGAGGCTTTCTACAAAAGACTTATGCAGAATAAGGACGAAAAAGAGAAATACGCCCGCGAAAACTACTTTATGAAAAGGAAAAACGAAGAAATTTTCATCCTCGTGGTGGATAGTGCCACACTAGACCTTCCAAAGCCTCAAAACAAATAATACATGCGTTTTTTTCAGAAAATAACGGCTCCAGAAGTACAAAGATACATCAGTGAAAATCTGAACTCTGACCTTACCAAACTACTTCTGAAAAAATCGCCTTTTCCAGAGGTTTCCATGCAGGAAATCGCCCAGCAGATAAAGGGAAAACAAATCGCGGTTAAGAAATTTCCTTTCCTATTAAAGGAAAACATAGTCTTCCCGCCGCATCTTAATTTAGAGCAGGCTTCCTCGGAAATTACCGCAAAAGAAAAAGCAGAAAACCTCAGCGGAAGGACTTCTCTAGACCTTACCTGTGGCTTTGGGATTGATGCTTATTTTCTCTCACAGAATTTCAGTGAAGTTACACTTTTGGAGCAGAACAAAGATTTGCTGGAAATCGTACAGCACAACTGGAAAACTCTCGGCAGAGAAGCGAATTTCATCAACGAAAATTTAGAGCAGTTTTTAGAGATTAACGAAAATCAATTTGATTTAATCTATTTAGACCCAGCAAGAAGGGACAAAGACCACCGAAAAAAGTTCCTGCTCTCTGACCTTTCACCGAATATTTTGGAAATCCAAGACAAACTTTTGTCGATTTCCAAAAAAACAATGATAAAACTCTCGCCGCTTATTGATTTGAAATATCTTCAATCTGCTGTAAAATCCATCGATGAGATAGAAATCATCGCTGTAAAAAACGAAGTAAAAGAAATTGTCCTCCACCTCATCCCAAACACTGAGAACAAACTGAAAATCACCACCAAAAACCTCAGCACAGAGGAACCGAATTTCAGTTTTTCGCCAGAGGAAGAATCCGCTGTAACGCCCGAGTTTTCAGACATTTTGGAATATCTCTACATTCCGAACAATGCCGTTCTAAAATCGGGAGCTTTTAACCTAATTTCTAAAAAATTTGGACTAAAAAAACTGCACCCAAACACGCATCTTTACACTTCGGACAAAGCCGTAGATTTCTGCGGAAGAGTTTTTAAAGTAAAGGAAATCAGCGCCAAAGAGATAAAAAAAGGCGACGCATTCAACATTATTTCTAAAAACCATCCTCTCTCGCCAGAGCAGATAAAAACCAAATACAAACTGAAAAACGGCGGAGAACATTACCTTATTTTTACACAATCCAAAAAAGGAATGGTAATTTTACAAACTTTGTAAAAATCACCCTTATTTTTTGTTTAATCATTCAAATTGTTTAACTTTGGGTTCATTTATAAATTTAACCAATGAGTACTACTTTATCTTACATTCAAGAAAATAAGCAACGATTTTTAGATGAGTTAATCGATTTGCTGAAAATAGCTTCTATCAGTGCTGACCCTGCCTACAACCAAGATGTGCTGCAGTGTGCTGATGCCGTAGCAAAACACCTAAAAAATGCTGGTGCAGACAATGTAGAAATCTGCGAAACAAAGGGCTATCCTGTGGTTTTCGGAGAGAAAATTTTAGATAAAAACCTGCCAACTGTTTTGGTTTATGGGCATTATGATGTACAGCCTGCTGACCCTATTGAGCTTTGGGAAAGCGGCCCTTTCGAGCCTGTGGTGAAAAAAACAGAAATCCACCCAGAAGGAGCTGTTTTCGCAAGAGGAGCTGCTGATGACAAAGGACAGTTTTTCATGCATTTAAAGGCTTTTGAAGCAATGATGAAAACCAATTCATTGCCTTGTAATGTGAAATTCATCATCGAAGGAGAGGAAGAAGTAGGCTCAGCAAGTTTAGCTGATTTCTTGGAATCCAATAAAGAAAAACTGGCTTGTGATGTTATTTTGGTTTCAGACACGAGTCTTTATTCTATGGAACAACCGACGGTTACGACTGGGCTTCGTGGCTTGAGCTATGTAGAAGTGGAAATCGAAGGACCAAACAGAGACTTGCATTCTGGACTTTACGGAGGCGCTGTTCCTAATCCTATCAATGTTTTGTCAAAAATGATTGGTAGTCTGATTGATGAAAACGGAGTAATCACCGTGGAAGGATTTTACGACAATGTAAATATAGTTTCGCCAGAGGAAAGAGCCGAAATGAACAAGCTGAAAGACGACCCAGAAGCTTTCAAAAAAGAAATCGGTCTGAAAGGTGTAGAAGGCGAAAAAGGCTATACAACATTAGAAAGAACCTCTATCCGCCCTACTCTAGATGTGAACGGAATCTGGGGAGGCTACATAGGAGAAGGTGCTAAAACAGTGATTCCATCCAAAGCTTTCGCAAAAATATCTATGAGATTGGTTCCTAACCAAACTCCAGAGGAAATTACTGAAAAATTCACTAAACATTTTGAAAAAATCGCTCCAGACAGCGTGAAAGTAACCGTTACGCCACACCACGGAGGTATGCCTTATGTTCTAGAAAGCAACACAAAAGAGTTCTTGGCAGCGAGAAAAGCTATGGAACAGGCTTTCGGAAGAGAAGTTCTCCCATTCCGCAGCGGTGGAAGCATCCCTATTACAGCTCTTTTTGAGCAGATTTTAGGAGTTAAATCAGTTTTGATGGGATTTGGGCTAAGCACTGATGCTATCCACTCACCTAACGAGCATTTTGGGCTTTATAATTTCTACAAAGGAATAGAAAGCATCCCGCTTTTCTTTGAATATTATACAAAGGGATAAATTTTCCATATTGAAAAAAGTAAAGGCCTTTAAGTTTTTTTAAAGGCTTTTATTTTTATTTTTTTATTTTTGAACCTCTAAAAAAGTAAAATATGTGGTTTTTTAAAAGTAAAGAAAGTTTTGATACTATTCTTAAAAAATATTTTTCTGAGCCTTATACTTTGGATTCTGTACAGCCTATGCGTGAGCTTTTCCAAAGTCTGAAACGAACCAATTTCGAAGTGTTTTTGGCTTATCTAAAAAATAATGAAGAAATAAAGAACAACTTCCGAGATTATTTATTCATTCTTTTCTCGAATAAATCCTTTGCGAAAGCTCTTACGGATGCCAATATTTTATCTGAAAATGCCTTCTTTCCTGAGCTAAAGAAAAGAATTTCATACAAATTTCTTCCTCCTGTAGAGGACGAAAATACAGTTTCATACATTATTTCCAAGGTTTTGTTCAATCCTAAATCTGATTCGAACTACATAAAAAACATCAACCCAGAAGACGGAAGCGAGTTTTTCAAACTAATGGAAATAGAAAAAATCAGCACACTGCCGAAAGTAAAAAAAGAACTGCTTATTTCCGCTAACATACTGGCACTGAGAAGTGTAGGAAACGCACTAGAAGCAGGAATCACAAAAATGGTTCCTGAGTATAAGAATTTTGACAACCCATTTGTAGCTCTTCAGAGTGAATTAGACTCTCTCATCGGGCGTTTCAAGGAAGATGAAAATCTACAAATAAACTCTAAAGATGTTGATTACAAGCAAATTAAAATCTATCTTCAGCAGTGTTTGGATTTCGTGGATAAGGCTTTTAAAAATGCCTCTAAATTTGGGATTTCTAGTAAAATCAACCAATCCCTGCTCAAAATCCGCCAGCAGTTAAGGAGAATTCAGGATATTATTCCTATTCTAGCGGTTGATAATGAGGAAGATGTATTAACCAACTCTAAAAAATTGGTTTCCAATACATTAAAATACAATTCACACCGAAACAATGTCCGTGAACTCATTGATGACAGCACGAGGCTCATCTCTCACCTCATCACCTCCCACACGGCAGAAACGGGAACTCACTACATCGCTACCTCATCGAAAGAATACCTGAAAATGTTCTGGAAAGCGAGCGGCGGCGGGATTATTGTAGGTTTTCTATGTATTTTCAAAATGATGATGAGCTACAGCCACGGAAGCGAATTTTCCCACGCAGTGCTGTATTCACTAAACTACGCTTTTGGATTTATCATCATTTATCTGCTTGGATTTACTTTGGCTACCAAACAACCAGCGATGACCGCTGCCACAATGGCTAAAGTCCTCTCTGATGAAAGCAGTTCTGATAAAAACTACAAGGAATTTGCCAACCTCGTTGCTAAACTTTCGCGAACACAGTTCATTGCTTTCGTGGGAAATGTCCTTTGGTCTTTCCCTGTGGCTCTGGCTATCATCTACGGAATGGACTGGTTTTTAGATAAAAATTTCGCTGTTGCAAAGGCGGATAAACTTCTGAAAGACCTCAACCCTATGGAATCCAAGGCGATTCTTCATGCTTGTATCGCTGGATTTTTCTTGTTTATTTCTGGGATTATTTCTGGAAACATCAGCAACAGCTCTATTTTTAACCAAGTTCCCGAGAGAATATCCCAAAGCCCTTTTCTAAACCAAGTCATCGGAGCTAAAAACTCCAAGAAACTCTCCGATTTCTACACAAAACACTGGGCTGGAATTATTTCCAATTTTTGGTTCGGTATTTTTCTTGGTGTTATCGCGCCTTTGGGTGTTTTCCTTGGTTTGGATTTAGACATCCGCCACATCACTTTCTCGGCAGGGAATTTTGCACTGGCTCTTTACGGAAAAGGCTTTGATATTGATACTTACACTTTTGTGATTTCATTGGTTACTATTTTCCTGATTGGAGCTTTCAACTTCATCGTAAGCTTCGGACTGTCCATGTTATTGGCTTTCCGTTCGAGAAAAGTGAATTTCGGGGAACTAACGATAATTTACAAAACTATTTTAAAATATTTTATCAAAAACCCTCTGCGGTTCTTTATTCCACTAAAATCAGAACTAGATGAAGCTTCAAAAGATTTGATTCAAGACAACAAAACTCATCATTAAACAAAAACTGCCCTTTTGGGTAGTTTTTTTTCATTTTAATATTTTTTATTCATTTTTTTTGTATATTTACACACATTTATAACAAAAATTTATCATTTATGAAAAACATTACATCCATCATGCTGCTTTCCTCTTTGGGAGCAGGAACTGTTTCAACAATGAACGCACAGGAAAAATCATTAAAAGTAACGCCGAATTTAAAGGGAAATCCTTTCCTTACGAAAAGTCCGCTGCAATATCAGGCGCCGCAGTTTGATAAAATAAAGACAGAGCATTTCAAACCTGCCTTTGAATACGGATTAAAAGTCCACGAGGCTGAAATAGAAAAAATCGCTAATAATAAGAAACAGCCAACTTTTGAAAACACCATTCTGGCATTGGAAAAAAGCGGAGAAGTTCTCAAAAGAGCTCAGACTATTTTCTTCAACCTTATGGGCTCTATGTCCAATCCAGAGATGCAAAAAATCCAAAAAGAATTTGCGCCTATTTTCTCTGCACACACGGATAAAATTCACCTCAATTCTAAATTATACGAAAGAATCAAAAAAGTTCCCGTTGCCAATTTAGATGCGGAAAGTCGCCGTTTGGTGGAATATTACAGACAAGTATTTGAGCTTTCTGGGGCAAATCTTTCTGATGCAAAAAAAGAAGAGCTGAAATCCATCAATTCCCAATTGGCAGGGCTTTCCACAGAGTTTTCAGCTAAACTTTTGGAAGCTAGAAAAAACAACGGACTTCTTGTAGAAAATGTAAAGGAACTGGACGGGCTGACAGCTGACCAAATAAAAGCTGCCGCTGATGCTGCCAAAAGCATCGGGAAAGATGGGAAATACCTCATCGTACTGCATAATACTACTCAGCATCCGCTTCTGCCGAGCCTTCACAACCGTGCTACGAGAGAAAAACTCTTCAAGGCATCATGGACAAGAGCAGAGAAAAACGACTCTGCTGACACGAGAAGCATCATCGAAAAAATGGCTGCACTTAACCTGAAAAAAGCTCAGCTTTTAGGTAAAAAATCATTTGCGGAATGGAAACTTCAAGACCAAATGGCAAAAACACCTGAGGCTGCTCAGAAAATCCTTGCTGACTTAGGAAGACCAGCCGTAGAAAAAGCCAAAGAAGAAGCCAAAGAAATCCAAAAACTCATCGATGAACAAAAAGGTGGATTTAAGCTAGAACCATGGGACTGGGCATACTATGCAGAGCAGGTGCGTAAGGCTAAATATGACCTAGATGAAAACGAAATCAAGCCTTATTTTGAAGTAAAAACTGTTTTAGAAAAAGGGATTTTCTTCGCGGCTGAAAAATTCTACGGAATCACGGCTAAAAGAAGAACCGACCTACCTGTATATCACCCAGATGTATTGGTTTATGAAATTTTTGACAATGATGGCAAATCTATGGCGATTTACTATGTGGATTTCTTCTCCAGAGACAGCAAAAGAGGCGGTGCATGGATGAACAGCTTTGTGAAACAATCTAAACTATTCGGGCAAAAACCTGTAATCGTAAATGTGCTGAACAACCCAAAACCAGCTGATGGAAAACCAGCGCTTGTCAGCTTTGATGAGGCATCTACGATGTTCCACGAGTTCGGGCATACTCTGCACGGATTGTTTGCTAATCAGCAGTACGCTACCCTTTCGGGAACGAGCGTAGCTAGGGACTTCGTGGAGTTTCCTTCTCAAATCAACGAATTCTTTGCCCTAGAGCCTGAAATCTTGAAAAACTACGCTATCCACTACCAAACGAAAGAACCTATCCCACAGGCATTGGTAGAAAAAATGAAAAAAGCGGCTACTTTTAACAATGGATTTGCTTCTACGGAAATCCTTGCATCAGCAGCGGTGGATATGGCATGGCACAGCATTACCAACGAAAACCAGCTGAAACCTACCACAGAGTTTGAAACAGAAGCCCTGAAAAAATACGGTCTATACCTGCCACAGGTGCCGCCGAGATACCACTCTCCTTACTTTGCGCACATCTGGGGCGGAGGCTACGCTTCTGGCTACTATGCCTACACATGGAGTGATATGCTGACTTCTGATGCTTGGGACTGGATTACTCAGCACGGCGGAATGACCAGAGCCAATGGCGACCACTTCCGTAAATATATCCTTTCCGTAGGGAATACCCTCCCTTATGACAAGGCTTATTCTGATTTTTCGGGAAGAAAACCAAGTCTGAAAGCTTTACTAAAAGATAAAGGGTTCACGAAATAATTTAAATACAAATAAAAGTCCTTTCTGATATTAGAAAGGACTTTTTTATTGATTGGTACTGCCCAGCATTGGGACAAATTTATAAGCTCCGAACTCTTCTTTTTCTATATGATTTTCAGATACTTTTGTGAATTTGGTAAGAATCTGCTCTTCTAACTTTCCGAGTGGAATAATCATAAATCCACCCACTTTTAATTGTCTCAAAAGTTCCAAAGGCAATTCCTCTGCACCACAGGTAGCCAAGATTTTATCAAACGGAGCAAACTCAGGAAGCCCTGCAAATCCATCGCCAAAAACCTGATATACAGGCTGATGATGAATTTTAGCTAAAATTTTTGTAGAAAAATCATACAAATCTTTTTGCCGCTCTATGGTGTATACTTCTGCTCCCATATTTACCAAAATAGCCGTCTGGTAGCCGCTTCCTGTTCCTATTTCCAAAATTTTTTCGCATGGTTTTACTTGGAGTAATTCCGTCTGTTTAGCAACTGTGGAAGGATGGGAAATAGTCTGATTGGCAGCGATAGGAAAAGCCCTGTCTTCATAGGCAAACTCTCCAAAAACACTTTCTAAAAAGAGATGACGAGGCACGGAATTCATAGCCTCCAAAGTCCTTGTATCCTGAATTTTCATCGAATCCCGAAGATACTCCACCATTAGTTTCCTTTTTCCTCTATGTACAAAACTTTCTTTCATTTAGCTATTAAAAATGTTTTTGTTGGTATTACAAGTATAATAAAAAATTTCATGAAAGAAAAATTTTAAAACTTGATTTAAAGTAAAAAATAATGTTTATAAATTATCCCTTATTTCTCAAAATGAAAATCCACAAAAACAGGATAATGGTCAGAATAGCCAATTTCTCGATTCACGAAATAATTCACGGCTTTCAGAGATTTTGAAGAAAAAACATAATCTATTCTTATAGGGAATTTATAATCGTGAAAACTCGTCGCACTTCCGTTTCCCGCCTCTACAAAAGCATCTGTGAGGCTTTCGGAAATTTGATAATATTCATAAGAGCTGGGCATGGCATTAAAATCTCCTCCTAAAACAACTGGATATGGAGATTCTGTGATGAGCTTTTTTATCTCCTGAATTTGGTTTTGATGGATTTTAAAAACAGGAAGAAATTTCCTCAGCAAAGCACTGAGTTTATTCTCATTTTCAGCGAGCTCATAAGTTGGTTTTATCATTTCTTTGGTCAGCTGAAAAGGCTCTAAATACACCGTAATGAAGCGGATAACTTTGTCCCTCACTGCTATATCTGCACAGAGTGCGTGCCCTATGCTGCTTGTAGAAACATGCTTTTGGCTGAGAATAGGAAATTTAGAATAAATACTGACTATTTCCGAATTTGCACGATGTTTAAAATTAGAAAGTTCATACCTTTTACTCTCTCCCCAGCCGCTTTCCTGCAATAGCAGAACATCCACCTGCTGCTGATTTAGAAATTCTGTTTTCTCTGGCTCTATGGTTTTGGTGTTGTAGGTCATCACTTTCACATCTGCATTTTCGCTTGACGAAGAAGTATAGTTCAACCACCTTTGTACAGGAGAAATCAAGAAAATAGAACCAATCAAAAAGACAAAAGCCCTGTTCCGTCTGCTTATCAACCAAAACAAAGTAAAAACAGCATGCACAATCAGCAAAATGGGAAAAATAAGCGATAACAAATTGAGAAACGCAAACTTACTTGGAGGAATATAAGCATTAAGACTTGCCCCTAAAAGAAGAAGCAAGACTAATATATGCCCTATAAATAAAAGCTTCCTAAAAACGCCCATTTTACCTGATGTTTCGGTTCGCTTTCCAGTTTCTAATCATAAGCCAGCCCACCAAAGCACCACCAATATGAGCAAAGTGCGCCACATTATCCCATTCAAACTGTCTTATCCCAAGATAAGCCGAAATAAGTATAACTATAGGCAGCAGATATTTAGCTTTTATAGGATATGGGATGAACATCAGACTTATCTTCGCATCAGGAAACAATGTCCCAAAGCCTGCCACTGCTCCAAAAACAGCTCCAGAAGCCCCCAGCATAGGCATTGAAAGATAATCCATCAGCGAATGTGCCTCCTTAGATTCTATCAAAGATTTATCAACGAAAGGTTTCCCTACATTTAGATAAATTTCCCGAACATCTACTCCCTGCTGTAACAAAGCCTGAGTCAAGTCATAAACTTGGTAATAATTCCAAAAATTAAATAAAATAAATGACCCCAGCCCTGATAAAAAATAAAGAATCGCAAAATGTCTTCCGCCCAGCGCCTGCTCCAAAACACTTCCAAAACTCCATAAAGTAAGCATATTAAAAAGCAAATGCATCAGAGTGCCGTGCATAAACATATGGGTAAATATCTGCCACGAATGAAATAGCGGCGATGTAGGTATATAGGCCGCCAACTGGTATTTCAAATCAGGATATAATAACTTCGTAACGGCATACAGAAGAACATTTATGATTATGATATTTCTAGTAACTGGTATTGTGTTCATTTGTCTATTTTCTGGTTGTTTTTATTAAAATTTATTTTTCAGCTCCTCCAAAGGCAGCTCCAGATAACATCTTCGCCCATCTGGAAGATACTGCGAAAAACCTATCTGTATATATTCCTTGATAAGTTCTTCTACATCGGTTTTGTAAAGGAAATTACAGCTAAACCTTGTCTGCACCTTTATCCATTGTTCCTCATAGTGGTTCATAAAATCCTCCTCCGTTTTGTAATCCAATATCTCAAAAATCCTTTCCAAAAATTCCATTACTTTGGTTTCATTCAGACCAACAGGAATCGCACTGATTTTCAAGACATTATCTCTATCTAAAACAATATCAAATCCCAGCTCTGGAAGGTATTTTTTGATGGATGTGTATTTTATTTTTTCCATCTCATTGAGGTGGTATTCTAATGAAAAAAGGAGCGTCTGCCCTGCTTTTTCTTTGGGAACTTGTTTCTTTTTATCCGCTAAAACCAAAGCATAAATACGCTCCATATTCAGCATCAAAGTCTTGTCTCCACGGTTATAAAGCCAATATCCATTAGGCAGCCTCATCAGTTCTTCATCAAAATCATCATCCTCAAAAAGTGTATTGAGTTTAGAGGGTTCCGCCTGTATATTGCCTTGGTAGATTTCCTCTAAATTAACCATTTTCACATCTGTATTTTTTTCAGACTGAAAAGGATTATAATTTCTATCTACTTTAATATCAGTGAACTGCGATGAAGAATTCGTTTTAGGTTTTATTCCTGCAAAAATATCTTTCTGCGGGTCTCGGTCAAAATCCAACGAGGGCGCGATGTTATAAATCCCCAAAGAACGCTTAACCGTGGAACGAATCAAAGCATAAATAAGGTGCTCATCCTCGAATTTTACTTCCGTTTTTTGTGGGTGGATATTGACATCTATTTTTTCTGGGTCAAGCTCCAAATACAGGAAAAATGTCGGAATATAAGCTGGTGCCAGCAGCCCCTCGAAAGCCTCCTGAACAGCGCGATTAAAATAAGCGCTTCTGAAAAACCTTCCATTTACAAAGAAAAACTGCTCGCCTCTGGTTTTCTTTGCGCCTTCTGGTTTTGCGACAAATCCGTCCAGTTTCACCCAACCCAAATCTTCCTTCACAGGAACCAGCAGCGGCTGGAGTTTTCGCCCAAAAATATCTACTATTCTCTGGGACAAATTCGCCTTTCTGAGTTTAAATATCTCTTCATCATTATGATAAAGCGAAAATTCTATCTGCTCATGCGCCAGAGCCACACGATGAAATTCATCTATAATATGCCGAAATTCTACATTGTCCTTCTTCAAAAATTTTCTCCTTGCAGGAACATTGTAGAACAAGTTTTTCACCAAAAAATTAGAGCCCTCAGCAGTCTGAATAGGCTCTTGAAATTCTAGCTCCCCTCCTTCTATGTAGATGTTTGTCCCTATTTCAGCATTTTGTTTTTTAGTCCTCAGTTCTACCTGCGCCACCGCCGCTATGGATGCCAAAGCCTCTCCCCTAAATCCTTTGCTCGATATTTTAAAAATATCTTCTGTAGTACGGATTTTAGAAGTTGCATGCCTTTCAAAGGCCATTCTGGCATCAGTTTCGGACATTCCTATGCCATCATCTACTACCTGTATCAGATTTTTTCCAGCGTCCCTTATGATAAGTTCCACCTTACTAGCCTTCGCATCTATGGCATTTTCCAGCAGTTCTTTTACTACAGAAGCTGGTCTCTGCACCACTTCTCCCGCTGCAATCTGGTTGGCAACATAGTCTGGCAAAAGCTGAATAATATCTGACATATTTTTAGAAAGGTTTTACTTTATTTATTTTATCTTTTCTGATGTTTTTTTCTTTGTTTTCTACTCCTAATTTATAGTAAACACCCACACCCAAAACCTGCTTCATTTGGATTTTCTGCACTTGGTCGTGATCGTAGACCAAATCAATATTAAATGTAGTGGTTATGAATTTATTAAATTTCAAACTCAATGTCCCTGTATAGGCGATATCCACTCTTTCAGGGTGTGAAGTGTAGCTGCTGAACAAATTCAGCTGATTGGTAAAATAAATATCCTTATAAATCTTCCAACGATGAATCACATTAAGCATTGCTCCCATTTCACTTCTTATGCTCTGCCCATCATATTCAAGACCATATTTTCCTTTTTTCTGAAGATGCTTATCCAGCACGAAAGTTAGTTTAGCATTGATAGGTCTGAGTATCACTTGGAAATTCTCCTTCGGATTATACAAAACCCCAAGACCGACATTCAGATACCCAGGCGCCATAAATCGCGAAATTCTGTCCTCAAATTTCACTTTTTTCCCTGAAGAATAATAGTATCCTGGCGAAAACTGAGACAAGAACTGAAACCCTGTAGAAAGGTAATACTGGCTACCCAAATCATAGCCATAGTCAGAAGAAACATTGAGGTAATCTTCCGTTTTTCTGAGTCTCTCTTTTCTGTCAGAAACCATCCCATAGCCCATCTTCGCATGAGTATCCCAAAAATGCTTTCCGTTTTTGTAAATCAATGAATAATCTATCCTACCGATAATACCAATGCTGTTATCTCCCCCCGTGTTCCAGTTGGAATAGGAAGACTGATTGAAAATCAAGTTGTTCTGTCCATAGAAGAACCAAGACCTCTCACGATAAGTATTCATCAGTAAAAATGGCGTCACAGGAAGTTCTCCCTGCTTATCCTCCTGATTTCTAAGGATAATGGTATCCTTCTTTTTTATGTCCAGTTTTACCAGCTTGGGAGTGTTCAGACTATCCAAATTAACCGCTGTAGAATCCCATTTTTTCTGATTGATGGAATCTATCTTGTATTTCAATGGATTTTTCTGAGCAAATCCTATCACTGAAATGCTGAATAACAGGGAAATGAGTATTTTTTTTACCATAGTTGCAAAAGTATAAGTTTTTTATGTTAGGACAAAAAAATTATTGCAAAATTATATCTTTTTTCTCCGAAAAAATATTATATTCGCAACTAAATTTTTTACAAAAACGATAAGAAAATGGCTAAATTCAACGAATATAAGAACCTTGATTTGATAAATGTTGCCGAAAACATAGCAGCGTTTTGGCATAATAATGATACTTTCCACAAGTCTGTAGAAATTCGCGAAGGACACCCAGAATTCGTATTCTACGAAGGGCCGCCTTCTGCCAATGGTCTCCCAGGCATCCACCATGTGATGGCAAGGACTATCAAGGATATTTTCTGTCGTTTTCAAACTCAAAATGGTAAGCAGGTTTTCCGTAAAGCAGGCTGGGACACGCATGGTCTTCCTGTGGAACTGGGCGTGGAAAAAGAACTTGGAATTACCAAAGAAGATATCGGTAAAAAAATCTCTGTGGAAGAATACAACCAAGCCTGTCGTAATGCGGTGATGCGCTACACAGACATTTGGAATGACCTTACCAAAAAAATAGGTTATTGGGTAGATTTGGAAAATCCATACATCACCTACGAACCGAAATATATGGAGTCTGTTTGGTGGCTTCTGAAACAACTTTACAACAAAAATTTACTTTACAAAGGCTACACCATCCAGCCGTATTCGCCAAAGGCAGGAACAGGACTTTCTTCGCACGAGCTCAATCAGCCAGGGACTTACCGCGATGTAAGCGACACGACTATCGTGGCTCAGTTTAAGGTAAAAAATCTTAGCCCTGCGCTTCAGTCTAAAATCTCAAATACTGAAAATCTGAGCATCCTTGCTTGGACCACTACGCCATGGACATTACCTTCTAACACGGCGCTGACTGTGGGTGCGGATATTGACTATGTTTTGGTTAAAACTTTCAATCAATATACTTTTGAGCCTATCAATATTATCCTTGCTAAAGCATTGGTAAATAAACAATTTGGAAATAAATATTTTGAAACTTCTGATGAAGCCGAATTTTCTTCGTTCCAAAATAATCACAATAACGACAGCAAGAAGAAAATCCCTTACGAAATTTTAGCCGAATTCAAAGGTTCTGATATGGTGGAAACTACCTATGAACAGCTCATTCCGTGGTTCCTTCCAGCAGAAAACCCTGAAAAAGCATTCCGTGTAATCGCAGGAGATTTCGTAACTACCGAGGATGGAACAGGAATCGTGCATACAGCGCCGACTTTCGGGGCGGATGATGCCCGTGTAGCGAAAGAAGCTGGCGTTCCACCGATGCTCGTGAAAGATGAAAATGACAACCTTGTTCCATTAGTAGATTTACAAGGGAAATTTATCAAAGGAGAAAATGTTCCTGAACTTTTCGCAGGAAAATACATTAAAAATGAATACTACGATAACGGTACCGCTCCTGAAAAATCTTGGGATGTGGAACTCGCTATCCTTTTAAAAACTGAAAATAAAGCCTTTAAGGTAGAAAAATACAGCCACTCCTACCCTCATTGCTGGAGAACAGACAAGCCTGTCTTGTACTATCCGCTGGATTCTTGGTTTGTGAAAATGACCAAGGTGAAAAATCGTTTGGTAGAGCTAAACAAAGGCATCAACTGGAAGCCGAAAGCTACTGGTGAAGGGCGTTTCGCGAACTGGCTGGAAAATGTAAATGATTGGAACTTATCCCGTTCTAGATATTGGGGAATTCCACTTCCTATCTGGAGAACAGAGGATTTGAAAGAGGAAAAAATCATTGGTTCTGTAGAGGAACTAATCAACGAGATAGAAAAATCCGTAGCCGCTGGACTAATGACTGAAAATCCATTCAAAGGCTTTGAAATCGGTAATATGTCTAATGAAAACTATGCTAAAATAGATCTTCACAAGAACATTGTGGATGAGATAGTTTTAGTTTCTGACAGCGGAAAACCGATGAAGAGAGAAAGTGACCTGATAGATGTTTGGTTTGACTCTGGTGCGATGCCTTACGCTCAGCTGCACTATCCTTTTGAGAATAAGGAGCTTATCGACCAAAACAAGGCTTACCCTGCGGATTTCATAGCAGAGGGAGTAGACCAAACGCGTGGCTGGTTCTACACGCTTCATGCGATAGCAACAGCAGTTTTTGACTCTGTGGCTTATAAAAATGTGGTTTCCAATGGATTAGTTTTAGACAAAAATGGACAAAAAATGTCTAAAAGACTGGGTAATGCCGTAGACCCATTCGAAACTTTGGCGAAATATGGCCCAGATGCTACACGCTGGTACATGATTTCTAATGCCAATCCGTGGGAAAACCTGAAATTTGACATTGAAGGAATCGATGAAGTTCGTAGAAAATTCTTCGGAACACTTTATAACACTTACTCTTTCTTCGCGCTTTATGCCAATGTAGACGGCTTTAAATATGAAGAAGCAGAAGTACAGGACAAACCAGAGATTGACCGATGGATTTTATCTGAATTAAATATCTTAATCAAGGAAGTAAAAGCTTTCTACGAAGACTATGAACCTACGAAAGTGGCAAGAGCCATCAATACTTTTGTGAATGATAACTTGTCTAACTGGTATGTGAGACTCTGCCGCCGCCGTTTCTGGAAAGGCGACTACACAGAGGACAAAATCTCTGCTTATCAGACACTTTACACTTGTCTGGATACCGTGGCAAAACTTTCTGCACCGATAGCACCGTTCTTCATGGACAGGCTGTATCAAGACCTAAATGCCGTAACAGGAAAAGACAAGGCAGAAAGTGTGCATTTGTCAGACTTTCCAGTAGCGGATGAGAGCAAAATAGATACAGATTTGGTGGAGAAAACTCATCTGGCGCAGTCTATCACTTCGATGGTATTTTCATTAAGAAAGAAAGAAAATATCAAGGTTCGCCAGCCATTACAAAAAGTGATGATTCCTGTTTTGGATAAGAAAACTGAAAGTCAGATTTTAGCCGTAGCAGATTTAATCAAACAAGAAGTAAATGTAAAAGAACTGCAGCTCATCAATGCTGAAGAGGCTTCTACACTGATTGTAAAACAAATCAAACCTAACTTTAAGGTTTTAGGAGCGAAACTGGGTAAAGATATGAAGGCTGTGGGAGCTGAAATTTCTGCAATGAGTTCTGAGCAGATAGCGACCCTTGAAAAAGAAGGAAAAATGAACATCGCAGGACATGAAATTACCATCGACGATGTGGAAATATTGACCAAAGATATCCCAGGATGGACAGTAACCAGCGAGGGCAGGATAACTGTGGCATTAGACCTTACTGTAACTGATGAACTCAGAGCTGAAGGTGTGGCAAGAGAATTCGTGAACCGTGTCCAAAATCTTAGAAAAGATAAAGATTTTGACCTGATGGATAGAATTTCTATACAATTAGAGGAGAATAATCCGTTTAAGTCAGAAATCAATGCTAATAATTCTTACATTTCTGCAGAAGTATTAGCGAATAAAATAGAGTTTGTAGATTCACTTTCTCAAGCTGATGAAATAGAAATCAATGATGTGTATTTCAAAATAAATATAAACAGAGTATAAAAATTTAACACAACTAAAAACGACTAATTGATAACAAAATGGAAGAAAGAACAAGGTACAGCGATGCTGATTTGCAGGAATTTAAGGCTATAATCCAGCAGAAAATAGAGAAGGCAGAGAAAGATTTAGTCTTGTTAAGAGAAAGTTTCATCAATGACCAAAACAATGGAACAGATGACACTTCGCCTACATTCAAAGCCTTTGAAGAAGGAGCTGAAACGCTCAGCAAAGAACAAAATGCGATACTGGCAGGCAGACAGGAAAAATTCATCCGTGACCTGAAACACGCACTTATCCGTATAGAAAACAAAACCTATGGAATCTGCCGCGTAACAGGAAAACTGATAGACAAAGAGCGACTGAAAGCCGTTCCACACGCCACACTGAGCATAGAAGCGAAAAACATGCAGCGGTAAATATCACACATATGAGGGCTAAGATATCTTAGCTGTCTTACTTAATTTGACCAACTAAAATGAGAACAATTGTCATTACATTTATGAGTCTTTTATTTTTGTCTTGCACAAAAAAAATTGACCTTGAAAAAGTAGATTTTTCTTCGAGCTATAAAGAAATTTTCAAAGGTGTAAAATTCGAAATGGAAGATGAAGATATAGCCACGACATTACCATGTGCTTTTACCGAAGAAATGACACATTTTAGCTTTGGAGATATTGATTTTCAAAACACTAATAAAGAAGAAAAGGTTGTTTCATCTAAAGTGAAAATATTGTTCAATAACGCTTCCGAACAAAAGACATCAGGAATTATAATTAAAATAGAGGAAGAGGAAATTGGCAATAAAATGTTTAGTTATTTAAAAAAACAATACAACACTCCAAAAACATTATTACCTACCCCCTCAAAAAATGATGAAGGAAGGGTAACAGGATATTCTGCCTACCAGTGGAATATAGGAGAAAAGACTATGATTTTTTCTCAATATTATTACCATAGAGTTAATGAATACCCCGATGGACACGAGGAGTATTTCCCCCATGTAAGTTCTACACTTTATTTAATAGACAATAATGTTCTTACAAGTTTTAAAGATTTTAAGCAGACAGCCGTTGAACGCCTTTTAAAAACATATTCACCATAAAAACTAATCAAACATGATTTTACAATTTAAAAATGATACAAAACATTTAGTTTCATGAAAAAAATTATATTCATCACAGCATTGGTGCTGCTCATAGACCAGTTATCCAAACTTTACATCAAAACTCATTTTCATTTAGGTGAAAGCATTCCTGTTTTCGGACTGGACTGGTTTCGGCTTACTTTCGTAGAAAACCCAGGAATGGCGTATGGGATGCAGTTTGGTGGGATTTTCGGAAAATACCTGCTCATTTCACTCCGTATTTTATTGATTTTAGGAATGGTATATTATTTCAAAAAATGGATAAAAGAAGGCGCGAGCAACTATCTGCTTGTCCCGATGAGTTTTATTTTTGCTGGAGCGATAGGCAACCTTATTGACGGGCTTTTCTACGGAATGATTTTTGACAGCGGAAGCGTTTTCATAGAAGATATTGGCAGCTGGGTAGGCTATGACGGCGTTTCTGGTTTTGGAGAAGGATATTCTGGTTTCATGAGAGGCTGTGTGGTGGATATGCTTCATTTTCCGCTGTTTAGCTTCACTGTTCCAGAAGGCGTTCCTCTAGTGGGAGGACAGCATGTGGATTTTTTCCGATATATATTTAATGTTGCAGACTCAGCGATTACAGTCGGAGGCGTGCTTTTGTTCATTTTCAGAAAAAAAGCCTTCCCTAATGGAGAGTTTTAATATTTAAATTTAAAATATTAATGAAATTATTTAAGAAAATTGTCTTTTGGGTATTGGGAGGCTTGTTACTGGGTGTTTTGGTTTGTTTTTGGAGTAATTATGAAATAGAGAGCAAAACCCAAAACTTTGTAACTGATGATATTGAAAAACTGCCCAACCAAAAAGTAGGGCTTCTACTGGGAACATCTAAAACACTGCCAAGCGGATATAAAAATTACTATTTTTATTACAGAATAGATGCCGCAGAAAAGCTCTACAAATCAGGGAAAATAGAATACATCATCGTAAGCGGAGATAACAGCCGAAAGGACTACAACGAACCCGAAGACATGAAAAACGAACTGATAAACAGAGGCATTCCTGCGGATAAAATTTATGAGGATTTTGCAGGTTTTAGGACTTTGGATTCGGTGGTTAGGGCGAAAGAAATTTTTGGGCAAAACAGCTACATCATTATTTCCCAGAAGTTCCATAATGAAAGAGCTGTTTATTTGGCTCAAAAAAATGGAATTCAGGCTTTTGGGTTTAATGCAAAAGATGTAAATAAATATGCTGGAATCAAAACCAAGATTAGAGAATATCTTGCCAGAACCAAAGTTTTCGTGGATTTTCTCATTGGAAAAGAACCAAAATTTGGTGGAGAAAAAATAGAAATAAAGTAGAAATTTGATTAAGAAATAAAATTGATTTATGCAGAGTGAGTGGTTACAGCGAACCGAACTTTTGGTAAAAGAAGAAGGAATGGAAAGACTGCAAAGCGCTAATATTCTGATAGTTGGACTCGGCGGTGTAGGGTCTTTCGCTGCAGAATTTTTGGTGCGTTCTGGAATTGGGAATTTGACCATTGTGGATGGGGATACTGTGGATATCACTAACATTAACAGGCAGTTACCCGCTCTAAACTCTACCATTGGCAAAAATAAAACCGATGTCGTAGCTGAAAGAATTTTGGATATCAATCCTAAAATTAACTTAAAGAAAATCAATGAGTTTCTGGAGCCAGAGCGAATGGAAGAGATTTTGACACAGGAAAAATTTGACTATGTTTTGGATTGCATCGACAGCCTCAGCCCTAAATTGGCTCTCATCATCACTTGTAAAAGAAAGAAAATCAAGCTGGTAAGCGCAATGGGCGCAGGCGGAAAAACCGACCCAAGCAAAGTAATGGTAAGGGATATCAGCAAAACCAACAACTGTTTTTTGGCTAAACAAATCAGAAAAAAACTCAAAAAAGAACAAATACACAAAGGATTTCGCTGCGTATTTTCCACCGAAATCCAAGATGAAAACAGCCTGAAAATGACCGATGGCAGCAATTACAAAAAATCATTCTACGGCACTATCAGCTATATGCCCGCTATTTTTGGGCTGTATGCCGCTGCCGAAGTTATCAGATTTCTTCTAAAAAAAGAACAAAATGAAGCCTAACGGATTTCCAAAAGAAGAGAAACTAAAAAACAAGACTGATATTTCCTTACTCTTTGAGCAGGGAAAATGGTTTTCGTATAAAGAACTGGCTATCATCTCCTTACAAAAGGAAGATTTGTCAGTTCAAAAAGTTGGCGTTTCTGTTTCTAAAAAATTTTTCAAAAAAGCAGTGGACAGAAATAGAGTGAAACGCCTTCTGCGAGAAACTTACCGCCTTAACAAACCTTTATTTATAAAGACTTTTGGAGAAAATTCTCTAAATATGATATTCTACCGCTCAGCAAAATTACCTAAAAACATGACAGAAATAGAAAGCCTATTTCTAAAGCTGTGTGAAGAAAAAGGCTCCCTTATATAAAAAATATTTTAAATATTCAAAAATTTTATATACTTTTGCAAAATATTGTATCTATTTAACAATACTTTATAATTAGTTTTTTAACTTTAATATGTTATGATATGAAAAAACACATTATTTTATTAGGGCTTTTGGCTACTACAAGCTTAGCTTTTGCCCAAGCAGGAAAAGTGGGGGTAAACACGAGTAACCCAGAGGCTACTCTAGATATAAGACCCAGCGCAGCAAATGCAGCAACAACTGCAAATACAAACGAAGGGGTTTTGATTCCAAGAGTAAGTAAAGCGAGACTAAATAGCATTGCTACTACTAATTTGAAAGAATCTACTTTAGTGTATGTAGATAACATCTCAGGAACTACAAATCCTGTAACTTCTAATGTAACTTCTAAAGGTTTCTACTATTACAGCACAACTGCTAGTAAATGGGTAAAAATAGCTGAAGGAACTATCCAAGAGCAAGACCTTAGAATGGTAGAGTCTAGTAACCATATTACACAAGATGCAGGTCTTGGAGGTAATGGTACTACTGTAGGTGGCGGTAGTCAAAACATAGGTATTGGACCAGGAGCATTATTCTCACTAAATGGAGGTGGAGGTAATTTAGCTATAGGGGCTAGTGCCCTTTACTCTAATGCCGGTAGTGGAGGTAATTTAGCTATAGGTAACGGAGCTCTTGCCGATTATACAGGTGGTGATGGTTTTGCGATAGGTCATAATGCTTTCAGAAATGGTGGTGGTAATGGTGTTGCTGTAGGTAACAACGCTTTTAGTTCTGGAGGTTCAGGTGTTGCTGTAGGTAACAGTGCTCTTAGGTCTGGAGGTAGTGGTATTGCCATAGGAAATTATGCCCTTAGTTCTAGTACTAACGGAATCTCAAATTTAGCTATTGGTAATAATGCTCTATATAATACTACTACAGGGAAATTTAATATAGGTATTGGAGAACGAGTACTTTATGAAAATACCACTGGAACTTACAACCTTGCAATAGGAAATAATGCACTTACTAGCAATAGTACTGGAAATGATAACTTTGCAATGGGAAATAATGCACTTTCCCAAAATACTACTGGGGTGTATAATCTTGCATTAGGAAATGGTGCTCTTTTCTCTAATACCACAGGAGGAAGTAATTTTGGACTAGGGGTAAACGCCCTTAGAGCCAACACGACTGGTAGAAACAATGTTGGTATAGGAGTTGAGGCAATGTTCAAAAATACCACTGGAGAAAACAACATTGGTTTCGGTAATGGAACATTGCATGAAAATACAACTGGGAATGACAATATTAGCTTAGGTACAAATTCCCTTAGAAATAACACTACTGGAAATAACAACTTAGCTTTTGGTACAAATGCTCTCTATGCTAATACTACTGGGGCAGATAACATCGCTATGGGGCCTGGTGCCTTATTTAATAATACTGTAGGTACGAACAACATTGGTTTAGGTACAAACTCACTTAGAAC
>CAUQKI010000007.1:0-84722 GCA_963518955.1 uncultured Flavobacteriaceae bacterium | reverse complement strand
AGAGCAATACACTTTTAATGTATGGGTCCTGGGTTCGAATCCCAGCCAGGTCACTAAAAGACAATAAGTCTGCGTGGTGAAATTGGTAGACACGCCATCTTGAGGGGGTGGTATCCTAAGGATGTGCTGGTTCGAATCCAGTCGCAGACACCAATAAGATATTTGTTCATTCATATTGTAGACCTGGTAGCTCAGCTGGTAGAGCAATACACTTTTAATGTATGGGTCCTGGGTTCGAATCCCAGCCAGGTCACTTTTATAAATAGAAAATAGTAATTTTTTTCATATTAATATTTTGTGATTTGGTGTTTAAAACCTTTAACTTTCCAGTTAAAGGTTTTTTGTTTTTTACTTTCCTATTTTTTTAATTTTTCTTAATTTCGTTGCAGAAAAATATGAATAAAAAATGGAAGAACACACGGAGAAAATTCTCATTACCGGAGCCAATGGACAAATAGGTAGCGAATTAGTAACAAAACTTGCCAGCGTATATGGAAAGGAAAACATAATAGCTTCTGACCTTTATATAAAAGAAGGACTAGACAGCGCTGGAAAATACATAAAACTAGATGTTACTGACCACCAAGAATTAGAAAAAATCATCAAAGAATACAACATTACTACTGTTTATCACCTAGCCTCTCTCCTATCTGGAACTTCCGAAAAACAGCCTCTTTTGGCTTGGAATGTAAATTTAGATCCTCTACTTCATTTATGTGAGATGGCAAAAAATGGACTAATCAAAAAGATATTTTGGCCAAGTTCTATTGCTGTTTTTGGAAGAGGAATTTCTCCTTATAATGTAGAACAGGAAGTTGCACTCAATCCTTCTACTATCTACGGAGTAACCAAAGTAGCAGGCGAAAAACTATGTGAATACTATCACCAAAAACACAATGTGGATATCAGAAGCATCCGATACCCAGGACTTATATCTTGGCAGACGCCTGCGGGAGGAGGAACCACAGATTATGCCGTAGAAATTTTCTATGAAGCAATAGAAAAAGGAAAATACACAAGTTTTATCCAAAAAGGAACAGCCATGCCTATGCTATATATGGAAGATGCCATAGATGCAACGATAAAACTAATGGAAGCTCCTAGCGAAAACATTTCAGTAAGAACATCTTATAACTTGGGCGGAATGTCCTTTACACCAGAAGAATTAGCAGAAGAAATTAAAAAAATAATTCCTGATTTTGAAATCTCTTATAAACCTGATTTTAGACAAAAAATAGCAGAAAGCTGGCCAAAAAGCATAGATGACAGCATTGCTAAAAGAGACTGGGGGCTAAACTATAAATTTGGAATAAAAGAAATGTCCGAAGACATGATAAAGAACCTGTCCATAAAACTAAAGAAATAAAAAAATCCTCTCAAATTTGAGAGGATTTTTTGTCAATTTTAAACTTTTATGAATGAAATATATTGTTTTTATTTATTTTTCAATAAATCTCTAATTTCAGTCAATAATTCCTCTTGCGTAGGCGCTGCTGGTTCGTCAGCTGGTTTTTCATTTTTAAGTTTATTAATTCCCTTTATCATCATGAATAAGATGAAAGCAATGATAACAAAATTAATTACCGCTGAAAGAAACATTCCATACTTAACCCCTCCAAACAGAGTCAGTTCTTCAATATTTTTCAAATTAGCAGCTTCTAAAGCTGGAGTAAGAAGAAGAGGTGTGATAACATCTTCTATAAAAGAGCTCACTATCTTACCGAAAGCACCTCCAATAATCACCCCTACTGCCATATCTACCACATTTCCTTTAATGGCAAATTCTTTAAATTCTTTAATAAAACTCATAAATGCATTTTTTAATTTGCACAAAAGTAAAAATTTATTTATTAAAAGCAAGTTTTTTTTCATAAATTACATCCAATAGATTAAATAAATATTATCTTTGCAGGATATGGAAAGTAACAGACAAAGAAAAGTAGCACAAATCATACAAGAAGACCTAGCTGAACTTTTTAGAAAGCAGGCATCGGACAGCAAACAAAGCCTATTGGTAAGTGTTTCTGATGTAAAAGTCACTGCTGACCTAGGAATAGCCAAAGTTTATCTAAGCATTTTCCCTCAGGATTTCAGAGATGCTGTGATGAAAGAAATTGAGGAAAACAAATCATATTACAGAAATTTCATTGGGCAAAAAATGGCGAAACAAGTAAGAGCCATCCCACAGCTCAATTTTTATTTGGACACTTCTTTGGATGATGTAGAAAAACTAGAACGAGAACTAAAAGGTCTAGGAGACAACCCTATTCTGTAAAAATGAACACCCCTTTCTACATCGCTCTCCGATACATAGTTTCCAAAAAAGGCAGTCAAGCTGTGTCCTTTATCACAGGATTGGCTGCTACAGCTATGACTATTGCAGTAATGGCGATGTTTATAGTGATTTCTATTTTTTCTGGATTGGAGGAACTTAATAAAGAACTGATTAACAATATCCATGCGGATTTAACCATAAAAAGCAAGGAAGGAAAACTGCTAAAAAATCCCGAAGAAATCATTTCTGTATTAGAAAAAGAACCTGAAATAAAAGCCTTTTCAAAAGTAATTGAGGAAAAAGTTTATCTCAATTATAATCAAAACGGAGAAATCGCTTATTTAAAGGGAGTTGATTCTGTCTATACACAGATAAATCCCATTGAAAAATCCATAATATATGGAGAGTATCCTTCCTTTCAATACCAAAACGAAGTCGTTGTAGAAGGACTTCTTAACAACAGGTTAGGCATTCCCATTGGTGGAGATGATGACAATACGACTGCCACTATTTTCATCCCAAAAGCAGGAGAAGGACTCATCAATAAAGAAGAAGATATTTTTAATAAAGAAGCGATATTTGTTACAGGTATTTTCTCTGAAAATGAACAACTTAACAACTATATCATTGCACCAATAGAGCTTTCCCAAAGACTGCTAAATCTCCCAAAAAATTCGGCTTATCAAATCGCTATAAAACTAAATAATCCCGAACAAGCCGATGCAGTAAAAAAATCCCTGCTGGAAAAATTAGCCGATGACAGCATCTACATCAATACTCAGATGGAGGAAAACGAAGCGTTTTGGAAGATGATAAATACCGAAAAACTGATTATTTATTTAATCTTTATTTTGGTAATTTTCATTACGACATTCAATCTCGCTGGTGCAATCATCATCCTGCAATTGGACAAAAAACAACAAGCTAAATCACTGATTTCGTTAGGTTTTACATTTTCACAACTGAGAAAAACCTATTTCTATACAGGCGCACTGATTGTTTGTTTAGGCGTTTTCTTTGGGCTAATACTAGGAACTTTAGTTTGTATTTTACAGATACAGACAGGCTTTTTCAAGGCATCGGTAGGGCTGGATTTGCCTTTCCCTGTGAAAATAACTTTATATAACTACCTGATTGTCATATCATCAGCGTTTTTATTCGGATTGATGGTTTCTTGGATTTTCTCCAAAGTGAATAGACATCATTTGTCTTCTAATTAGATTTAAAGCCAATAAAAATGATGAAATTTGGGCTTATCGGAAGGAATATTTCCTATTCGTTTTCAAAAAAATATTTTGAACAAAAATTCAATCAGTTATCTCTACCAGATTATTCTTACGATTTATTTGATATTCAACAAGTTGAGGAAGTAGAAAAAATATTCAACATAGATAATCTCAGAGGGCTGAATGTCACCATTCCCTACAAAGAACAGGTGATTCCTTTTTTAGATGAACTGAGTGATGGAGCCGAAAAAATAGGCGCAGTCAATTGTATTTTAATCAAAAATGGAAAGAAAATTGGGTACAATACAGATGTTTTTGGTTTTGAAAAATCCTTATTGACTTACCCAAAAATTCTATCAGAAAAGGCGCTGATTTTAGGAAATGGAGGAGCTGCAAAGGCCGTGAAATATATTTTTGACAAATACAATATTGATTATCAAATAGTTTCAAGGAAAAACGAACTTAATTTTAAAAATCTTTCGGAGGAAATCGTAAAAGAGCATAAAATCATCATCCAATGTACGCCAGTAGGCACTTTCCCAAATGTGGAGCAGAGCCTTCCCTTTCCTTTCGGTGGGATTTCTTCTCAGCATGTGGTCATAGATTTAATCTACAATCCTCCTCAGACTCAGTTCCTTAAAAAAGCTCATGAAATGGGAGCAGAAACGATGAATGGACTTCTTATGCTAAAGCAACAAGCAGAAAAAGCGTGGGAAATTTGGAATTTTAAGTAAAAAACCTTTAATTTAGTGCCTTGAAATGTTGAGGCATTTTTTAATCCTCAAAATTTGGCTTAGTATTAAACAAAAAACTGATTGTAATGAGTACAGAAATGGAAAACAAAAATGAAGAATTTCTAGATATCAATTCTTACGAAGAAATAGAAGAAAATGAGCAGACTGCTCTGGATACGCTCTCTGTAAAGGAACTTTTATCCGAAATGGAAAGTATTGTAAATAAGCCAGATGCGGGAGCTCATGCTAAAAAATTCAATCAGTTAAAAGACAAGGCTTATCACCTTATTCAAGATGAAATCGCGGATAAAAAACACGATTTCGTAGAGGAAGGGAATGATATGGAAGATTTCTCTTACGAACATCCAGAGCAGTCCAAATATTCTGCTTTGGTCAGTATTTTCAAGGAAAAATTGGATGCCTTTAACAAAAATCAAGAAAAAGAGCACCAAGAAAATTTGGAAAAGAGGAACCAAATCATAGAAAAACTCAAAAATCTCTACATCAATACTGAGCCTAATACCAACCTATTCCGTGCAATCAGAGAAATCAAAGAAGAATGGGCAAATGCTGGAGCAGTTGCAAAATCTGAATTTAAAAACCTGAATCACAATTATTTCCATCATTTGAATCAGTTTTACCAAATGCTGGATTTAAATAAAGAATACCGCGAGCAGGAATATGCACACAATTTAGAAAAAAGAAAAAGCATCATCGCTCGTGCAGAAGAGCTGATAAATGAAGTTTCTGTCCAAAAAGCACTGAATGAGCTACAATATCTGCACAGACTTTGGAAAGAAGAAGCCGAGCCTGTGGCGGAAGAGTTTCGTGACAGCACTTGGGAAGTTTTCAAAGAAATTTCTAATAAAATCCACGAGAGAAAATCCGAACTTTTGGCTCAAATAGAAGTCGAACAACAGAAGGCTTTGGAAAAGAAAGATGAAATCATCGCAAAACTGAAAGATTTCGTTTCTTCGAAAGAGGCTCTTAATCACAACTTTTGGCAACAAGCAATAAAGCAAGTAGAACAGCTTCGCAGTGAGTTTTTGAAACTGGGCAATGTTCCTAAAAAATTATCCAACCAAAACTGGACGGAGTTCAAAACCGCGCTTAGAGCCTTTAATGCTAAGAAAAATGATTTTTATAAAAATCTAAAAAACTCACAGCATGTCAATTTAGAGGAAAAGCAAAAACTGATTTCCATCGCACAGGACAACATGCATTCTGAAGATTGGGACACTGCCGTGCCTCTATTTAAAAAATTACAAGAAGACTGGAAAAACATAGGACATGTTCCTAAAAATCAAGCAAATAAGGTATGGAATGATTTCCGTGATGCTTGTAATACATTTTTCAATAATTTCCGTGAGAAAAACGCTTCTACAACGGATGATTGGAAACAAAATTACCATCAGAAGAAAGCTTTACTTGAAGAATTAAAGCAAATAAATGACGAGGAAGGAAGCGTAGAAAAAATAGAGCAAATCAAGAGCTCTTGGGACAGCATCGGTAAAGTTCCAAGAAACAAAATGAGCATTAACAATGAGTTTAATAAAGTTCTGAAAGAAAAACTTAAGTTAAACAAAATCAATGTATTTGACCTGAAAGAAGAAAATCTTACAGAAGCTCAGCTTACTGACAAAGCAAGAAAAATCAAGAGCCAAATAGCTGATTTAGAGGCGGAAGTGGTGAAATTAGAGAACAATATCAATTTCTTTAATAACCCTTCGCGAGAAAATCCTCTGCTAAAAGATACTTATGACAAAATAGATGAGAAAAAAGTTCTGATAGAAAGCCTAAAACAGAGCCTTCATAAGCTTATCACTGGCGAATAATTTTTTAAACATATTCTTAATATTCTTCCAATTTTGGGAGAATATTAAGTTTTAGACAAAACCTAAAAATGCAAGATAAAATCTACATGAGGCGATGTGTAGAACTCGCCAAAAAAGCTATTGGAAAGACCTACCCAAACCCTATGGTAGGCGCTGTCATCATCCATAATGGGAAAATAATAGGCGAAGGATACCACCAAAAAGCAGGAATGCCTCATGCAGAAATAAACGCAATCGACTCTGTTCAAGATAAAACTTTACTGAAAGACTCCACCATTTATGTTTCTTTGGAGCCGTGCGCCCATTTTGGAAAAACGCCGCCGTGCACTCTAAAACTCAAAGAAATTGGTTTTCAGAAAGTTATAATAGGAACTTTGGACTCTCACGAAAAAGTAGATGGAAAAGGAAAAAAAATCTTAGAAGATTCTGGAATGGTGGTAGTTTCAGGAATTTTAAAAAATGAATGTAGGGAACTTAACAAAAGATTTTTCACTTTTCATCAAAAGAAAAGACCTTATATCATCCTAAAATGGGCTGAATCAGAGGATGGATATTTGGATAAAGACTTTAAACCAACAGCGGTCAGCAATTCATTAGCCAAACAATGGGTTCACCAGTTAAGAGCCGATGAACACGCTATTTTAGTTGGGAAAAACACAGCGCTAAATGACAATCCCAGCCTTACCACAAGGAAAGTTTTTGGAAAAAATCCTGTACGAATTTTGATTGATTTAGAATTAGAAGTTCCACAGAATTTCAATATTTATAATGATGAAGCGCCTACTTTGGTTTTTAACTCAATCAAAAACGAGGAGAAAAAAAACATAAAATTTATCAAAATAGAAAGAGAAAATTTTATAAAAAATATTCTGGAAAAACTGTGGGAAGAACAGATACAATCGGTAATTGTGGAAGGAGGAAGTTTCACTTTACAGCAGTTTATCGATGCCGGAATTTGGGATGAAGCTTTTGTCATTAAAGCCGATAATATAAATTTAAAAAATGGAACCAAAGCTCCTGTTTTTAGCCCAAAACCAAATAAAATCAGTAAATTGCGAGACAATACGCTCTATCATTTTCAAAATCAGTAAATGAAATACGAATATCAAACCATAGAGAAACCCATTGAAAATGTTTTAGTTAAGGAAAAAGGAAGCAAATTCATCGGTTTTGCATACCCTATTCTTTCTGAAAATGATTATAAAGAAAAACTAAACAAAATCAAGGAGTTACACCCAAAAGCTACCCATCACTGCTATGCTTTTCGGCTGGGGCTGAATGGGGAAAACTATCGCATCAATGATGATGGAGAGCCTTCGGGAAGCGCAGGACTGCCTATTTATAATCAGCTGCTTGCGCACGATGTCACCAATATTTTATTGATTATTGTAAGGTATTTCGGAGGAACCAAACTGGGCGTGGGAGGGCTCGTAAAAACCTATAAAGAAAGTGCGAAAGCAACTCTGGAAGAAGCGAAAATCATCACAAAAGAATTAGAAACTGAAATAGAAATCCAATTTAATTTTTCTCAGCAGAATGTAATTTTCTCATTGCTGAACAAATTCGATGCACGAGTTGTAAATTTTGATACGCAGGAAACATGCTCTATCAAAGCATTTATCAAAACTTCACAAAAAGAAAACATCTCAGATATTTTATCCGAGATGTATCAAGTTACATTTAAATTTATCTAAAAATTATTCCTCTCTTCGGCTGCCTCCTAAAAGCATAGAAGCATAATATAAAAGCTGGGCCAAAGAACCTAGTGCCGCCACTAAATAGGTTCTCGCTGCCCATTTTAGGCTGTCTTCTGCACCTTCCATTTCTTGCGGAGTTACTGTTCCTGTCTGTTTCAGCCATGCCAATGCACGATTGCTGGCATCATATTCCACTGGAAGAGTTACGAATGCAAATAGTGTAGTCATCGCAAACAGCAAAACTCCTATCAGTAAAACTGTTTGTCCCAAAGCCATCTGAGCTGCCACCATGGCAACACCTGCCATCATCACAAACTGAACCAAATGAGAACTAATATTCACGATAGGAACTAATCTGGAACGAAGCTGAAGCATGGAATATCCCACAGCATGCTGCACGGCATGTCCGCATTCATGGGCTGCTACGGCCGCAGCGGCTGCATTTCTTTCGTTATAAACCACATCAGAGAGGTTTACTGTTTTATCCATTGGGTTATAGTGGTCTGTAAGCTGTCCTGCTACAGAAATCACCTTCACATCGTGGATACCATTATCCGCCAGCATTTTTTCAGCGATTTCTTTACCAGACATTCCGTTTTGTAATCTTACATTTGAATAATGAGCAAATTTTGACTTTAGTTTATTTTGAACAAACATACTCGCCAAAAAAATTGCACCTAAAATTAAATAAATCATCTTTATACTATATTTTATTGAATTTATTTTAATATAAAAACTATGCCAAAGCACATTTTGTCATAATTTTTGGTTCTTATTCGTTATAGAAAAATAAATAATCTTATTTTTGCAGAATATTTAAAAAAGAGAATGTCTGATATAAAAGTAAAACAAGTATTTAATTCATCTGATTTGGAGCTTTTTATAAAGTTTCCAATGGAGCTGTACAAGGGAAATCCCTACTATGTACCGCCTCTCATCAATGAAGAAAAAAGTATTTGGGTGAAAGAAGAAAATCCTGCCTTACAATATTCTGAAGCGGCTCAGTTTCTGGCTTATAAAGGTAAAAACATTGTGGGAAGGATAGCTGTAATGATAAACCACAAGGAAGAAAAAGAACTCGGTATCCAAAAGGTAAGATTTGGCTGGCTGGATTTTATAGATGACATAGAAGTTTCTAAAACACTAATAGACACAGTGATAGAATATGCTAAATCCAAAGGTATTTCTAAAATAGAAGGCCCAATGGGTTTTACAAATTTGGATAAAGCAGGAATGCTCACCAAAGGTTTTGACAAATTGGCAACGATGATTGGGATTTATAATTATGATTATTATCCTAAACATATGGAGCAACTTGGTTTAGTGAAAGAAAAAGAATGGGTGGAATTCGAAATCAATTTTCCTGATACCCTGCCTGACAAGGTGGAAAAATTCAGCAACCTTATCGCTGAAAAATACGAACTGGAACTCGTAAAATTCAAATCAAAAAAAGACATTCTCCCATTGGTAGAACCGATGTTTAAGCTCCTAGATGACACTTATAAGCATCTTTCCACCTATACACCTATTACTCAGGAACAGATTAAACATTATAAAGAAAAATATTTTAAATTCATAGATAAAGACTACATTGTCTGCATCAAAGACAAATATGGTAGTTTGATTTCTTTCGCCATTACTATGCCTTCTTATTCCAAGGCTTTACAAAAGGCTAAAGGAAAACTTTTCCCTTTCGGGTGGTGGCATCTGCTGAACGCTGGAAAGAAAAACGACAGAGCGAATTTCTATCTGATTGGGATTCACTCACAATACCAAAAACGAGGCATAACAGCGATTATCTTTAAAGAAATCTATGAAACTTTTAAAAAGAAAGGTGTAAAGTTTTTGGAAACCAATCCAGAGTTAGAGGAAAACGCAAGTATTCAGGCTCTTTGGCAAGACTATCATCCGACAAATCATAAAAGAAGAAGAACTTATTCTTTGGAAATAAAATAAAGTTAATATGAAACTAAATAACAAAAAATTAGCAATAGATTTTGATGGAACCATCGTGGAAGACGCCTATCCTAGCATTGGGAGAGCTCAGCCTTTTGCATTTGAAACGCTGAGACAGCTTCAGGTGAACGGATACAGGCTTATTCTTTGGACTTACCGAAGTGGAGAGGCTTTGGAGGAAGCTGTGGAATTCTGCAAAAAAAATGGAATAGAGTTTTATTCTGTGAATTCAAGCTACGAAGGGGAAATTTTCGATGGAGATACACAATCAAGAAAAATAGATGCAGATGTTTTCATTGATGACAGAAATCTTGGCGGTTTCCCAGGCTGGGGTGAGGTTTATGAAATCATCACTCAAAAAATAGAATTTGGGATTTCAAATGGTGAAGTTCAGGCTTATTCCAAATTGAAAAAAGAAAGAAAAAAAGGTTGGTTCTGGTAAAAAATTAAAAATGATT
The DNA here is from genome assembly GCA_963518955.1 of uncultured Flavobacteriaceae bacterium. Lineage (GTDB taxonomy): Bacteria > Bacteroidota > Bacteroidia > Flavobacteriales > Weeksellaceae > JABCPE02. The sequence goes on along the minus strand of CAUQKI010000007.1, from coordinate 74,541 downwards.
CAGTTAAAAACAATAGACGAACTCCGTTTGATGAGGGAAAGTGCTCAGTTGGTTTCCAAGACTTTGGGCATGCTGGCAAAGGAGATTAAACCTGGGATTACTTCTCTTTATTTGGACAAATTGGCACATGATTTCATTATGGACCATGGCGGAAAACCCGCTTTTTTAGGCATGTATGGCTTCCCAAATTCACTTTGTATCTCTCCAAATGCAGAGGTGGTGCATGGCATTCCCAATGACAAGCCAATAGAAGAAGGAACGGTTTTGTCTGTGGATTGCGGTGTTTATATGAATGGTTTTTATGGTGACCACGCCTATTCTTTTGAGGTAGGAGAAGTCGCAAAAGAAACCAAAAAACTCCTTAAAATCACCAAAGAATCTTTATACAAAGGCATTGAACAATGTATCCGCGGAAAGCGTGTAGGAGATATTTCTAATGCTATCCAGACCTACTGTGAAAAAGAAGGCTATGGCGTTGTGCGTGAGTTAGTGGGACATGGATTAGGAAGGGAAATGCACGAAGACCCACAAGTACCGAACTATGGTAGAAAAGGCTCTGGAAAAGTCCTAAAAGACGGCATAGTCCTAGCGATAGAACCGATGATAAATTTAGGAACAGAAAAAGTGAAATTCCATGATGACGGCTGGACTGTAACGACTTTGGATAATAAACCTTCTGCCCACTTTGAGCATGATGTGGCTATTATCAGCGGGAAGCCTGTTCTTCTATCTACTTTTAAATATATTTATGAAGCTTTGGGAATTCAAAGCAAGGAGGAAGAACCATTTACAATGGATTTTTAATTAAAAATACAAGAGCCGAAGTTTTCCTTCGGCTTTTTCTTTTAAAAATTATAATTTTCAGTTATTTTTTTGTCTTCATTCAGCCTTTGTATAAGCTGGTCAAGGTTGTCAAATTTTATTTCTTCATGGAGAAAATCCCTGAAATTTACAGTCAATTTTTTACCATAAATATCTTTATCAAAATCCAAAATATACACTTCCACCGAAAGTTTTTCTCCGCCGACTGTTGGATTTGTCCCAATGCTGAGCATTCCTTTATAAAATTGATTATCAAGCCACGCCTCCACTATATAAGCGCCTTTTTTAGGAAGAAGTTTCGTAGAATCTACTTTTAGATTTGTCGTAGGAAAGCCTATTTTTCGTCCTAATTTTTTACCATGAATAACTTCACCAGACAGATTATAAGAATATCCCAGCATCTTATTGGCATCCTTTATCCTGCTTTCCAAAAGCGCCTGCCTTATTTCAGTGGAGCTAATATCTTGATTTTCAATACTTACTTCTTCTAACTGTTCCACTTCAAAGCCTAATTCATTTCCCATTTTTTGGAGCAGCTCAAAATTTCCTTTTTTTCCTTTTCCGAAGCTGTGGTCATGCCCTATTACAATATATTTGGCTTGAAGTTTTTTTACCAAAATCTCTTTCACAAAATCCTCTGCATCCATATTTCTAAAATTCTCACTAAATTCCTGTAAAAAAAGCAGTTCCACACCCTCTTTCTCCAAAAGAGTTTCTTTTTCTTCCAAAGTATTCAGCTGGTGTATTTCCAATTCTGGATTTAAAATTTTTCTCGGATGCGGCCAAAAAGACAACAAAGCCGTTTTTAGATTTTTTTCCTTCGCTTTATCTTTCAAAAGGCTGATAACGGACTGATGACCAAGATGTACGCCATCAAACATTCCTATGGAAACAGCAGTAAAATCAGGGCTTTTGTAAGCAGATAAATCTCTTATAATTTTCAATTGATAAAAATTTGTCGCAAATATGATAAAAATCTTCTTTTTTAACAATGTTATTTTATAAACTTTCACTATATTTGCAAACAAGAAAAATTTTAGAAATGGCAAACCATATTAAAGGAAAGATTTCACAAATCATCGGTCCAGTAATTGATGTTGTATTTCAAGAGGTTGAAGAATTACCAAAAATCTATGATGCCCTTGAAGTAGTTAAAAATAATGGAGAGAAACTTGTTCTTGAGGTTGAACAACATATTGGCGAAGACATGGTAAGATGTATTGCTATGGACGCTACAGACGGGCTTCAGAGAGGTCAAGAAGTAGTAGCTACAGGTAAGCAGATTACAATGCCAGTAGGAGATGGTATTAATGGTAGATTATTCAATGTGGTAGGTGATACTATTGATGGTATTACTGCTCTTTCTAAAGAGAATGGTTTACCAATTCACAGAGAGGCTCCTAAATTCGAACAGCTTTCTACTTCTGCAGAGGTTCTTTTCACAGGTATCAAAGTTATTGACCTTATTGAGCCTTATGCTAAGGGAGGAAAAATCGGATTGTTTGGAGGTGCGGGTGTAGGTAAAACCGTATTGATTCAGGAATTGATTAACAATATCGCTAAAGGACACGGAGGTCTTTCTGTGTTTGCAGGTGTAGGAGAAAGAACCAGAGAAGGAAACGACTTGATGAGAGAGATGTTGGAATCTGGTATTATTAAATATGGTGAAGATTTCATGCACTCTATGGAAAATGGAGGTTGGGATCTGAGCAAAGTTGATTTAGAACAAATGAAAGATTCTAAAGCAGCATTCGTATTCGGTCAGATGAATGAGCCGCCAGGAGCGAGAGCGAGAGTTGCTCTTTCTGGACTTACTCTAGCTGAATACTTCCGTGATGGAGGTGAAACTGGACAAGGTAGAGATGTACTTTTCTTCGTGGATAACATCTTCCGTTTTACTCAGGCAGGTTCTGAGGTGTCTGCGCTTCTTGGGCGTATGCCATCTGCGGTAGGTTACCAGCCGACATTGGCATCTGAGATGGGTGCGATGCAGGAGAGAATTACTTCTACTAAAAATGGATCTATTACATCTGTACAGGCAGTATATGTACCTGCGGATGACTTGACAGACCCTGCTCCAGCGACTACCTTTGCTCACCTTGATGCTACTACGGTACTTTCAAGAAAGATCGCATCATTAGGTATTTACCCAGCGGTGGATCCACTAGACTCTACATCTAGAATCTTGGCTCCAGAAATCATCGGTGAAGAGCACTATAACTGTGCACAAAGAGTAAAAGAAATTCTACAAAGATATAAAGCACTTCAAGATATCATCGCTATCTTGGGTATGGAAGAACTTTCTGAAGAAGATAAATTGGTAGTTTACCGTGCAAGAAAAGTTCAGAGATTCCTTTCTCAGCCATTCCATGTAGCAGAGCAGTTTACAGGTATTCCAGGTGCATTAGTGGATATTAAAGACACTATCAAAGGATTTAATATGATCATCGATGGTGAATTAGACCACTTACCTGAAGCTTGTTTCAACCTTAAAGGAACTATCGAGGAGGCTATAGAAGCAGGAGAAAAAATGCTTGCTGAAAACGCATAAATTATTCAACGATTTGGAATTTGAAATTTGAGGTTGATGAAAAAATTCAATTTCAAATTTCAAATTTCAAATTTCAAATCTGATATAAATATGAACATTAAAATATTAACACCAGAGCTTGTAGTATTCGAAGGAGAAGTAGAATCTATCCTGCTTCCTGGAGAATTGGGCGAATTTCATATTTTGAACGACCACGCCCCAGTGGTATCTTCTCTAAGAACAGGCAAAGTAAAACTGATTACTTCCAAAATAGAAAATCAGAACTACGCTAAGTTTTTCACAGCAGAACCACAGCGAAACAACTGCTACACTTTTCCTATCAATGGAGGTGTGATAGAATTTAATAATAACTCTGGTATTATCCTTTGTGATTAAAATAAATAAAATGATAATCTTTACAAATAATATATGGTGGCAAGTTGGCAGTCTCAGAAACGGGAGTGTTCAGCTCGACTTTTTATATTTGTAAAGAAAGAAGATTTTATTTTTATCAAAATATACAAAAGCCGTTAGGAGAACTTCCTAGCGGCTTTTTATTTTTTATAATCGAATAATAATTTTAAATAATAAAAATATGACAACAACAAACAAAGCCCAAGGGCAAAAAGAAGTAATCAATGTAGAACCAATAGCAGAAATGCTTTCTTACAATGGTAATTATGGTGAGTATGGCGGAGCTTTTGTGCCTCCTGTTTTAGCGGGACAATTAGAGAAACTGAGCCATTTCTTTGATGAAATTACAAAAACTGATGATTTTAAAAATGAGTTTATTCAAATTTTAAAAGATTTTGTGGGAAGACCATCTTCTCTTTATTTCGCGAAAAATCTCAGCGATTATGTAGGTTCTAAAATTTACCTCAAAAGAGAAGACCTAAACCACACGGGTTCTCATAAAATAAATAATGCCATTGGGCAAATTCTTTTAGCGAAGAAAATGGGAGCGAAAGAAGTAATCGCGGAAACAGGAGCTGGGCAGCATGGTGTGGCTACAGCTACGGCTTGTGCTTTATTAAACATTCCTTGCAAAATCTTCATGGGAGCAATAGACATTGAAAGACAACTTCTGAATGTAAAGAGAATGAGACTTTTAGGAGCGGAAGTTGTTTCGTGTGATTCGGGTACAAAAACCCTGAAAGATGCGGTGGATAGCGCTTTGGGATATTATATAGAAAATCCAGAGTCTTACTATCTGCTCGGTTCTCATGTAGGCCCGCACCCTTACCCTAAAATCGTGGGATATTTCCAAAGTGTAATCGGAAATGAAGCAAGACAGCAGATTTTACAGAAAGAAAATCGCCTTCCAGACGGCATTGTCGCTTGTGTCGGTGGCGGTTCTAATGCTATTGGGCTGTTTTCAGGGTTTCTAAATGATGAATCTGTAAAAATATACGGCGCCGAGGGCGGTGGGGAAGATAAAATTTTCCATACTGCCGCTACGCTTAACTATGGTAAGCCGATGGTTTTCCAAGGGACTTTTTCTTATTGCTTGGCTGATGAAAACAATGAACCTATCGCATCAGAGTCCATCGCGGCAGGATTGGATTACCCAGGGATAAGCCCTCAACACGCCTTCCTGAAAGACACCAAAAGAGCTGAATATTTCTCAGTAACGGACAAGGAAGCCATAGAAGCTTTTCAGCTTTTGTCTCGCTTGGAAGGGATTATTCCTGCAATAGAATCTTCCCACGCGGTAGCTCTCGCTATAAAATTATTTAAAAATAAAAATCAGCTGGTGCTTGTAAATCTCTCTGGAAGAGGCGACAAGGATGTAGAAAGAAAATTGTAACCAATTGCACAAAAAAGTAACTTAATTAAGTTACTTTTTTTGTTATCATGATAAAAAAACTAAATTTGTCCAAAATCTAAAAATATGATAAGAAAAATTTTGTTGATAAGTCTCGGTTTTTCGGTGTTTGCATCTGCGCAGAAAATTGAAAACGCAGAAAATCTGGCGCCTTTCTTTGATAAACTCAATAAAAATGAATCCGTTACGAATGTCCTTTTCATCGGAGATTCTCATATTCAGTCAGGGCATATTTCAGAATATTTAAGAAAAAAATTCCAAAATAAATACGGCAACGCAGGGCGAGGAACGGTTTTCCCGTATCCTTTGGCAAACTCAAACGGAGCGGTTGATTTCACGGCTTATTCCAATCAGGCTTGGCAGACTTTCCGTCTGGTCTATGAGCAGGATGTTTATCCACAAATGGGAGCTTTGGGCTTTGTGATGGGAAACAACGGAAATTCTTTCATTGAAATCAATTTCAGTGACCCAAAAGACAGCTTTGATGAAGTCAAAATCTTTAATGATAATGCCATGACAGGCGAAGATTTTACTATTTTCAAAACATCGCAAAGTCTGAAAAACTTTATAAAACCAAAGAAAACGATTTTGAATTATCAAGTTCAAAATGGTGATACTTTCCCTGAAATTGCGGCTAAATTTAATGTAGTCACTACCCGACTAGTTCAACTAAATGGCAACAATGTCCGAAATGCAAAAGCTGGACAAACCATAAAAGTCGAAAATGTAGAAATCCTCTATGACAAGCAGTTTGAGGAAAACCTCACTCCCATAGGAAAAGGGCAATTCGCGGAAAATAGCACCAACTTTAAGTTTAAAAATCCTACTCAGGAATTCATCATCAATATGAATGGAAAAAAAGGAAACATTCTGTATGGTTTTCAGTTTCTGAAATCCACGGCTAAAAACGGCGTAGTTTTCAACACGGTAGGTGTAAATGGTGCTACTTATGCTGATTTCTTGACATATTCTCTGCAAACTAAACAATTAAAATCTCTGAATATCGATGTCCTGATTGTCGCGCTGGGAACCAACGAATCCCTGAGCAACATCACAAAACAGGAATTCAAAGACAATGCTAAAAAGCTTATCAACACTTGGAGAACGGAAAATCCCAACTTCCCTATTCTTCTAATTTCTCCAACGGATAATAAAATAAAATCCGCAAAAGCGAAAGAAATTTCTTCTTGGATAAAAGAAGTAGCCGCTGAAAACAAAACTTCATTCCTTGACCTGCATACCAAAATGGGCGGAACAGGATATTTCCAAAAGGCTCTACAGCGAAAAGAAGCCAATGCTGACGGCGTTCATTTCCTAAAACCTGGCTATGAAAAACAAGCCGGAATAATCTGGAATGAGCTGATAAAATAAGTTATTTTTCTATCTTTGTAGCGAACTAAAATTTTTAAAAATGGCAAAAATATCATTAGGAGGAAGTCCTATCAATACAATAGGCGAGCTTCCAAAAGTAGGCGAAAGCGCAAAAAATTTCACACTCGTAGCTGCTGATTTAGCGGAAAAATCTTTATCTGATTTCAGTGGTAAAAGAGTGGTTCTCAACATCTTCCCAAGTATCGATACAGGAGTATGTGCGGCTTCAGCAAGAAAATTCAACCAAGAGGCTTCATCTCTGAACAACACAGTGGTAATCAACATTTCAAAGGATTTACCCTTTGCTCTTAGTAGATTCTGCGCTTCAGAAGGTTTAGAAAATGTTATCAACCTATCTGATTTCAGAGGAAGTTTTTCTGATGATTATCAATTATTAATTACAGACGGCCCTCTAAAAGGACTATGCAGCCGAGCTGTAATCATCGTGGATGAAAACGGAAAAATCATTTACACAGAGCAGGTTCCAGAAATCAAACAAGAGCCAGATTACGAAAGTGCAATCGCAGTTCTGAAATAAAAAAACACTAAAAAAATCCCTAATTCAAATTTGAATTAGGGATTTTTCTTTTTTTAGAAATCAATGATTGGAGCCAAGATTTTTTCCATCTTCTGTTTTACCTGCCCCACACTTCCACTGTAATTATTTATCAAAAGGGAAAAAGTTAAAAGTTTTCCGCTTTTAGTTTTGATATATCCTGCCAATGTTTTTACCCTGTTGAGAGTTCCTGTTTTAGCAAAAACTTGCCCAAAGGAATCTGAATTTCTAAACATTGATTTTAAAGTTCCTGTCTGTCCGCCAATAGGCAAGGATTTGAAATAAGAATCAAAATGCTTATCATCCATCAAAGAGGATAAAAACTTAACCTGAGAAATAGGCGTCACTACATTGGAACGAGAAAGCCCGCTTCCATCGGCATAGTTAAACCCTTGAAAATCAAACATTTTCTTGGAAAGATGTTTATTCATCATCGTTCTTCCTGTATCCAGAGAGAAGTCTCCATATTTATAGAAACCTGTAGTCTTCAGCAATGCTTCTGACATGTGGTTGTTACTAGTTTGGTTGATGAAATAGACCATATCTTCCAGTTTTGGAGACTGATATGCCATTATCTTTTTCCTTTCTTCAGAAAGATTTTGCTCTGGTTCGGACTGGTTTACTACTCTTCCTTCTGTAATGATTCCATTTTTAGCAAGACTTGCTTTCAAGTTGTTACCCAAATAGGCTGGAGTATCTGGTAATTTTGTTGAAAGAGCAATTCCTCCAAAATTCTCTGTATAAACCATTTCTTGGGTAAATGGCGATAGGTAGACAAATTTTTGATCCTCAGGATTTTTTCTTCCCAAAAGTCTCTCTTGTCTTGGGTCTGTATCATTGGTACTTCCCATCGGTACAAAATATCCTCTACTTCCTTTCCAAACAATATTCGCTGGAAGAACCACGGTTTTATTACTTTTAAAAACAGCTGTTTTTAGAACGATACCTCCTTTTACTCGTTTTATCCCTAAATCTTTTACAGACCTTACAAAATCACTTACCAAAGCCCCATAGGTGGAAGCTCCTGCCCTACCCGTTCCTAATGAAGGGTCTCCACTTCCTACTATGTATAGGTTTCCGTTTAGAATTCCTTGCTCATCAATAGAACCAGAATGCTCTAACTGTGTAACCCATTGATAATCTTTTCCAAACAAGGACATCGCTGCATCTGTAGTCAATAACTTCGTAGTGGAAGCAGGAATCAATGATGCGTTTTCGTTATATGAATTGATGATTTTTTTCTTTTTTGGGTCATAAACCACAAATCCCCACTGCGCATTTCGCATTACAGGGTCACTAAACATAGATGCTATATTGCTGTTCAACTGTTCCTCTGGTGTCAAAGGAGTTGGAGGTGGAGTTTCTATCACAATACTCTCTCCTGATACAGGTGGTAAAAGTGGATTATTCTGCGCACAAACTCCCAGTGGAAGCAGCATCGTAGAAACTGTTGTTATTTTTACAAACTTTTTCATTGCATTCATTTTTTTGATGTTTAATTGACTATTGCCAATATTAAAAACAAGTAAAGTTAATAATTATTGTTCAAATTAAAGAATATTTCATTATAAATTTTGTTAATTTTCCTTAAAAATCAACATAGGTTTTTAGCTTAATACTCTTGTAAGCGGCTATTTCATCGAATTCTTTTAACGATATAGCCACTAATTTTTTGTAGTCGTTATATTTTTTGGAACGAGGCAATTTTAATAAAATCTGAAACTGATACAGATTATTTATCTTACCGATAGAAGCGGCTTCTGGTCCTAAAACACATTCCCCTGGGAGATATTTCCGCAGAATATAGCCAAGGAATTTAGCGGCTCTTTCTAGTTTATCTTCTCGTCTGTGTTTCAGCTCTATAAAGATAAGTTTCACAAACGGCGGATAATGAAATTTCTTCCTTTCTCCCAAAAAATATTCATAAATTTTCTCGGGATTATTTTCTTTAATCAGCTTAAAAATAGGCTTTTGCGGCTCGTAAGTTTGTATCAGAACTTTTCCATTTCCAGAAGTCCGCCCTGCTCTTCCTGCCACTTGGGTAATGAGCTGGTAGGCTCTTTCCTCTATCCTAAAATCCTGAATATGAAGCAGTGAATCTGCCCTTGGAATGGCAATCAGCTCAATATTGGGAAAATCTAAACCTTTGGAAACCATCTGTGTACCGACGATGATGTCCGTTTCGCCATTTTCCATTTTTTCGTAAAGTTTTTCGTAGGCAAATTTCTTCCGCATAGAGTCCACATCCATTCGGTCTATCCTGCTATTGGGAAGAATTTTGTTCAGCTCCTCCTCTATCTGCTCGATTCCTATCCCGCGAATACTGATATTTTCCGAATGACATTTAGGGCAAAATTTAGGCTTAGAAGCTCTTTGACCACAGTAGTGGCATTTTAGCTGGTCTTCGGTCTTATGATAAGTCATCACTACATCACAGTTTCCGCAGTAGGTAACATGCCCACAGCTTTTGCATTCTGAAACATTAGCATAACCTCGCCTGTTGTGCAGAACGATGGTTTGTTTCTGATTATCAAGTTGATGCCTGATTTCCCTTATCATTCTTTGAGAGAAATTTCCTACCACACTTTTCATGTCCATGGCTGATTTGAAATCTATCAATTCATAAACAGGAAGCGCTGTGCCGCCGAATCTTTCTCCGAGATAAATATAGCGCAGTTTGTCTTTCTGAGCGTTGTAATATGTTTCTAATGAAGGAGTTGCAGAACCCAAAATCACATTTGACTGATAAAATTTAGCCAAAACCAAAGCTGCATCTTTCGCATTGAAAAAGAAAAAAGCATCTTTTTGTTTGTAGGCGCTGTCGTGCTCCTCATCTACGATAATCAGACCCAAATTCTGAAAAGGAAGGAAAAGCGAATTTCTGGTTCCTATCAGGATTTTGATTTCGTTATTTTTTATTTTTCGCCAAACTTCTACTTTCTCAAAATCACTTAGTTTGCTGTTATAAAACCCTAAATTTTTTCCATATTTCTTCTCCAATCGCTGGGTAATCTGTTGATTGAGAGCGATTTCTGGAACAAGGAAAAGAACATTTTTCCCACTTCTAATGCAGTATTCTATTTTTTCTAAATAAACATGCGTTTTCCCAGAAGAGGTAACGCCGTGGAGAAGCACATTTTTGCCCTCCGAAAAGGCTTGGTCTATCTGATTTTTGGCTTCCTGCTGGTGTGGAGTGAGTTTTTCTATTTCCTCCAATTCTCCACTGTATCGCTGGATTCTATCAACTTCTAAAAAATATTCTTCTACGATTTTTTTATCCAAAAGAGGTTTTAGATGAGATGAACCAAAATTTCCTTTTTCAAAAATATCAGATTTTTTAACGGGCTGGTTTTCAATCTTTTTTTGTTCAGATAAAATTAAAAGAAAAAGTTCTTTCTGTTTTTTAGCCCTATCCAATAGGGAAAGCGTGTTTGCGAGGTTTTCTCCCTGCAAAACCTCATCGTTTATTTTCAGATAAGAAGCTTCTTTTATCTTGTATTTTTCGGTAATTTTTTCGTCGATGATGATGAGCCTTTGGCCTATGAGGGAATTGATGGTTTTGATGATTTCTTTTTTGGGAATAAAAGCCTCTATTTCCTGTAAATTCAGTACTTTTTTAACCTCCAAGGCTTGAATAAGATAGATTTCATTCGCTTCCAAATCTTCAAAATTCACCTGCTGGTCAGCATTGAGTTTTATGTAAGTTTCACTTTCTAATTTCAGTGAAGACGGAAAAGCGAAACGATAGATTTCACCGATGTTACAGAGATAATATTCGGACATCCAGCTCCAAAAATCCAGCTGCTCCTGCGGAACGATAGGAACATTGTCCAAAACACTGATGATATCCTTTGTCTTAAAGGTTTCTGGAGCGTTCTGATGGATTTCGGAAACGATTCCTGTGTAAATCTTTTTACCGCCGAAAGGAACCAGAACCCTCTTGCCCACCTCCATAAAATCCACCAAATCATCGGGAACTTTGTAAGTGAAAGTCCCTGAAAGATTGAGCGGAAGTATGATTTGGGCGTAATACAAACTTGATTTTATTTGCAAAAATAATGAAATAAAAAGCAGTTAGAAAATATTTTCCAACTGCTCCAAAAAATTCTTGATTATTTAATCTTAAAATTTGTATCCAAATCCTAAATTCAAGTAAATATTATGTAACGCAAAACTGATAGATTTGAATTCGGATTTAAATATTCCATTGATTCCATAGTTCAACTCTGGGAATAGAATGAAATGCTTGTTCAGATGCCATTCTGCTCCTAACTGCCCTCCCCATTGGAATAATCTCAAATCATTAGAAAAATTATAGTTTGCTTTTGTTCCGTTTTCAAAGACAACTTTTGTCCCAATAGGCGTATCTTGGCGAAGGTATCCATCAGAAACATAACCGCTAAAGTTTTTATCAACTAAAATACTAGCATACAGTCCTCCATAAAGTTTCCATCTCGGAGAAACCTTGTAAACCACTGATACAGGCATTGTTACATAAGTATTTTTAATATCAGTTTCTACTGTTCCTGTAAAGTAACCCTTTATTTTTTCATCATTTTGAATTACTTCTGTAAAGTAGCTTTTCACAACCGCTTCTGTTTTCATTCCCTTTCCTTCGGTACGGATTCCCACTCGGATACCCCATTTCTTATTATCAGACACCCATTTAGTAGCATCCGCCTCTAATCCAAGAACCAAAGTAGGATTATAATGAGTAATTTTTCTAATTTCCCTTGGAATACCTAGCGGAGTGCTTCCTCCTATACTGAAATTAGCCTTTACCTGATATTCCATATCCCTTGTGAAAAAATTTCCATTCTCATTTTCTTGGGCAAAGCTAAAAGAACTAATACCCAAAGTAGCTAGAACAGCTAAAAATATCTTTTTCATTAGATTATTTCTTGTTTAAATTATTTATTCTGTAATGATTCTAACCTCATCAATATCCAATGTACTTCCTACCGCACCATTGTATTTATCTCCTTCTATACTAGATGTAAATACTATAGTATACATATATTCTTTGGTAGGGTCAAAGGATTTTCCACTCACAAGCTCAAAAGGAATTTCAAATTTTGTCCACTCGCTTGTTTCTTTTCTATCCTCGTCTTTTAGTTTAGCAATACTTACTATTCTAGCATCAGCAAAGTTGTGGTCACCTGTTATGAAATTATTTGTGCTTGATTTTTCAAATAAAATAGCGTAGGCATTCCAATTATCTTTTGTTAATGTACTGCTTCTATCCTTTTTAGAAAATCTAGCCCCTGCTTTATATTTAAAATATCCTGTAATTGCTTTAGGAGCTTTATTATAATTATATGGAATACCAAATCTCGTAGATTTTAAGGTATTAGCAATGTTAAGACTGAAAGTTCCCAAGAAAAGATTTCCAGCCGCTATAGGCGCTCCAAACATAGACCCAAGCCAACCTGTACTTCTTGTTATCATTCTTACTCCTTTTCCACTATATCCATCAGCAACTTGTAAAGTAGGGTAAGTATCAGCTTTTCCACCTGAATTAGTCATACTAAAACCATCATTACCACTACTCCAGTTATATAGTTTCTGCCCATTAATAAGTTCATAGAATTTATGATACTTATTAGTTGTATCTTCTTCCATATTTTCAAAAGAATAACTAGTAATAAAGGCATTTTCATCAGCGATAAAAGAAACCACATACTGTCTGCTCCACGCTCCATCTTGAGAAGTTACTGTATAAGTCTGTGGCTGCGTGAAATCCAACTCTGTCCCGCTTGCTGGAGAAATAGTTGCTCCATCTGACAGCTTAAATTCTGGAGCGAATTTATAACTTCCAGAAAATGTTTTCATTCTGAAAGTAATGTTATTACTCTCTATCACTGGTTCTGTTTGTAACAAACTCTCTGCATTAGCAATTGTTACACTTTCAATGTCAGCTTCCATATTGGGTGCTTCTTCACGGATACAAGAGTTGAACAACAACCCCGCGGATACCACCACAGCAGGAATTAATCTACTTAATTTCATTTTATTTATATTTTTTTTATTAAATCTTAAGAGTTTAGTAAGTCATAAAAAAGACTTTCTTTTTACACTTGTTAAAGAAATGAGAGTGCAAAGTTAAAAAAATCATAAAAAAACAAGAAAAATATTCGTAAAAAAATTAGCCTTTTTAGGGCTAATTTTCATTTTAATGCTTTATAGAATCCTCTATTCATCGGTTTTCTCTTTTATTTCTCGATAAGAATACTTGCTGTTTTTGAAAATTTCTGACCATTTTTTAACAAACGCTGTGGAAAGTTTCTTTTCTTTCACTGATACAAAAGCTATACAAACCGTATCATATCCCATAAAAACATAGTATAATTCGGATTCTACCTTATGTGGAAGCTTTTCTGCCCGTATATTTTCTATTTTGAAAATCGCTGTTTTTCTGTTTCTGCTTATTTCCAAAACTTTCATTTTGGCATTAGGAGCATTATTCTCAAAAGTATCTTTATAAGTATCTATGACATCTGCCACATCGTTTTCTGCAGCATAGTACAGATAGAGTATTCTTCCCTTTATAGTCCAATTGTTTTCGTTCTCTTTATCTGGAATATATGCCACTAATCGGCTGGTTAATCCTTTTTTATCATAGAGCTGTTTCCACTTTTGTTCTTTTGGCCAAGGAACTTCCAATATTTCCTCTATTTCCTGACCGAAAAACATTCCTGAGAATAACATTAAACATAAAAAAATTAACTTTTTCATTTTATTAAAATTTAGATTTATACTATAAACTATTGTATTTCATCTGAATACTCATAAAAAAACTCTCCACTTTTAAAAACTTTACTCCATTTTTTTATAAATTCTTTGGAAAGTTTTTTTTCTTTCTTTGCAATAAACATGCTGTGAAGCGTTTTTTCTCCCTGAATCACATACCATAGCTGGGATTCTGGTTTCGGGTCATTAGGGAAAGATGGTGTTTCTACCTTAAAAAGCACCCAGATACCCTCTCCTTCTTTGCTTTTTTCTAAAATCGTGAGTTTTGCAAGAGGAGACTCTTTTAAGGTAGCTTCCTCATAAATTTTTATAATAATATCTACATTGGGAATTATCGTATTTTTAAAAGAGCTCATCATACCGAGCATTGTCCATTTATCAGGCTCTTCTTTTCCTGGGATGAGCTCTATTGTGTGTTCTGTATCACTTTCATTATTAGAAATAATTTTCCATTGGTATTCTTCTGGCCAAAGTATTTTTAGATTTTGTCTTCTTTCCTGTCCAAAAAATATTCCTGAGAATAATACCAAACACAAAAAAACTAATTTTTTCATTTTATTAAAATTTTATTCGTTTATCAATTTACCTTCTTTGAAAATTTTACTCCACTTTTTTACAAACTTTTGGGAAAGTGTTTTTTCTTTTATCATAACAAAAACATTATGAATATCATCTTCTCCTTGTATCACATATACTAATTGAGCTTCAAGGTTTGATTTTTTAGAAACAGATGGTGCTTCTATCTTGAAAAGCGCCCAAATGTTTTCTGCCCTATCATTTTTTTCTAAAATTGTAAGTTTTGCTGAAGGTTCCTCCTTCAAAAAGGTTTCCTCATAAGATTTTATAATAATATCTACATTAGGAACTTTTGTCTTTTTATAAGAAACCAAACTTCCTAATATAGTCCAGTTATCCATAGTTTCGTTTTCGGGAACAAACACCACAAAGCGAGTCTTTTCATCTTCTATATCTAAAGCTTTTTTCATTTTATATTCCTCTGGCCATTCTACTTTTAATACCTCTTTCTCCTGCCCGAAAAGCATCTGAAAACACAGCAAAACAAACACAAATACAGCTTTTTTCATCTTTTAAAAAAATAAATCTACCTTATTCTTGCATAGATAATGAATAATCGCAAAAAAACAAAAATCTGAGAACATGAAAATTCTCAGATTTATAAAATACGTTTTTAGTGTAAAAAGTGTCTCATTCCAGTGAGCAGCATTGGGATGCCGTGCTGATTGGCAGCCTCTATACTTTCTTCATCCTTGATGCTTCCGCCTGGCTGTATAATGGCTTTTATGTATTTTTCAGCACAGAAATCTACCACATCGCGGAACGGGAAGAAGGCATCCGAAGCCAGAACCAGCTCTCCACTGAATTTCTCTTTGGCTCTTTCCACCGCCTGCTGTGTCGCCCAGATTCTATTAACCTGTCCGCCGCCAATTCCCAGCGCCTGCGTTCCATTAGAAACCACTATCGCATTGGATTTCACATATTTCACTACTCGCTGTGCAAAGAGCAAGGCTTTTCTCTGTTCCTCTGTCGGCTGTTTTTCGGTTACGGTTTTTATTTCCTCCGAGAACTGATTGTCGCAGTCCTGCACCAGCAGTCCGCCATCTATTTTTACCCAAGTTTGTTTGTCCGAAACAGGGTTTTTAATTTTAATAATTCTAAGGTTTTTCTTTTGTCTAAGGATTTCCAGTGCTTTCTCCTCAAAATCTACTGCCATCACGATTTCAAGGAAAGTCTTCCCAAGTTCCTCCGCTGTGGCAGCATCCACCCTGTAGTTCATCGCCACAATGCCTCCGAAGATAGAAACAGGGTCGCACTCAAAGGTTTTAGTGTAAGTTTCTACCGCTGTATTTCCGATGGCTACACCGCACGGCGTAGAGTGTTTTACGGCACAACATGCCTTTTCGTTTTTGAATTCATTTACTACTTTCCAGCACAAATCCATATCGCGAAGATTATTGAACGAAAGTTCCTTTCCTCCCAATTGTTCAAAATCTTTCATCGCTCCATTTTCCACTGTTGAAACATAATAAGCCGCAGACTGGTGCGGATTTTCGCCATATCGTAAATCCGAAACTTTCTTGTAAGAAGCATTCAGATACTGTGGATATTCCTCCTCCAAAAGCATTTTGGAAATGGCTGCATCATAGGCAGAAGTAAGGTTAAACACCTTTCCTGCAAGGGTTTTACGAGTTTCCAAAGTAGTATCGCCAGAAGTTTCTATTTCAGATTTTACTCTCTCGTAATCTTCCACATTGGTGATGACTGTCACAGATTTAAAATTCTTTGCTGCTGAACGAAGCATAGACGGCCCTCCTATGTCGATGAACTCCACCTTTTCATCCAAAGGAATATTCTTCCCTGCATTTTCGAAAAATGGGTAAAGATTGACCACCACCATGTCTATCAGCTCTATTCCGTGCTCGGCTACTGTGTCCATGTGCTCTTTATTATCACGCACAGCGAGAAGTCCTCCATGCACTTTGGGGTGAAGGGTTTTTACCCTGCCGTCCAGCATTTCTGGGAAGTTAGTAACCTCATCTATCTGAATAGGACTAAGCCCTGCATCTTTCAGATGTTTGAAAGTTCCACCTGTGGAGATAAGTTGGTAATTGTTTTTTTCTAAGAACTGAGCGAATTCCGTAAGTCCGCTCTTGTCCGAAACACTTATTAAGACTCTTTTTTTCATAGTTAAATTTAAGTTTCACAAAATTAAAAATAATAATTGGTTAATGTAAGTTTTAGAATTAAATATTCGTATTTTTACCAATAAAAACTTAATTAAAATGCTTATCAACCTAAAACGAGTTTACGAAATTCCTGATGAAACAGATGGTTTTCGTGTGCTTGCTGACCGCCTTTGGCCTCGTGGTATCAAAAAGGAAGAGTTGGATTTTGATTTTTGGGCAAAAGAAATCGCTCCCTCCACACTTCTACGGAAAACCTATCACCAGACACACGATTTTGATACTTTCAGCAATGATTACCGAAACGAGCTGGAACAAAATACCGCCGTAGATGCCTTTTTAGAGCTTATTCATGACAAAAAAGCCCTTACCCTCCTTACCGCTGCCAAGGAAATAGAGAAATGCCACCTTCCTATTCTCAAAAGTTTTCTGCTTTCCAAATTACCCAATTAAACCTTATAAAAATTCCCTTCTCTATTTCATAAAAGGGATGTTTTATCAGTTTTATTAGCACTGCACCATGTCTGGACATCCGTTGATAATTAAAACATTTTTCATTGTTTGAATGTCTAAATTTAGTTTAAAAACTATTTACTCCTTTGTTTTTGATTATTTTCAAGTATTTTATAGAAAATTAACTGATTAGAATTTGATTATAAAAAATCTATTCATAAACACGCCCTATTTCAAGGAGTTTTCCCAAAAATCCCCAGTCAGCAGAAATATCATCTTCCTCACTATCAGCACTATCCCAAAACCATTCTGCACCACATTCCAGATTAGTAAAAGGGTCAAAATTATACCACCAATTATCCGTTTCGGAATTGATTCCTGAATATCTCTGCGGATTTTGCAGTTCCTTATCCCGCATTCTATGCAGTTCAGCTATTTGGAAAATTAAAACATTTTGAGTGAAATCCATACCTTTCCCTTCATCAGGAGCATCACAGACAGAAAGCCATTTTTCATCAAATGACATAGGCGTTTCGGTAAAGGCTTTTTGTATAATTTCAATGCACAACTCTGGCGAAAAAGGCTCTTTTTCATGCTTTTTCACTAAAGAAAACAATGCTAGCAAATATTCCTCAAGGTCGCGGTTTTCATGGCTCTCAGGAAGAGACACCATCGCATTATAGAATGTATTGTAAGTCATTTATCATTTTATTTTCTAATTAAAAAGCCAAGAGAAATCTTGGCTCTGATATTTACTTTTTTTATTTTACTATCACGCTTTCCCAGCCGTCATAGTAGGCATCATAATTATCGGCTAGTTCTTTCAGTTCCCAGACTATCTCATCTATTTCATGTGGACAATCTTGTCTTACAATATGCAGCTGAAAATGGTGAGAATTCCCTTCCTCTATGAAGTCTTCTGAAACCACTTTGTAGCCTTTTCTTATTACTTTTTCCACATATTGTGCTCGGCTCTGTTCATTATCAAAATAAATCCAATGGTCTATTTCTCGCGGAATATCTAGATTGTCCCCATTTTCTTCTAACTGCATCACTACTTTTCTATTTTGCATTGATTGGTAAGAGTATGGGTCTGGGAATAGGAATTCAAAATAGTCCTTCCACTCTGGGTCTTCCTCGAAATAGCTCTTATACTGATACCCCTCAAAAGTAGCCAATACATCTACACAAGCCTCTGAAAGCCCCTCAGAAAGATTGGTATAATAGATAAGTTCTAGAATTCCACCTGATTTCACAGCTCCTGCTGAGATAGCACCCATCTGCTCTGCTTTCCCTGAGATAGCATCCTCTATATCACACAAAACAGGATATTCCTCATTAGAAGACATGCCCTCTGGCGTAGGGTTTTGCATTTTGATGAGAAAGTTCAAGCGGTATTTATATCCCTCAACTGGAGCTATCTGTCTTAGGGCTAAATTCACTCTTACAGAGGCTGGTTTTCCCTCAACTCGGCAGAAAAAGAAATCCCAATTTTGCGGAACTTCATAGTTACTATTTATACTCATGTTTTTATTTTTTTGCTAAAATTACATTTTTTTTGTATTTTATGCAAATCAAATATAACTGACCCACATATTTGTCCTTCCTCCTTTCCTATCAAAAGCGGCTCCTACCTCTCCCCAGACAAACTTCCATTCTTCCCCTATGTGTGCTGTAAGCCATTTTTTATACAGTTTTTCAGTTTGAAGTTCATATTCCTCTGTCCAGTTTTCCCAAGGCGTGTATCTTTCTTTCATAGAAAAAAATATCGTTTCAAGTTTTTCTCCTTCGAAACAAATAGAAACATCAAACTCTTTTCCCTCAAAAGGACATTTTTCAAAATAAATCCAATAAAACCCCGTCCCCACATCCCAAATATCATTATCAGGAAACTGCTCTCTGAGTGCAGAAAAAGTAGTTTTAGAAGAAATCACTACACCGTTTATAAGGGAAAAATCTCCGTTTTTAGTATCTAAAAATGATATAGATTTTGTGCTGTTCATTTTTTATTAAAATTCTTTTTATGACTGTTTTTCTCAAATTTTACATTTCCTCTCCTATATTCTCTAAAAAACGATCCATCTCCTCAAAGGAACTTTCTGATGAAGATGCATACACCAGCTGCTCACCCCCATCTAAAACTACTATGCTGTCAGTAGCCCCGCCATAGAACTCCGCCCCTTGTAACCAATGGCGTATAGCGAAAGGCTTTTTTGGAAAATGGGCTTTTATAGCATCCAAATCTTCGGAAGTAATGAATTTAAAACCTTCATAAGTATAAGGCAAAGCAAATACCGCCTGTAAGTGAGCCATAGCCAACAAAAATTCCGATAAAGTTTCGCATTCCACCTGCCATTCTTTTTGGTTATAGCTAACATATACCTTAGGATTTTCTTCGCCTAAATCTCCCTTTGCAATTGCCCATAAACAACAATTTTGATTTTCTGCATAAAAAACAAAATAATCTGGATGATTGAAAAGAGTAAGATTGTCTTTAGGTGTTATCAAATTATCTTGTGTTTGATTCAAAGCCTGATGCTTTCCCAAAGTAGTGTAATAGTCATGTAACAACGCTGGCATTTGCTCCACCACGCCGAAAAACGGCTGCATTTCAGCTTCTGTAAAACCACAATCCTCCTCTATACCAAAGAGCGTTCGGATTTGGATAAATGTATTTTCTTTATTCATATTATTTATATAGGGTAATATTCAATGGTTCGTTCTACAATCAGGTTGGTATAACGTTTAGAGTATTCGATGCGTTTCTCTATCCAATTGCCTTGATTATCATAGCGATAGGTGTATTTGCGAGTATAGACTTCGCCTTCTTTGTTGCTAATTCGCTCGAAAATTTCGTTGTTATGCTCATCGAAAGTAGTTTCAGTTATTGAATAAGGTTCGGGGTCGCCTATATCCTGATGGGCAACATAAATTACATTGCCTTTTTCATCAAAACGAGTTATGGTAAACATAAAAGGCTTGCCATTGGCTGAAAGATTGGTATCGACTTTTTCGGTATCACTACGAAATTCAATAGAGTCATGAAGGATCTTTTCTCCCGTAGATATGTTTGTATAACAACGATCTATACACCTGCCTTGTGTATCATATTGGAGTTGTAAGAGATATTCGGCATCGGCTGTGCGGGAGTGCTGACTTATGTTATTGCCGTGCGCATCGTATTCGAAAGTAACAGTTTTTTTCCATTTGCCATCTTCGTAAGTAATACATTCTACTTGCTGATGTAGGTCGTTATAGCGGTATTGTTTTTCCTCCCAGCAGTCGGTTAGCTCTTCATCTTCAGGGTCGTAGAGGTGAGAACTCAGGCGATTGCCGTGAGAGTCGTAGGTAAAGAGGAAGTGGTATTCCTCGCCATAACAAGCCTCTACAAGCTTACCTTGCTCATTGAAAATGAGGGTTTCGGTATAGTCTTCTGAAAAGTATTCTTCGCCTTTTTGCCACTGACCATCTTCGGTGATGACAGCAGCATAACAATGGGATTCATCTCGTTTTATGTCCATAGTATTAAATTTGCCAATTAGTTAATTGCCGAATTACTTTTCATCATCTTGTATTTTTTTCTTTCTCCTTCAATAGTTGCCACTACTTCGAAACCGAGTTTTCTATAAAGACCTTTAGCTATGGGGTTGTCATCAAATACATTTAAGCTAATAGAATGAACACTTTTATCCTCAAAAAGCATTGCGATAAATAACTGCATTGCCAAGCTACCTAATCCTTTTCCCGTAAGGGAAGGATTGATAAGAAATCTACCAATATGCACATTGTTTCCTTCTACTCTTATTTGCTGAATCATCCCTATAAAATTCCCCTCTGCCTCGATACGAAAACAATGAGACAAATCATTGAGTGCTTCTATGGTAAGAGGATAGGGCAAAGCATCTCCTGCCCATTGTTGCAGGAAATCAGCACCTTTGCTATTTATCCAGTGTATAATAGCCTCTTTATCTTCAGGCAATAATCCTTCGGTTATTTTCATTCATTTACTAAATTAAAATCTGTTTCAAAAATATTAAATTTATTTTCAACCAAATAAAAACTTGTGGGAACTTGCATTTTTTCTAATAAAACGATACTTTTGGGCAAAAATCAATTAAATTATAAACCTATGAAAAAAATCGTTTTTACTCTCCTTATGGGAATCCTCTGCCCTTCGCTGGGTGCGCAGAGCTACAAGAAGCCTTTGGTTTCGGCTATTAAGGAAAAAGATCTTCGTACAGACATGTACCAGATGGCGGCTGACCAGTTCTGGGGAAGAGAGGCAGGAACCCTAGATGAGCTCAAAGTTTCCGTGTGGTTCGCAGACAAAATGAAAGAAGCAGGGATAAAACCCGCTGGGGACAACGGCACTTATTTCCAGTTTTTTGATATGTACCGCCACCAGATTTCTCCGCTCAGCTCGGTGAAAATCGGTGATAAAAACCTAAAAATATGGAAAGATATTTTAGTTTCTGATGTGGTAAATGCTCATTTCTCCCTGCCTATCATCAGCGTAGGCGAGGTGGAACCAGAGCAGCTGACTTCCCAGATTGCAGGGAAAGTAGTTGCCATCAATGTTTCCAAAAAAGGTATCGAGCAGGAAATGACACTTTTCGAGAGAAGATACCCAAGATTTATCAAAGCTAAATACCTTAATTCAGCTAGAAAATTAGGTGCGAAAGGCATCGTTTTCATTACGGATGAAATCTCTGACAAAAGCTGGATAGAAGTAGAACCAATGATGAAAAGAGGGGTCTATGGTGTGGAAGGACTGAATGAAAACATCAAAGAAGATATTCCTGTCTTTTGGGTTAAAAAAGAAAACCAAAACTGGCTGAAAGGCAACCCACAGATTACCGTAAACTTACAAACAGAGACTTACAAATATCCTTCTGTAAATATCATCGGAAAGATAGAAGGAACAGACCCAAAACTTAAAAATGAATATGTATTGCTCAGCGGACATCAGGACCATGACGGTATCCGCCACCCTGTGAAAAATGACACCATCTACAACGGTGCCGATGACAATGCCAGCACCTGCGTGGCTCTACTTGCGATGGGAAGAGCATACAGCAAGCAGCCTGCAAAACGAAGCATCTTGTTTGTAATTCATGGCGCTGAGGAAAGAGGTCTTTTAGGGTCAAAGTGGCATTCTGCGCATCCTGTAGTTCCGAGAGAAAATATCGTAGCTGTGCTGAACGGCGATATGATTGGAAGAAATGATATCAACGAAGCCGCTCTTCTCGGTGGTCAGTCTCCGCACAAAAATTCTGATGATTTAGTAAGAATGGCAGAAGAAGCCAACCAAGAAAGCACTAAATTTAAGTTTTTGAAAGACTGGGATTTACCAGAGCATCCAGAGTTTTTCTATTTCCGAAGCGACCACCTGCCTTACGCGAGGCTTGGTATTCCTGCGGTATTTTTCACAAGTGTGCTGCACCACCAGTACCACCAGCCGCAGGACGAATCAGAAAACATAGATTTCAAGAAACTTTACAAAATGACCGAATGGATGTACAGAACTTCTTGGAAAGTAGCTAACGAGCCACAAAGACCAAGACTTCTGCCCAATGTGAAATTTGAAAGATAAAACCCAAAAATAGTCCGCCTCTTTTCTCAATGAAAAGAGGCGGGTTTTATTTAGTTTGAATTGGAAAATTAGTGTCTATGTTCTTTTGGTGGATTAGGGTAGTGTCCTTTATCTGCTTCCTCCACTTTGTGTGCTGTGTTCATGGCAACTATGAGGTCATTCAGCATGGAATTTGCCGCCATTGGTGAATTTGGAAGAAGAACCAAATTAGAACGGTTGTTAGCCCCTATGGAATGAAGCGTGTCATAATGCTGGGTAACTACTATCAGTGCTGATGCCTCCTGTGCATTGATATTCACACTGTTAAGCATTTTTACGGATTCTTCCAGACCCTTGGCGATTTCCCTTCTTTGGTCTGCGATCCCCTGCCCTTGTAGCTTTTTAGACTCGGCTTCTGCTTTGGCTACGGCTACAATACGGATTCTTTCTGCTTCAGACTCATACTCAGCTGCAGTTTTTTCTCTTTCCGCTGCATTGATTCGGTTCATCGCTTGTTTTACCTGCTCATCTGGGTCTATATCCGTCACCAAAGCCTTTATAATATCATATCCATAGCTCTGCATTGCCTCCTGAATTTCAGCTTTTACAGCGATAGCGATATCATCTTTTTTCACGAAAACATCATCCAATTTTAGTTTTGGAACTTCGGCTCTCACCACATCAAAAACATATGAAGTTATCTGATTATGAGGGTCTTCCAGTTTATAGTAAGCATCACTTACCTGATTTCTAATTACCTGATACTGAACCGAAACTCTCATCTTAATAAACACATTATCAAGGGTTTTGGTATCTATCAATACATCAAGCTGTTGGATTTTTAGAGTTAATCTTTTGGTGATATTATCAATAAATGGAATTTTGAGGTGAAGCCCCGCGTGGCGAACGGAATGGAATTTTCCCAAACGCTCTATGATAGCGGCTGTTTCCTGCTTCACAGTGAATAACGAAACCAATAAAACCAATAAAATAACGAATGCAAAAAAACTAAAAATAAGTATTTTCATAATTATAAAATTTAATTTCAATTTATTAGTATTAATATCTAACGAAATGTTACAAAAAATGTAAAAAAAATTTACATCGTCATTCCGATATCTATTCCTTTTATTTTTCGATAAAGGTCCGTGGCGTAGTTATCCGTCATCCCAGAAACAAAATCCAAAACACCCATTATCTTTTCATAAGGTTCGCCATCATATCTGAACTGTTCGGGCAATAATTGAAGGGCTTTTTTGTCATAATCCTTAGGATTTTCTTTTATAGCCGATGGAATAAAATGATTGAGAAGCTCATACATCACATTATATCCCGCATTTTCTATCTCTACCACCGCTCTGTGATTGTAGATTTCGTCAATGGAAAACTGCTTTATATCCTGCAAAGTTTTATTTTCTTTTTTAAAAATAGAAAGCAGTGACTGGTCTAGATTTCCTGTAAGAATATTATCAATTTTTTCCTTGTAAAGCCTTATGGAAACATTGATTAGAGAATTAATAACCTTTGCACGGAGGTAAGATATTCTGTCATTTTTATCGGAAATCACGGATAGTTTGTCCTCTACTCGTTTTATGTTTTCATCCGTGGTTTTGATGAGTTCTAAGATGAGGTTTTCACAGTCGGAAGAAGAAATAATTTTCAGCCTATGGGCATCTTCTATATCTATGATATTGTAGCAGATGTCGTCTGCCGCCTCTACCAGCCATACGAAGGGATGCCTTTTGTAGACCAGCGGTTCTTCCTGTTCTGTGATAAAAGCCGTAGCCTTGGCTATTTCTTTGAAAGTTTCCTTTTCACTTTGGAAAAAACCAAATTTCTTTCTATGAAGTTGTTTTTTGTCCTTCGCTATGGATTCACAGGGATATTTAGCGATACTTGCTAAAGTTGCCATGGTCAGCTGAAGTCCGCCTTTGTCCTTGCCTCTCTGCTGATGGGTAAGCACACGGATGGCATTGGCATTTCCTTCAAAATTAATAAAATCTGCCCATTGTTTCTCAGTCATTAGAGATTTTAAATCTTCATTTTTCTCAAAATAACTTGCGATGGCATCTTCCCCAGAATGCCCGAAAGCAGGGTTTCCTATATCATGACAGAGACACGCCGCCGCTATCACATTATGTAAATTATGCAGATAAAAATTCTTTGAATTCTCGTTTAATTCTTGAGCAAATTTCTCCACGATAAACTCCCCCGCAAAGCTCCCTAGACTTCTCCCCACCGAAGCAACTTCCAGCGAATGGGTAAGCCTGTTATGCACAAAAACGCTACCTGGGAGAGGGAAAACCTGCGTTTTATTCTGTAGTCTTCGGAAAGAAGTAGAGAAAATTATTCGGTCAAAATCCCGCTGAAAATCAGTCCTTGAAGCACTAGTGCTATCCGAGTTTCCTGTTCTCCGATTGGTATATAATTGATTAAGCATAAATTAAAAATAATCCCAAATATCGGAATTTTTTAAATTATAGTAGCAAAAATTAATTACCTTTGTTAGAAAGTTTTAAAATATGAGAAAAATAATCCTTATTCTCATCCTATTAATCGGGAAATTAGCGTTTACACAAGAGAAATTATATTATTTTTATACTTCTGACAGCACTTTGGTAGGTGTGAAAAATGAAAAGGGGAAAATCATCATCCCTGCTCAATTTTCGGGATTTAGAATCTATGATACAGAAAACCCTATAAATGAACCTACAATAGAGTTTTGGGGGACTTCCTTTAAAAATAAAAAATATGATAAAGATAACCCACGAATAGAGGCAGGAGAAGTCTATGATAGAAATGGAAAATTTCTATACTATCCACAGTGGTTTGATAATGGAAATGATATTTGGGAAGAAGGACTGAGACGATATGTAGAAAAAAATAAAATGGGATTTGTAGATTGGTTTGGGAAGAAAGTTCTACCTGCAAAATGGGATTTTGCAACTCAATTTAACTACGGCTATGCAATAGTCTATACAGGTGGATGGAAAAGGGAATTTGATAAAGGAGGAGAACATTCGTTTATAGCCCCTATTTCCAAAAAATCAACCTCTTATCTCATCAATAAAAAAGGAATAAAAGTGAAGCCTCTGAAAAAATCTAATAATCCAAAAGACTATTTATATGAAGGGAAATACTATCCTTACCCTTTTGTTTATAACAATATTGAACAAAAAATAGTAGATGGAATCAATCAATTAGAAATCCTAACAGAAATTAATCATCCTTTTGACAAAAAAATTATAAACCATTACGAAATTGTAAATCGTCCTAATAAATATCTGCCCTATTATGAACTAAAAAACTTCTATGGTCAAGAGAAATATAATAGCCCAAACAATAGTCTCTGGGTCAATAAAAAAGGAGAAATATTTTATAAGAACTATGATTATAAATTCATCCCTTTAAAAGAATATATAAGAAAAATACTAGAACGAATCATAGAAGACCAAAAACAAGGCTATAAAACTAAAGACTACCCTATTAATGCTGAAAAACAACTAAAAGAAATAAAAAAGATAGATTTTAAAATAAAAATGTAAGCTAAAATAAGCTTACACTTTTATTTATCATTACGCTTCACAACTTGAACAATTCATAAAATTAATAACTAATTCCTTAGAAACAGACTGCGAACGCTGATAATAAAGCGTTTTCACTCCTAATTTCCAAGCGTCTATTATCACTTTATTCACATCTTTTATTGGCATAGAAGATGGAATATTTAGGTTTAATGACTGGGCTTGGTCTATATATTGTTGTCTCTGTGCCGCCTGAGTTACGATTTCCAAAGGCGAAATCTCCTTAAAGGTCTTAAACACATCTTTTTCCTCCTGAGTTAGCTGGGTCATATGCTGAACAGAACCATGGTTTAGCATAATATCTCTCCAAACATCTTCCGTATCCAATCCTTTCTCTTCCAATAACTTAGCTAAATATTTATTTTTTCTAATGAAATTCCCTTTAGCCAAACCAGCCTTGTAATAATTGGATGCAAACGGCTCTATCCCTGGTGAAGTCTGCCCTAAAATAGCCGAACTAGATGTCGTAGGTGCTATCGCCATAGTAGTGGCATTTCTAACACCATAGCCTTTCAATAATTCTGGCTCTCCGTAGATATTTGCTAATTCTTTAGAAGCGGCTAATGACTGCTCTTGGATTTGTTTAAACACTTTTGCGTTAAACATTTTCGCTTCCATGCTTTCAAAAGGAATCATATTTCTCTGTAAATAAGAATGATACCCCAAAACTCCTAATCCCAATGCTCGGTGGCGAATTGCAAAATTTCTCGCAGCCGAAAGGTAATAATTCCCTTCTGTTTTCTCAATAAATTCAGATAAAACTGCATCAAGGAAGTAAATAGCCAATTTAACCGCGTTCGTATCTTTCCATTCGTCATAAAGCTCCAAATTCATGGAAGACAAACAGCAAATAAAACTTTCCTCTGCCGTAGAAGGCAGCATGATTTCAGAACAAAGATTAGAAGCATTGATAGTCAATCCTTTATCTTTATAAACTTGCGGTTTATTTCTATTGACATTATCCGTAAAGAAAATATACGGCATTCCTTTCTGCTGGCGGCTTTCCAATACTTTAGCCCAAATTCTTCTCTTGTCCGTGTCTCCCTCTATCATTTCATGCATCCAGTAGTCTGGCACACAGACACCCATAAACAAATTCTGAATAGGATTTCCGATGTCTCTGATTTGTAAAAACTCCTCTATATCATCATGGTCAATATCTAAATACGCCGCAAAAGCCCCTCTTCTCACACCTCCCTGTGATACCACATCCATCGAGGTATCAAATAATTTCATGAAAGAAACTGCTCCAGAAGATTTACCATTATCCGTAACTGCTGTCCCTCTGTGTCTCAGCTCACCGAAATACCCCGAAGTCCCGCCTCCTATCTTAGTCTGCATGATAACTTCCCCCATTTTGTGGGTAATTCCCTCTATGCTGTCTGGCACATGGACATTGAAACACGAAATAGGAAGCCCTCTCTGTGTCCCCATATTTGCCCATACAGGAGATGAAAAAGAAATCCATCCTTTGACAATCATTTCCTTAAAAGCCTCCTTTAATTCTGGTTTATACAGCCTTCTTGCTGCAGCTTCAGTTATTCTATCTATTGCCCCTTCTAATGTTTCGCCTTTTAGTAAATATCCTCTGTTAAGCATTTGTTCTGATTCTTCATTGAACCACCAAATGTTTGTTTTTTCTTCCATCACTTTTTTTCTCTGTTATATAAATATAGTTTTATTTTAAAATTTTCTCAAATGCTTTTCTAGCACTGCCTCGGAAATATACTTCTCCTTGGTATTTATAGCCTTCTTTTTCTATAATTTTCAGCATCGGAATATTATCAAAATTAGTATCTATGCGGATACTCTCTATTCCCTTTTCTTTTGCTAATTTTTCGGCTTCCTGCAGGATTTTTTGTCCCAAACCTTTTCCTTTTGCTTCTTTGGAAACTGCTATTCTGTGGAGTGTAAGATAATCTCCCTGCCCTTCCCAGTTTTTTAGCTCTTCATAAGCAGGTTCTTTGTCAAAAATAATCGCAACATAAAGATTCACACCGCCCTCTTCCTCAAAAACAAAACCATATCCTTTCTGAATATCATTCTGTATCGTTTCTTCATTTGGATAGCCATCCTGCCACTGGGCGCTGCCTTCGTTTTTACGAGTTTCCTTTGCAAAAGAAATGATCTCCCAAATCTGCTCAAAATCCGCTTGTTCCGCTTTTCTAAACTCCATCACAAGCGAATTACAATGTTTCTAAGAGCTTATATACGGATTTCAGCTTATCATCTACCTGAGTCATTCCGATAATTCCTCCTGAAAATCCGGTAGTTTCTTTTTTTACAAATACTTCTATTTGATTGTTATCATTTTCACTGATATGGATAGAACATTTAAAATAATCGACAAATATTCCAAATAAAAGTCTCAGTGTTCTATTTCCTTTTTCGTAGATTGTATTTTCAATATTTTCAGAAAGTGCTTTGTAGCCTGCATCTGCCATCCTTTGTTTAATCTTCTCGTGCAGTTCTTCTTTAGATATATTGGCAAATACACATAGGATTTGTTTTTGTGCTCCTACCTTATTTTCTACAAAATATTTCATATAATTCTTTTTGTAATTTATTCTATATCAAATCTTTCACAGGGCTCCAGCTCTCCTACTTTCACTTTATTGACATGGGTAAATTTCACATTTGGGTCTGCTTCGGCAAATTGTTTTGCTTTTTTTATGCAATATTCTATTTTGTAACCCACTGAAATACACACTCTATGCTCTCCCACTAATCCCATTCCCATATAGATATACTCACCCAAACGGAAGTCATCATTTAGGCTCAATTCTTTCTCTTGTTGAATTCTACTATACATGGTTTTTATTATTGTTTTTAAAGTTTAGAATAAATCGTCCTCTGTGATGGATTTATCGTGTTTTGTGTATGCTGTTGGTCTTTTTGCAAAGAAATCATCCAGCTCATTCGCGAAAACTTCTTCCTCAAACCAAAGCATCGGCTTTATTTCATCTCCTGTTATTCCAAAAGGTCTTCCCAAGCCCAGCTGTACCAAAGAATCATCCAGCCTGTATCTCATATAGTTAGCCAAGTCTTTTTTGCTGAAAAAGTCAAGTTCTCCATTTTCAAAAATCCAATCTAACATCTTGTCTTCCAGCTCTATATAATTCTTCATAAAGCCTTCTATCTCCTTCATTCCTCTTTCTTTCATGTCTGGATTTTCTTCAAAAATCTTTTTGATAATAAAAATTCCAGCATTGGCGTGTGTCTGCTCATCTACCGATGTCCAAGCGATGATATTCGCTACATTTTTCATATACCCTTTAAATCGAGTAAATGATAAAATAGTCGCAAACTGACTGAACAAAGAAGCGTTTTCTATAATCAAAGTAAAAAACAAAATTCTCTCCAGTGCATTTTCTTTATTTTTAGAAAGATACTCCTTCAAAACTTGATTTCTTTCCTTGAAAATAGGAACTTCTAACAAGTTTTCAAACTCATTATTATACCCCAATACTTCCAACAATCTCGAATATGCCTCTGAATGGCGGAACTCACATTCTGCAAAAGTGGCTCCAAGTCCATTAAACTCTGGCTTCGGGAAAAGGTCGTAAAGGTCTCCCCAAAAAGTCTTCACTGAAACCTCCACTTGCGCTATTCCGAGCAAAGCTCTCTTTACAGCTTCTTTTTCTATCGGACTCAAATTCGCCTTGAAATCCTGAATATCAGCTGTAAATTCCACCTCAGAATGCACCCAGAAGGACTTATTCATGGAATCTACAAACTGCATGATTTCTGGATATTCAAACGGTTTGTAGTTTTCTCTTTTATCAAATATTCCCATGATGATACTTTTTCAGATTAGTATTTGCAAAAGTAGAAATAAATACTCTCTATAAAAATCATCTCTTATGAAAGTTTTCCACACTCATTCTAATACTCTATAAATAAACAGGTTATAAAATCTAATATCATTTTACCTTAATTTACAATTAAACAACATTAAAAATATTCGATGAATAAACAAAATAAAATTAAACAATAATGATTGCGCATAAAAAATAAGTATCAGAAAAACTGATACTCATTTTCAACTTTAAAACCTTATATTATGATATAATCTTATCCTTTTTTCAATGCTTCTGCACCAGAAACAATTTCTAATATTTCATTAGTAATTGCAGCCTGACGAGCCTTGTTATAGAAGATAACGAGTTCATTTTTCAGAGCATTAGCATTGTCTGTCGCTTTATGCATCGCGGTCATCCTTGCTCCATGTTCAGATGCTATAGAATCTAATAACGCCTTATAAACCTGTGTTTTTATAGACTTAGGAATCAATGTTTCCAATATCGTCTGCTTATCAGGTTCAAAGATGTAGTCTGATTCTGCATCCTCTTCAGCTTGTTCTGGCATCGTAATCGGTAGTAACTGTTCAGTTCTTACCTGCTGCGTTGCTGCATTGATAAATTTATTATAAACCAAATATACTTCATCAAAAATTCCTTCGCTGAAGTCTTTCATCACAGCACTAGTCAGTTTAGAAACGGCCTCAAAACTTACACTATCGTAAATAGAACTTTGGTTATCATATACCGTTCTCACTCTTCTTACCGCATCGAAAACTTTTTTCCCTATCGTAAGAACTTCTATTTCTACATCTTCTTTTCGTTTATAATTAGCATTTAGCTCTTTAATCACTGATGAGTTAAAAGCTCCCGCCAAACCTCTATTGGAAGAAATAGCGATATAAAGTATTTTTTTGACTTCTCTTTTCTGTGCATACTCTGACAAACTTCCTTCAGAACCTGTACTCACTTTTTGAATAAGTTCCTGAAGTTTTTCAGAATAAGGTCTAAGCATCGTAATGGCATCTTGTGCTTTTTTTAGTTTCGCTGCCGAAACCATCTTCATCGCACTCGTAATCTGCATCGTAGATGATATAGATGTTATTCTGCCTCTAATCTCCTTTAAATTCGCCATCTGATAAACTTACTTTTTTATGTTCCAAAAATTTAGAACAAATTGGTTTATATTTTAATTATTGTATTTTGCTACTAAATCTAATGCCACTTGTTTCAACACATCTGTCAAATCTTTATCGATTTTACCAGCTTTTAGTGCAGACATTACCTCTGGATGTGCAGTTTTTAATAATCCTACATATTCTTTTTGGAATGCTCTTACTTTTGCTACAGGAATATCTTTTAGCAAGTTTTCTGTTCCAGCATAAATCATCGCTACTTGGTCTTCCACTGGAAGCGGCGAGTTTACTGGTTGTTTTAGAATTTCCACATTCTTTTCTCCCTTAGAAATCACCGCCAAAGTAGCAGCATCTAGGTCAGAACCGAATTTAGCAAACGCTTCTAATTCTTTATATTGAGCTTGGTCAAGTTTCAATGTTCCTGAAACTTTCTTCATTGATTTAATCTGCGCATTACCCCCTACCCTTGATACAGAAATACCCACATTAATCGCTGGTCTTACCCCTGAGTTGAATAGATCAGACTCCAAGAAAATCTGTCCATCTGTAATAGAAATCACATTGGTAGGAATATATGCAGATACATCCCCTGCCTGAGTCTCAATGATAGGAAGTGCTGTCAATGAACCACCACCTTTTACCATAGGCTTCAATGTTTCTGGAAGGTCATTCATTTGAGATGCGATAGTATCATCTTTGATGATTTTCGCTGCTCTTTCTAACAATCTTGAGTGAAGGTAGAATACATCCCCAGGATAAGCCTCACGCCCTGGTGGTCTTCTTAATAGAAGAGACAACTCTCTATATGCTACTGCTTGTTTGGATAAATCATCATAAACTATCAATGCTGGGCGTCCTGTATCTCTAAAATACTCACCGATAGCAGCCCCTGCCATAGGAGCATATACCTGCATTGGAGAAGGGTCAGAAGCGTTAGCTGCTACTACTACTGTATAAGCCATTGCTCCTCTTTCTTCTAATGTTCTTACAATTTGAGCTACTGTAGAACCTTTTTGTCCTACCGCTACATATATACAGAATACAGGCTGACCTGCATCATAAAATTCTTTTTGATTCAGGATCGTGTCTATTGCTACCGTAGTTTTACCTGTCTGACGGTCACCAATAATCAACTCTCTCTGTCCTCTTCCGATAGGAATCATAGAGTCTATCGCAACGATACCTGTTTGCAAAGGCTCATTAACTGGCTGACGATAGATAACCCCAGGAGCTTTTCTCTCCAAAGGCATATCGTATAAATCCCCTCCAATAGGTCCTTTACCATCCATAGGATTACCCAAAGTGTCTACTACTCTTCCCAAAAGCCCTTCTCCTACTTTGATAGAAGAAATTCTTTTAGTTCTATTTACTGTATCACCTTCTTTTACTCTCTTAGATTCTCCAAGTAGAGCCACCCCTACATTATCCTCTTCAAGGTTTAATACAATTCCTTCAACTCCACTTTCAAATTTTACTAATTCTCCGTACTGTACATTTTCCAAACCATAAATACGAGCAATACCATCTCCTACTTGTAATACGGTTCCTACCTCTTCTACATTAGACTGAGTATCAAAATTTGCTAACTGTTGTTTCAATATTGCAGATACTTCTGCTGGATTTATTCCTGCCATTTTATTGGTTGTTTTTTCTAATTAAGTTGAAATTCTTTTCTAAGATTGGTCAAATGAGTTCTTACCGAGTTGTCTATCTGCTGGTCTCTTACCCTTAGGATATACCCACCGATAAGCTCTGGTTTTATTATAGACTTTATCTTATATTTCTTATTTGCATCTATTAAAGATGAAGATTTTACAATCTGTTCTATGCTCTGTTGGGAAAGTTCTTCAGCTGTTGTCAGAGTTGCTTTCTGCACTCCATTCATTTCCTCTACTTTCTCAATATATTCTTTAGCAATATCTTCTAAATATTTTTCTCTTCCCTGCTTGATAACAAGGGTAATCATGTTTTTAGTTACCACAGAAAACTTAGAAAAAATTTCGTTTGCAACATTCTGTTTTCTTCTGTAATCTATAATAGGCGTAGCGAAAAAACTTCTCAATTCTTTAGAACCAGAAATAGTTTCTGCCACATCTTTCATTTCATTGAATACAGTTTCGGTGTTGCCAGTTTCTGTTGTAAAATCCAACAATCCCTGAGCGTATCTTTTAGCAACTTTTGTTGTGTTACTCATAAGGATTTAGTTTAAGTTTTTATCATTTAATAAATTAGCCACTAAATCATTTTGGGCATCTTTATTATCCAATTTTTTCTTCAATATAGTCTCTGCAATATCCACAGATAAAGAACTGATTTGCTTTTTCATATCGTCTATAGCAGCAGCCTTTTCCATAGCGATAGAATGTCTAGCAGCCTCTATCATTTTTTCTCCTTCTACTTTAGCTGTATCTTTCGCTTCGTTAATCATTCTATCTCTGATTTCTCTTGCTTCTCTCAATATATTATCCTTTTCTATTTTAGCTTCTTGGATAATTCTTTCGTTTTCAGCTTTTAAATTCTGAACCTCTTCTCTTGCCAATTTAGCTTGGTTAAGAGCATCTACGATTGTTGTTTCTCTCTCATTAAGTGCATTAAGAATTGGTTTCCATGCATATTTTGCCAAAAGAAACATCAATATCAAAAAAGTAAGAGTCATCCAAACAACTAAACCTAATCCCGGTGTTATCATTTCTAAATTATTTTATTTTTTATTTTACTTTAAATATTTTTTAATACAAAATTTTAAAATAATCTTGGTAAGCACCAACCGTGTTACCAAGATTATTAGGATTTTTGATTATCCTTTCATGAACGGAGCACTGAAAATCAATCCGATAAGTCCAGCACCTTCGATAAGACCACAAGCGATCAACATCGCAGCTTGTACCTTATCAGCCGCTTCTGGCTGTCTAGCGATAGCGTCCATCGCGTGAGAACCAATTTTAGAAATACCGTAAGCTACTCCTAATACAGCAAGTGAAATTGCTACATAATTTAAATTAGACATAAAATCCATGATAAAAAATATTTAGTTAAAATTATTATTTAAAATTAAAATTCTTTTTTAGTGTCCTTCTGCATGCCCGTGTGCATCATCGTGACCATGTTCTGCTACTGCAATACCAATATATAAAGCTGATAATATTGTAAATATATATGCTTGTAAAGCTGCAACTAATAATTCCAAGATAGAAACGAATAACGCCAATGGTACAGAAACCGCTCCTAAAGCTGCATTTTTGAAAATAAATATCAATGAAATAATACTTAAAATCATAATGTGTCCAGCTGTAATATTCGCCATAAGACGCATCGTCAAGGAGAATGGCTTAGTAAAAATACCTATAATCTCCAATGGAATCATAATCGGCTTTAGCAAAAATGGTACTGGCGGCCAGAAAATGTGTTTCCAATAGTCTTTATTCGCATTCAGCAAAATAGTAAACAACGTGAATAAAGAAAGAACTAATGTAACCGCTATGTTACCCGTAAGGTTAGCCCCACCAGGGAAAAACGGAACAAGTCCTAATAAGTTATTCAACCAGATAAAGAAGAATATGGATAACAAGAACGGCATAAACTTCTTGTAATGTTTAGAACCAATATTCGGAATTGCGATTCCATCTCTTATCAATAACACAACTGGCTCGAAAAACCTCGCTACTCCAGTAGGCACTAAAGATTTTTTGTAAGAATTCGCCATCGAAATGAACAATCCTGAAATAATCAAAACAGAAATGAACAACGCAAAAACATTCTTTGTGACAGAAAGATCGTAAAACACCTTCTCAGTTCCTTTGAACAAATCTGGAATTTGAGCGCGCTCCAAACCCTCTTTATTCACTAAAACACCATGCTCCAAAGTATACCCATCTACTACCTCTCCATGAGCCACACTACTTGACATGAAAAAATGCCAACCTTTCCCATCCTTCACAATCACAGGCAATGGAATAGTCACATGAAACTCTTCTTCTTCACCCTCACTCAAAGTAGCAACATGCCATTCATGAGTATCATAAATGTGATGATTGATAAGTTCTGAAGGATTAAAATCTTTTTTGTCTCCATCTGCATGTTCACTAGCAAGAGCAGTATTCCCAAACAGCATGAACATCAAAACAAAAAATAGTGAATAAATTCTCTGGTTCATCTCTTATTTTTATTGATTTGCAAATATACTTAAATAAATTAAGTTTTAAAAATAATTATAATTGATTTTTATCAGATTTTTGATTATTCTTTATTTCCCTAAGAACAGAATGGTATAGAGGTATGGATAACAGAAGAAAAACAAGAGCCAAAAACATCACTAAGACCTCATTTTTCTTAATTACAAACATCCACAAAAACGCCCAAAGAATATCTTTCCCAAAATTCATAGCCATGAAAGCCATCACAGCCATAGACATTTTTTTTAATCCTTTATAAATCCTGAAAAGTAGAAAATTAAGAATAAGGAATGAGAAAAAAATCCCTATAATATATATATAATATTCAGGATATTGATAGAGATAAATCCCCATGAATACAGCCGCAAATGCGTAAATAATGATATCTATTTTATTCAAAATAAAGTTTTTGCAAAGTTATGGATTTTCTTTTTATAAATACAAAGTTTATTCTTCGTCCTCTTCATTCTCTATATCGAGAAAAAAAGCATCCCAGTCGTCCTCTTCCTCATTATCATTATCTAAAAAATCACTCATATCCCTACGGTCTTTTTTCGTGGGTCTTCCCTCTCCTTTCTGGCGATAATAATCCTGCGAAAACATTCTCATTTTCAATATCTCATACTGCTCCTTATCCGTAACATCCTTTATATAAAGCGGAACAAGCTTAGCACCGAGGCGGCTTTTAGGAATCTGCAAAACTTCTATTTTATAGTTGATTTGGTTCTTCCTAATTTCCACCACATCGCCTTCATGGACTTCCCGCGAAGCTTTCACTGGCTGTCCGCCGATGGAAACTCTATTTTTTTTGATTTCATCTGCTGCGATGCTCCTTGTCTTATAAAAACGAACACTCCACAGAAATTTGTCTACACGCATACCTTATTTTATTATTCAGAAAAAATTTGCCTCAAAACATCCAAAGATTTTGGGATTTTAAATTCTGGAAAATGACAACTATAATATACCAACACCGAATCCAAAAAATCTTCTTTCAAGGTATTTTTAATTTTTATATTATAAATTTCCTCTTCAGAAATTAAATCTTTCCAAAGAGCGGAAACCTCTTCATTAAACAGATTATGACATATTTCCAAATCAAAACAGCCATTTTCTGGGTCTAAATATTTCCCATTTCCAAACAGTGGAGCCACACCTTGGATTTTTAAAAACTCAACTAAAAATATAAAATGCGCTTGATAATTTTGCTTTTCTATTTGGTTTAAAAACTCATCAACCGCCCTATAAATATGGCTTTGTTTCATTTCATTCGCTAAAACCTGATGAAGAAATTCAGTAATAAAAAAAATCACTGCCGAAGCCCTCATATCTGTATGACAATCCAGCATCTTCATCTGCTCTATCTTGCTGATATTCTGTATTTTTGATGTTTTACGAAAATCTGATTTCACAAAAGTAAGTTCGTTAAGCGGAGCAAGATAAGCTTTCTTTTTATTCTTGGGTGAATAAATCCCTCTCATAAACAAGCTCTGGAAACCAGCTTCTTTGGTAAAACAATGCAGAATAACATCATTGTCACCATATCGCACATACGAAAGAAGATAACCTGTATCAGTCATTTAGGAAATTTTTATAGCATCATCTATCCTTTGGTTATTCCAAGATATCCCATTGATTTTCTTATCTTTATCAAAATAAAAATCTATCCTTCCCAGCAGAATCCCTGCCCAGCCTACTTGGTTCACTAGAACATTTACGCCCTTGCTGTTTTTAAGGACATTTGGTTCTGTCAAAAATGTGTGCGTGTGCCCTCCTAAAATAATGTCTATTCCGTGAGTTTGAGCCGCCAGCTTTCTATCAGAAACCATATCTTCTGACTGTCCGTAATCATATCCCAAATGTGAAAGACAAACAACCAAATCACATTTTTTGGTATTTCTAAGGAAATCTGCGTATTTCTGCGCCGTCACAACAGGGTCAAGATATTTGGTTTCGCCGTAATATTTTTTCCCTACAAGCCCTTCCAATTTCACTCCCAGACCAAACACACCTACTTTAATATTTCCTTTTCTAAAAATCTTATATGACTGTGTTTTTCCCTTTAAAATCGTGTCCGAAAAATCATAATTAGAACAGATAAAAGGAAATTTAGCATTCGGTAAAACCTTTAAAAACCCTTCCAAACCATTGTCAAAATCATGATTCCCCATAGTAGCCGCATCATATTTCATCATGGACATGAGCTTAAATTCCAGCTCGCCGCCAAACATATTAAAATAAGGCGTTCCTTGGAAAATATCGCCGCTATCGAACAAAAGCACATTCTTTTCCACTCCTCTAATCTGCTCTATCAGAGTAGCTCTCCTTGCAAATCCTCCCTGATTGGGATATCTGCTGTGTCCTTCCTCAAAAGGCTCTATCCTGCTGTGCTGGTCATTGGTATGAAGAATGGTGATTTTTTCAGGCGTTTCTTTAGAATCAAATGTTTTTGCTGACAAAACATTTGGCGTAAGTGTCGTTGCCAAAGCTCCTCCACCTAGTATTTTCAAAAATTCTTTTCTATTCATTTTTGTTCATCCTTATTGGTTATTCCCGATAAATTGCAGCCTTTGTTCCTGCTTTATTTTTATCTCTGGATTTTGTTTAAATTTCTCTATAAATAAATCCCTCAGAGTCATTTCCGTTAGTATAAGCTGTTCTCCTTTCAGGAAAAATTTCATATAATCTCCTCCATAAGCCAAATAGTCTGATGTCGCGATGTAGTAGTACTGACCAGCTTTTGGTTTTTCGCCATTTATCAGTCCTTGTTTTAGTTTTCCATTTTCTACCACTATCGTAAATCCAGCCACGGGATTATTTCTTTTTTGTTTTTCGTAATAATCAAACACACCTTGTATGTCTTCGCCCTTCATTTTAACGATAACCAATTGATTTTCAAAAGGCATCACTTCAAAAATATTTCTCAGCAAAATATCTCCCTTGCTGATATCATTTCGGATTCCTCCTATATTTAAAATCGCTGCATCCACCGCAGGAATGCTGTTTTTCGCGCCCCAGTCATTCGCTCCCTCCAATGCAAAATCTGCCAGAAGCTGCCCGAGCGAGCTGTTATCTCCTTTCCTATTAAGCTCCACCTCGGTATGGGAAATTTTCTGGTTCATTTTATTCTCCAGCTCCTTTTTATATGGTGTGATAACGGAAACCAACTCTTTTTTCTGTGCTATTTCTCCATTTATCAACTGATTTTTCTGAGGAGAAACTTGGCTTACATTCAGCTGTGTAGTACATGACACCACAGCCATCAAAACAGCTCCTAATAATATGCTTTTACTTTTCATTTGTTCTTAAAATACAGGCACAAATATATAGATTATTTCGGGATTTTTACTCAAATATGATATTCAAAACCATAGAATGAAAAGAAGAAACAGCAAAATCCTAAATTTTACTTAAAAAGTCCCTGCTTATTTTTATCTTTTTAAATAAAAACCTTAAATTTGGCTTCAAAATTTTAAACAATGAGTAAATTAAAAGGTCTGGGAGTAGCTTTGGTTACGCCATTTAATGAGGATTTATCCATAGATTTTGATTCTTTAACCAAATTAGTAGAATATAACATCGCCAATGGAACGGATTTCCTAGTCGTTCTGGGAACTACGGCGGAAACTGCCACGCTTTCCAAGACTGAACAGGCACAAGTCATAGAGCATATCGTAAAAGTAAATAACAAAAGACTTCCACTGGTTTTAGGTATTGGAGGGAATAACACTCTGGCTGTTAAAGAACAGATAGAATCTACGGATTTAAGCGACTTCGAAGGTGTTCTTTCTGTTTCACCATATTATAACAAACCTAATCAAGAGGGAATTTATCAGCACTATAAAATGCTAGCTTCCACAGGGAAAAACATCATCATTTACAATGTTCCTGGGCGAACAGGACAAAATATAGAAGCCGCAACGACACTGAGACTTGCCAAAGATTTCCCAAATCTTTTCATGATAAAAGAAGCTTCTCCAAATATCAGTCAATATTTTGATATTTTAAGAAAGAAACCTGATGGTTTTTCTCTAGTTTCGGGTGATGATGAGTTCACTCTTCCTGTTACTCTGGCTGGTGGAGACGGTGTAATTTCGGTAATTGGGCAGGCTTATCCTAAGCTTTTTTCAGACATGATAAAACTAGCAAAAGAAAGTAAAGTAAAAGAAGCATATGCTATTCACAATCAGCTCGTTGAACTCATAAGACTTATCTTCGCGGAAGGAAACCCTTGCGGCGTAAAAACAGTTTTAGCAGAAATGGGCATTATCAAAAACCATCTAAGACTTCCTCTAATAAAAGCTTCTGAAAATCTGCAAGATAGAATAAAAACTGAAATAAAAAATTTACATAATTAAATCTTTTTTGAAGTTAAATTTTAATTTTAAAAACTATTAATTTTAAGAATTTATGTTGTTAAAGTTTTTATTTTTCTTACCCTTGTTTTTCATTGCAAATGGCAAATGCCTTGCTCAAGAACAAAAAGGGCAGGAAGTGACAGAGCAGGAAATAAAGGAAACACAGGAAACCCTCACCATAGAACCTAAACAAGATAGTGTAAACCTCATTGAAAGACCTAAATTCAGACCCAAGGAACTCTACATTCCTGCTGGGGTGATGGCTCTTGGGCTAATTTCCGAAGGAAAAACCAAACAAGAAGTTCGCGAATGGAGAAACAAACAAATTCCTCATTTTAGAAATAAATTTGATGATTATCTCCAATTTGCTCCTCATGTTGCTGTCTATGGCTTTGAATTGATGGGAATGAAACCCAAAACAGACTGGAAAAATCGTATCGCCATACATGCCAAAGGACACATCATAACTTTGGGACTGGCGCATTTAATGAAAACATTAATCAACAATGAAAGACCCAACGGAGCCCGTATGTCCTTCCCTTCTGGGCATACTGCATACGCTTTTAGCGGGGCAACAATCCTTGCCATGGAATACAAAGACGAACATCCTTGGGTGCCTTATGCAGCCTATGGTTCGGCCAGTGTGGTGGGAATCATGAGAATAGCCAACAACAGACACTATGTGAGCGATGTCCTGTTCGGTGCTGGACTGGGGATTCTCTCCATGAAACTAGCATACTGGACACATAAATACAAATGGAACAAACCTAAAAAAGAAAAAAAAGACCCTTTCTTGGGCGTAGTTTATTAATAGTTTAATAATGAAGATTACAATTTTTGTCAGCCTATTTCTAAGTTCTTTTTTCATGGCTCAGACTAATGATAGTTTGGCTGTGGAAACACCTTTAGACAGCATACAAACTCAAAATATAAAAATTCAGGAAGTAAAAATATCTGAAAACGAAACTTTTATCTATCAAAAACCAAAAATCTGGGATATTGTCAATAAAATGCCCAAAAACATCGCAGGAACAGCCACTGATATAGTTTCAAAAAAATACTATCCATACGGACTTGCCGCTTTGGGAAGCACCGCTGCTCTCATTCCTGCTGACCCTTGGGTCATTAGAGAAAGCCGAAATCTTGGCGAAGCTCTCGGCATGAATGAAGCCCACACCTACCGAAAACTTGGATTTCTAAAAATAATCCCTGCGGATGTGAACTCTGCGCTATATTTTATCGGTAATGGAACTACAGTGATTCTCATCAGTGGAGGACTTGCAACCTATGGTTTATTTAAAAACGATTATCGGGCAATCAGCACCTCTATGCAGCTTATAGAAAGCCTTGCATTGTCAGGTGTTTTCGCTCAGTCCATAAAGCGTATCACGGGGAGAGAAAGTCCATTCATCACCGCTGAACGAAATGGATGGCACAGCCACTGGACTTTTGCACCGAGTTTTGCGGCATATCAGAGAGAAACTTCTAAATATGATGCCATGCCCTCTGGACACCTTACCACTGCAATGGCAGCCCTCACGGTGCTTACGGAAAATTACCCTGACAAAAAATGGCTAAAACCTGTGGGATACACTCTTTTAGGGCTGATGTCTTTTGAAATGCTTCAGAGCAAGGTTCACTGGGTATCAGACTATCCTATCGCTATTTTTCTTGGTTACCTTATCGGAAAAAATATTGCCAAAGCGAGAATCACCAAAGTAAACAACTCTCCTGTAGCAGAAAAGAAGCGAAAATATGATTTACAGTGGTCAGCAGGTTCTCTGTATGGTTACCAAACCATCGGCGTAAATATCCAGTTTTAATATTTTTAGAATTAAATATAAAAAACATCTTACTCAAAAAAGTAAGATGTTTCGTTTTTTATTGTAAAAGACTTTTTAGTATTGCTCTAAGAAGTATTTCAATAAATCTGTTGTAGTGATTACTCCTTTCAGTTCACCATTTTCTACTAC
Organism: uncultured Flavobacteriaceae bacterium; assembly: GCA_963518955.1. Taxonomy (GTDB): domain Bacteria; phylum Bacteroidota; class Bacteroidia; order Flavobacteriales; family Weeksellaceae; genus JABCPE02. The sequence goes on along the minus strand of CAUQKI010000007.1, from coordinate 32,937 downwards.
TGGTAGAGAGTGGAAACTTTGTTTTGCCAAAATTTCGGTTACATCTCTCACTGTTTGGTCTGGTGACACACCTACTGGATTTTTCGCCATCACCTGCTCTATAGTGTATGCGTTGTACACTGTAGTGTCTACTTTTTCCTCATTATCCGACAATTCTGAAAAACTAATTCTCAACAAATCCGAATAACTCAAAATACCTATCAGCTGGTTTCCGCTCACAACAGGTAAGTGTCTGATTTTATGCTCTTTGAAAAGTTTTTCTGCATCAAACAATGTGTTTTTTGTAGTAAGCTTAACTACATCCTTTGTCATAATCTGAGATACTGGAACTCTGTGTTTCATAATAATTTATATTTAAGATTAAACTTCCTTTTTTTCTTTGATAAAGGTACGACTTTATATTTATGCTGAAGAATTTTTTTTAATGACATTTAACATCTTTTGCAAATTTCCTTCTATAAATAGTTTAGAAATTGTATTTTTACAAAAAATTTTGGTTATGAGAAAAATCCAGATGGTTGATTTACAAAGTCAATATTTCAAAATAAAAAACGAAGTAGATAACGCGGTGCTGAATGTTTTCGAATCAGCGGCCTTTATCAATGGCCCTGAGGTTCAGTCTTTCCAAGCTGAATTAGAAGAATATTTAGGCGTGAAAAATGTGATTCCTTGTGCGAATGGTACGGACGCTCTGCAGATTGCCCTAATGGCGCTTGATTTACAAGAAGGCGATGAAGTGATTACGGCAGATTTCACCTTTGCGGCTACGGTGGAAGTTATCCATTTGTTAAAACTAAAAGCTGTTTTGGTGGATGTAGATTATGACAATTTCACTATTGATATTGAACAGCTTAAAAAAGCCATTACACCTAAAACCAAGGCTATCATGCCAGTACATCTTTTCGGGCAGTGCGCAAATATGGAGGCTATTTTGAAAATCGCAAAAGAGCATAACCTCTTTGTAATCGAAGACAATGCACAGGCCATCGGTGCTGATTTTATTTTCTCTGATGGAACTCAGAAAAAAGCTGGAACGATAGGAACCATAGGAACTACATCGTTTTTCCCTTCTAAGAATTTAGGTTGTTATGGAGATGGTGGAGCTATCTTTACCAATGATGATGCTTTGGCCTACAAAATGAGAGGAATCGTAAATCACGGAATGTACAAAAGATATTATCACGATGAAGTGGGCGTAAACTCTAGATTAGACAGCGTACAAGCGGCTATTTTGAGAAGAAAACTGCCTCATTTAGAAACCTATAACGAAGCCAGAAGAAAAGCTGCAAACTTCTACGATGAAGCCTTTGCTGGGCATCCGCATCTACTTATCCCAAAAAGAGAAGAAAATTCTACTCATGTTTTTCATCAGTATACGCTGAGAGTTTTAAATGGAAAAAGAAATGAACTTCAGGAGTTTCTCGCTTCAAAGGAAATCCCTGCGATGATCTATTATCCTGTGGCACTTAGAAAACAAAAAGCATACTTCCAAGCGAGTAACGATGCTGATTTTAAAAACACTGACAAGCTTCTAGACCAAGTAATTTCCCTGCCGATGCACACAGAGCTGGATGAAGAGCAGCTGAAATACATCACAGAAAGTGTTTTGGAATTCATGAATAAATAAATTTTTAAACACTATAATTATGAGAGTATTTTTGTTTTTACTGCTATTTTTCAATTCTTTTGTATGGGCACAAGAGGAGGGTAATAAATTTTTAATCAATAATGACTATTTAGTTCAGTTTCCTGAATCTGTAAAATACATAAGAACGGATGAAAATTCGGGTGCGTTTTTATTCCATGACAAACAAAATTCAAACATACAAGTTTCCGTTCGCCCTTCTCAGAATATGGAATTCTACAAGGAAGGACTTTCTCAAACTGAATTGTTAGAGGCTTTTTATAAATGGGATTTTGATTTTTGGAAAGGAAACACCATCAATGCTAAAGTTACCGAAATCAGCAAAAAACTATCCGAAGGTTATGTTTTGTGGAGTATCGAACTTGATTATGAATCTCAAAAAATCAATCAAATCATACTTTCTGGCGTAAAGGAAAACAATGTGGTATTTATCTCCATTATCAATCCTAAAATCAAGATGAACGAAAAGAAAAAATTCTTGATAGACTTATACAAAAAAGGAATTTCAAAACATAATTAAGAGTATGACAATACTAGTTACGGGCGGTCTAGGCTACATCGGTTCGCACACCGTAGTGGAGCTTCTAGAAAATGGTTTTGATGTGGTTATCATAGACAACCTCTCTAACACGGACAAAAAAATACTAACTGGAATAGAGCAAATCACTGGAAAAACTCCTGCTTTCTATCCTATTGATTTAAAAAACCGAAGCCAAATAGCACAGGTTCTAGATGCTCATAAAATAGATGGCTGCATTCATTTTGCTGCATTCAAGGCTGTGGGAGAAAGCCAAGTAAAACCTATTGACTACTACGAAAACAATATGTTTTCTCTTATCAATCTTTTGCAGGAATTCAAAGAAAGAAATATTTCTAATTTTATTTTTAGTTCTTCCTGCACTGTTTATGGACAGGCCGACCAGATGCCGATAAATGAAGAAGCACCTATAAAACCTGCTGAATCCGCCTATGGACGAACCAAACAGATGGCAGAAGAGATTTTGAAAGATTTTGCTGCTGCCCACCAAAAGAAAGTATCGTTATTAAGGTATTTCAATCCTATCGGTGCCCATCCTTCAGCTAAAATAGGCGAACTTCCTCTGGGAATTCCCAATAACCTCGTTCCGTATGTAACCCAAACTGCAGCAGGAATACGAGAAAAACTAAACATCTGGGGAGATAACTACCCTACTCCTGACGGCACTGCTATCCGCGATTATATCTATGTGATGGATTTAGCCAAAGCCCATGTGAAAGCCTTACAGAAACTGACCTCCGAAAAATCAGAAACTTTAGTTGATGTTTTCAATCTGGGAACAGGGAAAGGATCTTCTGTCCTTGAAATCGTAAAGGCTTTTGAAAAAGCAAATAATCTAGAAATTCCTTACCAAATCTGTGACAGAAGAGCAGGCGATATTACCATCGCTTATGCAGATGCTTCCAAAGCCGAAAAAGAACTTGGTTGGAAGGCAGAAACTCCTCTGGAAGAGGCGCTGAGAACCACTTGGCTATGGCAGAAAAATCTGGAACAAGAAAAATAAATTTCAATAAAAAAATCTCTTTCAAATTGAAAGAGATTTTTATTTTTTTTAGAGGAAAACTCCACTACTTTCAGAATTAACTTTTGAATTCAATTTTGCATTTATATCAGCTTTTATTTCAGCTTCTGTAACTCCAAATTCCCTCATAGCATCTTCAATCAAGCTGTCTTCGTTAATTCTATCTGTATAAATATGAACAGGGATTTTAATATCCAATTTTTTATCAAAAGAAGCCGAAGAAAGTTTATCATACTCCAAATTATCTGGTTTTTGGCTGAACTGAGCCAAAACAATTCTCAAATCAAAATTCAGGTATGGTTTTTTCACATCGAAAAATCCTTTCAGTCCTATTTTTTCTGGTCTTATTTTGGCATCACGCTGGCCTCCAAAGCTTTTATAGATATATTTGTTCTCAGGATTAGTATCACGGTATTTATAAGTCATGATTTCCTTATTTGGAACTACTGTCCCGCCACTTATAGCTACTATATTTTCCATTAAAAAGAAGTGCTGATATTGCTTTGCTGCCTCATCAGATGCCAAAACACTGTTGATTCGCTCGCCTTTTTCATTGTAATAGAAAATCTCCAATCCATAGAGAGACAGCCCTCCATCAGCAGACATTACACTAAGGGCAGCGGGATTATCAGCCGATGGAACTATCTGACCGTTTTTATTCTCAAAATAGAATTTTTGTACAGATTTCAGATATTTCACACCTGGATACTCTGGCGAACCATGAAAATACCCATGAGAATGCCCTTCTGTAAAACGAAATTCCACCTTGCTCCACTTCAGCTCCGTACTAGGCTGCTCTGGTTTTGGCTTTGGTACGACTATATCATCATTGTCTTGACTTCGACAAGCCAAAAGTGAAAAAACAAAAAACACTACTGCTAATACAACTTTGATTGATTTTAAAAAACTTTTCATATTATTAAATTTTTATTTGTTTACTTTATTAAATTATTCTAAAATATTATTGAACTATTTTCACTGGGACTTTCATATCTGTGTCTAAAACAAATGAACCGCTATAATGCAACGCATTGTATTTTCTGGCTCTTCCTGTCTTAGGCTCTAATTTATTTTTAACCAAGAAATGAGCTAATCTTACCCTTAAATCAAAACTCTGAGTTCCCAAACCAGTTGTTTTTATCGTAAAAACACCTTTCAGCCCAATAGGGTCTACCTCCATAGGGTTCTGCGTATCCCACGAGCGGCGGCGAAGGCTCACTCCACTCTCTCCAAAAACTCCATTTTCAGGGTCTGTATCCTGATATTCATAGCTTACCAATTTATCCATTTCTGCTTCCTCTACAAGCTCTCCATTTTTATTCAGTTGAAAGAAATGCTGATGGATAGGCGCCATTTCTTGTGAAACGAATTCACTATTAAGCCTTCTACCATTGTTATAATACACTATTTCAAGGAGATAGCTGTTTCCTTCTTTCCATTCTACGGCTTCTGTATTGTCAAATTTCAATCCATCTTGGGTCAGCAGCGCCGTTCTTCTTTGCTCCTGTGAGGTCGCTGTATTTTTAAATATAAACTCCACTCTATCAGGCATTTCGTGTCCTCTGTCTTTAGTTTCGTCCGTTGGCGCCTGAGGGCTGTCGCCATCTCTGCTACAAGAAGAAATACTGAAAACCGCTAAAAACAGCATTAGCACTGTCAAAATTTTGTTTAGTGAAAACTTATTTTTCATAATGTTAAAATTTATTAAAATTAATGATTATTAAAAATTAAACTGTGTTTTGAACTGAATATCAATCCCTTTCCCATGAATAAAATACCTCAATCTATCGGTATAATTTTTATAAAGTGCATTGGTAAGATTTTCCACGCCCAAAAAGAATTTTACACTTTTCTTATTGCTGTATTCCAGCTCTGCTCCTATTTTTAGCCCCAATAAATGGTAGGCATCAGGAGAATCCGCCACGAGGTCAAAATCAGGATTAAACCTTCTCTGCTTAGCGAAATACTGGTGTTCCACTTTTGCATAAAAATTCTTGAAAACAGAAGTCGGAATATTCCATTTTAAACTCTGCGAAAGCTGTAATGGCGGTATTTGTGGCAGATACGCCTTGGTATGCTGGTCATCCGCATAGACCAAAGAAAGATTGGAATGGTATTCTAAATTTTTAGAAATGGGAATTCCCACTGCCAAATCTCCCCCACGAAAAAGAGCATCACTCTGCACAAACTTAAATAGTGCTGCCGGCCCAGAAAACAACTCCCTATACTGATGCATAGGAATGCTGTAAATAAAATTATTAATCGGCTGTACAAATGCAGACAATTCCGCAAAAAATCTATTTTTTTTGTATGACAATTTATTGACTATTTTCAGCCCTTTTTCTGCGTTTAGATTTTTATCACCTATATAATAGATGGGAATTCCGTGCTGTTTTCCATTGATATACAACTCATAAGGCTCTGGCGCTCGCCACGCATACCCCGCATGAGCCACATATTCCAGATGGTCAGTAATCTGATAATAAACTCCCCCGCTGTACGAAAAACTTGAAAAATCTCTCTTTCCTCCATAGAGCTCACCAAACATATCGTAACCAAGAGAATTTATTGTTCTAAAATCAAAACGCCCTCCCAGCTCTGCCAGCCATTTTCCTCTTTTAAATTCGGAGATGAAAAATCCTGCATAATTATTCAAAACAAAATTCGGAATCGTAGGAACTACGCCTGTTCCTGGTACATTGAAATTTTCTTTCCTCGAATAACTTGCCCCAAACTGAGTTTCCAATCCTCTAAAATGCGTATTTTTCCAAATCGTTTCCACAAAATGAGAATCAAGTTTGGTATCCTGTGTAGGAATTGTAGTCCTGTCTAACCTTCTAACATCAAACTCTTTTCGGTGATTATTTTGATAAGCATAAACCAAATCAAAATGATTATTCGGACTAAGTCTAAATTCCGTTTCACTTTTCAGGAAATAATGAGCCACATTATGCTTTGGAGCTGTAATATCGTAGGAAAAACCATATGTAGTAATAGGTCTGCCAAGTTTCAGCCTGCTCTCAAAATCATCTATATTGCTGGAAGCCGCACCATAGAAAATCCCTAATTCTGAGTTATATACACTAAAATACAAATTAGACTTAAATTCATTCTTGCGGTATTCCAGCTCTGCAGAATAATTCAGTTCCCGAATTCCTGTATTATTGACATAATAATTTTGAGTTTTATAATCTCCTGCATACTGCGCATTTACCTGCGCTCTCCATGCCCAGTTTTTTCCCAGCGCTCCTTCAAGATAGCCGCCACCAGAGACTTTCCCTGAATTAGAATTTCCAGATAGCATCACTGCACCTGCTAATTTATCACTATAATTAAGGTTTTTAGAAGAAAGCAGAACCACTCCACCAAGCGCCCCAGCGCCATATCTCACACTCTGAGCGCCTTTTATTATACTGATATTCTGCGGAATACCCATACCGATTTCTGGTGCGTGGTCATCAGACCAGTCTTGGCTTTCCAGTTTTACGCCGTTATTTAGGATTAAAATCCTCGTGTTTCCTAAGCCCTCTATCACAGGTTTTGCGACTGTAGCACCAGCCTGCCGAAGGGTAATCCCTGCCGCTTTGGACAGTACTTCTGAAAGATTTTGACCTATATTTTCTGAAAGATTTTCTTTAGAAAATTTTACAAGATTATCAGCCGATATGTTTTTATTTACAATTGTAAGCGTGTCAATGTTTTTGAGCTTTATCTCCTGTGAAAAAAGCATATGAAATCCACAGAAAATAATCCCAAATACCAATTTTTGAGTCATATAAAATGATTTAATACAAAAATGAAATGGATGATTTTTTTTAAAACCGAAAATGTTTTTTGCTTGAAAAAGGGAATGCTTTGATTTTAAGTAAAATCAACTACAATATTGACTTTCATCAAATCAATAAACATTCAATAAAAACTAAGAAAGTACAGGAGGAGCGCGGGACTGCCACAGAAGAATTATCCTCTCTGATACGAAAATTTTATACGATGAAAAATATGAGAAATATTCATTTACATGAATCTCTGTGAGTGGTTTTTCTGGAAGAATATAGAAATAATTCAATGTGCATAAAAACCCACAGTCACAGTCGCTTTTGGTCTGTAAATGAGCTTTGTGATAGCAGACTTTATCGCTACATTCTGCTATTTTTTCTGTTTTTTGATGAGTTTCCTGATGATGTAACCGCACAAACAAGCCCGATACATTCATCACAAAGATGAGTAGCAGCACCGAAGCCAAAAAAGTTTTAATATGTTTTGCTATTTTTATCATCATTATTTGATAACGGACACAAATATAATCTAAATTTCCGAAAATAAAAATTCATTACTCAAAAATTTGCCAGAAGCCTCCTCTATGCTGTATTCCCCTATTTTAGTTCTTCTGAGGTGAGTAAGATAAGCGCCTACGCCGAGTTCCTGCCCAATATCATGAGCCAGAGAACGAATATAAGTCCCCTTGGAACAGCCCACTAAAAAACGAACATACGGAAATTCTATCTGAATATCTTTGATATAGTGAATTGTAGTTTTTCTGGATTTCATCTCTACGGAAACCCCTGCCCTTGCCAAATCATAAGCCCTCTCACCATCAACCTTTATCGCTGAAAAAATAGGCGGTTTCTGAGTGATTTCTCCTAAAAATTTTTGTAAAACTTCTGTCACAAAATCTTCTGTGATGTGGCTGATATCCGTAGGGAGAATTTCTGGTTTTTCGGTGTCGTAGGATTCTGTCTGCACACCTATTTTTATTTCCGTCCAGTATTCTTTCGGTGCATCTTGGATTTCGGATATTTTTTTGGTTGCTCTGCCTGTGCATACCACGAGAAGCCCCGTAGCTTTAGGGTCAAGGGTTCCTGCATGCCCTACTTTTATTTTCTTAAATTTAAACTCTTTTTTTAGTTTAAATTTAATTTTATTGACCGCCTGAAACGAAGTCCAATCCAAGGGCTTATCAACCAGAAAAACCTGACCTTCAAGAATTTGCTCCGCAGTCATTTATTACTTGTTTAAATAAAAATAAATCAATAAAACTATTCCAACAATAATTCTATACCAGCCCCAAAACTTAAAACCATATTTTGCAAGAACATTGATAAAAGTTTTCACTGCTATCATAGCTACGATAAAAGCCACGATGTTTCCGATAATGAAAACCATAATGTTTTCTGTAGAAGCCAAAATCATCTCATATCCCTTCTGAGCATTCGGCGTTCCCTCTCCCCAAGTCTTGATAAATACAGAATAAAGCGTAACTGCCATCATCGTAGGGACAGCTAAAAAGAAAGAAAACTCCGCTGACGCCTTTCTGCTAAGTCCTTGGCTCATACCCCCAATGATAGAGGCTGCAGAACGAGATGTCCCAGGCATCATAGCTAAACACTGCCAAAAGCCAATAGTCACAGCTTTTTTGATAGATATATCTTTCTCATTATCAATCTTTTCCTTATTATCAAACCATTTATCTACAAAGAGTAAAATCACTCCTCCCAAAACCAAAACACAAGAGATAACGATCTGATTACCAAGTACTGCTTCTATTTTATCGTCAAATAATTTTCCTAAAACCAAGGCTGGAACAACGGCACAAGCCAGTTTGATATAAAAATTAAAATTAGAAAAGTCAAAAAACTTTTTCCAATACAAAACCACAATAGAGAGAATTGCCCCAAACTGAATGGACACTTGGAACATCTTCAGATATTCAGTTTCTTCCATTCCGAGCAAAGCCGCTGTAAATCCCATATGAGCCGTAGAAGAAATCGGAAGATACTCCGTAAGCCCCTCTACGATTGCAACAATAATAGCTTTTACTATGTCCATTATTTATTTCTTTTTAGTATAGCAACCACCTGCACCACAAAACCAACTATCACCAATAAAGGCGCTATTCTGATTCTTACCACAGAAAAAATATCATCATTCCAGTAGTTTGGGTCAAAAGAGCCATCTGGCTTGGTATTCGCACCATAGCCCATCATTAGGACAAATCCAAAAGCGATAAGTCCTAAACCTATCAGCATCAATTTAAAATTACTCTTACTGAAATAAAATGTATTTTCTGTAGGAGATGTTTCTGTATTTTTATTTTTGGTTTTCATTATGCTATTTCTCTTTTAAGAATAATATAAATCGTCTGTTTTTGTTTTCAAAAATCTCCATGTTGCAAAAATAGTGCTTAACACTGTGATAGCAATCCCCACTAAAACCACTCCTAAAACCAACCATATGAATTTATTAGTATCTGGAACAAACTCAGAGCCAATCTGATTTGTAAAATAATACCACGCTGAGAAAAGGAAAACAAGACCAATAAACGCTCCTATAGAACCTAAAATAACTGCTTCTTTTATAAATGGTTTTAAGATAAATCTTCTTCTTGCTCCTACCAATTGCATTGTCTTGATAATGAATCTTTTAGAGAAAATTTTAAGGCGGATGGAACTGTTTATAAGCACGATAGCTATTATCAAGAATAATACGGTAAATCCTATAATCCACAGCAAAATTCTATCCAAATTATAATAGACTTCCTGTGTCATTTTGGTGTCATTTTTCACCTCGCTTACTCCTTTTATCCCTTGTAAATGCTTCATCACAGCATTAATAGTATCAGGAGCTACATAAGCTGGTTTTAGGGTAACTTCTACCGATGGAGGGAAAATATTTTCTTCGAAAAGTCCCTCTGTATCTATTCCCAGCTGTTTTTTAGCTATTATTTTTGCTTCTTCTTTGGTAATGAATTTTGTCTTTTTTACATATTTTTGCTCAGAAATCAATTTGTATGTTTCCTGCTGATATTCACCTGCTTTTGCGGAATCCTTAGGATCCAGATATTCATCAAAATACACTGCAACAACCAGCTGCTCCTTGATATAGTCAGAATATTTCTGTGCATTTATCAAAATCAACCCAAAAAGTCCAACCAAAAAAAGAACCAATGAGATACTGATAACCACAGTAATATTACTTGAACGCAGCCTTCTTCTATTAAAATCATCTATTGAATGTGCCATTTGATAAATTTTTCGGCTAAAATAGAAAAAATCTCGCTAAATCAAAGTAGGAATACGAAAAAAATTGATGTTAATTAAATCATAAATTTTGTTTCAAAAAGCCTTAACTTTGCCAAAAAATTTAGAATTTAATGAGTGTAAAGGCTAAAAAACACCTCGGACAGCATTTCCTAACTGATGAAAATATCGCAAAAAAAATCGCAAACAGCCTCCAATTCAGCGGATATGATAAAGTCTTGGAAGTAGGCCCTGGGATGGGAGTTCTCACCAAATATCTTTTAGAAAAAGAAACCGAAACCTTCGTAGCGGAGATAGATACAGAGTCTATCGCCTACCTAAAAGAGCATTATCCTCAGCTAAAAGAAAACCATTTTGTAGGAGATTTTCTGAAAGTGGATTTTTATAAAATCTTTCCAAATGAGCAGGTGGCTGTGATAGGGAATTTCCCTTACAATATTTCTTCGCAGATTTTATTTCACATTATAGAAAACTATCAGCAGATACCAGAAATGGCAGGAATGTTCCAAAAAGAAGTAGCGGAACGAACAGCAGCCGTTCCCAGAACGAAAGATTATGGGATTTTATCCGTAATGGTTCAGGCTTATTATGATGTCAAATATCTTTTCACGGTTCATGAAAATGTTTTCAATCCGCCACCAAAGGTGAAATCTGGTGTGATTTCATTGCTGAGAAATCCCAAAGAAGGACTTGCAGGAAACGAAACTTTATTCAAAAATATCGTAAAAGCCGGCTTTAATCAAAGAAGAAAAAAACTCAGCAATGCACTAAAAGTTTTAAACATTCCTGAGGGACTTTCTGGTCATAATTTCTTAAATTTGCGGGCGGAAGAACTTTCAGTACAAGACTTCATCTCATTTACCAATGAGTGGAAAGAAAATCTAAAATAACCCATGCCAAAAGAAGAAAACATCTACCAGCCGCTGCTTTCGTACATTGAAGAGAAAAATGCAAAAGCCATTTCAGAAATCATTTCGGAGATGGAGGCGGTGGATATTGCCAATTTGTTTGGGATTTTAGATGATTCTCAAAGGGTATTTCTCTACGAACTGATGGACAATGATGTTTCTGCGGAAATGCTTTTGTACATCGATGAAGAAGACCGAAAAGAATTCCTAAAAAACTTCTCCACCAAAGAAATAGCAGAAGAAATCATCGGTGAGATAAATTCCGATGATGCAGCAGATATCATTGCTGAACTTCCTGAACACCAGCAAAATGAAATCATCCAGCATATTGATGACAATGAACTAGCACAGAGCATCGTAGAACTCCTCCGTTATGACGACCATGTAGCAGGAAGTCTCATGGCTACTGAGTTGGTAAAAGTAGACCATAATCTGTCCATCATCGCTGCAGTAAGGGAAATGCGCAAACAAGCCGAAGATATGGACGAAGTCTATTCTATCTATGTGGTAGATGAACAGGACAAACTCCTCGGCACTCTCAGTTTAAAAAAACTGCTTACCACTAGCACTTCTTCCAAGGTTTCGGATGTGTATAATTCCAAAATAAGATGTGTGCAGGACAATGAACCTGCCGAAGATGTGGCGCGGTACATGCAGAAATATGACCTTTTTGAAGTGCCTGTAATAGATGCTTTGGGAAGATTAGTCGGGAGAATTACCATAGATGATGTCATGGACTTTATCAAAGAAGAAACGGATAAAGACTACCAGCTGGCATCAGGAATTGCTACGGATATTGACTCTACGGACACCATTCTAAACATCACCAAAGCCCGTCTTCCGTGGCTGTTCATCGGAATGGTGGGCGGTCTGATAGGCTCACGAGTTCTACAAGGAAACGAAGAAGCAATGAGCCATGTTCCTGCCTTGATGTTTTTCGTTCCGCTGATAGCGGCTACCGCTGGAAACATCGGCGTACAGGCTTCAGCGATTATCGTGCAGGGGCTTGCCAACAATACTTTGGGACAAAACACCCTAAAAACCCTAATGAAAGAAGTGAGCGTAGCTGTGGCTTCGGGAATGATTTTATCACTGATTATTTTGGGTTTCAATCTATTTGTCAATCATCATGATATGATGATTTCCATTACGATTTCAGTTGCCCTGCTTTCTGTCATCATCATCGCCGCGATGATAGGCACCATTATCCCTATCTTTCTCAACAAAAATAAAATAGACCCAGCTATCGCTACAGGTCCATTCATCACCACTTCCAACGACATCCTCGGCGTGATGGTTTATTTCACGATTGCAAAACTGATATTAGGACTTTAAGAAATTAAGATTAAAAAAACAGCCACAAGTCTAAACTCATGGCTGTCAATTTTTATTTGCTTTTTCTTGTTTGGAAAATATATCCAACTCCGAAATTCACTTGTCCAAAAACAAAATCTTGTTGTGCTTTGTCTGGTCTGTCGTTTAGTGTAGTCTTCACATCAGGCATATTGATATAGCCGTATTTCGCCTCTACTCTTGCCATCAGATGTTTCCAGAAAACAAAATTCAAACTCGCTCTAGCATCTAGTCCAAATCCCGCCACATGGAAACGGTCGCTTCTCTCATTTCCAAAAAGTTTAACATTAGATTTTGGATACAAAACTCCTAAACCTCCACCATAAGACCAAGTAATATTAAAATTATTCCCTTGGTAGATTTTATTATACTTCTCAGCTCCGATGTTTACATAGTTCAGCCCATCTGTATGCTCAAATGTAAGGAATTCTCCATCTGTCAAATCCACTTTTCCATCTCTAACCATCGCTGCATAGTGAGGGTCAGAAATTTTCCCAGTGAAATCTGTCGTTTGGTCTTGTTTCATCACATATTTCATATGGTCTAGCGCCAAAACAAGAGCCAAATTATCCTTAATAAAATACCCTATTCTAGCATTAGTCTGAGGAATCGTAACACGAAGTGGATTAAGATAATCATCAAAACTAAAGTCTGTCGGTCTATCCTTAGCTATCATATTATGAAGCGTAAAATCATAGCCATTCCCTCTGAAATGAACATCTGAATTACTATAAATAGCCCTATTCCAGCCCCAATACAAAAATATTGCTCCTTTTCTGTAAGGATTATAGGCTGTTTTGTTTACAATAGAAAGGTCTGTTTGTGTCTCTGACACAGGTTTTTCCTGAGCCGAAACAAAATTCATTCCCACCAAAAATGACAATAAAATTCCTGCTTTTTTCATAATCAATTATTCTTTTATCTTTTACTAAGTAATTAAATTTCTTAAAATTAGAAATCGGTTTAAAGAAATTCGCTTTAAACCGATATTTATATAATTATTAACCCAAATTTATTTTGTTTTTGCAGATTCATCAGCTTTCGCTGGTGCCTTTGCCGCATTGCTTGGTGCAGTAGTCTGAGGCTTCGCATTTGTTGGCACTACCACCGCAGAAGGCTTCGCTGTAAGCACCACACTTAGAAAAATAAGCCCTACCACGACACCGCCAAGCGTCCATGTAGCTTTCTCCATAAAATCATTAGTTCTCTGTATCCCAAAAGATGCAGAAGATGCTCCTCCAAAAGTTCCTGAAAGCCCTCCTCCTTTAGGATTCTGAGCTAAAATAATAATAGCTAACAAAATACATGCAATGATGATAGCAACCATCAGTAGTATAAATATTGTACTCATTTTACCATCTAAGTTTAGTCGGCAAATATAATAATTTTCTTTAACATGAAAAATAGATTTTACAAAAACTTTCTACATAAATTTAGACAATAAAATCATATATTTGCGTAAATTATTAAAAAATGAACCCACAAAAGATAAATGAACTAGAACAAAAAATAGGAAATTTATTATATAGGCAGACTGCTATTTACAATGAAATAAAACAGTTGGAGAATGTATTGGCTGAGTTAAAAAGACAAAGCAATTTCTCTTCTGTCTCTACTGCAAATACAGTAAAAACTTCTGCTGAAAAACCTGTTGAAAGGCCAATAGAAACCTCAGCTGAAAAAGCAACTGAAAAACCAGTCATAACAGCGCCTACCGCTCCTAAGCCGCAGGTTTCTGCTCCTAAAATAAGCCTTCCTAAACAACCATCTGATTTAGAGAAGATTATAGGAGAAAGCTGGATTAACAAAATCGGGATTCTGATTGTGGTAATCGGTGTAGCCATCGGTGCTAAATATTCCATCGAAAATGAACTTATCAGCCCTCTTACACGAATTATACTAGGATATCTGGTGGGAATCGGACTGCTTGGTTTTGGAATCAAATTAAAACCGAAATTTGAGGGATACAGCGCAGTTTTGGTGAGTGGAGCCATCTCTATTTTCTATTTTATTACTTATTTTGCGTATAGTTTTTATGACCTCATGCCGCAGGCTTTAGCTTTTGTGATGATGCTGATATTCACAGCTTTCACTGTATTCACTGCGATAAAATACAAGCGTGTGGTGATTGCCCACATTGGACTTATAGGGGCTTATGCTGTTCCATTCCTTCTTTCATCAGGCTCTGGAAGAGTGGATATTTTGTTTAGTTATATGCTGATTATCAACCTTGGCATTTTATTTATTTCTATAAAAAAGGACTGGAAATCACTACATTACAGCGCTTTCTTTTTCACTTGGATGATATATGGCTCTTGGTTCGCGGATAAATCTTTTGATTCAAACCTACAAGGATATGAGGCGCTGGGATTAGGCTTTGCTACGGCATTTTTCTTAGTTTTCTATGGAGTTTCTTTATTTAACAATATCATTTCAAAAGAAAAATTGGATAAAGTAAATATTATCCTCATTCTATTGAATTCATTTATTTACTTTGGTTTTGGATTTGGTATTTTTAATGGACATAGTATATTAGATTCCTACTTAGGGTTATTTACTTTGTTTAATGCTGCTATTCATTTTGCTGTTTTATTCTTTATCAAATCGAAAAAACTTGCGGATTCTATCCTGTTCTACTCCACATTAGGGATGGTTTTCACTTTCATTACGATTGCGATACCAATTCAGCTGGACGGAAACTGGGTAACACTTATGTGGACAGCTCAAGGAGCCATTTTGTTTTGGCTTGGAAAAACAAAAAAAATATCCATTTACGAAAAAATATCCCTCCCTATACTTGGACTTGCTTTTCTAAGTTTTCTCGAAGACTGGGAGCGTTATCGTTATGCTGTTAATTTAGATATTCATGCTTTCTGGAATATCAATTTCCTGACAGGTATTTTTGCTGTTTTGGGATATGGTTCTGCTGTTTATCTTTCGAGAAAATACCCTGATACAGAAGACGAAAAATTTAGTCCTTTTAATACTATAAAATCGTTCTATCTACCAGTTTTATTAGTATTGACAGCGTATCTTACTTTTAGAAATGAGATTACATACTATTTTGATTATTGGTACGAAAGCTCATCTGTTCTTGTTGGCGAAAAAGGAGATGAATACAATGAATACAACAATGATATCGGCATTTTTGGAAACATATATCTCCTTGTCTACTCCCTAATATTCTTTGGAGGAATGGCTCTACTGAATTTCTATAAATTTAATAACAAAATTTTAGGAGTTTCGTCCATTGTTATCGGACTTTTAGTTTTGTTTGCTGCTCAAACTTACGGGCTGGGAGAACTTGGAGATCTTCGCTATTCCTATATCAATGGGCATTATAGCAAGTATTTTGATGTTAGTATCAACTATATTTTGGTGCGATATCTACTCTGGGGGGCTGTTGGCTTCACGCTTTGGGCGATTTTCAAAAATGCTAAAACCCAATTGGAAAATACAAAATTCCATATTTTCCTAGAAGTAGTGATTCATATTTCTATTCTTAATTTCTTGAGCAATGAACTAGTAACTTGGCTGGATATCGCTGGTTATCAAGACATTTTCAAACTAGGACTAAGCATCCTTTGGAGTGTTTATTCGCTTCTTTTGGTCAGCCTCGGAATTTATCAGAAGAAGAAATATCTCAGAATTTCTGCCCTCGTGCTGTTCGGTATCACTTTGGCTAAATTATTCCTATATGACATCTCTAATCTCAGCACGATTTCTAAAACTATCGTATTGATTATCTTAGGGTTACTACTTCTTATCATTTCATTTTTGTATAATAAATTTAAAGACAAAATCGGTGATGAAACTAAAAATTAAATCCATATTTTCACTAATTTTCTTGGGAATTTCTGCTTTGGGATTTGCTCAGAAAAATGATTTTTCATTCAAAAGAGCCATAAAACCTAATCCAGCCACCGAGTGGAACAAGATAGAAATTCCCCTGCTGATGTATGAAAAACTGAACCAAAATTTTTCTGACATTAGGATTTATCAGCTTTCGGGAAAAGATTCGCTGGAAGTTCCGTATTTGCTGTCCAAAACACAATTTGCTTCCCTTGAAAATGAAACTACTGAATATATAGGTTTTAAAATCCTAAACCAGACCAAAACTGCCGATGGATACTATTTTACGCTGGAAAGTCCCATCACAGCGGACATAGAGGAAATTGACCTGCATTTTTCTAATCAAAATTTTGATTGGAAAATCACCTTGGAAGGCAGCCACGACCAAAAACAATGGTTTTCTATTTTGGAAAATTACCGAATACTTTCCATACAAAATAGCAAAACTGATTACAATTTCCAGCTGCTGGCTTTTGAAAAAACGAATTATAAATTTTACCGAATTTTCATTCCTAGTAAAGAAACTCCTATTTTGCAGAGGGCTTCTATGCAGGAGAAATTCACACCGAAAATAGAGTTTAACAAACTGCTAATCAACAATATAAAACAAACCAACAGCACAAAAGACAAAAACTCTGTCATCACTTTTTCTCTACCTTACAAAATCCCTATTTATTCACTGATTTTGAATATAGAGAAAAACGATGCTTTTTCGCGCCCTATAGAGATTAAATATCTGGTGGACAGCGTAAAAACAGAAAAAGGTTGGGTGAAAAATTATGAAACTTTTTACTACGGAAAAATCATTTACTACGGAGCAAAGGATTTAGATTTTTCATTTTCAAATAACGATGTGATATGGGCAAAGGACTTCCAAATCATCATTGAAAATCAAGACAATGCGCCTATTACTGTAAAATCTGTCAATGCTATTTCGCCTAAATATTTTATCTATTTTAAACCAAAAAACGAAGAAAACTATTTTCTATTTTATGGAAATAAAAAATCTTCCCTTCCAGAATATGATTTGAAACTGATAGAAGACAAGGTTTTCAAACTATCAAAATCTGATGCAAGTCTCTCTGATGAAGAAAAACTCCCTAAAAAAGAAAAACCCTCCAAAGAACCTTTATTCAAGGACAAAGGCTGGCTTTGGGGGGTGATGATTCTTATTATCTGCATTTTAGGATTTTTCAGCCATAGAATGCTTTCTACAAAGCAGGAATAGGAGTTTATTTTCTCTCTATCAGCGCCATGTAGAAACCATCATAGCCATCGCTCGGCATGATGTTTTCCTCCTTTAAGAGGGCAAATTCTGTATTTTCGGCAAGGAATTTTCTAACTTGTTCTCCGTTTTCAGATGGAAGGATGGAACATGTGGCATAGACCATTTTTCCTCCTTTTTTCAGGATTTTAGAATAGTTTTGCAGAATATTTTCCTGCTCGGTTTTTATTCTGTTGATGAAATCTTCATCTATTTTCCACTTGCTGTCAGGATTTCTTTTCAGCACTCCGAGCCCTGAACAAGGAGCATCTATCAGAAGTCTGTCTGCCGTGTTGTGAAGTCTTTTGATGACTTTATTATCTTCTATAAATCTGGTTTCTATGTTGAAAGCTCCCGCCCTTTTCGCTCTTCGTTTCAGCTCGGCAAGTTTCCATTCGTAGATGTCTAATGCTATTATCTGCCCTTTATTTTTCATCAAAGCAGCGATATGAAGGGTTTTCCCTCCTGCGCCCGCACAGGCATCCACCACTCTCATTCCTTCTTTTACATCCAAAAGTTCGGCTATTTTTTGTGATGAAGCATCCTGCACCTCGAAAAAACCTTCCTTAAAGGCCGATGTCAGAAATACATTTTTCTTTTCTTCCAGCTGAACAGCATCTGAATAACCTCTTAATACAAAGGAATTTACACCCTCTTCTTTTAAAATTTCTACAAGATTTTCTGCTGAAATTTTGAGTGAATTTGCCCTCAAAATCACAAGCGCCTGCTCATTGAGAGCGGACATTTCTTTCTCCCATTTTGCTCCCAGTTCTTTTTCAAACAAACCTGCCAGCCAGTCTGGAACAGAGTGTTCTATGGCTTTGGTAGGAAATGTTTTTTTGTCTAATTTAGACAAAATTCCGCCTGTTTTTATTCCATCAAATTCATCAAATTTCTTGTATTTCACCTTCTTCCAAAGGAGATAAGCCAAAATCAAATTGTAGATATTAGACGGTTTTGTCCCTTCGCCCATGTAGTATTCTAAGCGTTTTTTCCAGCGAACTATATCATAGAATATCTCCGAAACCACCTGCCTGTCGGCACTTCCCCATTTTTTATGAGCTTTTAGTAATCTCTCTAAAACTTTATCAGCATATTTTTTATCCTGAAAAAAAGTCTCCTCCAATGCATCATGAATTCCTATCAGTAAGTTGCGGTGTATCAATTCCATGTTTGTATAAATTTCGGACAAAAATACATTTTAAAAACCAAAACTCCCAAAATTATTTGAGAATACGGACTTTGTGAATTATTTTTTTCTTAAATTAGCATTAACAAATTTCTTTAATTATGAAAAGATATTCTTTATTTGCATTCTTATTTTTGCTTTCAGCAAATTTATTTTTCGCACAAAAACCCATTTACACAAAGGCAAAAGTAACTGCCGTGAAAGTGTACAGAAACTCCGCTGAACTGCAGAACACGGTAAGTTTCAGTGTTCCTTCGGGGATTTCCGAAATAGTAATCGGCAATATTTCGGAAGAGATTAACGAAAAAACTATCCAAATCGGTGTAAACAGCAAGAACATTTCTATTCTTTCCTCGCAGTTTACCGATGATTATTCCACAGATTTTAAAATGGATACCACCAATCCACAGATTAAAAAAGTGAATGACAGCATCAAAATCGTGGAAAACCTCATCTCTAAAAACCGAATAGAGCTGGATGCCAACAAGAAAGCCGTGGAACTCTTGGATAAAAACCAAACCGTGCTGGTGGGAAGCAATTCCTCCAATGTTGCACAGCTCACGCAACTGACCGAGTTCTACACCAACAAGAGAATAGAGCTGGAAAACAAACTCGTTTCCCTCAGAACAAAAGGCGATGACCTCAGCAAAAAACTTTCCCGACTGAAAAGCAGCCTAAAAACCAAAGAACAGAAGGAAGCAGAAGAGTTTGCAGATGGCGTAATCGTCCTAAAACTAATGTCTCCTACGGCTGGAAATATCAAACTGAATATCAACTATCTTACAGACAATGTCTCTTGGAAGCCTTACTATGAGATAAAGGCTGATAAAATCTCTGCTCCGCTGGATGTAACCTTCAAGGCTACTGTAAAACAAAATACAGGACTGGACTGGAAAGGCGTAAAACTTACCCTTATCAATGGAAACTCTTCCAGAAACAATTATGCTCCTACGGTAAGCCCTTGGTTCATCTATGCACAAAGCCCGAAAGAAAGAGAAATCCTAAGGGAAGAAAAAATTGCCGACAAATATGCATCCGTAAGAATCAGAGGAATGGGAAGTGTAAATAAAGAAGAGTACGATGTTCAATCCAATGCTTTAGAAGGTCGTGTCGAAGGTGTAGCTGTAGGCTACGCTGGTTTTAATGTCAATGCAAATGAGCTAAATACCAGCTATGACATAGACATTCCTTACGATATCTTGTCCAATAACGAAGACCATCTCATCAGTCTTTATCAGCAGAAAATCCCTGCTGATTATCAATACTTCACTGCGCCTAATTACAACAGAGAGGCTTATCTTTTAGCGAAAGTAAAGGATTTCAGCAAGTATCATTTGGTTTCTGCGCCTGCGAGTGTCATCTTTGAGAACATGTATATCGGTGAGACCCGCGTCAGCCCAGACCAAACTAACAATGAAATGAACATCACGCTGGGCAACGACCCGAAAATCAGCATCAGAAGAGAAGATGTCCAAGATAAATCTGGCGAGAAATTCCTCTCTTCTTACCGCGAAAAGGTGGTTACATATGATTTAGTCATCAAAAATAACAAGAAAGAACAAATCAGCATGGAAGTCAAAGACCGTTTCCCGCTTAGCAACAACGAAGCCGTAAAAATAGAAGTGCTGGACAAAAGCGGTGCCGCGAAGGACGATGAAAAAGGTTTCCTCACATGGAACGTAAAACTCTCTCCTTCCGAAACCAAGAAACTAAGGGTAAGCTACAAAGTCCGCTACCCGAAAGATTACACCGTAAGCGGTCTGTAAGGCATTGCAAAACCTCTTCTCCACGAGAAGGGGTTTTTGTTTATCCTCACTTTTAAAATAATTGATGTTGTTTAGTTTTAAAGTCAGCTTTCAAAATCAATTTGTGAGATAACAATTTACTTTTGCAAGGTATTTTAGATTTAATTAAAGATAAAAAAGAACTCCCCTCATATGAAGGGAGTTTTTTTATTGTTTTTAATCATTAAATTCACTGATGAAATGGAGTTTCACATTTGGGAATTTCTCCTGTGTTATCGTGATAGTGAATGCAGAATCTGCTAAAAACACCAGTTGATTATATTTATCTCTCGCTAAAAATCGCTGTTTCAGCCTTGCAAATTCCTTGAACTCTTCGGATTTTTCATCAGCCTCTACCCAGCACGCCTTATGAATAGAAATCGGCTCGTAGGTGCATTTAGCGCCATACTCGTGCTCCAGTCTGTATTGGATAACTTCGTATTGCAGTGCTCCCACCGTTCCGATAATCTTTCTTCCGTTCATCTCCAGTGTGAAAAGCTGTGCTACACCCTCGTCCATCAGCTGGTCTATACCTTTTGCAAGTTGTTTCGCTTTGAGCGGGTCATCATTGTTAATGAAACGGAAATGCTCAGGAGAGAAACTCGGAATTCCTTTAAAATTCAGCTTTTCCCCAGCCGTGAGCGTGTCCCCGATACGGAAATTCCCCGTGTCATGCAGTCCGACAATATCCCCAGGGAAAGACTCATCTACTACTTCCTTTTTATCGGCAAAGAAAGCATTTGGAGAAGAGAATTTCATTTTCTTGTTTTCCCTTACAAGCAGGTAGTTTTCATTTCTTTTGAACACACCAGAAACGATTTTCACAAAGGCAAGCCTGTCGCGGTGTTTTGGGTCCATATTGGCATGAATTTTAAACACAAAACCTGTGAAATTCTGTTCCTCTGGCTTCACGATTCTGCTGTCTGCCTGTTTTGGCTGTGGATTTGGAGCTATGTCAATGAAAGCATCCAGCAGTTCTCTCACCCCAAAATTATTCAGCGCCGAACCAAAGAACACAGGCTGCTGCGTTCCTGCCATGTAATCTTCCCTGCTGAATTTAGGATAAACCGATTCCACCAGCTCCAGCTCATCTCTGAGAGTATTGGCTGCCTTTTCACCTACGGCTTCATCTATCGCAGCATCATTAATATCATTAAAGGTAATGCTCTCACCTACTTTTTGTTTCTTTTCTTCTAAAAACAGCTGAATATTATTCTCCCAGATGTTATAAATCCCCTGAAAATCAGCTCCCATACCGATAGGCAGCGAAAGCGGAACCACAGAAAGTCCAAGTTTCTGCTCCACCTCATCCAGCAGGTCAAAGGCATCTTTCCCCTCTCTGTCCAGTTTATTGATGAAAACTATCATCGGGATGTTTCTCATACGACACACCTGCACGAGTTTTTCGGTCTGCTCCTCCACCCCTTTTGCGACATCTATCACCACGATTACAGAATCCACGGCAGTAAGTGTTCGGTAGGTATCTTCCGCAAAATCCTTATGCCCAGGAGTATCAAGGATGTTGATTTTATGACCTTTATAATTAAAAGCCAAAACGGAAGTCGCCACGGAAATCCCTCTCTGGCGCTCTATTTCCATAAAGTCGGAAGTTGCGCCTTTCTTTATTTTATTAGACTTCACGGCTCCAGCCTCCTGAATAGCCCCTCCGAAGAGAAGGAGTTTCTCGGTAAGCGTGGTTTTCCCAGCATCTGGGTGGGAAATAATCCCAAAAGTTTTTCTTTTCTGTATTTCTTGAATTAAGTCTGACATATCTGTTTTTAAAATATCTGCAAAAATGGTGATTTTTAATGAAAATATTTAGTTTTGCTGCCAAAAAAATTGATGAAAAACAAAAACCAGCAGATATCTATGATACCTGCTGGTTTGGTGTTTTAGTTTTAGTAGATTATTGTTTGGTGAAAGTTAGCCTTGTTGTATCTGTTTGGTTAATTTGCACCAAGGTATTTCCCTCTATTTTTTGTGTAAGTATAATTTCCTGCCCATAACTTGTCTTTTGAATTATTTTTCCTTCTTTTAGCTCATAAGAACCTTCAAGAGCTGGACTGCTGCCTGGATCTCCTGGAGCTCGATTAATATAATATTTGAATGTTTTATCTGCTCCATAAACTCTATAAAGTACCTGAAGAAGCGCCTCCTTATATACTCCATCTGTATCTTTCTGCTCATTTTTTACAAGTTTCCAAGTTCCTACAATAGCCTTCTCAGCGGGAACAGGTACTTCCACTTGCTCATCATCATTACTTCTACTGCATGAAGTAAGTGAAGTTCCTACTAAAGCCATCACTCCTACCGCAAGGATAGGAAACATTCCTCTAAATAAATCGCTTTTTTTCATAATTTTTTGAATTTTATATTTTCTCTGTCTAAACATTGGAAACGGTTAATAAATAATTAAGATCTGTTTGTTAGTTATCCTTTTTTCCACTACAAATTTACGAACCAATGAAAATAAAAACCAAAGCCATACTACTGATATTTATTAGGATTTTGATAAAAATTTCAGCCAAACAAAAAACCAATGCTTTAATTGCATTGGTTTTGCTTTTATGTATTATATTTTTTAGCTAAAAGAAATTTGAACTAAATTTAGTATTCTTTTACTAATCCTTTCACGATTTTGATAACGCTCGGCATCGCTGTATCAGCGGCTTTCAGCACCTCTTCGTGTGAAACCGCAAAGGCAATCTCTGGCCCACCCAAATCCGTGATGATGGAAATACAGAAACAGTTCATTCCCATATGTTTTGCCACGATAACCTCTGGCACGGTGCTCATTCCTACAGCATCTCCACCGATGTAACGAACCAATCCATACTCTGCTGGCGTCTCAAAAGTAGGCCCTTGTAATGCTACATATACTCCTTTGTGAACTTTTATGCTGTTTCGCTCCGCTACCTGCTCCGCTACTTCTATCATTTTTCTGTTATACGGCTCAGACATATCCACGAATCTCGGCCCTAATTCATCTATATTCTTCCCACGAAGCGGATGCTCTGGCATCATGTTGATATGGTCTTTCACTATCATGATATCTGCCACTCGGAAGTTAGGATTTACTCCTCCAGAAGCATTAGAAAGAATTAAATTTTTAATCCCCAAAAGATGGAAAACACGGAAAGGAAAAGTCACCTTGTCCATAGTGTGCCCCTCGTAGTAGTGGAATCTACCGCTCATCATCAGCACTTTTTTGCCTTCCAGCATTCCGTAGATTAGTTTCCCGCCGTGCCCTACTACAGTAGTCTGTGGGAAATTAGGAATATCCTTATACTCAAAAACATGGATAGGCTCCACCTCGTCTTTTAGTTTTCCTAAACCTGAACCCAAAACGATGGCAAAATCTGGTGTATCCTTAATAACTTCTTTAATGAAACTCGCGGTTTCCTTGATTTTCTCTAACATAATTTAATATTATCTGATTAAACTCTTCTTTATTATTTATTTCTACATTGATAGGCCAGTAGAACAATTTGTCGGTTAATTCCTCAAAATCCATCAGCCTTACATAGTCTTTTTCCGTGGTAAGAATTAGTTTTTTCTCGCCGAGTTTTTTATACTCTTGGAGCATTTTGTCTATATCTTCTTTTTTAAAGGAATAATGATCTCTAAACCTCAAGTGCTTGATTTTATCCGCGTATCTTGAAACTTCTTTTATCAGTTGAGAAGGATTGGCGATGCCTGTTATCAGTAGAACCTCGTATTGATTAAGCATTTTCACGGGCATTTTCACTTTCGAGGAAGTAATTTCTTCATCATAATCAATGGACGAGAAAAATACTTTTTGATGTTTTTTAGGCTTAATTTTAGATATATAATAGAATTTTTTCTCTTCGGTAAGGTCTTTGGGACACTTGGTAACCATGATAATATCCGCCCTGTCTGCTCCCGCTCTGGACTCGCGGAGATTTCCCGCAGGAAGCAGATAATCAGAGAAATACGGGTCACTATAATCGGTCAATAAAATATTAAACCCAGCCTGAATGGCACGATGCTGATAGCTGTCATCCAAGACCAACGCTTGCAAACCAGCCTCCTCTATCAGCCGCTCCGCTCCCACTACTCTATTTTCGCAGACTCCTATGGCAATTCGGTTTTTAAATCTTTGGAAAAGCTGCATAGCCTCATCTCCCACCATACGAAAATTACTGTCATAATTTACCATATAGTAGCCTTGGGTCTTCCTTCCATACCCACGAGAAAGCACACCTGCCTCGTAATCATCCAAAAGAAGTCCCATGAGATACATCACCATGGGAGATTTCCCAGAGCCGCCCACAGACAAATTTCCCACTCCGATGATAGGCGTCTGAAACTTAGTAGACTTAAAAAGTCCCTTGTCATAAAGCCAATTTCTACAAGTGGTTATCAAGTCGTAGATTAGTGAAAAGGGATAAAAGTACCATCTCTTCATAAGGAACAAAAGTAAGGATTTTTTCTATCATTTATCAACTATTGCTAATTTTTTTGTACCTTTGTACCAAAATATTTTAAATATGAAGAGAAGATTAATCCCGTTCCTATTAATAACAGGAGCATTATTAACCAATTGTGGTGGTAGTAGAGATGAAGATATAACCAACCCTAATACACCTGGAAATACACAACCATCCAACCCTACAACGCCATCTACACCTACTAATGAAAGACCTAGCGATGAGCAAATAGGAAGAAGAACATATGCACAAGAATGGAAAACTGGTGTGGACTATCTAAGCGCTATTGATATTGCAGATCTTTACAACAATCCTGCTAATGTAAGTGCAGCACTGAAAAATTCTGTGAAATTCGCAACCCTTACAACTGACCAAAAATACTACACTCTGAAAGATGATGATTTGAGTTATTTATCTATCGAAGATATTACATACGATAAACAATATATCTCTTTCTACACTAAGTATAAAGGCATCAAAAGTTCTACAAAAAGTACATTAAAATTTGATGCTAGAGATTTTTATAATAAACAATTCACCACTGATAACAGCTATGTATCCTCTAAATACATGCGTGGACTCTACGAATCCTTACCGATAGGAATAGGAAGTCTATTCAGCTACGATAATCAAAGATATCAAATAGATTATGTTGCTGACTCAAAGGATAAAAGCGATGGCAACAACTCCCTAAGTCTAAGCATAAAAATCACTGATAAGAAAATATTGGACAGTTCTAAAAACACTTTTGAAATTCATAAAAATGTAGAAGGTTTCAAAACACTGAAAAATCTCGCTGATGATTTGGCAATTGGGCACAATTTTGATTTTAGAGAGAAAGTAAAAGATGTAATAAAATTGCATCCTAATAAAATAGATTTGACTCAAAATTTAAGAGGGTTCTTTGATAATAATTGGCATAAACTTATTTCTATATCTCTAATATCAAAACCTAGTGTAACACTGTCTATAGATGGTCAAAGTCCTTTATATAGAACTATTTCAGGACAGAGTGTTGGCTATATTGATATTTATTTGACACAGCCTAGATTTCTTCTTACTTCTGCTGTTATAGATGGAAGAAATCTAGTTGTAAAAGTAAAATTACAAGATGCTAACGAGGTTACAATAGATAAAGAATACAAAGTTATCGTTCCTAATGTTAAGTAATTCTAATGGTAGTATATAAAAAAGCAATCCAAATTTGGATTGCTTTTTTTCTTTAATAAGAATGATTCATCAGTTCTTTTTTCTCTTCATTATACAATCTGTACTCTAAATATTTATAAGAGTCTCTTGGTATAATGGTTACCCACTTATTGTATCTAAACAACCATTTCATTCTGATGCTTGTAAAAAATCCTTTGGTAAGGTAGGCTTCTACAAAAGGATGAACATGGAGATACAATTTGCTTTTCTCATGTATCAAGTGGTTTTTGATGGCTTCTTCCATCTGCTCTACTATCACTATCGGAGCATTTATTTCGCCTATTTCGTTAGGGTTTTCTTCTTTGGTATCTATTATTTTTTCTGGGCGAACCCTTTGTCTTGTTATTTGTATCAGACCAAATTTACTCGGAGGGAGGATTTTATGCCTTGCTTTATCTCTCTTCATCTCCTCTTTCAGATGGTCATAAAGTTCTTTACGATGGTCGGTATTGCTCATATCTATGAAATCCACCACTATTATCCCGCCCATATCTCGCAATCTAAGCTGTCTGGCTATCTCCGTTGCTGCGATTTTATTTACATTTAGGGCATGGCTCTTATTAGCCTGATTTCCTAATGATATATTATTACCCGAATTCACATCTATGACATGGAGAGCCTCTGTGTGCTCTATTACTAGATAAGCTCCTTTGGAACCTGGAATATTCACATGTTTCCCAAAAGACTGTTTCAGCTGTTTTTCTACATTATAATATTCCAAAAGAGGAATATGAGAGTCATAATACTGAACTATATTTTTACTTTCAGGAGCGATTACTTCTAGGTAATTTCGCATGTCATTTACCATTTGTTCATCATCACAAATGATACTTACAAAGTCTTGGTTAAAATTATCCCTCAAAATAGCAGAAGCCCTATCTTCCTCACTAAGGACTTTACAAGGCGTTTTATTTTTTTGGATATTTCTAAAACAGATATTCCATTTCTCTATCAGCTGGTTCATATCATTATGAAGCTCAGCCACTTTTTTATTTTCTGCTACGGTTCTGATAATCACCCCAAAACCTTCTGGCTTTATACTTTCTATCAAAGTTTTCAGCCTTGTTTTTTCTTGACTATCCTTTATTTTTTTCGATACCGATATTTTTTGGTCAAAAGGAATTAAAACCAAATACCTCCCTGTTAAGGAGATTTGTGTAGATACCCTTGCCCCTTTTGTGGAAATAGGCTCTTTTGTGATTTGCAGCAGGACTTCATCACCCACAGATAAGACCTTGTCTATCATTCCGTTCTTATCTATCTCTTCCTCTATTGAGAAGGATTTTAGGCTTGGTGATTGGATTTTTTTATTCAAAATCCCTTTTAATAGGTTTTGGTAAGTTCTAAACTCTGGCCCCAAATCCTGATAATGCAAAAAGGCATCCTTATCAGAGCCTATATTGACAAAAGCTGCATTAAGGTTTGGTGCTAGTTTTTTTACTTTACCAACGAATAAATCCCCTACTACATACTCACTATCTTGTTCCTCCGTATGGAGTTCGAAGAGTCTTCCATCTTCTATTAGAGCAATTTTAGAAGCCTCTTCTTCATATGATATGATTAACTCTTTCTTCATTTTTTTGGCTTTCTAATAATACTTTTCTTTTACTTAAATAAACAAAAATATAGTCGGCTCCATTTTCAAAAATAAAAACACCAACTATATTCTTATGTTTTCCTACTGAAGACTATTTTTTCTTCTTATGTCTGTTTAGTCTTCTTCTCTTTTTTCTCTTGTGGGTAGCCACCTTATGTCTCTTTCTTTTCTTTCCGCTTGGCATAGCTTTAATGTTTTTATTCTGTTATTACTCAGTGAATTATATTTATTTTACTTTTACTTTTGATTTTACCTTTTCTACGAAAGTCTTAGAAGGCTTAAATGCTGGTATATTATGTGCAGGAATTT
Organism: uncultured Flavobacteriaceae bacterium; assembly: GCA_963518955.1. Classification (GTDB taxonomy): domain Bacteria; phylum Bacteroidota; class Bacteroidia; order Flavobacteriales; family Weeksellaceae; genus JABCPE02. The sequence goes on along the minus strand of CAUQKI010000007.1, from coordinate 4,780 downwards.
GGATTGCAGTATTTTTAGAGATATTTCTACCTGTCTTTGCTGCTCTTGTTTTGATAATAAAAGACCCAAAACCTCTAAGATACACATTATCACCATTATACATAGTTGTTCTTATCTCCTGCATAAACGCCTCTATGATTCTCTGAGTTTCATTTTTCTCAGTTCCTAACTTATTTGCAATTGCATTTACTAATTCTGCCTTTGTCATTTCCTTTTTTGTTTTTATTTTTGGTGTGCAAATATATAAAAAATTTTGAAAACAATTAAACAAAATTCTGATTTTCTTTACATTGGTCAAAAATTATTGCTCTGGTACAGCCAAAATGCAAGAATTTTGCCATGGAGAACCACCCAAAATCCTTATAATGTGTGGATTTCGGAGATTATTCTACAGCAGACCCGCGTGGAACAGGGATTGGAATATTATATCAATTTCACCAATAGATTTAAAGATATAGAATCTCTCGCCAAGGCCGATATAGACGAGGTTCTCCTCTACTGGAAAGGACTGGGATACTATTCCAGAGCTATCAATCTACACAAAGCCGCACAACAAATCATGCAGGATTATCAAGGTATTTTCCCAAATAATTACCACGAAATTCTAAAACTAAAAGGCGTCGGAAAATACACCGCAGCTGCCATTTCCAGTATTTGTTTCAACGAAAAAAGACCCGCTGTGGATGGCAATTTTTACCGCGTTTTATCTAGAATTTTCGCTGATAATTTTGATATTTCAAAGACTAAAGCCCACAATTATTTCTCGGAATTAGCCCTTTTGATAATGCCTAACAGAGATTTTGGCGATTTTAATCAAGCGATAATGGATTTGGGAGCAAACATCTGCAAACCTAAAAATCCTTCCTGTGATATTTGCCCTGTTCATGAAGATTGTCTGACTTTTCAGCTCGGAAAAACAGCCGATTTCCCCGTAAAAACAAAGAAAATCAAGCCCGAAGACATGAACCTCATCTACTATTTCGTCCGATACGAAAATTCTTTTCTTATCAAACAGCGAGATGACAGCTCTATTTGGAAAAAACTCTACGATTTCCCTGATAAAATCAATGAATTTTTAGAAAAATTTATCGTAAAAGAAGAGGAAATTTCCCACAAACTAACCCATAAAAACCTTAATATCAAGATTTACAGCATCACACTGAGTGACAGCAGTTTATTCCAAAATTTCAGAAAGGAAAACAATTTAGAAATATTAGATTTAGAAGATTTTGACCAAAAATCTTTCCCAAAACCTTTAGAAAAATTCATCAAATCACTAAATCGCCATCACTAATATACTCACCTTGTTTTTCTTATTTTTAAGGAATTCCCAAGCGATGGCGCTCATTGTATTCCCTGTAGTAAACACATCATCTATCAATAGAATATGTTGATTTTCAATTTCTTTCGTGAGAGAAAAATCATATTTAGTTTCTTCTCTGTGGGATTTGTCTTTTTGAGCTTGAGCTTTGCTGTGGCTGTTTCTTTTGAGTAAATTATGGTCAAACGGAATCCCATATTCAGAGGACAAAACCTCCGTAAAAAGATGTAACTGATTGTATCCCCGCTCTTTAAGTTTCTTGGGATGAAGTGGAACACTGACCAGCAAATCTGGTTTTTCTCCTTTAAACCTAAGATTTTCCACGACCCATTTGGCTAAAATCCCGCCAATTTTTTCCTGATTTCGGTATTTCAGCTGGTGGATAAGTTCCCTAGAAAGTCCCTTTTTATCAAAATACATAAGAGCATAAGCCGCCTCCAATGGAAACAGGCTTTCTGCCTTTCTTTTCAAAAGATTTTCTCCAAAATCCCAATGCGTAAAATGTATTTTATCCAAACATTTCACGCAGACAATTTCATCTTTGGAAATGATTTCATCACAGTTTAGGCAGCGATTTGGGAACAATACATCCAAAAACATCCGTTCCTAATCTTGATACACTACATATTTAGTTCTTATCTTTTCAAAATCAGAAAGTCCTTTCTGCCATGTTTGTCGGATTTCTGCTTCAGATTTTCCTGCTATTATCTGCTTTCTGAGTTCATCCGTTCCTGCCAAGGTATCAAACCAATATTTGCCCTTGGCATCTTTTAGGAAAAATGATTTTTGTGGATTTTTATAGTTTTTATAAGCCTTTATCACCCATTCCAAACTAAGCTCGCGCAGGTCTTTGTCATAATTTCTCAAATCCTCTCCATAGCACAGCTGACCATTTAAGAACGGATTTTTAGAACCAAAACTTGGTTTCGGAGTGAATTCATATTTCATATTCTTAATCCAAGGCGAACCATAGATTTGGAAAGGAATATCTGTCCCACGCCCTACGGAAACTTCCGCACCTTCAAAGAAGCACAAACTTGGATAAAGATTTATTGCTTTGTCATTCGGCAAGTTAGGCGACGGCTTTTCCAGAAGTGGATAGCGGTTTTTCTTGTGGTAGCCTTTCATTTTTATGAGTGTATATTTCGCCTGAACTTTATTTTTAAGCCATTTTTCGCCATTTACCATTTTTCCGTATTCTCCTATGGTAAGCCCATAGACCACAGGCACCGGATGAAGTCCCACAAAAGAAGTCCATTCTTTTCTCAGCACTGGCCCGTCTGTATAGCCGTCATGCGGATTGGGTCTATCCAAAACGATGATTTCCACGCCGTTTTCTGCTCCCGCCTCCATTACATAGGCAAGCGTAGATATATAGGTATAAAACCTAACTCCCACATCCTGAATATCAAACAAAATAACATCCAAATCCTTCATATGGGCGGGTGTAGGTTTTTTGGTATTTGCGTAAAGCGAAACTATCGGAATGCCTGTCTTGGTATCCACTCCATTTTTCACAACTTCTCCAGCATCTGCCACTCCACGAAAGCCGTGTTCAGGAGCAAAAACCCTTTTTACGGCTACTCCATTTTCTTTCAAAAAGTCTACGATGCTTTGTTTTTTCTTATTGATGGTCACCAGCCCTGTCTGATTGGTCACCACTCCCACAGACTTTCCTTTCAGCAGCGGCAGGTATTTTTCTGGCTGGTCTGCGCCTGTTACAAATTCCTCGTTTTCGGCGTTTTTAGATTTTTGTGCATTAAAAAATTGATTATTTACAAAAAGCATTAGTATAATCAATACAAAATTTTTACTTTTGGCTCTTAAATTCATTATTTTGAAGTTTCCTATTTATTTTTCTAAAAAAATTGCGTTCTCCAAAGATAATAAAAATAATCTTTCACGCATAATTATTTTCATCGGAAGGCTGTCCGTTGCCCTAGGGATAGTGGTTTCACTGATTACCATATCCACAGGACTCGGCTCCAAAAAAGCCATCAAAAACAAGATGGGCGATTTCAGCGGACATATTTCCGTAAAATCCACGAAATCAAACGCTTCCTATAATTCTTCGGTTTTAGACCAAGAAAATTTTGATATAAAGGAACTAAAAAAAATACCTGAAGTAGAAACGGCACAATCCTACGCCTCTCTCAGCGGAATCCTCAGAACCAAAGAGAATTTTGCTGGAATTATTCTAAAAGGCGTGGGCAAGGATTTTGACAAAAATCGTTTCCAAAAATTCATCACTTCAGGCGAAATCCCTGATTATACAGAAAAAGGATACAATAATGACATTATGCTTTCTGAGCAAATCGCCAAAGGACTGCACCTGAAAGTAAATGACAGCATCACAGCCGTTTTCTCCAAAGAAGACCAAAAACCGATTTATAGAAAATTCGTAGTAAAAGGCATCTACAATACTGATATCAAACTCATCGATGAGTTATTCGTCATTGGTGATATCAACCATGTCCGTAAAATCCAAAATATGGGAAAAACTGACATCGGCGGCGTGGATATTTTCCTAAAAGATTTTGATAAAACTGATGCTGTTTTCCCACAAGTAGAAAAAATCATCGGCTACAAAAACTACACAGAAAAAACTACTGACAAATACCCTCAAATCCTGCAATGGATAGAAATTTTTGACACGAATATCTCTGTAATCTTAGGCATTATGCTGGTAGTGGTGATTATCAATATCATCATGGTGCTGCTGATTTTGATTATTGAAAGAACCAACTCCATCGGTGTGCTGAAAACCTTAGGTGCAAACAATAACCAAATTCGTGCGATATTCATCAACTACACCCTGCTCATCATTATCCCTGGACTGATTGTAGGAAATCTTATCGGAATAGGTTTGCTATTGATACAGAAATATTTTGGTGTCATTAAACTCAACCCAAAAGAATACTATATCAGCACCGTGCCAGTAGATTTGAATTTAGGCTACATCCTTGCTCTTTCACTTGGAATACTGGTAGTTTCTGCTCTTTCACTAATAGTACCCAGCTACCTCATCAGTAGAATTTCTCCTGCAAAAGTGGTAAAATACAATTAACAATAATATTTAAAATTGCACAGATTTAATACTTTTTTGAAACTATAAAAACAACTCACTAACAATCTGAATCAACAATACTACCCTATCCAGTCTACAGATTCATAAAATAGTAGTATATCACCCCCATAATCTTATAAGATGACTATCCATATCCTTATCTAATACTGCCAAATCAATACTAATAAGCGGAACAAAATGCGCAGTAAGCCAACATTGTTCTTCTGTGAAGAAGGCATCTAAAGAAGGGTAAACCTCTAAAGGTTTGTATATTCTTCTTACTTTTTAACTTCATCTATTTACTAATTCTCTCAACATCTTCAAAGACTTCCTTTGTTTACCCTGTGAGTCGAAATTCTCAGGGGAGAGCCATTGCTCAAGAGCGCGTTTGT
>CAUQKI010000006.1:0-90864 GCA_963518955.1 uncultured Flavobacteriaceae bacterium | reverse complement strand
TTGAACAATTAAAAGTAAAGCTTTTAAAACTGAACAGAGTGGCGAATATCGTTGCTGAGGAAGATTTTTATGTAGGAAGAAATGAGGGAAAAATGATAGTTATACCTCCTTCCAATCATTTTTCAAATACTCAAGGGCTTGTTATTACCTATAAGAATAAAACTTATCGCATTGATTTTGAAGGCGTTAGAGGTACTAATGGCTCTGGCCGTGTAGAAGAAATAGATTCTTTGGTACTGTTCAAACCTTATATACTGAGTAAACGCTCTTATGGCTACCAAAGTCTCGACATGGAAGAGTTTAATAAATACTACATATTACGCGAAATAGCTGATAAGTATCTGAGTTGGGGAGTTACACCTGAAACCTATAAACACCTCTCGGTTATCGACCTAATGTATGACTCTCCTAAGTATGCCAACAATCGTAAGCCCAAGCCTTGGATGGAGAGTTTCAAGCAACTTTATGCTGATTACCGAAAGAGAAACAAACACAGCAAAGAAGAATACGCTGATTATCTGAAAAGAATAGATGAAATGATATCCAAATATGGGGATTTAGAACCTTTTGTGGTATTCAAAATGCGCTTTTTGTACGAAGAAGCTCATTATAAGGAGTTTATATCCTACTATGAAAAGAAATCTGCAGGATATAGGAATTTTTCTGGAAGAGCCATACAAGCCTATTGCTACCTAAAAGAATATGATAAAGCCATTGCTTTGGCTAAAGAGAGGGCGTCAGAGGAAAAAAGAAAATCCGAAGAATATTTCGGGAAGTTTGTTTATATATCGTATAATTTTGATTGGCTTTTTATAAAATCATACTATAAAAATGAATCTATAAAAAACGAGTTAGAATCCTTTGTCAGTGGAATTGATTTGGACAAAGATGACAGAAACGATTTAACAATTTTGAAAAGATTTGAAGAACTGAAACGCTACGACAGCTATAGAGAAAAGAAAAAACTCACTGACAAAGAGAAAGAACAGAAAAAATGCATGGAAGCCAATCTGCTGAAGGTATTTAAAGAAGGTTGCATTTTGTGTGATGATTTTGAGGATTGTCTTAAGGATTAATACAAACATAAATGTTGTATTATCATAAAAGCCTTTAGAAATATGATTATCAATGAGTATCTCTGCAAAGTGGAAAAGAAAGAAATGAGTCCCTATAATCTTTAGTAAAAAATGAGAATCATAATTGTAATTTTTCTGTTAGTATCTGTGCAACTCTGGGGGCAGCCTAAGGGAGGAGGTGGATTGCGTGTGCTGAATGTATATGATGAACACAAACAGCCTATTGATGTCAAACAATTAAAAATAAAGCTACTAAAACTCGACAGTATAACAAATATCGTTGCTGAGTATGATATACCCTCTGAGCGTAATTTTTATGTAGGAAGCGATGGAAAAAAAATGATAAAACTACCTCCTTCCAATCATTTTTCAAATACTCAAGGGCTTGTTATTACCTATAAGAATAAAACTTATCGCGTTGATTTTGAAAAAATTTTAATTGAAAATGGCGCTGGTTATGTAGAAAAAATAGATTCTTTGGTACTGTTCAAACCTTATATACTGAACAAACGCTCTTATGACTACCAAAGCCTCAGCAGGAAAGAGTTTAATAAATACTACTTATTACTTAAAATAGCCAAAAAGTATCTGCGTTGGGGAGTTACACCTGAAAGCTATAAACGGCTCTCGGCTATTGACCTGATGTATGACACTCCTAAAAATGCCCACAACCATAAGCCCAAGCCTTGGATGGAGAGTTTCAAGCAACTTTATGCTGATTACTCAGAGAGAAACAAACACAGCAAAGAAGAATACGCTGATTATCTGAAAAGAATAGATGAAATGATATCCAAATATGGGGATTTAGAACCTTTTGTGATACTCAAAATGCACTTTTTGCATGAAGGAGCTCATTATAAGGAGTTTATATTCTACTATGAAAAGAAACCTGCAGGATATAGGAGGGTTTCTAAAGAAGCCATACAAGCTTATTGCTACCTAAAAGAATATGATAAAGCCATTACTTTGGCTAAAGAGAGGGCATCAGAAGAAAAAGGAAAATACAAAAAATATAGTATGGAATATGACTATATGTTGTATAGTTTTGATTGGTTTTTTATAAAATCATATTATAAAGATGAATCTATAAAAAACGAGTTAGAATCCTTTGTCAGTGGAATTGATTTGGATAAAGATGACGAATTCTATTCAACGATTTTGAAAAGATTTGAGGAACTGAAACGCTACGACAGCTATAGAGAAAAGAAAAAACTCACTGACAAAGAGAAAGAACAGAAAGAATCCGTGAAAGCCAATCTGCTGGAGGTATTTAAAGAAGGCTGTATTTGGTGTTACAGTTATTTTAAGGATTAATATAAATATGGTATCTTTGCAGAATAGAAAATTAAAAAGAATTTATGTCAAATATTTTAGCCATAGTAGGGCGACCTAATGTAGGGAAATCCACTTTGTTTAATCGTCTTTTGGAACGCAGGGAGGCTATCGTAGACAGTACTGCGGGGGTTACCAGAGACCGCCATTACGGAAAAAGCGACTGGAACGGCGTGGAATTTACCGTGATAGACACAGGAGGATATGATGTGGGAAGTGATGATATCTTCGAGGAAGAAATCAGAAGACAAGTGCAGCTGGCAGTGGATGAGGCGACTTCTATCGTTTTCATGGTCAATGTAGAAGAAGGTCTTACCGATACCGACCAAGAAATTTATCAGCTCCTTAGAAAAGCGAATAAACCGCTGTATGTGGTTGTAAATAAAGTAGATTCTGCGAAGGAGCTTCTTCCTGCTACGGAATTTTATCAACTTGGAATAGAAAAATATTATACACTTTCTTCTGCTACAGGAAGCGGAACGGGAGAGCTGCTGGATGATATCGTTAAAGATTTTCCTACTACGGAATATGTAGATGTATTTGAAGGGCTTCCGAGAATAACCATCGCTGGGCGACCTAATGTAGGGAAATCTACACTGACCAACGCTTTACTGGGCGATGAAAGAAACATCGTGACGGATATCGCAGGAACTACGCGAGACAGCATAGAGACCATTTATAATAAATTCGGACATGAGTTTATTTTGGTGGATACGGCAGGAATGCGTAAAAAATCCAAAGTAAATGAAGATTTGGAGTTTTATTCCGTGATGCGTTCCATCAGAGCGATAGAAAATTCTGATGTGGTTATCCTGATGATAGATGCTACCAAAGGCTGGGAAAGCCAAGATATGAACATCTTTGGGATAGCACAGAAAAACCGAAAAGGAATAGTAATTTTGGTTAATAAATGGGATTTGGTGGAGAAAGAAACCAATACCATGAAGCAGTTTGAAAACCAAATTCGTGAGAAAATAGCTTTGTTCAGTGATGTGCCTATTTTGTTCATCTCGGCATTGACAAAACAAAGAATCCTAAAAGCTGTGGAAACCGCTGTGGAAGTCTATGAAAACCGTAAAAAACGAATTAAGACAAGTAAGCTGAACGAAATCATGCTTCCTATCATAGAAAACACGCCGCCGCCAGCTCTGAAAGGGAAATACATCAAAATAAAATACTGCACACAGCTGCCTACAGTGACACCGCAGTTTGCGTTTTTCTGTAACCTGCCGCAGTATGTGAAAGAACCTTATAAAAGGTTTATAGAAAACCAACTGCGTAAGAATTTTGATTTTACTGGAGTGCCTATTGAGGTTTATTTCAGACAAAAATAGTTTTCGTCCTCTTCCTTTTGTATAAGGAGGGGGATATTTTTAATAACATCGAAAAAATTAAACAATTATGATGCATATACTTTCTAACGAGGTTTCGCTGGTTAATTCTTGGATAAATGAACTGAGAAATGTAGAAGTTCAGACCGATAGAATGAAATTCCGTAGAAATATGGAAAGAATAGGCGAAATCGCAGCCTTTGAGATTAGTAAAAAATTGGATTACAAAGAGGTGGAAATCACTACGCCTTTGGATAAAATCAAAGTGAAAGAAATCGCTGTTCAGCCTGTGATTACTACGATTTTGAGAGCGGGAGTTCCGCTGTTTCAGGGAGTTTTGAACTATTTTGACAAGGCAGACTGCGGTTTTGTGGCGGCGTATAGAAAACACGATATGAACGACTATTTTTCCATTAAACAAGATTACCTTACTTGCCCTAATATAGAGGGAAGACCGCTCATCGTGGCAGACCCTATGCTGGCTACAGGTGCCAGTCTGATAGAAGCCCTGAAAGACCTGCTTACTCACGGAAAGCCTTCACAGATACACATTGTGGCGGCTATTGCCAGCAGACAAGGAGCAGAAGCCATCAGAACGGCTTATCCAGAAGCGCATATTTGGATAGGGGCGATAGATGAGGAACTGACTTCCAAGGGCTACATCACGCCAGGGCTGGGCGATGCGGGAGACCTTAGTTTTGGAGAAAAATTACAAAATTAAAAATGAGAGAGACTGGATATCAGTCTCTTTTTTATTTTATGAATAAGAATGTTATTATAATGGAAGAAATTTAAGAAATGCCAGATTGCATTTTTTTCTGAAATCTTCTAACATCTTCTAATACTTTTTCTAAATCTTTTGGGGAAAGTTGAGAACGCAATTTCTCTATTTCTTGGAAATAAAACTTGTCTTCATCCTCCCAAGATAGCCCTTCAGGTATCTTTATATTTTCTTTGGCTTTATAATATTCTTCAAGTGTCATTTGGTTAAAACTTTATACGAAGTTACAAATAAATTTTAAAATTTAGATTGATATAAATAAAAACCACACCAGTACCGAAGTACCGATGTGGTAAAAACTATAATTGATAAAAAGATGTCTAGTTGTACCCAGCGCTGCTTAGGTCATCATTGTTTTGCTCCTGCATCTCTGGTTTTCTTTTTGGTTTGCTTTCTGTTACATTTCCACTTTTGAATCTGTAAGAGAATGAAAGCAAGAACTGTCTCGGCATCATCTGCATTTCGTTATATCTCGTGAAAGTATCCGAGTCTGTGTAAGTTCTCATCTTTCTGGAGTTGAAAACATCTTGAACGCTGAAACTGATAGTTCCTGTATTATTCCAGATATTCTTGCTGATACCGATGTTTAGAGCATAGGTGTTCTTTTTCTCTGTATTATAATCTCTGTGTCCGCCACGGAAATCTCCTTGGAGTTGTAAATTCGTGGTTTTATTGATTTTAGAAGCTGAGGTAAGTTTAGCTTTTAGGTTGTTTCCTTCATTTACAATCGTAGAGTTGTTATAAGTCATCTCACTCTTGTATCGGTAAAGATTGACATTACCATACACTCTAAACCAACTTGTAGGACTTACGCTGTAGCTAAGGTCTAGCCCATATCTATCCTCCGTTCCTAAATTGAAAGGTTTGGAAAGAATGTACTCTGTCGGCTGTCCTGTGATAGGATTGGTATAGGTCTGCTCCTCTGTGATAGAAGCGATATCATCAGTCGTTCTTTGGTAATAGAGAGTAGGGTTGATATTCCATTTTGCTCTGGAATAATTATAACTGAACTCAAATGAATTAACAAAAGATGGATTGAGGTCAGAATTTCCCATAAATCTATTTGGGTCGCCATTGATTCTCATCACAGGAATGATTTCCCAAGGTTTAGGTCTTTTGATTCTTCTCGAATAATTTAGTGAGAACTGGCTTTTTTCCGTGATATCATAGCTTAAGAATACAGAAGGGAAAAACTCGTTGTATTTTTTGCTTTTTGTAGAAAGTCCAGTAAGGTTGTTATTCGCTTCAATATCAATATTGATATTTTCATTTCTTACACCAAGCTGATACCCGAATTTCCCGATTTTACTCTTGAACTGAGCATAGAAAGCCAAAAGCTGTTCTGTGTAGTTATTCTTTCCTGTAACATCATCAAATGTAATGAAATTTCCTCCTGAAAGTCCTTGGTAAGAGTTATTGATATCATTATTATTATAGTCATATCTAGCTCCAGCCTCTATTTTGGAGTTTTCGCCAATAGGCAGCTCGTAGTCTAGTTTTCCTATCCAAGTTTTTCTAGAAAAATCAGCCACATTTAGGTATTGATAAAGGGAGTGAGAGGTGTTTCTATTATCAAAAATATTACTTTCTGAGTTGTTGCTTGTATTTTGGAAGCTACCACTCAGCTCTAGCATATGCCCTTTATTATTGAATTTATGTTCTAATCCTGCGTCTACTTGTATGCTGTTATTTTCATCAAGTCCATCATTTTTTCTGTATGTGATTCCTGTGAGAGAAGAGGTGTTCTCCTGAAGACTGAAACCATCCATCAGCATTCTATTAGCAGAGAATGAAGCATTTACCGAAGTTTTATCTGAAATGCTGTAAGTGAAACCTGTGTTGAAATTGTAGTTTTTCATTTCAGGTTTGTTTTCACTGCTGGTAGTCAGGCTTTCTCCTGTATTTTTATACAAAATATCTGATGAGTTTTCGGATTTATTTTTCATGTATCCGCCGCCTCCATTCACGAACCAAGTCCATTTTCCGTAGTTCCAAGAAAGATTGGTACTTAGTCTTGTAGCTGGATTATAGCCAAGGCTTCCGTTCACTGACCCATTAAAGCCCAGCGAAGAAGATTTTTTAAGAATGATGTTGAGAATACCTGCTGTTCCCTCAGCTTCGAATTTTGAAGAAGGGTTAGAAATGATTTCTATCCTGTCAATCTGGTCAGCAGGGATACTTTTCAGCGCAGCGCTGATATCATCAGTAATTCCCAGCACAGAAGAAGGCTTCCCATTGATAAGGAATTTCACATTAGAATTTCCTCTCATAGACACAGAGCCGTCAGTCTCAACACTCACCGAAGGGACATTGTTCAGAACATCATGCAGAGTTCCTCCTTTTGAGGAGATATCCTGTCCTACATTGTAGGTTTTTTTGTCAAGTTCCACTTTATAAGGTGCAGAACTTTTCGCTGTGATGACTACTTCGGCGATTTGTTTTTCGCTATTGCTTGATTTTGAGTTATTTGCAGTTTTACTGGTTTCTGGTTCTAGGATAATATTCCCAAGGTTAGAAGCGCCTTGGATTTCTATTTCGTAGGTTTTTCTTTTGAAATTAACTGCATCGATTACGACTTGATAAGTCCCATTCGCCAAATTTAGAGCAAAACTACCGCTGTCATCTGACATTGAGGCATCGCTCAGCACAGCATTAGTTTTATTATTAAATTCTATGGAAGCATAAGGCACGACTGCACCATTTTGGTCAGTGATTTTTCCTTTAATGCTTTGTTTTTCTTGGGCGTTCATCATTACTGCCGCTCCCAAAAAGAAGGTCAAACCGATGGTTTTCTTCCCAAAAATCCTTGTTATTTCAATATGTGACATAAAAAACTTTTTAGTGTTAATATTCTTTTAGATGATAAAAATCATAAAAGGTTAAAAATAAAAACAAATTTTTTTTAAAATCTCTATATTTACAGCCACAAAATCAAGAATATGGTATTGAGTAGAATCTGGAGTATGTTTATCATCATCGCTATTGCGGTGGCAAGTTTCAAATATCTTTTTTCGGACAATTATAAAGCCATTTATAATGATATGGTAGTGGGCAAAGGAGGTGATACAGTGGCTATCGCAACCAAGCCATTGGCTGATGTTCCGCTTGAAATCTCTGAAAAACTAAAACAAGAAAAATTAGTAATAAAAGATAAAATCCATTATCAAAATCAAGATACTGACAAAGTAAGAATATACAGAGTACAGGAGGCGAGCGGGGTGATAGGTACGACGCAGACAGCAGTGGAGATTAGTTTGGGGCTTATAGGGATTATGACTTTGTTTATGGGCTTTATGAACATTGCCGAGAGGGCAGGCGGAATCAATCTTTTGAGCCGAATAATCCAGCCGTTTTTCTCTAAACTTTTTCCAGAAGTTCCCAAAGGGCATCCTTCTTTTGGGTTGATGATGCTGAATTTCAGCGCTAATCTCTTGGGATTGGATAATGCAGCCACGCCATTCGGACTAAAAGCCATGGACAGTCTGCAAAGCCTAAATCCAGATAAGGAAAAGGCGACCAATGCCCAGATTATGTTTCTTTGTCTTCATGCCAGCGGACTTACGCTGATTCCTGTAAGTATCATAGCAACGAGGTCTTCTCTCAATTCTGAAACGCCTACCGATATCTTTTTGCCTACGATGATTGCTACTTTTTGTGCAACTATGGCAGCAATGATAATAGTCTCTATTAGACAGAAAATCAATCTGTTCCAGCCCGTGTTGTTAGTGTATATTGGTGGGATTTCTGCCATTGTAGGAGCGATGGTTTTCTTCTTGGTAAAACTTAACAAAGAAGAGCTGGATGGTGTGAGCAAGCTGATTTCTAATGGACTGATTTTGTTGATTTTCCTGCTCATCGTGCTGGGAGGAGTTTATAAAAAGATTAATATTTTTGATGCCTTTATAGATGGCGCAAAGGAGGGTTTTAATACCTGTGTCAAAATTATCCCTTATTTGGTGGGAATGCTGGTGGCTATTTCTCTTTTGAGAACCAGCGGAGTTTTTGATTTGATTATCAATGGAATGAAATGGATGGTGGAAAGCCTAAGTATGGATACTCGTTTTGTGGATGGGCTTCCTACGGCACTGATAAAACCTCTGAGCGGCTCGGGAGCGAGGGGAATGATGATAGACACGATGACTACTTTCGGGGTGGATAGTTTCCCTGCTCGGTTGTCAGCGATTTTGCAGGGAAGTTCGGACACTACATTTTATGTCATCGCGGTTTATTTTGGGGCTGTGGGTGTGAAAAACACACGATATACGATTTCTTCTATGTTATTATCTGATTTAGTGGGAATTACGACATCTATCATTATGGCGTATTGGTTCTTTGGGTAAAATGAAAAATGATGAAAGGGAAGATGAAATTCATGGCTAAAAAAATAGTATTTATTTTTAGTGTTTTTTCGGTGTTTATGTTTGGTCAAGGTTCAAAAATAGACCAGATTATTACCAATGCCGAAATGCAGCGGGGAAGGCATCAGTTTGATAAAGCATACCAATCCATAAAAACAGCCGAAAAACAGGCTCGGCAGAAATCAGCAAAGGAACTGCCCAAAGTCTATTCGGAAATGGTAAAGTACCAGTTTTCGGTTTCTAATTCGGATTCAGCGAAGATTTATACAGAAAAAGCCATGGCAGAGGCGCAGAGTATCAATCATCCTGAAGCCCTTGCCTATGGATATTACACCAAAGCATATTATTATAACTATCTGGAAGTAAGGGATTTGGCTGTGGAGTTTTCTCAGAAATCATTGGATTTGGCGCAGAAACATAATTTAGACCTGCTAAAACCTCGTATATACTACATTCTCTATGGGGCTCACGCGAGTCTTGACCATACAGCCAAGGCTTATAAATACGCCATAGATGCTGTAAAATCGGCTCAAAAAGCTAAAAACTACAACCTGCTGTCCAATGCCTATTCGGCTATGTCTACATCTATGGGGCTTCTGTACAAAGAAAATCCGAAGCCAGAATATATCGATAGTATATTGATTTACCTCAAAAAATCAGCCGAGGTTTATCATAAACATCCTAATTTTGTGAGTCCAGAGACTTATGCCATTACCAATATCAACATTGCGGACTACTACTATCAGACCAAAGGAAGCGCGGACAGCATAAGAAAATATACAGAAATAGCCAAGCAGACTTCCCTGAACCGAGATGCAAGTTCGTCAGTCAAAGCCAATGCAGACGGGCTTTTGGCGCAGCTTGCGATTCGTCAGGGGGATTTTAACAAGGCTGAAAAACTACTCGTAGATGCCTATTCTGATATGGAAAAGCAATCCTCGCCAGATTACCATACTTTGGCATCTATTTCGGAGGCTCTTTCTCAGTTTTATCAAAATAATAATAACTTTGAAAAAGCACTATTTTTCAAAAAACAAAAAGAACAATATAACGATAAAATATACGACCAAAACCAGCAGGAACAAACCCACAAGCTGGAAGCCCAATACGAAAACAAGCGTATAAAATCCGAAATAGAAGTAGTAAAAGAGAGAGAAAAAAATAGGAGAATCCAAAATTATCTCTACATCAGTTTGGCTATTATGGCTGTATTTCTGCTGATTTTGGTGCGTAGAAACTATGCTAATAGGATGAAACTACAGGCGGAAAAAGAACTTCGCCTCCAAAAAGAAAAGCAGGAAGCTCAGGCTCAGGCTTTACATAAAGAAAAACAGCGCCGTCTGCTCTCTATTCAAAAAATAAGAGTGGAAAGAGAGTCTAAACTCCGTATTCTATTGGAACAAGAAGAGCAAGCCCGCCTAAAAGAACAGCAGGAATTACTTCGGCTAAAAAACGACCAAATGCACAAGGAAGCCTTAGCAAACGCCCTCCAAATAGAGCGGAAAAATCAACTTTTGGATGAAATCAGAGAGAGTATAAAAGCTAAAGAAACCGATGTAAATATAGATACGATACTAAAACAAGAGAAGCGAATGGAGGAAGCGCTGGACCAGTCTGTGAAGGAGTTTCAGGAAATCCACCCAGAGTTTTTCAGTAAGCTGAACGCCCTGTCGGATAACAAGCTTACGCCTCTTGACCTTAGATATTGTGCGTATATTCATTTGAAATTGTCCACCAAAGAACTCGCAACCATCTTTAATGTAGAGCCAAAAAGTATCCGAATGACCAAATACAGAATTAAACAAAAACTGAATTTGGACAAGGAACAAGACTTGGAAGATTTTTTGCAAAACATTGTTTAAATATTGAAAATCAAAACATTACAAAACAAGTAGACACTTTGTAGACGCTGTTTTTTTGGCAGGAGTATCATAATGTCATAATTTTACACTACAAAAATAAAGTTATGGCAGATACAAATTCAAAACTTCCGTTTTTAGAGATTATAGAATGGGTGGAACCAGACCCAAATTTACTAATGTGGAAAGTTCCAGACCAAGATAAAGAAATAAAAAACGGAGCAAAACTCATCGTGCGCGAGAGCCAGACAGCACTCTTCCTGAACGAAGGTGTGGCAGCGGATGTTTTCCCAGCAGGAACGCATGAATTATCCACTAAAAACATTCCGATTCTATCCAAGCTTAAAGGCTGGAAGTATGGCTTTGAAAGTCCATTCAAGGCTGATGTATATTATTTCTCGACCAAGCAGTTTGTAAATCTGAAATGGGGAACGCCAGCGCCTGTTCTTATGCGAGATCCGCAGTTTGGGCAGGTTCGGGTAAGGGCTTTTGGTTCGTATAATGTGCGCATCACGGATGTAGCGAGGTTTTTCAAAGAATATGCGGGTACTTATCCGATGCTTACGGTCTTTGAGCTTGAAAACCAGTTGAGGGATTTCATTGCGCCGAAGTTCGGTGAGGTGCTTTCTAATGCAGGGCTTTCGGTTCTTGATTTGGCTGGAAATATGACTGCATTGAGCGAAAAAATCCGTCCACTTATAGAGCCTTATTTTGCTGATTTTGGGGTGGAAGTTACCCAGTTTATGGTGAGTTCTGCGACTCTCCCAGAGGAGGTTACGGAGTTCTACGACAAGGTGACTAATATGAATATGATAGGCGATATGGAGCGTTTCCAGAAATTTAATACAGCGATAGCGATAGGGAATGACCGCAGTAATATAAGTTCAGGAATACAGGAGGGCATGGCTATGGGGGCTATGATAAGCGCGATGCAGCAGCAGACACAGCAAAACCAGCCACAAAATTCGGTTCAAGATGATGCCACGGCCAAACTTCAAAAACTAAAAACGCTTTTTGAGAGTGGGCTTATAGATGAAACCGAATACAAGGAAAAGAAAGCAGAGATATTATCAAGTCTTTGATAATCAGGTATTAAAATAATAAACCAATGGAGGACGAAAATAAATCTTCTGGAAAAGCGATGTCTTTTCTGGAACGAATGAAACAAAGGTCTCAGGCTCAGAAAAAATACGGAGATGATTTTTTCCAGCCGAAAGACACCGCTGAAATTGATACACAGGACTGCCCAAACTGCGGGGCAGGACGAGCCAAACGAGATGGTGTAACTCACTGTGCCTATTGTGGTTATGAATTTATACAAACGACCTTGGATGATGGTATCTACATCACAAAAGAGGATAATTCTCGGAAATCCAATAAATAAAAATAGTGAAACTATTTCTTAGGGACTTTTGAAATTTCAAAAGTCCCTTGTTTATTATAAAACAAAGAAGTTTCTTAAAACCAAATTAAAAAATCCGTAAATTGCACACAAAAATAAAAGAAAATGAAAAGAATTTTATTAGCTGTGATGCTTTCCATAGGTGTATGGGGTTTTGCACAAAATATTGAAAAGATAATAAAGGAACAGATTGTAGATAAAATAAAAAACTACAAGCCTACAGACCTAGTTCCATATTCCAAAGACGGCAAAAAATGGGCGCTGATGGATGTGAAATCTAGAAAAATCCTCACAGATTTTGTGTTAAATGAACCTAATACTTTTAATCCTGATATCTATGTTAAATTATATGGAGAATCTGGTGAAGAAAGTGAGATAATTTATTCAGATTATAGATTAGAATCAGAAGTAGGGTTGATTTATCCTGTCGCAGCAGTCCAGACTGTTGATGCAGATAACTCACCTTTTCAAGTAAAGGAAAAGAGGAAGATAGAAGTTGATGAGACAAAATATAAATATATATTAAAACCAATACTCTACAAAGAAGAGTATTATGCTATAGCTACTAAAAAAGATAACAGTGATGTTCTTATTAATGAAAGAGGAGAAGAACTCAAAGGGTTTCATTTTAGAGTTATAAAAGACTCCTATCTTTGTAAAGATAAAAATCCAAACGAAAAAATTTTTTATGTAGAAGGTTTCGATGGTAAAAAGGGATTTGTAACCATATCAGGGAAGAAAAAGCTCTATGGTAAGCTAATGAATGAACCGAGGTCTTATGTCATTGGAGAGGGGCATCAAAGTGCTTTTGGGTATAGTCTTCAGAAAGATAATGATGATATTAGAAAAATAAAAAAATCGGGTATAGTAGATACATCCACACAAAAATGGCTGATAAAACTACAGGAAAAGTATAAAATTTACAGTATACTTTATACTTCATCAGAAATAATGATGGAGGATGAGGAATATGATGTAACAAATAGGAACAAAGCTACTGTATATTTTTTAGCAACTGACCAAAGCGGTCAGCACTTTGTTTTGGACATAAAAGGAAAACCTATTTTACCGAAGAAATAAGTAAAAAACACCTTTCTAAAAGGTGTTTTTTATGCTTTAAAATTGACAGAGAAACTGCAAAAAATCCGTAAATTGCACATGAAAATAAAAGAATAAGAAATGAAAAGAATTTTATTAGCCATGATGCTTGGTATAGGAGCATTGGGATTTGCACAGGGCGAAAAAGAGATAGTGCAAAAATATATTATAGATAAAATAAAAGGTTACAAACCTACAGACCTAGTTCCATATTCCAAAGATGGTGAGGCTTGGGCGCTTATGGATGTGAAATCTAGAAAAGTACTTACAGATTATGTGTTGAATTGGGCAAGTACTTTTAAACCAAAATTATCTATCAGTATGTATGTTAAAAGGTATATAATAGGGAGTGTCACTTCAGATTATACGATGGAGCTAGAGTCAAGAAGAGAAACTTTGCCACCAGAAATAGAGTATAGGAAATATGAAAAAATAAATAAACCTGCTTTTCAAATGGATGAAACAGGAAAAAAAACTGTTAGTAATCCTAAATATAAATACATACTAGATATAGTATCACATAGAGGCGTATATTATGCCATAGTTTCTAAAAAGGATGGCAGTTGGACACTCATTAACGAAAAAGGAGAGGAACAGAAAGGGTTTTATTTCAAAGATATGTTAAATATTGGTTATAAAGATAAAGAAAGCGGAGAAGATGTTTTTAATGTGGAGGATTTTGATGGTAAAAAGGGATTAATAACCATATTAGGAAAGAAAAAGCTTTATGGTGAACTAATGAATAATTTTACTAAATACGATATTGTTTTAGGGTATGTTGTTCAGAAAGATAATGATTATTCTGACGAAATTAAAAAATCAGGTGTGGTGGATTTGACAACACAAGAATGGCTTATAAAACCGCAGGAGAAGTATAAGATATACGATATAATCTACACTTCATCAGAAAAATTAAAAAAAACTGATGAAACAGACCGAAACAAAGCCACAGTATATTTTTTGGCAACCGACCAAAGTGGACAGCGTTTCGTTTTAGATATAAAAGGAAATCCTATTTTACCGAAAAATTAACCCAAAAAGCACCTTTCTAAAAGGTGTTTTTTATGCTTTAAAATTGAGAGAGAAACTACAAAAAATCCGTAAATTGCACACAAAATAAAAAAATGAAAAGAATTTTATTAGCTGTGATGCTTGGTATAGGCGTATTGGGCTTTGCACAGAGCGAAGAAGAGATAGTGCAAAAATATATTATAGATAAAATAAAAGGTTATAAACCTACAGACCTAGTTCCATACTCCAAAGATGGCAAGAAATGGGCGCTGATGGATGTGAAATCTAGAAAAATTCTTACAGATTTTGTGATGAGAATACCAAGCACTTTTAATCCTGAATTTATGGCTGATATAAATATAGGGAAGTGGAACTATGGAATGATGATTAATACAAATTATGATATTTTGCCACTTGTAATAGCTTGTTCTATTCCAGAATGGTTTGATGTTAAAAAAACAGATGAACTTGGTTTTCAAGTGGATGAACAAGGAAGAATGACAGCCTATAATAAGGATTATGAATATATATCAAAGCCAATATTGTATAAAGGAGAATATTATATCATAATTATTAAAAAAGATAAAACTAATGTACTTATTAACCAAAAAGGAGAGGAGAAGGAAGGTTTTCATTTTAAAGAAATATTAGATATTTATTATAAAGATAGAGAGACAGGAGAGAATGTTTTCTATGTAGAAGATTTAGAGGGAAAAAGAGGTTTGGTGACTATATCGGGGAAAAAGAAACTTTATGGAGAATTACTACAAGAAGTATATAGTGGAGTTTTAGGATATAGTGTTCAAAAGGATGGTGAAAATATCAAAAAAATTAAAAAATCAGGCGTGGTAGATTTAGTTACACAAAAATGGCTGATAAAACCGCAGGAAAAGTATAAAATCTATAGAATAATTTATACTTCATCGGAAGAAATAGATGATAGAAAAATAGAAAATAGAAACAAAGCTACTATATATTTCTTAGCAACTGACAAAAGCAGAAAGCACTTTGTTTTGGATATAAAAGGAAATCCTATTTTACCGAGGGAATAAGTATGATCTTTGTTAGAAAAACGAAAAAATATTTTATTTGTTTCTGAAAAAACCTTAATTTAGTTGAGTGATTTTTTTAAGGAAA
This sequence comes from uncultured Flavobacteriaceae bacterium, assembly GCA_963518955.1. Taxonomy (GTDB): domain Bacteria; phylum Bacteroidota; class Bacteroidia; order Flavobacteriales; family Weeksellaceae; genus JABCPE02. The sequence goes on along the minus strand of CAUQKI010000006.1, from coordinate 75,479 downwards.
CAGATTAAAATAAAATATTATGAAAAAACTATTTTTTACATTCGGTTTATTCGTGGTTTCGCTTGCTTTTGGGCAGATGGAAACCGTGAAATTTGATAGAAAACTGGTCTACGAACAGGATGCAGCCAATGGTAAAAAAGCTAGAAGGATTCTCGATGAATTGGGCGCTTTGGAGTATTATCATTCCTCATCATATGGTCTTTTGAGAATCAATCCTAAAGAGGAAAATAGTATCGGTAGTTACTATATGCTTTTTGGTAAAAAATCTCCTTTCTGGGCGATGATAGATGCGGTGGATAGAACCATAGCAATGAGTCCTCTAGGTATGGAAGATGTAAGCATTAAGGCTGATTTTACCAAAACAAATAAAAAAGGAAAAGTAGGAGGAGTTTCTTGTAACTACTACGAGGGAGCTTTGGTAGGAAAAGGGAAAGCTGTCATGGAGGTCTGTGTGGATGAAACCAGCAGTTATGACAATTTTAGTAAAGTATTCAGCGGAAATACCAAAAAAGGTCTGATGCTTTCTGTGTCTATTAAAGAAAAGGGAGATGAGGTTACCTTTAATTTAGCTAAAAATGAACCTTTGAATTTATCTATGACTTTGGATACCCAGCAGATAGAAAAAGGTTTTGTTGAAAGAGAGAAAAAAGCAGCAGCAATAGAAACAGCAGAAGCAGTAGCAGCAGGTGAAGAACATGATTGTTCAGGGATTGATGTGGCAGAAGAAGGCTATGCTGTTGATCCTTTGCTGAATGTATATAGTACGAATGCATATAAAAACAATGGTTTAGATAATGTAGCACTATTTTATCAGATTGTAGCTTTTGGCGCCAATAATGAAGAAGATTATAAATTGGGAGAGGGCAGAAAAAAAACTATAGCACTTCTGAAATTAAATTATAAATCAATCCTGAAAAACCATTTGAAAACCAAACATATAAGTAGGGAAGAGTATAAAAAAATGGTAAAATTCTTTAAGGAATATGTGAAAGAAGTGGAAGCGTTTGATCCTGAAAAAGCACCGAAGATAGAGGAGGCGACTGAGGTGAGAGCTCTTGAACCAGAAGAATTTGAAGCGGAAGCAAGAGAGTTCCCTAAATACAACTCAGCCTACAAGACCATGCATATGGAGAAAAAACCAAATTTGGCTCTTGATGTTGCCTTGAAATCAGAAAACCTAAAACAAGCCATTCCGCAGTTCTGCAGCGATATCTATGGACAGGTTTCTGTTTTTGAAAACGAGGAATTACAGAAACAGCTGCTGCATTTTATGGGTCAGACATGTGATTTATACCTTTATCCGAAGGTGGATAATGTCTACTATGACGGCACGCTGGATGCGCTGCGAAGAAGTGTCTTGGAGATAGAGAAACTCCGCCCTTCACTATCCAAAAAAGATTTGAAAAATCTGCGCACACTTATAGAAAATTTGGATTAACATATAATGATGAAAAGCCTTTTTTAGACAGATGTTGTTTGAAAAGGGCTTTTTTCGGTTTTAAATCGTTTGGAATTAAAGGAAATAAAAATTAACTTAGCAACTCAAAAAAATTAATAAAAATGGACTTAAAAAAAGAAATGCTCTACGAAGGAAAAGCTAAACAAATATTCGCCACAGAAAAGCCTGATGAGGTGGTTGTGAGATTTAAAGATGATGCTACGGCGTTCAATGCCCAGAAAAAAGGACAAGTGGACAAAAAAGGACAGATGAATAACGCCATCACTACGCTTATTTTTGAATATCTGAACGAAAAGGGAATTCCTACTCATTTCATCAAGCAGATAGATGACCGCGAACAGCTGGTTAAAAAAGTGAGTATCATTCCTTTGGAAGTGATTGTGAGAAACTATGTGGCGGGAAGTATGGCTCAGCGTTTGGGTGTGGAAGAAGGCACAAAATCATCGATTACTATTTTTGATATTTGCTATAAAGATGATGCACTGGGAGATCCGCTGATAAACGACTATCATGCGATATTTTTGGGCGCGGCGACGAGAGAGGAACTTGACAAAATGTATGCGCTGACAGCCAGAATTAATGAAATACTGATAGATTTATTTGATAAAATGAATATTATTTTGGTTGATTTTAAAATAGAACTCGGTAAAACACCAAATGGAGAAATCATCTTGGCAGATGAGATTTCGCCAGACACCTGCCGCCTTTGGGATAAAGACACCATGAAAAAGCTGGACAAAGACCGTTTCCGAAGAGATTTGGGCGAGGTGACCGAAGCTTACGAAGAAATCTATAACCGCCTGAAAAAGGTGCTGAATAAATAAAGAAAATCCCTCCAAAAGAGGGATTTTTAGTTTTTCTGAAAGTGGTTTGGATAAGAGATTGTGAATAAGTAGATTAGTGGAAATGTAAATTAAATTTTTTCTAAACTCAAAAAATCCTTAAATTTGGGCGATTTTTAGATAAACTTTTCAAATGATGAAAAAAAGTATTTTTAAGGGCGTTTTGGCGTTGGTATTATTGGCATCTTGTAGCAAAGATAAGATGATTTTAGATAGCATGAATGAGTATAATCTGGCTATGGAGACCAAAGGATACCATTTTGGAGATATGATTACTTTCCCAAAGGAAGTTACTGATAATGCGGAGAGTATAAGCATAAGTTTTGGGGACAAGGAAACAGCGATTTTGAAGATAGACCCAGCATTTTTTACATTGGGGGACAATGCCGTGACTATCAATGTGAGAACTAAATCAGGGGAAAATCTGTCCATAGATGCAGTTATTAATGTGCTTTCAAAAACTCCTGAAAAAGAGCTGACTTATGAGGTGGTGGCAGAATATCCGCATAATGCAGAAAATTTCGTTCAGGGCTTCGAGCTGGAGGGAAATACCATTTACGGAAGTAATGGGCAGACAGGGGAATCCAAGGTGATAAAATATACACTGGGCTCTACGACCAATACAGCAGAAACCAAACTCGATGATGAGTATTTTGGAGAGGGAAGCACCATAGTAGGGGATAAAATATATCAGCTTACTTGGCAGCACAGAAAGGGCTTTGTTTATGATAAAAATACCCTTAAAAAACTATCAGAATTTAATTACCCTAGCAGACTTACCGAGGGCTGGGGGCTGACTTACGATGGGAAAAATCTCATTCTTTCTGATGGGACAAAGAATATCTATTTCATATCTCCAGACAATCTTCAGAAAATAGTGAAAACTATTTCCGTAGCAGGACCATCAGAGATTTATGAAAAAATCAATGAGCTGGAATATCACGATGGATTTATCTATGCAAACATCTGGCAGCGACCATACATCCTAAAAATAAACCCAGAGAATGGAGAAGTAGTAGGCAAAATAGATTTGACAGAAATTAATAAAAAACACTCTACTGATGCTGATGATGTGCTGAACGGAATAGCATTTAAGGGTGATAATATGCTGATTACAGGGAAAAATTGGGACAAGATTTATGAAATAAAAGTAAAATAGCAGCGTGTAGTTTAGTGTTTATTATAAAATTCATTTTTTAAGAAAGAAGATATGCATATAGCAGTTACAGGAAATATAGGAGCAGGAAAAACTACGCTTACGACCATGCTTGCCAAGCATTACGGCTGGAGCGCCCAGTTTGAGGATGTGGATCACAATCCCTATTTGGATGATTTCTATCAAGATATGTCAAAATGGTCTTTCGCTCTGCAGATTTACTTTTTAGGAAGTAGATTTAGACAGGTTAAGGAGATTAGAGAGAGCGGGAAAAATATCATTCAGGACAGAACAATTTATGAAGATGCCTATATTTTTGCGGAAAATCTTAACGAGATGAACCTGCTTTCGGAGAGGGATTATCAGAATTATTCTTCTCTTTTTGAGCTGATGAAAGGGTTTGTTTCAGCGCCAGATTTATTGATTTATCTTAGAGCGAATATTTCCACGCTTACACGCCAAATAGCAAAACGAGGCAGGGACTATGAGACAGGAATAAGCATAGACTATCTCATGAGGCTTAATAATAAATATGAAAACTGGATAGGAAATTATAAAGAGGGAAAACTCTTGATTATCGATGTGAATGATTTGGATTTTGTAGAAAGAGAAGAGGATTTCGGATATATTTTGGATAGAATAGATGCCGAATTAAATGGTCTTTTTTAACATAAAAAAACTCTCAGTTTTGAGAGTTTTTTGTTTTTAAATGATTTTTGCTTCTTTTAAAATGAGTTCAATATTTTTAAAAGTATTTGGAAGAATTTCAGAGAAAATTTCATCTTTAGATTTCCATTCCACTTTTGTGATGCCTTCTTCTGTCTGTGGGATAAGTTCTTTTTTATCAGTGTTTTTCATCAGATACCAAAAAGTAGTTTTTAGAACCTGAGCATTGTTTTCTCTTTCCTTGTAGGTGTGATAAGTGGCTCCTACGAAATTCTGTAATTTCAGATTTTCTATTCCTGTTTCTTCTTCTACTTCCCTTACAGCCCCGTGTTCAAGGGATTCATCAGGTTCTAGTTTTCCTTTTGGTAAATCCCATTTTCCCAGTCTGTAGATGAAAAGAACTTTGTTTTCATCGTTTTTCACGATGCCGCCCGCCGCTTCTATATTAGTGAAAGAATCATGGAAGTCATCCCAGATTTTATCAGGGTCTTTGCCGTAGAGGTTTACAGATTTACACGAAGAGTTTTCCAAGATATCCAAAGCCGTTTCTATGGACGCAAAATCTTCGTAAGCGATATTTTTTTCATCATCATTAGGAAGATTATTGATGGATAATTTTTTTTCATTGATAAAAACTTTATACATTTGCTGAATCTTTGAAGTTAATATTATTGCAAAAATATAAAAAATGAAATTAGAAGGAAGAAAAGTGATGGTAAATAAATCTACAAAAGATTTATTTGAAATGCTGAAAAAACCTGAAGATTATAAACATCTGATGCCAGAGAGTTTGGTTTCTTTTGAAACGACAGAAAATGGCTTTAAGTTCGGACTAAAAGGAATGCCCGAAATCGCACTGAAAATCTCAGAAATGGTGGAGGACAAGAAGGTGGTGCTTACATCAGGAAATCCTTCCTTGGATTTCGCTTTGACAGGGCAGATGGATGCAGTTTCCGAAAATAAATCAGAAGTTCAAATATTATTCGAAGGGCAGTTCAATCCATTTATTAAAATGATGGTAGAGAAGCCGTTACAAAATTTTATAGACAACCTTACTGACAAGATTGAAGGATTATAATGGATGAATTCTCAGGAAGGAAGTAAATATATAGCTCAGCATTTACCTGTTTTTCTAAACATGGTAGACAGAAAAATCCTCATCGTTGGCGGTGGGGAATTGGCGTTTGAGCAGGTGCTTTATATCCTTGAAAATGCTCCCAATTCTGAAATTTTGGTGGTTGGGGAACAGATAGATGATAGAATAGAAGAACTCAGAGAGGTCTGTGCTAATCTTTCTATCACCCAAAAAACTTTTGAAAAAACGGATTTAGAAAATCAAGAATTGGTTTTCATAACGCTGAAAGATACTTTACAAACCAAACAAATCATAAAAGAAGCTAAAGATAGAGGAATCCTCATAAATACACCTCTTTATCCAGAGTTTAATGATTTTTATATTCAAGTGGATAATGTTCAGTCTTCTGATATTCAGAATTATACGGGAAGTCGTTGGAAAAAAATTGCTTTTACAAGCATTGCCGCTTTTTTTATTCTGATACTGGGGAATATTTTAAATTTATTTATTTCTTATGATGAATTTTCAACAGGAATAAAATGGCTGTTAGGAGAAATAGACGGGCTGTTTTATTGGATGATTCTCATAGGTTTCGTGGCACAGCTTATAGATGGGCTTCTGGGGATGGGCTATGGACTTACTTCTACGGCGGCTTTACTCAGTGCGGGCGTTCCGCTTCCTGCCATTAGTGGTAGTATCCATACGGCAGAGATGTTTTCCAGTGGAGCGTCTGGGTTAAGTCATTATAAATTCGGGAATGTGAATAAAAAACTCCTGAAATTCCTAATTATCCCAGGGGTGATAGGTGCGGTTTCAGGTGCGGTTTTATTGTCCATGTTTAGTTTAGAATATACCCATATCATCAAGCCGATACTTGCATTTTACACCTTTTTATTGGGGGTAAGAATTTTGGTAAGAGTTTTTGGAAAGAAAAAAGAAACCAAAAAACTGAAAAATGTAGGCTGGCTGGCGTTTTTTGGCGGTTTTCTGGACTCTTTTGCAGGTGGAGGCTGGGGGCCTTTGGTAACGACAACACTGATTTCAAAAGGAAAAACGCCAAGATTTGTGATCGGAACAGTCAGTTTATCAGAGTTTTTTATTACTTTTGCTAGTGCGCTTACATTTTTTGCTTTTTTAGGGCTGAGCCATTGGCAGGTTATTTTGGGGTTGGTTCTTGGTGGAATGTTGGCGGCGCCTTTGGCAGCAAAATTGGCAGGAAAACTTCCTACAAAAGCTATGTTTATAGGAGTGGGAGTGCTGGTTATTTTGTGGTCACTTAATATATTAGTTAAATCAATTTTATAAAAAAATAAAATAACAATGCCGAATCCTCTTTTTTATGCTAAAATTCTTCTTTTTGGGGAGTATGGAATTATTGAAAATTCTCAGGGATTGACTCTGCCATACAGCTTTTATAAAGGTTGTTTCAAGTTTTCTGCTCTCGAATCAGAGTTTGAAAAAAAATCTAATGAATCTCTGAAAAAATATTGGGAATATTTAGCAAAATTAGAACTTCCAGAGCAGTTCAGATTAGATTTATCGGCTTTAAAGAAAGATATTGAAAACGGGTTGTTTTTCGATTCTAATATTCCGCAGGGATATGGCGTGGGGAGTTCTGGGGCTTTGGTAGCGGCTATTTTTGACCGATATTCCGTAGTTCAGCATAAACCCGAAGAAATCGGGAAAAATGAATTAAAGGAACTGAAAAAAGTTTTCGGAGAGCTGGAAAGTTTCTTCCACGGCAAAAGTTCAGGGATAGACCCGCTAATCTGCTATATGAACCTGCCTATTTTGATAGAAAACAAGGAAAATGTGGGCAGAGTGGAAATTCCAGAAGAAAACGAAGGAAAGGGTGCGATTTTCCTTATCGATTCTGGCGTAGTGGGAGAAACAGGGCCTATGGTTCAGATTTTCTTTGAAAAATTAAAAAATGAAGGATTTAGAAAAACCCTGAAAGAGGAGTTTATCAAGTATAATAATGCCTGCATTCAGTCCTTTTTGAACAAGGAAATGACACCATTTTTTAAGAACATGAAAGCTCTTTCTAAATGGGCGTATGAGCATTTCCGACCGATGATTCCAGATAGTGTTTTCAACGCATGGAAAAAGGGTCTGGATACCAATGCTTACTATCTCAAACTCTGTGGTAGTGGTGGTGGAGGTTATATTTTAGGCTTTACTAAGGATTATCAGAAAGCTGAAAAAATGCTGAAAGGTTTTCATAAAGAGTTGATTTACAGATTTTAAATAATTTCTGAATGAAAAACCTTTTTCTTCATAGGGCGATGCAGTTTGTCAGTCTGCTTTTGGGAGTGAGGATTTTTAGGCTGGTTTTTCTTACTTTTTCGCTCTATGTTTTTACTTTTTTTATAATTAAAACCGTTGATTTTACAGATGTTAAAATTCATGGAATTATCTTTTGTTCCCTGATGAGCATCGCAGCTGGCGGGCTGATAAATCAGTTTTATGATGAGGAAAAGGATAAAATCATCAAACCCTTTCGTGCTAGGTTGCAGGCTTTTTTGAAGAAAAAATATTTCCTTTATTTTTATCTTATTTTGAATGTTTTTTCGCTGGGAATTTCATTGTATCTCTCTTGGCGAATATTTTTGTATTTTATTGTTTATCAGTTTTTTATTTGGTTTTACAGTCACAAGCTGAGCAAAATTTTGCTAGTGAATAATTTCACCTATGTGCTGCTCTCTGTTTATCCGTTTTTTGGGATATTGGTTTATTATCAGTACTTTACGATAGGGATTTTTCTCTTGTCGGCGTTTTTATTCTTGTTCCTGCTGAGTATGGATATTATAAAGGATTTGCTTAGTAGGCAAGCGGATGAAACCCTTGGATATCAGACTTTTCCGATAGTTTATGGAGTTGAAAAAACATCTAAACTTGTGCAGTTGCTACTTTTATCGGTAGGTTTTCTCGCTCTATTTATATTGATAAGTCAGAATTTGGGTCTGCATTCGTATTATTTTGGAGTTACGATTGTTTTCCTTGTTTTTGTTTTGTTTTTATTAAAAAATAAGAGTAAGAAAAACTATTTTGCAGCATCTATTTTACTGAAAATCTGGATTTTTGTAGGAGTTATTTCTATGCTGGTAAGCGGGATTTTTGTTTAAAACATTTTGAGTTTTCGTAGATTTTTCATTAAATCTTTGATAGCTCCTTTTGTGCCCACTTTTATGGAGTTTTCGGCTTTTCCTATGAGTCTGGCGTTGCCTTTGTAGGTGTCGTATTGGTTCTCCATTATTAGGTTTCCGTCGCTGTCATAGAGTTTTAGGCTTACCAATACTTGATTAGAAAACACATATTTCCCGATACCTACTTTGAAGTATTTAACTTTTGGAACGATTATGGCTTCGGCATTATTATTTTTTCCAACTTCCTTAATGTACTCAGTATCAACATTGTCATAGTCCATAGAGCTGTCCATTTGAACGGTTTTTATGTTGCCGTTGTAAAGGCTCATTTGGTCAGTCACAGCACTGAAAAACGCTTGGTTTGTCGGAGGTTTTATTTCTTCTATTTCAGGGAAAACAGCGGGCTGGAAGTAGATTATTTTCTTTATTTTACCTAATTTATAATCAGGTTTGTAGTCTAATAATTTACTCCCAAAACTAGAACAGCCAGCCAAAACAAGCCCAGCTGTGATGCCCAATAGTATAAATTTTTTCTGATTCATATTCCGCACAAAGATACTTTAATTTATTTACTAAAAATTAGTATAAAAAATTTTTTATTCTAGAAATAATTTTTACATTTGCAGCCTCATACATAATAATCATTTAAATAATATTGGAATGTATCTAACAAAAGAAGTAAAAGCAGAACTTTTCGCAAAGCATGGAAAATCTGCACAGGACACAGGAAGTGCTGAAGGGCAAATCGCTCTTTTCACATTTAGAATTAATCATTTATCTCAACACTTGAAATCTAACCACAAAGATTATGCTACTGAGAGATCACTAGTAAAATTGGTAGGTAAGAGAAAAAGACTTCTGGATTATCTTAAAAAGAAAGATATCAACAGATATAGAGCTATCATTGCAGAGCTTGGAATCAGAAAATAATAATTCAGATAACATAAAAAAGCAACTCAATATTTTGGGTTGCTTTTTTAATTTTTTAATAAAATGGTAAATTTTCCCTCAAAAAAACTTACCTTTGCATGCGAAAATTAATAGAGTATTAACAATATGCCTGCCGAAAGAAGTGGCGCAGGTGTCCGAAAGTAGAAATTTCGGAGTAAAAATTAAATTTTATGAGTAATAAACCTCAAGCAATTACAGAAACTATCGTACTGAAAGACGGTAGAGAAGTTACCATAGAAACTGGTAAATTAGCAAAACAGGCTGATGGTGCAGTAGTGGTAAAAATGGGCGGAACTATGCTTTTAGCAACGGTGGTAGCCGCAAAAGATGCAAATCCAGGAGTGGATTTCCTGCCTTTGACAGTAGATTATAGAGAAAAATTTTCTGCAGCAGGGCGTGTTCCTGGGAACTTTTTCAGAAGAGAGTCTAAGCCTTCTGATGATGAAGTATTGACAATGAGACTAGTGGACAGGGTAATGCGTCCGCTTTTCCCAGAGGATTTCCATGCGGAAGTTCAGGTGATGATATCCTTAATTTCCTACGATGGAAAAGTGATGCCAGATTCTTTGGCAGGGCTAGCAGCTTCAGCAGCGGTGGCTATTACAGATATACCTTTTAATGGACCTTTCTCGGAGGTTAGAGTGATTAAAAAAGATGGTGTTTTGAGCATTAACCCAAGCTGGGAAACTCTACAAAGTGGAGTGGAACTAGATATTATGGTAGGGGCTTCTAAAGACTCAATCGTAATGGTAGAAGGGGAAATGGACGAAATCACTGAGCAGGAAATGATAGAAGCTATTTCTTTCGCTCATGAAGAAATTAAAATCCAGATAGAAGCTCAGGAGAGATTGGCGGCAAGAATAGAAAAAGCTCAAACAAAGAGAGAATACTGCCACGAAACTCATGATGAAGAGCTGAGAAAGGAAATTTGGGATTATGCTTACCAAAGATATTACGATATAGCAAAAGACCCATCTGCAAAGCACGAGAGAAGTGATAAATTCAGTGCAGTAGTGGATGAGTTCTTAGAAAAATATACAGAAGAGGAATTGGAAGAAAAAGAGGTTTTAGCAAAAACTTACTTCCATGATGTGCAGAAAGAGGCGGTTCGTCAGTTGATTTTAAATGAAAACATCCGTCTAGATGGTAGAAATAATCAGCAGATAAGACCTATCTGGTGTGAGGTGGATTACCTTCCAGCAGCTCACGGTTCTTCTATCTTTACAAGGGGAGAAACTCAGTCTTTGACTACGGTAACGCTTGGTTCTTTATTGGATGCAAACAGAATAGATTCTGTAATTTCTCAGCATGATGAGAGATTCTTCCTTCATTATAATTTCCCTCCATTCTCTACAGGGGAAGCGAGACCGTTGAGAGGAACTTCCAGAAGAGAGATTGGACATGGTAATTTGGCTCAGAGAGCTTTAAAAGTGATGATTCCAGAGGAAACTCCATATACTATCAGAGTGGTTTCAGATATTTTGGAATCTAATGGTTCTTCTTCTATGGCAACGGTTTGTGCTGGGACAATGGCTCTTATGGATGCTGGTATTCAGATGAAAAAGCCTGTTTCAGGAATAGCAATGGGACTAATTACGGATAAAGAATCTGGCAAATGGACAGTGCTTTCTGATATTTTAGGAGATGAAGACCACCTTGGAGATATGGACTTTAAGGTAACAGGAACTGCAGAAGGAATCACGGCTTGTCAGATGGATATCAAAATCCAAGGGCTTACTATGGATATCATGGAAAAAGCCCTAATGCAGGCGAGAGACGGTAGAATGCACATTTTGGGCGAAATGCTGAAAACTATAGATAAGCCAAATGCAGATGTGAAACCTCACGCTCCAAAACTTGTGATGATGGAAATCCCGAAAGATTTCATCGGTGCGGTAATCGGGCCTGGTGGTAAGATTATCCAGCAAATGCAGAAAGATACAGATACTGTAATCACGATAGAAGAGAGAGGAGAAATAGGACATATAGAGATTTCTGGAACGGATAGAGAAAAAATAAATGCAGCGATAGCTCAGATTAACGAGATTACTTTCGTGCCTGTGATTGGCGAAGTTTATAAAGGTAAAGTCGTTAAAGTAATGGAGTTTGGAGCATTTATCCAGTTGGCTAAAGGAACAGAAGGTCTTCTTCATATCTCTGAAATAGCATGGGAAAGAACTGAAAAAGTACCATATAAAGAAGGCGATGAGGTAGAAGTGAAATTCATGGGTTATGATGACAGAAAGAAAATGAGACTTTCCAGAAAAGTTCTTTTACCAAAACCTCCAAAACCAGAAAAAAAAGAGGATAAAACAAACGAAAAATAGTTTTAAACCAAAAACAAAAAACTCTCACACTGATGAGAGTTTTTTATTAAATAATATATTTGATTATGGATTTACGAGACCAGTTGAAAAATCTTTTTCCAGACCATGTAGAGCAGGACTTCCAGATGCCTGAAGAACAATACGAGCAGCGAGAACCACTCATCTGTAAATACGAAAAGAAAGGACGAAACGGAAAGCCTGTTACTCTGATAGAAGGCTTTGAAGGTAGTGAGGAGGAACTGAAAAATATTTCCAAAAAAATAAAAACTACTCTGGGAATCGGTGGTTCGGAGAAAGATGGTGTGATTATCATCCAAGGAGACAACCGCGATAAAATCATGAAAATTCTCTCTGATATGGGCTATAAAACCAAGAGAGTAGGAGGATAGAGCCTCAGAAAAGAACATTATCGGTAAGAAATCAATAAAATTCCTTACCTTTGGGAAGTTTAAATTTAAATAAAAAAAGAAAATTATTATGGTAAATAAATTAGCAGCCTCAGAATTGGTTTTAAATCCAGATGGAAGTGTATATCATCTAAATCTTCAGCCAGAAGATATCGCAGAAAAAATTCTTTTGGTGGGTGACCCAGACCGTGTTCCGAAGGTTTCACAATACTTTGATAAAGTAGAAATTAAGAAAAATAAAAGAGAATTTTACACACATACAGGAACGCTCAGAGGAGAGCGAATCACGGTAATGTCTACGGGTATTGGTACGGAAAACATTGATATCGTGATGAATGAGCTGGATGCTTTGGTGAATATTGATTTGAAAAATAAAGAATTTAAATCAGAACACAAAGCTTTACAATTGTTCCGTATGGGAACTTGTGGAAGTGTAAATCCTGATGTAGAGGTAGATAACATGCTGGTAACACAGAATGTGGTAGGTCTGGATGGACTGCTTCATTTTTACAAAGATTATCAGTTTGAGAATGAATTTAGCAAAAATTTCTTAGCAAAATTCCCATACGAAAAGATAAAACCGATGCTTTATTTCTCAGAATGGGCAGAGAGTCAGCATGAATATTTCAAAGATGCGAAATATGTAGGAAATACAGCGACTTTCCCAGGGTTTTATGCGCCGCAGGGAAGACAGCTGAGACTGAGAGCTGTGGATGACCAGTTTTTGGAAGTGCTGAATGATTTAGGAGTTACTAACTTTGAAATGGAAACTTCGGCGATCTATGGAATGTCTAAATTGTTGGGACACAAGGCGATTACTATTAATAATGTAATTGCAAACAGAAGAAGAGGAGAGTTCGCAGCAGACCACCATAAATCTGAAAAAATGATGATAGAGTGGGTGCTGGAGAGAATAATAAAATAAGAAAAAAATAAAAACCAGAAAAACCAAAGTATGAAATATGGAATTGAGGCGGCAAGTTTCTATGTGCCATCGCTCTATTTGAATATCAATGAGTTAGCTGAAAATAGAGAAATAGATTCGGCTAAGTTAGAAAAAGGTCTTGGGCTTCACAAGATGGCTCTTCCTGATGTGTACGAAGATACGGCAACTTTCGCGGCGGAGGCTCTTCTGAAGCTCATAAAAGACTATAATATCCAGCCCAAAGATATTGCAAAGATTTATTTGGGAACGGAAAGTGCCTTGGATGCTGCAAAGCCTACTGCTACCTATGCAATTCAAATGGCGGAGCAGGTGCTGGGCGAGAGATGTTTTGGGAATTGTGATGTGGTGGATATGACTTTTGCTTGTATTGGCGGGGTAGATGCATTGCAGACTTGTTTGGATTTTGTGAAAGTTAATCCCGATAAAAAGGCAGTAGTAATCGCCTCCGACTATGCAAAATATGAACTAAAATCAACTGGCGAATATACTCAGGGCGCTGGTGCAGTGGCTTTATTGATTTCAGCAGAACCGAATTTGCTGGAAATAGAAGGGAAATGGGGAGTGGCTACGGAGAGCGTTTTTGATTTCTTCAAACCAAGGAGAGAAATTGCGAAATCTGACCTCAAAAATGCACCAGAAACGGCACCAGATAAAATGGAAATTTTCTCTGATGAACCAGTTTTTGACGGGCAGTATTCTAATCAATGTTACCAAAATAGAATCAGAGAAGCCTATGAACATTACAAGGTTCAAAATTCTTTGGTAAAACCCTATGAAAACTGGCATTATCTGATTTTTCATCTGCCGTATGCATTCCATGGGAAGAGGGTTTTCACAGAGTTGTACAGCATAGAAAACAACCTGCCCTACACGACTGATGAAGAGAAAAAGGCCCTTGCCAAGTCTGAAGAATATTTGGATTTTATAAAGCAAAAAATAGAGCCGTCACAGAGAGCGAGTTCCGAGATAGGAAACCTCTATACAGCCTCCGTTTTCATGGCTCTGCTGTCTGCACTGCAGGTGTCTTTTGACAGGGAAGAGGAACTTTCTGGGAAGGAATTGGGCTTTTTGGCTTATGGAAGCGGTTCTAAATCCAAGGTTTTTTCAGGGAAAATAAATGAAAACTGGAAATCTGTTGTGGAAAAATGGCAGCTTTTTGAAACCCTTGGGAATAGAAAAGTGGTGGATTTTTCAACTTATGAAAAACTCCATAGAAAACAGCTGAAAACTTCCGTAAATCCTAATTATAAAGGCTTTGGATTAGTAGAAATAGAGAGAGAAAATCCGCTTTCTTATGGAGCGAGAAAGTACCAATTTAAGGGCTAAATTTAGATGAAATTTTATCTTGTTTTTCTGATAGGACTGATTTCTTTTTCGTGTAAAGAGAAAGAAATAGAATTTTATCAATCCGAAACAATGAATTTGGTTTTGGTCAAAAATCTACCCAAAAACGATTCTTTGCTGAAAGAAGAACTGAAAAAATATCTAATAAACCAAAAAATAGAATATACAGAAATTTATGAATATTCATGGTGGGACACAGAATATTTTTTGACCCACGAGGAAGATGATGGAGGACCTACAAGCTCACATTTTTTACATTTACACCAAGAAGAAAGGGGAATTGCATATTTTTATAAGGAAAAATGTAAGAATGATTCTCTTAAAACCATAGGAGTGATAAGATATTATGATAAGTATGGGTATTTTTACCACCCAGATACTATTATAGGCAAGTGTAAATAAAACCATATTGTTATGAAATTTATATATTTAATGTTACTTGTTTTTTGTAATTTTCTTTTTGGACAGAATAAAATTTGTTTAGATTATTCTAAAGAAACAGGAAAAACTGAATTGGTTTTTAATGGTGTAAATTATAGTTATGAGTCTATATATGGGATTAATAGTGACAAGATATCAGAGGTAAGAAGAGAAATAGATAAAGGAAAAGAATACATTATCATCAATACAAATAAAGAATACTTTCCAGATTTTGTTACTTTGGAGGATATAGCAAAAGAGAAAAAAATTAAAAGTAAAAATTACTTAGTGCTTGTTGATGATAGGGTGATAACGGGTGTATATAGGATTGTATACATAGATAAAAAAGTAATATTAGATATAAAAGATAGCGAAATTGTTTTCAATAAAAAGACACTGAAAGTTTTATCAATAAAAACTACATCAGGTGCTAAAAGAGAGATAAATGATATTAAATAATTGTCTCAAACAAAAAAAATAATTACTTTTGTCAAATGGAAAATTTCATTGTATCAGCGAGAAAATATCGTCCGCAGGAGTTTGACTCCGTTGTGGGGCAGTCTCATATTACGGATACACTAGAACATGCCATAGAGAATAATCAGCTTGCACAGGCACTGCTTTTTTGTGGGCCTCGTGGAGTGGGAAAAACCACTTGTGCAAGGATTTTAGCGAGAAAAATCAATGAAAAATCAGGAGCAACTGATGAAGAAGGTTTCGCATTTAATATTTATGAATTAGATGCTGCGTCTAATAACTCGGTGGATGATATTCGGCATTTGATAGACCAAGTGCGTTTTGCACCGCAGGTAGGGCAGTATAAGGTGTACATCATAGATGAGGTGCATATGCTCTCTCAGGCGGCTTTCAATGCTTTTCTGAAAACACTGGAAGAACCACCAGCACACGCTATTTTCATTTTAGCGACTACGGAAAAACATAAGATTATCCCAACGATTCTTTCTCGCTGCCAAATCTATGATTTCAAGAGAATTACGATAGAGGATATCCAAAATCATTTAAAGAAAATAGCCGAAAAAGAAGGGATAGCTTACGAAGATGATGCCTTGTTTCTCATCGCCCAAAAGGCAGATGGCGCTTTGCGTGATGCATTGTCTATTTTTGACAGGCTGACTACTTTTTCGCAGAAGAATATTACCCTTGCAAATGCTGCCGAAATTCTCAATATATTGGATTATGACCAATATCTGAAAGTGGCTGATTTAGCGAAAGAAAACGATATTCCTGCTATTTTAGCGAAATTCGATGAGATTGTCAAAAAAGGTTTTGACCCGCATATCTTTATCGCTGGGCTCGGCAGTCATTTTAGAGATTTGATGCTGGCACAGAACCCTTCCACTTTAGTTTTAATAGAAATTGGTGAAAATACCAAAGCAAAATACGCTGAGCAGAGCCAAAAATGGACAGCGCAACAGCTCATCAATGCGATAGAAATCTGCAATCATGCAGACATTAACTATAAAAATTCCAAAAATCCACGCCTTACGGTGGAGATTGCCCTCATGCAGCTTGCCAGCCTTACTGCTGTGGATATGGATAAAAAAAAAAGTTCTTAATACTAGTTCCGCCGTTTCGTGATGTAGAAAAACTACGAGAAACTGCTCCTAAAAAATCCGAAACTCCCGCACCGAAAACTCTTACAACAGAGGAAATCACAAAATTAGAAGTAAAAAAAGCTGCCCAGCCAATAGGCAGAAATATAAAGGAATCTTCTGAATTTTCCATTAAAAAACATATGGAAAAGAAGGAGAAAGAAGACGAACTAAATCTTTTTTCCGAAACGGAAGAAAACCTTCCTGACCATCATTTCACGGAAACTGACCTGCAAACAGAATGGCGCAATTTCCTAAAAGACCTCTCGGTGAGTGATATAGTGGCGTATAATGCGATAAGCTCCTTCCAGCTTCGTAAAGCGGATGAAAACCAGATAGAAGTTTTGTATTCTTCAGATAGCGCAAAGCATGAATTTGAGAGAGTTCAGGCGGGTTTTTTCAATCACTTTAAACACAAAGTAAATAATTTCAAAATAGAAATCTTCTACAAAGCGGACACCAGCCTAAAAAGGGAAGTGGTTACGAAGCGGAAAATTTTTGATAAATTTGCTGAAATCAACCCAATTTTAAGCGATTTGGAAGATTTGATGAAATTTGATTTTTCTTAAAAAAACTAAAAAATATTTTCTTGAAAAAAGGACTAATTATAAAATCAACAGGCAGCTGGTACCAAGTGCAGGAAACTGCGACAAACACCATCTACGAGGCGAGAATACGAGGGAAATTTAAACTCCTGAAAACAAGGCTTACCAATCCGCTGGCGGTAGGAGATTTTGTGGAATTTGAGCTGGAAAGTTCTGATGTTGCGTGGATTACAAAGATAGAACCAAGGAAAAATTATCTCATCCGAAAATCGGTCAATCTTTCCAAGGAAGCCCACATTATCGCTTCTAATATAGACACGGCGTGTTTTATTTTCACACTAAAATTCCCTGAAACTTCGCTCGGCTTTTTGGATCGTTTTTTGGTGTGCTGTGAGGCTTATAATATCCAGCCTTTGATTTTATTTAATAAAATAGATACCCTTAATGCTGAAGAATTGGAACTTTTGGCAGCCCTCCAGCAGCTTTATCAGAATATAGGCTACGAAACTTTGAGAATTTCTTCTGTTTCAGGCGAAAATATAGAAACCTTGAAAACACTTTTGAAAGATAAAGTTTCGGTGTTTTTTGGTCACTCAGGAAGTGGAAAATCTACATTGGTGAATACACTGGAACCAACACTTGATTTGAAAACAGGCGAAATATCGGAGGCGCACCTCAAAGGGAAGCATACGACTACTTTTGCGCAGATGCATTTTTGGAGTTTTGGCGGAAGTGTTATTGACACGCCAGGAGTGCGAGAGTTTGCGATGGTGGATATAGAAAAAGAGGAAATTCAGCATTTTTTTCCAGAGATATTTGAGGAAGGGAAAAATTGTAAATTTCATAACTGTCTGCATATCAATGAACCAAAATGCTCCGTTATAGTCCAATTAGAGGAAGGGGAAATTTTGGAATCGAGATATTTGACTTATTTAAAATTAATGGAGGAAGCAGAAGAAAATAACTAATCATAAATTAAAATTAAAAAAAATGAGATACACAGAAGAGCAATACAAAGCAAAATTTGAAGAAACTGATTCAGTAGGCTGGGATGCTATAGATGAGGCTTTATTGAAGGTTTATCCAGAGCAGGAGCCTCGCCATTATGGACCTGTTTTAAAACATATGCTCGGAGGGGAAGACCCGCTTGATGGCATTAGTATTTATGATAATGAGGAGCAAATTTTTCATCGGCATGTAGTGTCATATGGGATGAGTGACTTATATTATTCGCCTGAAAGTGCTGAAAATGAATTTAGTGGATGGGGCTTTGAGTTTACTTTTCGTGTAGTTCCTTTTGAAGCAGATAAGGATTCGGATGGAGCTAAAAATGAGCCCTATTGGGCGATGAATATGATGCAGAATTTGGCTCGCTATGTATTTGAAAGCAAAAAATGGTTTGAAGCCTATCATTTTATTCCAGCCAATGGACCTATTCGCTTGGAGTGTGATACTAAATTGGTAGGGATGGTCTTTGCGCCTGACCCACAGCTCGGTACGATAGAAACGCCTAATGGAGAGGTTGCCTTTTTGCAGATGGTGGGCATTACTCAAGAGGAATTGGACTGGCTTTGGGAAGACCCGAAAACCAGCAGAGTAGAGGAGCTTGTCAATAAAATGAGAGAAGACAATCCGATGCTCATCACAGATTTAAAAAGGGAAAAATCATATGTTTGATTTAATTTGTCAGACTAATAATTTTTTGCTATCTTGGGGCGTTATCTATAAAGTTTTTTAATTTTGCACGATAAATAAATGTTTATGAAGGTAGAAGAATTATCCAATATATTACCACAATTACCCATAGAAGAGGCTTTGGCTTTGTTGGTTGAAAAATTTCCTAAAAAAGTAGTTTTTTCTACGAGTTTTGGTATGGAAGACCAGATAATCACAGATTATATTTTTAAGAATAATCTTCCGATAGATATTTTCACGATAGACACAGGGCGTATGTTCTATGAAACCTATGACACTTGGGTAAATACCAATGAAAAGTACAATGTGCTCATTCCAGCTTATTATGCTGATAATCATAGAATAGAGGAATATGTGAGAAAGCATGGAGTTAATGGATTTTACAAATCTGTAGAGCTGAGAAAAGAGCATGATTACATAAAAAAAGTGGAACCTCTGAAAAGAGCTTTGGAAGGGTATGAAGTCTGGATTACAGGAATCAGAGCGGAGCAGTCTCCACACAGACAGCAGATACCGATGGTGGAATGGGATGAAGGGAATAAAATCGTCAAGTTTCATCCTCTATTGCATTGGAAAACTGGAGAACTTTTACCCTTTTTGAAAGAACACCAAATCCCTTACAATCCACTCCACGAGCAGGGCTATGTAAGTATAGGCGACCAGCCGATGACACGCCCAATAAAAGAAGGCGAAGATATCCGAGCAGGACGCTGGTGGTGGGAAAATGAAGAAAAAAAAGAGTGCGGACTGCACTGGAATGAAGAAAAAAAGTAAAGCCTAATGAGCGAAATAGTCATCAAATGTGCAGAATGCGGAATCATTTTAACACCTTGTTTAAAGGAGTTGCCAAAGGATTTTGTTTGCAGTTTGGAAGATGAGACAAACTATTTACCGCGAGGATTTTATAAAAAGAATGATGGTGTGGATTGGAATGTAGACATAGGACAAATCATTATCAATAAGAATGATTTGGTTAATTCCATTTATCATACTAAAAATAGTCTGAGTGGCTGCTGTGGATTGGATGGTTCTAAGGTTAATAGAATGTGTGCGAATGGGCATGAAATAGCCACGGAATATTCGGATTGCTGGATGCCTTGGGCTGTTGTTTTTGAAACTGAAAGAATAGAAATAGAATATAAATAAAATCATTATAGAGATTAAAAATGAATAAAGATAGGACTTTAGATTATCTCGACCAGTTAGAATCTGAGTCGATTCATATATTTCGTGAAGTGGCGGGACAGTTTGAGAAACCTGCATTATTATTCAGTGGAGGTAAGGACTCTATAGTCTTGGTACATTTGGCTTTAAAGGCTTTTCGTCCATGCAAATTTCCATTTCCACTAGTGCATATTGATACAGGGCATAATTTCCCTGAAGCACTTGAATTTCGTGATAATTTAGTAAAGAAATTAGGCGAGAAACTTATTGTCAGAAAAGTAGAAGATACGATAAAAAGCAAAGGACTTACCGAGCCAAAGGGAAAATTTGCCAGCAGAAATGCATTGCAAAGTTATACACTTTTGGATACAATAGAAGAATTTGAGTTTGATGCTTGTATCGGAGGAGCGCGCCGTGATGAGGAAAAAGCTAGAGCTAAGGAAAGAATTTTCTCTGTTCGAGATGATTTCGGAGGCTGGGATCCAAAACTTCAGCGCCCAGAATTATGGCATACTTATAACGGAAAAATCCACAAAGGAGAAAATGTGCGTGTTTTCCCTATCAGCAACTGGACAGAGCTGGATGTTTGGAACTATATTCGCCGAGAAAGAATAGAACTTCCTTCGGTTTATTTCTCTCACGAAAGAGAAGTGATAGACCACCAAGGACAGCTGATAGCAGTTTCTCCATATATCCAGATTGATGAAAATGATGTGATTCTGAAGAAGAAAGTTCGCTATCGTACCGTGGGAGATATGACTTGTACTGCGGCAGTGGAGTCTGAGGCTTATATCATAGATGATATCATCAACGAAATTACAGCAACTCGTACCAGCGAAAGAGGAGAAACGCGTATCGATGATAAAATATCAGAAGCGGCAATGGAGGACAGAAAGAAAAACGGGTATTTTTAACTTTTTTGGATTTAATAAAAATGGATATATTAAGATTTTTAACGGCAGGAAGTGTAGATGACGGAAAAAGTACCCTCATTGGAAGACTTCTCTACGACAGCAAAAATATACTAGTAGACCAGCTGGAAGCCATCGAAAGAAGCACCAAAAATCGTGAGGATGGAGAGGTGGATTTAGCTCTTTTGACTGATGGACTTCGTGCAGAAAGAGAGCAAGGAATAACCATCGATGTGGCGTATAAATATTTCTCTACACCGAAGAGAAAATTCATCATCGCTGATGCGCCAGGGCATATCCAGTACACACGAAACATGGTGACAGGAGCGTCTAATGCAGATTTGATTATCATCTTGGTGGATGCTAGAAATGGCGTGATAGAGCAAACGAAAAGACACTCTATCATTGCTTCACTCTTGAACATTCCACATGTAGTGGTGGCGATAAATAAAATGGACTTGGTGGATTATTCCGAAGAAAAGTTCAACGAGATTGTAAAAGAATATGAAAAAGTTGCCAATTCATTAGCTTTAAAGGATGTTAAATTCATTCCTATCAGTGCGAAGGATGGTGACAATGTGGTAGATAAATCCGAAAAAATGCCTTGGTATAAAGGCTCTGCGTTGCTAAATCTTTTGGAAACGGTAGAGCTTCAGACTTCCCTAAATCATGTGAATGGAAGGTTCCCAGTGCAGCTGGTTCTTCGTCCGCAGGTGGATGAACTTCATGATTACAGAGGTTATGCAGGGAAAGTGGAAAGCGGAGTTTTCGCGGTAAATGACAAGGTGAAAATCTATCCTTCTAACATAGAAACTACCATAAAAGCTATAGAAGTCGGCGGTAAGGAGGTCCAGGAATGTTTCGCTCCACAGAGTGCCGTGCTTCATCTGGCGGATGATATAGACATCAGCCGAGGAGACTTGATAGCGAAAGAAGATAGTTTGTTGAAAACTGGTCAAGACATCGAGGCGCTTGTGTGCTGGATGGATGAAAAACCTTTGACTATCGGGACTAAATACCTGCTTCAGCATAACAGCAAAACCGTAATCGCTATGGTGAAAGAAATCCGATACCGACTGGATGTAAATACCCTTGAAAAGGAGATGAACCCAGCCAATGCAGGACTAAATGAGGTAGTGGAAGTTCTACTAAAAACCTCTGCACCGCTGAGCTACGACAGCTATCAAAACATCCGTGAAAATGGAAGTGCTATCTTGATAGACCAGACTAGTTTTGTGACGGTGGGAGCAGTTTTATTTAAATAAAATACTTCAAACCAGATAAAATAAATCCTCTTCATACGAAGAGGATTTATTTTTAATTTTTATAAAAAGCCTATTTGTCGGGCATTTTTTTTGGGTTGATTTCACCAGAGTTGTTGTAGAAGGTATATTCTGTAAAATCGTCTTTGGCAACCATCCCATTCGCTGCCACGAAGACATTTCCTTCTTTATCAGAAATAAAAACAGAATCTTTGGTGTACATCTGTTTATTTTTTTTGTCCCAGTAGATAGATTTCATCACGAAAGTCTGTCCCTCGCTATTGGTCACCTTTACTCCGCCTTTGGCTTCATAATATTCTTTTTTTTCTATGAATTTAGCATAATTGGCTTTCAGAGTGCCGGGAACATCAGGATTTTTTTTGTCATAAAATTCAAGATAAATCCCTTTTTTTGCTTCTATATATGGAGTGTCTATGAATTCATATTCCTCTAAAATAGGTGCTTTGAATCTGATTTTCACGAAACCAGAATCTTTCTGTAGAATGTTTGAGTTATAAATAACTCTGGAAGGGAAATTTTTATTCTTGTCCCTATTGACCTCCGTAAGGTCTTCTTCACAAGAATGCAAAACAAAAAATATAGCTACGGAAAAAACAGCAACTATATTTTTTTTGTATTTATTCATTTGAAATTTCATAAAAAGAAAAAACTAGTCAAAGTATTGTTTTTCAAACCATTTGTTGGCAAAGTTTATACCAATGGTGAAATTCAAGAAATTTTCTCTGATTAAATTATTTTTAACCGTTCCTCTTTGTCCTAATTCTATACCTAAATCCAAGGTACTAAGCCTGTTGATATTGCTTTTCTGGAAAGGGAAAGATGCTCCGAATGAAAGCCCGTATTGGTTGATATTCGTGCCTTGTACATTCAGATGACCTTTTTCATAGAAAGCCCCATAACGATAGGTAACTCTTGAAAAATAATTTCTAAAATTATTGTAGTTAGGAAGATACCAGCCCCCTACAGATACTCTGTAAGCATTGTCATAGCTGTAAGACAGAGAGCGTAAAGACTCTGCATTTTTCCCGCTTTTGTAGTCAAACTGCCCAGAAACGAACCATTTAGCATCGTGCCCGAATCCTACACCGAGAGATAATTTCTGAGGAATAGTGTTGTTTGTATTTTTGGATTCTTGTGCTACAATGTCTTCATTAGACTTAGTAGTCCCATTTAGATAATAGGTACTGTTTGTGTAAGTTGATTTAAAATTCGAAGTATTCCCAAAAGTATAAGAAGCCCCTAAAGTCAGTTTTTTATTATTTTTAAGTTTTTTCTGATAAACAGAACCTAATGTGAAATTAAAACTTGTAACACTTGATTCGTTTTCTATATTGCTTACCAAAGTAGTGTTTTCATAGGCTGTTTCCTGAACATCAGAAATTCTCCCAAAATATAGATTATTGGACAAACCTACTGAAAAACTAGGTGTAATGGAATATCCCACTCCAAGCTGAACAAGATTGATACCGCCATCGCCATGGAAATTTTGGACACCAGCAGTTCCATCTGGTAGAGATGTACTCTGTGTAATGCTGTAATCTTTTGAACTATATGGCTGATATCCTATCCCTAATTTTACCTTTTTAGAAAGAGGAAAAGCTAAGGAAATTCCTGAAAGATAGGAGGAATGTTTACCATATTTATTCCCATTATATCCAGATTTGAAATATTGGTTTTCGTTAGTCCCATGAAATCTTAGGGAAGTGATTTCCAAATTCTGGTTTGCTGCAGGGTTTTGAAAATTAAATTGATTGTTAAAATCCCAAACATAAGCAGTAGAAATCCCACCCATAGACCGAGTTTCCACCGAGTTATCATATTTGATATCTCCGATTCCGTAAGCTGCATAAGGAGAGTTTCCGATATTCTGAGCTGCTGCATGTGAACCTAATGCTGCCACAAAAATTGAAACGACAATTTTCTTCATTCTTTATTTTTAAAATATTGCAAATATCTTAATTAATAATGAAAATCAAAAATTTATTTAATGTTAAAATATGTTATTTCTGTTAAAATAGAAAAATTCCCTCCAAAAATACTATCTTTGGGCTATGAATTGGACTCAAATAATAGGACAAAAAAAACTGATAGAAATTCTCCAGGATTCCATCAACAAAGACCGAGTGGCTCACGCTCAGTTATTTGTAGGCGAGGAAGGCTATGGCGGGCTTCCTTTGGTTTTAGCCTATGTGCAGGAGCTTTTTAAAAGAGAGAACGAACATTCTGCTCCAAAGGTGGAAACGCTTAACCATGTTGATTTGCACTTTAGTTTTCCTGTTTTTACTAAAAATAATAATTCTCTGAGTAAGAACTTTTTCCATGAATGGCGGGAGATGATTTTGGCTAATCCTTATGCATCTATTCATGATTGGGGAGAGGTTTTGGATGCGAATAAACAGTTACTTATTTCTGTAGATGAGGTGGAGGAATGGGGAAAAATTTTTAGCCTAAAAAGCTATGAAGGAGGAACGAAAATCCTTATTGTATGGGGGATAGATAAGATGAATCCTTCAGCAGCGAATAAATTTTTGAAGTTTTTGGAAGAACCACCAGAAAAAACAAAAATCTTCCTATTGACCAATAGTATAGAAAATATTTTACAGACCATTTTGTCCCGTTGCCAGATAATAGAAGTTTCAAGAATAGAGGACGAAGAGATCCAAAACGCACTGCTCAGCCGTTATGAAATCTCGGAAGAGCAGGCAAGAGAAATAGCCTATCAGTCGCAGGGAAATTTTAATGTTGCTCAAAAAATAGCAGAAAAAGGCGGAGTAGATGATGATTTTGAGGAGTTATTCATCACTTGGGTGAGAAATGCTTTTCAGGCGAAGAAAAAGCCAGTCGTTCTGCGGGAAATTATCCATTGGGCACGCGCAATATCCGAGTGGAATAGGGATAAACAGAAGGATTTTTTGAATTATTGTTTGGAAATGTTCCGTCTGGCTCTGATCCAAAATTATGGAGCCGATGAATTGGTTTATAAGAAACTCACTAAAAATAATTTTAACTGGGATGCCTTTTCTACATACATTCAAGGCGCAAATATAGAGCTGATTTTAGATGAAATCAATTTAGCTGATTCACATATTCAGAGAAATGCCAATTCTAAAATTGTTTGGACAGATTTAGGAATAAAATTGATAAGATACATTCATAAAGGGTATTAAAAAAACCTCTTTTTAAAAAGAGGTTTTTTATTTTTATCAAAGTCTGAAACTAAGCTTCTTCAGATTTAGTTTCTTCTTTTTTAGCAGGAGCTGCAGGAGCATCAGATACTACATCAAATTCGTATTCATGCTCTACATCTCTGTGAAGTCTGATTTTAGCAGAGAATTTACCTAATCTCTTGATAGAGTTACCAGGGATCCTGATATATTTTTTATCAACATTTACACCAGCGTTTGCAAGAGCTTCAGCTAGGTTGATATTGTTGATAGAACCAAATAATCTATCTCCAGAACCTACTTTAGCAGCGATAGAAACAGTAGTTTTTTTCAATTGTTCTACGATGCTCTTCGCAGCAGCGATTAGTTTAGCTTCTTCTTCTTTTCTTGCTTCTAGTGTAGCAGCAAGTTCTGCTCTGTTTTTAGGTGTAGCCAAAACTGCTAATCCTTGTGGAATAAGGAAGTTTCTAGCATAACCTGGTTTTACTGATACTGTATCGAATTCAAGTCCTAAATTCTCTACATCTTTTTTTAGAATGATTTCCATTTTGTTGTTGTCCGTTTTGCGTTAGAATTATTTTAATAAATCAGCAACATAAGGCATTAATGCAAGGTGTCTTGCTCTCTTAATAGCTGCAGAAACTTTTCTTTGGTATTTTAAAGAAGTTCCTGTGTATCTTCTTGGTAAAATTTTACCTTGTTCGTTTACGAATTGTAGAAGGAAGTTAGTATCCTTGTAATCTACATATTTGATTCCGTATTTTCTAAATCTACAGTATTTTTTATCAGATTTAGTATTGATATCCAGCGGAGTAAGGAATTTTACTTCAGATTCTCCTCCTGCTGCGGCTTGTTGTGCCATTTCATCTATTGCCATTTGAATAAATTTTTAAAGGGTTAATAAATTAAGCTTTTTGAGATTTTAGTTTAGCTCTTCTTGTAACAGCGTATTCTACTGCGTGTTTGTCAAGTTTAGTAGTAAGGTAACGGATTACTCTTTCATCTCTCTTGAAAGCTAATTCTAGGTCAGCTACTACTGCTCCTTCTCCTTTGAACTCTATCAAAGTGTAGAATCCATTTTTCTTTAATTGGATAGGGTAAGCTAATTTTCTAAGTCCCCAGTTTTCTTTTGCTACAATTTCGCAATTGTGCTCCTTTAAAAGGTCTTCAAATTTTCTCACTGCTTCCTCCACCTGAGAATCAGATAGAACGGGAGTTAAAATGAAAACAGTTTCATAATGATTCATAATGTTGAAATATTTATTTAATTAGTTTGCAAAAGTATTGCTTTTTTTTGAACTATGCAAATTCATTGTTAAATTTAATGATAAATAATTATGAATAGATACATTATTAGTTTATAAAAATAAACCAGCCTTCAAAAGAAGGCTGGTTGTTAATTGATGTGGATGATTATTTAAAATCTTTATCCGTTGCTTTATTGATTTCGTAGGATTTTACATCAGAGTTCATTTCTATACCACCCATATTTTGGCTGATTTTGAAAGGAAGTTTCACTCCAGAAACCTCTTTGTAATCAGAGTAGTAAGTAGGAACTATGACTTCTTGTCCTTGCATTTTCTGTGTTTGGGATTCACCTACTTTTAGCCCAGTTTTTACGCTGTAGAAGTAAGTTTTATTTCCCTTTTTTATGGCATAAACTTCTTCTCCGTTCACATTTTCAATGCCTCTTAATGTCGTATTTTTAGCATTGAAGGCTAGTTCTGGGAAGATTTCTTTATTTGCAGCCAACTCTTCTTTTAGTTCTGCTGGTAGAGGCTGTTTTTGTCCTTGTGTCATGATGTAGCCGTCCTTTCCATCAAAAACGATTTTCTGCATACTCTGTCCCATCATTTTCATCTCTACAGATGTTTTTCCTCCTTTTGCAGCTAAAGTAATGGTTTCTATGGTCATTCCTTGTACTGTTGCAGAAGAATTCATCTGTAATGAATTGATTTTCTCTACATTTACTTTTCCTCCGATAGTAGCGATGTATTTCTGTCCGATGGATTCAGCGGTAACACCTGCAGCTATTTTCTTTGTTTCTGGTTTAGAAGCAGGATTCGCAAATTTGTCAAAATATTTCACTGGATAGCCTAATTTCTCTAAACCATCTGCGATTTCAGAGCCTTTTCCAGCCACGAAAATTCTGCTTTGGTTAGGAAGGATATAGGCTTTTGCAGCAGTGGAAACATCAGAAGTAGTTACTTTGTCTATGGATTTCAGATAATTAGCATAGAAATCAGCAGGAAGGCTGTAAAGTCTTTCATTAAGAGCAAACCTAGCAATAGTTTCAGGTTTTTCTAATGACATAATGAACTCTCCTTTTAGTTTTGCTTTTGCATTGGCTAATTCCTCTGATTTTATTTGAGAAATACCTTTTAATTCGTTCATGAATTCTACTACGGCTTTGTCCGTTACTTCGTTTCTTACGCTTGCATTAGCTGTGAAACTAGGGCTGTATTTGCTAGTAGAAAGGCGAGAATAAGCTCCATAAGTATAGCCGTTTTTCTCACGAAGATTCATGAATAATCTGGCTTCACCACCGCCGCCAAGGATGTAGTTGGCAATCACTCCACTGAAATATTGCGGGTCTTTCATCTGGAGCGTAGAGATATTTCCTACACGGATAACGGACTGCACAGCTGTAGGCACATCTACGATGTTGATTTCCGTAGTAGGAAGGTTTTTAGTAGGTTCTATAGCAGCGAATTTAGTTCCAGATTTTTTCCATTTTCCAAATTCTTTTTCTACTAATTTTTTGATTTCGGAAGTTTTTACATCTCCTACAATTACCAAATAGGCATTGTCTGGTGCATAGTATTTTTTATAAAAATCCTGAACATCTTTCAGCTGGATTCTGTTGATGCTTTCTTCTGTTACAAATTCACCAAGAGCGGTATTTTTACCATAAGTAAGCGCATTATCAACTCGTCTAGCGATTTCACCAGCATCTTTTTCTTTTGTTTTTAATCCCTCGATGGTTCTTTCTTTGGATTTATTCACTTCCTCCGCAGAGAATTTTGGATTAACAACAGCATCTGCCATTAGGCTGATAACCTGTGTAGAGTATTTAGAAAGGGTATTGGCTCCTGCTCCTTCTGAAGAAAAACTAAGATATGCTCCTAAGAAATCAATCTTTTTGTTGAATTCTTCTTTGCTTAGTTTGGTAGTTCCTGTACCAAGCTGGTCAGCCATGATTTCTCCAACACCTACAATATTTCCTTCATAAATATAAGGTCTGTCTATGGTAAGCTGGATATTTACTCTTGGCAGTTTGTTGTTTTCTACAACCAGTACAGTAAGTCCATTTTTAAGTTTAAAAGTGCTGGGCTTTGCAATGTTGATAGCAGGTGTAGGGCCTGGTTTAGGCATTGCATTGATGTCAATATTTTGTGCATAGACCATTCCTGAAAATAGGAAAGCGGCTGCGATATATTTAATGTTCTTCATTGGTCAATTATTTTTTAGGTAAGTAGTTGATGATAGCTCTTTGGTTGCTGTTTAGGTATTTTCTAGCAGCGTTTCTCAAATCTTCTCTCGTGATAGAGCGGTAGATGTTGATTTCTTCGTTGATCAAGTTGGTGTTTCCTTTTAGTAAATAGCTGTCTGCTAATGTATTGGCGATACCTTCTACAGAAGAGTTAGCATTTACGAAATCGTTTTCCACTTGGTTTTGAAGTTTTTGATAATCTTCCTCTGAGATTAAATCTGTCTGAAGTTTTTTGATTTCAGCATCGATGTCTTTTTTCAAAACATCTTTTGAAGTATTTCCCATAGGAATTGCAAAGAAAGCAAAGATACTATGGTCTACCAATCCAAGGTTGAAAGCCTCTACAGCCAATGCTTTTTTCTCATTATCTACTAGTTTTTTATAAAGAACAGAGGATTTACCTTTGCTTAGGTAGCTTCCCAGCATGCTTAGGATGTAGGCATCTCTCTCCTTTGCGGCAGGTGTTCTGTAAGCGAAGATATAAGCAGGAATCTGGATGTTGGCATCATATATTGTTTCCTCAAACTCTTGTGTAATAGGAGTTTCTTTAGGGAAATTACGAGTAATAGGCGTTCCTTTTGGGATGCTACCGAAATATTCGTTAATCCATTTTTTAGTCTGCTCTGGTTTGATGTCTCCAGCGACTACCAATGTAGCATTGTTAGGAATGTAATATTTCTTAAAGAAAGCGTTAAATTCTTCTAATTTTGCTGAATTTAAATCCTCCATAGAACCGATAACAGTTCCTTTATAAGGGTGTTTTTTGAACAAAGTAGTAAGAATAGCGTTGAAAAGCCCACCATAAGGCTGGTTGTCCATTCTTAGCCTTTTTTCTTCTTTTACTACTTCTCTCTGAGTATCTACTCCAATCTGATTGATAACAGGGTGTCTTAGTCTTTCTGCTTCCATCCAAAGCCCGAGCTGTTCATTGTTAGAAGGGAAAGTTTCATAGTAATAAGTGCGGTCAGGGTCTGTGTTAGCGTTGTTAGAACCTCCATTAGCAGATACTATTTTGAACCACTCGCCTCGTTTGATGTTTTTAGTTCCTTCGAATAAAAGGTGCTCAAAAAAGTGCGCGAAACCAGTTCTCCCAGCGGCTTCATCCTTTGCACCCACATGATACATTACCGAAGTGGCCACCACAGGAGCAGAATTGTCTTGGTGTAAAATCACATGTAACCCGTTTGGCAAATCATATTCTTCAAACTTGATTTGCTGCGCATTAAACAGCATTGCGAAAGAAGCTGCCATTGCGATTGATAGAAATCTTTTTCTCATAAAAATTTAAATTTTACTCTATTAGTATAAAAAATCACGAAATGTTACAAAATTAACAAAATTTTTTATTAAAAAGTGTTTTTCTTTCATAATCCAAAAAAATAATTAGAAAAATAAAAGAAAAAATAGTTTAAATTTGTGGGCTTAATTTGTTCAAAAATATGGATTACCTAAAAGGATTAAATAATGCTCAATATGAAGCCGTGACCTCTCTGCAAGGGCCTCTGATGGTGCTTGCTGGAGCAGGGTCTGGGAAAACTCGTGTTCTTACGATGCGTATAGCACATCTGATAACCAATGGAGCGGATCCTTTTAATATTCTGGCGCTTACTTTTACCAATAAGGCTGCCCGAGAGATGAAAGAGCGTATCGCAAAGGTGGTAGGAAATAGCGATGCTAAAAGCCTTTGGATGGGTACTTTTCACTCTGTTTTCGCGCGGATTTTGAGGAGTGAAGCTCATTATCTTGGTTTTCCGTCTAATTTTACTATTTATGACACCCAAGACTCTCTCAATGTACTGAAAAAAGTCCTTAAAGAGATGAATATAGATTCAGATCTGTACAAACCAAAGAAAGTGCAGGGCAGAATTTCTCAGTATAAAAACAATCTGATTACAGTAAAAGCCTATTATAACAATCCAGAACTGATGGAAGCCGATGAACGGGCTAATATGAAACTGATGGGGCAGATTTATCAAAAATATGTAGAAACCTGTTTTAAAAATGGGGCGATGGATTTTGATGATTTGTTATTGAGAACCAATGAGTTACTTACGAGATTTCCAGAGGTTTTAGCAAAGTATCAGGATAGATTTCGGTATATTCTGGTGGATGAGTATCAGGATACGAACCATTCTCAATATCTGATAGTGAAGGCTTTAGCATCTAAATTTGAGAATATATGCGTGGTAGGGGATGATGCGCAGTCTATTTACTCTTTCCGTGGGGCGAATATTCAGAATATTTTGAATTTTAAAAAGGATTATCCCGATGCGAAAATCGTTTCATTGGAGCAGAATTACCGTTCTACACAGAATATCGTAAATGCAGCTAATGATTTGATTTCCAAAAATATAAATCAGTTTGAGAAAAATGTATTTAGTGATAACGAAGTTGGAGAAAAAATAAAAGTTTACCGCTCTTTATCTGATGCAGATGAGGCGAATTTCGTGGCGGGAAATATCTGGGAACAGCATAATTTTAATCAGAAAAAATTTAATGATTTTGCTATTCTATATCGTACAAATTCCCAGACCAGAGCTTTTGAAGATGCTTTGAGGAGAAAAAATATTCCTTACCGAGTGTATGGCGGGCTGTCTTTTTACCAAAGAAAAGAAATAAAGGATTTGCTGGCGTATCTCAGACTTTTGGTTAATGAAAATGATTCAGAAGCTTTACTTAGAATTATCAATTATCCGATGCGTGGGATAGGAGAGACGACACAGAATAAACTCATTGTTTATGCCGATTCGATAGGACAGTCTATTGCTAATGTGCTGGATGCTCTGCCGTTTCATGCACCGAATTTAGGGCTAAATAATTCAGCTCTAACCAAACTGAATGATTTCTGGCAGATGATAAAGGCTTTCCAAGTGATGCTGAAAACAGAAAATGTCTATCAAGTAGCGATGGAAGTGGCTAAAAAAAGTGGTTTGATAAAATCTTTGAAAGAAGACCAAACACCAGAAGGAATCTCGCGAGTGGAAAATATTCAGGAATTGATGAACTCCATGCAGGGGTTTATAGATGAACAGCAGCAGCTGGAAGATGGCGACCCGAGTCTGTCTAATTTTCTTGAAAATATAGCCTTATCTGCTGATACACAGGAGAATGATGAGGAAGGCGATAAAGTTTCTCTGATGACGATACACCTTTCCAAAGGGTTGGAATTTCCTATTGTCTACATCGTAGGGCTGGAAGAAGGTTTGTTCCCGAGTTTTATGAGTTCTAACTCCCGTGAGGAGCTGGAAGAGGAGCGAAGGCTGTTCTATGTAGCCCTCACAAGAGCCGAAAAACAGGCGTTTTTCTCTTATGCTGTTTCGCGTTTTCAGTGGGGGAAAATTACAGATTCAGAGCCGAGCCGTTTTCTCAGCGAGGTGGATACAGATTATTTGGATTTTATCAATCCAATGGTAGAAAACAGGGGAATCAATCGATCAGGGCTGTCATCTAGTATTTTTGATGATACGCCGAGCATGCCGAGGGCTTTCCAAAAGAAAGAACCGAAGAAAAAACTTTCTGCGGATGAACAAAAATTACCAGAACAGCCTATTAAAAGGAATTTGACGCCTGTTTCATCTGCAAAAATAAATACTCCTGACAGCAGCCAGTCCCAAGATATAGAAGTAGGGGACAGAGTAAGGCATAATCGTTTCGGAGTGGGAGAAGTGCTGTTTTTGGATGGGACAGACCCTAATAATGTGAAAGCAAAAATAAAATTTGCCACAGAAGGCGAAAAGAACTTGATTTTGAAATTTGCCAAATTGGAAAAAATAAATTAGAAAAATGCTTAAAAAAGTCAATAAAATAGCAGTCCTGACCTCTGGTGGAGATGCTCCAGGGATGAATGCAGCCATCAGAGCTGTGGTGCGTACATGTTCTTATCATGAGGTGGAAGTTTTGGGGATTTATCGTGGTTTCCAAGGGATGATAGAGGATGATTTTGTAGAGTTAAATGCCCGCAGTGTCCGTAATATAATAAACAAAGGCGGAACTTTCTTAAAATCAGCCCGTTCAGAAGGTTTTAGAACGAAAGAGGGCAGGGAGAGTGCTTATAATAACCTGACAAAGAACGGAGTAGAGGCTTTGGTGGTGATTGGCGGTGATGGAACCTTTACAGGAGCGCTGTCTTTTAGTCAAGAATTTGGTTTTCCTGTGATGGGCATTCCTGGAACGATAGATAATGATATCTATGGGACTACACATACTATCGGCTATGATACGGCATTAAATACCGTAGTGGATGCCATTGACAAAATAAGGGATACCGCGAGTTCTCACAATAGAATGTTTTTCGTGGAAGTGATGGGGCGGGACTCAGGGTTTATTGCGCTAAATTCAGGAATTGGCGGCGGAGCAGAGCGAATTATAATTCCAGAAAAAAATATTCCAGCGGAAGTGTTGCTCGAAGATATTGACAGAGGAAAACGAAGAGGAAAAACATCCAATATTATAGTGGTGGCCGAAGGAAATACGGCAGGAAAGGCGGTATTTGAGCTTAAAGAATATGTAGAGCAGAAACGCCCTGAATATGATATTAGAGTTTCTGTGTTGGGACACATGCAGCGAGGCGGGACTCCTACCTGCTATGACCGAGTTTTGGCAACGAGAATGGGTGTAAAAGCAGTGGAATCCCTGCTGGAAGGGAAGTCACAGTATATGGTGGGAATTAACAATGATAGGATGGAGCTTGTCCCGCTGGAAAAAGCCGTGAAAGAGAATGATGAGAGCAAAATAGATAAAGACCTTATCAGGATCACAGATATTATGAGTATGTAGAAATCAAGATAAAGAATGAACTGGGAGTTTGGAAATTATCGATATTTTGGACTGCTGTTGGTTTTACTGATGGCGGCGTATCTGCTTTGGGATTTTACAAAATGGAGAAAAAAGAAACGGGATTTTTTTGCGGAAAGCAGATTTCAGAAACATATTTTTGGTGAAAAATCAAGGTTTTCAGGAGTTTTAACATTGTTTTATGTCCTGTCTTTTTTGCTCTTGATTTTGTCTTTTGTGGATATTGTAAAGAATGAAAAAACAGAAATGAGTGTGGAGAAAGCCTCATCGGATGTGATATTTTTGGTGGATGTTTCTAACTCTATGAATTCCAATGATGTAGAGCCTTCAAGGCTGGAACAAGCCAAATTGATTTTAAATAAAACCTTAAACCAGCTTGGTGAAGAGCGAGTGGGAATAGTGATTTTTGCTGGCGAAGCGCGAACGATGATGCCGCTGACTACGGATTATTCTTCAGTAAATATTTATTTGGAAAACCTTAGTTCTGATTTGATAAAAAGACAGGGAACGGATTTTCTTTTAGCAATGGAAGAAACCGAAAAAAAGCTGAAAAAGGGAGATTCAGGATTGAAAAAGGTCATTTTAATCAGCGATGGGGAGGACAATGAAGGAAACCACGATGCGGCAGTTAATTTAGCCCAGAAAAATAATATTGCAGTGACCAGCGTGGGAATAGGAACAGAGGAAGGTGGAGCGATACCAGAGCTTCAGTTTGATATTTATCAAGATTATAAAAAAGATGAGGACGGGAATACGGTCATTACCAAAAGAGAAACGCAGGCTCTCAAAACCATTTCCGAGAAAACGGGAGGGGTGTATATAGACGGAAATAGCGTAGAAAGGGCAGCAAATGAGATTATAAAAGACATAAAATCAAGTCAAAAAGATGGTGGCAGAGCCAGTAAAATAAGCATTCTCAATAAGGAGCATTACTACCAATGGTTTTTGGCTGGGGCTTTGGTTTTACTTTTTCTGATATATTTTTTGAATCCCAGAAGAGATTTGAATATATAATGTAAATACCTAATTTTTAGCAATTTTTAACACAAAACAGCTTCTTTTTTAACAAAAGAAAGTTTACTTTTGCCTAATAAATATATGGCAAGAGTTTTATTAGTTCTATATAGTTTGGTTTTTGTGATGCAGGTCTCTGCACAGGTGAGCAGTGATGTTCATACACATAGAGGGAACCAGAGTTTTGAGAAAGGCGACTTTGATGATGCGTCGTATCATTATCTGAAGACCCTGCAAGGTAAGTCAGAGGATTTCAGGGCTCAGTACAATCTGGGAAATGCTCTATATAAGAAAAATCAATATTCTGATGCTGTTTCTACCTACCAAAAAGCATTAAAAAACGCAAAAACCAAAGAGCAAAAAACAGCTACTCTGTATAATTTGGGTAACGCTTATTTCAAAAATAAACAGCAAAAAGAGGCCATAGATTCTTATAAACAGGCCCTAAAATTAGACCCAAATAATCAAACTATCTTAAAAAATCTGCAAATCGCTCTGCAGAAAAAGGATTCCAAGCAACAACAGCAGGAACAAGACCAGCAACAATCTCAACAGCAACAAAATAACGAGCAAAATAAAGGGGGAAAAGAAAATCCTATGGATATGTATGCTCCAGAGAATGATAAATTTAAAAAAGAGCAACAAGACAGCCAACAGCAAGAGGATAATTCTAACAAAGAAGAACCCAATCAGCCAAAGGAACTGGAAAAAGAACTATTACGATACATAGAAGAACGGGAACGAAACACAGCTAAAAGGGCTCTGGGAAAGCAGGGATATGCCCAGCCGCAGAGCAATCGTAAAGATTGGTAATGAGACTGAGAGCTTACATATTATTATTTATTTTGCCCATATTTGGATATGGACAAGTAACTCTTTTGTCCGAAACAGATACCAAAGAATACCAAGTAAGGGAACCGTTTAATTTGAGTATTGGACTTGAAATTATCGGGGAAAACTACCAGCAGCAGTCGCCTGTGAGACTTCCTGATTTATCAAAATTTGAAATCCTCGGAAACGCTACAGAATCCGTAGCAGCCATAGATCCAGAAACAGGAAATGTGGTAAGGCAAGTCCTATATCATCTTATTTTACAGCCTAAACATGCAGGAAAAACTAGAATAGGAAGCGCATTGGTGCAGGTAAACGGAAAGACATACAGGTCTGAGCCATTTGAAATTTTGGTGAGAGATGGGAAACGAAAAAATGACACATGGGGAAGAAGTGTTTCTATGGTCATGGAGGTTTTGAATAAGGATGTTTATGAAAATCAGCCAGTTAATGTGGTTTTAAAACTAAAAGCAAATCCTCATAATTATCAAGATTTTAGAAAAGTAAATCATATAAAACTTCCTCAGAATACAAAAAAAATCCATACCGTAAATCTAAAGAGAGAAGATATAGAGATAGATAAAAGCGATGAAATGGCGATGCAGGTAATAGCCTCATTCGTGGTTGTCCCAGAGAAGGAAGGAAATTTCATCGTATCTCCCGCAACTGCCCTTTTTAATGAAGAAAGAATATTATCCAATCCTCTTAGAATTCATGTGAAAAAACTTCCTGAAGGCGCACCGAGCAGTTTCAAGAATGCTGTAGGAAAGTTTGATTTAAAAGTAGAAATTCCAAAAGAAGAAGTGGAAGTTAATCAACCTATGGATGTCTTTGTGAGGCTGAAAGGAAAAGGAAATCTTGCAGACATAGAGCTTCCAAAAATCGTAAAATCAGATGATTATACAATCCTTAAACCGAATCAAAAAATAGACCTTAAAGAATCTGAGTTCTCTGGCGAGAAAACAGACCACTATGTGATTATCCCTAAAAAAGAAGGCGAAATTACTATTCACTACGAAAATTTTGCTTATTTCGATATTGATGAAAAACAATACCAGACCATAGATTCAGACAATATAAAAATATTATCATTGTCTAAAGATGATATGAATGCTCCAAAATCCACTCTAAATAAAGTCATGGATGATACAGGGCATATTCTGAAAAAAGTAAATCTCCTGCCAGTTTCAGAAGAGGAAGATGAAGCGGAAACCTTTGATTTTGGAAAATTTGCAGGAATAGGACTTCTTGTATTTGGTTCTCTTTTAGCGATTTATTTCTTTACATTTAGAAAAAAGAAACCTAAACAATGGAACAATGTACAATCAGACAATAAAATAACGACCATAGCCGAAACCGAAGAATTATTAAAGGAAAATATTTCTATTGGGAAAGAGTATTATTTCGGGGCGATAAAAAATGCTGTGGATAAGGGGGATTCTGCAAGTTTCTTTGAAAACTATCAGGAACTTCATGAAGAAGCTGAAAATCAAATAAAAAGGCTGAAAAACCAAACCATTTTAGAGTTTTTAGAAGAAACAGAAAATGCTGATTTTGTGCAGGATTTTGAGAGATTTAGAACAAAAATTCAAGAAGCAAAATATGCTCCTGTTCATGGGGATTTATATGAATTCTATAATGACATCGTCAAATTTTACACTAAAATTATGGAATAGTTAAAAAATATTCATATTTTTGAGAAAATTTTAAAAACTAATCTATGCTGGAAGCTATCTCATTTGACGAAATTATCACATGTTTTTTGGTTTTATTTGCCATTATTGACATCATTGGTTCTATTCCTATTTTTGTGAGTTTAAGGAAAAAATTTGGAAAAATAGAATCTGAAAAAGCAACCATTGTAGCAACCGGGATTATGCTCTCTTTTTTATTTTTGGGAGATAAATTACTGAAAATCATCGGTTTAGATATTAATTCGTTTGCTATTGCAGGGGCATTCGTTGTTTTCATCATTGCTTTGGAAATGATATTGGGAATAGATATTCATAAAAACGAAGAAATGAAGGCGGCTTCTATCATTCCTATTGCGTTTCCTTTGGTAGCGGGAGCGGGTTCTCTTACAGCAACGCTTTCGCTTCGTGCAAATAATCATGTTATCAATATTGTCATTGCTATTTTGCTCAATATGATATTTGTTTACATTATTTTAAAATCATCTGACTTTTTGTCCAAAAAAATAAACGAAGGGACACTTATGGTTCTCAAAAAAGCATTTGGTATAATTTTGTTGGCAATTTCCATTAAAATGTTTATGGCTAATTTAGTTCAGCTGATAAACACTTTTTCTAACCAAATAAATTAGAAGAAATGGAACAAACCAATAGAGTAGAAGAATTTTATAAAAATCTGAGAATCAATTTAGAAGAACATCATAATTTTCCAGAAAATTATCTCTACAAATTCATTCTCATCAACGACAGCGAGAGACTTGCTGAAATTTACAGAATATTTGACGGCTTAGAATACAGCATCACGACTAATGAAAGCAGCAATGCTAAATACATAAGTTGTAGTATTTCTTGCTTTGTTTTAGATGCAGACCATGTAATTCGACTTTACAAAGAAGTGGCCAAAATAGACGGTGTTATCATGCTGTAAATCCTCATAAAACCCATTGTTTAGAACTAAGTTATTTATTATCTTTGTTTAAAAATAAAAAATAATGGAAAATCTAAACAATGAAAATCAGGAACAGAAAAACGATGAGATAAAAATATCCAAAAGGTCTCTGTATATCGCTTTTTCTATCATAGGAGCGCTGATTTTGGGAGTGAGTGGCTATTTTGTTTTCTTTGGTAAAAACAAGGATGCAGAAAAAGTCGTTTCTCAGAATGATTCAGCCCTAGTGAATAAAGATTCAGTAAAAGTAGCTAAAAAAGACTCATTATCAGGTGATTATGAGGGTGAGTATGACCCGTATACTTTGTATAAAGTAATCAGTAATACTCTTACCCTGCCAAATGGTCAAAAGCTGAATTTTGGTGATGAGGTGTATTTGGATGAGGAAAAATCCTCTTCTGGAAACAGCATTATCTATCTGAACAATCCACATAAAGTTCCTAGCACCAAGCAGTATCCTATTTCAGTGGATGATGAGGTTTTGATAGATTCTTATAGTTTTACGGAGTTCAAAAATAGTTTTTCGCTTCCTCCATTTTCCTCACTTCCTCCAGGGGTGAAAAAAGTGATTTTGGAGGCTGATGGCTATCATGATGGTAGAACTTATAATGTTACTCAGAATGCAGACCGTGCCAAATCTACACTTAGCACAGGGGATTTTGATGGGGATGGTGTGAAGGATTATGCTGTGATTTTGGATGATAATGAAGGTCAAGTGAGTAGATTGGTTATCATTAGTATAAACAAAGTCACTAAAAAGCCTTATGTGAGTTTCGCGGAGAATTATAATGACAAGTTGAAACTAAAATCCTTTTCTAAAGGAGCGTCTATCTATATGAATAGCTCTTCTTTCATAAAAGCTCCTCGTGATGGTGTTCTTATCAGCAATGAAGTAGGAGGTTTGGTTGTAATCTATGATACTAATGCTCAGAAATATAAAACCTATGAGCAGCAGCCAATAGCCACAGCAGATTCAGACTATGTAGAAGAATAATTTTAAAATAAAAAACTAACCTCCTAAAAATGGAGGTTAGTTTTTTTTATTGTGTTTTATGTTTTTAATTAGAATTGTAAGTAAATAGGCATTACTTGTTCCGCAGATTTGAAATATCCATAAAGAATCAAAAACAGGAAGAAAACCAAAATATAGACTACCATAGGAATGGTTTTGGTTCTTGCGATTATTTTATCAGCCAGATTATCAGGAACTAAATGTAAAACCATCGCTGCTAAAATCATCCATACTACGCCTTTATAATTATCATAAAAAGGACCAAATACGCTGATATCAAAGTTGTTAAAGATTTGATAAATCATCGTTTTAGCGATTTCTAAATCTTCAGCTTTAAAGAAAATCCAAGCAAAACAAACAAAATGGAAAGTCAAAATACCAGATATGATTTTGTAAATTCGGCTTTGGTTAAAGGCTGCAAAGCTTTTATCAGTCAGCAGCATCCATATTTTATGAATCCCAAGTCCTACACCATGGATGGCTCCCCAGATGATGAAATTCCAACTGGCTCCGTGCCAAAATCCTCCCAAAAGCATGGTAGTCAATAGGTTAAAATTGGCTGCAATTCCACTGGTTTTTCTTGTGATTACTGCAGGAATTATAAAAATCAATAATAAAACTGCAGAAACCACTGCTGCCCAAAAATTGGATAAGTGGAACAGCTCTACTCCCATGATGAAAGAACCCACAAGGAATCCTCCCACAAAAATGAAAGAAGCTGCTGAGAAATTTCTGTTTCCTCCTAATGGAATGTAAAGATAGTCCTTCAGCCATGTAGATAGAGAAATATGCCATCTTCTCCAAAATTCGGTGATGTTTAAACTCTGATATGGCGACATGAAATTAGGAGGGATTTTAAACCCTAACCAAAGAGCAATACCTATCGCAATCTCACTATAACCACTAAAATCACAATATATCACCATAGCATAGCCATAGACTGCCATCAGGTTTTCTACACCTGTGTGCAGAGCAGGATTATCAAACATATAATCCACCATGTTTAGGGTGATGTAGTCTGATATAACCAGTTTTTTTATTAGTCCTGAAATAATTAGGAAAAAACCTTTTGCGAAGTCGCGTTCCGAAATCACATATGGTTCATTAATCTGTGGAACGAAATCATGCGCACGAACGATAGGTCCCATCATCAGTTTTGGGAAAAACGCCAAGAACAAAAGATAATCAGAAAATTTATTTGCTGGCTTAAATTCTCCACGATAAACATCTACCGTATAGCTGAGATTTTCAAAAGTATAGAACGAAATCCCTATCGGAAGAATAAGGTTCAAAGGATTAAAATTAGTATCAAATAGAGAATTAGAAATCTCGATGAAGAAATCCGTGTATTTAAAATAGAAAAGCATTCCGAGGTTAAATAAAATACTCAGAACCAGCAGGAATTTTTTCTTGCTTTTGCTCTCTTCTCTATAGATAGCGTTGGATAAAAAGAAATCCACCACTGCCGAAATCAGCACCAAGCCGACAAACCAGCCACTCGCCTTATAGAAAAAATAAAGCGAAAAAAGGCAGAAGACATATCTACGAGCTTTATGGTGATTTCTTAAAGCAAAGAATAATAAAATAAATAGTGTGAAAAAATACACGAAAAAACCATTGTTAAACAGCAACGGGTTTTTACTATCATATAGAAACTGCTGTAAGAAAGCGTTCCAGTCAAATGTTGCAAAAAATTCTTGTAATGGTTTCATTTATTTTCGTTTGTATTTTTTGTAGTCTTGGATGATTGCGTTGTATATTTTTTCGGCTAAAACCTCTGCACCTTTTCCATTCGGGTGGATGTAGTCTTTATTTGCCAGTGGTGGACTTTGTGTAGCCCATCTTACGATGGAGTTTTCTCCACCCATGGATTCGAATTGGTTATAAAATGCCATTTTGTTATCAAAAGCAAGTTTCGCTTGAGTTTGTATCAGATTAGGAATACCGATAGCCGTTTTGTATTCTCCGCCGTATCTAAACGCCCTGTCTGCGGTACTTACCAGCAAGAAATCAGTTTTAGGGAAGGCTTTTCGCATTTTGCTCAGTATAGGCTGCATCATTTTTTCATAATGAGAATAGTTGGTATCTTTTGGTCTAAATAAAAGATTTACACCATACTGAAATACAATCAAATCATAAGGATTGGCTTCTTGGATTGATGCTAAGAAATCCTCATTTATTTTGCTCAATTCCACACCTGTGATTCCTCGGAAAGAGAAATTATCCAAAATCACACCATTTTCAGATTCAAAACCAACTCCGAATATTGGTAATGAAGATGTTTTAGATCTGATTTTTAGGGTGTTATCGGTATTATCAGCTAATATTTTTCTATTAACCAAATGATTTCCTTGTAATGTGTGTTCCATTCCATCTATCTCTATTTCAGCACCTTCTGTTTTTCCATAGAGAATATATTTTTGAATAGGTAAAGTGCCATCTGTGAGGGTTCTGTCTTGGTAAGTTCCACTTCCTGCTCCTCTGAAAGTATGCCCAGAGATGTACATATTTTGTGCTTTAGGAGTCATGAAATTCGTGCTTTCCCAGCCTGTTCCAGAAATTCTCGCAGTCTGGCGAAACTGTGCTACATTAGAATGCATCGGCAGAAAACCAACTCCCTGCCCGCCAAATTCCTGCTGTAGAAGTTTTCTCAGCGTTTGGGTGATGAGGTCGCCCTCTATCATACTGTCTCCAAAGTAGGCGATACGGATTTTGCCTTTGCCTGTATTTTTTAGTTCAGTTAATTTCTGAGCTAAAATAGGCAAAGCAACCACGCTGTCTCCTTTGT
Source organism: uncultured Flavobacteriaceae bacterium (assembly GCA_963518955.1). Lineage (GTDB taxonomy): Bacteria > Bacteroidota > Bacteroidia > Flavobacteriales > Weeksellaceae > JABCPE02. Next base: position 33,793 of record CAUQKI010000006.1, on the reverse strand, counting down.
GAAAATTAGTGATAAGTTCAGGTTTTTTATACAGTTCAAAATCCTCTTGTGCGGCTTCTTTAGCAGGTTTTTCTGCTGTTTTCCCTGCGATAGTGGATTCACCACTCGCATTTTGTTCTTCTTCTGATTTTTTAAAAATATCAGAAACCAAATTTATTTTATCAAAAGCTTCAAACTTCCATCCATATACATATGATAGGATAGATGCTGACAGATAGACCAAAAAACAGGAGGTAACCAAGATTACCACCCTGTGAATTCTATTATTATTCAAAATAATTTTTTTTATTACAACGAAGCGCAAATTTATTTATTTTGTATAAACCGAACAAATTTTAAATAAAAAAGCTGTCTGAATTTTCAGACAGCTTGTGTTTTTAAGATAAATTAAATTTTTCGATAATCATTTTGACTCTTTTTTTCCATTCTACAGGCTGTGTAGAATATCCCGCTGCGGCTATGGCTTTTACCCATTCAGCTGTATCTTTGATACCTTTTAAATCTGAGTAGTATTTTTTTCTTGAGAGAATCTGACAGAAAGCCTCATAGCTTTCTCTTGTGGAATCAAAACTTTTGTATTTTGATTTTGTTACTGTATTCTTACCTACAATTCCAAAATGGTTGTTGTAAGTTTTAGCTCCTTTACTTGTTCCGCCGCCTGTCTCTACAAAGGCTACAGCTAGGATAACTCCACTTGGTATTCCGTATTTTTCGGATAACTCTTCTGCTAGCTGCTCATTAGTTGTGATGTAGTTGTGTTTTTTTTGCTGAGCATTTGCTGAAACAGAAAATAATGTTAAAACCAAACTCATGATTACTACTTTCAAATAATTAATTTCGTTTTTCATATCATTTAAATTTGGTTGCAAAATTACGCATAAAAATAGAAATGCCTAATTTTTAACAATTTATAACACTGAAAACGGCATATTGTCTTTTATTTAGTTAAAAAAATGTTAAAGTCTTTTATTTTTTTGGATAATAAATAAAACAAACCAAACAAAAAGACAAGGCAGCAGCCAAGCCAAGCCGTAAGAGGCAAGAGGAAGATAGTCATGAATAGGCTGAAAGCCCTCAAAACCAATGGTTATCATAAAATCTGGTATCGCAAATATCCCAGCAACTAATGTGACGCCTCTGAAAATAGAAACCGAAGTCCAGCTCTCTGGAACGAAATTAAGCAAAATAAGCACCATGATGACAGGATAAATCAGTACAAGCACAGGAACTGCAACGGCTACAATGTTTTCTACACCTGTCTGCCCTACAAAAACTCCTAAAATACAAGAGAAAACCACCACCAGCTTGTAGACCATTTCAGAATTTCCGAAAATATTTTTCATAAAATCTGCTGCTCCCGTAATGATACCGACAGCAGTAGTGAAACAAGCGATGCTGACACTTACACTTAGTAGAGTTTTCCCGATATTGCCCAAAATATGCCAGCTTACCTTCGAAAGAACCTCCGAACGGGAAATATCATCTGATGGGAAATGAGATTTTAGCACTGCTCCTGTATAGATAAACCCTGCATAAATGATGAACAGCGCCAAACCGCTTATCAATCCTGCATAGATGGTAAGTCTTCTTTTTTGTGAAAAGTCTAGTGAATCATCCATATTTAGGGAGGTGATGATTACTGCACCTATGATGATGGATGCCATTCCGTCAAAGGTCTGGTAGCCCTCTAAAAGCCCTAATGAAAAGGGTTTTTCTAAATTTGATTTTGGGATTTCGTTATCGACAAAGAATACCGCTCCTAAAATGATAGTCAAAATGATTATCAATAGGATAGGAGTGAGATATTCGCCCAAAATGTCCAGTATCTTGCCTCGGTTGAAACAAAGATACATCACCAGCGAGAAATAAATAACTCCAAACCATAGAGAAGAAATCTCGATGCTGTCCTTTACGGAAAGTTCGTAAGCTACTGATGCTGTGCGCGGTATAGGAAAAGAAAGACAAATGCCGTAAATCAAAATTCCTATAACTAGCGCAAACACTGGATGCACCTTTTTCCCGAAATCTATTACAGTTCCCTGTATTTTTGCCTGTGCAATAATGCCCATAAGAGGAATCAAAACACCAGAAATACCAAATGCAATCGCTACAACATCCCAAGAATCGGCAGCCTTGATGCCCAAAAGAGGCGGCAGAATGAAATTACCTCCACCAAATATCATAGAAAACATAGCGAAAGAGGTAATTAGGATTTTTTGAATTGACAATTTCTTCTTCATTTTTCTTCTTATTTTTAAAGCAAATGACAAAAATAGTATTTATTTATTAAATATTATCTCATTTTATGAAAATTTTGTTAAAAATGTTTTTTGTGTAAAAATAAAATAGACAGGCAGGAGCCTATCTATATTATTATGTTTATCAGAGAATTGTATTTTATTTATAGTAAAAACAATGTATTTGGAACATTATCAATCTCTGTGGATGTATGTTATCGTAATATGTATCTTGTGAAAGTATACCTCAAACTATCTTCTTCGTATATGTTATAATGATTTGAAATGTATAGAGAATCTCCATAAATAATGTATCTACTTCCCATTGGTCCATCTTTATCAATAGAATATTCTTGCTTTGTTTTTTTATTTCTTATATATGGATCATGTACCCATGCCAATTGAGGATCTTGTTTAGTATAGTATTCATACTTTTTAGGATTGTTAGTTTCTTGGAAACTTTCATATTCTTCGCGATTTTCTTCTCCAAAGGTTATTAGTCCGTTATTTGGAGGAAATACTTTTTTCTTCACAGAAGCAGGAAGTTCCTTATAATTAATTACTACTTTCTCTAAATCAAGAGTGCTAATAGTTTTTGTCTTATTATTACATGCTGTAAGGCTTAATAATATGGTTAATAGAAATTTTTTATTTTTCATTATTTTGTCTTTTTTATTTTAGAAGAGCAGGTGGGTCGTATTCTTTGTCTGTCAGTATTTTATCTGTTATTGTGTCCAATATGGTTTCCCTCACGAGATATTCTTTTTCTTTTCCATCATTGAAAAATACCAATATTGAAGAAATCTTTTGTTGTTTTGTGTAAAATATTGCTGCACCTCTTCTCAGTCGGGATTGTCTAGACTTTATAAGGTTAGACTCTCCCATCATTTGTTTCTCGCCACTTTCATAGTATTCAATATCATAATAATAGTTAGGTTCTTTTTGTAATGTAGAAACACTTTTTATAGAACCTGTCGGGTAAAACTCGGTTGCTTTTTTGACTATCCCATTTTTATTATAAAGTATTTCCCAAATTAGCATATCTCCATCATATGTTTTAGAACTTACCAAAGTATCATTTTTGAATTTTTTTTCTACTTTGTAGCCATCAATATTATCAATTTCTATTCTGTCTTTTTTCTCGCAAGAAATCAAAACTAAACTTAATACAAAAAATACAATTTTATTCATAATATATTTAATCTGTTGCGCAAATAATCATATGATTATCAAATAATTAAATGCAATGAGCGATTTAGGACAAAAATACGCAAAAATATTAGAATATTACAAATAGATAATATTTTGATTTTTAGGAAAATACAAATTTTTACGAGCTAAAAAGAAGCAAAATTATATTTTCTGCCGTATCTTCCTTACCTTTGTATTTTATTTATAAATGCAATGGCAGAGCGAGAAATAAACATCAAAAAAGAAATTTTTGTAAAAAATGCACATCTCAATAACTTGAAACATATAGATGTCTGCATCCCGAAAAATAAGCTGGTGGTCATCACGGGAGTTTCTGGCTCGGGAAAATCTTCCTTGGCTTTTGATACCATCTATGCCGAGGGACAGCGCCGATATGTGGAGAGTCTAAGCTCGTATGCAAGGCAGTTTTTGGGTAAATTAGAAAAACCCAAAGTAGATGATATCAAGGGACTTGCGCCTTCCATTGCTATTCAGCAGAAAGTCATTTCCTCCAATCCTCGCTCCACAGTGGGCACTTCCACAGAGATTTACGACTATCTGAAACTGCTTTTCGCAAGGATAGGGCGCACTTTTTCGCCTGTTTCAGGGCAGGAGGTAAGGAAAGACAGCGTTTCTGATGTGATAGATTTTATCCAGAAAAACGAAGGGAAAACCTACACACTTCGCTCACCGCTGCATTATGAAACGGATACCTTTAAAAATACACTCAGCACCCTGAAACTTTCAGGATTTACCCGCTTAGAAATCAATGGAAATACGGTAAATATAGAGGATTTGGAAGCGTTTAATTTCACTCCTGAAAAAGGTATGGACATTCATCTCATCATAGACCGATTTTTGTATGAAGATGATGAAAGTTTTCTCCAAAGGCTGGCAGATTCTATCCAGATTGCATTCTATGAAGGGCGAGGTTATTGTTCTTTGAAAGATGCTGAAAACGAAAAGGTTACCAATTTTTCTAATAAATTCGAATTAGATGGAATAGAGTTTTTAGAACCGAATATTCATTTTTTTAGTTTTAATAATCCATACGGCGCCTGTCCTTCCTGTGAGGGCTATGGCAAGGTCATCGGCATTGATGAAGATCTAGTAATTCCGAATAAAAATTTATCCATTTTTGAGGATGCAGTAGCCTGCTGGAAAGGCGATACCATGAAAGAATGGAAAGCGATGTTTATAAAAAAAGCAAAAGATTTTCCTATTCATAAGCCTTATTTTCAGCTGGATAAAGAACAAAAAAAACTCCTTTGGCAGGGAAATGGCGATGCAGATTTTCCTTGTATCAATCATTTTTTTAAAATGCTGGAGGACAATCTCTATAAAATCCAATACCGAGTGATGCTTTCCCGCTATCGTGGGAAAACCACCTGCCCAGTCTGTGAAGGGCTGAGGCTGAGAGAGGAGGCATCTTGGGTAAAAATAGATGGACACAGCATTCAGACTTTGGTGGATTTGCCATTGGATGAGCTTTTGCCACTAGTCAAAAACCTTAAACTAACTCCACATGAGCAGGAAATCGCAAAGAGACTTCTCTACGAAATCACTACGCGATTAGAGTTTTTGCTGAAAGTGGGACTCGGATATTTGACCTTGAATAGAACTTCCAATACGCTTTCTGGTGGTGAAAGCCAGAGAATTAACCTCGCTACCAGCCTCGGAAGCTCGTTGGTTGGTTCTATCTACATATTGGATGAGCCAAGTATTGGTCTGCATTCTCGTGATACAGAAAACCTGATAGAAGTCCTTAAAAACCTTCGTGATTTAGGGAATACGGTGATTGTCGTAGAACACGATGAGGATATCATGAGGGCGGCAAATTTCATTATAGATATCGGCCCTGAGGCAGGTTTCCTAGGAGGAGAGCTAGTTTTTGCGGGAAATTTTGAAGAGTTAAAAAAATCCGATACGCTTACAGCTCAGTATCTTACAGGGAAATTAGAAATAAAAATTCCTGAAAAGCGCAGAAAATCAAAGGAATTTATCAAAATCAAAGGCGCTAGGCAAAATAACTTGAAAAACATAGATTTGGACATTCCGCTGGAGAGTTTTGTGGTAATATCAGGCGTTTCGGGAAGTGGGAAATCTACCCTTATGAAGGAGGTTTTGGCGAATGAAATACAGATTCAGCTCGGAATGGGCGGTAAAAAAGGAGATTATGACAGCGTGGAGTTTCCTTCTACTTTGGTTAAAAACATAGAACTCATAGACCAAAATTCAATTGGAAAATCCTCTCGTTCCAATCCTGTTACTTACCTAAAAGCCTATGATGATATTCGTGATTTGTTCGCAAAACAAAAGGCAGCTGCCATACAAGGGCTGAAGCCAAAGCATTTCTCGTTCAATGTAGATGGTGGAAGATGTGATGAGTGCAAGGGAGAAGGAGTAATTACCGTGTCCATGCAGTTTATGGCGGATATAGAGCTGGTGTGCGAGCATTGTAAGGGAAGCCGCTTTAAGTCAGAGGTTTTAGAAGTGAAATATCATGAAAAAAACATTTCTGATATTCTGCACCTTACCGTAGATGATGCTGTCCAGTTTTTTACCGAAAGCGGCGATAAGAAAATAGTAACCAAACTAAAACCCTTGCAGGATGTCGGCTTGGGATATCTTCAGTTGGGACAAAGCTCATCCACATTATCGGGTGGAGAAGCGCAGAGGATAAAACTGGCTTCCTTCTTGGTAAAAGGCGTGACTACGGAGAAAACTTTATTTATATTTGATGAGCCGTCCACAGGGCTTCATTTCCATGATATTAGCAAACTTATGGTTTCCTTGCAGTCGCTCATCGATCTTGGGCATTCTGTCATCGTGATAGAGCATCAGCCTGATATCATAAAATGTGCAGACTGGATAATAGATGTAGGGCCAGAGGCAGGGAAGTACGGCGGCGAGATTGTTTTTGCTGGAACGCCAGAGGAATTAGCGAAAAACAAGAAATCCCAAACCGCAAGATTTATTAAGGAAAAATTATAAAAGTGAATTTAGTCTAATATTTTCACGGCTTTTTTGTCTTCGCCAATGGCTACCAAGCTGAATTCTCCAAGGACACACAATTCTCGGCGCTCGGCGTACATCTCTTCGGAGAAGACTTCCACGCTTACTTTTAGGCTGGTGTTTCCTATGGATTTTACCTTACCGATGAACTCCACTAGTGAACTTTCTGGTACAGGATTTCGGAATTCTGTATGGTCGCAAGCTTTTATTACAAAGGCTTTTCGTGCAAATCTCGTCGCGGTGATGAATGCCGTCTCTACCATCTGCTCCATGATAGCGCCGCCGAACATGGTTTCGTGGTGGTTGGCTATTTTCGGGAAAACTACTTTGAAAATTCGGGTTTCGGCGTTCTGTATTTTTTCTTCTAAATTCATTTTTAGTGGTGGTTTTTATAGTTTTTAGGTTTAAAATTAAACAAAAATATCATTAAAATGAGAAGAAAACACCGCCTGTAAGCACTGTGTAGTGTTTTCGGATAGGGACAATCGGTTTTGTAAGGATAGTATTTTGGTAAGAAAGCCATATCCCGAAGTGTTTCGTTACGGAATGCTTTACATCTATACTATACGCGATGCGCAGGTTTTTAATGTCGCTGTCAGGCCTGAAATGCGTGTATCCGCTGGTAATAATATTCCATTTTTCACCAAAATCAAACTTAAAACTCGCAAATATCTGCCCTTTTATGCTCCTTTGTTGTTCCGTTTTGTCTATATCTTGTAGGTCAGGATTGGGAACGCCGTTGTAGTTCCATTTCTCGTATTCGTAGAAGAGACCTATTCCTGTGGAAAGTGTTACTTTACTCGTATGAAAAATTCTGTAACGAGACTGGAGACCTCCTGCGGTGCGTATTTTCAGTCCTCGGCTGGGCGCCCAGACTGCTTCCGCGAAAGGATAGAGTTCTATGGCTGGTCTTACCAAATAGCGGTATTCGGTGTGGATGTGGCCACTGCTCACATTCAGTTTTTTGCCATAAGTGGAGAATTCCATCTGATTGATAATCGTGATATACTTCTTTTTGTTGAGCAAGAAGTTGATATTTGCATTATTTTTAAAGTTAAAAACATTTTCTTTTTCCGTTTTGAAGTTGAGTTCTGGAGCAATAGTTCCCTGCACTGTTCGTGTAGAATCTATTGTATTTGCGATGCTTTCCGTGAAAATAATCTGCGAAAACAAAGGCATAGAAACCAAAAATAACGATAATAAAAGCAGTCTTTTCATCATAAAAAAATTAAAATTAACTCTCAGTTTTTTTTAAAATATAATTTTACATAATGCTTATTCCTTTTTTTCAAAAGGAGATTCGCTGTAGGAATGCGCCAAAGGATTGAAATCATATGGGTCTATTTCCTCCATCAGCAGAGGTTTCATAGCTTTCACTTTCTTTTTAGAAGTTTCAGTTTTTCCGTTTTCATCCGTGTAGGTGGAATGGTGCATTTTGGTGGAAAAATTGGTGCTGGTGGTTGATTCCTCGTGGGTTGCCCTGTGGAGAGAAGAACTTTCGTGTCCTATCAGCTCAAATCGGTTGTTCTGATAGCGGAAAACATAAGTGTCATTGCTTACCCACCAGCTGCCCGCGCTGTAGAAGAAGTAAAACTTGAACCAAATCGTGCCGTTTTTTTTGATTTCCATATCCAAAAAAGGCTCATCTAATGAAGAGTTTTGGTCTCCATTGATGATAAAATTATTATTTTGAAGCGCCAAATGGTATCCACCGCCCTTTTTCCCAAAGGCGATGCCCAGAATTCTGTAGGAATATTCTTTATTCATGAAATCATCAGGGATTTTGTATTTTTCTTTGCTCTCCAGTATGAAAACATAATCCGTGATGCCGTCCTTGTTGATGTCGCCATTTACACTGCCCATCAGTTCCCAGCCTTTTGGGATAAACTGGTCTAAATTGGTAGCTTCTTTTTTCAGTTTAGGGTAATCTTCAAGGCAGTCTTCAAAACAATCTTGCGCTGAAATTAGCCCTGAAACAAATAAAACTAGCGGTAATAATAATTTTTTTCTCATGATTTTAATATTTTAAATTTATTGTTTCATTTCTTTTGCTAAGAATTTTCCTGTTATGGATTTCTTGTTCTTGATGATTTCTTCGGGTGTTCCTTCGGCTACGATTTTTCCGCCGTTTTTTCCGCCTTCTGGACCGATGTCTATAATGTGGTCAGCGAGTTTTATCACATCCAGATTATGCTCTATGATGATGAACGAGTTTCCTAAATCCACCAGCCTGTTGATAGCGTCCATCAGTATTTTTACATCCTCAAAATGAAGCCCTGTGGTAGGTTCGTCCAAGATGTAGAGTGTGTTTCCTGTTTGTTTTTTGGAGAGTTCTGTAGCGAGTTTTATTCTCTGTGCTTCTCCACCTGAGAGCGTGGTGGACTGCTGTCCCAGCGAAATGTATCCCAGTCCGACTTCCTGCAGGGTTTTCACTTTGTTGTAGATTTTTGGGATAGGCTGGAAGAATTCCACCGCCTCATCTATGGTCATCTCCAAGACATCAGAAATAGACTTGCCTTTATATCTTACTTCGAGAGTTTCCCTGTTAAAACGCTTTCCATTGCAGGTTTCGCAGTGGACATACACATCAGGGAGGAAATTCATTTCTATGACTTTCAGTCCGCCGCCTTGGCAGGTTTCGCATCTTCCTCCTTTTACATTAAAGGAAAATCTTCCTGGTTTGTAGCCTCGTATTTTCGCCTCTGGAAGCTCGGAAAAGAGCGTTCTGATATCTCCGAAAACACCTGTATAAGTGGCAGGGTTGGAGCGTGGCGTTCTTCCGATAGGTGTCTGGTCTACATCTACTATTTTGTCAATGTTTTCTAGCCCTTCTATGGATTTATAAGGTAGAGGTTCCTGCGCAGCGCGGTAGAAATGCTTATTGAGAATAGGGTAGAGCGTCCCATTGATAAGGGAGGATTTCCCGCTTCCAGAGATACCTGTAATGACCACTAATTTGCCCAAAGGAATTTCCAGATTCACATTTTTTAGGTTGTTTCCTGTAGCTCCTTTCAGTAGCAGCGAATTTCCGTTGCCGTGTCTTCGTTCTTTTGGGATTTCTATTTTTCTTTTTCCAGTGATGTAGTCAGCGGTAATGGTATCAGCTTTTAATAAATTCTTTGGTTTTCCCTGCCAAAGAACTTCGCCGCCGTGTTTTCCTGCTCTAGGGCCGATATCTAAAACTTCATCCGCTTCTAAAATCATATCTTTGTCATGCTCCACCACTAAAACCGAATTTCCGATGTCGCGGAGATTTTTTAGCGAATTGATAAGCCTTTCATTGTCTCGCTGATGAAGTCCGATGCTCGGTTCATCCAAGATATAAAGCACATTTACCAGCTGGGAGCCTATCTGTGTAGCCAGACGGATTCGCTGGGACTCACCGCCAGAGAGGGTTTTGGAACTTCTACTGAGGCTGAGGTATTCCAGACCGACATCTAGTAGAAATCTCAGTCTGGATTTTATTTCTTTTAGGATTTCGTAGGCGATGATTTTATTTTTATCGGAGAAAGTATTTTCTATATCATTCAGCCAGTCCATCAGGTCAGAAAGGCTCAATGCTGCCACTTCTGCGATGTTTTTACCATCGATTTTAAAACTTAGGCTCGATGCCTGAAGCCTTGCGCCGTTGCACTCTGGGCAGATTTGTTCCACCGTAAAATCGCGTTCTATCTGCGTGGCTCCGTAGTTTTCTTTGTCTTCGATGATTTGCTCCAAATGGGAAATCAGCCCGTCAAATTCTATTTTTATCTTTTTGCTGATTCCAGCGTGTTTCAGTTCGCGGGTTTCTTGCAGGTGGATACCGTTGTAGATGTAGTCCAGCGCCTCTGGAGAGATTTTCTCAAAAGGTGTGTCCAGACTCTGTCCGTAAAGCTCTAAAATACTGCTAATCTGCGCTAAAACCCATTTGCTGAATTTATAAGTTTCCAAAGGTTTTAAAGCACCTGCGGAAATGGATAGTTTTGGGTTTTCTACGAAGAAATCAGTATTGATTTTTTTAATCATCCCAAGTCCCTTGCAGTGCAGACAGCTTCCCTTCGGAGAATTGAAAGAAAAAGTATTGGGTTCTGGCTGAGCAAGGGACAGCCCAGTGTCTTCGTCCATTAGGTTTTTAGAGAAATATTCTATCTCATCTGAACCAAATTTCTGTATTCCGATGACACCTTCGCCCATGTCTAAAGCCGTGCGGAGGGATTTCTCCATGCGGGATTCGGTGGCGCTTTCACCGATAATCCAGCGGTCTATAACGATGTCTATATCGTGGTTTTTGTATCGGTCAAGTTTTAAATCATATTCAATGTCTTGCAGCTGTCCATCAATCCGAGCTTGTCCATAGCCTTTCTTTGCCATCTGCACGAAAAGTTCATGGTAGTGTCCCTTTCTTGCACGGATTACAGGAGCAGTGAGCAGGACTTTTTCATCTTTGTAGTTGGATTTTATCGCTTCTAAAATCTGTTCTTCCGTGTAGTTGACCAGCTTTCTGCCAGTGGTAAGCGAGTAGGCATCTGAAACCCGTGCAAAGAGCAGCCGCAGGAAGTCGTAAAGCTCTGTAACGGTGCCTACTGTGGAGCGGGGATTTTTGTTGGTCGTTTTCTGCTCGATGGCGATGACAGGGGAGAGTCCTTCTATCTTGTCCACATCAGGACGCTCCAGACCACCCAAAAACTGGCGGGCGTAGGCAGAAAAAGTCTCGATGTAGCGGCGCTGTCCTTCGGCGAAGATGGTATCAAACGCGAGGGAAGATTTTCCACTGCCAGAAAGCCCAGTGATGACTACTAGCTGGTTTCTGGGGATTTTAACATCGATATTTTTCAGGTTGTGTTCGCGTGCTCCGTAGATTTCTATATATTCGTTTTGCTCCTTTTTCGGCTTTGACATTCTTATTAGATTTAATAATCCTACAAATTTACAACAAAATTATGCTACTCTGCGATGAAAATTTAATTATCTTTGGTGGGAATGATTTAACAAAAATGATAAAAAACAAAAAAGTATTTTATATAATAGGCGCTGTATTACTGGGTTTTTACGCTGGGGAAGATGAGAAAATATTAAACTTTCCTTTTCGTGTAAATGTTTTGTTGTATGCTGGTTCGCTGGCTGTTACTTTGGGATATTTCCATTTTTCTAATAGGAAAAAAGCAGGGTATAGTTTTGGAATGGAGTTTTTAAGTTCATTGGCAATAGCTTTTGCTTTATTTTTAGTGATAAGAATAGGTTTTCTGTTTTATATTAAAAAGGCAGCCGATAAAGATGTGTCTATAATGAGATGTCCTGTCTATAACTTTGTATCAGGGCGAAGAAACTCGGTTTATTTTTACTTTCATAATCAGCGGTATAGTTTGGGATATAGAAATCACCAGCGGTTAGACAGGGAAGACATAATACAGAATTATGAGGTAGAATTGGAATATAGCCGTTCCGTTTTAGATACCTATGTTATTCGGCGATATAGGATAACTCCTAAGAAGTGAGAAACTTTCTGTGGTAATGAAATCTGCATAGTTACAGAAATTTTCTTTGAGGCTTACGGAGATTTTTCTCAAGGCTTACGGAGAAAAACTTGGAGGCTTACGGAGTAAAATTTCCATAAGGAGGGAAATTTTACTACCTTTGGAAAGAAAAAATAAGATTTTAAAAACTGCGAAGAATGATGAAAAATAATTGGCTTCGGCTATGTATATTATCGGTTTTTGCGATAATATTATATATTGTCTTGCAGGAGCTGGTTTTGAGTTTTTTAAATAGTTATTTCCCAGCGAGAAGGGATATTGCTTTTGGGATAGCAGTATATTATAATAAATTTGTTTTCAGCATTGTTTTGGTTTTATCGGCTTTTATTTGGTTGATGATTGGTAATAAGGCGATTAGGATGCTGTTTCTGTCCTTAATATTTCTGATATATTTTATGTTTTGGTGGTATCCATCAATATCGGTGTATCCTTATAGAATATCGTTATTATTAGGATGTTCAATGTTTTTTTATATTGGTTTTCATCTGTATATTTGGTATTCATTGAGAAATGAAAAATAAAATTTCTAATCATTTAATTTACGATAAATTTTAAAAAAAGCAGTCCGAATAAATGGGAAGAGATAGATAGATAAAAAATCCATCACGAAATGCGATGGATTTTTTATGGTTTTCTTACCAGATTTTGATTCTGTTTTCTGGTTTTTTATAGAGTTTGTCTCCTTCTTTTACATTAAATGCCTTGTAGAAAGCATCTACATTGGTAAGTGGAGCAAAAGCTCTGTAGAACCCTGGTGAGTGCGGGTCTGTTTTCACTTGGTTGATGAGGTACTGCTCTGTAGATTTAGTTCTCCAGATAGTAGCCCAGCTTAGGAAAAATCTTTGCTCTTGGGTATAACCACTGATGACACCTGGATTTTTTCTTTCTTTCAGGTACATTTGAAGGGCATCGTAGGCGATAGCAACACCACCTAAATCCGCGATGTTTTCACCGCTGGTAAATACACCATTCACGAAACTTCCTTTTACAGGTTCGTATTTGCTGTACTGCTCTGCAAGTTGTTTTACTTTGATGTCAAAATTCTTACGGTCTTGCTCTGTCCACCAGTTGTTGAGGTTTCCATCTCCATCGAAACGAGCTCCTCCATCATCGAATCCGTGAGAAATCTCGTGTCCGATAACTGCTCCTATTCCTCCGAAATTCACCGCTGGGTCAGCTTTGAAATCAAAGAAAGGTGCTTGTAGAATAGCCGCAGGGAATACGATTTCGTTGTTCGTAGGGCTGTAGTAGGCGTTCACCGTTTGAGGTGGCATCCCCCATTTTTCTTTATCTACAGGTTTTCCTACTTTTTCTAGGCTTTTCTCGTAGCTCCATTCAGCTACATTTTTTAAGTTAGAATAAAGCGAAGCCCCATTTTTAGGCGATTCTACTACGAGTTTAGAGTAATCTTCCCATTTATTCGGGTAGGCTACTTTTACAGAGAATTTGTGTAGCTTGTCTAGTGCTTTAGTTTTTGTTTCGCTGGACATCCATTCTAGTTCGCTGATGTGCTTGTGGTAAGCCTTTTTCAGGTAGCCAATTAGGATTTCCATTTCTTGTTTAGCCTCTGGAGAGAAGTATTTTTGAACATACAATTTTCCGAAAGCTTCACCAAGAACGCCGTTGATTAGGCTAAGAGCTCTCTTGTCCATAGCTCTTTGCTCTTTCTGTCCTTGTAGATATTTGCTGTAAAAATCAAAGTTGATTTTATCCAATCTCTGGTCAAGGCTCGATGCACTTCCAGAAAGAAGGCGAAGTTTTAGATAATCTTTAATTAGAGCAATATTATTACTATTGATGAATTTATCAAGGTTTTGGTAATATTTCAGCTCGGATAGAATCACTCGGTCTGTGTTTACTCCTGCTTCTTTCAGATAGTTAGCCAAATTTACATTTTTCACTAATTTAGAAAGTTCAGCCGTAGTTTTTGGATTGTATCGCTTGTTAGCATCTCTTCCTTCCTCGTTGGTTAGGATAGTTTTTGCTAGACTTTTTTCAAAATCTACAATTTTCTGCGCCGTAGCATCAGCATTTTTGTAGCCTAAAATCTGCAATAGAGAAGCCACATATTTCTTGTATTCAGCGATAGTTTTTGTGTTCGCTTCATTTTCTTTTTGGTAATAATCTTTTCCTAAACCTAAACGAGGCCCACCAAGATAAACAGCGTTCATTTTAGAGTTTTTCAGGTCTGTATAAACGCTCCATCCGTATAGCGGGTTGTCGCCAGTTCTTACTGCTCCTATAAGGTAATTTTGAAGGTCTTTTAGGTTTCTGATAGAGTTTATCTCTTCTAAATCCTTTTCGATAGGTTTGATGCCGTCTGCGTTACGCTTGTCCATATCCATGTATGTAGCATACAAATCCTGAATCTGCTGTCCTTCAGTTCCTTTTTGGTAGTTTTCAGAAAGGATGTTTTTTAGGATTTTTAGTGAATTTTCATCCGTTTTTTCTCTCAATTCTTGGAAAGAACCCCAAGTAGATTTGTCAGCAGGAATTACGGCAGTTTTCATCCATCCGCCATTTACATAGTTGTAAAAATCATCTTGCGGACGCACGGAAGTATCCATTAAATCAAGAGCAATCCCATGGTCATGCTGCTGGGCATGAGCGTGGTTTTCTTCTTTTTTTACTTCTACTGTTTTTGTTTCGGCTGTATTTTTCTGCGTGGAGCAGGAAGTAAGGAAATAAGCTCCTGCTAAAAGCGAAATGCCTAATGATGTAATTTTCATAATATAAAATTTAAGTTAATTATTATTTAGTTATAAAATATGTCTTTCTGCCCTGTAAGAGCTTCTTGTAAGAGGCGAACTCTCTACATGCCTGAATCCCAGATTTTCCGCGAAAATTCTATACTCTTCGAACTCTTCCAATGGGATAAATCTTTTCACAGGCAGATGTTTTTTACTTGGCTGTAGATACTGCCCAATGGTGATTACATCCACATTAGCATTTTTGATATCTTCTATGGTCTGGAAAACTTCATCTCTTTCTTCGCCCAGCCCCAGCATTATTCCTGTTTTTGTTCTTCGTTGTCCTGAGTCTTTGAGGTATTTTAGTACATCTAGGCTTCTTTCATATTTAGCCTGAATTCTCACTTCTCGTGTCAGTCTTTTCACGGTTTCCATATTGTGCGAAATGACTTCTGGCGCCACTTCTATCATTCTGTCAAGGTGTCTTGTAATTCCTTGAAAATCAGGAATAAGTGTTTCTAGTGTGGTTTCAGGAGAAATTCTCCTCACAGCATTCACCGTTTCTGCCCAAAGGATAGAGCCCATATCCTTCAAATCATCTCTGTCTACGGAGGTGATGACAGCGTGTTTTATTTTCATTAGTTTGATGGAACGGGCTATTTTTTCTGGCTCTTCCCAGTTTACATCTAGTGGCTTCCCAGTCTTTACTCCACAAAAACCACACGAACGAGTGCATATATTCCCTAAAATCATAAAGGTAGCCGTTCCTTCGCCCCAGCAGTCTCCCATATTTGGGCAGGAACCGCTTTGGCAGATGGTGTTCAGCTTATATTTATCAACCAATGAGCGGAGTTCTCGGTAGTTTTTTCCCGTTGGGAGTTTTACCCTTATCCACTTGGGTTTATTAGTTATAGTGTTTGTTTCGGAAACCTCTTTGTCCATAGTTTTTTTATTCGTTTTTTAATAATTCGGCTAATATTTTTTTTGCTCTCATTATTCTCACTTTCGTATTTGCAACCGAAATATTCAGAGTTTCTGCAATTTCTTTTATGCTTTTTTCCTCGAAGAATCTCAGTTCTATGATTTTCCTGTATTGGGCATCCATGGAAGCAATAGTGCTGATGATATGCTGTTGCTGCTGTTTTGAAATCAATAATTCCTCTGGAGATTTTTCAAATTCATTTTTAACATCTTTAAAATCATCCGTAAAGACTTCCTCTCTTGATTTTTTCCGCCAATAGTCTATTACTGAATTTTGTGCGATGGTCAAAATCCAAGTCTTAAACTGAAAATTCTCATCATAAAGGTTCAGTTTAGTTAATATCTTCGCGAAAACAGCCACCGTAAGCTCATCTGCGATGGTTCTGTCCTGCACTTTTTTCAATACAAAACTGAAAACATCATCCCAAAAATAGTTAATTAGCTTGGTCTGTGCTTTTTGGCTCCCACTTTGGATTTGAGTAATGGTATCAACTAATTCTTTATCCTTCAAAAAAAACATATTTGAGACAAATATAATAAAAAGATTGCATTTTTAATGATTTTTGGCTTGTATTGTAATAAAAATGATAATTTTCAATTTTAATTCATAATATAATTGTTGATTAACAGTATTTTATAAATTTTTTGAAATAAAAATGCAGATTTTGTTTTGCTGTTCTACGATTTTTATTTATATTTGCAAACCAATTGTTAAGGATAATATCCTTTGGCCCTATAACTCAGTTGGTTAGAGTAGCTGACTCATAATCAGCAAGTCCTTGGTTCGAGCCCAAGTGGGGCCACACTTTATAAAACACTTTCAAAGAAAATTTGAAAGTGTTTTTTGATATATTATTGAGTATAAAGCAATTTGTTTCATAAAATAGAAAATAATTTCTTAATTTAGAAGTATGAAAAATATGCAATCTTTGTTATTGATGCTTCTTATCTTCCTTGCTGTTTGTGGAGTGAATGCAGTTTTAGGGGTTTTAGTTTTTTCTTATGCACTAATTTCTGAGTTTGGGTTTGTAATTTTATATAGTGTTTCTATCCCTATTTTGGGAATGCTTTTTAGTAAAATCAGATTTTCAAGTGTTATCTATAAAATAGGTGGATTGAGTTTAATAGTTGGTTTTTTAGGATTGTTTTATGTAGTATTTTACTCAATTTTTGTTGAAAAAATAGATGAGAAAGTTCTTTATCTATTTGTGAGTATAACCAGTACAGGAATGATTATCATTTATCTTTTTTTCAAGGGAGAAAGAATTAAATAACATGAGTTTGACTTAAGTTGTAATTTATTGGAAGCAAGGTATGCGATTTCTTTTACTTTGGGTAAAGAATTTATTTGTGTTAGGAATGCAGGGTAAGCATATGTAATATTGGAGTTTAACTAGGTATAAGATTTTTGGATGTTATTGTAAGGGGGTGGGCTTATATGAAAGAAAATAATTTGGCTTATAAAGTATGGCGAGTGGGAACAACTCACAGATGCTGAAATAGAGTAATTTAATAAAAATCTATAGGAATAAACTTCTGATTTTTTAGTAAAAAATAGTAAATTATTCATTATCTTGGTCCTTCCAATAAAAAAATATAAGTAGAAGTAAAAACAAAAATATTTATAAATAATTCAAATTAAAAGCTATGAAAAAGACTTTATCAATTTTATTTTCATGTATGTTGTTTTTAGCGTACTCACAGAAAAAAGAAGATAATAAAGAAGACACTATAGTTGCAGAAAACTATCGTACTTTAGAATACAGAGAAAGGAATTACAAACCTACAGTCAAAAACCATAAAACTGTAAAATATAACTCCTACAAAGGAAATAAGACCACTAAAACTTCTAATAAAAATTTATCTATTGTTAAATTTAAAACAACAAATTCTAAAAAAAGAGCTTCTTATAATTCAAGTAGTAGTTATAGACATTCTTATTCATCAGGCATCTGTGGAGCATTAACTAAAAAAGGTGGCACTTGTTCAAGAAGAGTTTCTGGAGGAGGAAGATGTTGGCAACATTAAAAACTATAACATTCTTAAACAAAACTTACTAATAATCAATAAGTTATAATAAAAAAGCCCTGCAAATGCAGGGCGGGTGTTAAAAAAAAGCAAATTTCCATGAAATTTGTACTTTATGCTTGAAAATTATCAGCTGCTTTTCTCAATCTTTCAGCAAGGTCGTATAATGCGCCCTTAAACTGCTCACTTTCCTCTGGAGTAAATCCACCTTTTCCTCCGTTTCCATCTATTTCAGAAAGTTTATTATATATCCATGATGTTGATTTACCAAAATATTTTTTGGAAATCTTGCCCCAAGATACATCTACAATAATATCTTCTAACTGCTTTTTATAAGCCACTTTTTTACTAATTTCTATTTCCATATCTTAATATTTTTAGATTAAAACCACCCAAAATGGGCGGTTTCTTTTTCTGTTAATATTTATATACTTTATTTTTTAAAACATGTCAAAAATACTATGAATTTTCACAATATTCGAATTTTTGACTGACTTTTACATAAAATTATTAATAAATCTAACAAACTTTTTAACCACAATCTACAATCTCCCAAATATCTTCATTTATTTCAGATAGACATTGAATGAATCTATCTTTATGAATTGCTACACATAATAGATTAGTTGGGCGAGAAAAACCTACATAAGTCATTTTTAGCGACTGCTGAATTCTTATTCCTCGATTAGTTATATAATTTCCTAAAAAAGCATCTGCTAATCTTTGAGATTCATAGGACTTGCCTCCATCATTATAATAAAAAGATTCTAAGTATAATGTAGCGCAATGAGTTTGCCCTTTCACAGAGTGTACAGTTGCTACTTCAATATTTATATCTCCTTCTGTATATAAATTGTTTTCTTTTAGCTCTTCTATATTATCAGGAACTTGTAATGTTTGACTTTCTTGATTGAAAAAACTTGAACTTATAGTAAGATTTTTAGTTTCGTCAAATATCTTGATAAAGTCATTCATATAGGACTTAATTTCATCATAAGCCTCATCAAGTTTCCCTTTTAAAATAAGCATAGACCAATGATATAACTTCAAATTAAACTCCTGATATTTGTCAAAAAATTTCTCTTTTAAGGTTTTAAACAAAATGTATTTTGTAAAATATCTTTCATTATCATCAAGTATGTTTTCAAAACGCAATACTTTTAAAAAAGCATTGATAATATTATTTTTGATTGATTTTAATGTTTTTGAGTTTCTGTCATAAAATAACAAATAGCTCTTTAAAGTATCATAATCCTGTTTACTTTTAGTATTATCTTTTTTATAGGTAGGAAAATAATTTGTTATCCTTAATTCTGTTTCACTCTTCCATTTGGCATTCCAACATATTGCTTTTATTGGATATTTTCTATAGTCAATCAATCTACTTTCTTCTTTGAACCCTTTTACAAGTTCCGCAAATTTAGAGATAACTTTTTCTTTTGAAGTATCATCAAAAAGAATAATATGAGGCTTAATATCACATTCATTTGATCCAATAATATTAGAATTATTCAGAGCAAAACTTTTTACTACATTTGCTATTTTAGAGCTTAAACGATGGCTATTCGTTAAAGTTAAATTATTCTCCCTATCAATCCAATTAACCTCTTTACTTTCTATATTATTGAAAATTGCTTGATTTTTATCTCCTATTCTTTGGAATATTGATGTGCTATTTCCATCATCATAAAATAGCTTCTCCAATAAATCATATTGATGTGTCTCCATATCTTGCATTTCATCTACAAAGACATACGAAAAACGTTGTTGGATAATGTTCTTAATCTGAGGATATTTTTGTAAATATCTATTAGCCAAATAATAAGCATCATCAAAATGTAATATGCCTCCTTCTAAGATATTTTGTTTGAAAGAGAAGAACCATTGATATAATTTTTCTTTTTCTTCATTTGTATAGTCTTGATAATTTTCAAGCTTAGTTTTTCCTATTGGTTTTTTAACACTAAACTCTTCTCCATTTAATCTATTTACTAATATAGGGTTGCTATCTTTTATATCAAGTCTAACATCATAAAATATATTAGGGTTACTATTCTTTATATGAAGAATTTTTGTAAAATAATTTGCAGAAAGTTTAAATTTATAATTATAAGGATACTCTAATATTTTTGCCACCTTTTCTTGATAAAGTTCATTATCAATCCTAATAGGTTTCTTCTTACAAATTGTTGTATAATATGGAATAGCTAAGAACTCATCAACAAAACTTTGAATTGTACCAATAAAATTAGGGTATCTAAATAACTTAGGACAATATAATTTTATCTTATGTTTTATTTCATCAATAGCTGTATTAGTATGAGATAAAACTAAAATACCTGAGTTATCAGCGAAAGGTAATTTACGCTCTAAAATTAATAATTTAGCTAACAAGGCTGTAGTTTTTCCACTGCCAGGTACTGCTTGTAAATCAATCACTTCAAGATTTTTGATAAAAGCTCTTCTTTCATCATCAAAGTTTTGTCCTTCTGCCAAAAGTATTTTTTCGGCATACTCTATATCACTCTCTGTAATGTCAATTGCTTGCTGCATATTCAATAGCTTTTTTTAGGTAATTAATATTATCTTCTGCTGAAATATCAAGGTCTCTTAAAGAATCAAGATGAGTTGCTAATTGATATGCAATTTTAGTTTTTTCTAAACTTTTATTGATTAATTTTTTAGCAAGTTCTTTTTCAAAATCACTATCCCAATTTGTTCCAGAATGAATTGATTTTATAATTTCTTGAAATTTATCTGTTAGACTTTGAGATAAGAATAAACTATACTCTAATGTCCAATGAGGAGCAACAAAATAATTTACATTTTGAGAAGATTTTGATTCTATTTCTCTTATTTTGTTTTCTCTTTCACTATCTATATCATTCCTTCTTTGATATTCACTTCCTTCCTTTTTATACTCTTTTACATCACAATCTGTTACTACAGCTACAGGAATTTTCATAGGAGAACATCCATCTTTTCTCAGAAATATTTTAGAATAATGGTCAAACCCTACATTACCAATATTAACAACAGAAACTCCCTTTGCTGTTAAATCAATTCCAATAGCCTTAGCTAAACTTGGAATTAAAATTTCTTCAGCCCAGCCTTCTACTAAGATAACTCCCTTTGCAAAAAACAAATTAGACTTGGTTACATCAAGAAATTTTTCTAAAAACACATAACTATCCTCCTTTAATTCTGTATAGTCTTTCCCCATAGGAAAAGCATTATCTCCATTACAAATAATAAGATTCTTAAGTTTGATTTTTGATGCTAAATTTGGACTATGTGTAGTAATAATAAGTTGTACCTCATCCTGTTTTTGCAAAGTTTCTATCACTTGCATTTGAGCTTGAGGATGAAGATGTGCTTCCAATTCTTCTATTAAACCTAATCTCAATCCTTCCCAATTTTCTTTATTCAAATGAAGCAATTCAGCAGCCATAAATAGCCTATTCAAAGTTCCTAAGCCAACATTCTTTTGACCATTTAAAGACAAACTTAATTTTTCAAGAATACTTTTTATATCATTTTTTGACGCTTCAAATAGTGATTCCTTTTCTTCACCATAAAACCCTTTAATATAAGAATCTATTTTTTTCTTTATATCAGCTCCTTCTTTATCCTCTTTAAAGTAATCCTCTATAGAACTATTAATATTTTTAAATTCTTCAACAAGAGGATGAGGTATATCTTTCTCCTTGAAAATGTCATCTCCCAATAATATTTGAGAAAGCCGTGAGTTTCTTTTTGAGATTAATTCATTCTCAGCATCTCGCAAAGGTCTTAAATAAGTAGCTTTTAGATATTCCCGCGCTTCAGCTGTTAATGAATATCCTTCTGTGTCCGCACCTGCTTTTACTTCTGAAGGAAGTATTTTATAATCTTTTCTTCTTACATCATAAAAAACTCTCAGAATAGGAGTTGAATTTTCTCCTTGTCCTTCCCAAGTAAGCCATTCTGTAAAATTCTTAGCTTCTTCATCCAAGAGTTCTTTAAACTTTAATTCTATCCTAAGTCTATCTGAGTTGTTATAGAAATCGTCTGCTTCAATTTTGATATACTCATAGCTATGGGTCTTTAATACTATTTTTATAGCATCAATAATAGCTGTTTTTCCTGAATCGTTTTCTCCAATAAGCACATTAAGCCCTTTTGTGAAATTTAGGTCTAAATTAGGCTTATCTATATCAAAAGTATCACTTCCATACTTTCGGAAGTTCCAAAGTTTTATATTTGATAGGTACATAATTTTTAATTTGGAATATGGTAACAAATATATAAATAATCTATGTCTATCATTGTATAATTTTTATGACTAAAATAAAGACTTTATCATAAAAATTAAAAATTTGATTTAATGCCAATATTTTTTATTAAAATAATTTTTTGTATATGAAAAATCCTCCTAATAGTTAGGAGGATTATATTTTATTTTAATATTTCTATGACTTCGCAATTATCATAACTTACTTTGGCTTTTAGCTTGTAATCATTTCTTACCCCAAGCTTATTGGTTAAACTGAAATGAGTAGTTACAATTGCATAGTCTTCTTTCATATCAGTAGATGTATCAATATGTTCATATTTTACTCCATCAGCCTTAATAGTTCTGATATAAATTCTTAACTTGGTGTGGGTACCATTTGTAAAGCAATCTTTCAAAAATTTTTCTCTTTTATATGCTAATTCTTTTTCTTTATCCTTTTTCTCCGTATTTTGGGTTATTTCCTCTTTTTTAGTAGTTTTTTCATTTTGGATTGTGTATGTAATCTTATTTGGATTAAATTCTTCTGATTTTACATATTTACCAATCTCTGGAGTGTCCGCGAAAGCAGAAGGGAAAAACGACAAGGTATTAGTATATGGCATATTAGCTAATTCTCCACTAAAAGAAGCAATATTATGTCTTGCCAATTTTTCTCTTTCTTTTGCTGTCAATGCTCTTCCTAAAGTATTTGCTCCATAATGGCTTTTATGCATCAAATCAAGTAGGTTTTTATCATCTAAAAATTCAATATTTATTTTTTTCCCTTTTTCTGTTGTAATTTTGTTGATTACACCTTTAATTTCAAGCATGAACTTTTCATTAGAAATATCCACTTTATCAAGTAGAACAAAATAACTTGGGGCTCCATCTACCCTAATAAATTCTTCATAAATAATTTTATAAAAAATTGTAGGCTCGGGTATTTTTTCTTGTTGAGGTTGTGGTTTTTCCTCTACTACATTTTTCTCTGCATTTGTATTTTTAGGTTTCTGCTTTTTTGGCATAAATCCAGCCATTGAGAAAAATAAAACAACATAAACTCCATATCTTAAGAATTTATTGCTTTCTAAAATTGGTAATTTCTCTGCAACCTTTTTAAAAATAGGAGGCAAAAGAAATAAGCCTAATACCAACGCTAAAGCTCCTGCTATAATGGAGCCTTCCATAATAAGTCCCAATGCTGTAAAGATAAATATACCCCCTGCAGCATACTTCACTTTCACTAAGTGTTCTCTTTTCATAATAGAAAATAATTTTATTTCCCCAGTCCCAAGAGAGGTTTAACTTGATTTTAATTAGAATTTGATTCAAAATAGAAAGCGTGGGACTGAACTTACTCTTTCATCAGAGGCTCGCCAAAGCCACGCACCAAGAATAAGACAGCCCACGCCGTATGGCGTGAGCGTCTTAACTCTTGAATAGGTGCTATTATTGAAATTGGCGATTTCTGATGACCTTCAAAAGCTAACGCTTAATATTTACGATAAAATTAAGCACAAAAATAAGAGATAAAATTCACTTTGCCAAAGAATTAACAT
Organism: uncultured Flavobacteriaceae bacterium; assembly: GCA_963518955.1. GTDB lineage: Bacteria > Bacteroidota > Bacteroidia > Flavobacteriales > Weeksellaceae > JABCPE02. The sequence continues at coordinate 10,324 of CAUQKI010000006.1, read as the reverse complement.
ATCTATCATAAAGTATCAGCACTTGAGAGGCAGAAAAATTATAACCTCTACTGGTTTTGAAACCATTATCATTGAGTTGTTGAGCTATTTTAGCATAAGATTTTCCCGTCTCTCGGAGGGAAACAATCAGAGCTGTAGCCTTGCGGTTATTTTCGTTGTTAAGAGCCTTGTTTTTCATTGCTTCAGCTCCTTGTTTTTGAGCTTCATAGGTGAGGTTTTTCGGATTGCCTAACTTTTTGCCTTTATTTCTCAATTCCTCCAATGCAGCTATCGTTCTTTTGCTTATTAATTCTCTTTCTTCTTGTGCTAAAACCGCCATTATTCCGATGGTTAAGGAGTTCGCCTCTGGCATATCACAACACTTGAAATTCACTTGGCTATCCTTCAATAAAAAGATAAACCCAGCATTACGGCTGAGTCTATCCAATTTGGCGATAAGTAATATCGCACCCATATTTTTACAATGTTCTATAGCTTTTTGGAGCTGTGGGCGGTTGTTGTTTTTGCCACTTTCTACTTCCTCGTATTCTTCCAGCAAAATATCATCGGTTTTCAGGTGGTGCTTTACCATCGTTTTTTGAGCTTCCAATCCTAATCCAGAATTTCCCTGCTTTTGGGTAGAAACTCGGTAATAAGCAATGTATCTGTTCATTTTTATTAAATTTAATGAGAAGTTTAAACTTCAAACTTATTGATTTGTAATGTTTCTTAAACGCTCGTTTATGCCTTGTAACGTTTTTTAGGAATTGCATAGCCTCTGTGTCTTCCCTTTGTGGAAAGGTAAAAAATCGTAGAGGAGGCGTTTCCCATTGCAATCAGATTGAGTAAACTTGCCTCTGACAAATCACTCAGAAACTCCAAAATAATCCCATAACTTTCTTTATATTTTTCGCAGGTTTTCAGCCAATGATAATGTGTTGCTCTCCCAATTTTTGCCATTTTGGAGGCTGGTCTCACAATGCCGAAGCTATGTTTTAGAGCTATAAGCATACGGATTTGCTTAAAACTGAGCGAGGATTGGTGTAATATTTCCTCTGCTAAAAAATCTCGATGTAATTGCTCTAAATCAAAAATTTGTGTTTCAGCCATTCTTTTCATTTTTTTTGTCAAACTTTAGTTATTTTTCCAAAAAGTGTCTAATTTGTATAACTTCCTCTGATTTATCATTGTATCTTTTGTTGATGAGGTCACAATCTTCATTTAGAAAATCGCAGGGCATTGTCCAGTAAGACAATGATTTATAAGTCCAAACTCTATAAATAACCCCTTCAAATTCCTCCAACTCTCCAAAATATCTGATATGATGAACTAACTTCAAAAACATATTTTCACCCTCGTTTTCCTCTGAAAAATCACGGCGTAGCGTATAAAAATGCGGATTTTTCTGCATTGTTTTCGCAAATCGCCACTGCATCTTTTCCAGTGTTTCACCCACTTCTTCATTACTCAATTCAAAATGTCCTCTGGATTGATAAATATCCTTTTCCCAATATTCTTTCTGTTTCTGATAATCAATTCCTTTTTCCTTTTGAATGGAAAAATTTTGAGGCAAATTTTCAAGCAGAAAACTCAGTAAAATATGCCGATAACAAAACTCTTCCTCCTTTCCATAGCCTAAAATAACGGCTTTTTGAGTGTTGTTCTTTTGACAAAGTTCTGTAATTTCCTGTAAGATTTTTTCTACTCCTTTTTTCTCTAATCTTTTTTGATAAAGCATATAACAAGCTTTAAAATCTTTTGCTCTCTGATTTTCAAACATTCTGAAAATACTTAAACCTCTTAATTGCTCAGTTTCTACCGAAATACTTTTGTCTTTGGAGTAGAATTTTCCTACACAACTGATAGGTGTATAACCTATATAATTTCCATTTCTAAACTGTTCAAAATTCGCAGTAATTATCTCTAAATCAATATCTTTCATACCTTAAAGATACTGAAATTTTAGGGTATAACAAAATTTTTGATGAGGTTTTTAGAGAATTTTATAACACCTACCAAACCCTCTACACCTTTTCTATCAATCTCTAACTTTTTCTAATACTTTCTACTATTTTCTAACTATTACTGAAAAATAGGAGTAGAACAGAGGTTTTGAGTCTTTTAGCTCCCCCCTACATCCCCCATTATTACTGTTCATATTTTTTCTAACACCTTTTTCTCTTCAAATGGATATTTCCTTTGATTAAATCAGCAGTTTTTATTCCTACTCCTTTTCTTGTGATTACAATATGAGATTTATCGTATTCTGGATATAGATATTTTACTACTTCTCTTGTAATAGGTTGTCCATTGGGACAAGTAAAATACACGGTTTCTCCATTTTTCACTTTGATAAATCCTGCCTTTTCCGCATCTGTTTTCATATTATGAGCCGTAGTAGTAGAAATTTTATAAAATTTTGCAAGAAACCTTACAGGCAAGCCATAATATGTTTTAGGATAAGAACGAGTACTCATACTGATAACTCCATTATTAGCTATCGGCACTCTCTTTTCCTTATCCAAAAACTTCTTATAATTTATGCAAAACATTATCAATGCTCCGTTACAAAACGCTCTGAAATCATTAAAATTCTCTCTGTCAAAAATTACTCCTGTTTGAAATTTATATTTATACTTTCTTTTTAATTGCTTGTAAGAAACTACTCTCAAAGAACTTCGCTTTGAATTTAGGCTAAGCCAACGATTTTTTAATAGCCATTGAAGGCAGTTTTCTAATGTTTTGGTGGTTATACCTATTTCCTTTGCCCAAGCTTTTTTACTTTCTGAATTGATATGTAAATGACCACTGGATATACATTTTAGATAAATGTATATCTTTAAGTGGTTTAGTTTTCTCCCAACAATCGCCCTCTCAATCACTCCAATAGGAATAGTAGTATAAGCCTTCTCCATTTTATATTGAATACTATCAATCATAAGTGGAGATTTTTAATCCTGTAAATTATTCTTCTTCAATGCCTCCTTGACCTCTGCCAAATTATAGACAACCCTGCCATCAATAGAGGTTTCTGGAATAGTTCCTCGTTTTACACATTTTCGTAAAGTTGGTAATGATATATTCAACATATCTGCTAACTGCTTACGAGTGAGAAATGTGTTCTGGTCATAAAGTCCTAAATTCTTTTGAAATTCAGATAGAAGTTGAGAAACACCATTAAGAATTTCCTTTTTGAATTCTTCTGGAGTAATGTTGTGCAGCTGAGTAATATTATTATTATCCATTGTCAATCTATTTTAATGTTGCAAAGATTGACAATAATTTCTACGGATAAAATTCTATTTTATACGGATTTATACGGAAGAAAAAAACAAATTAAATCAAATGAATTTTAGTAAAATCTTTTCACTACTGTTTCGTGCTTTTCCCCAGAAGATAGTTTGTAATTTGGGTGATATTTTATACCTAAGTTAAATTCTAAGTTCAAAAATTCAACAAATTCCTTAATTGTAATATTGGACATCATTATCTTCTTATGAAAATTCTTTTCTTCTAATCTTTTTTCAAACTCAAAAATCGCATTTGCTTTTGCTATAAATCCCCTTTTTATAGGTTTTCCTTCTTTATCAAAAGCATTTAAATTATTCAAAATTGATTTAAATTTTTCTAAGTATAAATCAGATTTGAAAATAGTAGGGTAAGTAGAGCCCTTATCAACAATATTTAACTCATCTAATTTAGAATATAAATAATACTGATTTTGAAAATATTTAGTGTGGTATTCACACTCATTAACAACCTCTATTCTATCACAATAAACGCCAAAAATATCTTGATAAGTATAAAATGATTGAATAGCATCAAAACAAATAGCCTTTTTACTGACTGCATTAGCATTATTAATCATATTGATATAATATTCTCTAAGGTCATTATAGAACATCTTAAAATTATTATAAGAATAGTTTTCATCGTCTTTCTTTACCGTAACTATTCCATCACTATTAATACTTACAGAAATATTTATTTTTTCTGTAAATTTTCTAAGAAATACTCCTATCATTTTACTATTTTTAATTTTACCTCTTCTAAATTATTTTCTTTTGCTCTCTTAAGCCAGAAGCTTTTCATTTCTTCTGCATATTCTTTCGGTGTGGTTTGTATATAATTAAAAAACATTTTTTCTGATTGATGTCCAGTAATTGCCATTATGGTAAGAGTGGGGAGCTTTCCATAATGATTGGTTGCAAAACTCCTACGACAAATATGTGATGACATTAATTCGTACTTTGGATATTCGCCTTCTTCCTTCCTTTTTGTTTCTGGATTCATTTTTGCTCCACTTACAATCTCGGTAAGCCCAACTTCTCTACCTATTTCTTTTATATATTCATTAAATTTTTGGGCTGAAAGTGCAGGAGGAAAATCATTATTCCATTTCTTTAGAATTTGCTCAATCTGATGATGAATAGGTATTACAACATCAACCCCTGTTTTATTAGCAGTAATCTCTATAAAACCATTTTTAATATTGGTGGCATTTATATTTTTAAAATCTCCTATTCTCTGACCTGTCCAAAGTCCAATAATTAATAAATCTCTAGCTTTGTCTAACTTTTTATTATGAGAAAAATCGTGATAAAAAATTCTATCTATTTCCTCCTCTGTCAAATATATAGCCTTTGTTTTACTATCTGGTTTGAAAAATTCTGGATGATTAATTTCATCGTGTATAGGGAAACCTTCTAACTTGGCTTGTCGTGCAAAAGTTTTTATATTTTTAATATAGTTTCCTGTTGTCTTTAAATTCAGATTTTGAACTTTATGTAAAAAATAACATTCTACTATTATTTCGTCCCAAATTTTTTATATATTTGGGACGAAATTTTGTTATGAGACCAAAAATAGAAGAACATATTGCCGAAAAAATCAGTTCCTTTGAGGAGGGAATGATATTTTTCATTGATGATTTTTTGGATTTCGGTAGTTCAGAAAGCGTTAAAAAAGCTCTCTATCGGTTAGAAACTAAAGACAAAATAAAACGCCTTTCTCACGGAATTTACTACAAGCCAAAATTCAGTAAAATTGTTGGAGAACTACTACCATCGGTGGAGGAAGTAGCTCAAGCTATTGCTCGGAGGGATAAGGCAAGGATTATACCTACAGGTGTTTATGCAGAGAATATTCTCGGATTGACTACCCAAGTGCCGATGAAATTGGTCTTCCTTACCGATGGAGCTTCACGAGTGGTCAAAATTGATAATAAAACTATTCAATTCAAAACCTCTGTGCCGAAAAATCTTTCTACCAAAGGCAAAATTTCTACTTTGGTAATCCAAGCCTTGAAAAATATTAAAAAGGAAAATGTGAATGAAGCGATTATCCAACAAATTGAAAAACATTTAAAAAACGAGAACAAAGAAAATATTTTGCATGATGCCAAACTTGCTCCAGAATGGATACGAAAAATAATGTTAAAATCTATTGAAAATGAATAATTGGTTTTCTTTTACTGATAATGAGAAATACGAAGTTATTCGTTATACCGCCGATAAAATGGGCTTTTCTGATGTGGTAATTGAGAAAGACTGGTGGGTTTGTATGGTGCTTCGGGCTGTTTTTCAATCCAAATATCGTGAGCATATTGTGTTCAAGGGTGGGACATCACTCAGCAAGGCTTATAACATTATTGAACGATTTTCAGAAGATGTAGATTTGATTATTGACCGATATTTTCTTGGCTTTGAAGATGCAACTTCTAAAACTCAAATCAAAAAATTAAGAAAAAGTGCTGGAACATTCGTTATCAATGATTTCCGAAAAGAATTGATTTTGCAATTACAAAATTTAGGAATTTCGGATAAAACTTTCAGTATTGAATACAATGAAAATGTAGACGACACGAGCGACCCCAATCAGCTGGAATTGTATTATCATTCAGTAGTTCCAAGTCAAAATCATATTCAGAAGAAAATCGTTATTGAAATGGGAGCAAGAGCTTTATCTGAACCCTCAGAAATACGAAAAATCAACTCTTATATTGACCAAAATTTTAAGGATAGAGATTTTACTTTTACTAATTTTGAGGTAAATGTAATCGTTCCGACTAAAACTTTTTTGGAGAAAATTTTTCTACTGCACGAAGAATTTACAAAACCCACCGAAAAAATCCGTTTTGATAAACTCAGTAGGCATTTATACGATTTGGAAAAGATAACGCACACAGCATACGCAGAAAATGCTCTAAACGATGATGAACTGTTCCAAACTATTGCAGATTTTAGAAAAGTAATGAATAATGTAAAGGGAATTTCTTTTGAAAACCATGAGAAAGGTAAAATCAATATCATTCCTCCTGATGAGGTCTTACATAAATGGGAAAATGATTACAAACTAATGCAACAGAACATGATTGTAGGAGATAGTTTATCATTTTCAGAATTGATAGAGAAAATGAAAGACTTGCAAAATAAGATAAATGGGAATACATAAGGTGTTCCCATTTTTTATTGATACAGAATAAAAGTAATATTATTTAAAATTTATAAGCTATCAAAAAATATTGTGGGGAAAAAGCGGGGAAAATCTATAAACAAAAACCACTAACAAATTGATTTTCAATCTATTAGTGGTTGAATTTGTGAACGCGGAAGGAGTCGAACCCTCAACCTCCAGAGCCGTAATCTGGCGCTCTATCCAATTGAGCTACGCGTCCTGAATTTTAGTTTTGCAAATATAATACTTTTTTGCTTTCTTTGAACTATGAAATGGAAAAAAATATTATACATCACCAGCTTTTTTGTGGTGTTGTCGTGTAAGAAATCTGATAACCAATCAATTAAATCTTGGGAAGTGATTTCTGAAAATGTTCAATATAGTGAGCAAAATGACAAATTTTTATTAAAATCTAGAAAATTTGAGTATTCTTTTGAAAAAAATGAACTTCCTTTTTCCAAAGTGGTTTTGCTTAATAACAGCCTTTTGGGATATTTTTTAGAACTTGGGCAGGAAGAAAAAATAGTAGGAATTTCGGGAGTGCAGTATGTTTATTCAAATGAAATTCAGCAACTTGTAGAAAAAAATAAAATTCAGAATGTAGGCTCTGACCAAAAGTATGATATTGAAAAAATTCTTGAACTAAAACCAGATGTGATTTTCACGAATTATATAGAAACTTTCGAAAATACCTATAAAATCCTGCAAGATAATGGGATAAAAATCATTTTTTTAGATGAATATTTGGAGGAAACGCCTTTAGATAAAGCGGCTTATTTAAAGCTGTTTGGGAAGCTTTTAGGCGAAGAAAAACGAGCAGAAGAAATTTATACCAAAATCAAAAATGATTATGAAAGCATAAAACAAAAAGCCCAAAAATCGCCCAATAAACCGAAGGTTTTGACTAATGAAATGTATGGAAATCACTGGTATATCGCTGGTGGGAAAACTTTTTCGGCTAATTATCTGAAAGATGCAGGGGCGGACTATATTTTCAAGGAAAATCAAGATAAAAAATCTGTGCCTATCAGTTATGAAGAGGTTTTTGTGAAGTCCAAAAATGCTGAATTTTGGGTAAACGCGGGCAATTATAGAACGAAAAAAGAACTTTTGGCTATGAATGCTATTTATGAAAAACTGGATGTCTATCAGAAAGGAAAAATTTTTGGGATGAATAAAAGAAGGAGAGGAATGGCTAATGATATTTTTGAGAGTGGAGCTGTTCGTGCTGATTTAGTTTTAAGAGATTATGTGAAGATTTTTCACCCAGAAATTTTGCCCAAAGACACTTTGGTCTATATGCAGGAATTAAAATAAAAGAATAATCACCAGCGTTTGAAATATAATAAAATTTTAAGATGAAAAATATTTTTTGCTTTTTATTAGTCTTGTTTTTTCAGAGTTTTTTTTCTCAAGATATTTCTAAAAAACTAGACCAAGCGACCAAAAGTCTTTTGAATGAACCAGAGATGTATTCGGCTAATCTTTCTTTCTATGTAGCCGATGAACAGGGGAATTTTATTTATGAATATCAAGGGAACAAGGGGCTTTCTACGGCGAGTACACAGAAGGTTTTTACGGCGATGGCGGCTTTGGAGATGCTAGGGAAAGATTTCCGATACACCACCAAAGTGTCTTATACAGGGAATATAGAGGAAGGCAGGCTGTCGGGGGATTTGATAGTAAGTTCTAATGGAGACCCTACACTCGGCAGCTGGCGATACACAGGCTATAAACCTGAGGATTTTCAGAATAAAGTGATACAAGCCATTAAATCATTGGGAATCTATAAGATAGGAGGGAATTTGATAATAGATGACAGCTATTTTGATATTCAGACTATCCCTGGGGGCTGGCCTTGGAATGATATAGGAAATTACTACGGAGCGGGAGTCTGGGGAGTGAACTGGCGTGAAAATCAGTTTGATATGCATATAAGTGGAGGTGCTAATGCAGGGACTTCTACATCTTTTAAGAAAATTGTAAATCTTCCAGAGCAGGTAAAATGGGTGAACGAAACCCAGTCGGCAGGCAAGGAAACAGGGGACAGAAGCATCATCTACACAGCGCCGTATTCAGAGGTGGCGTATATCAACGGAACTCTTCCTAGTGGAAAGACAACAGTGGTTTCAGGTTCTGTCCCAAATCCACCCATGCAGCTTGGTTTAGAAATGTATAACTGGCTGTCAAACAATGATATAGAGCTTAAAGGGAAAGTGACTTCTGCTTCACAGCTTTTGATAGAAGGGAAGGAATATGCGCCTTTAAAGGGGAAAGAAATTTTGGTGCATCATTCTCCTACGATGGACAAAATAGTCTATTGGTTTATGAGAAAAAGCGTGAATCTGTATGGAGAAACCCTCGTAAAAACTTTTGGAAAGGTTAAAAATAATAATTCTTCCTTTTCAAATGGTGTGAAAATTCTAAAAGATTTTTGGAAAAGTAAAGGAATCCAAGTACCGATGATAAATTTCGCTGACGGAAGCGGGCTTTCGCCACAGAACTATGCCTCTGCAAGAGCAGAAGTTCAGGCTCTGATTTGGGGTAAAAAACAAAGTTGGTTCCCTATATTTGAAGAATCTATGCCCGTGTATAACGGCATGAAAATGAAGAGCGGAACGATAAAAGATGCCAAAGCCTATGCAGGATACCACACATCGAAAGAGGGCAAAAAGTATGTCTTTGCGGTGATAGTGAATAACTACTATGGGAGTAATGTAAATGCAAAATTGTTTAAACTTTTAGATATATTAAAATAAAAATGAGGTATCTCACTTCATCATTTGTCCGTTGGCTCATATTTTTGATTCTCACTCTTGCAGTGGTGGTTTTGGCTGCTTCTTCTACAATGCTGGTAGACAGGCTGAAAAAACAAGAAATTCAGAGGATAGAGGTCATCGCTACGGCTATGAAATTCATGCAGGATGAGCATATCAACGATCCTGAAACACTGGAGCTGATTTTAGCTGTTTTAAAGGATAATAACTCTATTCCTATAATTCTGACAGATGAAAACTATGAGCCTATTTTAGCGGAGGGAACTTATAGAAATATTCCCGATGAAATCGTAAAAGACCCTAAAAAACTGAATGCTTTGATTCAAAAAATGGGAAGAACTTACAAGCCTTTCCTTATCACAATGCCCAATGGCAAGAATCAATATGTATTTTACTCAAACTCCCTTTTTCTAGATAGATTGGACTATTATCCTATAATTTTAGCAGGTTTGATAGGCGGGTATTTATTGGTTTGTTTTTGGTTTTTTAGAACGATAAAGAGAACGGATGAAAACTATCTCTGGGCAGGGCTGGCAAAGGAAACTGCGCATCAGATAGGAACGCCTCTTTCTTCCATGATTGGCTGGGTGGAAATTTTGAAAATAGAAAATGCTGATAACGAGGGAGTCTTAGAGATAGAAAAAGATGTAAAACGACTGATGGTAATTTCTGAAAGATTTTCTAAAATAGGGTCTGTCCCAGAGCTGAACGACCTCAATTTATCAGAAACAATTCAAACGAATTTTGATTATTTAAAAACGAGAATTTCGAGCCAAGTGGATTTTGTGCTGTATCTTCCAGAGCGGGAAGTTCTCATTCCGCACAGCAGGATTTTGATGAGCTGGGTGATAGAAAATTTAGTAAAAAATGCCGTAGATGCTATGAAAGGCAAAGGGCGATTGGTAATTTCGCTCGTGGAAAAAGATAACCAAATCTATATAGAATTTAAGGATAATGGCTGCGGTATGACAAATTCCCAAATCAGAAAAGTCTTTAACCCTGGGTTTTCAACCAAGAAAAGAGGCTGGGGGCTAGGGCTTTCTCTAGCAAAAAGGGTGATTAATGAATACCATGGCGGAGACCTGCGTATAGTTTCTTCCGAGGTCGGGAAA
>CAUQKI010000005.1:0-114283 GCA_963518955.1 uncultured Flavobacteriaceae bacterium | reverse complement strand
ATCCACAAAGTTAAAGAATTTGAAAGCAACTCACAACATATTTCATTGAATGTATTATTTTTGAAATGCTGTGATGTATCCACAAAGTTAAAGAATTTGAAAGCAACTCACAACCATATCCATAATCTCAATATCATTCAACTCGCTGTGATGTATCCACAAAGTTAAAGAATTTGAAAGCAACTCACAACAAGCAGACGAATATGGTATATATATGTGCAGCTGTGATGTATCCACAAAGTTAAAGAATTTGAAAGCAACTCAAAAAGTTGTTTCTATATCTGCAAAAGTTTTTATAATAAATGGAAAAAAACTACTTTTAAAAGCAGTTTTTTTAATCCCTCTGTTTCAAGTGCAGCACAATGGGTGGTTCTTTAAAACCTACCCTTTGTATTGCAAAAATAATACTAAAAAAAATTTATTTGAAACTAAAAAAGTTAATAGTACAATGAATAAAAAACGCCCTGATGAAATTTTCATCAGGGCGTTTCCATTAAAATTAAATATAATTATGAAAAGATTTATTTCTCTTTATTTTTAATTGCTTCAGTTATTTTTTGGCTAAGTTCTTCGGTAAGCTCTGGATTGTCTTTTAGAAGTTCTTTCACAGCATCTCTACCTTGTCCTAGTTTAGTATCTCCATAACTGAACCATGAGCCGCTTTTCTTAATCACATCATAGTCTACACCAAGGTCTAATATTTCTCCAATTTTAGAAACTCCCTCACCATACATAATGTCAAATTCTGCCTGTCTGAAAGGTGGCGCCACTTTATTTTTTACCACTTTTACTTTTACTCGGCTTCCTACGGCTTCATCGCCTACCTTTATCGGTGTGCTGGCTTTTCTGATGTCTATTCTCACAGAAGCGTAGAATTTAAGGGCGTTTCCACCAGTAGTAGTTTCTGGGTTACCAAACATTACACCTATTTTTTCTCTCAACTGGTTGATGAAAATCACGGTACATTTGGTTTTATTGATAGTTCCTGTGAGTTTTCTCAATGCTTGAGACATCAGCCTAGCGTGTAGTCCCATTTTGGAATCTCCCATATCGCCGTCTATTTCAGCTTTTGGAGTAAGAGCTGCCACAGAGTCTATTACTACGATGTCTATCGCACCAGAACGGATGAGGTTGTCCGCGATTTCAAGGGCTTGCTCTCCATTGTCTGGCTGAGAAATAATAAGGTTTTCTAAATCAATTCCTAATTTTGCAGCATAACTTCTGTCAAAGGCATGCTCTGCATCTATGAAAGCTGCTATTCCTCCTGCTTTTTGGGCTTCGGCGATGGCGTGTAGGGTAAGGGTAGTTTTCCCTGATGATTCAGGCCCGAAAATCTCTATCACCCTTCCTCGTGGATATCCGCCTACACCGAGGGCAATATCCAGTCCCAAAGAACCAGACGGAATTACTTCTATTGTATCATCTACTGCGCTGTCTCCCAGCTTCATTACGGTTCCTTTTCCATAGGTCTTGTCCATTTTTTCTAGGACTAGACTCAGTGCTTTTTTCTTATCTTCTAAATTACTCATCTTCGTTCAAATATTGCCTCAAAGTTACAAATATTTTAGTAGATATTATCAATTTTGTTTTTAAAATATTTCCATCAAAATAAAATCCCAGAAATCATAATAGAATAAAGAAAAAAATAAAAAATCCTTATCTTTGGCAAAATCTTTTAAATACAAAAAAGTAATGTTAAAAGCAGGTTTAGTAGGTGCTGGGCATCTTGGGAAAATACATTTGAAATTGCTCAACCAATCAGAAAAATACGATTTGGTGGGCTTCCATGATAAAGATATAGAAAATTCAAAAAAGCTGGAAGCAGAATTTGGGTATAAATTTTATGAAAACTTGGATGAACTCTTGGATAAAATAGAGGTTTTGGATATTGTGACGCCTACTTTTTATCATCATGACTATGCTAAAATAGCCATAGAAAGAGGCTTGGATTTTTTCATAGAAAAGCCTGTAACTCAGACTTTAGAGCAGGCGGAAGAGATTATTCAGCTTTGTAATGAAAAGGGAATCAGGGCGCAGGTAGGGCATGTAGAGCGCTACAATCCTGCATTTATCGCTACGAAGCCGTTTATCAGCGAACCAAAATTCATTGAAATCCACCGTCTGGCTGAGTTTAATCCGAGAGGAACGGATGTTTCTGTGGTTTTGGATTTGATGATACACGATTTGGATATTTTGCTTTCTTTGGTGAAATCTCCCGTGAAAAACATCCACGCAAGCGGCGTTTGTGTGGTCAGCAAATCGCCTGATATTGCCAATGCCAGAATAGAATTTGAGAATGGATGCGTGGCGAACCTTACCACGAGCCGAATTTCAATGAAATCAATGCGAAAGAGCCGATTTTTCCAAAGAGATGCCTATATTTCGGTAGATTTCTTAGAGAAAAAAGCGGAGGTTATCCGTATGAAACCTGCTCCTGAAAATCCATCAGATTTTGATATGATTATCCAAAATGCAGAGGGCGAGAGAAACCAAATAATATTCGAATATCCTAATATTCAGCCGAATAATGCCATTTTGGATGAATTGGAAAGTTTCGCAAACTCCATCACAGAGAATAAGCCCGTGGAGGTAAGTCTGGAAGATGGAACAGAAGCGCTGAAAGTGGCTTTGGAAATTATGAAACTAATTGATAAAAAATAATTTATATGAAAATTTTTAAACTTGTATTGTTGTTATTTATTACTTCTGCATCGCTTGTTTTTGGGCAGGAGAAAAGATATTTCTTTAAGTATGAGTATTATCCAAATTCAGAGTATTTAATTAAGTATAAAACACATACAGATGGATGATATAAGTTTGTGGGAAGCAAGGAAGTGTTAGATAAAATAGGAATGGATGGGATGAAAATGACTATGAATTCAGATATAGAAAGCGTCATTGCTACACAAAAAAAGCAAGGTAACAATGTTCCATTCATATTAGAATATGCCAAATACTTTTACGAAGCAGAAATTAATGGAGAGACAGTAAACAGAAAAATTCCTTTACAAGGAGTTAAATTGATTGGTGATATTGTAAATGGTAAGAAAATGGAGGTTAAGAATGTAGAAGGAAACATCGATGAAGACACAAAGAAGATATTAATAGAATCTATTAAGCAATTTGCTGAAATGGATACTCAATTTCCTAAAGAAGGTCTAAAAATAGGTGATAGTTTTGATATGGTTATACCATATAAACAAAGTATACCGAATGCGGGCGATATAGAAATGAAAATGAATGTAAAATATAAACTCTTAAAAGTAGAAAAAGAGGAAGCCTATTTTGATATGTTGATAGATTTTGTAATGGGAGATAAGAATGTTAAAAATATGGACTTGTCTGCATCTGGTGATGGAAAAGGTTTTTTATTATTTGACATGAAAAATAATTATTTTACCAGTCAGAATATAGACATGACTATTAATTTAAAATTAAAAACAGAATTACTTACACTTGAAAATACTTCTAAAGCAAGATCTGTCGTTACTCAACAAAAAATAAAATAAAAATATTTTTTAGAGAAACTACATTTATATTTATTAACTTTGCAAAACCTTATAAGGTATATATTTTTAGTTAAACAATTTAAATTTAGAAAGTTATGAAATTACCAAAGTTTTTGATGGCAGATAATTCAGAATTTCCAGAGGATTTGTTCGTTGTGCATACAGAATATCCAAGATTTATCCTAAATGTAGAGGAAGAAGAAGTGGAATGGCTGGATGATTTGGAAGGAGATGATGAGGAAACCGTTGCAAATGAAGCTACAAAAGTAGTAGAAGAAGCATTCGCATGGTGTGATGAAGAGTTAGCGAAATACGACGATTTGGAAGATTAATTATCTTTAAGACAAAATAAAAACCCACTTTTTAGTGGGTTTTTTATTTTATAGACCGAAAGCCTTTTTGATTTCTTCTACTTTATCCAGTTTTTCCCAAGTGAAAAACTCTAAACCTTTGATAGTAAGCTCATTTTTAGCTCCTTTGTTAAAGGTTTTATCCGCTACATAATAATTTCTTCCCATGTGTCCATAGGCTGCTGTTTCGCGGTAAATAGGATTTCTCAGTTTTAGGTTTTGCTCTATCGCATAAGGTCTCAGGTCAAATAATTGCTGTACTTTTTCTGCGATTTCGCCATCAGTCAGATTTACTTTGGAAGTTCCATAAGTGTTGATATACAAACCACAAGGTTTAGCAACACCGATGGCATAAGAAATCTGAACCAAAATTTCATCTGCAACTCCCGCTGCTACAAGGTTTTTAGCGATGTGTCTCATGGCATAGGCTGCACTTCTATCCACTTTAGAAGGGTCTTTTCCAGAGAATGCTCCACCTCCATGAGCGCCTTTTCCTCCGTAAGTATCTACGATGATTTTTCTTCCTGTAAGTCCTGTATCTCCGTGTGGGCCACCGATTACAAATTTCCCAGTAGGGTTGATATGGAATGTAATATCATCATTGAAAAGCGCCTGAATTTCAGGTTTTTGTTTCGCTTTAACTTTTGGAATTAAAATCTCGATGATGTCTTTTCTGATTTTTGCCAGCATGTTTTCTTCTGTGTCAAATTCATCATGCTGAGTAGAAACTACGATGCTGTCTATTCTCACAGGCTTGTGATTGTCAGAATATTCTATCGTAACTTGTGATTTTGCATCAGGACGAAGGTAGGTGATTTCCTTATTTTCTCTCCTCAATGCAGAAAGTTCTCTCAAAATAGAATGAGCCAAGTCTAATGCCAGTGGCATGTAGTTTTCGGTTTCGTTTGTCGCATATCCGAACATAATTCCTTGGTCACCAGCACCTTGTGCGTTTGCTTTTGTCTCAAAATCAGCGTTTTGGGTAATTCTGTCCACGCCTTGGTTGATATCTGGCGACTGCTCATGGATAGCAGAAATCACTCCACAAGAATCTCCATTGAACATATATTCACCTTTGGTATAGCCAATATCATTGATAACTTCCCTAGCGATAGTCTGCACATCAAGGTAAGCCTCAGATTTCACTTCTCCAGCTAGGACAACCTGCCCAGTGGTTACGAGCGTTTCACAAGCTACTTTTGAGTTCTTATCATAGGCCAAGAAATGGTCTATCAGCGCATCGGATATTTGGTCTGCGATTTTGTCTGGATGTCCTTCAGAAACGGACTCTGATGTAAATAAGTAAGCCATAAATTTCTTTATTTTTGGGTTATAGATTTTAAAAATTTATATAAACTGTGAAACCAAAATAAAGAAACTAAAAAGAGAATTTCTGTTTTAGCATTTTTTATTGAGGTTGCAATCAGCACAAATTTTTCCTCTTAATTTTAAAAAGCAAATTTACATAAAAAAATTAAACTTCAAAATTAAATTTTATTGAGGAGCGATAATGGAGAAATTCTTCGGATTTTTATTGTAATTAAGATGTTTTGATAAAGCATCTTTTATAAAAGAACCAAATTCATTGAGCATCTTTTGTTTATAAGTTGGTTTGTAGTAAATGAGGCTGATTTCTCTGGAAGGGAAAGGTTTTTTAAAATGAAAAACTTTTTTCTTCTGTTCTTCCGAGAGCTGCTGCACGGCAAGTTCTGGTAGCACGGTGATGCCTCCTGTTTTATCCACCATTTTTATAAGAGTGCTGATGCTGGATGCTGAGAATTCCAAATTCTTGGGTTTTAGTGAGTTTTCCTTTAAATGACAGATGGATTCCATTTGTTTTCTCAAACAGTTTCCTTCTTCCAAAAGCCAAAATTTATCCGAATTAAAATCCTCAGAACCTATAAAATATTCATCTTTATTTTCATAAGAGGAATAAATCAGCAGTTCTTCATTAAAAAGAAAATCACTGAAAAATTCTTCTGTTTCATGATATGGAGTGGAAATGATACCTGCATCTATTTCACCTGATTTTAGCGATTTTATGATGTTTTCGGTGTTCATTTCGTGGATGTTCATTTCTATTTTTGGGTTTTGATTTAGAAAATCAAAAATTTCGTTTGGAATGAGAAATCCAGAAACCGTAGGAATAATCCCAAGATTGATTTTCCCAGCCAATACATTATTGAGCGAATGAGCTTTATTTTTGAGTTCTGTAATGTTATCCAGCACGACCTTAGCAGAGGAAATAATCTCATCTCCAGCATCTGTGGTGCGGATGGGATGGGTAGTTCTGTCAAATATTTTTATACTAAGTTCATCTTCTAATTTCTGAATCATCGCGCTGAGTGTAGGCTGTGTGACATGACAAGCCAAAGCCGCCTTCCCAAAATGCTTGTATTTATCAACGGCGATGAGATATTCTAACTGCTGGATGTTCATGATTTTCAAAAATATTTTATATAAAACTCATTTTCATTAATGTAAAATTACATAATTACTGTAACCAATCCTGATTGTACAAAACAGAATTGGTTACAGTGAATTTACAAACTTATGTATAGAACTATTTTACAGTCTCTTTGTAAGAATCCGTAAAGTCTTGTCCTTTGTAAGAAGTGAAACTCGTACTCCAGTTCTGAACTCTAGCTCCTGTGTATGTTTTAGTTACTGTCCATTTTACAAATAGATTACCATAAATGTCAGTAGCTTTTACTTCTACAAAAGATTTGAATCCTTTATTTACTTCAAAAGAAATATTTTCTGACATTCCACTTCTCAGATATATTTTTCTCTTGTTTCCATTGGCATCTCTATAGGTTACAGAGCCGTTAGCAGTGCTGTTTCTTGAATTGTTACTATGATGTTGAACCTGCAGTTTAGCTGTGTATATGGCATCATCATCTTTATCCCTAGAACAGGAAGAAACGATAAAACCCAAAACTAATGCAAGCGCACCCACTAAAATACTTCTTTTTGATAAAAACTTTTTCATTTTAAAAATTAAATTTTTTGTTTTAATAATTCTCAAAAATTATACCAATAGAGGATAATAATGTCATTAACAGCTTTTTTCTATGCATAAGACTCAGTAGGAGCGCAGGTACAGATTAGATTTCTGTCTCCATAGGCATCGTCTACACGAGAAACTGAAGCAAAGAACTTATTTTCTCTTATCCATTCCAGAGGATATGCTGCTTTTTCTCGGCTGTATGGTTTGTCCCATGCATCAGAGATTACCAGTTGTTCTGTATGTGGTGCATTTTTCAAGACATTGTTTTCCTTGTCAGCTTTGCCATTTGCTATTTCATCTATTTCATATTTGATGTTTATCAAAGCCTCCGCAAATCTATCAAGTTCTTCCTTGCTTTCGGATTCGGTAGGCTCTATCATAAGAGTTCCTGCCACAGGGAAAGACACCGTAGGCGCGTGGAATCCGTAGTCCATCAGTCGTTTCGCAATATCGCCCACTTCTATACCATAGGTTTTGAATGGTCGGAAATCTACGATACATTCGTGTGCCACTCTTTCATTTTCATTGCTGTATAGGATAGAATAATGCTCTTTTAACACATCTTTTAGGTAATTTGCGTTTAGAATAGCGTATTCTGTGGCTTTTTTTAGTCCTTGAGTTCCCAGCATTTTGATGTAGGCGTAGGAAATATTTACCACAAGGGCAGAACCATACGGAGCAGAAGAAATAGCATCGATAGAGTGCTCTGAACCGATTTTTACATTTGGATTCGAAGGTAAGAACGGAACCAAATGCTCTGCCACACAAATAGGCCCCACACCAGGTCCGCCGCCGCCATGAGGGATAGCAAAGGTTTTATGTAAGTTTAGGTGACACACATCCGCACCGATATGCCCTGGGCTGGTAAATCCAACCTGAGCGTTCATATTAGCACCATCCATGTACACCTGTCCGCCGTTGGCATGGATTAGATTGATAATATCTGTAACATTATTGTCAAAGAAACCATAAGTGGACGGATATGTAATCATAAATGCCGCTAGGTTTTCTTTGTGCTGTTCTACTTTTGCTTTTAAATCTTCAAAATCAATCTGTCCGTTTTCTAGATTTTTTACTACAACTACTTTTAGCCCTGCTACGATAGCCGAAGCTGGATTCGTACCGTGTGCAGACTGCGGAATAAGCACCATGTCTCTGTGTCCTTCGCCTTTGTGTTTCAGGTATTCGCGGATTACCATCAGCCCAGCGTATTCGCCCTGTGCACCAGAGTTAGGCTGTAGGGAAGTTCCTGCAAAACCTGTGATTTCGGCTAAATCTTTTTCTAATTCTTTGATTAGTTTTTGATAGCCTTTCGCCTGTTCCATTGGCACGAAAGGGTGGATATTTCCCCATTCAGGCCAAGACAAAGGCAGCATTTCTGTAGCAGCATTCAGCTTCATCGTACAAGAACCAAGCGAAATCATAGAATGTGTAAGAGAAATGTCTTTTCTCTCCAGCTTTTTGATGTATCGCATCAGCTCTGTCTCCGTGTGATATTTATGGAAAACCTCTTCTACTAGGACTTTATCAGTTCTTAGAAGGCTGCTAGGAAGGGTGATTTGTTCTTTTAAATCAATCTTAACAGCATTTTTGCCAACAAATTCAGCAAAAGCATCTGCTAATTTTTGGAGTTTTTTATTTGTAGTAGCTTCATTGAGGGCAACGCTCACAAAACCATTTTCGAAATAATTTAGATTGATTTTGTGGTTTTCCATCAATGTTTTTAAAGACTCTTTTTTGTCTTCGCTAAGTTTAAATCTTACCGTGTCAAAACTTGGATTGTTTTCAACCTCGTAGCCCAGTTCAGCTAAAGTATCTCGCAAAGCATTAGCTTTAAAATGTATCTGCCCTGCAATGTGTTTAAGTCCTGCTTCTCCGTGATAGACAGCGTACATTCCTGCCATCACCGCCAGAAGAACCTGCGCTGTACAGATGTTGGAAGTCGCTTTTTCACGCTTGATGTGCTGTTCTCTGGTCTGCAAAGCCATTCTGAGCGCTCTCTTTCCGTACATATCCTGTGAAACTCCTATGATACGGCCAGGGATTTCTCTTTTGTATTCGTCTTTACAAGCGTAGAAAGCGGCGTGCGGCCCGCCATATCCCATAGGAATACCGAATCTTTGGGAAGTCCCGACAGCACAGTCAGCGCCGAGCTGTGCAGGAGATTTTAGCATAACTAAAGCCAATAAATCACACGCTAAAACGATTTGAATATTTTGTTCTTTCAGAGATTTTATAATTTCTGTGTAATCCTCTATAACGCCTATTTTAGTAGGATATTGAAGTAAAGCTCCGAAATAAGAATTATCTAAATTTCCATTATGTTTTCCTACGGTAATTTCTATTCCCAATCCTTCCGCTCTGGTTTTCAGCACGGTGATTGTTTGTGGAAGAACATCATCAGAAATGAAAAATTTATTTGCTCCTGTGTTTTTTTGTTCTTTTGTTCTGTTGGAGAAGAACATGTGCATAGCTTCGGCAGCTGCAGTTCCTTCATCCAAAAGGGAAGCGTTTGCTAATGGGAAACCTGTAAGGCTTACTATCGTAGTCTGATAGTTAAGCAGTGCCTCTAATCTCCCTTGTGAAATTTCCGCTTGGTAAGGTGTGTAAGCCGTATACCAGCTAGGATTTTCCAAAATATTTCGCTGGATGACAGCAGGAAGAATAGCAGGGTGGTATCCTAGTCCAATGTAAGAGTCAAACTGCTGATTTTCAGAAGCTAATTCTTTAGAATGAGAAAGCATTTCAAACTCGGACAGAGGTTCTGAAATGCTTAAATCTTTTTGTAATCGGATAGAATGTGGAATAGTCTGAGAGATCAGTTCATCAATGCTGGAAACGCCTACTTTTTTCAGCATTTCGTTTTTGTTCGTTTCATTGAAGCTGATGTGTCTGTTTACAAATTCTGATGTGTTCATAAGTTATTATTGGGTATAAGGTTGAAACTTAGTTTGTGGTAAAGGTAGACAATTTTTTGTTTTTTACAAAGGTTTTTGGTTTGGAATTTTATGTAAATAGAAAAGATGGAGTTTAGTAATATTTTTTCCATTTTTTCTTTAATTCTTCCAAAATTTTTTGCTCTGTGGCGTTTTGTTTTGGCTCGTAAAATTTGGCTCCGCTTATTTCCTCTGGCAAAAATTCCTGCTCCACGAAACCTTCTTTGTAATCATGCGCGTATTGGTAGTTTTTGCCGTAGTTCATATCTTTCATCAGTTTGGTAGGTGCATTGCGCAGGTGCAGAGGCACGGGCAGATTTCCTGTTTTCTTTACAAAAGACAAAGCTTCATTTATAGCTAAATAAGAAGAATTACTTTTCGGCGAAACAGCCAAATATACAGCACATTCGCTCAGGATAATTCTGGCTTCAGGATTACCGATAACATTCACTGCCTGAAAACACTGAGTGGCCACTGTGAGGGCGTTAGGATTGGCAAGACCTATATCCTCTGAAGCAGAAATGAGCATTCTGCGGGCGATGAATCTGATGTCTTCTCCTCCTGCCAGCATTCTCGCGAGCCAGTAGACCGCGGCGTTTGGGTCTGAGCCACGGATAGACTTTATAAATGCTGAAATGATATCATAGTGCTGTTCTCCATTTTTGTCATAGAGAACCATATTTTCTTGTAAAACAGAGAGGATTTCTTCGCTGGTAATTTCCTTGTTTTTGTCTTTTAAAAACTGATTGAGAACGATTTCTAAACCATTGATGAGTTTTCGGGCATCTCCGCCAGAATATTGTATAAAAGCCTCGCTTTCTTTGATTTTAAAATTAGACTGAAATTCAGAATTGTAATGATTTAATGCTGATTTTAGCAGTTCTTCCAGTTTTTCGTAAGAAAGAGATTTCAGAGTATAGACCTGACAGCGGGAGAGTAATGCTGCAACGACCTCAAAACTAGGGTTTTCCGTAGTAGCGCCGATGAGAACTACCCAGCCTTTTTCTACAGCGTGGAGTAGGCTGTCCTGCTGGGTTTTATTGAACCGATGAATTTCATCAATGAAAAGAATAGGGCTTTTTCCGCTGAATAGATTTTGTCTTTTGGTTTCTTCTATGATTTCGCGGACATCTTTAACCCCAGAGCTTATGGCATTGAGTTTGAAAAATTTTCGTCCTGACTGCTCTGCGATGATTTCTGCCAAGGTGGTTTTCCCCGTTCCAGGTGGCCCCCAGAAAATGAGCGAATTGAGCGTGTCATTTTCCAGCATTTTTCGGATAGTGCCATTGGTTCCCGTTAGGTGTTCCTGCCCGATGACTTCATCAAGGCTTTTAGGGCGCATTTTTTCTGCAAGTGGTGTCATATCTCAATATTAAAAGGCTATAAGCATACGCTTACAGCCTAGTTTTTATTCTTTATTTTTCTTTCTCTTAACAAACTTCATGATGTAATCCCATCCGAAGAAAATACCCATCAGTATGGCTGCTACCCACCAGTAAGAGGTTTTGTTGGCTTCGCCAGTGTTAGTTGCTTTGAACATTCTATCCCAGCGTATACGCCAGTCATTGGCTTGATAAGAGGAATTGTTGTCTGTAAAAGAACCTTCCAAGCTTAGCCAAGTGAACATAGGCGAACCCATGATGTGGGTTTCTGGAACAAATCCAAAATATCTGGAATCCAACGAAGCGTCTCTATTATCTCCCATCATGAAATAGTAGTTTTGTTTGACTTCGTATTTGTCAGTAGCTACTTTATTGATGAAAATTTGGTTTCCTTTTACTTCTAAGATATTGTTTTCGTATTCTCTTATCAGCTTGCTGTACATCGGTATCGTTTCGAGGTTGATGTCTATGATGTCGCCTTTTTTAGGGATTTTGATAGGTCCATACCAATCCTTATTCCAGTCTTTGTTCATTGGGAAAATGGTATTGGAAATATCTACTTTGTCAGTATAGATGATTCTTTGTTCCTCTTGGGATTTTTTAAGGTTAAGATGCATAGAAATATCCTGAATTCCCTTCGGTTCAATGGCAGGCTCTACAGAGGTCACGCCAGGGATTTCTTTGATTTCTTCAGCCAAAGTAGGTGTAAGCCCACTGAAAGAGTATGAAAATCCATCAGATGTTTGGAATTCTCTCACGGGAAGGAAACCTACATTTTGGTATAGATGAGGAATGTCCAGCTGGGTTTTTGCATTGACATTATAGGCCTGCTGAATTTCTGCATCGCCCATTTTTTGCTCTGGTTTTCCGTTTATGAAGAGTTTCCCAGCTTTTATTTCTAAAACATCTCCAGCCACGGCCACAGCTCGTTTTACATATGGGTCTTTTCTGTCAATAGATGTATGAACGCTGTCACCAGGGTAGTTGAACACCACGATGTCATTTCTCTCAACATCATTAAATGCAGGAAGGCGGAAATATGGTAATTTGATGTTTTCTACATAGGATTTTGGGTCGTTTTTAGGGTTGCCATCTTTTGCTCTGTCAAATAGAGTAGATTGTAAAAACGGTACAGCCAAAGGTCTCATAGGCAGCCTAAGTCCATATTTTAGTTTATTAACAAAGAGAAAATCTCCCACTAAAAGCGTTCTCTCCATAGACCCTGTCGGAATACCGAAAGGTTGGAAAGAGAAAGTATGTATCACCGTAGCAAAAACAGTTGCATAAGTGATAGAACTCCAGAAAGAATCCTTTTTTATTTCCTCTTCATCAATGTCTTCTTCATCTACAGGCTCAGTAGAGGAGGAGTAATTGACAACAGCCAAATAAACAAAAGGCAGCGCGATTGTCAAAAATTTTTGTCCAAAACTGGTTTTTCCAAATCTTTCCATTAGAAATAAATGAAAAACAGAAATCATCACCGTTCCCACGATAGGGAAATAGGTCAGAACCACCCACCATTTTGGTCTTTTGGTTTCTTTAAGAATGATGAAATAGTTATAAAACGGGACAAATGCAAACAGCGGATTGTATCCCATTTTCTTAAATAATTTCCAAGTGGAAATTCCCAATAAAGCACTGAGAATGAGAATGTATAGTGAATAAGTCAGTAAGTATTCCATTTTTAATGTTTTGTAGATTTAGTTAGGATAGTTTTTCTCTCTTGATTCTATAAGTGAGAATACTTGGTCCATTGATAGGTTGAACATTGCGTTTTCTTCAGTAACAGGCGAGAAGTAAAATTTTAGTTTTTCTTCTCCAAATTCAGCAGATAGTTTTTCCCAATCTTCATTCCCTATAACCACGAAACTAAGTGTATCGCCACCCAAAGAAGGTTTGAACCAGCAGAGTTTGTATTTGTCATCAATGAATTTTCCGATGGATTTCAGTGTCGTATCTCTATCCCATCCGTTCTCATCATATGGGATAACTGTTTCTTTTTCTTCTTTTTTTAGGATAGCGGTATCCAGTACTCCTTCCTTTTCAGAAGGGATGGTTTTCCATTCTATTTTGTCTGCTTCGCTCAGTTCATCATTGACATAGCTTACGATATCTTCATCATATTCTCTCCAGTCAACCCAGATAATTTTTTCATTATCAAAAAAAGTTTCAATATTTTCAATAGGATTGTCTGCTAAAAAAGTTCTGATTTCTTCAGTCATAATTTTCTATTTAGTGCAAATATAAAAAAAAGGCTAAATATTTGCCTTTTCTTATTCTTATAATCCTAAAACTTCTTTTACAGTAAAGTTTCCTTTTTTTCCGATAATCCATTCAGAGGCGATTACAGCGCCTAATGCAAAGCCGTTTCGGTTGAAAGCAGTGTGTTTTATCTCGATTTCATCCACTTCAGAACGGTAAGTCACAATGTGGGTTCCAGGGACTTCCTCTTCTCTTATTGCCTTGATGCCCAGTTCTTTACCTAGGGTTTCATCTAATTTCCATTTTTCAAAATCAGAATTAGAGATAATGTCCTGCGCAAGAGAAATCGCTGTTCCGCTCGGTTTATCCAGCTTATGGATGTGGTGGATTTCTTCTAATTGGCAGTGATAGTCATTGTTAAAAGGTTTCATCAGCTGAGCCAATTTTTCATTCAAAGCGAAAAATAAATTCACTCCCAGACTAAAATTAGACCCATACAAAAATGCAGAGTTGTTTTCTATGCAGATTTTCTCTATTTCAGGTTTTTTCTCTAGCCAGCCTGTGGTTCCACATACTACAGGAATGCCCTGTTCAAGGCAGAATTTGATATTTCCAAATGCAGATTCTGGGTTAGAGAACTCTATCACTACATCAGGGTTATTTAGGTTTTCCAAAGTGGGAGATTCATTGAGCCGAGCTACTATTTCGTGTCCTCGTGTTTGGGCTATTTTATCAATAATCTGCCCCATTTTTCCGTATCCTACTAATGCTATTTTCATTGGTTTAAAATTTATATCTTAGAGCAAGACCTGCCTTTGCTGTATGTACTGGGTCTGTGTAATCGTGCAGAATGGTAGGAGAAATCGCTAAATCTGGGTCTTTACGCCCTTCATCAAGGTGAGCATCTACTACTGCATCTATGATGTTTAGCAGATATATTCCTGCAGTGATAGCGATGGCATAGTCGCGGTATCTTCTTCTGGAATCTTGGGTGTTTCCGAGGGCTGTCTTTAAGTCCAGTCCTGTAATTCCAGAAAACTCGTGCGGTTCGCCGTTTAGCTCTGCTTCAAAAGCGTTTTTGTATCTTTTGTATTGTTTTTGGTTCCAAATGATGAAACCTACACCTGTTCCTATCGCTCCCCAGACAATAGGAATTTTCCAGTATTTACGGTTGTAGTACTGTCCCCAGCCAGGGATGATAGCAGACCGCCAGCCCGCTTTGGTAGGGCTGAGCCCAGAATAAGATGTTTTCTTATGGAGTAGTTCTATATCTGTGACTATTTCGTTTTCTACCCGCACCGAGTCTTTCTTCTCTGCTTCTTGAGCAAAGAAAAAACAAGAAAAAAACACGAATATAAAACCTAATAATTTTTTCATTTGATTTAGTTAAAATAAGAGAGGATTTTCTCTAATTCTTCTTCATTGTCAAAGTTAAGGACTATTTTCCCTTTGTCTCCCTTTGCAGAAGATTTTATTTCTACTTTTAATGCCAGAGCATCAGCAAGGGTTTTTTCAGCTCTGCGAAGGTTGTTCGGAAGAGTTTTTGGCTCCTTGTAAATAGAAGTTTCTTTTGGACTTTTGAAATGTTTTGCAGCTTCTTCCGCCTGTCTTACACTTAGTCTGTTATTTACAATTTGTTCAAATAAAACCTGCTGGTGTTCAGGGTTTTCTAAACTTAAAATTGCTCTTCCGTGTCCAGCGGAAATGTCACCATTTCGGATAGCCTGCTGAACATCAGGGCTTAGTTTTAGAAGTCGGATAGAGTTGGTGATTGTACTTCTCTCTTTCCCTACGCGCTGGCTGAGTGCTTCTTGTGTAAGACCGATTTCCTCTAATAATCTCTGATAGGTAAGGGCTACTTCTATGGCATCTAAGTCTTCTCTCTGGATGTTTTCCACCAAAGCCATTTCTAGCAGTTCTTGGTCATTTACCAGCCTTACATAGGCAGGGATTTCTTTTAGACCGGCCATTTTGGAGGCACGATATCTTCTTTCCCCAGAAATAATCTCAAATTTAGCTCCGTCTTTTCTTACCGTTATGGGTTGTATAATTCCCAAAACCTTGATGGATTCGGCAAGTTCCTGCAATGCCTTTTCATCAAAATGAGTTCTCGGCTGGTTGGCATTAGGATAGATATCCTCGATAGGAATTTCTACAATATTTCCTACCAAATCCTTTGCTCCTGCATCTGTCGCAGACTGCACAGCTTTGGACTCAGCACTTAGAATAGCTCCAAGCCCACGCCCCATAGCTCTTTTTTTATCTTTCATAGATTTTGTATGTTTACGAACGCTCTTTTTGTCTTAAATATTATCAGAGCGATTTACTTTTTTGATTTTTTACTTTCCTTCTTTTTGCTCGGAATTTTTTGTTCATTTTTTAGCAAAATTTCCTCTGCCAGCTGTATATACTGCACAGCTCCTTTGCTCTCCGCATCGTATTTTAGGATACTTTCACCAAAACTCGGCGCCTCGCTCAGGCGAGTGTTTCTGCTAATGATAGTTTCAAAAACGATTTCAGGGAAATGTGAGTTGGTTTCCTCTACCACTTGGTTAGAAAGCCTTAGACGAGAGTCAAACATCGTTAGAAGAAGCCCTTCTATGTCTAAGTTAGGATTGTGGAAACTTTGTATGTTTTTAATGGTGTTTAGAAGTTTTCCAAGCCCTTCTAATGCGAAATATTCACACTGAACAGGGATGATAACCGAATCCGCAGCAGTAAGTGCATTGATGGTGATAAGTCCCAAACTCGGCGCACAGTCTATAATGATATAGTCGTATTCATTTTTTATCTCCTTCAAAGCTTCTTTCAGCATGTATTCACGGTTTTCCTTGTCCACCAGCTCTATCTCTGCTGCTACTAAATCTATATGAGATGGGATAATATCTACATTTGGCGAAGAAGTAGGGAGGATGCACTCACGGACTTTGGCGTGATGTTCCAAAAGGTCATAAGTGGAATATGTAACTTCCTCTACACCTAGACCAGAAGTAGCATTAGCCTGAGGGTCGGCATCGATTAATAAAACTTTTTTCTCTAAAACGCCCAATGCAGAGGCTAGATTTACCGAAGTGGTAGTTTTTCCTACACCTCCTTTTTGATTGGCAACACCTATAATTTTACCCATATTCAAAATATTAGGCTCCAAAAATACAATTATTTTTAATGTTTCACGGTATGTCAAAAATCAATAATTCTGTAAATATTTATAAATCAAAAGATTAACTATTCGTAAATTTATCCACACATTTCTTATCTTTGTGGATAAAATTTTTTCAATGACCATCATTCAAGTCAAAAACCTTTTTTCCGAGGAGCTCCAAAGCCTTTATACTTCGGCAGAGTGCAAAGAATTATTTTTTATTTTTTGCGAAAAAATATTGAATCTGAATAGGATAGATATTCGCTCACAGCTCGAAAATTCTATTTCTGCCGAAAACCAAAATGAGTTTCTAAAAATCATATCTATACTAAAAGAAGGGAAACCTTACCAGCAGATTTTGGGCGAAACTTATTTTTATGGAAATAGGTTTTTCGTTGATGAAAATGTCCTTATTCCACGCCCTGAAACCGAGGAGCTGATAGAATTGATAGAAAACAAACTAAGCCATTTGAAAAAAGAAAAACTAAAAATTCTGGATGTAGGAACAGGGAGCGGCTGCATCAGTATTTCTTTGGCAAAAATATTCCCAAATGCCGAGGTCAGCAGTATCGACATTTCTGAAAAAGCACTAAATATAGCCCAAAAAAACGCCGATTTTCATAAAGTGAAAGTCAATTTTATTCAGAAAGATTATTTGACTGGAAAACTGGATGAAATTTATGATATCATAGTGAGCAATCCTCCGTATATAGATGTTTTAGAAAAGGAAGAAATTTCGCATTCTGTGAAAGGTTTTGAACCAAATATAGCGCTTTTTGCTCCTGAAAACAGAGTTCTTGCCTTTTATGAAAAAATAGCCCAAGACTCTGAAAACCACCTGAAAAAAGGAGGCTCTGTTTTTTTGGAAATCAACCAAAAATTAGGAAAAGAGACCTTACAGCTGTTTCAGGATGTTCTCACAAAATCAGAACTTATAAAGGATTTATCAGAAAATGACCGTTTTGTGATTGGCAAAAAATAAAAATCCCTCTAATTACAAATTACAAGAGGGATTTTTTCTTATTTGCTGTTGTATTTTTCTAAAATTTCTCTGATGTCGCGGTCGCCTACCATACGGTCTACTTCCTTCGCGATTTCTGGTTTGTCAGAAAGCAGAGCTTTTAGTTTTTTCTTGTATCTGCCTTTTACAGGGATGTTTACAATCTCGTCGCCTTTTACGAAATAGTCTTCGTGCTCGTAGTTGGCATCCCAAGTGTCAGCTCTGTAACTGAAATATCTTCTGTACCAAGAAACATCTCCTTGCAGCATGATTTCAAATAATTTTCCGTTTTTCTTTAGCTCTGGCATTTGTCGGAAAACTCTTTTGTTCATTTTTCTATCGGTAAATTCAAGGTAAAAAATATCCTTGTCCCAAAGTCTCACCGCCTCTCTTCTTTCGCCGACTTTAAAACCGTTTTCAAAAACCAGCGGATTGAATTTGTTTTTGCTCAATACATGAGGATAAAGATTAGCCTTGGTAGAAATAGTATCGGTAGAAATTACAGGAATGTATCTGATATCAGTCAGCTGAGCCTTTGCTAATGAAATAATACTCAACAAGATAAATGCAAATGTTTTTTTCATAAATATAATCTAAAAATTTAATTAAAATCTTAAACAAAAGGCGTTTTTACCACCTTCGCAGGAATGTTTTTATTTCTTATTTGGATGAAAATAGTGGATTCTGGTTTAGAAAATTCAGTTTTCACATAAGCCAGCCCAAGTCCTATTTTTTTCATTGGCGAAGATGTTCCAGAAGTCACTTTTCCGATGACATTTCCTTCTGCGTCCACCACTGGGTAGTCGTGTCTTGGAACGCCTTTTTCAAGTAATTCAAAACCAACTAACTTGCGGGAAACGCCTTCTTCTTTCTGTTTTTTGAAAAATTCAGCATCCACGAAATCACCTTTTCCAAGTTTTGTAATCCAGCCCAAACCTGCTTCCAGCGGAGAAGTAGAATCATCAATATCATTGCCATAAAGGCAGAATCCTTTTTCTAATCTCAGCGTATCTCTTGCTGCCAGCCCGCATGGCACGAGACCTTCCTCTTTTCCTGCTTCTGTGAGGGCGTTCCAGAGCTGCTCGGCATTTTCATTTTTAAAATAAATTTCAAATCCACCGCTTCCTGTGTAGCCTGTGTTTGAGATGATTACATCCTGCACGCCGTCCACCGTTCCTATAGTGAAATGATAATAAGGGATTTCGGAAAGATTAGTGCTGGTTAGCTTTTGCAGAATCTGTGTTGCCAAAGGTCCTTGGATAGCGATTAGAGAAGTTTCATCGGAAATGTTGGTCATTTTTGCTCCGAATTTTTCATTGAATTTAGAAATATGATTCCAGTCTTTTTCAATATTAGAAGCATTGACCACCACGAAATATACTTCATCCGCCATTTTGTAGATGATGAGGTCATCCACTATTCCTCCTTGTCCGTTCGGAAGGCAGGAATACTGGGCTTTTCCATCAGTCAGCGTGTTTAGGTCATTGGTAGTTACATATTGCAGAAGGTCTTTTGCGCCTGTGCCTTCTATGATGAACTGTCCCATGTGCGATACATCAAACATTCCTGCTTTTTCTCTCACAGCGAAATGTTCTTCCGTCACGCCAGCGTACTGGACAGGCATATCAAAACCAGCGAAAGGCACCATTTTAGCGCCGAGTTCTACATGTTTGTTATAAAGTGCTGTTTTTTTCATTTTTTTAAATTTAAATGATTATTTAATTTTGAGTATTTTATGTCTATAATTTGTTTGGTAATGTAATCCCAAGTTGTATTGTTTTGAATATTAGTTTTAGAATATTCTTTTTTATCAGTTTTTATTATGATTTTTATTGTAGGGAGATCCATTATCAGTTCTTTGCTTGGTTTTCCCTTTTCAAAATCCTCTAAATCAATTTTATCAATGAACGCCTCCCAGTCTTTATTATTGTTATTTAATGACAAATTTGCTATGGTTTTTTCATCAGTTACACCTTCTGTAAGACGATAAATAATAGAATCTTTGGTTATCACTAAATATACACCTTTACCACCTGTATCTCCTCCTGTTTGAGAATAAATTATCCTTTCTATTTTCTCAGCATTTTGTTTTTCAGAAATGCTGGTTTTCTGAGTGTCTGGGCTGGTGGCCATTGCTTTCTCTGTTCCATTACAAGAATGAAGCCAATACAAAACGAAAATAAAGAAAAACTTTTTCATAAAAATAGTTTATTCATAAACGCCTTTTTTTCCAAATTCCTTTGCGATGATTTGTAGTAAATCATACCAAACTTCCCTGTCACGGTCGTTGCCGCTGGCGTTCATTTTTCTATAAGTCTTTTTATCAGTTTTGATGATAATGACCTCGTCCTGCCCATCAACAGTCTGTTCGCTGGGACCATCTCTCAGTTTTTTGAATTTATCCAGATTTATTTTCTTTGTGAAAACCCTCCATTTATCAGGTGGATTTAGCTGTAAAATTTTCTTTGGGAGCTCTGCTGGTTCTCCCATAACTTGTTTTGCTTCAAATTCTTTGTATAGAAAATTGATGGTGTAATGGCTTGAATAAAGAGCCATTCCCCCAAATATATGGACTTCTACCTGCTGTATTTTCTCCTGCCCATGCAGGGGAATAGAAGCGAAAGCCAATGCAAAAAATAGTTTAAATAATAATTTTTTCATAGAAATAGTTTATTCATAAATACTTTTCTTCCCAAATTCCTTTGCGATGATTTTTAGTAAATCATACCAAACTTCCCTGTCATGGTCGTTGCCGCTGGTGTTCATTTTTCTATAAGTCTTTTTATCAGTTTTGATGATAATGACCTTGTCCTGCCCATCAGCAGCCTGTTCGCTGGGACCATCTTTCAGTTCTTTGAATTTATCCAGATTTATTTTTTTAGTGAAAGCTTCCCAGTTCTTGGGTGTGTTTGGTAGCGAAATTTCCTTTGGGAGTTCTTCTTTTTGTCCCATTAGAGGTTTTGCGCTAAATTCTTTTTTTAGAGAATTGAGGGTGTATTGGCTTGAATAAAGAGCCATTCCTCCAAATATATGGACTTCTACCTGCTGTATTTTCTCCTGTCCGTGCAGGGGAATAGAAGCGAAAGCCAATGCAAAAAATAGTTTAAATAATAATTTTTTCATAAAAATAGTTTATTCATAAATGCCTTTTTTTCCAAATTCCTTTGCGATGATTTGTAGTAAATCATACCAAACTTCCCTGTCATGGTCGTTGCCGTAAGCATTCATTTTTCTATAAGTCTTCTTATTAGTTTTGATGATAATGACCTTGTCCTGTCCATCAAAATCCTGTTGGCTAGGTCCATCTTTCAGTTTTTTGAATTTATCCAGATTTATTTTTTTAGTGAAAGCTTCCCAGTTTTCAGGTGTGTTTGGTAGTGAAATTTCCTCTGGAAGATCTTTGTTTTGTCTCATTAGAAGTTTTTTGCTAAATTCTTTTTTTAAAGAATTGAGGGTGTATTGTCTTGAATAAAGAGCCATTCCTCCAAAACTACTAAATTCCACTTGCTGTATTTTCTCCTGTCCGTGCAGGGAAATAGAAGTGAAAGCCAATGCAAAAAATAGTTTAAACAATAATTTTTTCATGATAAATGCTGTTTGTATTCGTTGAGTATTATTTTAAACCATTCTGTGAAGTTTTCTGGTTTTTCTTTCATTTCTCTATCCAAATCCTCTGTGGAAATGTAGCGGACTTCCGAAACTTCCTCCGAATTTAGGCTAAAATCACCTTCAAAAAATCCAGTGAAAACACAGTCCAGTTCGTGCTCCCAAAGCCCTTGCCCTACATCAGCTTTATAGATGAAATGAAATTTTTCCTCTATATCAGCAGAAATCCCAAGTTCTTCCTGCAAGCGCCTCAGAGCAGCTTCTTTATAGGATTCTCCCTCGCGTGGATGGGAGCAGACTGCATTAGTCCATAAATTGGGCGAATGGTATTTAGAACCAGCCCTTCTTTGCAGGAGCATTTCTCCTTTATTATTAAATAAGAAAATAGAAAAAGCACGATGCAGAACTCCCTTTTCGTGGGCTTCCTGCTTGTTCATTACGCCTAAAAATTCATCATTTGGATTGATTAAAACTACTTTTTCTTCCATTTGTTCAATAAAGGACAAATTTAGCAATTTATTTTAGTCTGGAAATATCAAATATTTAAAATCAAATTTATATCTTTGTGGGATAACTATTATTAGAAATTTATTAAAAATATTATTATGAAAGTATTAGCAAATGACGGTTTAGACCAGTCTGGAATTGATGGTTTGCAAAAAGCAGGTTTTGAGGTGATTACTGCCAAAGTTCCACAGGAAGAATTGATAAACTATATCAATGAAAACCAAGTGAGAACGCTTTTAGTGCGTAGTGCAACCAAAGTAAGAAAGGACATCATAGATGCTTGTCCATCTCTGAAAATCATCGGTAGAGGAGGAGTAGGAATGGATAATATAGATGTGGAATATGCACGAGAAAAAGGTATCAATGTAATTAATACACCTGCGGCTTCGTCAGCATCTGTGGCAGAATTGGTTTTTGCTCATTTGTTTTCAGGATGTAGATTTTTAACGGATTCTAACCGAAAAATGCCAGTAGAAGGTGATTCTAAATTTGCGGAGCTTAAAAAAGCTTATACAAAAGGCGTAGAGCTGAGAGGTAAAACTATCGGTATCATTGGTTTTGGTAGAATTGGTCAGGAAGTGGCTAAGATGGCTTTAGGTTTGGGAATGAGAGTTTTAGCAGTGGATAATTTTGCTGAAAAAGCAACTGTGAAAGTAGAATTTTTCAATGGGCAATCAGTGGATTTTGAAATCAAAACTCAGTCTAAAGAAGAAGTTTTAAAAGAAGCAGATTTCGTTACGCTTCATGTCCCAGCTCAAAAAGAATTTGTTATTGGGCAAAAAGAATTTGATTTAATGAAAAATGGAGCGGCACTTGTGAACTGTGCTAGAGGTGGAGTAGTAGATGAAGAAGCGCTTCTAAAAGCTTTGGACAGCGGTAAACTAGCTTTTGCTGGGCTGGATGTATTCATCAATGAGCCTACACCTGCTAAGAGTATTCTATCTCACCCGAAAATTTCATTAACTCCTCATACGGGAGCTTCTACTAATGAAGCGCAGGATAGAATCGGTATTTCGCTAGCGGAACAGATTATATCTATTTTAAAATAAAAATATAAGTGCAATACTATCAGAGTCTTATCATTTTTGATAAGACTTTTGTTGTTTATAAATGAATTTAATTTTGTAACTTTGCAGAATGAATTGACTTATGTCAATAGAAATAAGCAGTATGTCAAATCAAAAAATTCTATATGTCACTACGGAGATGTTTCCTTATCAGGAGGGAACAAATATGGCTTCGGAAGTGAATAAGATGGCTCTAAAAATGCATCAGGAAGGAAATGATGTGAGGGTTTTTATGCCAAGATTTGGGCTGATTAGTGAGAGGAAATATCAGTTGCATGAAGTGATCCGTCTTTCAGGGATGAATATTATTATAAATGATTTGGATCAGCCTTTGATAGTGAAAGTGGCATCTTTACCAGGGGAAAGGTTACAGGTGTATTTTATAGATAATGATGAGTATTTTAGGAGAAAATCTTACTATGCAGATGAGGAAGGGAAGCCTTTCGAGGATAATGATGAGAGAGCCATATTCTTTACAAGAGGAGTGATAGAAACTATCAAAAAACTAAACTGGGTGCCAGATGTGATACATCTTAGTGGGTGGATGTCTTCTTTTGTAGCGATATATTTGAAGAATTTCTATAAATCAGATACATATTTTCAAGATACTAAACTTGTTTTGTCGGTATACAATGAGAAAAATTTTAGTTTAGGAAAGGAAATAGAAGAGAAATTGAAATTTGATGGAATAAGCGATCTGAAAGCTATTGAAAATCCTACAATACAAGATTTTCTTGCCGAAGGGATGGATTTAGTAGACTTGGTTGTAAAAGGAGATAAAAAACTAAATAAGGTAT
The DNA here is from genome assembly GCA_963518955.1 of uncultured Flavobacteriaceae bacterium. GTDB lineage: Bacteria > Bacteroidota > Bacteroidia > Flavobacteriales > Weeksellaceae > JABCPE02. The sequence continues at coordinate 90,775 of CAUQKI010000005.1, read as the reverse complement.
TAGAAGAAGGCTTTAAGAATACAAAAACGCCTAAAATAGATGGAGTTAATGAAGAGGGAATATCAGAAATTTATAAATAAAACTAAGAAACAGATGAATAAAATAAAGTCAATATTATCAGTTTTTCTTTTTGGAGGTTTGATGATCAGTTGTAATTCTGATGCTGATGACTTGGGGAAAAATCTTTTTGATGGTAATTCAGTTACTGGAAATCAGGTTTCTTATGATTTGGTAGCCTATAATATAAATAATGGAGATGTTGTAAGAGCTGATTCTTATGCGTTGCAAAGAGCTACATTAGGTGCTTTTACTGAAGGTCAGTTTGGTACACAGGAGTCAGCATATGTTACTCAAGTGAGATTGTCTAAATATGCTCCTGAATTTGGAACTAATCCAGTGGTGGATTCTGTGGTTTTAGAAATTAAACCTCAGTATGATGCTACAACCAAAGCGGTTACTACAACAGATGTAACCCATGAAGGACAAGCTGCAAAACAGACATTGACAAAATATGAAGCTGTAAAATATGGAAATCCAGCAGCTACAATGAATATTGATGTTCATGATGTTGTTACAACTGATAATAATTTAGGAGCTGTTGGAACAGAAATATTGTCAAATAAACAAGGAGTTACAAATGGAACTCTATTAGGAACTAAAGTGTTTTCAGGGAATGTTTATGCTGTTAGTATAAATAAAACTTCTGATAATACAAATCTTTTGACAAGGGAAGCAGGATTAAGAATCAAATTAGATAAAAATTATTTTAAAACTAAAATAGCTGATAAAAATGGAGCTACAGAGCTGAGTAACGAAAGTAATTTTATCAATTATTTTAAAGGACTTAAAATTTCAGTTCGAGAAAATGATGGTTATTTGATAAACTTTGCTCCTAATGAAGTGACAATGACTATGTATTATAAATCTGGAGGAAAATCAAATACTTTTAGTTTTGATTTAGGTTCTTCTAATGTTCATTTTAGTAAGATATCATATACTAGAAGTTCTACATTTAATACTGTGATGGCTAATATCAATAGTACTAATGGAGATCCTCTACTATATATGCAAGGGATGGGAGGTCCTGGAGCAGGAATAAAATTGAATGGAGCAGGTGTTAGCGATTTGAAAAGACTTTACAAAGAGCGTGGAGCAGCGATACTTTCAGCAAAAGTAAGATTGTATACAGACACTAATACATGGAATAACTCTTATACTAAACCAGTTGGTTTCTTAGTGAGAAAACAAGGAGAAACTGATTTTATTACAGACTTAAAAACTATGTTGGGTAATAGTAATTATAGTTTGATAAAAGCTTATTCTACTAATAGTAACCCTTCTTACTATGATATTGATATTACAAAAACTATCAAAGATATTGTAGAAAAAGAAGCAGAGGCTAAAGACTTGATTATCAATATTGGAGAGTATCTTACTTCAAAGGGGAATTTGGTAAGTCAAGACTATAATAATAATGTTAGTTCACCTTACAGAGCTGTGTTTGTAGGGACAAATACTACGAATAATAATAGACCAAAACTAATGGTAACATATGTTACTAAATAAATTTAGATGAAGTTATGTGCGGAATAGTAGGATATACAGGGCATAGATGTGCTTATGATATAGTAATCAACGGACTAAAAAGATTAGAGTATCGAGGTTATGATAGTGCAGGGGTAATAGTAGAGGGACAAAATAATGACTTTGAGCTTAAGAAAACAAAAGGAAAAGTAGCCGATTTGGTTAGTATTTCTAAAGACCTAGAAGGTTCTGCTCATGTGGGTATGGGACATACTCGATGGGCTACTCATGGGGTTCCTAGTGATAGAAACTCTCATCCACATTTGTCTAATAATGGGAAAATAGCAATTATTCATAATGGAATTATAGAAAACTATGATACCATTAAGACTATGCTAATAGAGAAAGGATTTACTTTTGCTTCTGACACAGATACTGAAGTTTTAGTTAATCTGATTCAATATATAATGGACACGCAGAAGGTGGATTTTCCTACTGCTGTGAGATATGCATTGAACGAAGTGTACGGAGCTTACGCTATCACTGTCATGCATAAAGACCATCCTGGACTATTGGTTGTAGGGCGTTTAGGTTCGCCATTGGCTATAGGAATAGGAGAAAATGAATACTTTGTAGCTTCTGATGCTTCACCTTTCGTTGAATTTACTAAAGAAGCTATCTATCTTGAAGATGGACACATGGCAACGATTTCTTTAGAAAAAGGAGTAGAAATCAGAGCTATTGTTGATAATTCAGTTGTTATTCCAGAAGTTCAAGAATTAAAATTAAGTCTAGAACAGATAGAGAAAGGTGGTTATGAGCATTTTATGCTTAAAGAAATTTTTGAGCAACCAAAATCTATCCATGATACCATGAGAGGTCGTCTTTTAGTAGATGAAGGAATTATAAAGATGGCTGGAATTTGGGATTATTTAGATAAATTCACTAAAGCAGAAAGAATTATCATTGTAGCTTGTGGAACTTCTTGGCATGCGGGATTGATAGGGGAATATCTTATAGAAGAATTTGCTAGAATTCCAGTAGAAGTGGAGTATGCTTCAGAATTTAGATACAGAAATCCCATTATTACTAATAAGGATATAGTTATTGCGATTTCTCAGTCAGGTGAGACAGCAGATACTATGGCAGCTATTAAATTAGCAAAAGAAAGAGCAGCGTTTATTTTTGGAATTTGTAATGTTGTAGATTCTTCTATTTCTAGATTTTCAGATGCAGGAGCATATACACATGCAGGACCAGAGATAGGAGTAGCGTCTACAAAGGCTTTTACAGCTCAACTAACAATATTATCTTTGCTAGCGCTTAAGTTAGGAAAACATAATGGAAATCTTAGTAATGTAGATTTCATGAGTCTGATAACAGAACTAGATGCTATCCCTAAAAAGATAGAGGATGTACTAGAATCTACTCATGAATATGTTAAAAAAATGGCGAAAGATTTTGTAAGTGCTTCAAATTTCTTATATTTGGGGCGTGGTTATAATTTCCCTGCTGCATTAGAAGGAGCATTGAAGTTGAAAGAGATTTCTTATATCCATGCAGAGGGCTATCCAGCAGCAGAAATGAAGCATGGGCCTATTGCTTTGATTGATGAAAATATGCCAATAGTAATCATCGCTCCCAAAAAAGGTCATTATGATAAGATTGTAAGTAATGTGCAGGAGATTAAAGCAAGAAAAGGAAAAGTTATTTCTATTGTTAATAAAGGAGATGAGCAGGTTTCGGCAATGTCTGATTATGTGATAGAAATACCAGAAACATCAGAATGTTTTTCTCCAATAATAGCATCTATACCATTACAGATATTAGCTTATTATATAGCTGTTTATAGAGGAGTGAATGTAGACCAGCCAAGAAACTTGGCAAAATCTGTGACAGTGGAATAAAAAAATATAAAGAAAGGAAAATAATTTAAGAAAAAAATCGTTATCCTTTTTGAAAAATAAATAAATTATAAAAAATAGATTTAATATAATGAAAAGAATCGTTCTTTTAGTTTCCGCAGCTTTACTAACTGCGGCATGTTCCTCAGGAGGAAAAAAAGGGAATTCTGGAAGACCAGATACCAAGGGAGAATTGGTGTCTAGAGAAAGTTCAAAATCTTTTGTTGCAGCAAGACCGCATGGAATGGTAGCAATACCAGGAGGGTCTTTCGTTATGGGGCAGGCAGATCAGGACTTCACAATGACTCCAGAAAAAACCCAATTAAAGACAGTTACTGTTTCTTCATTTTTCATGGATGAAGCAGAAGTTACTAATGCTCAGTATAGATTGTTTATCAACTATGTAAGAGACTCTATTGCTAGAACTCTTTTAGCAGAGGCTGCAGGAGGAGGACAATCTTCTGGAGATGGTAAAGGAGAAGGGCGTAATTATGCGTATTTGTCTCAAAAAGGAGATAAAGAGAATAAGTCTGGATACCAGCAGTTCTTGGAATCTCAAGGAGGAAGAAATGGTTATAATGAGGCAAAAAGATTGGATTGGTCAGTTCCATTAGATTGGAATGTTAATCAATATCCAGATGCTAAATATGCAGAGATTTTAGAGTCTATGTATGTAGCGCCAGATAAGAGAGAAAATAACAAGAGAATTCTAGATGTTACTAAACTTCAGTACCGTTATGAGTGGGAAGACATCAAAGATGGATCTAAAGGACTTCGTTCAGAAAAGAAAACGAGTATAGCTGTTTATCCAGATACAACAGTATGGTTGAGAGATTTCAATTATGCTTATAATGAACCGCTATTTGACCAATATTTTTGGCATATTGCATATAAAGATTATCCTGTAGTAGGGGTTACTTGGGATCAAGCAAGAGCATTTACTGACTATAAAACAAAAGCAAAAGCAGATTCTAATGCAAGATCTAAAAAGAGAAGACATTCTCCTATGAAATTCAGACTTCCAACTGAAGCAGAATGGGAATATGCAGCTCGTGGTGGTCTAGAAAATGCAGCTTATCCTTGGGGAGGTCCTTATTTGATGGATGATAGAGCATGCTATTTAGCAAACTTCAAACCTAAGAGAGGTAACTATATAGAGGATGAGAAAAAAGGTACATATATGTATACAGCTCCTGTTAAAAAGTTCCCTAAAAATGGATATGGACTTTATGACATGGCAGGGAATGTAGCTGAATGGACAGAATCTCCTTATAACAACTCTACTTATCAGTTCTCTTCTACATTGAATCCTTACATCTCTAACAGAGCTTATGTAGATGTTAAGAAAACTGTAAGAGGTGGTTCTTGGAAAGATATAGGATACCTATTGATGGTTGGTTCTAGAGACTGGGAGCGTAAAGACTCTGCTAGAAGTTACATAGGATTTAGAACTGTTCAAGACATACCAGAAGGAGCGTCTAAAATAAGAAGATAAAAAAACAAGAAAAAATTAAATAAAGTATAATCATTAAAAATTAAAAGTTATGTTTAAATCAAAAGATGCTGTGTTGAACTTCATTTATTCAATGGGGGCAGCGGTAGTAATTTTCGGAGCGTTAGTAAAAATGACACACCTTCCTATTCCAGGTGTAAGTGGAAACTTTATCTTAGGATTGGGGCTTGCTGTGGAATGTTTTATCTTCATAGTGTTTGCTTTCAACCCACCTGCAGAAGAAACTAAATATGCATGGGAAAATGTATATCCAGAATTAATGGATGCTAATGCTACACCAAAGCCAAGAAAGGCTGTAGAGTCTAAAGTTACATCTAACATCTCTGAATTAGAAGTTTCTTTATCTGAAAAATTGGATAAAATGTTAGCAGATGCTAAATTGGATGTTGCTATGTTCGAAAGATTGAGAACAGGAATTGATAAATTCTCTCACTCTGTAGACCAAATTAACCAGACTGTGGATGTTTCTGCTTCTACTCACAAATATAATGAGCAAATGGCTTTAGCTGCTAACCACTTAGAAAGCATCAACGCATTATATGCTCTACAATTAGAACACGGAAGACAACAGTCTGAGTACAGCAAAAAATATGTAGCTGACATCCAAAAATCAGCTGAACAGTCAGAGAAGTTTAATGAAGAATTGAAAGGATTGACTACAAACCTTAATAGCTTGAACAGAGTTTATGGAGGTATGTTAACAGCGATGAAAGCTTAATTTCTCATTGTGATTTTTAAATAATTTTAAACCAAAAAAAATTAAAAAATGGCAAAAGAGAAATTATCACCTCGTCAGAAGATGATTAACCTAATGTACTTGGTTTTCATCTGTATGTTGGCGATGCAAATTGACCAAGAGATTATTAGATCTTATTTTGATACTAACTCATCTCTACAAGAGTCAAGAGAGTTGACTGAAAATAAAACTGATAAAATTTTTGAGCAAACCTTAAAGGCTAAATCTGAAACTAATGAAGCAGCAGCTCAAAATTATGAAATTTATCAAGGATTGAAAGGAAAAATCAATGCTTTAGTAGAATCAATAGAAGGCATCAAAACTCAATTGAAAAAAGAAGCTGGATATGATGAAAAATCTGGGGTAGAAGATAACTTCAATGCTTTGAATGGTACGGAATATTCTACAGGTAAATTCTTCGATGGAGGTGATGAAAACGCTCCTTCTAAGGTTGCTAAAGATTTGACAAAACAAATAAATGATCTTAGAACATTTATTTCTCAGTCTTTCGGAAATGTTCCAGAAATGAAAAACCTAGTGGAAAGAGCTAACCAAACAATGGTTACTGAATTTCCAAAAGGAGAAACAAGAAATGGTAAAGGATGGTTACAATATAAATTCCACAACCAACCATTGATTGCTGCATTATCTAACTTGGAAGTTATCCAATCAGAAGCGAGAAACTTGCAGTCAGATGCTTTGGCATTGATGCTTCAAGAAAAAGTGGATGCTGATATCAAATTCAATGCATACGAAGCTATCGTTGCTGGTCCTACAGTAATTATTCAAGGTCAGCCTGTAGAAGCTAAAGTATTCATCGGAACATATTCTGATGATCCAAATCTTCAGTTCACAGGAGTTGATAGAACAACTAGAGGTATGGGATACAAAACTCTAGGAGGAGGAGTAGGAGAACATACAATGAGTGGTACAGTTTCTTATAGAAACTCTAAAGGAGAAATGGTAGCATTGCCTTTCAAACACAACTATAGAGTAATCGCTGGTGCAGAGGAAGTTAAACTTCAAAGTGGAGCTTTGATTTCTGCTGATAAGATGAATGTACTATATAGAGGTGTAGAAAACCCTGTGTCTGCATCTATGTTAGGTGTTGATAACTCTACAGTAACTCTTTCTGCACCAGGTGCAAGTGTATCAGGTGGTAGAGGTAAATGGGTTATCAGACCAGGAGCTGGAAATACTGTAAATATTACAGTGTCAGGAAAACAACCTAATGGAAAAGTGGTTTCTCAATCATTCCCATTCCGTATTAAGAGTGTTCCAGCACCACAAGGACAGATCAGATCTCAGAATGTAGTTTCTATGCCTGCAAGTTCTATTTCAAAACAAGTGATTTCGGCAGCTATACCTGATTTCGACTTCCCTGTAAGTTTCCAAGTAACAGGATTTAGATTCAAAGCGCCTGGAAAAGCAGCAATGTATGTGAGCGGAAACTCTCTAAGTGCAGCTGCTGGTCTTACAGCTGGATTGAGAGCTGGTGATGTATGTTATGTGTTTGATATCCAAGCTACTGCTACAGGATTGGGTGGACAAATGCTTAAAAATATCAGCCCAGTTGTCATAAATGTTCAGTAGTAAATAAATATAATTAATATTAAAATAAAATGAGAAGAATATTATTGTTCTTTCTTGTATTTACCTTCTTCTTTGCAGATGCTCAGAAGGGAAAAGGCAAAAAGAAAGCTGGAGCTAAAAAGACAGCAGTAGCCCCAAAAGGTAAAAAAGGTAAAAAAGGAAAGACTAAAACTGTTCAAGAAGAGCCAGAACAACCAGCAGAGCCTGTTGTAGAGGTTAAAAAAGAGGAAGAGATTCCATTGAATCCAGTGAACTCTTTGAGTATCCTTAACTCAGATTCACCAGCTGCGTTGAGACACTACAGAAACTTGAATACAGTTAAGAAAGGGGATTCTCTTATTTCCGTAAAAAACAATCCAGTAAAATACGGATATGTAGAGGATAAGGATATTGTTAGAAGTATGGTGGTATGGGAAATTATTGATATGAACGAAAAAATCAATAGACCATTCTATTATAACTCTGATGGTTTAGTAGCTTCTACAAAATCTTTGTACCAACTTCTTTTAGATGGAGTAAATGATGGCTCTATTAAAGAAGTGTATAAAGATGAGATGTTTAAAGATAGAATGACTAAACAAGAAATAGAAAATGCTACGAAATTCGTGCGTATCTCTGATGCATATATCGAAAGAGTCAATGCTGGGGAGAAAATTTCAGAAGAAGAGAAACAACAATACATAGATGTTTATGAAACTAAATCTGAAAATGTAAAGATGCTGAAGATCAAAGGTATGTGGTACATTGATCGTAGAGATGCACAGCTGAAATACAGATTATTAGGTATTTCTGCTATGGGTAAAGACCCTGCATCTAATGCCTTGACAGGACCTAATGGAGAACCTCTTGGTAACGCAGATGAGCTTATTGATTTGTTCTGGGTATTCTACCCAAGTGCAAGGGAAGTATTGGCAAATGCAGTAGTATTTAACAATAAGAACTTGTCTTCTGACCTTACTTTTGATGATTTATTGAATGCAAGAAGATTCTCTTCTATCATCTATAGATCTGAAAATGGGTATGGTACAGGGAATATCAAAGACTACATCCCGAATGATGCTAACGCTCAACTAGAAGAGAGCGAAAGAATCAAAAATCAAATTCTCGAGATGGAGAATGATATGTGGAATTATTAATTTTATTATAATTTTAACATAATAGCCTAGGCAAATTTTGCCTAGGTTTTTTTATTTTTGTGGTTATGAGAGATACAGAATACATCATTGTAGGAGATGGATATGCGGCTTTATTTTTTGCACATCAGCTGTTAAAAGAAAATAAAGATTTCGTTATTTTTTCAGAAGGGAAGAAGAGCGCATCGCAGATTTCGGCTGGGATGATCAATCCTGTGGTTTTGAAGCGTTTTACTTCTTTTTGGCTGGCAAAGGAACAGATAGATTTTTTGCATAAAACTCTGTCTGAAATACAGCAGTATACAGGCAAGAATTATTTAATAAATAAACCTATCCAAAGGATTTTTCATAATGAAGAGGAAAGAGAATTATGGCAGAAAAAGATGAAAGAAGAAAGTCTTAGACCTTTTTTGCACCCTGTTTTTGAGGAATTAGATGTGGTGAAAAATCCGTTTAGTTCTGGAAGGGTAAATCATTCTGCAAGATTGGATGTGGAAGCGTTTTTTGGAGATATTTTACAATATTTACAAAGAAATGAATATCTGATAAAAGAAAGATTTGACTATAACTCTCTCGATGTAGAAAACTCTCAGTATAAGGATATTAAGTTTAAAAATATTGTTTTTGCGGAAGGAATAGCCGTAAAGCAAAATCCGTATTTTAAAGAAATTCCTATTCATATTAATAAAGGCCATCATTTGGTGGTAAATCTCTCTGTACCGCTGGAAGGGGATTTTACGATTAAGAAAAAACATTTTATTTTTCCATTGGAAAATGGAAAATACTATTATGGAGGAACTTACGATAGGGAAAGAACAGATGAAAATGTGGATGAGGAGGCGAAAGAACAACTGATAGACGGACTGTCTCAGTTTTATCCAAAAAAATTCGAAGTGGAGGAAATCAATGTAGGATTTCGTCCTACTGTGGCGGATAGGAGACCTATTTTAGGAAGACATGAAAAGCACAAAAACCTTTATGTTTTCAATGGGTTGGGAGCGAGAGGAATTCTGAATGGATGCTATTTTTCAAAAGAACTTTTTGATTTTATTGAAGGTAAAAAAGACCTGCTTCCAGAAGTGAATTTGACCAGATTTACAGAACAGAAATAAATAAAAATCCCACCATTTGGCGGGATTTATTTTTTGAAATTAGTCAAGATGGATATTGTCAATCAATCGGACTCCATCGACCAGAACAACGATGAACGCTCGGTAATTCTTTCCGTTTTCGATTTTATCTGCTTCTTTCAAGGTTTCTTCATCTGCGATGATAAAATATTCCAGCTCAAAATCAGAGTCTTCAAAGGTTTTTTCTACAAAGGTTTTGACATCAGAGAGGCTGGATTTTCTGAACATCTCGTTGGCTTTTACCAAAGTAGCATAGATAAGTTTGGCTTTATCTCTTTGCTCAGGGCTTAGCCTCATATTTCGCGAGCTCATCGCCAGTCCGCTATCTTCCCTAAAAATAGGCATTCCTACGATGTTGATAGGCAGCTTTAGTTTTTGAACTAATTTTTTGATAATTGCCAGTTGCTGAAAATCTTTGTCGCCGAAATAGGCATTATCAGGCTGAACTTGTCTGAAAAGCTCCTCCACCACAGTTCCTACACCGTCAAAATGTCCAGGTCTGGATTTTCCTTCCATTTCGTTTTCTAACCCATCAAAATCATAGCTTTTTCGCTCTAATCCATTAGGGTAAAGGTCTTCTACGGATGGAGTATAGACGGCGTCTACATTTTTAGTTTTTTCTAAAAGGTCAATGTCTGCTTCTATGGTTCGTGGATATTTTTCTAAATCCTCAGGATTGTTGAACTGAGTAGGATTCACGAAAATAGAAGAAACTACGATATCGTTTTCCTTTCTGGCTCTTTCGTAGAGTGAGAGGTGTCCACCATGCAGTGCGCCCATTGTAGGAGCAAAACCTATTTTTAGCCCTTTGTTTTTGGCATTAGCGATATAAATTTGTAAATCTTTAGCGTTTCTGATAATTTCCATAATGATAAAATAATATTCGGTAAAATTAGAAAAAATTAAAGTAAAAATTATGCCAAATGAAATATTAAATTTAACTCGTTTTATTGGACTTTATTTTGTAAATTTGTGCAGGTCAAGTTTCAGACCTTAGATAATGAGAAGAAAACTTTTAAATTTAATTATAACATCATGTCAAAAATCAAAGTAGGAATCAACGGATTCGGTAGAATTGGGAGTTTAGTTTTCAACGCAATGGTTGAAAGAGATAACATCGAGGTTGTAGGAATTAACGACCTAGTGAATGCTGAATACATGGCGTACATGCTAAAATATGATTCGGTTCACGGGAAATTCGCAGGAGAAGTTTCTGTAGAAGGAAACGACCTTATCGTAAACGGAAAGAGAATAAGAGTAACTTCTGAAAGAGATCCTAACAACTTGAAATGGAATGAAGTAGGTGCAGAATACATCGTAGAATCTACAGGACTTTTCTTAACAAAAGAAACTGCTACTGCCCACCTAAATGCAGGTGCGAAAAAAGTAGTTCTTTCTGCTCCATCAAAAGATGATACGCCAATGTTCGTAATGGGAGTAAACCACAAAGAACTAAAAGCTGACCAAAATATTTTCTCTAACGCTTCTTGTACTACCAACTGTCTTGCGCCATTAGCAAAAGTGGTTCATGACAACTTCGGGATTGTAGAAGGGTTGATGACTACTGTACACGCTACTACGGCTACACAGAGAACTGTGGATGGCCCATCTATAAAAGACTGGAGAGGTGGTCGTTCAGCATTGTTGAACATCATTCCTTCTTCTACAGGTGCTGCTAAAGCGGTAGGAAAAGTGATTCCTTCACTTAACGGAAAACTGACAGGTATGGCGTTCAGAGTGCCGACTGCTGATGTTTCTGTGGTGGATCTAACGGTAAGATTAGAAAAAGCAACTTCTTACGATGAAATTTCTCAAGCTATCAAATCTGCTTCTGAAAACGAATTAAAAGGAATTTTGGGCTATACAGAAGATCCTGTGGTATCTCAGGACTTTATAGGAGATAAGAGAACATCTATCTTCGATAAAGGAGCAGGAATCATGCTTTCTCCTAACTTCGTGAAGCTGGTATCTTGGTATGACAATGAGACAGGATATTCTAATAAACTGACAGATTTGTTGGCTCATTCAGCGACATTATAATAAACAAAGAGCCTCTTTTTAGAGGCTTTTATTTTTTTATGAGAAATTTTCCAAAATTACCTTTTCAGATGCGGCGAAACCAGTTTATAGGTTTAGGGATTTTAGGAATCCTTATTTTGGTTTTTCAGTTGGTTTTTTATTGGTTTAAAAACACTGAAAAGCACGAGCCTATAGTAGTGGAGTTTGTGAATGAAAAGGCGGGAAGTGAGTTGGTTTTATCAGAATTTAACCCAAATGAACTCACTGCAGAGCAGTGGAAAAATCTCGGTTTTACAGAACGGCAGGTCAAAACCATTCTGAATTATAAAGAGCTGGTCGGCGGAGAATTTCTCTCAAAGGAACAGCTGGCAAAATGCTACGCCATTTCACCTGAAAAATTTGCGGAAATAGAGGCGTATATTCTGCTTCCAGAGAAAACTAGCAAGAAAAATAATTTTGAAAATTCTTTTACTAAGAAAGAACTAAAAATATCAGGGAAATTTAATCCTGATTCCTATTCGGCGAAAGATTGGGAGAATATGGGCTTTTCCCAAAAACAAGCCGAAGCGATTATTAAGTATAAAAACTATCTCGGCGGGAGTTTCCGAAGTAAGGAGAAGTTTAGGGAATGTTTCATTATCAGCCCAGAAAATTACCAGCGGCTTGCTCCTTACTTGCTTTTGCCCGAAACCGCGCCTGATTTCGCTCCAAAATTATCAGAAAATAAACCTAAAATAGAATACAATTATTTTGACCCAAATGCTTTGGATGCGCAAGGCTGGCAAAGATTAGGCTTTTCTGAAAAACAAGCCCAAGTAATTGTAAATTACAGAGATAAAAATCTGAAAGGAAGTTTTAAAACTCTGGAAGATATTGAAAAATGCTTTGTGATTTCTGCGGAAAAATTCCAAGAGCTGAAACCTTGGATAAAACTACAAATCCGAGAAAAAGAAGAACCTTCCAAAACTGTGGCATTAGCCAAAACGGATTTCTCTAAAATAGACCTGAACAGCATTACTTTCAAGCAGTTGGTAGAATTTGGGTTTAATGAAAAGGCGGCGGCAAGCTATTTAGGCTACCGAAAGAAATTAGGTGGATTTGTCGATAAACAGCAGATTTTGGAAACTTATAATGTGGATAAAGATTTGGCAAGGAATTTAATTTCCACCAGCCCAATGGATGTTTCTAAAATCCAGAAATACGCTATCACAGATGCGCCAGAAGATTTCCTGAAAACGCATCCATATTTCCGAAAATACGGCGAAAAAATTATTTTCTACAGAGTGAGTTTCCCATCAGAAAAGGAGATTTTTAAAAAGATAAAAGCCACACCTGAGGAAATCACAAAAATGAAAATGTATTTGAAATAATTGTAATAAAAAAGTATGAGCGAAAACTCATACTTTTTGATTTATTGTAGTTTGTTAGAATCAGTGATGAACTGTTTTAATCCGTTATCAGTCAAAGGATGATTCAAAAGATTCAGAATAGAAGCAAGAGGAGAAGTTACCACATCTGCACCTATTTTAGCACAATTTATGATATGCATAGGGTTTCGGATAGAGGCTGCAAGTATCTTAGTTTCAAAAAGATAGTTGTCGTAGATTACTCGGATGTCCTCTATCAGCTGGATGCTGTCAGTAGAAATATCATCTAATCTTCCTAAAAAAGGCGAAACATAGGTAGCGCCTGCTTTTGCTGCCAAAAGAGCCTGTCCAGCAGAAAATACCAAAGTACAGTTGGTCTTTATCCCATGATCAGCGAAATATTTTATCGCTTTTATTCCGTCTTTTGTCATTGGGATTTTTACTACTATTCGCTCGTGTAGGGCTGCCAGTTCTTTCCCTTCTTTTATCATACCTTCGTAATCGGTGGAGAGCACCTCGGCGCTTACATCTCCATCTGAAATTTCGCAGATATCTCTATAATGCTGTAGAATAGCTTCTTTTCCTTTGATTCCTTCTTTTGCCATAAGCGAAGGATTGGTTGTAACTCCATCCAAAATACCAAGGTTTTGGGCTTCTCTGATTTGTTCTAAATTTGCTGTGTCAATAAAAAATTTCATCTTTCTTGATTTTAAAAAGGGTACGAATTTAGCGTTTTATTCTCAAATGAGCAAAATTAGTCTTCTATATAGATGATTTGCCCGTCTTCCAGCTGATACGCTGTTCCTACTTTTTTTCCTTTGGTTTTGTTTTGGGAATTGTTTTGGTCGGTGGAAGGCGTGTATTTTTCTATCTTGTTTCCTTTTTTGGAGATGATTTCCATATTGTCTTTCCCAGGGTTTTTCACGACAGTAAAGTCTTCTTTGCTGAAAACTTCGGTCATGTTCATGTTCATTACCATGGCGACCATTAGGGCAACGGCAAAAACCATCGCTACATCAAACAGATTGACTACCACACTCAGCGGGTCAGTGTCTTCTTCTCGCTTGAAAATAGGAACTCTTCGGCGTTTGTTTCTCATATCTTGCCTTTGTTTTGGGTTAGAATTTGTGCTACATAGTCCAGATTGTTGGTGTCTTTGGCGTACCATCTTTGTTTGAATTGCAGAGTAATCATCCCAATTAAACTGATGACCAAGCCCACTACCGTAGTGGCGAAAACCACCTGCATGTTGTAAGCCATTCCAGAGATATCTCCCGAAGAAAGTCCCGTGAGGGCAGGGCTCATCGCGATAAGAGTCCCGATAAGTCCTAATACAGGCCCTACTTTTGCGAGTAGTTTAGAAGTTGCGATATCTTTTTCGGCTTCATTTTCAAAATTAGAAATCATAAAATCTGAATAAGCATCGCTCGGCGAATGTGAGAGTAGGTCGCGGAGATAGCGGATGTAGAGCGAGTTGTCTTTCTTTGGGAGAAGGTTTCTCAGCTCGTCTATATTTTCGGACGATAGGTTTTTTATTGCATTGTCCAGAGCTTTATCATTCTTGAATTTGGTTACAAATTGATTGTAAAAACTCCCTGTAAGAAGAAGAGCGCGAACGAAAAGTATTAGAAGAATAATAACATCTGGAATAAGAAGACTATTTGCTACCCAGAATAAAACCTTTGATATTGTTTCCATTTTTATAACTGATTGTTTCTATTTTTTATTTGGTTATGATTAAATTTTACTTTGTTGATTAAATAAACTATATTGTTTTACTTTAAATTTTAAATAAAATCTGAAAAGTAATATTATTTGTTATTTGTTATTTTATTAGATGATAGTTTTAATTTTATATATTGTTTTTAAATATTTTTATCTTACTTTTTGATTTTTATAGATAGAAATAAAGTTTTTCTATATAGTTTTTTAAATTCATTATCTATATTTTTAATTTTTATAGATATTGTTTTTAATTTATCATCTTATTATTTTAAATTTTAATATTATTTTAATGTATTTCTATTATAATTTTGATTTTTTATAGATTATTGAGTTTAATTTTATCTTTTCAATTTCCAATACCATCTATTTATTATCATTCCTAAGATAAAAATTCCAATAAATAAGATAAAAGCAATTCCTAAGAACTTGAAAGAAATGGGTTCGCTTTTGGGAATATAGATAAGATTGCTGCTGGAAGTGATTATCAATCCCAAAATACCGATGAACAAGCTGGTAAGCAGATGAACCTCGATACGGAAATCTCTTTCAGGGAAAAACGCTTGGATGCACCACGCTCCACCGATGATGAACAGAGCCGAACCTGCCGAAAACAGCATAGTAATGGTGAAAAAATCCATTCCTGAAAAGTAAAAAAAGCTCTGCGTAAGGAGATAAAACAAAACAGGGAACATCAGCAGGGCAGGACAGGCTTTTAGGAAGGTGTTCCATCGGTTTTTCTTTGTGAAAAAAAGTCCTTTCAGCTCGGAGAAACAAAAGGCAAGACAGAGGGCGACTTCTATGGTTACCAGCACCGTGATATTGCTTAGGATAGAGGGCGTTTCGAGGGCGTTTTGTATCGTTACCTGCGACTGTTCCATCGCATACGGATAAGCCCAAAATAGAAACACGACCGACAAAACCGCAGCTGCCGCGACTTGCCAGAGTTTCCAAAAACTGAATTTCAGTATGGCATTGATGAGGATAAAGACCAATAAAATATTTAAAACTAACTGCATTTTTTCTCTACTTCAAGGTGTGGTTTCTTATCGAGCAACTGATAAATTTGATGCCTTTTTCTGTTCTTAAAAAACTAAAAAGGTCTTGGTGACGGAATTTCCCATTCTCGTCATGATTTGTGATAACAAGGCTGAAAAAAGGATATTTAGACATGTTTCTTCTGCCGCAGTTATTATAATGATGCTGGATTTTTTGTTCTATATCCTCGGTAAGCGGAGTATAGTTTTCTACCATGATTTGCACATTTTTCTTGTTCTTGTAGCCTTCCAATCTTTCTAATAAAATAGCATGATTTTTTTCTAAAAAATCTTTTGTAGGTTGTGATGTCCAGCCTTTTTCTTCATCCCAATAGACGATTTTTTCGTATGAATTTTTTAGAAGGCTTTTTTTGCTTAGATTTTTGAAAAACTTTTGGTTTAGGAAGTTTTCAAATAATTTTTCATTGTCAATGAAAGAATAATATTTCCCATTTGTTCCCAGAAAACTAACTCTTTCTGCAGATTTTTCGGGTTGGCTTTGGATACGGAGTGAGTGGAAGTCCAGAACCAGCCGGTCATCTTGGAAATCTTTAACCAAAACCTCGTTTTTAGTGTTGATAAGAAGGTTTTCTCCACCCGCCCAGAAAGAATGCTCATCATCTTCTTTGGTTAGTTTTGCACCTTTTAGGGCTACGGAAAGTCCGTTTTCAAAAGGTGTCATATCATTGTATAGAGCTGCGATAGCCACTTTTCCTGCTGTATCAAACATGCCGACATTTCCCGTTTTAGGATCTCGGAATTTGATGAAACCTTCGTTTTCGCAGTCAAATGCCATATCAAAGACATAAAGGCTGTCTTTTCCGAATTTTTTTCCGTTTTTCAGCATGTAGTAGCTGCTAAATTCTCCATTGGTTTCTTCCATAAAAGCAGCGATTTTATCAAACTTATTAGCCGAAGTAAATCCCTTGAATTTGGGTTCTATCATCACTTCTCCTTTGCTGTTTTTAAAGCCGAAAAGATATTCTTCATCATCATAAAAGTAAGTCCAGATGTCTGATTTTTGTGCAAAAACACTACAAGATGCCAATAGTGAAAGGAAAATGACTTTTAGTTTCATAAAAATGTTTTAGGATTTAATACGCACAAATATAAAATTGAAATTTCAAATATGAACGAAAATTATCAATTTATTAAGTTTAAAATTAAAACTGTTTGGAATACGGCTCGCACTCCAAACAGTTTTTTTAGGAATTACTCATTTTTTCTTTTTTTCTTGAAATAAATCAGCAGCCCGATGAATGCAGCTAAAATTCCTCCGCCTATGAGCAGTCCGTTCAGCGGCATTTTTTCTTTGGCTTGTTCTGGATTTACTTCTTCTTTTTTCAGGACTTTTCCTTCTTTGGTATTGATTTCCTCGGTGCTTCCTGTTTTCATTTTTTGAAGCTCGGATTTGTATTCTTTGGCTTCATTTTCAGGAAGTTTCCCTGCAATGTAGTTTTGTAGTTTCTCGTTATTTGCCGAGAAAGAGGAGGACTCAGCCCCGAATTCTTTCACTAATCCGTTGTGCATAGAAGCAAGGTTGGAAATCTGCTCCGCGGAGGCTTTCCACATGCCTTTTCGTGTGGCTTCTAGCATTACGGCTGTTACGGTTTGTAGAGAAGCTCCATTTTCTTTGTGAATGAATTCTCTGATGCCCAGATTATGCTTGTCCTCTACATAGGTTTCGTAGAGTTCGTTCCACATTTCGTCATCTATCAGCTCTGGGCGTGTGGCTTCCCAGCCGAACATATTGGTGGTGATTTCTGCAATCTGCCCTGCGCTGGAAGCTTTCCCTTTCATTTTTTCTTTGATGTATTTAGGATTGAAAATAGTCGCTCTGGCTTCTACTCCTACGGCTTCTTTCAGTTCCTGCATACGCATGTTTTTACGGTTTCTGTAATCTGCAAAATAGGCATCTGGGTCTTTTCCTGTGACTTCTTTTATGGCGGTGTTCATTCCTCCCATGAATTCAAATACATGGTCAAGGCTCAGAGCGCCCCAAGTGTTATTTTGTCTGGCATGGATGAGAATATCCGTGTTTTTCAGGGCTGATTTTAGCATTCCTTTTTCGTATTTTCCCCATTCTTTTTCGTTTCCGTAGAAAGCACCCATGTTGTGCATGTAGGTTTCGGCGATGTCTTTTTGAGAATCCCATTTGTCTCCTGTAAGCATCATTTCTTTAGTTCCAGTGTCGTATCTTCCCTGCTGTCCTCCGAAAATACGATAGTTGGACATTTCACGGGCTTGTTTAGGGCTTACCCCAGCATTCACCAGTTCTTTTTCTATGGCGATGTTTCCAGCGCTTACTTGGTTTTCAAAGTTTTCATCTTTTGCATTGGCTGCCAGTTCTACAGCTTTTGTTAAAAGGAATAAACGCGATGCCGCCAAATCTCTGAACTGCCCAGAAGTCTGAATGACAATGTCTATTCTCGGTCTTCCTAGTTCTTTTGATGAAATTAGTCTGACATCTACCACTCTTCCGAAGGAATCTCTCACAGGCTCTACACCCAGCATATAGAGGGCTTGAGCGATAGAAACACCTTCGGTTTCTATGAACTCACTGCTCCAGAAAGTGTAAGCTATCTTTTTAGGATACTCGCCTTTGTGGTTTTTTCTGTATTCTTCTATCGTGTTTTGGGCAAGTTTCACGCCTCTTTCCCAAGCCATTTCGGAAGGTGTCATTTCTGCATTCACGGCATAGAGATTTCTTCCCGTAGGCACAGCTCTTGGGTTGGCAACGGCATCACCGCCAGAAGAAGGCGCTACATAGCCGCCATTTAGAGCATTGAAGAAAGATTTTAGCTCTATTTCAGGGCTTTTCAGCAGGCTTTCTTTGTAGAAAACAACATTATTGATAGTCTGTTCTATATCCAAAATTGCCATCGCTCTTTCTTTCTGCTCTTTTGGGATTTGGTTGGTTTCAGGTTTTTGCCCAGCCTTAGGCGTGGAAACTTTTAGTTTTCCTCCGACAAAACTTGGTCTTTCGCCAAGTCTTTCTCCTCGTTTTACTTTTTCCATCAGTTTTTTAGCAACGAATTCGGGCATTCCATCAGGGATTTTACCTGCTTTTAGTTGTTTTTCTACTTCGGTAAGTTCGCCATTTTTGGACTTCATTTTCTTCTCCATTGCTTTTTTCACGAAGTAAGGCATTTCTCGCTGCGGCGTGAGGAGTTCTCTGGCTTTTTCGATTTCTGATACCGGGATTTTTGCCGTTGTAGCGATGAAATCAGGGCTTACAGCTTTTCCATTAAGGATTTGTAGAACGATATTTTTAGCAGGATTAAGGTAATTTTCGGTAAAGAAAGCCTTTCTTTTCAGCTGTTGGTCGGTCACTTTTCCTGAAATTTTATCCAAAGCAGCGAGGCTGTACGCCAATGGGTCGGTGCTCATCGCCAGAACAGTGGAGCTGATTTTATCCGAGCTGTAAGGAACGCCCATGGTGTAAAATTCTCCATTGATTTTTTCCGTAGCGATTTCCTCCGCGAAGTTTTCCAGTTTGTCTATTTCCTCCTCAGAATAAGGTTTGGAAGTGATGCTGTCTAATCGCAAATCTCTGTGTAAGCCCATTTTAATGGCTATTTTCTTTATTTGTAAAGAAATATCTTTCTTGTGAGCTTCGTCTTGGGTTTTGTAGTAATAATTGATTTTATCCAAAAGTTCATTGAATATAGTACGAGCCTCACTTTCTGTAAAAGCTGGCGTCAGATACGAGATTAAAGTCGCATAAGTACGGCGTTTTGCGATGATGCTTTCCCCGATGTTTCCTATCGTGTAGTAGTAGAAATGAGGAACGGCGCCCACCAGAATATCGCTCCAGTCATCGCTGGAAAGAGCCACTTGTTTATTGGGTGTAAATTCTAAACTTCCATGCGTTCCGAAATGAATCATGGCATCTGCCTTGAAGCCTTTTTGAGCCCAAAGATAAGCCCCAATGTAGGCATGTGGAGGGATTTCTTTCACGCCGTGATTTACTTTAAATTCATCATCTGTGCTCAGTGCAGCAGGCGGCTGAGGAAGAATGGCTACATTTCCGAAAACTATTCTGGAAATCGCTAAATATCCTTTTCCATCTTTTTTAGTTCCCATAAAACCTTCAGAAGCGGCTCCATTATGCTTCATTACTTCTTCATACATTTGGGTTTGCACGGAATTTTTGAGCCAGTCTGTGTATTCGGTATCGTTTATGAGAGCAGGTTTTCCATTTTGGATAAAATTGTCAAAACTACCCATCGCATTGCGGTTATAGATATTTCCCTGCGCGTTGATTAGTTTCTGAAAATCAGCCTCATTGTCAGGAAGTCCATCTACATTGTATCCTTCGGATTTCATTCTTTTCAGGAAATTATACAGCGAAGAATTAGTTTCCAATCCCTGCGCAACGAGAGAGTTTTGCCCTTGTCCTTTGAAGTAATAAATGGCAACTTTTTTGTCCTGATTGTTTTTCTTTTTTAAGTTGATAAAATTATTAACAATCTGAGTGAATTTTTTCAATCGGTCAGGAATTGTTTTGAAAACGACCATTCCATCGTTTCTTTTCTCCTGAGCAATAAGGACATAAGGATACACCGCACCGTCCAGCTCTGGCATTACGATGGTCTGTCCCATAAATCCACCGAACATTCCCATAGGGTCTTTTAGCCAGTCTTCTTCCAGCTGAATCACGGAAATAGGCGTGAAAATTGGGATGTTTTTTTCTTTTAGCCAATCTACGGTCTGTTCAGGATTGGTCATCTGTAATCTTCCGTGCGGGAAATAAATCACAGCATCAGGGTTGATTTGCTCCAAAAATTCTACTCTCTTACCGAAAGAAGCGAAAGGATAGACATTTAGCCCTGATTTCTGAAGGGAAACGATGATGCTGTCTATGTGTGCTTTGTTTCCAGAAAAAGGGTCGTGAATACCAGTTACTAAGGCTATTTTTGGTTTTCCTTCTTGGTAAAGATTATTTTTTTTGAGGTAATCTTCATAGGCTTTTATATCAGAAAATGCGACTTCCTCATCAATGTGAAAGAAAACATCTTCTTTTTTCTCTATGACTTTTTCAGGCTCCTCGGCGAAGAATTTTTTGCCATCGATGTATTTTCGGACATATCTCGCAAAGCTTTGGAAATTTTTCTTGTTTCCGCTGGAAAGATAGCTGTCCACTTTTTCTGATTGAGATTCGCTCAGACTGCTGATGTCGTTTTCAGGCGAGGTCACAGACACGAAATGTGTAGGGACTTTTTCAGCAGTTTTTATAATGGTATTTCGCTGATTTTCATCTATTTTAATACCCATTCCCCAAGCCAGAACGAAATCATAATTTTTCAATTTATCAAGCTGGTCTAGCGGCACATCTTCGAATTTGATAAAGCTGTCTTCATTGGACAGCGCCATATTGGACACTTGGTAATTTGGGAAATTTACCAACGCGATGCGGGTAGCAGAAGCCCATTTGCTCCATGCGAAATATCCCAAAGAAACGGCAATAAGTCCTAATATAATAGATAAAATTCTTTTTTTATTTTTCATAATTGTTTAACTTTTATCATTGATTTTCAAGGTTATAACTCTTTGATTAAATCTTTTGTAAAAATATGGAATCTTATAAAGCATTCTAAAAAGGAAAGGGTATCTGCCCTTGTCATAATCACTCATAAAGTATTCATTTTCAATGTGAATTTTGGGATTCCAAGCTTCCATTTCTTTGGAATTTAGAAGAGACCATTTGAATTCTGGGCGTGTTTTTCCTTTCATTGTTCTTAATGAATCATGCTTTTTCGAATTTCCAACAAAGGAAAAAGCCAGCATATCAAACACTACAGTAACTTCTTCAAAATGAGCGCACAAAGAATCAAAAAAGTTCTGAACATCTTTTGGGTCAAAATACATCAAAACACCTTCTATTATGAGTAAAACGGGCTTTTTGTGAGCTTTTACTATTTCTATCCATTTGTAATCAAATAAAGATAGCGAAATAAATGTATTTGTTTCATTTTCAGTGAATAAATGCTGGCGAAGCTCAATTACTTCTGGTAAATCAAGGTCATACCAATGGGTAATTTTAGGCGAGCCAATGCGCTGATAACGAGCATCTAACCCTGAGCCTATCTGCACTACTACAGCATCAGGGTGTTTTTGGATGAATTTTTGGGCTTCTTTATCTATTAAATTTGCTCTGATGCAGACTCCTACCTGAGAAAATTTAGCATTTTTAAATTTAGAAAAATCGTAATCAATTTTATTGATGATTTCTAAAGCTTTTTCATCATAGAGCAGAGCATTGGAAGGTTTTTTCCGTGTTTCTTCAGCCTTTGCCCAAAGAGTGATGAGCATGGTTTCTGGAACATCTTGTAATCGATTGGTCGAAAATTTATTTTTCATTTTTAGAATCTTTATGTTATTGAAAATGATTTAGTTATCGTCCGTATCTTGAACTTTTTTATTGAAATTCCATTTTATGCCTAAATAAAATGTCCTTCCGATATCCACAGAGGAGTAGAAGCCTACTTTATCCGCAGTGTAGCCAAAAATATTATTAATTCCGCCTGTCAGAGTAAAGCCCAGCGGAAGCTTTGAAGCCAGTTGTAGCCGCCAGATAGAGTAGGGCGCATAGCTGACGAAAGAACTGCTATCATCATCATATATTTTGGTGCGGCTGAGGTATTTTCCGCTGATGATGATGCTCGGGATGTAATATTTAGCCGAAGGAATGTATTCCGCCTTGAAAGTCAGCGTGTGAGGGCGGTTTTCGGATCTTCTTTTTCCGATGTCGTAGTAGGAATAAGAACCTTTGAAATGGAAATTCTTGTTCAGTTTGTATATCGCTGATACTTCGGAACTTAGCACATCTGTGTTTCCATGGAAATTGACATGGCGAAGGGTGTCCCCGATGTTCCCTCTCAGATTGATTTTATCCTTTATTTTTGAATATTGAGTGATAAAAGTCAGGTTCAGTTTTTTAAAGTTAAAATCAATGGAAATATTGAAATTATCGCTTGTTTCTGGTCTTAAATTTTTGTTTCCCATAAGCTGAAATCCTCCTCCCCAAGGGTGGAACCAGTTGGTATAGAGTTCTTTAAGTGTGGGCGAACGAAATCCTCCTGAATATCCAGCACGGATGGTCATCGTTTCATCAAATCTATACATTCCTGACAAACGGAAAGTGAAATATTGTTTAAAAATAGAGTGATAGTCCATTCTGGCGCCTGTAACTAGGGTCACAGCGGGATTTATCACCCAGTCCTGCTGTGTGAAAGCGGAGTAAGTCTGGGCGTTTTCCCTGCCTCCTGTGCTTTCATTTTTGAACATGAAGTTCAGTAGTTTTTCCGAAAGCACCTCGCCGCCTGCTACAAGGGTATGTTTTTTAAACAAATTCTGGTTGTATTGAGAGCTGATTCTCCAGACTTCGTTTTCGTATTTTTTTTCTTTTTCTTTGATTTTTCGGAAATAATCATACTTGTCGTATCGGTCAAAAGTCCCTGAAACGATGAGGTTTTGATTATCATTAAATTTAATATTGGTTTTTAGACCTAAATTATAATTATAGTATCGGTCTCTGACTATTTTGCCTGCTGGCGTGCCTGGGTTTCGTTCACTGAAATAGTAGCCAGGCGTAAGGCTGAAGTTTATTTTAGGACTGAGGTTAAATGTCAGTTTTGGATTGATTCCGTAGTTGGTAAATCCAGCGACATTCAACTCGTTATAAATTCCACCAGTGGAAATTCTGTCTTTTATGATATAGGGTTCTCTCATCTTGTAGAAAGAAGAAATGCTGAGATTTCCCCATTTTTGTTTCGTTCCTATGGAGAGATTTAATTTGTGGTCTCTGCTGCTGTCGTAGAGGTAGCCAGCATTGATGTCCAGTGGACTTTTGGAATCTTTGGTGATGATGTTGATCACTCCACCGATGGCATTGGAACCATAGAGCGAGGATGAAGCTCCTTTTATGATTTCTATCCGTTCGATGTTGTCTATATCTATCCTGTCGTAGTCTATGTTATCAAAGGTTTCGCCCGCCATTCTTTCGCCGTTCATCAGGAAAAGAACATATTTCCCGCCGAATCCCATCATGTTGATATTAGGACTTCCACCATCGTATGTGAAATTAATGCCTGAAAACTCGTTTTCCAAGAATGTTTTGAAATCAGTGGACTGAGATTTTTTGATGTCTTCAGCGGTTACCACCTGCACTGTGATAGGGATATCTTTCAGTTTTTTTTGTGAGTGGGTGGCAGTGATGACAACTTCTTTGATTTCAGTTTCTTTCTCTTTTGTCTTTTGCTGTCCATAGAGAGGGACTGTGGCAATGAGTGAGAGAAAAAATGCTTTTTTTAACATGTTTAATTTTTCTTGATTTATAAAAATGGAATTGCCGTAAAAATATGGCAATTCCATTCACAATTATTTTGTTATAAAATAAGATTACTACAAAAAGCGACTAGAATTTCCCATCTGAACTAACCTGATACTTGAATTTAGGATACCCTGCTGCACCTCTATCGTTATAATAGTGGTTCACTTGGAATTTTACAAATTTTCCTTTAGCTGTTTTCAAGATATACACCCATTGATTTGGAGCATAAACACTAGGCCAAACACTTTTATTGCTAGGAGAAATATTTAAATATCCAGTTGTGCTACCAAATCCTCCAGAAACAATAGAAGAGTATGTTCCTTCCTGAGTTTTTGGAGGATATCCTATTTCCATAGTTCCTTTTATGTCTTTAGTATATCCTGTAGTAGGAGCTTGATTTACAGATGCGTAGTCTTTACTGTTAGTATTTATAGCTTCTCCTTGCCCGCTTCCAGACTCACCTCCGTTTAATTTTACATAATAAGAAGTAAATGCGATATCCCATTCCAGACTTGTTTTAGGGTCTGTAACTGTAACTTCAGTTCCTGTTTCAAAAGAGAAGTATTTCCATTTAGTTTTATCAGTTGTATCTAAAGTTACTTCTTTTGTTTGAGCATTATTGTTTGAATTATTTGAAGAAGGTGTATCATCATTATCTCTGCTACAAGATGTTACAGTGAATAGACTTACTGCTAAAAGAGGTATCAATATTTTTTTTGCTTTCATTTTTTATGTATTTAAGGGGTAAAAATTAAAATTTATTGTTACTGTTTGCTACTTGATATTTAAAAGTGATAAATCCAGTAGTATTTTTGGTGTTGTGATTATAGCTTGTTAATTGGATTTTAGCAGCTTTTCCATCGGCAGTTTTTACGATATAAACCCAATTGTTTTGTGTGAAAGAAGGAGGATATGAGAAAGTCTGCCAGCCATTATCATTTATAAGATTATTTTTTAATTCTGTTTTTTTAGCTTCAGTTAAATCTTTGAAAAGATTAGATTGCTCCATTTTATTCCAAAAAGTTGTTGAAAAACCTGTGTAAATCACAGGAGAACTTACAACTTCTGCTATTCCTCTTCCTACGAAAGTTAATCTTGATTTATCCGCTGTATAGCCTGATGTTGGAGCTTCTTTTACAGAAGACATATCTTTGTTTTCGGTTTTCAAAGCACCATTTTTTGTTCTTACATTATATTCTTTAAAGGCGATATCCCAGTCAGAGCTATTGTCTGGGTCTGCAACATCAACAGCCGTCCCTTTTGAAAAAGAGAAATATACCCATTTAGAAGCATTACTAACATCTAAATCTGCAACTGTTTTTAGATTTGGGTTTGTCTGCTCCTGATTCTGTGCTGGAGTAGAATCATCATTGTCTCTGCTGCAAGAAGCCACTGTCAAAGCAGCTAATGCTATACTAAAAAATGCTTTTTTCATAAATATTAAATTAAATTTTTTGCAAAGATAAATAAATCTTATTTATACTAAATAAAAACAAGAATATGATTTTTATCATGTTTTTTGAAGAAATTAAATTCAGAAAAAAGAAGAATAAAACCAAAAAGAACCCTAATTTTGCACGAGATATGAAATTTAGATTTAGTTTAAAATATTTTCTCCTTTCTCTGCTGATTTTCAGCGTGGAAGTGGTCATTGCAACCATTCTGAAAGGCTGGTGTTTCGTGAGGGCTTTTGTGGGAGATATTTTGGTGGTGGTTTTGGTTTATACGCTTATAAACTCGTTTTTCGAATACAGGAATAAAAACAAACTACTGTTTTTTGTCTTTGTTTTCGCTGTTTTTGTGGAAATGTTGCAGTATTTCAAACTTGCCGAAAAATTAGGCTTCCCAAAAGGAAGCCCAGCCTATATTATAATAGGAAATTATTTCTCGTGGGAAGATATTTTTTGTTATGCAATAGGCTGTTTATCAGTGTTTTTTATCAATAAAATATTTAGAATAGATTAAACCTCTTCCCAATGTTTGTCTATTAAATCCATTAGAAAATCAGGGCATCGGATGATTTTTTGCGTCTGAGCATCGAGGAAAAATAGAATAGTAGAGGCTTCGGTGAGTTTTTCTCCCTCAGAATTGAAAATCTCGTAATGAAACTCTATTTTTGCGGTAGGTTTTTTTGTGATTTTGGTGTGGATGTAGAGCAGGTCATCGTATTTTGCAGGGCGGATATATTTTATTTTATATTCCGAAACGGGAAGCCAAATTCCTCTTTTTTCTATCTCATTGTATGAAATTCCGATAGCACGAAAAAGTTCAACTCGGGCAACTTCCAGATACTCAGCGTAGTTACCGTAGTAGACATATTTCATAGGGTCGGTTTCTCCGTAACGAACTCGTAATGAGTGTATTATGTTAATCATTTGTTAAAATTTTAAACTTCATACAAATATATTTTTAAAAAACCAATAGAGCAAAAATTTTTTTTAAAAATTAAATTTTTCATATTTGCGACACACAATTTCGGTTAGAAATTTTCTAAAAAAATCAAATTAATTTTAACCATAAATTCAAAGATATAAATGGAAAGGAATTTAGAAACAATGTGGGAGAATTGTCTCTTTTTTATGCGGGATAATCTTGCCTCTTCGGAGGAAGGGTCAGACCTTAAAAAATTAGAGGATTCTTTTGCGCTGTTGTTTGATAAAGTTCGTCCATTGTCTTTTGTGGATGGTAATCTCACTTTGGGAGTTCCAAGCAACTTCTACAAAGAATATATAGAGGAACATTACATTTCTCTGCTTTCTGTCGCCCTAAAAAAGTATTTTGGTAAGGGGATAAAACTTTGGTATGCTGTAGCAGAAAAAGGACAGGAAAAAGAAAAAAAGGAAGTAACCTATAAGGCTATAAATCTGCAAACTCCTAAAAAACAGGAAGTAATGCCTCCTTCTTTCATAGGGAAAGGGAATAATCATTTTGCGATACCTGGGATTAAAAAAGTAAATGTAGAATCAAATCTGAATCCTACATTATCTTTTGAGAATTTCATAGAAGGAGAGAGTAATAAGTTTGCTTTCACAGCTGCCAAGGCTATTGCAGACAGACCAGGGCAGACATCTTTTAACCCGCTTTTTATTTACGGAGGTGTGGGAGTTGGGAAAACTCACATAGCTCACGGGATAGGTCTGGAAGTTAAAAACAAATTCCCAGATAAAATAGTGGTTTATGTCCCATCGGAGAAGTTTATTCAGCAGTTTATCAATGTAGCGAATACTAAAAATCCTGAGAAAAGAGCAGAATTTGCTAATTTTTACCAAATGGTGGATGTCCTTATTATAGATGATATTCAGTTCCTTTCAGGTAAAAAAGCAACACAGGATACATTCTTCCATATTTTTGACCATTTACACCAAAATGGGAAACAGGTCGTTCTGACTTCTGATAAAGCGCCTGTGGATATCCAAGATATAGAGGAAAGAATCGTTTCTCGTTTTAAATGGGGACTTTCTGTGGAGATAAAATCGCCAGATTTTTCTACAAGAAAGAAAATCATCAGCAACAAACTTCAGCGAGATGGTATCCAGCTGAGTGAGGATATAATAGACTTTTTGGCATCGGAGGTTAAATCTAATGTGAGAGAACTTATAGGGGTAATTAACTCAGTTATAGCTCATTCCATGATTTATAAGTCTGACCTTACTCTTGATTTATTAAAAGAAACCATCAATAAAATCGCAACCAATAAGGATAAAACAATCAGTATTTCACTAATACAAGATGTGGTTTGTGATTATTTTGGAATTCACAAAGAGCAGCTTCTATCCAAAACCAGAAAAAGAGAAATTGCCCTGCCAAGACAATTAGCAATGTATTTTTCTAAAGAATATACCAATGCTACCTATGCTAAAATAGGCAATGAAATGGGAGGAAAAGACCACACTACGGTGATGCATGCTTACAATACTATCAAAGATTTTTCTAAGATAGATAAAGAAGTAAAGAAATACATCAAAGATTTAAAGGAAAAAATATTTGCGTAGATAGATAAAGTTATTTTATGAACAAAAGAAGGATTTTAACGAGTTAAAATCCTTCTTTTGCTAAAAACACAGAAAAAACTTATATTAGCAAAATAAATAATTATTAACCTTTGAAAAAATAATCAAAATGAACGAAATAGCACAAAATATAGCAGAAATCAAAGGCAGAATGGCAGAGGCTTGTAAAAAAGCAGGAAGAAATCCAGAAGAGGTAAAACTCCTTTTGGCGACAAAAACCGTTCCTGTGGATAGAATAAAACTGGCTCTGGCTACGGGAGAAACCTTGATAGGCGAAAACAAAGTGCAGGAGCTGAGAGATAAATATGAAGAATTAAAGGAAGTCCCTCATACTAAGCATTTTATAGGGCATCTTCAGACCAATAAAATTAAAGATATTCTAAAAGCAGAAGTGGCGTGTATAGAGAGTTTAGACCGCTGGGATGCTGCTGAAAAACTACAGCAACGCCTTGAATATGAGGATAAAACCATCGAGGTTTTGATTCAAGTGAATACTTCTTATGAAGACAGCAAGTTTGGTCTTGACCCAAGTGAAGCGGTGGATTTTGTGAAGAAAGTAGCGACTTTGGACAGGCTGAAAATCAAAGGGTTAATGACCATAGGGCTGTTTAGTGCTGAGATAGAAGAAGTTAGAAAATGTTTTCAATTGTTGAAGAAAATTCAGCAGCAAATTATAGCCGAAAATATTCCAAATGTAGAGATGAAGGAGCTGTCCATGGGGATGAGCGGGGATTTGGAAACGGCGATAGAGGAGGGCTCTACGATTATCCGTGTGGGGACTGCTATTTTCGGGAAGAGAGAGTATCCAGACAGCCACTACTGGCCTGAAAGCAATAGTTAAAGTATATTAAATTTTATAATTCGCAAAGGGAATTTTTTAACTTTGATAAGTTGAAAAATTCTTTTTTTATTTAATCAATTGATACACAATATTATGCTATTTTTACTTCCTGCCTATTTATCGGAAAATTCGCCGATTGAGTATTTTGCTCCTGCTGTTAAGGAATATATAATGAACTTGGATTATTTTTTCGTGGAAAATGAAAAAACGGCGAGAAAAGTCATCAAGTTTTTCGCTCCTGAAAAGAAACAATCTGAGTTAAAATTATTTCTGCTCGACAAGTATTCGGAAACTTTGGATTTAAAGGAAGCCCAAGAACTGATGAAAAAAGGAACGGATTTTGGACTGCTTTCGGAAGCGGGGCTGCCGTGCATCGCAGATCCAGGGAATATTATGGTAAAATGGGCGCATAAAAACGGCATCAAAGTGGTGCCTGTGAATGGCCCGAGTTCTATCATTTTAGCGCTGATTTCCAGTGGGTTTAATGGACAGCAGTTTGCTTTTCACGGCTATCTTCCGATAGATAAGGATGAACGGAAAAATAAAATCCGTCAGCTGGAAAAACAAGTGCAGGAAACAGGATGTTCGCAGATTTTTATGGAAACGCCTTACCGAAACCAAAGGCTTTTGGAGGATTTGTGTAAGTTTTTGTCCCCGCAGACAGCGCTCTGCATAGCGGCGGATATTAACAATCCAGAGACAGAATTTATAAAAACTCTTCCCATAAAGGAATGGCAGAAAGAAGAAATAGATTTGCATAAAATTCCTGCGATATTTGTTTTAGGGCAATGAAAAAGCTGAAAATTTTATTTTGTATTTTCTTTTTTACGATTCAGATTTCTGCTCAGCAATTTTTCTTTGGAAAGGTAACCACAGAAGAAGGAATAGTGCTGGAACAGGTTCTGGTAATTAACATGAGAAGCAAAGAGCAGGTGTATACCAGCAGTAATGGGGAGTTTAAGATAGCTGCCAATATTTCGGATGAGTTTCGTTTCGTTAAAAAAGGTTATGATAGGATATCTCATATCGTGAAATCTGCTGATTTTGATAAACATATTTTACTGCAAATGAGGAAGTCAGAAACTATTATAAATGAAGTGGTTATAATTCCAAAAAGTAAAATAGACAGACTGAAAAAGGATATAGAAGTTCCTACTGTGAAGAAAGGGACAGTGTTTAAACCTAAACCAGCAAAATGGAAAGATGTTGTTAAAATAGCGCCTATTCCTATAGCGATTGCATTTGATATAAACGCTTTTGAGGAGTTGATGACAGGGAATGCGAGGAGAAAGAAAACCCGTTATAAATATGAAGAAATGCAGGCTGATATCTTGCAGGTGAAAGAATTTTTAGGAGAAGAATATTTTATAGAAAATAAAATTCCAAGCGAGAGAATTCATGAGTTTTTAGAGTTTTCTATCATTGAAAAACCAGAGATTAAAAAACACATGAAAGCTGGTAATCAAACTCAAATCATGATGATTTTGGAGGAATTGTTTCCAGTATACTATAAAAGACTGGAAACGAATAATATAGATAAGTAAAATGAATAAAATAATATACATAACGGCACTTTTTTTCAGTATTTTGGGATTTTCGCAGAGTATTTCAGGAAAAGTGGAGACGGAAGAAGGTTTGTCTATTGGTAATGTATTGGTTATCAATCTAAAAACCAATGAAAAAGTAAATACAGATGAAAACGGAAAGTTCACCATTTCGGCGAAGTTGCAGGATGAAATTCGTTTTGTAAAGAAAGGCTATGACCGAGTGTCTCATGTTGTGAAATCTGCTGATTTTCAGGAAGAAAAATATTTTAGACTGCAAAAATCCACTGTGACAATAGAAGAAGTGGTTATCAGCAGGCTGAAACTAACGGGAAATCTTGCCAAAGACTCCAAAAGTCTGGACAAGGAAGATGTCAATGCTAAAATTCAAAAATCGCTGGGAACAGAAACCATTGAAAAACAAGTGCGAAGCATTTCTGGTTCTGCGGGAATTAGTTTTAATATGGCATCATTGTTCGCTGGGAAGAAGAAAAAAGAGCAAAAACAGCGGCTGGAAAAATATGAGCAATTCCAGAATAACGCCACATGGATAAGTGAAAGAGTGGATTCGGAATATTTCGTCAGCAAGGGAATTCCAGAGCTGAAAGTGGCGGAGTTCATTCAGTTTTCTCTGACACAAAAACCAGAAGTAGCGGGATACATCAAAACCAATGATTTCCCTAAAATAATGACCACTTTAGACCAGCTTATCCCTGTCTATCTCAAAAAAATAGAGAAAAAAACAACATAATTTTTTTTAAATTTAACTTTAAGGCTTTAATTTAATCTAAGTAATAAAATAGGATTTGAGTTCAAGTTCCATAACTGAAAATAGGAAAAACAATAAAGTTTAATTTAAAAACGGAGAAACCACATAGATTTTATTTATGTGGTTTTTCATTTAAGAAAGTTTAACTTTGCAAAAAATATTAAATCCAAATGGCAAAAATTATACGAATTCATCCAGAAAATCCACAGGAAAGGCAGATAAATGAAGTGGTGGAAACCCTGAAAAAAGGCGGATTGATAGTCTATCCATCAGACACGGTCTATGCTCTCGGATGTGATATCAATAACCTGAAAGCAATGGAAAAACTAGCCCAGCTGAAGGGAATAAAATTAGAAAAGTCCCATTTTTCCATTATTTGTAATGACCTGAGCCACTTGTCAGAATTTACAAAACCGATAGAAACATCCACATTCCGACTTTTGAAAAGTAAACTTCCTGGGGCATTTACTTTTATTTTAGAAGCCAATAAAAACTTGCCTTTGGCTTATAAAGGACACAAAACCATAGGAATACGCGTTCCAAATCATTCCGTGCCACAGATGATAGTGGAAAGTCTTGGCAACCCGATAGCTTCCACCTCTATAAAAGATGATGATGAGGTGATAGAATATTCTACCGACCCTGAGCTTATAGCCGAAAAATACGATAAAAGCGTGGACATCGTGATAGATAGCGGCTGGGGAGAGCTGGTGCCTTCTACGATAGTAGATGTGACACAGGGAATACCAGAAATTGTCCGACAGGGAAAAGGTGAATTATAGGAAAATAAAAAAACTCTCGTATTTACGAGAGTTTTTTGTTTATTATAAAAATTCTATATCTTTAGAATGAGGAAGTATTCCTTTGACATCATAAACAACACCATTTTGGGATAGGAGTTTAGATAGGTCTAAATCCAAGAATTCTTTGTGAGCAACACCAAGAACTACTGCTTCATATTTATCCGAAGGAAGTGTTTCTAGGCTTTCTATTCCGTATTCGTGTTTTACTTCGCTAGGATTAGCCCAAGGGTCGTAAGTAGTCACTTTAACACCGAAATCCTCCAAAGCAGTGATTACATCGATGATTTTAGTATTTCTGACATCAGGGCAGTTTTCTTTGAAAGTTACTCCCAGCATGAGTAATTTAGCTCCGTTGATTTGGATATTTTTCTTAATCATCGCTTTTACTACTTGCTCGGCAACATATTTTCCCATAGAATCATTCATTCTTCTTCCTGCCAAGATGATTTCTGGATGGTAGCCGTACTCCTGAGCTTTTTGAGCCAAATAATATGGATCCACACCGATGCAGTGCCCGCCTACAAGACCTGGTTTGAAAGGAAGGAAATTCCATTTCGTTCCAGCGGCTTTCAGCACATCGTGAGTGTTGATATCCATTAGGTTAAATATTTTAGCCAATTCATTCACGAAAGCAATGTTGATATCTCTTTGTGAGTTTTCAATCACTTTGGCAGCTTCCGCAACTTTGATAGTTGGCGCAAGGTGCGTACCTGCTGTAATCACAGAAGAATACAAATCATTCACTACTTTACCGATTTCTGGAGTAGAGCCAGAGGTTACTTTTAGGATTTTCTCTACGGTGTGTTCTTTGTCTCCTGGGTTGATTCTTTCAGGAGAATAACCAGCGAAGAAATCCACATTGAATTTAAGTCCAGAAACTCTCTCTACCACAGGGATACAATCTTCCTCAGTAGCACCAGGGTAAACAGTAGATTCGTAGATGACGATGTCGCCTTTTTTAATCACTTTTCCTACCGTTTCACTCGCTTTTACAAGAGGAGTAAGGTCTGGGCGATTGTTTCTATCCACAGGTGTAGGCACGGTGATGATGTATACATTGGCATCTTCTATATCTTTGAGGTCAGCAGAGCAGAAAAGCCCATTGGTACCAGCATTGAAAGGATTTTCTTTAACCAAGGCTGATTTTAGAAGTTCATCAGACACCTCCAAAGTTTCATCGTGCCCGGCATTTAGTTCTGTGATTCTTTTTTGGTTAATGTCAAAGCCTACCACAGGGAATTTAGTGGCAAATAATCTTGCCAATGGCAGACCTACATAACCAAGTCCAATAATTGCTATTTTATGATTCATATTATATATTTTTATATTTTATTTATTTTACACCTTTAAAAATTCTATGATACAGATATCCCCATATAGTAGGGTGATACCAGAGGATAGATTCTAGATTTCTTTCTTTTTGGGAAGATAGTGTTCCGTTGAAAAAGTTTTCTATTGCTTTTGTTAGCAGTTTGATGCCGCTAGCCAGCTGGATAAGAGGATATGTTGAGAAATCATCCTGTTTTGTGACTGTGATGTTTTCTTGGTATATCACGCTTCCTGTGTCTATTCCTTTATCCACGAAATGCACAGTAACTCCATTGTTTTCAGCATCATTATTTACCAATGCCCAATAGGCTCCATGAACGCCCCTATACTTAGGAGTGATACCCGCATGAGTATTGATAAAAGGACATTCTACGGCAGAAAGCACTTTTTCAGAAATGATTCTTGTCCCATTTACAATGACTAAATCAGGATTTATTTTCCTTAATAATTCTATAGTTTTTTTTGAATTTACAGATGAAACATTTATCGTTTTATCATTAGGAGTTTCCGCAGCATTCATATTGTTTGCTTTCATGATTTCATCTCTTCTTTTTTTGGATGTGCTGCCTAAAAATTTACCGATAATCAGCTGAAATAAAATCTGTCCCACAACAGTAAAAATACCCAATCTTTTTATCCTTCTTTTGATAAATTTTTTGGTGTTTTCTTTGTCTTCCACAATGATTTTTTCAATGCCGAATTGACTATCCAATGCATTGAAAACGATTTTTGAGGAATTACCCTTTCCCGCTAAAATAACGATTTTTTTACCCTTCATTTTTCATCTTTGCTGCCAAACTACTCATCGTGTAGCTTTGGAAATTATACTTTTCATTTAAAAACTTATAATGCTGCAGGATTTTCTCTAAAAAATTGAAATTTTCCTCCATATTTGCCCCAAAATTATGAGGATGCCACCATAAATGGTAGGTTAGATTGTTTTTAGCAGCAAAGGTCATGCTTTCCTTTATTCTTTTTAGCCTTAAATTTTCCAAGAAACTCAGTTTCGGCGAAAATGGTCTCAAGAAACGGCTTGATGGAATATTTATAGGAGTTCCTTTTTTTATGTAATCATCTGAATAACAGTTGTGTCCAGAAATATTAATGTAAGAATCCATCAGCCTGAAAGCTCGCCGAAATAGACTTTCGTTTTCACCACTTTTGGCTTTATACAGCCAAGAGTGCTCATTCCCTCTATAACAAGTGATTCCCAGCTCGGAGCATACTTGTAAGTATTTGTCATTGAACTGGTTTCGTGGGAAAATCAGCGATGTTATCTCTATTCCTTGTTCTTTTGCTGTCTGCACCGCCATTCTAGTATCTTCTCTAAAAGATTCCAGCGTTTGTCCTTTTTCTAAACAATAGTAATGGGAAAAAGTATGGGTGCCGATTTCCTGCTCAGGATATTTTTTGATTTCATCGATGAGCAGTGGAGCAAAATGATATTTATCTTGGTTAAAATCACTGCCCAGACTCTCGAAATAAGAGTTTTCGTAGGGCGAAAGCGATTTGTCTTCGTATTGAGGTTTGATGGAAGGTAAATTTGCCAATAATTCTTCTTTGGTCTTGAAAAAAAGAAAACCAACAGTAGAAAAAGTGCCGCAAACAGCATATTTTCTGAATAATTCCAGTGTTTGAGGAACTACTTGATGGACATTCAGTATGTTCTGCCCATAGTCATTAATGGTTCTTTTGTCCCGAACCCCCCACATGAGCTCGAAATCCAAAGAAATTACAAATTTACCTGTTTTCATTTTTTAATTACTTTAAATTTTCCCAATACCAATCTACAGCCTCTTTCAGACCTTGTGCGAAGATGTGGCTCGGCTGGTAACCTAGATTTTTTTGAGCTTTTTCTATACTCGCCAATGAGTGAGGAACATCTCCCTGTCTGTTTGGTCCATGGAGAATTTCCACTTTTGCGATTTCATTGTCATAGGCAGAAAGGTATTCTTTCAGCAGTTCAGCCATTTCTTTGATGGTTGTTCTATCGCCCACGGCTGTGTTATATATTTGATTTAGAGCCTCTTCTTTATCAGTGATTAAGGCTAATAAATTCATCTGAACCACATTATCAATGTAAGTAAAATCCCTTGAATAAGTACCATCACCATTTATAGTCGGAGATTGGTGGTTGATTAGCTGGATTACGAATTTCGGAATTACTGCAGCATAAGCACCATTTGGGTCTTGTCTTCTTCCAAAAACATTGAAATATCTTAGCCCTATTGTATCAAAATTATAAACTCTTTTGAAAACATCGGCGTAAAGCTCGTTCACATATTTTGTGATAGCATATGGCGAAAGAGGTTTACCTATGATGTCTTCTACTTTTGGCAAAGATGTAGAGTCGCCGTAAGTAGAGGAGCTGGCAGCATAAACAAGTCTTTTTACTCCTGCATCTCTCGCCGCTACGAGCATATTTAGGAAACCGCCCACATTCACATCATTACTCGTGATAGGGTCGTTGATGGAGCGAGGAACAGAGCCAAGAGCAGCCTCGTGTAGAACGAAATCTTGTCCGTCACAGGCTTTTTTACAAGTTTCTAAATCGCGGATATCACCTTCAATCAAAGTGAATTTTTCATTTTTGAAAAAAGGCTCAATGTTATGTCTGTGTCCCGTAGCAAAGTTATCCAAAACTGTAACCACAGCTCCTAATCCTAGTAGTTTTTCCACTAAATTAGAACCAATGAAACCAGCGCCGCCAGTGACTAATATTTTTTTATTTTCTAGTTTTTCTTTGAAATTCATCTTTTAAGTTTTTTATTATATGTAATATTTTCTTAGAATGTTACAAAGATACAATTCTTTATTGGTTAAGTTTCGTTCTTTGAAATAATTTTCTACATCAGGAATGTTTATTTCGTAGCCAGAACCTGCCTTTATGAGAATGAGTTGAGGTTCTATATCTAGTTCTTTTTCAATGATTTCGAGAATTTCAATGATAGAATAATTGAAGGGATAGGCGATATTGACCACTTTATTAAAATTCTGATAATTGATAACTTGGAGAACTAAATTTTTAATATCCTCAGTATCAATGATATTCCGAGTTGCCTTTGTGTGGACATTTATTTTTGTGTGGTTTCTGACAGAACGAACCAAGTAGTTCATCAGCAGATTGGGATTTCCTCCTTTTCCAACAGCGTTGCTTAGCCTTAATATTAAATATTTTGGGCAGTTTTCAGCGATGATTTGTTCCATTTTTAGTTTGTGTAGAACATACTGGCTGTCAGCCTTTGAGGAATCATAGATGCTGCAGGTGGAAAAATAGACAAAAAGTTTGTCAGGATTTTGTGTGAAAGTTTCCCTGATTAGGTCTTCTTCTCTTTGAAATTCAGATAGTTCTGTCTCCAAGGAGTTAGAAACTCCAGATGCGAAAAAAACAACATCTTCTCGGTCTACATCGTAGAATAGAGAAGCGATAAGTCCATTTCCTACAATCATTTTTTGGTGTTTATTTTTTTATTGTAATTAGATTTTAATAATTCTGAAAGACTTGTTTTACTTAGAAATTCAGAAAAAGCCTGTCCTCCTTTGTCTGAGGTGTGTGCTATATCAGCAAAATAGTCTTGCTCTTTACCTCCCCATTTTTGGCTAAAATTAAAATCAGAAATATCTATGAAATCTATATTTGAGTAGTTTTTGTAATAAAATTCTAGAAACTCTTTCCTATTGTATTTTGGATAATTTTTGTCATGTATGTATTTGGGTAGATTCACAAAAACCAGGTGAATGTTTTGCTCCTGACATAGTTTGACTATTTTATCCAGATATTTAGTTTGATAAATGGGAATATGGGTTTCTTCTTTAGGTTTGTAATAATTTTCATCATATTTTTTTATATTCGCAGTGTATCCTCCAAAGCTTATAGTATCGTTTTTTAATAAATGAAACCCCTCTTTTCCTAATCCTATCCAAGATTTTATGTAAATGCTGGGATTAGCAAAAAATAAGTCTTTCTGTCCTTCAGCATCTACTAAAGGAAGATACCTCTCTCTCCCTTCTGAACTAGCAAATTCAAATTTATTATTGATAAGATTAGAAGGTGAGAAGTTGATAAGAGCAGTATCTACTTTTTGTGTTTTTATAAGTTGTTTTAACTTGTAATAGGTAAAAAGATAAGCCTCACCTCCTTGCGAATAGTTTTCGTATTGGGTGGCTATTTTGGTATTTATTGATGCCTTTCCAGTTGAATCACCTAAAAAAGGAATTCTATTGGTCTGTGGCGTTTTGAACATAAAACAGTAAAAAACTATAGATAAAACCAAAATAATGGCAATAGCTCCTGCAAACAAAAATAGATTATGAACGAATTTTTTCATCTTTTAAAATTGGAAATATATAAATTCAGCTTCCTTTCCATGGAACCAAATGATCAGTAAAGTTAGGAAAATATAAATCATCCAGCGGAATGGTCTTTTTACCTTATCCTCAAATCTTAGAGGGAAAAGTCGGTCTCTCATCAGCCATTCGAAAACGAACATAATAACGATAAAGAAAAGTAGGCTCAAATCTCCTCCTATTAGTTTCAAAGGATATCCGATGCCTATATGCATGGTCGTGAACATTTTCTTGATGAAAGAAAATGCATCAGAAATACTTTCGGCACGGAAGAAAATCCAGCAAAAAGTAGCCAAACCAAATGTCAGAAGCACTTGGAAAAATTCTTTTAGAGAAGGAAATATTTTGCCTTGTGCTACGATGTCAAGATTGTTCCTATTGGTTTTCATAACGATAGAAGGCATTATGAATAAAGCATTTAGGAATCCCCAGAAGATGAAAGTCCAATTTGCACCATGCCAAAAACCACTCACCAAGAAAATAATAAAGGTATTACGAATACGCATCCAGTCACCTCCTCTGCTCCCACCTAGAGGGATGTAGAGATAATCTTTGAACCAAGTGGAAAGAGAAATGTGCCACCTTCTCCAAAATTCTGCAATATCCCTTGAGAAATATGGATAATTGAAATTTCTTAATAATTCTATACCGAACAGCCTTGCCGACCCTAAAGCAATGTCACTATAACCAGAAAAATCACAATAAATCTGAATAGCAAATAAAAACGCTCCAAAAGCTAGTGTGGTTCCCGTGTATTCGGCGTTTGCATAATCATTAAAAATTATGTTAGCATAATGGGCGCAGTTGTCCGCGATGACCACCTTTTTAAATAATCCCCAAAGGATTTGTCGCATCCCATCCACGGCTTTGTGATAGTTGAACTCTCTATTTACCTTTAATTGAGGAAGTAAATGCGTAGCTCTTTCTATAGGACCAGCCACTAAAAGAGGGAAAAAACTTACAAACAAGGCGTAGATAACAGGGTCTTTTTCAGGCTCTATTTTTCTGTTGTAAATATCTACTACATACGATAATCCATGGAATGTGTAAAACGAAATTCCCACAGGAAGTAGTATTTCCAAAGTCCAAGGATTTACTTTAATCCCTAAACTGCCCATAAGTTCTGCAAATGAACCTACAAAGAAATTATAATATTTGAAAAATCCTAAGAAAGAAAGATTTATCAAAATACTAAGCCAAAACCAAAATCTTCGGGTATTTTTATCTTCGGCTTTTGCAATCTGCAGTCCTGAAAAATAATCTAAAAATGTAGAAAATAACAATAAAAACGAAAATCTCCAATCCCAGCAGGAATAGAAGTAATAGCTGGATACCAGAAGTAAAATGTTCTGCCACTTAAGTCGTTTGTTTAATATCCAATAAAGGGAAAAAACTATAGGTAAAAATACCGCAAAACTAATAGAGTTAAAGAGCATATTTTAGATTTTTATGTTATAATATTCGGCTACACTTTTATGCCCGATATGCAAAATTATTTCATCACCGATGCCTTCTTGGTTTCCACAAACACACCACTCAGTAGGGAGGTGGTAGGGAGCATATTTCGTGTCATGAGCGGCAAGCCACATGATACGAGAGTTACGAGAAGGATCTTTTAGCAAAATATCACAGCAGTTTTGATAATATTTTTCTGCTAATTCATGTCCTTTCCAAAGGGTCATTGGGCTTTGATTATAAGAATGCCCACAGCCATTGCTCATGTCTGTGATAGGCTTGGTGTCAAGAGACATTTCCATATCTTTTTTGACAAGATTTCTAGGAGTAGGAGCTGCACAAGAGCCAAATAATTCTGTAAGATATATCAGTCTATATATTTCTTCTGAAAAAATGAACATATCAGAATCTATTAGGCATTTGAAATCCGCTGTGGATTCTAGTAAGGATTTGTATTTATAGTAGCCCGTTACTCTATACATGTATCTGGGATGGTTTTTGTCTAAACCTTCTGGGTGAGCCACTTTTTTTAAGTTTACGCCTTCTACATTTAGATCAAAATCCGAATATACAGTATATGTAGCGTTTGGAAAATATTTTTTTAGTGAAGATAATGACGGCTCCAGCCTGTCTTGATTGCTCAGTTCATTCCCTCCTGCGTTTGTACGGTTTTCTCCAAATTCACAGAAACAAAACTCTATAGAGATATTTTTGAGATAATCTTTGAGTTTTTCATCTTCTATGATGAAAGGTTTTAGGTTTTTATAATTTTGTTCTGGGAATGAAGGCTTTATTTCATTGGGAATAGTTTTTTTCTTTCCCAAAAGAACAGAAACTGCCTCTTGTATTCTATTTGTCAATCTGTTAAGCATTACCAAATAATTTTTTGATTTTATTTCTTGCAGGTATTTCTATATACTTATAGGAAAAATGAGAAGCTATCATGACCACTACAAATGATAAACAAAAGAATACTGTATGACTTTTTATACCTGCTGCACTAAGAATTTTAGTTAATATTAATCCAATAGGTATTTGTAGAAGATAAAGAGCAAAACTGATTTCTCCTAAATAGATGAGGTGTTTATTGTTGAAAATCTTCGTTATCCTGCCAGTATTTAAAGTAATTAATAATATCAATCCTCCAAATGTTATTGAATGAAAACCATTATGAATAAATAGATTTCTAGTAAGATAGATAAGAAGTATAGTTGTCAAAGTCACTATGATTATTGGTATATCATAGTTTCCAGCCTTAAAATTGAATAAATGCATATTTTGAAATATCAATCCAAAAAGTATCCCTACAAGAAAAGAGTTGAGATGTAGAAAAGGATTGTATTTCAAAAAATATCTATCCAGAGAGTTGTGTCCTCCATAATATTCCGAAAAATAGAAGATATTCATGCCTATCTGACATATTAGCCAAAAAGATAATGTGAATATCGCGATATATTTAAACTTCCATTTTTTGATAATATAATTGAAAATAAAAGGAAATAACAGATAAAAAAACATTTCTACAGATATAGACCATGATGGGACATTATAGGAAAGGCTTACTTGTGGTATCCATGCATGAATTAAAAAGGCATTTATAAGCATTGAAGGAATATCAAATTTTACATATTCCAAATAGTTTATATATTTGAAAATATTAGCAGCTATAGCAAGAAGTAATGTCATTATGTGCAGTGGATATATTCTTGCAAGCCTATTTATATAATATTCTTTCGGAGAAATATGTTCCTTTTTTCCATAAGCCAAAATCATCACAAAGCCAGACAATACATAAAAATAACTAACGCCTAGGTTAAGATGTTCACCATTTTTTATTTCTCCAAAGTGATAAACAAACAACAAAAAAGCCGCAATAAATCTCGTAAATGTAAGTTGAGAAGTGGTCATTGTGTTAATTTTCGCTATGCAAATTTAACAATTCATTTAATATTGACAAAGCCCATATTTAGGCGCATAGGCTTTTAATTATTATATTTGCACAAAAGACATAATAATATGCGTGTTTTTCCCATTGTTTTTACTTGTGATGATAAGTATTTTAAATACACAGATGTAGTAATTACTTCTATATTAAGTAATCAAAATAGAAATGTCCATTATGAAATACATATTCTTACAGAGTTTATAAGCGAAGAAAATAAACAAAAAGCGATATCTCAGCTTAGACCTCATAAAAATTTTAGCATAACATTTCATGAGCTTGGGAATATAGATAAAAGTAGTTTTTATCTCAATTCTTACATGTCTGTGAGCACCTATTATCGTTTTTATTTATCAGAGATTTTCATGAATTATGACAGAATTCTCTATTTGGATAGTGATTTGATAGTAAATGCTGATATTTCTGCATACATAGATATGGATTTTGAGGATAAATTAGCGATTTGCAGCAGTAGTCCATTCATTAAAAATAAAGTTCTTCAGGGAGATGATCCAGATTATCCTATAAGCTATTTCACGGAGGTTCTAAAAATGCCAAATCCAGAGGAGTATTTCAATGCAGGAGTGGTGCTTTACAATTTAAAGAAAATGCGGGAAATGGACATTCAACAAAAACTTTTTGATGCACTGAAAGAAATTCCAGAACCAAAACTGCAAGACCAAGACATCTTAAACTCTGTATTTTCACGAAATGGCGGAGTAAAACTGATATCAAAATTTTATAACAATACAGCCACGATAAGAATTACACCTAATCGGTTACTTTTAGAAAGTTTAAAGAAAAAAGTGGGAATTAAGGCCAATCATTGGTTCTATATTTACCATTATGTAGGGAAGGTGAAGCCATGGCAGCGGGATGGTGTAGACAGCGGGCTTTTCTTCCAATATGCATACAAATCACCATTTTTTGATGATATTATAGAAGCTAATCAATTAGATAAACAAGAATTAATCAAAAAATATAGATTAAACTGGTTGTAGAAGCAGGGTAGAGGTGTATTACAATTCCTGTAATTCCACCATTTTTTTGAATTTTTCTGAGCTTTTTACCAAGCTGTCAAAATCACCAGAGGCTATGATTTTACCTTTATCCAAAAGATAAATCATATCCACATTTTTTATCGTAGAAAGCCTGTGAGCAATGATGATAAGGGTAGTCTGTCCTTGTAGCAGGTCTATGTTGTTTTTGATGTGTCTTTCGGTCTCTGTATCCAGTGCAGAAGTTGCCTCATCTAGTATGAGCAGTTCCACATCTTTATAAAGTTCCCTCGCGATAGAAATTCTTTGTTTCTGACCACCAGAAATTAGGATGCCGTTATTCCCAAGTTGAGTGTTTTCTTTTTCTGGAAGTTCATTAACAAATTCAGATAAAGAAACTTTTTCAATAG
Source organism: uncultured Flavobacteriaceae bacterium (assembly GCA_963518955.1). Classification (GTDB taxonomy): domain Bacteria; phylum Bacteroidota; class Bacteroidia; order Flavobacteriales; family Weeksellaceae; genus JABCPE02. Next base: position 48,314 of record CAUQKI010000005.1, on the reverse strand, counting down.
TTTGTCTGAATTTTTCTATATTTTCTTCGGTTTTTTCTTGCCAAAAAGTGACATTATTAAAGATGGAATCATTGAATATCACAGCCTCTTGTGTAATGTAACCGAGATGATTTCGGAAAGAATTAAGATTAGTTTTATACAGAGATTTTTCTTCAATGATAATTTCCCCATCATCGGGTGTTTGTAGTCCAGATATGATGTTAGCGAGAGTTGTTTTTCCAGCTCCACTTTCTCCGACGAAGGCCACAGAAGAATTTTTCTTTATAGAAAAACTTATGTTATCAATGGCTTTTTTCCCTCTAAATGACAATGAAATATTTTTAATATTGATGTCATCAATGTGTTCAATCTTTTCTTGATAGTGAAGAGGTTCTTTATAATGTTTAAAATCAGATAATAAAGTCTCAAAAGAGTCAATTCCAGAAGAGTTGGATAAAAATGTATTCCAAGAATTCTGCATACTCACCAAATGTCCTAATGCTCTGTAAAACAGTAGTAAACTCAAAAGAATGGAAGAAAAAGATTCCCCTAAATAAGAGGTCTGGACGATAATCACCCCTGTGATGATGACAATCGTAAAAGGCTCTCTAAGGCTTTCCCCAATGGATGAAATTTTGCCTACACCTAGATTGATTTTTTCTTGTTCGCCTATGTTATCCACTAGTTTTTTTGAGAATAACCGATAGTGGTTTGTCGCCTTTAAATATTTAAAATTATGAAGAATCTGTATCAAAACTGCATTGAAACTATTTCCTTTACTAGAAAGCAGTGTGGCTTTTTCCTTGGTGTAGCTGTTGATGTATTTATAAAACAAATTAGACAACGATCCTCCAATTGCCACCAAAATAGCAAACTGCCAATTAGCAATAAAAGCAAGGAAAATATAAGTGGCAAGCATAATAATGTGCTGTAAATAAACGAAGAAACTCATCAATGCTCCGATTACTTTTCCCAATTCGCCTACCATTGTGTTTTGGATGCGCCCAGCTTCTAATTTTGTAAATCCGGAATAAGAAAGTTCATTAAGGTTTTCTATCAAGTTGAGCCTCAGTAAACTTACAGATTTTACTCTTATTTTTATAAAATAAACGCTTCTCAGATAGTAGAAAACTCCCTTTATCGAGAAAACGATGACCATAAATAACAAGGCATTTACAAGATTTACATTTACGCCAACGAAATCAAATAAATTGACAATGAAATTTATAACATCCGAGTTTTCATCTCCTGTATTAGTATTTATTCCAGATGCAATGCCCAGTAATGGGATGAACATAGCAAGTCCCAAACCATCCAATAAACCCACCAATAAGTTCACCAAAATATAGCCATACATGTGCCATCCTGCAATGTTCTTGAAATAAGAAAAATATTTTAGTAAAGAGGTATTTTTGCTGTTCATATATCTATTTTTGAAGTGCAATAATCACAAAATTTCATGATTTTTAAAATGAAAAAATATGATTGCATTTCGCAGGGCAAATTTAAAGAAAATTATCCAAATTATCCGTAAAAATCTTATGCTCAACTTTTCCCTGCTGCTGGATGATTTTTTCTTGTATTTGTTTTAAGAAAGCTTGGTGTTTAGGGCTGTTTTTATCTTTTGGGCGATGCTCCAAAGCCTGTTTTATTTTAAGGTTTTCATTGGAAAATCTATCGGCTTCATCAGAAAAATAAGCCTTTTTAAATTTTTCCCAAATATACTGAACGGCCTGTTCGCTCGGATGGATGAGGTCTTCCTTGTAGAATCTGTAATCGCGCAGGTCATCCATAACTATTTCATATACAGGGATATAATGGTAGTTTTCGTGCTGTTCTACAACCTCATGAATTGCACAGAGCAGCTTGGCCTTACTTAGATTATTTTCGCTAAAACCATCTTTGGTATGGCGGACAGGGCTTAGCGTAAAAAGAATCTGCGCCTCTTTTGGGCAGATTTTATTTAGAATGTGGCAGGTTTCAGTTATTGAATTTACCAATTCTTCGTGCGTCAGAAGGCGTTTATTAAAGTGTGTCTGTGGGATTTTGTGGCAATTTGCTACAAAGATATTTTTGGACAAATGTTCATAAACGAAAGCCGTTCCATAGGTGATAATCACCCAATTGCTTCGTTTTAGAAATTCGTGCGCTAGGTTTATTTTTTTATTTATTTTTCTGAGAGTATCTTCCTGATTTTCAGAATTAAATGAGGTGTGATGATTAAAACTCAAGTATTCGCCTTGATGAAAATCTAAATCTTCTTCTGTGTAAATTTTGTTTTCAAAAATTTCTTGAATGCTGTTTTTCACAGCCCAAGGATTGAAGAGAGTCCCAAAAGGATTGTTCAGCGTTTGAAACTGGCTGTCAGCTAGTTTTACAGAAATTTCCGTTGCAAAACAAGACCCTATCGAAAACAAAGAATCCGAAATTTGAATTTTTTTTTCAGAAATCGGAATTTCTACCTCGGTACGAAATTTCATAAACAAGATTTAAATATTTCTTTTTAGTAAATAATCCGCCAGAGCCAAGAAAGATGCCTTTTTCTCTGCATTTAGACTAGTCTGGCTTAGGTATTTTTGAGCTTTATCATGATGTTCCTGCACGAGTTTTAATGTGATTTCATCCGCCTTTATATCTAGGAAAATTTTAGAAACAGCATCTATTTTCTCTTGGCTTTCATCTTTTTGGGAATACCAGTTTTGGAGTTCCTTTTTTTGTTTTTCATCCGCTTTTTCTAGCGCAGTGAGGTATAAAATAGTCTTTTTATTTTCACAAATATCACCTGCCTGTTTTTTTCCAAAATCTCCCTGATTTCCAAATACATCCAGATAATCATCCATCATCTGAAATGCGATTCCAAGGTGAATCCCAAACTGATAGAGAGCCTCCGCATCCTGCTCTGGACATTCAGCGATGAAAGCACCTATTTTTAGTGCAGCAGCACTCAGAACGCCAGTTTTGTAAGTAATCATTTGGATATATTCATCAAAAATTACATCATCTCTTTTTTCAAAATTCATGTCCATTTGCTGTCCCTCACATATTTTCGCTCCTGTATCGGAAAATAAATGAATGCATTTTTTGAACAAAACAGGTTCTAAATCCTCGAAAAACTGATAAGATTTGATAAGCAGGGCATCGCCAGAGAGTATACCCGTGTTGATACCTTCTAAAGCATGAATGGTAGGTTTTCCTCTTCTCAGAGGTGCATCATCCATTATATCATCATGAATTAGAGTGAAATTATGAAAAAACTCTATTGCTAAAGCTGGTTTTATAGCAGTATTTATATCTCCCCCGAATGCATCCGTTGCCATCAGGGTAAGCATAGGGCGGAGGCGTTTTCCTCCATTTGCTATGATGTAGTTGATGGGCTGATACAGCTCAAAGGGAGCCTCTTCGAATTTGTGTTTTTCTATACTTTCAGAAATTAAATTGATGTATTTTTCAGCAAAATGCATGATAAAATTGTTTTCAGCAAATTTAAATTTTTAAAATTAAAATAAGCCAAAAATACCGCCAATTTTTCTGATAAATATAGGTTTAATCCTTTTTACCTTTTTGGGAAATTTTAGAACATATTTACGATAATGTAGGTGATTCCAGCTACTATCGCACTGATAGGAATTGTCAGAACCCAAGCCCATAGAAGGCTTACAGTCACTCCCCATCTTACCGCAGAAACCCTTTTAGTAAGACCAACACCTATGATAGAACCTGTGATAGTGTGGGTAGTAGAAACAGGAACTCCTAGATGGTCAGTTATAAAAAGAGTAACAGCACCAGCAGATTCGGCACTTACCCCTTCTAATGAGGTTACTTTCGTGATTTTAGTTCCCATCGTTTTTACAATTTTCCATCCTCCACTCATTGTTCCTAAACCGATAGCCACATGCGCTGCCAATGGCACCCACATATAATGTTCTGTGAAGTATTTAAACTTATCAGGAGCATTGATATAGTTCAGGTCGCCTATATTTACATAATGATAAATAACCGCTGCACCGATGATTCCCATGATTTTCTGAGCATCATTCAGACCGTGTCCTAGACTGAATAGAGCAGAAGAAACCAACTGTAATCTTTTGAACGCTGTTTCAGCTTTGTGAGGATTTGATTTTTTGCAAATATTTACAATGATAAGCGTGATAATCACAGAAACAAACATCCCTATGAAAGGCGCTAGGAAAATAAATAAGAATATTGGGATGACTTTGTCGTATTTTACTACATCTTGTGTGAGTAACTTTTCAAAGGATAGTTTGATAAGTTCAAAAGATGAAGCGTTGTCATTTAAATCTCTAAATTCAATATAATTTCCATGAAGAGCATGCATCAGTGCCGCTCCAAGAAATCCGCCAATAAGGGTGTGTGACGAAGAGGATGGAATACCAAGCCACCAAGTTAGTAAATTCCACGCAATAGCAGCAATAAGTCCAGAGACAATAACTTCAAGGTTGATAAAATCCTCGCTCACAGTTTTAGCAATGGTGTTCCCAATGTTAAAAGACTGCGTGATATAAGCAGCAATGAAGAAAGCTGCGAAATTCCAAAAAGCCGCCCACAAAACCGCTTGAAAAGGCGTGAGAACCTTTGTAGAAACAATAGTAGCAATGGAGTTAGCCGCATCGTGAAACCCATTGATATAATCAAAAACAAGGGCTAGTCCAATGATTGCTATGAGAAGTATAGGAAGTTCCATACTTTATTTTTTAGTTAGAGTTAGAAATTAAGCGTATTTGATGATGATGATGCTCATTACACCAGCTACTTCTTCCGCCTTGTCAGTTACCTCTTCTAGGTAGTTTAGCACCTGCTGTACTTTGATGATGGTAATAGGATCATTGGTCTCAAATAGCTTAATTAGAGCCGAACTCTGCACATCATCAGCAATGTTTTCTATACTATTGATTTTAATGCATGATTCTTTCACAGCATCTAAATCTTTAAAATCTTTAAGGTTGATGATAGCATTTTGTATCTCTATACATGCCTTTTGGATAAGGAGAGAAAACTCTTGGTAAGCCTTTGTTTCAGGGCTTTTGAATAGAAAAATATATCTGGTAGAAGCATAAATATAGTCTGCTACATCATCCAGAGATGTCGCCAAAGACTGTATATCTTCTCTATCAAAAGGTGTGATGAAATTCTTACCCAGTTCCATGTAGATTTGGTGCGTAAGGTCATCGTTCTGATGTTCAAAATCATGAATTTTCTTTAAGAAAGATTCATCATTAGCATCAAAATTCTGAATTCCATTATGAAAATACTCAGACATTTCCACTAGATTAGCCGCCACTTTTTCAAATAAAGTGAAAAAAACAGTATCCTTTGGTTGAAATGCCTTAAAAATATTACCAATTCCCATGAGTTCTAATGTATAAATTTTTCGGTTACAAATATAAACTTAATTTTATTTTTACAAAATAAAAAACCTATAAATGCACTAATCTAAAATACATTTATAGGGAATTATTTAGTTTGCTACTTCTGCGCGCATTTCTTTTCCTTTGAATTTCATCGCGGCAATGTTATTGAGGATATCTTTTTCAAAAGATTTTTCCACTTCAAAGAAAGAGAACTTCTCTAAAACTTCTATATCTCCGATATCAGCTCGTTTTTTAGATTTTTTGGTAGCTTGGTTGATGATGTCCAGAACATCAGTTTTCTTTAATTTATCTCTTTTTCCTAAATTAAAGAAAAATCTCACCATGTTTTCATTATTTTTTCTTGATTTTCTGCCTCCTTTGTCTCTATCTCGGTCTCTTCCTCTTCGGTCTCTTTTGCTCTCTCTAGTTTCAGATTCAGCTTTTAGTTTTTGAGCTGCCAAATCATTATTATTTTGATAATAAAGCGCCAAATCTTTCAGCTGGAATTGAAGTAATTGGTGTACCAATTCTTCTTTGGAGAAATTGGAAAGGTCTGGGATAAGGCTGTCATCAAAGTCAAAGAAATCTTCATGCTCCGTGAAAAGTTGCTCGAAAACTCCAGCTACTTGAGCTTTTATGATGTCTTCTCCTTTTGGAATTTGTTTTTCTACAATTTCTATTTTCGTTTGACCTTTGATTTGGTTTAGTTTTCTGGTTTCCTCTGGTTTTATCAAGGCCATAGAGATACCATCTTTCCCAGCACGCCCTGTTCTTCCGCTTCTATGTACGAAAACTTCTGGGTCATCGGGTAGCGAATAGTGGATTACATGGGTAAGGCTGTTCACATCAAGCCCTCTGGCAGCAACATCCGTAGCGACCAGAATATCAATGTTTTTCAGTCTGAATTTCTTCATTACCGTGTCTCTCTGCGCTTGTGAGAGGTCGCCATGAAGAGCATCAGCAGCGTAGCCGTTTTGCATTAAGAAATCAGCCACATCCTGAGTTTCCATTTTAGTTCGGCAGAAAATGATAGAATACTGATTTGGATTCGCATCTATCAGCCTTTTTAGGGCTTCTTTTTTCTGACGGTAGTTTACCACATAATATTCATGTTTTATGTTTTTCTTAACCGCATTGATAGAGCCCACTGAAATACGATGAGGATTGGTGAGATAATTTTTAGAAATTCTCTCCACTTCCTTATTCATCGTAGCAGAAAATAGTAGCGTTTGTTTGGTTTCAGGAGTTTCAGAAAGGATAGTTTCTAAGTCATCCTTGAAGCCCATAGACAGCATTTCATCGGCTTCATCCAGCACCAGCCAATGGATTTGAGAGAAGTCTAAAGCTTTTCTGTTGATTAAATCAATAACTCTCCCAGGCGTTCCTACGATGATTTGAGGTTTTTCTCTCAAATTTCGGATTTGGTCTGTGATGCTGCTTCCACCATATACTGCTGTAGTTTTCACATTCGGCAAATATTTGGTGTAGTTTTTAATGTCTTTGGCAATTTGTAACGCCAATTCCCTCGTTGGGGCCAATACCAAAAGCTGTATTTTACGGCTGGTATCATCTATCATATCCAAAATAGGTAAAGAAAACGCCGCTGTTTTCCCCGTTCCCGTCTGTGCCAGAGCAATAAGGTCTCTGATGTCCGATAAAATGAAAGGAATGGTCTGTTTTTGGATCTCCGTAGGGCTTTCATAGCCCAATTCGCCAACTGCCTTGATGATGTCAGGACTTAAATTGGACTCGCTAAATAAATTCATTAAGTTTTTTTAAATTTCGGCAAAGATACATTTTTTATTTTTAATGATAAAAATCACATAATGAAATGAAAGCACTAGAAATTTTTGGCATTAAATTTTCATTTTTGAAAACAAATTTGATGAAATGAAAAAATATTTATTATTAACTTTTTTAGGTTTATGTTCGGTTGTTTATGCACAAGATATTAGAATAAATAAATTTAGGAATGAAATAACTGTGCGTAAGAGAAATACTATTAATAGAGATGTCTTCCGTGAAAGAGGTATGTATGAAGATGGCAGACAGGCACAGCTGTGGCTCAGAGTTTTTGCTCAAGGGCGCTTTCGGGTAGAAGTAGGAGGGCAGATGATGGAAAATTCTACAGGAAGGTATCGTTTCTTTGATTTAAATAGAGGAATACAAATGCTGTCAATCTATGAAAATGGAAATATTTTGGTGTATAGAACGCAGGTGGAATTGAGGGAGAATACAAGGCTTTTGCTGGATTTTGACGGCTATGACCTTTATCTTTTTGGTGAAGAAAATATTGATGATAATGGAATCCAAGTTTTTCCAAATATCGGTGGATATAAACCAATGATGAGCAATGAAGAGTTTGGGCAGTTTTATAGAAGTTATGCAGGAAAACCTTTTGATAAAGATAAAATGGAAACTTTCTATGTTGCACAAAAAGGGATGAATTTTACTACTCAGCAGATAGTCCAAATGGTGAAAGCGCTTTCCTTTGATGATAATCGTTTAGAGTTGGCAAAAACAGCGTATGACAACTGCGTAGACCGAGAAAATTATTATAAAGTGGTGGATGCTATGACTTATAGTTCGACCAAAGAAAAACTGAGAGAATATATTCTAAAAAGATAAAATTTAGAGAATATTTCTAAGAATCCAAAAAGAAATAACAATAAATAAAACAATGTAAGTGGCATGAAGACCAAAGAGTCTTCTTCGCCATTTTAGGAAAATAGGATTTTGTTTGTCTTTATAGATATTAAATAAAAATCCAGCGATGATGTAGGGAATAGATATCACAAGAAGCATGTTTTCTCTGAAAGCCTCGCCAATATTTAGGTTTAATAAATGATGGACAGCTCTCTGTGAGCCACACCCTACACAATCATACCCAGTAGCCACTTTGAATGGGCATTTTGGGAAAAATGCACTATCTAATGGGTTGTAGGTCTTGTATACTAAAATAAGTATAAAAATAAACAAAAGACCTACAATCCATTTAGTAATAGTTTTAAGATGCCATTCCACTTATAACAGCAAGTAATATAAATAGGAAATATAATACAATAACAGCTAATCCAGCGAATAGACCATACATTGTCCATTTTTTAGCATCAGCTGCAGCCTTGTTAGCTCCTGCAATGTCTCCTGCTAGGAACAATCCTTCTACTTTAGAAGCATTGATAATTCCAGCAATTCCAAGTGGTAAACAACAAAATAAAGTAACTAAAATAGATTCTACCAACCAGTTTTTAGGTGGCGTGTTAAATTCTGTAGGATTTTGATAATTTGTAGGTTCCATATAATTTATAGTATATTTATTGGTGGCAAATATAATCTTTTACGATTAGATAAAAAATAGAATTATATTTTTATTTATAATGATAAAAAATACCAAAATCAGAGGGTGTCCAGAGTGCTGCTTTTTGTCCTGCTGCTTTTAGTCCGTTATTCGCCCAAGTGTTACAGGTTTTCATGAAATTATAGCTTTCTTTGGCATCGTAGAAGGCATCGTTTTTTCCATAAACAGCATCTGTTTTTATTAAGATAAAATTTCCGTTTTCATCTTGTTTGAACTGGTTTTTGATGAATTTTACCAAATCGCTGTATTGCTTTTTGGTCAGCATTATTTTCTTGCAGTCATCATTTTCCTGCATTTTATCGTAGAAAGTGCAGTGCATGGCAGATTCGCTCATCCAGAAAGCGGCTTTTATCGCTGTGGAAATCTTTAAATCAGCCCAAGTGGGCGTGTCCAGATAAAATCCCTTATCTCCCCAGCCGATGCCCACATAGGTGAAATCCGTTCTTTTGGAAAGTGTATTTTCAAAAGGAATCTGCTGGCTCCAGTCCATAACTTCCGTTTTGATGGGAACCACCAAATCCGTATGCATCCCATTGGTATAGATATACATAGGAATGGTTTTCGGGTCGGAGGTTTCTTCGGTAGGAACTTTTATCAGTGGAAGCAAAAGCCCTAAAACAATATACAATCCCACTATTCCCAGCAGAACCCCGATGGTTTTTAAAATGAAAACAAACGCCTTTTTCATCAAAAGTTTTTTAGAAAATTATTCCAGATTTCCCATGATTTCTTCCCATTCTTTCATGATTTCCGCCAGTTCTTCTTTCAGTTGGTTATACTTTTTCAGCTCTTCATCGGTAGGATTAGTTTTACTGAAAATCTCTTCTAACCCAGCGATTTCCGCTTCATAATCGGCAATTTTCTCTTCTATTTTTTTGAGTTTATTTTGCAGATTTTTCTGCTCTTTGCTGATGAAAGTATTTTTTGCAGGTTCAGCTTTTACAGGCTCGGCTTTCTCTTTTACTTCAGGTTTTTCGCTTAGTTTCGCTTTTTCTATGGAAACTTCGCGGATGCTTTCTTTTTGGCGGTAATCTAGATATTCATCAATATTACCCAAAAATTCTTTCATCTGCCCATCTCGGAATTCAAAAATCTTGTCACACAGCCCTTGCAGGAATTCTCGGTCGTGAGAAATCACGATGAGTGTCCCCTCAAAGTTCTGAAGCGCCAATTTGATAATTTCCTTGGACTGGATATCCAAGTGGTTGGTCGGCTCGTCCATGATGAGCGTATTAAAAGGGCGAAGAAGCAGTTTGCACAGTGCGAGTCGGTTTCTTTCTCCCCCAGAAAGCACTTTGGTCTTTTTGCTTACGGCATCCCCTTGGAAAAGGAAGCTTCCCAGAAGGTCTCTTACGCGCGGGCGGGTCTCTTCTGTAGCGACATCTTCGGCTTCTTGGAGAACGGTTTTATTAGGGTTAAGGACTTCTTCTTGGTTTTGGGCAAAATATCCAATATTCACATTGTGCCCAAGAGTCCAGCTTCCTGTATAATCTTTGGTTACGCCTGCAAGTATCTTTGCGAGGGTGGTTTTCCCTTGTCCGTTTTGTCCCAAAAGGGCGATTTTTTCTCCTCTTTGAATGAAGAAATTTACATGGTCAAAAACCTGCTTGTCGCCGTAGGCTTTTCCTAAATTTTCAGCCTCGAAGATGACTTTCCCAGGTGTGATGCTCGGCTGGAAACGAATATTGAATTTAGAAACATCCTCATTGTCTATTTCTATTCGCTCTATTTTTTCTAATTTTTTAATCAAAGACTGAGCAAAACTTGCTTTTGTAGCCGAAGCACGGAAACGATTGATATTGTCCTCCATCTGTTTGATTTCGGCATCTTGGTTTTTCTTCGCCTGCTCTAGTTTTTCTCTTCGTTCTTTGTTTAGTTCAAGGTATTTGGTGTAGTTGGCTTTATAATCGTCAATTTTTTTATTATTGATGTCAAAAGTTCGGTTGCAGACAGCGGTCATGAACTGCTTGTCGTGGCTCACGAGGACGATAGCGCCAGGGTAGTCTTTCAAAAAGTTTTCCAGCCAAATGATGGATTCCATATCGAGGTGGTTGGTAGGCTCATCCAGCAGCATCAAATCATTTTTTTGGAGGAGAAGTTTGGCTAATTCTATTCTCATTCGCCAGCCGCCAGAAAATTCATCAGTGATTTTATTAAAATCCTCCGCCTTGAAGCCCAGCCCAAGCAGCACTTTTTCTACATCTCCTTCTAGGTTGTAGGCATCGTGGTGGTGCAGAAGGTCGTTTAGTTCCGTCATTCTCTCGATGAGGTCATGGTAGGCTTGGCTCTCGTAATCTGTGCGGGTAGCGAGCTGATGATTAACCTCGTCCAGCTCCGTTTTCATGGCGTTTATCTTCTCAAAAGCCTGCATGGTCTCCTCCCAAACGGTTCTTCCCTTCACAAAATCTAAATCTTGTTTAAGGAAACCAATGGTGATGTTTCCCTCGGGAATCACATTTCCTTCATAGAAACTGATTTCGCCCGAAAGCATCTTTAAGAGCGTGGATTTCCCAGCGCCGTTTTTGCCGACTAAGCCTATTTTGTCTTCTCTTTTAATCGTAAAATTCACATTTTGAAACAAATAGTTCCCTGAATGATGTAATCCTAATCCCTGAACTGAAAGCATATTTTATATAAAAATTTTTTAAAAATAATCGGCAAAAATAGTGAATTTATCTTATTTATCTCTTTTGAGTTTATGTTTTCGGTTATTGAGGCGAGTTTTTTGCTTTAAACTTTGAAATAAATTCAGATAAAAAATCGGTTTTTTAGCCTAAAAATCACTAAATTAGCCAAGAAAAATTCAAATAAATGAAAGTATGAAAACTAGATTTTTAAAAATAGGATTTGTTCTATTGTTTTTATTTTCAGTATTTTATGAGGTGAAAGCAAGTGACTGCTACCGCTACCATACAAGGAGAGAAATTAGTGTAAAAGTGGAAAATGGCAAGGTGTTTTTGGTGAATATTATAAAAGACCCTAATGGGATAAGTGTTGTTTCTTATGGGAAAAAACTATTGGAAGGAGTTTCGCCGAAAGATGCACGATTTGTCAGTATTAATGGTGATTATACGATAGTTGCGGATGCTTATTTTTACTATGTTTTTCCTGATAGTGAGGTTATTTTTGAAAAGTATAAAAGCACGAAAATTATTGGAAGTGAGAAAGTTACCAAAGTGATGGATGGTAATTTGTTCTTAATCAGTGGTGTGTGGCATTATTTAGATTTTAATATTTATAGTAATGAGTTTAAGTTTGTTCCCATTCCTGAATTTCCTGTAAATCCTGTTGTTTTGGCTTCTGGATACAGATCGAATGATGGGTATTTCTACATTATGAAAGATGATAAAAAGGTGTATTCTTATCGTGTAGATCAGAAAAAAATGCAGGATTACCCAGATTTAAACCCTAAAACTACCCAAATTTTTAAAGAGGATGAAACTAAGTTTTTTCTTTACGATGAAGATACTTTCTATTTGGTGGATTTTCCAGTTTTTAGGGATGTTACGGCACAATTTAGAAAGCAGGATTTTGATGGTAATTTTAATAACTTGAAAGTCAGACAGATATGGCTAGGGCATTGTCTTGATTTTGGTAACGAGGGAGGGATTTGGTTTTACTCCTTGGCTTCGCTTAAGGGTATAGGTGATGTTTATTTTGTGGCTAGTAAAGCAGAGTTTAAGCCGGAAAGTAAATTGTTTTTTTATAAAGACAGGGCTTATTTAAACTTACGAAATGAATTGGATATTTCGGAAGTTAAACATAAAGACAAGCTAAAACAGGTTTTTGAGGATGTTTATAACGATGGAGAGAATAACTATGAGCTTAGATTAGGAATGAATAGTGATGCGAAATTAGTATTAAATCCAAGCCTTCAAAATATTGATTTTGAGAAATTTGTGTTTTACAAAAATCAAGGGCTTTATTCGTATAAAGGACAGCCAGCGTTTTGGGCGGATGGCAAAAATCTGTTTTACTGGGAGCGCGATAGCAAAATGAAGAAAAATATATCTTCTTATAAATCAAAGATTAAGGATTTGAAACTGGCTTTTGCTTTTGATGATAAAATATTGATAGAGAAAAGGTTAATAAAAAACATTGGAGATTTTGCGACGATGGAGTTTGTGGGTTCTTCTGTGGAGGTGGTTTCTCCTTGTGATGGCAATGGAAAATCTTCCGTAAAGGTGAATTATGTATATTATTTCAGGGATAAAAATGCTCTTTATCTATACAAAAGTGGGCAGGAAAGTTTGAAAAAATTGAATGTTGCCAATCCGAAAGAATACACCGAGGAAAATTTTTTGGAAAAGATTTTTAGGAATGCTTCTTTTAAATTTTAAGAGTAGATTTTATTAAGTTTGGAAGTGATGTTTTTTTGTTAATAATTGTTTCTGCTAAAAAATAATTGAAAAATATTATAAAATAATAAAATCGCTCCGAAACCTAAGTTTATAGGGTGTTTGATGATGTTTGGAATATGTAAATCATTATGTAAAAGGCAAATACGATTTGTATAATGAAAAAAAATGATTATATTTGCCTTGAATAAAAAACATTTTTTATGAAAAAAGTAATATTATCTATTGTTGGTATGCTGACTATTTCGGCATGTTATAGAGATGGAGGACCAGAATATAATGCTGAGTATTTTAAATCAGAAGTTGTAGGAACATGGAAACCAGCAGGGTATGTAATCTATGATGGAAGAGATAAAAATACAATATTAAAATATGGTCCATTACTAGGTTGTCAGACTAATAATGGGTATCATTTTGCAAATGATGATACTTATAATGAGCATCAATATGAAACAGATAGAGATGGAAATTGTTCTGACAAAGGAGAGTTTTTAGGAACATATCAGTATGATGCTGCTGCGAAAAAAATATCAATGACTCGTAATAATGGAGCTAAATCAGAACTGAATCTTATCAGTGTGACTTATGGTGAAATTAGAGTTAGGTCTACTCAAAATATTGATTATGATGGAGATGGTAAGCCAGAACTCTATGTAATCGTATATAAAAGAGGAATATAATAAAAAAATCCAACTCTCAGAGTTGGATTTTTTCTTTGAAGTAAAATCAGATGATAAAACTAAAAGGACTACTTGTAGATGAGGAAACTCGCTGTGAACATTATCATAGCGAATTGGACATAATTGCTATAAAATTCAAATGTTGTGAGACTTTTTATCCATGTTATCTGTGTCACAATGTTTGTGAAGATCATGAGCCAAAACGCTGGTCTTCTGAAGAGTTGGATGAGAAGGCTATTTTGTGTGGCTGTTGTAGAAATGTGCTGAGTATCAGAGAATATCTGAATACAGATTCTTGCCCGAACTGCAATAAACAATTTAATCCCAGATGTTCTAATCATTATCATCTTTATTTCGATTTGGAAAATTAGAAAAAATCTTCATCAAAGATTTCCTAAATCCTACATTCGTTTCCCATTATCTGAAAAATATTTATTACTTTTGCCACGATGGGACAAATACTAGCAGTAGATTTTGGTAAAAAGCGTTGTGGTCTGGCTGCAACAGATGATTTACGCATAATAGCCAGTGGTTTGGATACCGTGGAGACTTCTGTTTTGATGGAGTATCTGAAAAAATATTTTGAAAAAAACACTGTAGATGAGGTGGTTATAGGGCTTCCTACTGATTTGAAGGGAAATATGTCTGAAGTGGAGCAGGATATTCAGAAGTTTATAGAAGAATTTAAGAGTGAATTTCCAGAGGTGTCGGTGGTGCGGTTTGATGAGAGATTTACCTCTAAAATAGCTTCGTATTTCATCAGCCAAAGCGGCAAAAATAAGAAACAGAGACAAGAAAAAGGATTGATAGATAAGGTAAGCGCTACGCTTATTTTACAACAATATTTAGAACAAAAACTATGATTTTACCTATTAGAGCTTATGGAGATCCTGTTCTTCGTAAGAAATGTAAAGATATTACGCCAGACTATCCAGAGCTGAAAACATTGATAGACAACATGTTTGAGACGATGTATGATGCTCATGGAATAGGTCTTGCAGCGCCGCAGATAGGCTTGGATATCAGACTTTTTGTGATTGATATCCGCCCATTAGCAGAGGATGAAGATTATTTGGATATTGCAGATAAGCTGAAGGATTTTAAGAAAGTTTTTATCAATGCAAGAATATTAGAGGAAAGCGGAAAGGAATGGAAATTCAATGAAGGGTGTCTCAGCATACCTGATGTCCGAGAGGATGTTTCGCGAAAAGAAACAATTTTGATAGAATATTTGGATGAAAATTTCGTTAAACATACAGAAACTTTTTCCGATATGAGAGCGAGAGTTATCCAGCATGAATACGACCATATAGAGGGAATTTTGTTTACGGATAAACTCAGCGTTTTAAAGAAAAAAATAATCAAAGGAAAGCTTAACAAAATCAGCGAAGGAAATGTAAATGTAGGCTATAAAATGCGATTTCCGAAGTAATTAAAGAATAGAAAATATAATAATAATTTAGAATATGCAATTAGAAAAAATTATTTCAATTTCTGGAAAACCAGGGTTGTTTAAGTTGATTTCTCAACTGAGAAATGGGTTTATTATAGAGGATGTGACTACACAGAAAAAAATAAGTATTTCTAACACCAGCCAAGTGAGTCTTTTGGATAACATATCTATGTATACCTTTGATAATGAGGTTCCTCTTTTTGATGTATTTGAAAATATAGCAAAAAAAGAAGACTACAAAGCTACTATTTCTCACAAAGCTTCTCCAGAGGAGTTGAGAAGTTTTATGGCAGAAGTGCTTCCGAACTATGATGTTGAGAGAGTTTATGATTCAGATATTAAAAAACTGGCTCAGTGGTATAACATCCTTCAAAAAGCAGGATACATCACTCCGAACAGCTTTGTAAAAGCAGAGCAACCAGCAGAATAGTCATCAGTAGATATTTGATGAGTATAAATAAGCCTTTATTCTATTTTTTCGGAATAAAGGTTTTTTTGTCTATAAATTTAAGTTAAATTTGAGGAAAAATTCATAGAAATGCATACAAAAACAGAAAAACAGGAAGCTTTTGGGAGATTGCTAGATATCATGGATGAACTGAGGGAAAAATGCCCATGGGACAGAAAGCAGACCATGCAGAGCCTGCGACATTTTACTCTGGAAGAAAGCTATGAGCTGTCTGATGCCCTGCTGGAAGAGGATATGGATGAAATCAAAAAAGAGCTGGGAGATGTCCTGATGCATTTGGTTTTTTATGCGAAAATAGGCTCGGAGAAGGGAAAATTTGATATCGTGGATGTTATCAATTCTCTTTGCGAAAAGCTGATTTACCGCCATCCGCATATTTATGGAGATGCCAAAGCAGATGATGCAGAAACGGTGAAACAAAATTGGGAAAAATTAAAACTAAAAGAAGGGAACAAATCTGTGCTTTCGGGCGTTCCGAAGGGGCTTCCGTCTATGATAAAGGCGTATAGAATACAAGACAAAGTGAGAGGCGTGGGATTTGATTTTCCTAACGAAGCAGAGGCATGGAAAAAAGTGGAGGAGGAGTTGTCAGAATTTCATGCAGAGACCGATAAGGAGAAAAAAGAAATGGAGCTGGGCGATGTTTTCTTTTCATTGATAAATTATTCCAGAATTATAGGTCTAAATCCTGATAGCGCTTTGGAAAAGACTAATTTGAAATTTATTTCTCGTTTTCAGGAGATGGAAAAATTAGCTCAAGAGAGGAATTTGATTTTGTCTGAAATGAGTCTAGAACAGATGGATGAACTCTGGGATGAGGCGAAGAAAAACACTAAATAACAGAACGGAAGATATGCTCCAAAGTGACTTCTTCATCTGTGTCACAATCAGTTAGATGATAATCGTATTTCGCTAAAATTAATTTTAAAGCTGAAAAAATATTTTTAGAAAAACTATTTATAGTAATGTAAATAGTTTTTTTCTTGTCTGTATAAAATCTGGCATCATATGGGATGGCATCTATTGATTTTGGATTTTTCCAATCGATGTAATCCGTTGTAGAAGAGGAGAATAATTTGCAAAATTTTAAATCCATCACAACTAAACTCGCAGATTCTTCCGAATCTAAATTTAAGGAATATTCCCAGCTCATAGGGTTATTCCTGATGTTTGTTTGACTGGATTTTCCTGTTTTTTTCTTCTCTTTGGTTAAAGATAACTTCTATAATTTTCCCTCCAACCCAAGAAAAAGGAAATATTGTAAGAAATATTCCTATCTGATAAAAAGTAGGGTGGTATCCGAAAAAGACAATATCTAAAACGGCTAAAAAAAGCAGAATAAAACCAATCAAGATGGCATAGGCTACTTTGGCTTTTTTTACGATGAAGGCTGTTGTAATACCGCCGATAGTGGATGCAACTCCCGTAGAAATCAGTAATGCTACGAAAAAAGAGCTGTTTCCACGCATGTCCTCTAATAGTCTGCTCCATTTTTCAAAGGGTGTGAAGCCAGAATAAGTTATCCATTCGGAGTTGATTTTCAGACCGATAGTGATGATAAGCATGGCGACACCAAGTCCCAGCAGCACAGCAAAAGTATTTCTCAAAAAACTCATAACTAAATTTTGGTGTGGGCTATCATGGAAATTTCTACACTTACTCCTTTTGGTAGGGCTGCTACCTGTATGGTTTCTCTAGCAGGGTAATCATCATTACTGAAATATGAAGAGTAAATATCATTTACCAAAGGAAAATTTTTCATATCTGTAAGGAAAATACTCGTTTTTACAACATTAGCAAAATCCAGCCCAGCTCCGTGGAGAATGGCTTTTAGGTTTTTCATCACTTGGTGGGTTTCTTCCTCTATTCCCTCTACAAGATTACCATTTTCTGGATTGATAGGAATCTGTCCAGAAATATAAAGTATGCCATCCACTAAAACAGCTTGTGAATAAGCTCCAATAGCAAGAGGAGCATCCTGAGTAGAAATTACCTTTTTCATACCTGCAAAGATACAAAATTCTTCTCTTTTTAGAAAGAACTTGTGGATTGTGGGAAGCTCTGAGTTTTGTATTTTACAGCATCTCTTAGGATATTGGCTTTTATTCCGATGAAGAAATCATACACCTTGTACTGTCCGATAGGCACCCAGTTGAAAGTAATCGTAAAACTTCTTTGGTCTCTTGCGAAGCCTAATCTGGAGTACGAGAAAGCTTTATTAACCAAGTCATAATGGGCGCTTCCTGTGATATTCCAATAAGGCGTAAGTTTTATAGAACCATTCAGCCCGATGGATGCCGTACGGTCTCCGTATCTCCTTGCAGAGTTGTTGTAGGAATAGTTCGCGGTGATGCTCATCGTCCAATCTTGGTCAAAACGAGCGTAGTTATCATCATCAAAATGATAGGCCTCCATCATGGCGTAGCCTTTTTTATGATATGTTTTTTTCTCTTTGTTTTTTGGTTTTAAAATTTCGTGGAGTGATAAATTCGCGCCTAAATTAAAGTACTGCAATCTGAAATTTCCCAGCTTGTCAAGCCTTGTTCCTATTTCAGAACCTGGTGTAAATGCTATTTTGTAAGGGTCAAATGATGCATTGTAATTCAAACTTAATTTATTATTAAAGAAAGAATTCTGAGCATTGATGTTGATATACGACCACTTAAAGGTAGGCGCAGCAGCATTGTAGCTGAAATTCACGCCAATGTTTTCAAAAAGCTTTATTTTCGTTACTCCTGTAGAGTCTTTCTTTGATTTTACTTTCATTTCAATATTATTATTAAAATTGAAAGTTATTGATTTTGAAAGACCTACACTAGGTGAGCCGTAGACTCCGTTTTCAAAAATAGAGTACGAAATAGGATTTCCCGTAGCATCTATGTATTTTTGGTAATATCCCCAGCTTTCACTGCTGAAATCAGGATTGTAGGAAAAACCAATGCTCGGCGTGAAGACATGTCTTACCGCTTGGATTTTGCTGTTTTTCCCAAATTTAAGCATTCCGTAGAGCGTGGTCTGCACGGATGCGCTTGTATTAAAGGTGCTAAATCCAGTGATGCCCTTTACATCAGTGGTTTCTACGGTGTTGGTAGCAGAGTTGTAGTTTTTTCTAATCGTTTTATTTGTCAAAACATTATCTGTGGATGCAGATAGTGACAGATTGAAATATCGCAAAAATGTAGTGGTGGTGCTGAATGTAGATACATTTCTAGCTCCATATTTCATTTTGTCCCACATTGTTTTTGTGAACATTTCGTTTTGCTGGGCATTAACTTCATTTCTGAAATCAAATTTAGTATTTACCGTGATGTTCTCTATTAGCCCTTTTCTTACGCCATCTTTAGCTTTGAATAGATAAAACTGGTTCACACTTGCAGTGAGGGATGGAAGCCTTAGGTTAGTAAGTCCAGTAGAAAAATTCTGCGAATAGGTAAGGTTTCCAGTAAGTGTTACAGGTAGATTTAGAAATCTTTTGGTAAGGGTAATGGACGAGTTCTGCTGGGCATTTAGCACATCTTGATTGAATATATAAGAGTTGTTAATGTTATTATTATAAAATCGGTTACTCACAATATCCACAGAAGCAGATAGTTGCAGGAAAGGATTGGCTTTTGCATCCTGCTGATGAGACCAATATATCCTGTAAGTGCTTGATTTTGAATAAGAATCAAGACCTTTTATTCCTCTTATGGTGGTTCCTATATCACCACGGAAAGTACCATTGTATTTGTAGTTTTTCTTGTAATTGACCTCTGGGCGGATATTCCAGCTTCCTTTGGTGTAGTAGTCAGTGAGTATTTTTAGGTCAAAATGTTTCCCCAAAGGCTGGTAATATCCTAAACCATTAAGATAAAATCCTACATCAGCTCTTTCCCCAAAACTAGGAATGATGAGCCCCGCACTTCTTTTCTCGGTGAAAGGAAGAATAGCGAATGGAAGAGCCAAAGGCGTAGGAACCTGCTCTATATAAAGCTGAATAGGACCTGTAACCACTTTCCCTGAATTTTTCCCTTTGACAAGTTTTAGGATGGGAGCAGAGAGATGGTAGTCAGGAAGAGTATCTTTTTTAGCTCTGAATAGTTCATCAGTTGTAAAGAAACCTCTCCTCATGTAGAATACAGAGTCGTTTACTTTCTTGGTTTTTTCGGCTACGATAGCCCCTTCGTTTTCCTCTGTTCTAGCGTTGTAGGCTATGGCTTGTTTGGTTTTATAGTTGTAGCTTACCTCGTTGTATTCATATTTTTTGCCGCCCTGTGTGGCCACAGCAGGTTTTGTGATTTTTCCCGAAGAATCTACCATTCCCCTTGCAAAAATAGTTCCTCCTTCCCAGTCTATGCTGATATAGTCGGCCTCTATCTGCATATCCTGATAGTTTATCTGGGCATTTTTGTTAAGGAAAGTCATTTTTTTCTCAACATCAAAACGGCTGTTTTCTGCTTTGCTGAGCAATATGTCCTCTAATTGTTCGTTTACTACAACGACAGTATCTTTTTTTCCTTTATTTTCTTCAATGTTTTTAGGGGTTGTTTGTGCTAAAAAATTGTTAAAAATTAGGATAATTAAGATTTGTAAGGTAAATTTGAACTTTTTATTTATCAATGGTAAGATTTTAATGCCCCAAAAATAATAATTTTAAACAGATGAGAATAAATAAATTTTTAATAAGAGCAACTTTAACAGTAATTTTAACATTATTTTTCATCCCAGCCTACGCCCAGAATAAGAAGTTTACGGTTGTTTTGGATGCAGGGCATGGTGGGTCAGACCCTGGTTCATACAGAACTTTTTCGGATTTGGGAACTCTGAACGAAAAGGATATCACCTTGGCTGTCACTCTATTGATTGGGAAAAAATTAGAAAAAAATAAAGATTTTAAAGTTATATACACTAGAAAAACAGATGTTTATCCTACACTTACAGAAAGGACTAATTTAACCAACCGAAGTAAGGCGGATTTATTCGTATCAATGCATTGTAACGCTTCCAAAAGACCAGAGGCTTATGGGTCAGAAACTTTCGTACAAGGACCAAACCAAAACAAAGAAAATTTAGAAGTAGCAAAAGCTGAGAACGATGTAATCTATCTCGATGAGCAGGATAGAGAAACTTTTGCTTCTTATGACCCGAATTCTCCAGAATCTCTGATTGCCCTAAAAATTCAGCAAAGTAAATACTTAGAAAGCAGTCTTTTATTGGGAGGACTTATAGAAGATAACTTTGTGAATAAAGATAAAAGATATTCAAGAGGTGTGAAACAGCAGAACCTCCATGTTTTACGAAGAAATGCAACACCTTCAGTTTTGGTGGAAATGGGTTTTGTTAGTAATTATGAAGAAGCTAAATATATATCCAGCCAAGAAGGGCAAGAAGCTATAGCGGAGTCTGTATATCAGGCTATTGTGAATTATAAGAAAAGACTGGACAGAAATGTAAAAGCAGAGCCGGTAAAAGAAGTAGAAAAACCAATGAAAACAGACAGCCGTATCCTGCTGATGAGTTCTGTAACCAAATATAATGAAGGAGACCCTGCATTCAGAGGGTTGAAATATATTTTGACTATAAAGGATGGCTCTATGTATAGATATTATTACGGCACGACTAATTATGCATCTATACGAGATGAAAACTTGAAAACAGCTAAAGATGCTGGATTTAAAAACGCTACAGTGGTTAATTTTACACCTGACCAAAAGTTATCACAGGGTTATTATACTATAGAACTAGCCGCTTCACCATCAAGGCTGCCAAAAGATTCTCCTGTAAATAAAATTCCTGATGTCAAAAGAGAAAAAATAGGAGATACACATTACTATACCGCAGGAAATGTAAAAACCCTTGAAGAAGCCGTAAAACTGAGAAAACAGATGGAGGAAAAAGGTATAAAAAATCCCGTGATTCAAAAAAATAACAAATAATTTTCAAAAAAAATTTGGTGGGATAAAAAAAGTTAGTATATTTGCAAACGCAAAAAACAGTTGGCCCGTTCGTCTATCGGTTAGGACTCAAGATTTTCATTCTTGCAAGAGGGGTTCGATTCCCCTACGGGCTACTTTTTAAATTTAAAATAGTAGTAATAAATTTACTTTGTAAAATATTTAAAAGTTATGGCAAATCACAAGTCAGCATTAAAAAGAATTAGACAATCTGAAAAAAGAAGAGTGAGAAACAGATACTATCATAAAACTGCTAGAACAGCTATGAAAGTATTAAGAAATGAAGAAAGTAAAGCTGTTGCATTAGAACAATTACCAAAAGTAGTTTCTTTGTTGGATAAATTAGTGAAAAGAAATATCATCCACAAAAATAAAGCGGCTAATTTGAAGAGTAAATTAACAAAACATGTTAATAAATTAGCATAAGAAAGTATAGTTGGCCCGTTCGTCTATCGGTTAGGACTCAAGATTTTCATTCTTGCAAGAGGGGTTCGATTCCCCTACGGGCTACAAAAGAAAGACCTTTGGTAACTATCAAAGGTCTTTTTTGTTACTTTTATCAATGTGTTTTTAAAAATAACAAATATCCTTTTATGTGATGAAAGTAAATCTTACACAAAATAAAAATCTAAAAATATTCAAAATAATTTCTCAAGTTGCCCATGATAGAGGGCAGTCTGTCTATGTTGTCGGTGGGTATGTCCGAGACTTGCTGCTTGGTAGAAAATCTCCTACGGATATAGATTTCGTAACGGAAAGCAGTGGAATAGAACTGGCGCAAGCTGTTGCAAAAAGCATCAATCCTGAAACTAAAGTTTCTATTTTCAAAACTTATGGAACAGCCATGTTTCGTTATGAAAATTTAGAATTGGAATTTGTAGGCGCAAGAAAGGAAAGCTATAGTGCTGACAGCAGAAACCCTCAGGTGGAACAAGGAACATTGGAAGACGACCAAAAACGCAGGGATTTCACGGTAAATGCGATGGCAATTTCCCTTAATAAAGATAATTTTGGGGAACTGATAGACCCATTTAATGGGATGGAAGATATGGAGCAGAAGATACTTCGAACTCCATTAGAACCAGTCCAAACCTACTCGGATGACCCTTTGAGAATGATGCGTGCCATTAGATTTGCTTCTACGCTTGGTTTTTCAATAGAGCAAAAATCATTGGAAGCCATAGAAAAAGAAGCGAAAAGAATAGAAATAATCACTGTGGAGCGGATAATGGTGGAGTTTAATAAAATCATGCTGTCCGAAAAACCTTCCGTAGGGCTGGAAATTATGAAAAAAACAGGTCTTTTGGATATTGTTTTACCAGAGCTTACGGCATTAGAAGGGATTGAAGAAGTAGAAGGGCAGAAGCATAAAGATAACTTTTGGCACACGCTGGAAGTGGTGGATAATATCTCAAAAAACACGGATAATCTTTGGCTCAGATGGGCAGCGTTGCTGCATGATGTGGGCAAAGCTCCGACAAAAAAATATGTGAAAGGAACAGGATGGACATTCCACGGGCATGAGTTTTTAGGGTCAAAAATGGTGAAAACTATTTTCCAAAGGCTGAAACTTCCATTAGGAAAGGATATGAAATATGTTCAAAAAATGGTGAAATTGTCTTCCAGACCGATTGCGCTGATTTCAGATGATGTTTCGGATAGTGCGCTGCGCAGGATGTTGTTTGATGCAGGAGAGGATTTAGAGGATTTGTTTACCCTTTGTAAAGCAGATATCACGACAAAAAACTCTTATAAACAGGAAAAATTCAAGAAGAATTTTGAATATGTGGCAAAAAAAATAAAGGAAGTAGAGGAAAAAGATCATGTAAGAAATTTCCAGCCGCCAATAACAGGTGAGGAGATTATGCAGATGTTTAATATGAAGCCTGGTAGAGAGATAGGAATTTTGAAGGAAAGAGTAAAAGAGGCTGTTTTAGAAGGAGAGATTTCTAATGAACATGAAGCTGCAAAAGAATTAGTAATACAAGAAGCAAAAAAAATTGGACTTATCTAAGCCCAATTTTTTTATTTTAATTTTTGTAAAAAGCATTCGTTCCTATTCCCGAAGAGAAAGTTTTTATACGAACTCCCGAAGGAGTGTAGATGCTTACTTCACTGGCTTGGGTAAATCCTTTGGCATCGGAAATGTATATAAGTCCATCAATCACATTAAATCCATAAAGAGTGGAATATCCGTTTTCTGCAACACTAAATACAGGGCTGCTTGGAGCGGTGCTGGAAGAAAGTTCCATAGAATATACTCCAGTTCCTGCGGTGAAGTAGATATTTCCATTATCTATTTCGATATTGTTGGCATTTTTTATTCCTGTGAGAATTACCGTACTTGTGAGGTTTCCGCTGGAATTATATTTATAAATGTAGGAATCAGCTTCGGTAGCTTTTCCTGCAATTACATAGACTTCATCGTTATAAGAAATGGTTTTGTTGATAGCTCCATTAGGAACAGTGATTGTTCCTGTTACGCTATTAGAAGCGGAGGAAATGATAGTGAGTTTGTTTCCTGTTCCAAAACTTGCATTTTGAACAAATACATTGGTTCCAGCAGTTACAATTCTTTCAACGACATCACTGCTAAGGATTTTTTTAATTAGACTGTTATTTTCTGTATTATAAATAGTTACGCTTTGTTCTCCACCGTAAGTGCTGTTGGTAACATAGGCCTGATTTCCTACGAAAGTGATGTAACGAGGATTTTTAACATCTTGTGTGATTTCAGCTTTTTTCTGGAAAGTGTATCTGTCAGTGATAATGATTTTGTTAGAATTATTCACCACAAGATAGGCTTCTCCATTGTGGAAATTCACATGCTGAAGGACATCTCCTAGGTTTTCTCCATTCGTAGTTTTGTAGATGTCATTTTTGATGGAAGAAAAGCCATTACTAATATAACTTAGTCCTGCATTGGGAGTTCCGAATTTACCTTCATTTGCTACGAGAATTCCGTTTTCGTGCTTTTCTGCAGGAATGATAACATCTGCTTCGTCTCGGTTACAAGAAACAGCCGTTAGGGCTAAAAGAGCGATAAGCCCTGTGATTTTAAAATTTTTCATAGAATGTAATGATTAAAAATTGATATTAAAATTGATATTATAATTTCTCAAAGGCAGCGGATAGTAGTCGCTGGTTTTATAGACTTGATTTAGAATATTGTTAATCTTTCCGCCCAAAGTGATGTTTTTCTTTAAATAAAACTCAACTCCCGTATTTACGATGGTGTAATGAGACAGCAGGTAGTTTTTGTTCTCATCGGTCGTTGTGAAAACTTCGCTGGTGAACATTCCTTGGATGAATAGGTTTAAATACTTGTTTTTCAGTGAAATAAGCCCGTTGGCTTTGTGCTTTGGGACATAGGAAAGTGATTTGTTTTTTTCTGTGTCTTTGGAGTTGGTATAGGCGTAAGAAAGACTTATTTTCAAAGTGTTTTTGCTTATATTACGGGTGTAATCAGCATAAATTTCACCACCAAAAGAGCGGATTTTTTTGCTGTTAAATGGCGACCAATATCCAGAAGAAGTAGGCAGCCACTGGATAAGATTTTCTATATCATTATAAAAAGAAGCGATGTCTACATTCAGGTTTTTAAACTTGAATAAATGATTGATTTCAAACTGATATGCGGTCTCTGGTTTTAGGTTTAGATTTCCGCCTGGCTGCCAGTATAAATCATTAAAAGTAGGATATCTAAAATTTTTAGAAGCGTTTAGTTTTAATGAATAATTTTTGGTAAAATCTATACGCGACCCAATGAAAAAAAGATAAGGACTTTCTATATTTTCTACCAAATCTTTCCTGAGTGAGCCTTCTATATAAAGGCGTGAAAATAAATTTTTATTAGCCGTAATCGCCAGATAACCAGTGTTTCTCTTAGGGTTTGTGATTCCAGAGGAGTAGCCCTCAGCAGTATTGTATTGGTATTCGCTGATTAGATTTATGCTGAAATTATTAGGTTTTTTGTAAGAAAAATCATTGCGGACGAGCCAAGTTTTTCCCTCTGCGCCATTGCTTTTGGGTAAATTTATATCGGTGTAATAATCGTATTTTTCGCTCAGAAAAGCCAGTTTCAAATCATTATGAAAATTGCCATAAACACTCTGCCAGTTAATCATGGTTTTCAGCCCATCGGTGGAATATTTCGTTTTTGTCTGGCTTTCGGAAAAAATGGGATAATGCTGTAATCCTGTATTCCACAGCGAAAACATCGCGATTTTCTGATGGTCATTAAAACGATAAGCAGCCGAAATAGAGTAGTTGTATTGGTAGTAAGCTCCGTTTCTGTTGATGTATTTTTCTTTTGGGACTTCGTAGTTATTTTCGCTTTTGGCAAGGGCGGTGTTTAGTTTTACAGAAAAATTATCATTGCTGTAAGCTATTTTTAAGGCTGAATTTAAGGTGTTAAAAGACCCAAATTCCGAGAATAAATTTCCATTAAGCCCTTTTCCGAACCGGATTTTATCATCCAGATGTATCGTTCCGCCGATGGCGCCCGTGCCGTAGGAAATGCTTCCTCCACCAGCTTTTACATTGATTTTATCAAAATTAAGAAGTCCAATATTATTTATCTCTCCCTGCCCTAAAAACAAGGAATTGATATTGATACTATTCCAGATGAAAGCTGTCTGCTGTGCCGTTGTCCCACGGAAAGAGGGCGAAGACACCATTCCTCTTCCATTTTCCTTGATGTAGAGAGGTGTAGAAAACCGAAGTGTTTCCGAAAGATTGCCTGTGTTTTTATGAATATTGTCCGAAAGATTGATAACCTTCTGGAAATGTACAGATTCGTTCAGTTTTTTATCCGAAATAAAAACTGTATCTATTTTTTTTTCTTGTGCAGCGACAAAGGGAGCGACTCCCCAAATGATTAGGGAAATATACTTTTTAATCATAATTCTACTTTTCCTCCGAAAGTTTTGTTATTAATTTTATATCTGGCAGGTCTCCTGGCTTTTGCATTTCTACGCCTTCCCGCGTGAGCAGTGGTTTTTTTTGTAGAAACTTTTTTTGCAATTTACAGTTGCGGGGACAGCTCGGGATTTTCACCCGATTCCCTTTTCATCTATTTCTCAATAGAACCAAAATATAATAAAGACAAGTGCTATAAGCCGGATTCTGTCCTTTGAAAAATCAAAGTGCTTGTTATTTATCTACATTTTATATTGCTATAAAACTTTAGCCACTTACCCCTCGGCATTGGACGAGCTACCCTTAGTTGCCGATATACTTAGTGTTGCACCGCATAGAGTTTACCTGATTTCACTACAGCCGTACTGTACTTGCTTTCTGTTGCACTTGTCCTCGTATCGCTACGGACGGGCGTTACCCGCTATGCTGCTCTGTGGTGTCCAGACTTTCCTATTTCATTAAAGAAATCAACAAGCCGCATTTGTCACGGCAAATATAGAATTAAAAAATTGAAAATAAAAAACCTCCTGTAAATTTAAAATCTACAAGAGGTAAAAACTAATAACCATGAAAACTCAAATTAAACATGAGAATCTACTCTTTATCACATTTATCAAATACCGTGCCAAACTCAAAATTAAATTAAAAAATTGAAAATAAAAAACCTCCTGCAAATTAAAATTTACAAGAGGTAAAAACTAATAACCATGAAAACTCAAATTTAATATGAGAATCTTATTTGTGGTATTATCAAATATCGTGCCAAAAATATTAAAAACTAATATGCAGATGTAAAAATTAAATTGTATTTTTGCGGAAAATAAATTTTAAGAAAATGGCAGGAAAGATTACATTTACAATGATTAAGCCAGATGCAGTAGCAGACGGGCATATTGGAGCAATTTTAGGAAAAATTTCAGAAGCTGGATTTAAAATCAAAGCAATGAAACTTACTCAGCTTACTGTAGCTGATGCTAAAAAATTCTATGAAGTTCACGCAGAGAGACCTTTCTACGGAGAGTTAGTAGAATTCATGTCTTCTGGACCTATCGTAGCGGCTGTTTTGGAAAAAGACAATGCAGTAGAAGATTTTAGAAAATTGATCGGAGCTACTAATCCAGCGGAAGCAGCAGAAGGAACTATCAGAAAAATGTTCGCAAGAAGCGTAGGAGAAAACGCAGTTCATGGTTCTGACTCTGATGAAAACGCACAGATAGAAGCAGCATTCCACTTCTCAGGAAGAGAAATTTTCTAATTAGAATTAAAAAAGTATAACACGGCTTTTAAAATTTTAAAAGCCGTGTTTTTTATGATATATTTTTTTTCAGTTCTGCTATTTTTTGCTCATATTTTTCTTGTTTTTGATTATATTCTATTTGTGTTAAAACACCATTTTTGTAAAGTTCGTTTAGTTTTTCCAATTCTTTCTTAAGATTATCTATATCTTCTTGAATTATATCATTTTTGGCTTTTTTTCTTAAAGTTTGAGATAAAATTTTAGTTTTTTCAGAATATTCTTTTTCTGTAATAGTTCCATTAGCATAAGCTTCTCGCAATAATTTAATTTTTTCATGTTTTTTCAACAGTTCAAGGTATTTTTCTTTTTCTTTTTTGTTTTCACCTTCTGTAGAAGAAGTAGATTCCAAACTCCAAACTAAATATATGATAATAATCATTGGTAATAAAAATATGAGGTAGGAACTCTCATCAGAGTAAGATAAGATAACACAGACCATTATTAATACTGATGGAAAGAGAGCGATAGGGAATTCTTCTTTCAAAGAAACTTTTCTCTTAATAGCAGATTTAATGCCAGCTAGAATTGCTGCCCATACGATAATAGAAACTAAAATACCTAATATGTGTCCCATAATTTAAATAATTTTTCAGCAAATATAAACAAAAGTTATCATTTTTGATAACTTTAAAAAGAGGAATAGTTATCAAATTTGTCAACTATTATAATTTATAGTTGTTCAGATTTGATAAATTATCACTTCAGGTAAAAATAGGCAGGCGCATAAAAGAACTTCGTGAGAGCAAAAATATCTCGCAGGTGGATTTGGCGTACGCTTGTGATTTTGAAAAATCCAATATGAGCAGGATAGAAGCAGGAAAAACCTGCCCAAATATCTACACACTTTACAAAATAGCTCAGCATTTGGAAATAAACTTATCTGAACTTGTTTCGTTTTCAGTTGAAAAATGATTTAGATGAAAATAAAAAAAGCCGTGCAATACCACACAGCTTTTTATTTATCTAAGTAAATATTAAAAATCTAAGTAAAAAGAAGTGATATCAAAGAAATAGCTGACTATAGTTCCATCAGGTTTTTGTACTTTTAGTTCATCATAGTAGGATTTTCCTTTGTTTATCAATGCTTGGCTTATAACCCTGCAGCCTTCGCAGTTTTCTCTGATGTATTGGTATTCTTCTGATACACGGTTTACTTTTATGGGATTGGAAATAGAAAGACCCAGTTCTCCCTTGTTATTGTCTTTTTGGGAAGGCACCGCTGAGCAAGAAAATACAGCAAAATACACTAAAAAAGCAAATAAAAATTTTAGATTTTTCATAATGATTAAATTTTTTATATTGAAACAAATTTATATTTCTCCCAAAAATATAAAAAATAGTATTATAGTGTTTCTCCCTTTTTAGAATTAAAATGATAACCAAATCCTATAAGGAAAATTTTTTGATTAAGATTTACTTTCATCTTTTCTAAATTTAGAGAGACAGGAGAAGTGAGATTAAAGTGATATCCAAAATCTAGAAAAAATTTTTTTTTGAAAGGAAATAGAGTAAATCCTGTAACTCCTTTCATACTAATGATGCTATAGTTGTTAACAAGATTGTCATTTATATTGGTTGTTGTATTATTGCTGCTATCTGTTGAAGGAGGAGAGGAGGGAGAGGTTCTTTTCTGTATGTCTTCAGTTAATTTACCATAGAAAATGATAGAAGGTTTTAGTCCTGCATATAGTTTAATAAAATCAGTTTTGTATACAAAATTGGTTTCTAAATCTATATGGTAAATAGTTAGTTTATAGCTTGAATAGCGATATTTTTCTAAAAAATCAGGTACGCTGGTTTTAGGGGGTATATAATTATTAATTTTTCCACCAGATTCAATGATTTTTATATTAGTTTGTAATAAAAAATTGTTCTTATAAATATTAAATTCTTTTCCTACACCTATGAACATTCCTGTTTTGACTCCAGAAAGCAGTTTTATACTAGTGCTGTTAGATGATGCTGTAACACGGGAAAGAGAGGCTCCAGCCGTGATAAATGAAGTGTTTTGACCATTTGAAAGACTGAATCCTAAAATGAAGATTAAAAGTATGTATTTTTTCATAAAAATAAAAATACAAAAAGGCTACTATCTGATAGTAACCTTTTCATTATGTGGTAACTTAGGTTGTTACTTGAATTTATATCCAACTCCTAATTGGAAAAATCTCTGTTTAGCAGTTACTAAATCATTGAAATTTTTATTTAGAGATGAAAGTCCAAAATTATACTTTCCATCAATAAAAATTCTGTTGCTAAATGTATATTCTGCGCCTACATGAAGACCAAAATCAACAGTAGCCAAATAATTTTTTGTAAAAGAATCAATATTTATGCCTTCTTCTCTTTCAAAAACAGCTTTTACATCTACGCCATCAACTTCTGCTTTAGTTTTAATTCCTGTAATAAAGTTTAAGTTAAAACCACCCAAAACAGAGAATTTATCAAATGAATATTTTAGAGAGAAAGGAACAGAAATTTCATGTAAAGTGATGTTTCCTTTTGCTTTGTTAACTCCATTTAAATCAAAATCAACTAACAAATTATTATAAGCATTAGGTATTTTACTAAAATCTGCATTAACTCTTGCACCAAGATTGTTATAAAGAACTTCCCCTTGAATGCTTAAATTATTACCAAATCCATATTCAGCAACCCCGCCAACATAAAATCCTGATCTGTTTCCTAATAGAGCTTGTGCGCTGATAGCTGGAGAACTCACACTGATGTTGGATAAATTGTATCCGGCTTTTACTCCATACTTAAACTGTGCACTAGCCATCCCAAAGATTGATATTGCACCAATCAATAAAAACTTTTTCATAATTGATTTACATTAAAATTTAAAACTCCGCGAAGATAATACAAAAGATGAAAGTGGCAAAATTTTTTAAATAAAATTAGTACATTTAGTTTTTTAAAACTTATTTTTGTAGCCTATTTTATTTTTATGATAAAGAGTATTCCTATAGAGCGGATTTTGTTTTTGGATATCGAAACGGTTCCTCAAGTTGGAAACTGGAACGAAGTCTCTGAAGAAGAAAAAAATCTTTGGGATAAGAAAACTCTGCGGCAGCGTGGAGAAGATGTTTCAGCAGCGGATTTTTATGAGGAAAGGGCTGGAATTATGGCAGAATTTGGCAAAATTATCTGTATTTCTGTGGGAATGCTGGAAAAAGATAATCGTTTGAAAATCAAATCTTTTTATGGTGATGATGAGAAAAAATTGCTGGAAGATTTTGGAAATATTTTTAACAGCCCTAGACTGCAAAATATAATCCTTTGCGCCCATAATGGTAAGGAATTTGATTTTCCGTGGATTGCCCGAAGGATGCTTATCAATGGTTTTCAGCCGCCTGTTCCGTTCCAGACTTTTGGGAAAAAACCTTGGGAAGTTTCGCATTTGGATACTATGGAACTTTGGAAATTCGGCGATTGGAAGAGTTTTATTTCTTTAGAACTGATGGCGCATATCTTCGGAGTGCCTACACCAAAGGATGATATAGACGGCTCTATGGTGGCAGAAATATATTATCAGGAAAAGGATTTGCAGAGGATAGTAGAATATTGTGAAAAAGATGTTTTAACTTTAGCGAATGTTTTCCGAAAAATGAGACAGGAAGATTTATTGACTAAATCCGAATAATTAGAGAAAAGAGAAATTATATGAAATTAACAGATGAACAAATCACATCGCTAGGAGAGGAGGTTATAAAGGTGCTGAAAACCATCTACGACCCAGAAATCCCTGTGGATATATACGAACTGGGGCTGATTTATGATGTGCAGATAAGCGACGAGGGCGAAGCAAAAGTGCTGATGACCCTGACTACGCCCAACTGTCCCGTGGCGGAGAGTCTTCCGATGGAGGTAGAAGAGAAAGTGGGTGAAGTAGAAGGAATTACAAAATCCAAGGTGGAGATAACTTTCGAGCCAGAATGGGAAAAGGACATGATGAGCGAAGAAGCTAAATTTGAATTAGGATTATTATAAAAAACACTGATTTTCAGTGTTTTTTCTTTTGTGTTAATTTCGTTAAGAAATGCACTTGTATTTTTAACCTTTTTTAACAAAGCTTGTTTTTTGCTCTATTCTAGGAGGATAGCGGTTTAGTTCTGGTTTAAAATATCAAAGAAAAAAACATCATAGAACAAAAAAAATATGAAGATTCTATAAATGGGTATAAATTTGCCTCGACTAATTCAAAAACAAAACTATTTGACATGAAACGACTTATTTTTTTTGGTCTAATGGCTTTTACACTTGGAGCTTCATTTGACAAAGAAAAAGGAGTGAAAACAAGTACAGCTTCATATTACCATGATAAATTTAATGGTAGAAAAACAGCAAGTGGTGAGATTTTTGACAATAAAAAATTAACAGCTGCAAATAAAACCCTTCCATTTGGGACTAAAGTAAAGATTACCAATTTGAAGAATGAGAAAAGCGTAATCGTAAGGGTGAATGACAGAGGGCCTTTTACTAAGAAAAGAGCTTTTGACCTTAGTAAGGCAGCATTTAGTAAGATAGCAGACCTCAGAAGCGGCGTAGTTTCTATAAGCTATGAGGTTGTGAAATAAGATAATTGTATACTTTTAATTTTTAATCTGTTTTATTATTTTAAAAACACACTTTCCATTTTGGGAAAGTGTGTTTTTAATTTGTGTTTTAATGATTGATATTTTCTAGTTTTTCGGGTGTGTGTTTGTATTTGAAAACTATCATAAACATAATCGCTACAGTAAGGGCATAGTAAGCGAAAATAGCCCAAGCGCTATACCAACCGTTCATCTTCGTGACAGGGTCTATGTCAGAGAAAATCTGATAGTGATTTACGATTTCTCCAGCCACGAGCATCCCGATAGTAGAGCCGAAACCATTGGTCATCATCATGAAAACTCCTTGTGCAGATGAGCGGATATTGGCATCAGTTTCTTGGTCTACGAATAGCGAACCTGAAACATTGAAAAAGTCAAAAGCAACACCATAGACAATCATGGAAAGGATAAACATCCAAACTCCGCTGCCTGGGTCACCCACAGCGAACAGCCCGAATCTTAGGAACCATGAGAACATGGCCATAAGCATCACTTTCTTTATTCCAAATCTTTTTAAACAGAAAGGAATCAGTAAGATACAGAGCGTTTCTGAAACTTGGGAAAGTGATATCAAGGCATTGGCATTATTAGCCCCCCAAGAATCTGCATACTGAGGAATATCTTTGAAACTCGTAATGAAAGGATTGGCGTAGCCGTTGGTAATTTGTAGGGAAATTCCTAGTAACATTGAAAATACAAAGAAAATCGCCATTTTTTTGTCCTTAAATAAAGCAAAAGCTTTCAGACCTAAGGCATCGGATAGCGTTTGTTTTTCATCAGATTTATTAGTAGGGCAGTGTGGCAAAGTGAAAGAATAAGTAAACAGCACAACTCCCAATAATGCCGATACAAAAAACTGAGCATAAGTATTTTGGAAACTTACGAACCCTTGTGAATTAGAAAAATTAAGAGTGAAACTACCGTTTTCAAATCCAGCAAAATTCACAAAAAGCATTGCAACGATGAAACCTATCGTCCCAAAAGTTCTGATGGGCGGGAAGGTTTTTATAGTATCAAAATTATTATTGATTAAAGCAGAATAAGCTACCGAATTAGAAAGGGCAATAGTAGGCATGTAGAACATTACACTCAGAGAATACAAAGTAAAAAGAGTAGTGAAGTCCGTGCTATCGCTATGCTGCATGCCATAATATCCTGCCACTCCTAAGAAAATAGCAGCGATGAGGTGGGAAATTCCCAAAAGTTTTTGTGCAGGAATCCAGCGGTCTGCGATAATTCCCATAATGGCAGGCATCAGAATGGATACAAAGCCCTGCATGGCATAAAAAAGCCCAATCTGCTGTCCAAGTCCGATAGAACCTAAATAATTTCCCATGGAAGTAAGGTAGGCTCCCCAAACTGCAAATTGGAGGAAACTTAGAATGATAAGTCTGATTTTAATGTTCATTTCTTTGGTTTATTCTATATTATGATTTCTATTTTTTATTTCTTCCTGAATTTTTAGAGCGAGGTCAAAATCCTCATTTTTTACGGCTTCATCTAGTTCTTCCTGTAGTTCCTGCATGCTTTTTACTGGTTCTGTGATGACATCAGGGAAAGTTTCTTCTATTTCGTCCTCATCATCTTCTTCCTGTAGATTTAGTAAAATTCCTGCTTCATCCAAGACCTCCTGAGTGGTATATACAGGCGCATCAAACCTTATTGCCATCGCTACTGCATCAGATGTTCTAGAATCTAGGGTGATACTATCCCCGATGAGTCTATTGGTAAAATTGATATTAGAAAAAAATACCCCGTCTACTATCTTATAAATCACAACGGATTCTATGATATAGCGGGTGTCTTCTATAAATCTTGCAAATAAATCATGAGTAAGTGGTCTAGTAAGCTTAAAATCTTTTTCTAGTCCCATAGAGATAGACTGGGCTTCGAAATTACCGATTACGATGGGCAGTTTTATCCCTGTTTCTGGTTCTTCTAGCAATAGAGCATAGGCACCAGACTGAGTCTGGCTGTATGAAATACCTCGGATAAATAGTTTTTTATAATCCATAGGCACAAAGATATTACTTTTGTAGAAAAAATGAAACTTCAAGAAAAAAATCCCACAAAAATCTTTTAAATTTTTGCAGGATTTTAATCAAATATAAGTTTAAAAATTATGTTTTAAGGCATGGTGAAACCTCTTCTAGTGGCTCTTCCGTACTCATCGAGATAAACCACAGAAACAGTTCCCTTGTAATTTTTCAGTAGATTTTCTATATCTTTTTGAGAATTAACAGGTTTTCCGTTTATCTCCATAATGATATAGTTGTCCACGATACCTATTTTGGAGAGTTCTCCGCCATCTACGATGTTTCTAGCGATGACACCGCTGTTTAGTCCGTAGCTTACTTTTACTCTGTCGCTTAGGCTTTCAAACTCACCTCCGATTTTTTCAGTTACGCTAAGGTCAGCTTTGCTTCGTAGAGAGGTATTTCCTTTTTGGTCTTTTAGAGCGGCAGTAGTTTTGTGCTCTTTTCCAGCTCTTATGTAGGTTACAGAAACTTTGTCTCCAGGTCTTTTGCTGCCGATAGCCAGAGAAAGGTCAGAGAATTCATCGATATTTACATTGTCTATCTTAGTGATGATATCTCCTGTTTTGATTCCTGCATCTTCTGCACCACTATTTTTGGCAACATCCGTTACATAGATACCTTTTCCAGATTTTAGGCTGGTTTTGTTTCTTTGGTTGTATGTTTTAACTTGTAAATCATTAGACAAATCTAAAGACCCAACTCCCAAGAATCCTCTCTGAACAAGACCAAATTTCTTGATATCTTCCACTACTTTTTTAGCTAAATTAGCAGGAACAGCAAATCCATATCCTTCGTAATATCCAGAAGATGAAGAGATTGCAGAGTTTATCCCAATCAAATCTCCATTTAGGTTTACTAGCGCTCCTCCGCTGTTTCCTTTGTTGATAGCGGCATCAGTCTGGATGAAACTTTCGATCGGTGTTCTACTCTGCTGGCTGAGAAGGTCTATATTTCTGCCTTTTGCAGAAACAATTCCCGCTGTCACGGTAGAGTTAAGCCCAAGTGGATTTCCCACGGCAAGAACCCATTGTCCTACCTCAACTAAATCTGAGTTCGCAAAGTTAAGATAAGGAAGCCCTTTGTCTTCTATTTTTAGTAGTGCGATGTCTGTACTCGGGTCAGTTCCGATGAGTGTAGCAGTGTAAGTTTTCTTGTTGCTTAGAACTACTTCCAGTTTGCTAGCTCCTGCTACCACATGGTTATTGGATATGATGTATCCATCAGGTGAAATGATAACTCCTGAACCCAGCCCAGAAGGCAGGTCTTTTGGTGCTTCTTGTCTTTGGCTTCTATTATTTCTGAATCCTTCTCCGAAGAAAAACTCAAAAATATCCTGATCCATAGATCTTCCAGAGGAAGGTGTATTGTTTTGATAGTTTCTTATCGTAACCACGGCAGGCACGGTCGTTTTAGAAGCTTTTATGAAGTTGTCAGAAGACGCTCCGTTCAGCCCTGCTGGGATGGCGTTTTTCCCAGAAGTGGAGAAATAAGAAAAATCGGTGTTGTTTTGTTCTTCATTAAAATAGTTAATTGCTCCAAAGGTTGTCGCCCCAGAAAGTATTCCTACTAATGCAAAAGGAGCAAGTTTTTTCAATTGGTTTTTCATATAAATGTTGTATTTATTTTGATTTTGTTGATACAAATTTAATGCAAAAACCATCTTGTTTCATTGGTTTTAACTAAGTTTAACAAGAATTATAAGATTTTTAAAATGGAAACTGTCAATTGGCTGGGAATAGTGGTTATTATGTTTGAGAATTTTTAGTTTATCTTTGTTTCAAGGAAAGAAATTAAGAAATGCAACAGAAAAAAATCATGTTCAAAATCCAAAACGCTTATCAAAAAATCATTTTCTCTATTCATGGACACCGAGAAAGGAAGGACAATTTTGAAGATTGGCTGAAAGTAGAAGTGAAGGTGAAAGATGATTTAGAAGGAAAATATTATACACGAGTAAGTGAGTGTATGCTTTTTTTTGAGTTGCTGGGTCTTTTGGAATGGTTTGAGCAGATTTCGGCGAATCAAGAGAAGCCTGCTGAGATTGGTTTTATAGAGCCAGAATTAGCTTTTGAATATCAAAATAAAAAACTTATAGTGCTGCTATGCTATGATATAGCGCCTGTTTCCTATGGCGAAGAACCATATCAGCTCACTTTTTCTTTGGATGATAAAACTCTTGCAATGATTATAAAGGAACTTGGTGAGGCTGTGACTTCTTTTAAGAAAGTTTAACTTATAGAAGAATCGCTTAAAAATGCTGACCAATCATCATCTTCATTGTTATAACCTATAATTTTTTCTTTGTATTTGTTCCCGAAAATATATTCTCTTACAAAAGTATCAAAATCAACCTCTATGCCCTCAATCCCATCATAGACATCGGCAGGAAATATCACACATTGGGAACGTTTATCAAGGAAAAGCGGCTCGTACAAAAGCTGTCCTATTTCATACCAAGAAGGCTGTTTGGCAGGAACGCGATACTGGTTTTCCAACAGCTCCTCTGCACTCCACAGAATGATATCACCAAAAGTCCCACCATTGCAAAGCTTTAAAAAAGCACTATGCACAGGAGTTATGTATTGTAACACCTTTGGGGGAATACTTTCAGCACCTTCGGGGATTTCGCCAATAAGTATGGCATCGGGTAATGAGGCTAAGCGACTTCTGTAATGGGCAATGATAGTTTCTAAGGTCATTTTCAATCAATTATTCTAACCAAACATTTCGGTATAGTTAAAATTCTCACCGTCAAAGTCTGAGGCGATAAGCGAGTGTCCTAAGAACATATCGTTGTCATCAAAGAAGACTTCTACATCATCGCTGTAAAACAAGAAACTTTGCAAGCTAAGGGCTTCCATAAATTGTTCTTTAGTAAGCTCAGGTTTGTCTTCATCATCCTCATCATCACCAAAACGCCAGTTGTCATTGTAGAGGTCTAAAAAATCCTCAGCAATACATTCTTTTGCTTTTTGTGATAGGGTGTCTATCTCACTGAGAAAGGTGTTCATCTGCTGTTCTATCTTTTCAGTGTCGCCTTCATCCTCAAGGATGATGTCCACCCTTAATTCTTCTCCATTGATAACCACCGTCCCATCATAAGAAGTAGGGTCGTCAGTGTGCTGTGTAAAATCTGTAATTTTATATTGTTTCATAAGAACTTGATTTTAATTTTGTTTAAAATGGTTTAATACCAAAGAAAAAGCGGAAATAATAGTAATAAAAACCAATATTATTTTTTATTACATTTATGTTGTAATACAAAGATATAAAAACCAATGAATTAACAATGAAAACAACTAAAACTAATCAGCTGTAGCAGTGGAGTATAGGGCTTTTTCAGTCAGTTTGTATAGGAGCTATATCATACCCTAAAAACTCCAAAAAAAGAAGTCCGTTTAGCGGCGAGATTTTGTTGTCTCCTTTCCAGCCTTGCTCTTCTGCCCAGTCAATCAGTTTTGGGATATATTTGGACTCGTTGAGGTTTATGGTTTCTTTGGTTTGTGTGTTTTTGTTCAGTAAATTGATATTGCCATTGAGAGGCTGTCCCATGTATTTATCATCAATAGTAATGAAATTGATACATAAAGGTGTGTTTTTTTCTCCTGCCAAAAAGATACGCACAGAGAGCAGAGAGGTGTTGTCTTTTTTCGTGTTGTAGACTGTATTTATTCTGTACAAATACTCTTTGTCTTTATGAATCAATTTGCGCAATTTCTGTTTCATGTTTGTTTCTATTTAGTTCATAAAACCAAAATGATGATAATTAGTTTATTGTCTCTATAACCTTTTGAATGAAATTCAATACAAAATCATTGTTTTTGAGTTCATAACTGAGACTTATAGGAGCAATATTTCCTCTTATCAGTTCCCAATTTTCGTCATGAGTTATGACCTCATCTGTAGAAGTAATGGTTACTATCCCGTTTTGTATAGTGATATTTTGAAGTTCGTAGAGTCGCCATTCTTCTTCACGAGCATCTCTAAAAAATGTCTTTTCAAACAAAATCTTTGTATCAGCAATTTCATTGCGACTTTGTAATTTGTTCTCTTCATTGATTCCCATAGTAAACACACTAAAGCCACCGCCTTCTTCAGCAGAAGGGATTATATCCCCTTCATTGTCATATTGAGTGGCTCTTAGCTCAATGATTTTGCCTTTTTCTGTTCCGAATGTAATCGTGCTCCAGTGCTTTTCTCGCCTATTTAAGAGAATTTTTTGGGTGTGAAGCTCATAAACAGCTTTAATCCAGACCTTATCCGATGGATATTGAGCCAAGAACTGAAAGCGTTCTATTTTCCATTTTGAAAGTACTTCAAAGGATAATTCGCTATAATCGGTATTTACTTGCACATTGTAAAGAGGCAAAGGATAAGCGTCTCCATAAGGGTTTTCATCATAGAAATATTGGTGTGTGTTAGGGTCGTATTCCAAACATGCAAATTTATCTTCCTCATTTCCTAATACTACTGAAAAACAATCAAAATCATCTATTTCCACGCTACAATTATGCAATGCAATTACCGTAGGTGCTGGTATTTCAAAACCATACGCTAAAGCTGCTTCACGGATAAAGTTAGAAAGTTCTATCGTATAACCATTGTAAAGAAACCCCCAAAGATATTCGGGCATTTCTTCTTCCTCAGGGTCGTTGAAGGTAGAGAGTTGCTCACAAATGGTTTGTATAGCTTCTGCGAGGTAGGTCTGTTTATCTGTGGCTTGGTCAGCCTTTTCTAATTTCGCCAAGAAAGCCTCCAAATGTGCATTACAATCGGTTATATTTGCTTCTGTATAATAACGGTCTTCCTCAATGGTTGCTGAGAGTTCCGCACGCATTTGCGCGATGATTTGGTCTTTTTGAGTAATGAATTGCGTCATTTCTTTTATTTTACGATGGTTTGAAATAATTGGTAGCCTACATATTTTTTTAAATCAGGATAAGCATTTCGATAGAAAAGATCCCAATAACTAGCTATACGGCTCTCTATACGCTTTTGATAAAGAAGATTTGCACGAAAGAAATCCCTTAATTTATCACGAGTATCATTAGGAAGTTCGTGGTGGAGTACTTCTAATATTTCTATGACATAATCACCCAAAAGTTTGGCGATAAAGGGCAAAGCAAAATCTTCTTTCACCTCCAATACTTTTATTAAGTAATATTCTCTTAAATGACCGTTGCAATGACACAAATACAAGCAATTAAGCATTTGCTCTTGAACTAAAGTCAGGTTTTGGGTGTTGAATTCTCCAAAATAGACTCTTTGAGGTAACTCCAAAACTTTCCCATTGAGATAAACGATTTCCGTCCCTATAATTTTGAAGTCTTTAGGATCATTTTGCTGTAGAAAATCTGCTATTTTAGTAGCTTCTTTATGCAAATAAGAGGGAAAAGCCTTTTGTATCATCTTTTATTGTTAAAACTAGAGAGTTGCTCACAAACGGTTTGTATAGCTTCTGCGAGGTAAGTCTGTTTATCTGTGGCTTGGTCAGCTTTTTCTAATTTAGCCAAGAAAGCCTCCAAATGTGTGTTACAGTCAGTTATATTTTCTTCTGTATAGTAGCGGTCTTCCTCAATGGTTGCTGAGAGTTCTGCACGCATTTGCACGATGATTTGATCTTTTTGGGTAATGAGTGGTGTCATTTTTTATTTTTAATATCAAACAAAGATAGAAACTAATTAATTAATGAGAAAATTTAGCTTGTTTTCAGGAATTCAATTTTCATATTTGCCTCCATGAAAGTATTCATAAGCACTGACTTCCAATTCCCCACAATCGGAAATAAGGTTGTTGTCTTCATCAAATATTTTGTAAGTCTGCCGGGTGTTGCCTATGGAACTTTCACTATCTAAACCTACATAATAGAGTAAAACAAACGGTTCAAATATTGTGCTTTTAGCAATGTCAAAAGTACAAAAAATATCAATTAATAATCATTAGTTTCTAATTAGTAAATTTTGCTATCAGCTCTTCTGATCGTTTGCGCCCTGCTAAATAATGGGGATCAAGCTCTATGGCTTTTTGCAAATAGGCGAGGGCTTGCGGGCGATACTTGCGCTGTGGGTGTTGCTTTGCCCACGCCCAATACACGAAACTCATTATTTTCCAAGAGGCGTACTCAGGGTGTTGTGCTTGCTTTCGGATGATATTCTCAAAGTCGATTTTAGCTAAAGCACGCTTACTGAAGTAAAACCAAGGTAGGTTTTCGGCTACGCTACCGCGCATAAATTCAGGAAGATAGTGTACCGCTCCGTACTTTTTAATAGCCGTTTCAAAAAGCTTAAAACTCTTGCCGATAAGTGAGAGCTTAAAAGTTTCGCCAGCTACCAAAGCCATTGCTGAAGCCTCGTAAGAAAGGATAAAAGGTTGTAATGCCTCAGGTGTTTCGGGATTGGCTTCGCATTCTGATAAAATCGTGAGACTCTTTTGTGCATAGCCTTTGTACTGCTTGCTAAAAAAGCCTAAATTTAAGGCTACTTCGTGATAAATAATCCCTAAGCGCACTTTGTTCAGCAAGGAAGGGTTTGCCTTGTAATCAGCTTCTACTTCAGGAAGTTTGGCTTGTAAAAGGTCGTTGTCGATGAATTCCATTACATCGTCTAAGGCAATTTGATAATCGTTGAGTGTTTTCATTATGTCTTCTTTTTGAATTCGGGGCAAAAGTACGACACAATGAGCTTCCCACTAGTTGACTTAAGTTAAGATTTTTTGGAGTGCCTGCGTTTCAGCAATCTGCTAAAACTTTCGGGGCTGATACCCAGTAGGTTGGCGATGTATTTTTGAGGTACTCGCTGAAAGAGTTCTGGGCGCGAATGCAATAGATGCTCAAAGCGTTCTTCAGGTTTATCAGCAGCGAGGTACATAGCGGTATCAGTAGCACGCTGTAGGATTTGCTCAGTCATCAAGCGTCCGAAAGTTTCAAAGTTGTGATGTTCAGCATAAAGAGAAAAAAGGTCTTCTTTACTGATACGATAGATGGTTGTCTCCTTTAGGGCTTGTAACGAGAGATTAGACGGACAACCGCTGTTGAAACTCATAAAAGAGGTTGTCCATTGGTTTTCAAGTGAAATGTCACAGGTTTTTTCATTGCCGTCGTCCTTGGTATGGAAATGGCACACACAACCTTTAGCGATAAAAAAGAGATACTTACAAGAATCAGGAGCCTCTAAGAGCATTGCTTTCTTAGCGAAAATACATTCAGTAAAATATTTATCTACTGCGTTGAGTTCTTCCTTAGTAAAAGGAAGAACTTGTTGAAAATGTTTTTTTAAAGAATCAAACATAATGGTTAATTATTACTCCACCATTTCTCCATCATATAAGTAAGCGAGGGAATGGATGGTTAGACAAGAAGTTTCGTTCTTTATTTTACGGCTTTTTCTTCATATTTACCTTCATGAAAGTATTCATAAGCGCTGGCTTCTAATTCGCCACAATCAGAAATAAGATTGCCTTCTTCATCATATATTTTGTAAATCTGCTGGGTGTCGCCTATGGAGTTTTCACCATCTAATCCTAATAAAATGCTGTAAAATACATCTGTCAAGAGTGTGTCTATTACTTCTTTGAGCTGTTCTTGCTGAGTGCTGTCGAGCGTCATTTCTTTTATTTTAGTATTTATAACACTGGGATATTTAGGCTGCTCTTCAAAGCAGGATTTTAGAAAATTTAGTTTTTCAAGATAAAAATTCTTTGCAAATTCGTCTGAGGTCATAATGTTATCATTTAAACGATTCCTTTTTCAATTCTGGACAAAGTCTGCCTTGTACAGCCTTGCGTATTTGGGCAAATTGCTGAGGAGCTAACTTTAAAATAGCATAAAGCAACTTGCGGTGAAAAGAATAATAATGGTTATACTCCATATAAGTCAGGGAGAGGCTGAAAGCTTTTTGTAAAGTAGTAACATTTGAGCTATTGCCATAAGATTCCATAATATTCACAAGATCTTCGTGACTGTGATGCCAATCTTCCAAAAGCAAGTTTTCGTACTGCGACAACAGCTTTTTATCCTCACCCAATGCTCCTGCAAGAATGATAGCACACTCTATACGGCTGGCATTTTTATGGGTAATGGCATCATTTAGATAGGCTTTGAGCAAATTGATAAGAGTAGAACCTTCAAGCATTGGTTCTATATAATAAGGCAGGTCATACGCTTGAATTTCATTGTTTAAAAGGCGATCGGTAAGGGCATCAAGTTCGTTAAAATTATACATAGTAATCTGTTTATGAGTTAATTAAAATTCTCTGGCATTGTCATTAACTTGAATTTTCAAGATACAAATTAGGAATCAATTATCTTATGGCTTCTATGATATTATCCACTTTTAGTTTTTCGAGGATATTCTGCCGATGGCGGTTTACGGTATGTACGCTGATATTCAGTTTTTCGGATATTTCTTTGCTTAGCATTCCCTCTTTGGCAAGGGCGAGAACCTCTCTTTCGCGCGGAGTGAGTAGGGTATCGGCGGCGCTTTCAATCGCAAAAGGTACGATTTCATCAGTAAGACAATTTTTTACCTGAAAACGCACAGAAGTGTTTGCCGATTGTTCAGGAGCGAGGTCTATGATACCCATTGCTAGGAAATTATCATCTCTGAATGCCAATATACGCATTTGGTAAATCATTCGTACATATTTCCCTTTTTCCAATACTCTCAGCTCATAGATGTATTTGTAAGTCAGTTTTTCCTCTTCAGGGAGCGTATCCAAAAACTCCCATACTTTTTCATCAATTCTTCTTACCACCTCTAAATCATCGGGATGTACTAATTTCTCAATATCAAGCTCTTGAGGAGTATTGATATATTCAGTTACATAATAGTAATGCCCAAATCTATCCGATAGAAAAACGGCGAAACTTCCTGCTTGTTCCAAGATTTTCATATAGGGAAGGTGTTCCTGTGCGATTTCCTCTATGCTTTTATCAGTTTTCATCTTTAAAAATGGTTATTATTCAGTATTGGAGAAGGATACTTGTTGAAATAATTTTACACCAAAATTATATAAATATTTTTAAAGATGAAAAATCAAACGCGAACAATTCGGAATTTATGTATTTTTATTCTCATAGCCCTCAGTTGTGGCTGGGTAGGCGTATGGGTCGATTCTCTTACGGGAGAGACAACAGGTGATTTCAGTGACACCAGCAATGGTACTAGCGGAATGGGGATTTTTATCGTTGCTCCAGTGCTTACTTGGCTCTTATTGCGCGCTTTTATGGGCGATGGCTGGCGCGATGCAGGATTGCGTCCACTTATCAAGAAAAACCTCCGTTGGTATGGTGTGGCTACTCTTATTTATCCTGTGGTGATAGCCCTTACCTTGCTTATAGGAGAGCTTTTTGGGTGGCTGGATGTACAAATCCGTTGGGCGGACTATCTTGCGGGCTTTGGTATTTTTGTGTTAGCTGAAATTATAAAGAATTTCTTTGAAGAATCGTCTTGGAGAGGGTATCTTACGGCTCGTTTACTCAGTTTGAAGATTAAAGATGTGTGGCTCTACCTCATCGTGGGGGTAGTGTGGTGCTCGTGGCATTGGCCTTACTTCTTCTATTTTTTAAAGCCAGAACAGCTATTTGCTGTATTCCCTTATGATAAGGTAACTTTTTGTATCATGGCATTGGTGTGCTGCACTTCGTGGACGGTGATGTATACCGAACTTTTCCGCCTTACGAAGTCAATATGGCCTGGGGTGTGGATGCATGCCATAGAGGATGCCACTATCAACAGCCTGATATATGATAAACATATCCTTATAGAAACAGGGAAAGAAATTCTCATTTCGCCCGTTTCAGGGATTATTCCTTGTTTGTTGTATTTTGGTGTAGGATTATGGCTCAGAAGAATTAGAATCAATACTCAGCGAGTTCATGAATCAAATTTTTAGTTTTTTCAAAATAAAACGAAGCATAGATTTAAAGGAAAAAAAGACAGTGTAAAATTATTAAAACTGAATAACAAAAACATTATCTTTGCGCCCTTTAAAAATGTCAAAAAATGAAGAAAAGATTTTTGATAGCGGTTCTTTTTACGCTTTTTTTAGGAAGTTTTGCTGTGGCGCAAACCCAAGAAGAAAACTCAACACTTGCTCGGCTCCAAGCCGAAAATGAGAAATTGGAAAAGAAACTCGCTAAAACAATCAAACTGAAAAAAGAAGCCAAAGAATTTTTAGAAAAAAAGTATAAAGATGCTTGGTTTTCTTCTGATGAAAATATCAGTAAAAAGCAAAGAAAGTTCGCTAAAATAATTCTACGAGGCGCCAAACGCCAAGAAAGAAAACTCAAAAGAGAATTAAAAACCCTTCACAAACAGATAGAAAAAGCGAAGAGCCAAGAGTCATAACAAAAAAATCCCTGAATTTGTGTGGTGCAAGTTCAGGGTTTTGTTATTCAAAAACTTATAGTATTTATTTTCTTTTTTTAGAATTTTTTGCTCTGCTGTTAAATTCGAGACAAAGTTCCAACCAAAAA
The DNA here is from genome assembly GCA_963518955.1 of uncultured Flavobacteriaceae bacterium. Taxonomy (GTDB): domain Bacteria; phylum Bacteroidota; class Bacteroidia; order Flavobacteriales; family Weeksellaceae; genus JABCPE02. Next base: position 3,387 of record CAUQKI010000005.1, on the reverse strand, counting down.
ACGAAATCTTCTTTCTTTTTAAACCCAAATTCTTCCACATAGCAATAGCCCTTGAGCTCTTTTCCTCTCATTACTACCGGGAGAAAACCTTCTCGTTCTGCTATTTCTTCCGTCCGTTCAGGGTCAAATCTGCACATCAGAACATCTTCGCCTATGTTGATGCACATTTTATCATTTACCAAGAAAGCCAAACCACCAAACATCGTTTTTTCTTCCACTGTAATATTAGGAATTTCGGCTAAATATTCCCGAATTCTATCCGCAAGAGCTGTACTGTAAGCCATTTTATATTATATTTTTTTAATTTGATTCAAAATCGGGAGCAAAAGTAGTACCTTCATATTTGCCTCCGTGAAAGTACTGATAATCACTGGCTTCCAATTCCCCACAATTGGAAATGAGATAGCCTTCTTTATCGTATATTTTGTAAGTCTGATGGGTGTTGCCTATGGGATTTTTACCATCTAATCCTAATAAAACGCTGTAAAAAACATCTGTTAGTAGAGTATCTATTACTTCTTTTAGCTGCTCTTCAAAGCAGGATTTTAGGAAATTTAGTTTTTCGATATAAAAATTCTTTGCAAATTCATCTGAGGTCATAATGTTCTTTGTTAGGGGGTTATGCATCGTGCTTTCATTGCGTTTTTAGCAAATTCCGCCACATAGTCGTCTTCATCGTCTAAAAAAGGCTTGATGTGAGTCGCTACTTCTGTGGCGGTTGCCAAAGTGATAATGGCATAAATACGCGAAGAGCGCGCTTGGTCAAAGCAATTATCCTCAGGTAGCTGCTCGATTTCGCGATATAGCTGGGCAATGATAGTCTCTCGTTCAGAGAAATCTTCTAATGTAATAGTAGGAAAGTCAAATACCTCGGGCAATTCGCTTAAATCATCAAAATCACTCGCGTCAGGGTGTTTTTCTATGGCAACTAACAACCGACTGATATTCTTAAAACGAGGCTCTAGACGGTCTTGCTCTTCGTGATTGAGGTAACAAATAAGTCCTTTTCGCGCCCCTTTGGTAAAAACACACCAATAATTGGAATTGCCGTCAGAAAGTAGTGGACAAAGTCCATTAAACAACGAAAATTGCTGAAAGAACTTTTGTAGTGCTTCGTATTCTTCGTCATCAACAAGCATAAAGCCCTCTCTTGAAGTAAATGCTTTTAAATTTTGGATATCTTCAAAGGGAATATCCACCTTTTCTAAGGTGTTATATATTTTCATTGTATTTTTTTTAATGTTTTACTCAGAAATCTCTCGCCTGGTCAAACCACTGCGTTATTTTCTCTTCCTCAATAGCAAAAGACGCTACTTCTGCTAGTTGACATACAGCTTCGTAGGTATCCTCTCGCTCAGTAGTTTCTATATTGGGCAAACCGTTGATAACAGCGATAAGACCCTCTAATAGGCTCCTAACTTCTTTTTCCTCTTTAGCTTTTTTTACGGCTTTTAGGGTTTCCTTGTAGGCTTTCATTGCCTCTCTGCCGTTCTTGCCTTCCCACGAAGCAAAAGGAATGTTGAACTCTGTAGCAAACCAACTCTTAGGGTGCAAGTTGGAGACTGAAGCATATTCACTCAACCCTCGCGTTTTCTCCAATTCTTTCAGTTCTTTTCTCAGTGCCTTACCTCTTACCTCTTCCACATTCCAGAAAATACAATAGCTGAAGTCTTCCCAAGTACTCAAAGGGGGTAATCCAGTCATATCAGGACAATAACGCACCTCAATACCGCTAAGGTTTAGTTTACCCAAAGCCTCCATATTACACATATTTCCATACAATCTCACAGTCTTCAGTTTCTTGAACTGCAACAAGCTCCCGCAGTCAAAGGGTTGTCCCCCTACCGGCGTACTTATATTGATAGTGGTAATATCTTTTAGCACTTCAAATTCAGGCAAGAATACAGGGGTATTATTCTTCTTTTCAGTACTGATGTCAAACGAGATACTCTTCAAAGGAACTGCCAATTCAAGCGTTATCTTATGCGGATTTCCTTGCAAACTAAGCCCCTTCAGCCACTTGTTACCGAGTTTAATATCAAGAGGATAATCATTATTGTCTACCGATAAATATTCAATCTTTGCTTTAGAGAAATCTACTGTTGCAAGAGCCATTAGTGTCCAGTCAAAGCTCTCCATTTCGCGCTGTTCTGTCCATTTTATAAAGCGGGTGTCATTCCCCATATAGTCCATCATACGCGGCCAGTTGCCTCCTGCGGGTACTTTAAAATCGTTGAAAACTTCCCATTGTATAGGGGTGTCTGCCTCTACATAAGCATCAGCTTTCTCTCCCGAGGTCTTAGGGGCTATAGTAAAGCGTCCTTGTCCTGGGGTGATGTTCACCTTGTGACTGTCCTTTCCTGTGAGAGACAGCGTAAATTTTCCATAAGTTTTTGGCATATATTGACTTGTTTGATGAATTAGTTTAGCTAAATTAATTTGTTAGTTATAGTTCAAAAATTTTATCCAAAGTAAAGGTGTGAGAGCCTTGTTTTGTGTCTTTGGCGGCTTTTATCATTTTCTCTGCTAAAACCTTTGTAGGCATGGGTTTGTATCGTTTGAAAAGTCCTATTTTATTTAAAAAGTTGATGACCTTCATACTTATATTTTCGCCCGTACGGTCGGAATGCTCACGAACCAATAGAGATGGCTGAAAAACAAGGAGTTTTGGAAAATTCAGGGTTTTGACTGCGTCTTCTAGTTTTCCTTTCATTTTGTTGTAAAACATACTCGATTTAGCATCTGCTCCCGCAGCAGACACCAGCACGAAAACAGGAACTCCATTTTTTCGGCATCTTTCTGCAAACTGCCACTGATAGTCGTAATCCACACGCCACTGTGCTTCTTTGCTTCCAGCCTGTGCAAGGGTAGTTCCCAAGCAGGAAAATGCAACATCTCCGCGGAGCAGCTCTGCCCATATGTCTGGCTGTTCAAAATCTATGACATGAGATTTTAGTTTTGGGTGGGCTGACGAAGGTGTTTTACGCACAAAACTATGCACTTCCGAAATGATATCATCTTCTAAAAGCAACGAAACCAAATTCTTTCCTGTAGCGCCTGTCCCGCCAATGATGAGTGCTTTCATTTGTGAAAAATTTATAACAAAAATACAAAAAATGGGCATACAAATATCCTTTGATACTTATATGCCCAAGTTATTAGGTGTTTATCAATTATTTTTTCAGTTCTTTTACCATGGCTTCGCCTACGCTCTTCGCTGATTGAGGATTTTGTCCTGTGATAAGGCAACTATCAATATTTACTTTATCCAACCATTTTCTCGATACCAAGCTATAGTATCTTTTAAGGTTTTAGTGAAAGGACGGAAACTTGCTCCTAATTCGCGCGCACTTTTTTCGTGGCTAAACCGCGTGCAGTCGTATTCAT
>CAUQKI010000004.1:0-128275 GCA_963518955.1 uncultured Flavobacteriaceae bacterium | reverse complement strand
CGGTGTAAGGGAAAGGCGTAGAGAGGTCTATAGTCCGGTCTTTCCACATCAAATCCTCCGTTGCTTCTTTAAGAGAACGCAGTCCGTAATCGGGACCCACACAGCCATTGGCGATTTGGATAATGAAGGTGCGGTAATCCGCAGGAAGAGTGATATGATTTTCTGCCTCTATTTTGGCTACTTTTGCTTCTTCCAATACAGGATTTATATATACTTCTCTATGTTGTTTTAGCTGAGGAAATTCCAAAAGTATTTGCAATTTCTTTTTAATTTCTTCTATATTCATGTTTTGATTATCACTAATTTCCAAATCTTAGTTTTTACAATGCTCAATTGTGCAAATGGTGTTCATAGTTTTTAAAATCACCAAATATTTATCTTAATTTCTCTACATCAAAATATTCGCTTTTGATATTGTTTTTATAGTTAAGTAAATATAAGAAATCATCATAACACTTAGGACAACGGATAAAATTATGAGAGACATTTACATCAATCATTTTATCTGCTGTTTTCCAGTCTTTTTTAATGGGATAAGTTTCTGTAATAGTAACAGAAGCCCTATTATCTAAAGCGAAATCTATTGAGGTAATAGTATTCTTATGAGGAGTGAAAAATTTATTTGTTATTCCTTGTAAGAATAAGTCATTATTTTTAAAATAAACAAATTTATTTGTTTTAAAATATTCATATCCATCAATGCGATCATATCGCAAGGATAAAGGAAAAACATATTTACCTTGATATTGGCCTATAAAACTAATATGTATAGAACGGGGGTAAACCTCTATAAAGGCAAAGAGTTGCTCTTCCTTAAAAACTGTCATTACATAGTGTTCATTGCTTTCAAATGCATATTTAGCCCATTCTTCTGCATTTGTAAGATATTTCTTTTGTTCTTTGTTAGGTTTGCAATCAAGCCAAATATCTATAATGTTTTGTAATGTATCTTCTTCAGACATCACTTCTTGCTTTAGCTCATTAAATTGTAAAAAATCTATTCTATACATTTTTAACTTTAAAATTGATTAAATTTTTACTTCCATTCACTATAAATTTGATACATAAAATACAGCCCTATTCCCATAAAAAACAACCCGCCTAAAAATCCTATAAAACGAGCAACATCCCTCCCCATATAGCGGCTTATCTGCCCCATAGTCCAGTTGTTTTGATAATGTTCATCAGGTTCATAAAGCCAATCCCAGTCCTTTACTGCTCCCAAAACCAAACAAACTCCAAAGACAAAAGACATAAGCGAAAGCACTCCCCCAAATGCTAAAGGATTTTCTTTTATCCAATTTTTCAGCTCTTCCATGTTCTCTCTATTTTTTAACAAAAAAGCGCCCTAATTAGAGCGCTTTAAATATATTATACAGAAACATTATTTTCTCTAAGAGCATCATTCAGAGAGGTTTTCTTATCCGTAGATTCCTTTCTCTTACCGATAATCAAAGCGCATGGCACCTGATATTCCCCTGCTGGGAATTTTTTGGTATAGCTCCCTGGTATCACTACCGAACGAGCTGGAACTCTGCCTTTTAGCTCCACAGGTTCATTTCCTGTCACATCTATAATTTTAGTAGATGCTGTAAGAACTACATTCGCTCCTAAAACCGCTTCTTTTTCCACGCGAACCCCCTCTACTACTATACATCTGGAACCTACAAAGACATCATCTTCTATAATCACAGGAGCAGCCTGTAACGGCTCTAAAACTCCACCAATACCTACTCCACCACTTAGATGCACATTTTTACCAATCTGAGCACAGCTACCCACCGTAGCCCATGTATCCACCATAGTTCCGCTGTCTACATACGCCCCAATATTCACATAAGAAGGCATCAGAATAGCACCAGAAGCGATAAAAGCACCCTCTCTCGCCACTGCATGAGGAACAACACGAACCCCCTTCTCTGCATAGTTTTTCTTTAATGGAATTTTATCATGAAACTCAAAAGGCCCTACCTCTATCGTTTTCATCTGCTGGATAGGGAAATACATCACCACCGCTTTTTTCACCCATTCATTCACTTGCCATCCATCAGAAACAGGCTCTGCTACTCTTATTTTCCCTAAATCTAATTCTCGGATTACAGAGCGAACAGCCTCCTGATAATCAGCTTGTTTTAGTAATTCTCTATTTTCCCAAGCCTCTTCTATTTTTTGTTGTAAACTCATTTTTTTATTACTAATTAAAATTTTTATATATTCAAAAATCACATTTTAAAGAACTCTTCTCGCGAAAAGAAAAGCCTTATCCCAATAAGCCTCTTCCAATGAAGAAATAATAACACCTTTGCTCGTAGAAGCGTGGATAAATTTAATTTCTCCATCATCTGTTATCGTATGAACTATCCCCACATGAGAAACCCTCTTCCCGCCAGCTGTAGCAAAGAACAATAAATCACCATGTTTTACATTTTCTATATTGATTCCCACGCCTTCTTTAGCTTGGTCAGCCGAGCGTCTGGTAAGTTTAATATCATTCTCTGCAAAAACAGTATTCACAAATCCAGAGCAGTCAAACCCAGAATAAGTCATTCCTCCTGCTCTATACGGAGACCCAAGGTATTTTTCTGCATCAGAAAGGATATTTGCTACCTTTGGATTTAATCCTTCTTTTGAAGATTTTTTACCCGCTGATTTGGAAGGATTTCCATTAGAATTTCCATTATTTTTGTATGAATAGGAATTGTTATTAGAAATATTTTTATTTCCATAGACTCTAGCTGGTTGAGATGCTCCACATGACCACAGAGCAAATGTAACCACAACTAATAATACGGTTTTTTTCATTCAATAAAATTTTTGCTAAACGCCAAAGGTAGTAAAAAATCAGAGAATTCACAAAAGAAAACAATACATTTTGCAGAAAAAATGTTTTTTGGTGTAACCTTTATGAGAATCTCATCGTATATGTGTTTAGTGGAATACAAAATGCTATTTATCAAATGAGACAACTAAAAATCACCAAACAGGTAACCAACAGAGAGACCGCATCTTTGGACAAATACTTACAGGAAATCGGGAAAGTAGAGCTTATCACTGCCGATGAAGAGGTTATTTTAGCCCAAAAGATTAGGTCTGGAGACAAGGTAGCTCTGGAAAAACTCATCAAAGCCAATCTTCGTTTCGTGGTTTCTGTTTCTAAACAATATCAAAATCAAGGACTTTCTCTTCCAGATTTAATAAACGAAGGGAATTTAGGACTGATGAAAGCCGCTAAAAGATATGATGAAACCAGAGGGTTTAAATTCATTTCTTACGCTGTATGGTGGATTAGACAATCTATTCTTCAAGCCTTGGCTGAGCAGTCTAGAATCGTAAGACTTCCTTTAAATAAAATAGGCTCTATCAATAAAATCAACAAAGCCTATGCTGAATTAGAACAAATCAACGAAAGACCGCCATCTCCAGAGGAACTAGCCGAAGTATTGGACATGAGCGAGGAGGACATCAAAGAATCTATGAAAAACTCTGGAAGACACCTATCCATGGACGCTCCACTAGTAGAAGGAGAAGATTCTAACCTATATGATGTATTGCGTTCTGGCGAGTCTCCAAGTCCTGATAAAGAACTGATGCTGGAATCTCTACAAATAGAAATAGAGAGAGCATTACAGACCCTCACACCGAGAGAAGCTGATTTAGTAAGGCTTTATTTTGGATTAAACGGGAAGCACCCTATGACTTTGGAGGAAATAGGTGAAACCTTTGATTTAACGAGAGAAAGAGTCCGACAAATCAAAGAAAAAGCCATTAAAAGACTGAAACACAACAGCAGAAGTAAAATTTTAAAATCCTATTTAGGGAAATAACAGAAAAAAGCAGTGGAGATTTCACTGCTTTTTTATTTTTAATAAATTGATTTAAAATGAATTACATAAAATTTCATTTTTTTTAAAAATAATTTTTCTTAGCATATGATTTATATTATATTTGCATCTTAAATTTTAAATAAAAACAGAAGAACAAAAGAATTTATGATTTACAAAGTACGAGTTATTTTAGATGCAAAGGAGCAGATTTTTAGAGACATTGAGATTAGAGAAAAACAAACTCTTTGGAATCTGCATTTAGGAATTAAGAGTGCTTTCAGCCTTCAAGGTGAGGAGCTTTCTTCTTTTTACTATTCTGATGACAGCTGGTCTGAGGGGGCAGCAGTTCCTTTAGAAGACATGTCTGATGATGGAGATGGAGACACAATGTCTGATGTGTACATGAGTGAGGCATTTCCAGAAATTGGAAGTAAAATGCATTTTAAATATGGGCTTTTAGACCTTTGGGAATTTTTTTGTGAACTTTTGGAAATTACAGATGAGAAAAACTCTGTAAATTATCCCATTACAGTATTCCGTTTTGGAAATGTTCCTCTGAAAGCTCCAAGTAAAAATGGTAACTCTGCCACTACGAAAAAACAACAATCAAACATCGCGGTGGATGATTTTGATTTATTAGAAGAAGAGGATTTCAGTTCTGAATTTGAAGACGGCTATGATGAGGAAGACGATTTCTCTAATGACTACTATGATGAGGGAGTAGATGAAGAGGATGACTACAAATAGTTAAAAACCAGCATATTATGAAAAAATATTTTTTGCTTATTTTATTCGCTGTCTTTGCTATATCTTGCTCTAAAAAAGATTTAGTTTTTACAGGAAAAATCAATAATCCTGCACCGCTGAGCAGAATAGAACTTATAGATGTTTCATCCGTTGCCACACTTCCTATTGCGAATATTGGCATAGATGAAAAAGGAAATTTTTCTGATACTATCAGTGTAAAAAAAGATGGAATCTACGCTCTGGTATACCAAGGAAAAGTAAATTTCTTATATTTAAAAAATGGTGAAAATCTAAATCTGGAAGGAAATGGTTCTACTTTCCCTGAAGACCTTAAAATCAGCGGAAAAGGACAAGGAAACAATGAATTCCTGATTGAAAGTCAAAAATTCATCACTTCATACTTTTCTAAATTAAACCAAGCTGTTTTAGCAAAAAACGAAAATGATTTCATCAAAGAAATAGAAAAATACTCTGCTGATATCAATAAGAAATTAGATGAAATTGCTAAATCTAAAAATGCTGACAAGGATGTCATAGAATGGAAAAAAAGTGACCTGATGGTAAATCTTCTGATGATAAGTTCTCAGTATGAAATGATGCACGGACAGATGACCCAAAATCCTAATTTCAAAGTATCTGAAAAATTCAAAGAAAGTCAGAAAAAATTTGAAAAAGAATCTTTAATCAAAGAATTTCCTGCTTATAGACAGTATCTTTTAGGAAAACTGGAGCCTGATTTCAGAAAATTTGCTACTCCTTATCTTAACGATACTAAAACTACACAAACAGAAGTTTTCTTGAAATTTTTAGAAACTAGAAAGGAATTTTCACAAGAGCAAAAAGACTACTTGGCTGCATATATCGCTACTCAATTTGACCTTCATCCTCAAAATGATAAAATTGAACAAGTTCTAAAGGCACTCACTGAAAAGGTAAAATCAGAAAACATTAAAAAAGACTTAGAAAGAGTTTACACTGCGATTGTAGGACCAAAAATAGGTTCTACATTACCAGAAGTAAACTTCACAAAACAGGATGGAAAAGCTTATAAAATAAGCGAACTTAAAGGAAAACCTACTTTGCTTATATTCTATAGTTCTTTTGCTCCAAATATTGTACAATCTGCTGCTGCATTAAAAGAGATTACTGAATTTTATAAATCAAAACTAAATGTAGCCTATGTCAATATGGACGATGATGCTAAGCAGTTCCAAAAAACTTCTAAATCATTATTCGGTGACTTTACAGGAGTTAATCTGTACGCAAAAGGAGGGCTAAAATCTGAAGCAGCACAACAGCTCCATATCTATGGGTTTAAGCTTCCTAGCTTTGTGATTTTAGATAAAGAAGGAAAAATAGGAAGTAAGACTATTCTTGGGCTTTCTAATATCCAGCTGACAGAACTTATCGATATTCTAAATAAACAAACAGGTATGTCCGCTCCTGTTCCTGAGGCTTCTGAAACAGAAGAAGAACATAACGAACACGATGGACACGGACACTAATAAAAAAGTTTAAGGAATAAATAGAGTCCATTTATTTGGATTCTATTTATTTTTATAAATCATTTATGTTACATGATAAATTTATACTTATTTAAAAAAGTTACACTAAACGGACTTAAGTATTTTTTTTATTTCATCTGTTTATTCTTCATCAATCGTTTTATATTTTTTTCAGTTTATGGAAAATGGTCTCAGCTTGGAGAGTATCTTTCCGATATTTTCTATGCTTTTTTCGTTGTAGGCCCTCGTTTTGACATATCTGCTATATGCTACGCTTTTCTGCCTTTGGCTGTTTTTTGGCTGTTTTCACTATTTATTCCTAAAAAATTTACTACTAATTTTGAGAAGATATATCTCACTTTCAGCTGTTTTTATCTAGCTTTTGTTTTAGTTGTTTATGTTTCTCTTTTCATTATAGATTTTTTTTATTATCAGTTTTTCCAATCACATATTAATATCTTATTTTTTGGAATATTTAATGATGATAAGAAAGCTGTCCTAAAATCCGTATGGACAGACTATCCTGTATTCAAAATATTTATCATTTATGCTCTCTGCATCGTTAGTTTTCTATTTTTACACAAGAAAATTAAGAAAAACTTTAATGTAAATACTTTCCCTGCATCAAAGAAAACTTTGTTCCTCTTAGCAGTTTTCCCTCTATTCATCGTAGGAATGAGAGGCAGCTTAGGCGAATTTACCCTCCGTAGAGAACATACCAATATAGGCACAAATGAGTTCATCAATGCTCTTTGCTATAATCCTGTTTATGCCCTAAAATTCGCAAAATCAGAATTAAACGACAATCTTATCACTCCTGACATTGCCCAAGAATTAAAGATGAGTGGATTTAACTCATTTGAGCAGGTAAAAGAGGTTTATCGCGAAAATATTATTGATGATTTTGACAAAAACTTGTATTCCACAACGGCTCATAATGAGTTTTTAGAGAAAAATCCGCCCAACATCGTATTTATCCTTATGGAAAGTATGAGCAATCATTATTTTGAACTCCATTCCAAAGAGCTCAATCTTTTGGGTGACTTGAATGAAATTCTGCCCGAATTATACTATTTCAAAAATGGTTTATCATCTTTCAATGGAACCATATATTCTTTGGAAAACCTTCTGGTAAACACTCCGAAAGGCATCATCTCGCAATCGCCTTATTTTGACACCTCATTCAGTTCATCCATTTCAAAGCCTTTCAAAGAGCAAGGCTACGAGACTTATTTTATAACAGGCGCACACCTTTCATGGAGAAACACAGACAAATTCATAAAAAAACAAGGTTTTGATATCATCAAAGGAAGTTCTCACATCAAACAAAAATTTCCTAATGCCGAGGACTTCGCTTGGGGAACTCATGATGGCTATTTATTTGATTATATAAAAGACCAGCTTCAGCAGTCTCCTTCAAAGCCAAAAATGATCTTTTCCCTCACTGTGAGCAATCATACTCCATATGAAATTCCTACTCATTACAAGCCATACCCTATTAAAATAGATACCATAAAAAACCTTCTTCGGGTGGATGAGAAAATGGCTTATGCTAATTTTTATTCCCACCAATATTCAGCCTCTCAACTGGCTAAATTTATAAAAGATATCAAAAATTCCCCTTTAGGAGAAAACACCATTATCGTAGCGACAGGCGACCATAATATCCGACAGGTATTCGAATACGATGATGAAAACTCCTTCCTAAAACGCAGTGTACCAATACTTTTCTACATTCCAGAAAAATACAAACCTGCCTTTTTCGATTCCTCTGTGATGGCCTCCCACAAAGACATCTTCCCTACTATATTTAATTTGAGTTTATCCAACCAAAAATATATCTATTCTGGAGATAATTTGTTCAAAAAATCGCCAAACTACCGCTTTGCAATCAATGAATATAATTTCATAGCCGATTCCATAGGGGTGATTTCTTACGAAAACGGAAGCCCTGCTTATTACACTTGGAAAGATAAAAATAAAAGAAAATTGAGTTTAGATAATATTCAAAATCCACATGCTCAATTTATGTTAAACAAAATGAGGGCTTTTTCTGCCCTGCAAACCATCCAAATTTATACGGATATAGAAAAAAGTAAATAATTTTAAGTAAATTCGACTCCTATAAAAATACCGAATGAAAAAAAATAAAAATCTAATTTTAGAAAACATCAAATTAACTTCCGCTGGCGCGAAAGGAGTTTCTGTTGGAAAAACCGAAGATGGCAAAACTGTGCTTGTCTCTGGAGCAATCCCTGGCGACACCGTGAATGCTCGTGTAAAAAAGGCTAAAAGCAAATATTACGAAGCAGAAATGGTGGAAATTTTAGAGCCTTCTCCGTTTCGGATAGAGCCAGAGTGCATCCATTTCGGCGCGTGTGGAGGATGTAAATGGCAGAATATGAGCTATGAAAAACAGCTGGAATTCAAACAAAATGAGGTTCTTAACAATATTAAAAGAATAGGCGGCATCAAGGATTTTGAATGCATCCCTATTCTCGGTGGCGAGGAACACTATTTCTACCGAAATAAAATGGAATTTTCGTTTTCCAATGCTCGCTGGCTGACTTCGGAAGAGATAAAATCCGATACAGAAATAGATAACAAAAACGCTCTAGGTTTCCATATCCCTGGGCAATGGAGCAAGATTTTAGACCTAAAAGAATGCTACCTACAAGAAGCACCATCCAACGAAATTCGTCTAGCAATCAGAGATTATGCGATAAAAAATAACCTTGATTTTTTTGATTTAAAGAATCAAGAAGGATTTCTACGAACGCTGATGCTTCGCCAAAATTCCAAAGGAGAATGGATGATTCTCATTCAGTTTTTCCGAGAAGAAAAGGAAAACAGAGAAAATTTATTGAACTTTATTTTGGATAAGTTCCCTCAAATCAAGACTTTACTTTACGCTATCAATTCCAAAGGAAACGACAGCGTGTATGATTTGGATATCCAAACTTACTTTGGTGAAGGGTTTATCTTTGAAGAAATGGATGGACTAAAATTTAAAATTGGTCCAAAATCTTTCTTCCAAACCAATTACAAACAAGCCCTAAATCTTTATAGAAAAACTCTGGAATTTGCTGATATTCAGGAAAATCATGTAGTATATGACCTTTATACAGGGACAGGGACAATAGCCCAATATATGGCAAGACACGCCAAACAAGTGATTGGGATAGAGGCCGTTCAGGAAGCGATAGATGCAGCGATAGAAAACGCTGAACTTAACGGACTGAATAACTGCACTTTCTACTGCGGAGATATGAAAGAAGTCTTCACAGAAGAGTTTCTGGCGCAACATCCAAAGGCAGATGTCCTAATTACCGACCCTCCACGAGATGGAATGCACCCGAAAGTAATAGAGCAGATTCTAAAACTTTCGCCAGAAAGAATCGTTTATGTAAGTTGTAATTCAGCGACGCAGGCGAGAGATTTAGCCTTAATGAAAGAGCATTACGATGTGGTAAAAATCCTTCCTGTGGATATGTTCCCACAGACGCACCATGTGGAAAATATTGCTCTTTTGATAAAGAAATAATTTTTTCATAAAAATGCAGCCCTAAGAGCTGCATTTTTTTATTTCATATCATACATTACTAGCGCGGTCACGAGTTTGGGTTCTATGTAAGTACATTTTGGAGGCATTTTCAGGTTTTTATCTGCGATTTCTACTAAATCAGAAAAACTCACAGGATGCACCCCGAATGCTACTCTATATCCCTCATTATCAACCTTTTCTTTTAGTTTTGTGATTCCCTCCACGCAAGAGCTTCCCCGTAGGTAATCCACTCGCTTGGTGGTTTTCAAATCATCTATTCCTAAAATCGGACTCAGTATATATTTGTCCAATAGATAATGGTCTATAATCCCCAAACACTCTTCACAACAGCATTCTTCCTTTAGTGTAAGTTTATAAAACTGTCCATCTAAATAAAGACTTATAAAGTGTTTTTGCTCTGGATAATACGGGTTTTCCCCTTTATTTTCAATGATAAATTTATCCTCCAGCTGATGCAAAAACTGCTCCACCGTTAGACCATTCAAATCCTTCACAACCTTATTAAAATCATTAATTTTAATAGATTGGTCAGAAACTATGAAACTATAAACAAAGTTATACGGCTCATTTCCAACATGATTAGGATTTTTATCTTTTCTTCGCTCAGAATAGAGCGCTGTAGAACCCATTCTATGATGTCCATCAGCAATGTAGAAAGCCTCTACTTTTGCTAAGATTTGTTCATATTTTTTCAAGGTTTCTTCATCTTGAATTTTCCAAACACGATGTTTAGTTCCCTTGCTGTCTGCATATTCCAAAACAGGATTTTTCCTTTCTTCCTCACTCATAAGAGCCTCTAATTCAGCATTTGAAGAATAGGTCAAAAGCACTGGTTCTGCTTGGAGATTCACACCTTCCAGATACTTAGAAAGTTTTTCTTTTCGGTGTGTGAGTGTTTCTTCATGCTTTTTAATCTTTCCCGAATTATAATCTTCTACGGAAACTAATCCTAAAAGCCCTCTAAAAACACTGCCATCAGGCAAAATTTGACAATACAAATAATATCCTGATTCCTCCTCCTGATGTAAGTTGTGATTTCTCAGCAACTCCTCATAATTCGCCCTCACTCTACCCAAATTCTGCTCCAAATTCTGAGGTTCACCAGACAAATACGGTTCCACCATTCTCACATAAGAAAACTCTCTCTCGGCTTTCTTTGCGATTTCTTCATGAGTATAATTACTCAATGGGCGTGTAGGAAAACTTTTTATATATTCCCCATAGGGCGTTATCCCACGAAATGGCTTGAATACGGGCATAAATCTTGTTTTTTTATGCTTTAATAATGATTTTAAATGGATCTCATCACATCTACCAATACCTGTACACTTTCTATTGGTAAGGCATTGTACATACTTGCTCTGTATCCTCCCAAGTTTCTATGTCCATTTAGACCATTGATTCCTGCTTCTTTCCAAGCTTTGTCAAACGCTTCTTTTTTAGATTCATCTAAAAGTTTGAAAGAAACATTCATATTAGAACGGTCTTCTGGACGGCAGAAACTCTCAAATAATGGGTTTCTGTCTATTTCATCATAAAGAAGTTTTGCTTTCGCATTATTTCTCTGCTCTGCTGCTGCTATTCCACCATTTTTTTCAAGATGCTGTAATGTAAGCAAACTCGCATAAATAGGGAATACAGGAGGTGTATTAAACATCGCATCTTTGCTGATGTGAACTTGATAATCTAAATAAGAAGGAATATCTCTTCCTGTTTTTCCTAAAATATCCTTTTTCACTACTACTAAAGTAGCTCCTGCAGGTCCCATATTCTTCTGAGCTCCAGCATAGATAAGGTCAAACTGAGAGAAATCTATCTCTCTACTGAAAATATCCGAAGACATATCGCACACTAGAGATGTTTCTACTTTTGGGAAAGATTTCATCTGTGTACCGAAAATAGTATTGTTAGAAGTACAATGGAAATAGTCATACTCTGCACCCACAGTATAGTCTTTTGGGATGAAAGAATAGTTTTCTTCTTTAGAAGAACCTACGATATCCACTTGTCCAAGTCGTTTAGCTTCTTTAATTGCACCTGCTGCCCAAGTTCCTGTATCTGTGTAAGCTGCCTTCCCTCCTACTTTCATCAAGTTAAAAGGAACCATTACAAACTGTAAAGATGCTCCTCCTCCTAGATAAAGTACATCATAATCATCTCCTAATTTCATTAGTCTTTTTACGATGGCTCTAGCCTCATCCATTACTTCGATGAAATCTTTACTTCTGTGAGAAATCTCAAGTAATGATAATCCGATACCATTAAAATCCAAAATAGCTTCTGCTGATTTCTGGAAAACTTCTTGTGGCAAAATACATGGTCCTGCGCTGAAATTGTGCTTTTTCATTGTTTTAATTTTTATATACGACTTTTTAAATTTTTATTAAAATAAACTTGGGTTTAAAGGTAATTATTTTTCTGCATTCTTCCAAAAGAATCAGGAAAATTATTCTCCATGCATGAACGCCTTCTTCGTGAGAAGCTGCTCCTCTGTCTCCACATGGTCTTCATCTGGCACACAGCAGTCCACAGGACACACTGCGGCACACTGCGGTTCATTATGAAAACCTATACATTCCGTACATTTATCCGTTACTATGAAATATGTATCATCACTCACTGGCGGCTGTGCCTCATCAGCATCCAAAGTAAGTCCCGAGGGAAAAGTCACCATTCCTGATAATATAGTCCCATCTGAAGCCCTCCAATCCACTGCACTTTCATAAATGGCATTGTTGGGACATTCAGGCTCACATGCTCCACAGTTGATACATTCGTCCGTTATTTTGATAGCCATTAGTATTATATTTTTTAATTTTGCACAAAGTTAAAAACTTTATTTATATAAAAACAATATTTATGAAAAATGATAAAATAGTTTCCTCTTTATCGCAGTTGGGAGATTTTTTTAACCGATTTCTCTCCACTAAACCAGAGAATTTCAATGAAGAAGAAAGCAAATTTGCTTCCTTGATAAAAAAATCTGAAATAGAAAATCCTTGGTTTACAGAAGAAAGCGTAAGATTTTGCCTAAAAAGCTGGGCAAAAAACCTTACCGAAGAGAAAATATCTGCTTGGACTGGTCAATATCATTTTTCTTCCACTCCGAAAAAAATCGGGCTGATTCTCGCTGGAAACATCCCTTTGGTAGGCTTTCATGATGTTATCTGCGTTTTACTAAGCGGAAACATTCCATTGATAAAACTCTCCTCCAAGGACAGACTGATTTTACCTTTTTTACTTAATAAATGGAACGAGCTCAGCGGTGGGATTTTGGAGTTTCATTTTGTGGAAAAATTAGAAAATTATGATGCTGTCATCGCTACAGGAAGCAATAATACTGCCCGATATTTGGAATATTATTTCAAAGATGTACCGAACATCATCAGAAAAAACAGAACTTCCATCGGAGTTTTAAAAGGCGATGAAACTAATGAGGAAATCCAGGCTCTCGCGGAGGATATCTTCCGATATTTTGGGCTGGGCTGCCGAAATGTTACCCGACTGTTCATTCCTTCCGAAATGCCTTTAGACAGGTTGTTTGAGAATTTTATCAATTTTAAAGAAATCATCAATCACAACCAATACGCCAATAATTACGACTACAACAGAGCCATTTACCTGCTGAACCAAGAGCAGTTTTGGGATAATAATTTCATAATGCTCAAAGAAGATGAAAAACTTTTCAGTCCGCTGTCCGTCATCAATTTCAGCCGATATGAATCGATAAACGATGTCCATAATTTCCTTTCGGAAAACGAGGAAAACATCCAGTGCGTAGTGGCAAATTCTACACTTGAAATTCCTGCGGCTATAGGCTTTGGAGAGACGCAACATCCTAAATTAGACACTTATGCAGATAATGTGGATACAATGGCATTTTTAAGTAATTTGTAAAATTGCTTTTCCAAAAAAATATTTATATTTGTAGAATTAAATTTAAAAACAAAAACTTTTATGGAATTTACAAATCAATTGGTAGCAATGTCCACTGAGGAGCAAAAAGCTTCTTTTTATAGAAAAACTTATATACATGTGGCGTTGGCTATTTTGGCTTTCATCTTCGTAGAAACTGCTTTACTAATGGTAGTTCCTGCTGAACTTATCATGGGAATGGTTTCTCAGAAGTATGTATGGTTACTAATCATCGGTGGATTTTGGCTGGCTTCTATGTTGGCTGAGAAATGGACTATGGCGAGCAGCCGTTCTATGCAGTATGCAGGATTAGGTTTTTATGTGCTTTTAGAAGCAATTATTTTCCTTCCTATGATGTACATCGCCCTTGTTTACACTGGTAGCGGCAAGGTTATTTTGCAGGCAGGATTGATTACCTTCATGCTATTTTTAGGGCTTACAGGTGTGGCTCTTACTTCTAAAAGAGATTTTTCTTTCTTAAGAAGTGTCTTAATTATCGGAGGGTTTATTTCTCTTGGGTTAATCGTTACAGGAATGCTTTTCGGGTTCAATCTTGGACTTTGGTTCTCTGTGGGAATGGTTTTCCTAGCAGGAGCAAGTATTCTCTACCAAACTAACCAGCTTAAAAATATCTATACAACAGAACAATATGTAGGAGCTTCATTACAGCTATTCTCTTCTGTAATGCTTCTATTCTGGTATGTTTTGAGAATTTTAATGAGCAGAAAAGACTAACAAAATATTTCTGAAACACGGGAGTCGGGAGGCTAAATCTTGATTCTCGTGTTTTCGTTTTTTTTATTTTTTACTTAACCAATTTATTCTAAAATATTATGTCATACGGACTTTTAAAAGGAAAAAAAGGAATCATCTTCGGAGCTTTGGATGAAAACTCTATCGCTTGGAAAGTAGCAGAAAGATGCCACGAAGAAGGTGCTGAATTTGTACTAACTAACGCTCCTATCGCTATGAGAATGGGAGAAATCAATAATCTAGCAGAAAAAACAAGTGCAGATATCGTTCCCGCTGATGCGACATCTATGGAAGATTTAGAAAAATTATTTGACCATGCTATCGCAAAATTTGGGAAAATAGACTTCATTCTACACTCTATCGGGATGTCTGTGAATGTAAGAAAAGGAAAACACTACACAGAGCTCAACTACGACTGGCTAGAAAAAGGCTGGGATGTGTCTGCGGTATCTTTCCACAAGGTGATGAAACTCGCTTGGGAAAAAGACTGCATGAATGAGTGGGGAAGTATCCTTGCGCTTTCTTACATCGCGGCTCAAAGAACTTTCCCTGATTATAATGATATGGCGGACAACAAGTCTTACCTTGAAAGCATCACTAGATCTTTCGGATATTACTGGGGCGAAAGAAAAGTGCGTGTCAATACCATTTCCCAGTCGCCTACAATGACTACGGCAGGACAAGGAGTGAAAGGTTTTGATGGGTTCATCAAATTTGCAGAAGATATGTCTCCACTAGGAAACGCAACTGCTGCAGAATGTGCAGACTACTGTATTTCCCTCTTCTCTGACCTTACGAGAAAAGTAACAATGCAGAATCTCTTCCATGATGGCGGATTTAGCAACACAGGAGTTTCCACAAAAGTAATGGAAAGATACAATAAAGGATAATTTTCCAAAATAAATAAAAAGATGGCTTTTTTTAAGTCATCTTTTTTATTTTAATCATTTCCATAATTAAAGTTTTAGCCTTATCTTTATCCCAAAAATTTTTTATGAAAAAAAATTATTTCTTAATATTAGGTATTTTACTTGTTTTAGTGGGATGTAGAGAAGATTCTCACAATGAAATCCAAACAACAGGGAAGAAAGAATTTATCAGTGGGTATAACCTTTCCTTCATGGATTATGATATTACAAATCCTTTTGCTTACCCTCTTGTTAAATTAACTAATGATGGCACACATTACACTAAAAAAAGTTATACCAATCCTCTTATTCGTAGTGAAATCAGTATAGATAGTATATATTATGATATCAAGTATGGACAAAACCTTGTATCCATTGAATTAAAATCACCGTCAGGCTTTTATGTTAAGGAATACAAAAAACTAATCAAATTCAACAAAGATAAAATTACAGAAATCATAAACTTTAAAGATTCATTAGTTTTTGAATATAAAGGCAATGTGCTTCATGAAGTAACCCACCTAAAAAAGGGACCTTGGAAAAAACACAGATATTACTTCAATTCTGCTGGAAACTTAGATAGTATAGTAACAAGGTATGGAAGCCTAAAAACAAATAGAGAGCATAAACCTTATTATATATACAATAGAGACAATGAAACCTCAAAAATCAGAGATATTCAAGTGTTTTCTAACTATGATAATGCAGAAAATCCATTGAAAGAACTTGGTATTTTTGATGAAGTTTTTATTCGCTCTCTATCAAAAAACAACTACCGAAAATATCAAAAATTCTCCGTGAATTTTTCTATTCCTTTAAATAAAATAGATACTGTTTCTAGACAAGAGCAAACATGGAATTTTAAATATCTTAACGGCAAACCTGTATTTTAAAAAATCATTATATAAACTACAATATTATGAAAATAAACTTCAATCAAGAATGGAGAGAAAAACTCCTTCAGCGCTTTTTGACTTATGTAAAAATATATTCCACCAGCGACCCTGAATGTGAGGAAACGCCGAGTTCTCCGCAGCAGTGGGACATCGCGAAATATCTTTTTGAGGAAATGAAAGCCATCGGTCTGGAAGATGTCTCTATCGATGAAAACGCCTATGTATACGGATTTATCCCGTCTAATATAGAGAAAAAAGTGCCCACTGTGGGATTTATCGCCCATTTTGACACTTCACCTGATTTCAATGGTAAAGATGTAAATCCACAAATTTGGGAAAATTACGATGGAGGCGACCTGCTTCTTAACCAAAAGACAGGCTTCACCCTCTCTCCTAACAAGTTTGAAAACCTGAAACAATACAAGGGACAAACCCTAATCACTACGGACGGAACGAGCCTTCTCGGTGCGGATGACAAGGCGGGCGTAGCAGAAATCATGACAGCAGCAGAATACCTCATCCAGCATCCTGAGATAAAACATGGGCGAATAGCTGTAGGATTCAACCCTGATGAAGAAATCGGAAAAGGAGCGCACAAGTTCAATGTAGAAAAATTCGGTGCGGAATGGGCTTACACTATGGACGGAAGTGATGTGGGCGAGATAGAATATGAAAACTTTAATGCGGCTGGAGCGGTAATCAAAATCCACGGACTGAGCGTACACCCTGGCTACGCTTACGGAAAAATGGTAAATGCTGGGCTTCTCGCTGCTGAGTTTATCCAGTCGCTCCCAGCTAACGAAACTCCTTCTACTACGAGAGGTTTTGAAGGTTTTTATCATCTTTTAGACCTAAAAGCGGATGTTTCCGAAGCAAAACTACAATACATCATCCGTGACCACGATGAGCAGAAATTTGAAAACCGCAAGAAATTCATCGCAGAAAAAGTAGCGGAATTCAACCAAAAATATGGCGAAAATGCCTTTGAAATAGAGATAAAAGAACAATATCTCAATATGAAAAAACAATTCGAAGGCAAAATGCACATCATAGAAGTAGCAGAAAGAGCCATGAAAAACCTTGGAATCACTCCAGAAGTGAAGGCTATCCGAGGCGGAACCGATGGCGCACAGCTGTCTTACATGGGACTTCCTTGCCCGAATATCTTCGCAGGAGGGCTTAACTTCCACGGGCCTTATGAATATGTTCCATTAGAATCTATGGAAAAAGCCACAGAAGTCATCATAGAAATCGCTCAAGAAGTAGAGAAATTATAAAAATAAATCGCCTATAAAAGGCGATTTATTTTTTTGTATTGGTAAGTTTTATTTGGCTTCATCATACGGAAGCCTGTTGATAATAGACCTTCCGAGAGAAACCTCATCTGCATACTCCAGCTCATCTCCCACCGAAATTCCCCTTGCGATGCTGGAAAATTTCACATTAAAATGCTTGAATTTCTTATAAATATAATAAGCCGTGGTATCGCCCTCCATCGTTGCACTCAGCGCAAAAATCACTTCTTTTAGGCTTTCTCCATTGAGTTTTTTTTCAATGCTGGAAATGTTTAACTGGTTCGGGCCTATGCCTTCCATTGGAGAGATTTTTCCTCCTAAAACCAAATATTTACCATTATATTTAGAAGTATTTTCTATTGCGAGAACATCCCTTACATCTTCTACGATGCAGAGCGTTTCGGCGTTTCGCTTTTCATCAGCACAGATTTCACAGATATCAAAATCCGAGAAATTATGACACTCTTGGCAGTATTTTATATTCGTTACCAGACTTTCCAAAGCCTGCGAAAGCGCCATTCCCTGAGATTTGGGCTGTCTGAGAAGATGCAGTGCCAACCGAAGAGCCGATTTTTTGCCTATCCCTGGCAGTCCAGATATCTCCTCCACTGCTCTAGATAATACTTTACTTGGGTATTCCATTCGGCAAAAATAAGAAATTCTCCCCAAAATTTACTTTTGGTAATAAATCTTATTCACTTCATCCGCTTTGATGAAAGTTCCCAGTTTCTGTTCCTTTATCCTTTCTGTAAAGAGCCTTCCCATAAGGTGGTCATACTCGTGCTGGAAAATCACCGCTGTGAAACCTTCTACCAACTCTCGTTTTTTCTCTCCATCCAAAGTTTCGTAAGCCATATCAATCACAAGACTGCGATAAACTTCTCCTCTTTCATTTGGAATGGAAAGACAACCTTCCGCACCAAGCCTTAGCGCCGAAGACATCCATTTGATTTCTGGATTTACGAAAAACTCAAAAGGTTTTCCTTCCTTGTCAAATCTCTGCACCCAAATCGCCTTTATATTCAGTCCTACCTGCGGTGCAGCTATGCCTACACCTTGTTCATCCTTCACGGTAGCGAGCATTCTCTCGGCTAGCAGTTTCAGATTCGGGTCTTTGGCATCCACTGGGCGAGAAACATCTTTTAGTATTTTAAAATCTTTAGGATTGGTGATTTGTAAAACCCTCATCGGTTCAGTGCTTTTCCCTGATTTGATGAGGACAACATCCTCTTTTCCGATTTTTTTCTGAGCCTCTACGCTAGTTCCGAGTAGAACCAAACTTAATAAAAGAATTCTTATCATTTCTATCTATTTTTAATGATTATTAAAGACAAATTTAATAATTTTTGGAAACTACCAACATCCTTATATTCAAAATATCTTCTTATCTTTGGGGAAAAATTTTTATTCCTTTTTTACTCAAAGTAAATTATGAAAAACCTAAACTACCCTTTAGATTTTAAATTTAAAATCACCACTTTATCTAGTGATTTTAACATTACAGACAGAAACGGAAAACACATCGCCTATGTAAGGCAGAAAATGTTTAAACTAAAAGAAGATGTGGTGGTCTTCAGCGATGAAGAGAAAAGCGCAGAACTTTTCAGAATAAAAGCCGATAGATGGCTGGATTTCAATGCCAGCTACAGCATCACAGGAGCTGACGGCACTAACTATGGAAAGCTCACCCGAAAAGGAATGCGTTCCATATGGAAATCTACCTACGAAGTCTATAATGAAAACAACCAGCATAAATACGCCATAAGAGAAGATAATGCGTGGGTTAAGTTTTGGGATGATCTCGTAGGAGAACTACCTATAATAGGTTGGTTTACAGGATATTTCCTAAATCCCACCTACAGTCTGAAAGACTCTTCAGGGAAAACACTTTTTATACTGAAGAAAATGCCTTCACTGCTGGGCAGAAGATTTCAACTGAATAAACTAACAGACAGCGATAATGATGAAACACTTATTGTTCTTTCATACCTTATGATGGTGCTTTTAGAAAGAATGAGAGGATAAATATTAACTTTAAATAAAAATTTTATGAGTTTATCAAACATAGAACCGCAGATTATTTGGAAAAACTTTTCTAAACTAAATGAAGTTCCAAGACCTTCCAAAAAAGAAGCGAAAGTAATAGAGTTTATCAAGAATTTTGGAGAAAGCCTAAACCTTGATACTCAAGTGGATGAAATAGGAAATATAATCATCCGAAAACCTGCAACGGCAGGAATGGAAAACCGCAAAACCATCGTTCTGCAGTCTCACCTTGATATGGTTTGTCAAAAAAACAATGATGTGGATTTTGACTTTGAAAATCAAGGAATTCAAATGTTCGTAGATGGCGACTGGGTGAAAGCAAAAGGAACGACACTCGGAGCGGACAACGGACTTGGTGTAGCGGCTATTATGAGTATTTTGGAGAGCAGTGATATCGCACATCCTGCGTTAGAAGCTCTATTCACGATAGATGAAGAAACTGGAATGACAGGTGCTTTTAACCTAAAACCAAATGTACTAAAAGGTGAAATCCTCCTAAACCTAGACACAGAAGAAGATGATGAAATAGATATAGGCTGTGCTGGTGGTGTGGATGTAACGGCTACACAAACCTACAAAACTGCTCCTACGAAAGGAAATTTAGTGAAAATAGAAATCAAAGGACTGCAAGGCGGACACTCTGGAATGGACATCCACAAGGGTTTCGGGAATGCAAATGTACTCCTTGGAAGACTGCTCTATAACAGCATCGAAAGTCAAGAAATAGAACTGATTTCCATCGATGGCGGCGGACTGAGAAACGCTATTCCAAGAGAGGCTACAGCTGTTTTTTCAGTGAAAAATGCTGATAGTTTCATTGCAGAAGCCAATGAATTAAAAGCTGAAATTTTACAGGAATTTGCCAGCATTGAAAAGGATTTGGTTATCAATATTGAAGAAACTGAAAGCTCTGAAAATGGTCTTTCCAAAGAAAATTCAGCCCAAATCATTCGTGTGCTGAAATCGGCTCACAACGGCGTATACAGAATGTCTCCTGATGTGGCTAACCTAGTGGAAGCGTCCAACAACATCGCCAGAGTGGAACTAAAAGATGGCAGCCTGAAAATCCTAAACCTTACCCGTTCATCAGTAGATTCGTCTAAATTCAATGTAGCTAACCAACTAAAAGCAGTTTTTGAACTGGGCGGGCTAAATGTAGAGTTTAGCGGCTCCTACCCTGGCTGGAAACCCAATCCAAATTCAGAAATTCTCCGAACCATGGAGAAACTCTACACGGACAAATTTGGTTCAAAACCAAATGTAGTGGCTTGTCATGCGGGGTTAGAGTGCGGAATCATCGGGGCTCACTATCCTAAAATGGAAATGGTAAGTTTCGGGCCTACTATCAAGGGAGCTCATTCTCCTGATGAAAGAGCGAGTATTTCTTCTACGCAGAAATTCTGGGATTTCTTGAAAGAAATTCTGAAAAACATTCCAAATAAATAACAAAAAAACGCCGAGCAAAATTGCTTGGCGTTTATATTTTTGGTTAAAAAAAATTATTTTTGTTTAGTTACTACAAATAGATTTTCTTTAGACAAACCTACCAACTCGTGCTCCACATCTACTGGAATATCATAGTAGTCATTAGGTTTTAAAATAATCTCTTGGTCGTTTATAATAAACTTAATCTCTCCTTTTAAAACAACCAAAGAAGCAGGCGTAGAAGTTTTATGTTTTTTAAAAACTCCATTCTTTCCTAGTGATACCGCCACTTGTTTTACTTTTTCTGAATCTCTTAGTATGTTAAAATGAGGCTTATCAGAACTATAATTTACGGAATTATCCAAAGCTATCTTAGTCAAAGATTTTACATTTTCCCAAGTTTTTCCGTTATACACATTCTTTATTCCTTTGTCTTTAAGAAGTTTTTCCGCTTTCGCAGCTCTTATTCCCGCTTTACAAAACACCACTATATTTTTCTTTCCTTCCAGTTTAGATAGATTATTTTCTAATTCTGTGATTGGAATATTTATAGAATTTTTCACATTTCCTTGTGCAAATTCTTCTGGTGTCCTTACATCTACTAAGATTGTTTCTTTTTGATTAATAATTTCTGACAAAGACTGCGCTGCCAATTCTGCTGTGGAAATCAAAAGAAATCCTATAGCAAACAAAATTTTCTTCATAGCTTATATATTTTAAAGTCAGCAAATATACAAATTTTATTTATTCCAAATTAGATTTTCATTCATAAAATCATATTTCATTGAAAATCAATAACTTTTATTCAAAAACAAATTTAATATCTTTGGGCATTATTTTTTTCATTCACCTATGAATATAAAAGAACTAAAAAATGCTGTAATATTATTTGCTGGAGACTCTGGAGATGGGATACAGCTCACAGGAGCGCAGTTTAGCCAGACTGTGGCTTTTTTCGGAAATGACCTTAATACTTTGCCCGATTTCCCTGCTGAAATCCGTGCTCCTTCGGGAACTATAGCGGGTGTATCTGGGTTCCAAATCCATTTTGGAAGTAAGGAAATCAATTCTCCTGGTGACGCTTGTGATGTCCTAGTCGCAATGAATGCTGCTGCCCTAAAGAAAAACCTTAGCAAAGTCAAAGAAGCAGGAATCATCATATGCAATTCTGCTGGTTTTGACAGAAAAAATCTAAACTTAGCTGGTTACGAGGCTTCTCCATTAGAGGCTTTATCGGGTGATTTTACGGTTTATGAAATTGACATTACCAAAAACACCATGGAAGCCCTGAAAGAAACTACTCTTTCTCAAAAAGAAAAAGACAGGTCTAAAAATATGTTTGCCCTTGGGTTCATCTACTGGCTGTTTTCCAAAGATATAGAGCAAACCAAACAACATATTGAGGAATATTTCTCAAAGAAACCTGAAATCCGAGACGCCAACCTCAGCGTTCTAAAAGCGGGATATCAGTATGGTGAAATTGCAGAAATTTTCACAGAGCGGTATTCCGTAGAGAAAGCTGAAATGCAGGAAGGAACTTACAGAAGTATCTCAGGGAATGAAGCTGTGGTTTTAGGGATTTTATCAGCTGCACAAAAAGCTGGTTTGGAGGTTTTTTACGGCGGATATCCCATCACTCCTGCATCGGACATTCTACATCATTTAGCTAAATACAAGCCACTGGGTGTCAAGACTTTTCAGGCGGAAGATGAAATCGCTGCCATGACCTCTATCATAGGGGCTTCTTTTGCTGGGGATTTAGGAGTTACTGCCACCTCGGGCCCTGGAATGGCACTAAAAACAGAAGGTCTGGGATTAGGCTTTATGCTGGAACTGCCCATGGTCATTATAAATGTACAGCGAGGAGGGCCTTCCACTGGACTTCCTACAAAGACTGAACAGGCCGACCTGCTCCAAGCCGTGCATGGAAGAAACGGCGAAGCGCCCATTCCTGTAATCGCGCCACAGTCGCCTTCTGACTGTTTTGAGGCTGCTTTTGAGGCTGCGAAAATCGCTTTGGAGTACACCACACCTGTCATTCTTCTTTCCGATGGATATTTAGGAAATGGAACCGAGCCTTGGCTGATTCCGAATTTTGAAAATTTACCAAAAATCCAGTCGCCTTTCATAAAAGAACCTGATGAAAACGAATATCTGCCGTATCTAAGGGAAGCAAATCTTTCAAGAAAAATAGCCGTTCCTGGCACTAAAGGAAAAGAACACATCGTAGGAGGATTAGAAAAGCAGGAAAACACAGGAAATGTAAGCTATGATGCTGAAAATCACCAAAAAATGGTCAAATTAAGAGCTGAGAAGTTTCAAAATATCAAACATTCTTATGCGCCGCTTACCCTTGACCAAGGTGAGGAAAATGCTGATATTCTGATACTTTCATGGGGGTCTTCGTATGGAAGCATTCGCGATGCGGTGAAAAACCTGCTTCAGGACAATGTTTCTGTTGCTCATCTTCAATTAAGAAATTTGGCTCCGTTTCCACAGGATTTGGGGGAGAAACTAAGCAAGTTTAAAAAAATCATTGTCCCTGAAATCAATAACGGACAGCTCATCCACCTTATACAAGATGAATATCAGATAAAATGCATCCCTTTTAACAAGATAAAAGGAACGCCTTTCCTCTCTTCGGAAATAGAAGAATTTGTAAAAGAGGAAAGTACGAAATAAGAAAAAAAACAGTTTGGCAAAATATTTGTCTATAATTAGGAATACTTAAATAAAAAACTATGAATAAGATTTTTGCAATGTTTATGCTTTGGGTTTCGGCTATGGTCTCGGCACAGCTGAATCACATTAACAACGGAGAGAAAATATCATACAGAATACACTACGGATTCATCAACGCGGGAACGGCAGAACTTACCACTAGCCAAGTAAATTACAAAGGTAAAGACCATCTTCGTGTGATAGGAGTAGGAAAAAGCACAGGGATAGTCAATACTTTTTTCAAAGTAAATGATATCTATGAAAGCTATATAGACCTAGCGACTGGGCTACCCAGCTTCTATGTAAGAAACATCTCCGAAGGAAGCTACAGAAGGCATTATGAGACGACTTTTAATCACGATAACAAGACTTTGGTTCTGTATGACAAACTCAAAAAAAACTCACGAAATTTCAACACTTTTGAGGGAATACAAGATATGCTTTCTGCTTTCTATCACCTAAGAAACATGGACAGCAGCAAACTAAAAGTAGGAAACCAAGTGAAACTGACTGTCTGGATAGATGACGAAACCTACCCTTTCATGCTGAAAATAGTAGGCGTAGAAAAAAAGAAAACCAAATTTGGGAAAATAGAATGTCTTAAAATAGTTCCATCCGTACAGAGTGGAAGAATATTTAAAGAAAAAGAAGGAGTAACCATGTGGGTAACCAATGACCAAAACCATATCCCTGTAGAGATGGAGGCAAAACTCCTCGTAGGCTCACTAAAAGCCAGCATCAGTGGATATTCTAACCTAAAATACAATTTGGATTTTAAAAAATAAAATAAATCGTGCCGAAAAGCACGATTTATTTTTTTTAGTTCATTTTTATAGTATAAGAAATTCCTACATGGAACCATCTTTTAGGAAGCGGAACCAGCGCTATTTCTTCATACTGGGTATTGGTAACATTATTGATTAACCCATAAATATCCAGCCCATTTTTCTTGAAAGAAATTTTATAATCCAGCAGATGATAACTTAGGAAATCCAATCTTTGGTTATATCTATAAATGAGCTGATTAGAAAAATATTTCAAAAATCTGGCTTCTACTTTACCCACCAGCTGGTGTTTTAGGTTTTCTAGTGCGTATTTAGAGAATGTATAGCCTTCGGTTTCTCTCTTATTATCAATAAATGTATATCCCGCAGAATAACTGAACCAATCCACAGGTCTATGGCTAAACTCCACTTCTACCCCTTTCAGATTGATATTTCCTATATTTTTTGATGCCCATTTTTCGGCAGATGTATTTCTTACCCAGTCTAGGGCATCGCTAGAATTTCTCATAAAACCACTCACTTTTGCTGTGATTTTAGGATTTTGGTAACGATAGCCCACCTCTGAGGAAATCGCACTTTCTGGCTTTAAATCAGCATCTCCTATATTTCCTGCATCAGAGTAATATAGTTCAGTAAAAGTAGGAATTCTATTGACTTTCGCTACATTGGCGTAGATTTTATTGTTTTCATTAAAATTAAATCCTACATCTACACCTGGGTAGAAGAAATTCCCTACTGTGTCATAATTTGCCCAAGAAATCCCAGGGACAATCTGCAATTTTTCACTGAAAAAAGAGAAATGATGTTCAAAGAAAACCTGAGTCAAAAAGCGGTTTCTATGCCCCAAGTTATTACTCGCCAAAAACTCTTTTCTAAGTTCTACCCCAAGTCCCGTAGTCCCTATTACAGATTGATAATTGGCATTTAGCTGCCCTCCCACATTATTCCCAATGTGCATATTTCTGTATGCTGCAGGGTTTTGTCTTTTCCAAAGATACATATCCTGCCCTCTACGCCAGTAGGCATTGGCATTCAGTCCCCAGTTTCCCAGCTTCTGTCTGTATGCCATACTTACGATAGATGCCTGTGTTTCTTCGTATTGGTCGGCAGAAGAGCCATAGAAGCCATTTGAACCGAATTTCTTTTCGCTGAAACCAGCCTGAATTCCCACTTTTCCGTTTTTAATATCAAGTTGATTTTGATAAAAAACATTTCTAATCTGATAGTCTGTATTGTAACGGTATCCTGTGGAATAAGCCGTATTCGCCTGTAAAGACTGGGAAAACTTCTCTCCGCCCAAATTGATATTTGCACCCAAAGAATACGCTTCGAAATCTCCACCTTCGGCAGTGATTTTCACTGTTTTTTCTTTGTGTGTTTTAGTAATGATGTTAATAACGCCTGCGTAGGCATTATTCCCAAAACGCCTTGCAGCAGGGCCTTTTACGATTTCTATCTGCTCTACATTAGAGAGGTCTATGGGAATATTGAAACTATTATGCCCTGTCTGGCTGTCGTTCATACGGATGCCATTCACCAAAATCAAAACTTGGTCATAAGACCCTCCACGGATAGAAATATCGGACAAAACACCATTTCCGCCTCTTTTTCTGATATCCACACCCGTGTACTGCTGTAGGAGCTCGTCTATACTTTTGGCAGGCGACTGCTCTATTTCTTTATGCTGAATGACTACTATGTTTTCATTGACCTTTTGGTAGGGAGTTTCAAAGAATTTTCCCTGAATAAGCACCTCATCTATTTGTTTTTCTTGAGCAGAAAAAGTAGCTAATGTTCCTAAAAACATTATGCTAAACAACTTTTTATTCATTTTTATTATATTTTTTAAGGGAGCAAATATAATACTTTCTTGATAAATGTTGCTATTCATGACTTTTTTCATGTTATTTATCACTCTGAAAAACTCTTTTTATCCTTTTATATTTTATATATTTGCTTGGGTTTTAAAAAGTTAAAAAAGCCATGTTTTTCACTCAAAAATATGTGTATAATACATCTGTTGTGCAGGGTTTCGCACAGCATATTTTATGTTTAGATGATTTTGCTTTTTCCCATATCTATGCTGACATTATCTTTCTCTATAAATAAACCAACTATTTTCTATAGCTGGTTTCTGATTCCTAACAAAAATTTAAAACTATTTATATATGAAAAAACTATACTTAGATGATTTACGAGTAACTCCAGAGGGCTTTGACAGAGTGTATAATTATGCAGATTTTGTAGAATATATTACACAAAACGGCTTGCCTGATTTTATTTCTTTTGACCATGACTTAGGCGAGGATGAGTCTGGATATGACTGCGCCAAATATCTGGTGGAATACTGCATAGAGCACAATCTACCACTTCCTAAATTTTCCGTTCACAGCCAAAATCCCGTAGGCAAAGAAAATATAGAAAGATTACTAAATAATTTTTCTGCTAGTTTCTAAAATAAAAGGCGATATCCGAAAAGCCTAAAAAAGAGTAGGAATAAAACGATTAAAAATTTTAATAAAATGGCACAAGTAATAAGTATAGGGACTGCATTATTAAGAATAAACCCTACTAACAACAAGAAAATAGAATATTCTAATAACGGAAAATATTGGACAACTCATTACACAGGCTCTACTTATGGAGAGTTCTATGATTTACTACTTTTTGGAAGTGAGATTTTTGCTGTTACTTCCAAGGGACTTTATGTATCTAAAAATGAAGGAAGAAACTGGAGTCCTCGTTATACGAATTCTACCTATGGCGAGTTTGAGTCTATCGTAGCAAATGGAACAGAGCTTTTGGCTATAACTTCCAAAGGAACTTATGCTTCTAAAAACGAAGGAAGAAACTGGACAAAGAAAAACTAATTTATAATAAACTATTTTAACAATATAAAATGAAACGATTTAAAAATAAGTTACTTATAGCATTAGCTATTTTCTTGGCTATCTCGCTAAGTCTCTTTGTATTTAGCATTATTTATGAAGGAGAAATGCCCAAATTGGTAGAAAACATAAACAATTCTGCCATTGGAGCGATATTCACGGCTATCATAACGGTTTTCTTATTATTAGGACAGACCGAAACCGAAGAAGATAAAGAACGAAATGTGAAGGTATTTGAGAAAAAATCAGAACTTTTCAATAATTTCATTGAAGAACTTTGGAAAGTATGGGAAGATAGAAATATCACTTTGGAAGAACTGAGCCACCTGCTAAAGCTGGTTTCCAAAGATATTATCCCTTACACCAAACCAGAAAGTTCAAAAAGTATCCTGAATTCTCTAAACGCCATCGCTTCGGAAGTGAATACCCAAGAAAACACTGCTAACAAAAAACATATACAGCCCCATATATACGCTATCATCAATACCCTTTCAGAAGAAATAGGTCTAGGTGGAGCCATCCATCAGGATATAGCCACAGAAATGGACAAACTAGAAGATTCTATCCTACCTTATCTTAACAGAAAGAGATATATGGATAAAATCAATGAATTGATTCAAGAAAAACTAGGCAAAACCTTAACTAATTTTACCATACAAGATGGTTATCTATGGTGGCGAGTAGGAGGTGGAAAAACAGGTATGTGGCTAAGAGTTGGCGATATAAATGATAATGGTAAAACACTTATTAGCTTCTGGGCTGGATTTTACAATTGTCGACAGTATGCTCCTTATCGCTATGCTCAAAAAGGAGAACAAAAACATTGGCTGACAGGTAAACATACATGTGAAACATTTGATTGGAATTTACTACGAAAAGGAGAATTTATTTCTTCCGAAAGTTTAAATCATTTAGCAAGTGAAATTGTGAAATTTTACGAAGAACCTGTAGGAGAAACAGGCAAAACAATAGATGAGATAATAGAAGAGTGTAACCCAGTAATAGAAAAATAATTTTAAAATTTGATAAATATATGGAAAAGAAACATTCATTCTTCATGAAAGATGAGAATAATTCAGACAGAATAGAAGGTCTTGTTGAGGCTTTTTTATCTTGGACACTTCAGTGCTGTGATGCTGATAATGCTATAAAATACAATAATTATAAGTCCCATAAATATTGTAGAAAAATAGCATCTGTATTACTCTTTGGCAATCCAGATAGTTTAGATGACAATGTTTATAAGATAGAAAGAGCCAAAACATGGAGACAATGGGACAGAATAGATCTATGGGCAGAGTTTGAGATAACCAATATTGAAACTCAAGAAAAGAAAAAATATGCTCTTCTCATTGAGGTTAAAGGATATTCATCAACTCATAGCGATCAATTAGCACGATATAAAACTATTTTTGAAAATCATTATAAAGATAAAGGTTTTAAATCAGAATTTATTTATTTCAGTTGTAAGGATAATCTAAACGATACAGAAAAAAAAGATTGTATGGAAGCAGGCTACAGAGCCTACACTATGGATCAAGTATTTGATTTAGCAAATCCAAACAAAGATTGGGATTATACAGGCAATGCTCTTTTTGATGAGTTTTGGTTTACTACTTGGTAATTTTTACAAACAAAAAGAATACTTTTTTTAGATTTTTTAAAAACATGATAAAAATCATTATTTTTTTAAGTTCTTCAAAAAATCTTTTGGCATGCTTATTGATTCATTAAAAATGTTTTTAATTTAAATTTTATTTTACCATTATGAAAAAAATGATTTTGCCTGTTTTATTAACAGGACTTTTCGCAGTGAGCTGTTCAAAAAAAGAAGAAGCTAAAACTGAAACTCCACAAGCTGTAGAAGCTGACAGCGCTCAACAAGCTCAACCAGAGGAAGCTGCTAAAGCAGAAGCTCCTAAGAAGCATGTAGGTGAGTTTTCTGGAAAAGTACCATGTGCTGACTGCCCTGGTATCGAAACTAAATTGACTCTAAACGAAGATGGTTCTTTCCTTTTGGATGAAACTTATTTAGAGAAAAAAGACGGACAGCACAACTCTAAAGGTTCTTACGAAGTAAGTGCAGATGGTGCTTTCGTTACTCTTAAAGTAGAGGGCGCTAAACCAGAAGACAAGCCAATAGTTTTCTTAGTAGAAGAAGATGCTGCTTACCTTGTTGAGAAAGTAGGTGATGCTAAAAAGCCTGAATACAAATTGGCAAAAAAATAAGCTAACACTGTCTTAAACAAAAAAAAGAAAAGTCGGAGAAAAACTCCGACTTTTCGCTTTTTAATATTCTTCTTTATTAGCTCAGACCACTAATATTTCCCTCTGCATCTATGGTCATTCCCTCTGCCATAGGAACTTCTGGAAGTCCTGGCATACGCATAATATCACCCAAAATAGGAATCACAAAACCAGCTCCTGCTGCGAACTCAAAGCCTCTCATTGTGACATCAAATCCTGTAGGTCTTCCTATTTTTTTCTCATCATCACTCAGTGATTTCTGCGTTTTTGCTATGCATACAGGCAGTTTATCAAAGCCGAGATCTTTTATAATTTTAAGGTCAGCTTTTGCTTTCGGTGAATAGACCACGCCTTCCGCTCCGTATATTTTCTTTGCTACAGCCTCTATTTTAGCCTCTATGCTTTCTTCCAATGGGTATAAAAATTTGAAATCAGACTGCTGTTCCGTTGCCTCCACTACTGTTTTAGCCAAATCTCTCATTCCCTCGCCGCCGTGCATAAATTCATCCGCCAAAACAGCATGAACTCCCAGTTTAGAGCATTCATCTTTCAAAAACTTGATTTCTTCCTCTGAATCTGTAGCAAAATGGTTAATCGCTACCACAGGCTGAAATCCATAATTCTGAGCGTTTTCTATATGCTTACAAAGATTCCCAAAACCTTTTTTCAGGTATTCTAAATTCGGGCTTCCATATTCATCTTTTTTCGCTCCGCCATGGTATCTCAGCGCCCTGATAGTCGCTACTATCACATACGCATCAGGTTTTAATCCTGCATATCTGCATTTAATATCAATGAACTTTTCTGCTCCCAAATCTCCACCAAAACCAGCTTCCGTAACGACATAATCACCGAGAGAAAGTCCCATTTTAGTAGCGATAATGGTATTTGTCCCTTGTGCAATATTCGCAAAAGGGCCACCGTGCAGAATGGCAGGATTTCCCTCCAAAGTCTGAACCAAATTAGGTTTAATGGCATCTTTCAGCAGGATTGCCATTGCGTTTTCTGCCTTTAAATCTCTTGCAAAAACAGGCTTTTTATCATAAGTATAGCCCACAAAGATATTTCCTAAACGCTGTTTCAGGTCTTCAAAATCTTGGCTCAGACAGAGAATTGCCATCACTTCGGATGCAGGTGTGATATTGAAACCTTCTTCCCTTACTACGCCGTTTTTATCGCCCATTCCTATGACAATCTGGCGCAGAGCTCGGTCATTCATATCCATCACTCGCTTCCAGACGATGGTTTTCGGATCTATATTTAGATTGTGTTTTTTACTTTGTAAATTATTGTCTATCAATGCCGAAAGAAGATTATTCGCCTTTTCCACTGCCGAAAAATCTCCTGTAAAATGCAGGTTGATATCCGCCATTGGGATAACTTGGGCATATCCTCCCCCAGCGGCACCGCCTTTGCTCCCAAAAACAGGCCCTAAACTAGGCTCACGAAGCACCAAAACTGCTTTTTTACCGATTTTATTCAGTCCATCACAAAGCCCCACAGATACGGTGGTTTTCCCCTCTCCTGCAGGCGTGGGATTGATAGCTGTCACTAAAATCAATTTTGATTTTTTAATTTTTTCTTCATCGATGTATTTTAGAGGAATTTTGGCTTTGTGTCTGCCATAGTATTCTAAATCTTCCTCCTCAATAGCAATTTTGTCTGCGATTTCTCTAATGGGTCTGATGTCCGCACTTTGTGCAATCTGTATGTCTGTTTTCACAATAGTTTTGTTTCCTACAAATCTATAAAAATTTGATTTAAAATTAAAAAAAATTTATAGCGAATTAAAATATTAAAATCCCTAAATTTGTAGGCTGTCTATTTTGAAGAATTTTTGTATTTTCGCCAAATATTTTTGAATTCACTATGTCTTTACAAATTACTAATCTAACTAAAAAATTCGGTGAACAAACAGCACTGAATAATATCAACCTCAGCATTGAAAAAAACGAAATCGTGGGACTTCTCGGGCCAAACGGAGCAGGGAAATCCACGCTGATGAAATCCATCACAGGTGTAGTGAAAATAGATGAGGGCGAAATTTTGTTCAATGATAAAGATATCACTCAATATCCGATAGAAAGCAAGAAAAACATCGGTTTTCTACCAGAAAACAACCCGCTTTACCAAGAAATGTTCGTAAAGGAATATCTGAATTTCGTGGCTGATATTCACAAAATACCAAGCGAAAGAATAGATGAAGTCATCGAGCTGGTGGGCATCAGTCCCGAAAAATCCAAAAAGATTTCCCAGCTCTCCAAAGGGTATAAACAGAGAGTCGGGCTGGCACAGGCGATTCTCCACCAGCCAGATTTACTTATCTTGGATGAGCCTACGAACGGACTAGACCCTAACCAAATCATAGAAATCCGAAATGTGATAAAAGAAATCGGTAAGGAGAAAACCATCATCCTTTCCACGCACATCATGCAGGAAGTAGAGGCGCTATGCTCTCGTGTCATCCTCATCCACAAGGGAAACATCCTGCAAGACACCTCTATAGAGGAGTTCAAAGGGCGATACAGCAATCTGGAAGAAGCATTCCAGAGCTATACTAATGGATAAATTTTTTTTCATTTTTTATTGTAAAATAGTCTGTCGATTTTAAGGACAGGCTATTTTTGTTTCTAAAACATCCATCTTTTCTAATTTCATAAAGTTCAAAAAATTTCGTAAATTTCCATCGTTTTTCTTGTTTTATAAAAATAATTAAAATCATGGGACATTCACACGAAGGACACTGCCACCACCATAGCGTGAGCAGTCTAGAAAATATCAACAGGGCATTTTACATCGGTATCGGTCTGAATCTGCTCTACACCGTGATAGAATTTGCGGTTGGTTTTAGAATCAATTCTTTGGCTTTAATCTCTGATGCGAGCCATAATCTGAGCGATGTTGCCAGTTTAGGGATTTCGCTCATCGGTATCATTCTTGCCCAGAAAGCCAGCACGCACAGCCTGACTTACGGCTACAAAAAAGCCTCAATATTGGCTTCGCTCATCAATGCTATTCTACTGGTATTCATTGTCTTTAAAATCATCATAGAAGCTGTGGAACGACTGAATACACCTCCACAAATGGAGAGCAGCGGCATCATCATTACTGCTGCGATAGGCGTGGTTATCAATGCTGTTTCGGCGTTTCTTTTTTATAAAGGACAAAAACACGATATCAACATCAAAGGGGCTTTTCTGCACCTGATGGTAGATGCTTTGGTTTCGGTGGGCGTGATTATCTCTGGGGTGATTATCTATTTCACAGGCTGGAATCTCGCGGATGTGGTTATAAGTTTCATCATCGCTGTGGTGATTCTGATTTCTACTTGGGGACTTTTGACGGAAAGCATTAAACTCAGCCTAAACGGCGTTCCAGAGGGCATTAATCCTAATGAAATCCAAAAACTGATAGAGGAAATCCCTGCCATAGAACAGACCCACCACCTCCATATATGGGCAATGAGCAGCTCTGAAAACGCCCTAACCGTCCATCTGGTGGTAAATGAGGGAATAAGTTTCCAAGAAATGGAGCAAATGAAAAAAGAACTGCGCCACAAGCTGGAACATCACAACATCCAGCATTCTACCTTTGAGATAGAAAGCTCTGGTTGTAAATGCGACCAAGAGTTTTGTAAATAACAAAAACAGCCGCTCACACGGAACGGCTGTTTTTATTTGTAATTATTGTTTGTTTTGATATAAAATTTTGTTTAATCGGATGATGAAATCCACATTCCTTACTCCTGGGGTCACATCTTCCAGATCTATTTTATATACCTGATTATTCCTCACTGCATTGGTATTTTTCAAGACAGGATCGGTTTTGAAGAAGTTGATTTTCTCCTCTATCGGCTCTGGGCGAGACTGAATGTCTATGATAAAAATAGCATCTGGATTTCGCTCTAAAACACTCTCAGGCGTCACGAACTCAAATCTTTTATCCAAATCTGCATAGATATTTATCCCATGAGCTTTATTGACAAGGTCTGTCGCCAAAGCACTAAAAGCCGCCACACCTCCTTTATACGAAAGTATCAGAACTTTCTTCTTTTCGCCATCTTTTGGAACTACTAAATCCTTTTGGGCTTCATTATATTTGTTTTTCAGCTTAGTGACCAGCGCTTCGGCTCTGTCTGGAACATTAAAAATCTTACCCAATAGAATAATATCATCATAGACATCATCCAGTGTAGGATTATGGATATCATCCAAACTTCTAAGGTTATAAGGCGCTATTCCCAATTTCATCAAATCTTCTGGTGAGCCCGCCGTTTCTTCATTAATATTTCCTGCCGCGAAATCTGGTTTTGCAAGCAAGAAAGCCTCTTTATTCATTCTGAAACCGTGACCCTTCAATTTCTGAGGCACCTTTTCATAGGCTTCTCTATACTCAGGAAGAAGCTCTCCCTCCGTACTTCCTATGATGATTCTGTCCTCCAATCCCAATGCGAGAAGAATCTCCGTAGTATATGGATTAAACAGCGCTGCTCTCTGAGGTGGTGTAGTAATGATCACGGGAACATCCCTGTCTGCATCTTTATAAATATATTCTACTTTATTTTCTTGTTTGGTATCAGCCTTTGCTGCGGCAGCTTTTTTCTCTGAACAAGACATCACTGCCATGGCAGTCAAAGCCAAAAACAATTGTTTTTTCATGAAACTATATTTTAAATTTATTAGAAACTGTATTTTACATTAAACATCACATTTCTAGGCGTTCCAGGGAATAGTCTTGTGTAGTCAAACGCCCCGCCCCAGTATGTTTTGTTAAATAAATTTCCTACATTCACAGCCAGCTGCATTTTATTTAATTTATAATAAACTGCTGCATCCACCACTACATAAGAAGGAATGGATAAAGTCCTGTCCGCCCATGCTATTCTATCTCCTACATAATTTCCTCCTAATCCTATTCCGAAATTTTTCAGCGCTCCCTGCTCGAAATTATATCTTGTCCATAAGTTGAAGCTGTGTTTTGGCGTGTTTCCACTTCTGTATCTTTCGCCATTTTCTGTCGTATGAGCATCGATGAAAGAGTATCCAGCATTAACCTGCCAGTTTGGTAAAATTCTACCAATGACCTCCATCTCTATCCCCTGAGAGCGCTGATCACCTCCTTCTATCTTTAACGCATCATTGTCATTAGGATCATCCATTAGTACATTTTGCTGATGAATATTAAAATAAGCAATGTTTGCATTTAGTTTTCCATCCAGCCATTCTGTTTTCAGTCCTCCTTCCAGCATTTTAGATGTCATCGGCGAGAATGGACCACCATAAGCCGTAGTTCCTAAATAAGCATTGGTCTGCACCTCAAATCCTTCTATATATGATGCGTATAGATTCATATTTTTAGTTGCCTCATAGATAACGCCTAATCTTTTCAGGAGTTTGTGCTGTTTTGTAGCAGCTTCATTTTTAAGTTTATAATTCGTTTTATCTAAATACCATTCTTGTCTGATACCGAAATTAACGATGAATTTCCCGTAACTCATTTGATTCATTAAATAAGCTCCATTGGTCATAAAATACAAAGGAGTTATTTCTAATCTTTGAAAAACATAATCATTCAAATTCGCTACATAGTATTTAGGATTTTGTAAATCAAAATGAGGTACATTTGGAACAGGGTTCCCATTAGCATCGGTTACATAATCACTAGCCTTAGTTTTGTCAAACTTATTTGCAACTTTTCCGTTTGTCAATCTATATCCTCTCGCTCTATTCCATCCTCCATTTCTACTCACTTCAAAAGCGCTCAGGTCATACCCTGCAACCATTTTATTTTTCAGTTTTCCGATATTAAAATCAAAATTAAAATACGCACTAAAGTTATCCGAGTATGTCTTTTGTCTTCTTTGAGAAACCTGCATTTCTACCAAAGTAGGTATAGCCTTCCCTGTAATATCTTGAGCAAATTTATTAGCCGTTCTATGCTCTAGTAAATCTTCATCCCAGATATGCTTCATATAGGACATATTGAGACCTATTTTGTCTGTAAACTTATGCGAAAGACTACTCATCACCGTGAAATTCAGGTTTTTATTATAGTCATTAGAAGCTCCTATGGCAAAGCTTATAGGTGTGGTGTGCAGATTGGCGCTTTGTCCTTTCTTTACCCCAAAAATAGGCTGTCCTCGGTCTAGTTTAGTATCAGTATTAGTCAATACCAATTCTAGATTCACTCTTGTTTTTTCATTTGGGATATAGCTGATAGTAGGCGCTATCATATAAGATTTACTTCCTTGTAAATCCCTGAAGCTTCGTGAGTTTTCATACCCTAAATTCAAACGATATAGTAAAGTTTTTGATTTTTCTAACGGCCCCGTAAAATCCAAAGTACTTCTTACCGTTCCGTAGCTTCCTATCGTAAGGTCTACTTCTTTTCTAGCAACACTCAAAGGTTTTTTAGTTACCATATTAATAGTTCCCCCCGCATTGGCACTCGCAAAAGTGATACTCGCAGGCCCTTTGATAACTTCTATTCTCTCTAAGTTAATCGTCATCGGCGGCGAAATGTAGCTCACAAAAGCCGTCATTCCGTTGATTAGCCTGTTATTATCTCTGTTTCCCCATCCTTGGGTAACCCCTCTAATCGCATAGTGGCTGTAATAACTGGTGGCATTCACCCCTGTCACATTCTTCAGTGCATCCCCTATCATAAAGACCTGTCTATCAGACAAAAGCTCCTTGGTCACGGTAGAGATTGACTGCGCCACTTCCATATTTTTAAGGGCAATTTTAGAAGAAGAGAAAGAGTAATCACTATTATAGTCTTTTCTGGCTCTACCTACTATCTCTACTGTTTGTAGCACATGTTCTTTGCCTTCTCCTTTATTATCTTTTGGTTTAGCTGTAGGGTCTTCCTGCTCTGGATTGTTTTCAGCTAATTGTTCTTCCTTGATTTCTTGTTTAGGTTCTTCGGGTGTACTATCTATATTCTTCTCATTGATGATGATATCTCCTAAATCCAGTGTTTCATCGTCTCCTATGATTATATTCGTATCGGATAGAATATTGGTATTTTCTACCACTTGTAGCGTATAAATCCCTCCTTCTGGAAGAAGTATACTAAACGCACCTTTTTCATCAACTGGATAAACCAATTCCTTTCCTTCCTTTTTCACCAATACTTTCAATGCTGAAACAGAAGGCGTTTCCTGCACTATTCTTCCTTTAATAGTCTGGCTATAAGCCATTGCAGAAAACAATAAACTTGAAATCAATAATACTTTTTTATTCATAAAATGATATTTTTGCTACTTTTTTAAATAAATTTCGCACAAAAGTAACATATTTTTTATAATTAGTATTATTCAAAATCATGAAAAATATCATTATTTTATAAAAAAATAACACTTCTAAAAATTTTTAGAAGTGTTATTTGGTATGGTTTTATATTTTCCTACGCATCTATATTAGCATAGACAGCATTCTTTTCTATAAATTCTCTTCTTGGCGGAACTTCATCTCCCATCAGCATAGAGAA
Source organism: uncultured Flavobacteriaceae bacterium (assembly GCA_963518955.1). Lineage (GTDB taxonomy): Bacteria > Bacteroidota > Bacteroidia > Flavobacteriales > Weeksellaceae > JABCPE02. The sequence goes on along the minus strand of CAUQKI010000004.1, from coordinate 91,264 downwards.
AATTCTATCTGCTTCTCCTGCGTTTTCTATAGTCACCTGTTTTAGGATTCTATTTTCTGGGTTAAGTGTAGTTTCCCAAAGTTGCTCCGCATTCATCTCCCCAAGACCTTTGTATCGCTGGATTTCCACGCCCCTGCCATCTGCAGAAAGTTCTTTGGTAAGCTCCTCTCTCTCCTTGTCATTCCATGCGTAGAGTTTTTTATTTCCTCTCTTCAGAAGATATAGTGGCGGTGATGCGATGTATACATACCCATTCTCTATAAGCTCTTTCATGTAACGGAAGAAGAAGGTAAGAATAAGCGTAGAAATATGTGAACCATCTATATCAGCATCGGTCATAATTACTATTTTATGGTATCTCAGTTTAGACAAGTTCAGTGCTTTGCTGTCCTCCTCTGTCCCTACAGAAACCCCAAGTGCCGTATAAATATTTTTAATCTCATCATTATCATAAACCTTGTGAAGCATAGATTTTTCCACATTCAGAATCTTACCTCTCAGTGGTAAAATCGCTTGGAAATTTCTATCCCTCCCTCCTTTGGCTGTTCCTCCCGCAGAGTCTCCCTCTACTAGGAAAATTTCGCTTATAGATGGGTCTTTAGATGAACAATCAGCTAATTTCCCTGGCAGACCAGAGCCTCCTAATGGCGATTTTCTCTGCACCATTTCACGGGCTTTCTTCGCTGCCTGACGAGCTTTCGCCGCTAAAACTACTTTTTGTACAATCTGCTTGGCTTCGTTTGGATTTTCTTCAAGAAAGTTAGAAAGCATCTCTCCTACTATCTTATCCACAGCACCAGAAACTTCGGAATTCCCAAGTTTAGTCTTAGTCTGTCCCTCAAACTGAGGCTCCATTACTTTCACGGAAATCACCGCTGTAAGCCCCTCACGGAAGTCATCTCCTGTAACTTCCACTTTTTCTTTCTGTGGAATTCCTAGTTCATCAGCATATTTTTTGAGCGTTCTAGTCAAAGCTCTTCTAAAACCAGCCAAATGAGTTCCTCCCTCATGCGTGTTGATATTATTCACATAAGAATGCAGGTTTTCGTTAAACGAAGTATTATATCTCATCGCTACTTCCACAGGGATATCATCTCGCTCTCCTTCCATGAAGATAACATCCATTATCCCCTCTCTGTTTCCATCGATGAACTCTACAAATTCCTTCAGTCCTCCTTCAGAATAAAAAGTTTCGCTTTTAAATTCTCCGTTTTCCTCTTTTACTCTTTCATCTGTAAGAGTGATGGTAATTCCTTTATTAAGAAAAGCCAACTCACGAAGACGAGCCGCCAAAGTATCATAATTATATACTAATTCATTAAAAATAGATTCATCTGGCTGGAAAAACACCTCTGTCCCAGTAATCTCTGAAGCACCGATTTCCTCAACATTCCCAAGAGCTTTACCTTGCGAATATTTCTGCTGATAGATTTTACCATCTCTCTGAACAGTAGCAATTAACGATGTAGAAAGCGCATTCACACACGATACCCCTACACCATGAAGCCCCCCAGAAACCTTGTAAGAATCTTTATCAAACTTACCTCCTGCCCCTATTTTGGTCATTACCACCTCTAGAGCAGATTTTTGTTCTTTTTCGTGGAAATCCACTGGAATACCACGCCCATTATCTTTTACAGAAATACCATTTCCTTCATGAATAGTTACCGAAATAGTATCACAATATCCTGCCAAAGCCTCGTCTATAGAGTTATCCACCACCTCATAAACCAAGTGATGAAGCCCTCTAACCCCCACATCTCCAATGTACATTGATGGTCTGAGACGCACATGCTCTATACCTTCCAATGCCTGAATACTACTCGCTGTATACTGTTTTTCGCTCATGTATTTTCAAAAATTTAGTGAATTACAAAGATACATATTTTTTTGATAAAAATCAGTGTTTTTTGAACGAGAAATAAATTTTATATTTGGGAAATTTTATAAAAAATGAAAAAGAGCAACAATCTCTTGCTTCAAATCCTGATTGCTATTATTTTAGGAATAATTTTTGGAAAGTTTGTAAATCAAGAATTTTTAAAAATCTTTCTCACCTTCAATGGGCTATTTAGTCAGTTTCTCGGATTCTGTATTCCTTTGATTATCATAGGGCTAATAGTCCCATCAATAGGAAAACTGGGCGGAACAGCCAGTAAACTAGTGCTTGTAACGGCAGGATTGGCTTATTTATCTACGCTTTTAGCAGGTTTTGTTTCTTATGGAGTGAGTATCAGCACTTTCCCAAGTCTTTTAGAAGGGCAGTCGCTGAGTGATGTTTCAAAAGTCACTGAAATCAAGCCTTATTTTTCGCTGAGCATTCCTCCTATGTTTGATGTGATGACGGCGCTGGTTTTGGCCTTTATGGTAGGAATAGGAATTTCTAAAATACACAATTCTACATTGTTACAGGTTTTTGAGGAATTTGAAATTATCATCTCTAATGTCATTGCTCGTGTGCTTATTCCACTGCTTCCGTTGTATATTTTTGGTATCTTTTTAGGAATGGCACATACGGGGGAAGTTTTCACGATTGTTTCTATTTTCATTAAAATCATTGCCATTATTTTTGGGCTTCATATTTTGTTTTTGATATTTTTATTTACCATCGCTGGAATCATCGGAAGGAAAAATCCTTTTAAAATGTTAGTAAACATGATACCCGCCTATATCACGGCGCTGGGAACACAGTCTTCGGCGGCTACCATTCCTGTTTCCTTACAGCAGACTATCAAAAACGGCGTTTCGGAAAAGGTAGCAAAACTGGTTATTCCTCTTTGTGCGACGATACATTTATCTGGAAGTGCCCTGAAAATAGTAGCCTGCACCATTGCTCTGATGGTAGTACAGCAGATGCCGATTGATTTCTTAGATTACGCAGGATTTATTTTTATGCTTGGCATTGCTATGGTGGCTGCGCCTGGAGTCCCTGGCGGTGCTATTATGGCGGCTATCGGAATTATCGGTTCTATGCTGGGATTTGATGAAAAAAGCCAAGCGCTGATGATTTCCCTATACATCGCTATGGACAGCTTTGGAACAGCTGGAAATGTCACAGGAGACTGCGCTATAGCGGTAATTACAGATACTATTTTGGATGAAAAACAGAAAACTAACGACTAAATGAAAGAAAAGTTTTTACAAACTCTTTGGGAAAACAAGGTTTTTAATCCGCTCTTGTTCAAGGATACGGACGGAAACCCTATCGAAATCCTGGATTTTGGAAAACTAAATAGTAATGCTGGTCCTGATTTTCATTCGGTAAAAATAAAAACACAAGGCATCACATTCTTCGGAAATGCTGAATTTCATGTAAAATCTTCCGACTGGCTTCTACACAAACATTCGGAACAGAAAGATTATCAGTCCGTTATCCTTCATATCGTTTTTGAACACGACCAAGAAATTTCGGAACTAAAAGAAAAAAACATTCCTACGCTGGAACTAAAAAAATATATTGAAAATTATGATTTTCAGCACTATAACTTCGATAAAGAAAAGGATTTTATTCCTTGTGAAGATATTTTCAGCATCAAAAAAATCCCAAATTATTTTTCCGAAGAAATCGTTTTGCAAAAATTAGAGGAAAAAGACAAAGAAATCAAACAGCAATTACTGGCTACAAAGAACGATTACGAGGCGGTTTTATTTCAAAGAATAGCCTACTCTTTCGGGCTGAAAGTAAATTCGGAAACTTTCCTACAAATCGCACAAAACATTGATTTTAAAATCATTAAAAAAGTTTCTCAAAATCCTTTTCAGCTGGAAAGCCTCTTATTTGGAAAAGCAGATTTGCTAAATAATACGGAAAAAGACAGTCAAAAATGGCTGAAAGAATTTGAGTTTTTAAGGGCGAAATTTGAGATAAATGACATCGTTTTTCCTGCCAAATTTATGCGGATGATGCCCGTTTCATTCCCTACCATAAGGCTCTCTCAACTGGCTCAGTTGTATTTTCGGCATCAGAATTTATTTTCAAAAATCATCAATGCAAAAAGCGTGGAAGAGCTGAAAAATTTATTCAAAGACATAAAAACCTCTGAATATTGGGAAAATCACTATGTTTTCGGAAAGGAAAGCGAAGCTAAAACCAAAAAACTTTCAGATGATTTTATAGAAATTATTTTGCTGAATGCCATCCTTCCTGTGATTTATTCCTATCACAAGGAAAAGACTGATAATCAGAAAATTATATTTAATTTTTACCAAAACCTAAAACCTGAGAAAAACTCCATTATTAAACAATGGAAAAATTTAGGTGCGAAGATAAAATCAGCCCTAGATTCCCAAGCGTTCTTATATTTATACAAAAACTGGTGCAGCCAGAAAAGATGCTTAGAATGCTGTCAGACACAATTTTAATTTAATTTTAAACAAAATGATTTTTACTCTAAACGACATACAGATACAACCCGCAAAAGGAGAAGAATACGGACATATTTTCTCCTCATACTGCGCATCTTTCCCTACTGATGAGCGGAGAGATGAGGAGCAGTTTTATAAACTTTTAGAAAATAACCACAGTAAGATTTTGTCCATTTTCAAAGGAGAAAATCTCGCTGGATACCTTATCGTATGGGAGTTTTCAGAGTTTACATTTATAGAGCATTTTGAGATTTTCGAGGCTCTTCGTGGTGCTAATTTAGGCTCCACCATTCTATCTATTTTGACTGAAAACCTCGGAAATATCATGCTGGAAACCGAACCCAAAGAACTCAGCCACATAGCAGAACGAAGAGTAGGTTTTTACAAAAAAAATGGCTTTTCTGTTTTGGACGAGAGCTATATCCAGCCGAGCTACAGCCAAGACAAAAACCCGCTGAACCTTTGGCTGATGGGAACTTTTGAGCCTAATAATCTGACTCAGACCATTGCAGAAATTCATAAAATCGTATATCAAAATTAAGTTTAACCCAATAAAATAATCACTCATGAACCTCAAATCTAAAATCGGAAATTACACTTTCGAAAATCCACTGATGAACGCCTCTGGATGCTGGTGCGAATCGGAAGAAAAACTAAATGAACTTCACCTCTCTGACTGCGGAAGTTTCGTAACCAAAAGTGCCACAGCGAAATACCGCGAAGGAAATCCATCGCCGCGATATGTGGAAGTTCCATTAGGGACTATCAACTCCATGGGACTGCCTAATGAAGGGCTGGACTACTATCTCGATTATGCCCTAAAATTCCAAGAAAAGCACGAACAAACCATCTTCCTCTCCGTGGCAGGAATGTCTTTTGAGGAAAATATGGAAATGCTGAAAAAAGTAAATTCATCTGATTTTAAAGGCATTATAGAGCTTAACCTCTCTTGTCCTAATGTCCCTGGGAAGCCTCAAACAGGCTATGATTTTGAGGCTACAGAACGAATTTTACAAGAAGTTTTTACTTTCATCGAAAAACCTTTGGGCGTAAAACTTCCGCCTTATTTTGATATGGCTCATTTTGACAAAATTGCAGAAGTGCTGAATAAATTCCCGCTCCACTATGTGAATTGTATCAACTCCATCGGAAACGGGCTCTATATCGACACTGAAAAAGAAGAAGTCGTTATCAAACCAAAGGATGGATTTGGCGGAATCGGTGGTGAATACATCAAACCTACTGCTCTGGCTAATGTCCGTGCGATGTACACCAGACTAAATAAAAATATCCAAGTCATCGGTTGTGGCGGCGTTCTTACAGGGCAAGATGTCTTTGAGCATATTCTCTGTGGAGCAAGTATGGTTCAGGTAGGATCTCAGCTGATGAAAGAAAATCCGTCTATATTCGGGCAACTTCTATCTGAATTAAAAGAAATTATGTCCCAAAAAGACTACCAATCCATAGATGATTTCAAAGGTAAATTAAAATCCTTGTAGTTCATCTGCATGGTTTTTAGTATTTTTGAAAAAAATTTAAATCTTTTCAATGACAAAATTAAGTGTAAATATCAATAAAATAGCAACCCTCCGAAATTCCAGAGGAGGGCTGCTTCCCAGCGTGACAGAAGCCGCAGTAAAAATTCAGGAATTCGGTGCAGACGGCATCACCATCCACCCGAGACCAAACCAGCGCCACATCACAAGACAAGATGTCTATGACCTAAAACCGCTGGTACATACGGAATTTAATATCGAAGGCAATCCGCACCGCCCATTCATAGATATGGTTTTGGAAATCAAGCCTACGCAGGTGACTTTGGTTCCTGATGCAGACAATGCCATCACTTCCAATGCTGGCTGGGACACCAAAACTCACCTGTATTTCCTGACAGACATTATATCAGAGTTTAAACGAGCTGGGATTAGGACTTCTATTTTCCTTGACCCTAAACCAGAACTCTGTGATTATGCCGCTAAAACAGGAGCCGACCGCATAGAACTATACACGGAGGCCTATGCTTCTGGATATAAGGCCAATAAAGAGGCGGCTATCAAACCTTATTTAGAAACGGCTGTTCGTGCAAGTGAGCTGGGGCTGGGCATCAATGCTGGGCATGATTTAAGCCTTGAAAATCTACGATATTTTGCAGAAACCATCCCAAATCTCTTGGAGGTGTCCATAGGGCATGCACTCATCAGCGAGGCTCTCTACATGGGCATGGAAAACACTGTTCAGGCTTACCAAAAAAGATTAGAAATCGACAAATAATTTTTTCTTACATGAGAAAGAAAAGAGAATTTCACTCTTCAGAATTGGTAAAAAGTTTGGCCAAAATCTATGGTTTTGATGAGATTTTGGTTTCATTTAAAATAAAAGACTTTCTCCGAGAATACTTGGATGAAAGTCTTTTTAACGAAATAGAACAAGTTCGGCTAAACAAAGGCGTTCTCAGCCTAAAAATAAAATCCCCTTTACTAAAAAACGATTTTCTGATGCGAAAATCGTTCTATGTCAATAAAATATCTTCTGAACTGGGAATAGAAATTACCCAAATCATCATTCTATAACTACTCTTGGAGGCGGATATGGTTCATCTGCTTCATTATCCAGCTGTGCTTTCTTTTCAGTGCTGGTGTCGGATTTTTTGGGTCGTATTTTTTAGGATTTGGAAGAACCGCCGCTATCCACGCTGCCTCGCTTTTGGTAAGATTTTTAGCCGATTTCTTAAAATAATACCGCGAAGCCGCCTCCACACCGAAGACCCCCTGCCCCATCTCTATGGAATTGAGATACCTCTCCATGATGATTTTCTTGTTCCAAACCTTTTCAATCACGAAAGTAAAAACCGTTTCCAAGCCTTTTCTAAACCAGCTTCTATTATTCCAAAGGAAAATATTTTTGGCTGTCTGCTGGGAAATCGTGCTTCCACCTTGTATTCGTTTTCCTTTTTCATTATTCTCCATGGCTCTCTCAATAGCTTTAAAATCAAAACCATCATGTTTATAATAGTTTTGATCTTCTGATGCTATGACGGCTATTTTCACATAATCCCCCATTTCATCATAGGAAACATACTCGCGATCTAATTTCTGATATTGAAACAAACCGCCGAGCTGTGTCCATGTGATAATGGGATTAAAAAACCTGCCCCAAATCACCGCTAAAAGGTAAAATATTAAAATAAAATAAATTATTTTCTTCAAATATTTCAGCATCAAAAACCTATTTTTTTATTTTCTTTTGTAGTGTCTTTTAGGGATTTTTCATCCATATTCGTAAGTTCCGCCAGAGAATGCGGTTCATCTACGGTAATGTCCTTGCCTATTGATTTCAGGTAAGCATTGGATTTTTCCACGGTCAGCTCTCGGAACTTATATTCTGCTATCAGCCTTCCTTTTCTCAGCAAGGCAGAATCTATTTTGGATATATCAGAATTAAATGTACAAATGAGCTGACATTCAAGCACATCCGACAGCATTCCGTCCGCTATGTTCAGAATCGAAGAAACCACATCTGTATTGCTGTTGAGCGTTGTTCTCTCCGCAATGTAGTTTTCACAATCTTCCAGCACCAAAACCGAATTCTGATTATCCACCAAAACCCCAATAAAACTAGGGTCTGTGAGCGAAGAAATCATGGTAGTCGGTATGAAAATGAATTTTTTATTCGGAATCTGGCTCGTCAGCCATTTGATGTAGTTGGTCTTTCCAGAACCTGCTATTCCGTGAAGCAGCACGATTCCTTTGTTTTCATTGGTTATCGTATGTTTCACTCTGGTATGCACCTCCATAAAATCATCATTGTACATCAGATCCAAGTCTATTCTATGAGGTTTTATCGTATGAGTTTTTAGGTCAAAACCTGAATTATCTTTCAGCAAAATAGATACTTTGGCTTCTTTAGAAATATATTTTTCAAAATATTCACTGAAAAGTTTTATTAGATTTGCCTTAGTATTAGGAGAATCATTTTTATAATAAACATACTCCACACGATAGAGCCCTTCCTCAAAAACTTCTGTATCATAGTCATCAGACAAGTCTCTGGTTAACAGTATAAAAACCTCTAATTCGGGATGAAAATAGCACTCCTCGCTCTCATAAAGCTCGTTGGTTTTTGATGAATAATCCATCGTATGGAAATCCTCACATTTCTGGAACTGAGAGAGTTTTTCTTTATGTATAACCAGTTCATCACCACCGATATACAGATTTGCCATAAGATTATTCAATAAAACTCTATAAGGCGACGAAAATGTAGATGTTTCCATCTTATCATAAAGCTTTATTGACGAGGTTTCACCATCATACCCCATTAAATAAAATGATTTGTAAAATTCTGATTCTTTTATTCTCATCTTTTTAAATTTAATCTATACTTTAATATTTTGTTTATTTTTTCTCTTTATACCAAGAGGAATATTTTACATAATTTTTGCTTATTCGCTGTATTTCAGACTCCATAAGGTCTTGCGAAACATCTTTTATCTTTTTTGCGGGAATCCCTGCCCATAGCTCTCCTTCTCTGATGTATGTCCCCTGCGTAACCACCGAACCTGCCGCCACCACAGCATGAGACTCTATCAGACAGCCATCCATGACAATAGCCCCCATACCGATAAGCACATTATCCTTTATTTCGCACCCATGAACCACCGCATTATGCCCGATAGAAACATCATTTCCTATAATGGTAGCGTGTTTTTCATAGGTGCAGTGCACAGTTACATTATCTTGAATATTCACCCTGTTACCGAGCCTGATGCTGTTCACATCTCCCCTCAACACGGCATTATACCAAATACTGCACTCCTCTCCCATGACCACATCTCCGATAATCACAGCTGTTTCCGCTAAAAATGCATTCTCATCCACGATGGGAGTTTTTCCTAAAACTTCTCTAATCAATGCCATTTTCTATAATTTTTCTGCTGTAACTATCACAGGCATAGAGTTTTCTGGGCTAAAATCAACTTTATTAAATCCGCCATAAAACTGAATATTTTTAAACCCTGCATTCTCCAAAAAACCTTTAAGCTTTTGATAATCAATATTTATCAAAACCTCTTCATTTTCAACTTTTTTATCTAAAATAGTTTTGAAAATAATGTTTCCATCTTCATTCAAATAATAAGAACGCTCAAAAGTAACTCCTTCATTATCAATCATCGGCAAATTTCCTAAAAAATTTCCTTCTTTATTTTTAGATGTAAATTTCCAAAAATTCACTATCTGGATGATTAGCTTTCCGCCTTGTTCCAGCTGGGCATAGGCTTTCTGCAAAAAAACTGAAATCTCTTTCTTGCTTTCCAAATGAGGAAGCGTATTTCCTATGTTGATAATGGTCGTAAATTTCGGAAGTCTGTCAATATCAAGCATACTCATATTAACGATTTCTACACCTTTCTCTTTTGCTTTTTTGATGAGTTTTTCGTTGATATCAATAGCTGTAACCTCATAATTCTCGCCAAGTAAATACTGGGACAAATTCCCTGTTCCTGCGCCCACATCCAAAACCTTTTTGCCTTTTATTTCCTCTGCAAAAAAAGTCTTGTGCAGTGGAGACAATGAAAAAATCAAATCATATTTCTCTGAAATATCATCATAAAATTTTTTCATACTTTTTTGATTCTGTGTAATATCGCTCATATTCAGTGTTTTAATTATTTCACATTTTTCCTTTTCATGAAAATAGAAGTCACTATCACGATGACTACCATAATGCCAAGCATCCAATAAAAGCCGTATTCATGGTCTATTCCGAACATTTCCTGAAAATTCATTCCGTAGAGACTCGCCAAAAAGGTTATCGGCAAGAAATACGCTGAATATACAGCTAAAATTTTCATGGACTCGTTATTTCTCTGGTCAGTCAGCGCCAAAAACAGACTTATAAGACTGGTAGACTGAGAGTTAAGATATTCAAAACCACTCATTACCTCCGTATAGGTATCCTTCAAATCATTGAATTCTATTTTTTCTATCGGAAGTTTGTCATAAAAATTGACCCATTCATTAGAAATGGACAAAAGTTTCAGATTAAGACTTGCTCTCCTTTTCAGACGATATAAACGCTTGATTTCATTAGAGTTAGAATCCGTTTTAGTGAAAATATCATTCTCTATTTTTTCCATTTTCTCCAAAAGATTGATATTTTCTTTTCTATAAGATTTCAAAATGCCAGAACCCAGCTCCAAAGCTATCTGATAGGGATTAGCAGCCTGAAAAGTCCCATTTTTCAGTTCTTCGGAGAGTTTTTTAATTCGCTCATTATCAACTCTATGAATGGTTAAAACAAGATTTTCTTTAATAAAAATCCCAACTTTTGTACTAATATCGTTAATAGAATTCAAAAACTTGTTACCTGGCTCAGAACTTGCCCTCGCAAGAATAAATTTAATTTCGCCCAAATCTTCCGCTTTGGGAAGATGATTGGTATTGATACAATCTTTTAGGTGTAATATATTGATTTTGTATTGTTTAGATATTTCTGAAATATTTTCATATTTCATATCCTGAATATCAATCCATTCAAAAACATCATTTTTGTATAGTGACTTAACTATCATAATATCAAATCTTTACCATTTCTGTAATCTCCACATCATAACCGCTCACTATTGGTTTCTGATCTGTATTTTGAGATAAAATTTTTATTTTATGAATTCCTAACTCTTTGATAATCTGAATTCCTATTCCATAATCTTTAAAATTCTGAGCATTTCTAAACTCTGTATTCTCTTGATTATTAATGAACTGCTGAAGTTTTCGCAGTGTATTCTCCGTAGTGGAAACATTATTGATAAAAACTATCACTCCTCTGCCCTCTTCGTTTATTTTAGCGGTTATTTTCTCCAATAAAGACTTCTCTCCATTAGCCAAAATACTCAGCACATCGAAGTAAGACCCAGAAGACTGCACCCGCACAAGAACCTCATCATTTACCGACCAGCTTCCTTTGGACAAAGCAAAATGCACCTGCTCCGTGTATTTTTCCTTAAAGGCATAAAACCTGAAATCTCCATAAAAAGTCTTCACTTCTCTTTCTTCGATTTTATCTATCAAATCTCCATTTTTCAAGCGGTATTCTATCAAATCCTCTATGGAAACTATTTTTAGGTTTTGCTTTTGGGCAAGTTCTGCCAGCTGTGGAAGCCTCGCCATCGTTCCATCTTCGTTCATGATTTCGCAGATTACTCCGCCCTCTTTCAGTCCTGCAAGTCTGGTCAAATCTATCGCTGCCTCGGTATGTCCTGCGCGTTTTAGTACTCCGCCTTCTTTGGCTCTGAGAGGGAAAATATGCCCAGGTCGCATGAAATCGGTAGGTTTGCTCTTTTCATCCATCAAAGCTAAAATAGTTCTGGCTCTGTCATTGGCAGAAATACCCGTAGATACGCCATCTCCCAGCAAATCCACTGATACCGTAAAGGCTGTTTCTTTTGGGTCGGTACTGCGGGAAACCATAGCCTCCAAGCCCAGTTCATCACACCTGCTTTCGGGAAGCGGTGTACAGATAAGCCCACGCCCATGGATGGTCATAAAATTGATAATCTCTGGAGTGGTCAGCTCTGCTGCAGAAAGGAAATCACCTTCGTTTTCGCGGTTTTCATCATCTACTACGATGATAATTTTACCGTTTTTAAGGTCTTCTATGGCTTCTGAAATTGTATTTAATGTGATATTTTTCATGTCAATTTTATTTCTACAAAGATAATTATTAACATCAGATTTTCTAAAGTTTTTTAATATCTATCTCCGTATATATTCTTTGCTTTTAGTGTATATTTTTTGACAAAGTCCGTTTTACTCTCTGTGTAAGCATCTCTGTTATGCTCAAATTTTTTCCAAAGGAGAAGTTTCATTTTTTCATATTCTTTTGCTACATATTGATTTTCAATGAGATAATCCCGAAAATAAAGTTCATCATTATCGCCTCTCAATCTTATGTGTAAATGAAATACTTTTTCCGCAAAACCATTTATGGTGTATCCTTTGTTATACACCATTCTATCTTTATCACGGGACATGCAGAGATACTGGTTTTTGTCCAAAATATCAGAAATATTTTTCAGACTATTTTTATCATCGCATTCTATAAGGATGTCAATAATTGGTTTTGCCCAAATGGAAGGAACCGCTGTGCTTCCTATATGGCTAATAGTAACTCTCTCATTTATAATAGTTTCTAAATGTTGTTTTTCTTCCTGAAACCATTTTTCCCATAGAATATTGTGCGGGACTAATTTGATTGGGAACAGCTGCCACAGCTCTTCAAGCGGCATTTTTAATAATTCTCTATTGTTCAAAAAATTTAATCTAAATATTGACACAAATATAATCAAAATAACCTTATCTTTGGGCTGATGAATCCATATGAACTTTTTATAAAACCTTACGAGGAATATACTTTTTTTCAGATTTTTTTAGAGGCTGTGGCGGCTTTTTTCGGTCTGCTAAGTGTTTTTTTCTCCGTGAAAAGGAATATCTGGGTCTATCCCACAGGCATCATCAGCACTACGATTTATGTTTATATTCTCTTTAATTTTGGGCTTTTGGGCGATATGCTTATCAATGTTTATTACAGCATTATGAGTGTCTACGGCTGGATTTCTTGGAACAAAAACACAGAAAACCAAATCATCAGCGTAGATTTTGCCAAGAAAAAAGACTGGCTGGTGGGACTAAATCTGTTTGCGATGAGTCTTGTGGCGGTCTGTGGAGTTTATTATTTTAAACCTTTTATAGACAATCATTTCTCTATGAACGGCGTAAGCCTTGGTTTTCAGCAGCTTGACTGGGCAAACTGGCTGGATATTTTCACTACTTCCCTGTTTCTCATCGGGATGTGGTTCATGGCAAAACGAAAGGTGGAAAACTGGCTTTTCTGGATTGTGGGTGATCTAATCTGCATCCCGATGATGCTCTACAAGGGACTGGGAATCACCTCCTTGCAGTATCTTGTTTTTACGATAATGGCAGTAATGGGCTATTTAGAATGGATGAAACAGGTGAGGAAATAATTTTTTAAAAATTTGTTGTCCCATTACATTTATTTTTTCATTATATTTGCTCCCAAAATTCATTGGGGCTGACCGGTTTCGACAGCAAGACCAATGGGTAAATAAGCATGCAGAGAACCGTAGCGCGATCTCTTTAATCCCTTGCTACAAATTTTAACTGGCAACGAAGAGTATGCTCTTGCTGCTTAATCCGAAGTATAGTAAGATTAGCGTTTTTCCCGAAGTATAGTAAGGAAACAAGATGTCTCACGGAAGCTCCGTTCTGCGGCGTCCGATTTTGGGGCATAGGAAATGCGGAAATAAGCCTTTGGGAGCTTTGACCAAAGGACGAAAAAATTTAGAAGATAAGCATAAAGTTGGGTGTTTGTTCTCTGCTTTATGTCGAAAAATAATAACAAAATAAGCATGTAGAAAGTTTATTTGTTGCTTGTTTGGACGAGGGTTCGAATCCCTCCAGCTCCACAAAGTTTAATTTTAGATACCTTAGGGTATCTTTTTTTATGCTTTATATCAAACGGTTACAAAGGAAAACAAATTAACTAAGCAAAATAAAAAGTAAATAAAATTAAAAAATCCATCCCCTTTTCCGTCCCCTTTTTGTATCTTTGTTTCTGAACAAAAAAATATTAGAAATGGGATATACTTCTTTTGTATTGAAAGAACCTAATTCAAATAAAAAAACTTCTATTATTTTATTGTATAGATACGATAATAAAACTACAAAAATATATACCAAGCAAACTATTGAGCCTATATTTTGGGACAAAACAAAGCAAAGAGCCAAACAAAGTATTAAAGTAGATTTCACAAGTATCAATACCATTTTAAATGAAATAGAAAGTGCCATAAATGAACTATTCCATAAGATAATAGAAAACTATGGGAGAAAGCCAGACCCAAAAGAACTCAAAAGTTTATTTGAATTGGAATTTTTTGAAAATAAACCTCAATTTTCTAAGAAAAAACATATTTCATTGATGGAAACATTTGATGAATATGGACAAAGAATGATTTCAGAAAATAAAATAAGCTCTATGCAAAAATACATGCAGATGAAGAACAATCTTTTGGAATATTCAAAGGAAATGGGATATGATATTCAGTTTGAAACGCTTACTAATGAATTTAGAAATAATTTCATTCATTTTCTAAGAAATATTAAGAAAAAACAATACATAGGAAACTGAAAGCCTTCAAAACAATTATTTTCTATGCTATAGATTGTAAATATATCAAAGAATCTGATTTAAGGATAAACTTAAAGAAGTTTGGTATCCCAGATGTAGAATCTGAGAAGATTGCTTTAACACAAAATGAACTTGATGAAATAGCTGCTCTGGATTTATCATCTAATCCAAGACTTGATAAGGTAAGAGATAGGTTTTTAATTGCTTGTTATACAGGATTAAGATTTTCCGACTTTATAAGGTTAAATAAAAATCATATTCAAGATGATTATATTATCATTAAGCAACAGAAAACAAAGGATAATATTATTCAAGTTTTGCGAGAACCTATAAGGAAAATATTTGAAAAATATAATTATGAGCTCCCCCCTCCCATCTCAGAAAGTAATTTTAACGCTTATATAAAGGAGGTTTGCAAATTATGTGAATCACTACAAAGGAAACAAGAATTGACAATATATGAAGGAGGAAAACAAAAGTCAATTTATAAACCAAGATATGAATTGGTCTCATCTCATACAGGAAGAAGAACCTTTGCAACTTTACTTGCAGAAAAAGGTATAAGCTTGGAAGATATAGCTTCTGCCACAGGGCATAAAAATATTTCCACACTACAAGGATATGTAAAAATGAACCAAAAACAAAAAGCGGATAGATTAAATAATTTAATAACAAAAATTGAAAAAAATGACAAGAGTTGAAATAGAATTAGCAAATAATGATATTGCAAAATCTTTATCTAATGTATACATTCCCAGTAATTTACTGCGTTTTGACGGAGATATAAATTCTATCAAAACAAGAGAGGGAGAAAAAATAGAATTTATTTATTTTCCGAATGCAATGGCAGATTATTATGAAAAAGCCAATGACTTTTTTAATTTTATAATTAATAAAGAAAAGTGTGAAGTAGAATATGTAAAGCATTTATTTGATGAACATATTATTTTCTTTGTCTTTTTACTCAAAAAGATGCTCAAACACAATGCTAACAACTCTGATATTTCACAAATTATATATTTATTTACAGAAAACTATTGGGGAAAATACATTGATAAAAATTTTATATTTCAAGAAATTATATCAAAATTTGATGACAATGAAACATTAGCTAAAATATCCGAATTTTCTCTGTATCTCAAAAACAGAGACGATATAAATACCACCAATTACGACACAAATATTTTCAAAAGTCCAGAAGCATTTTTAATCTTTTCGGATTATACGGAACAGCATATTGTTGATGAATATGTAGATTTTAGCTATATTTTCCAAGAACTAAAAGAACAAGGGTTAATTTTCAGTATGAAACATTTGGATTTTGCAAAATGGCTCAAAGAAAATAATTATATAAATGAAAAAACTTTTAATAAAATTGATGAAGAAAAAGGGTTTAGAAGTTTAACCAAATCTCGCTCCGACAAAAGGCTAAATACCTTTATAAAACTCAAAGAGAAGCATATACAATAACTTTTCCGATAATCGGAAAAAGTATCCATAAATCGGAACCGAACTAAACCCAATTTTGCGTCATAAATGCAAAATTTATGAATGCAAAATTTATAATGGTTCAACCAGAAGAACTAAAAATACTTGTTCAGGAAAGTGTAAATATGGCTATTCAGCCTCTGATTTCTTCTCAGAAAAATGTTGAAAATGAGGACTTACTTATAACTCGTAAAGAGGCTGCTGATTTATTACATATTTCTTTGACCACATTGGATACATATACTAAGCAAGGATTATTGGTTAGATACAAGGTTGGACATAGGGTATTATACAAAAAGTCTGAAATTACGGCTTCATTAGGAGTAATAAAGTCCGTAAAGTTTAAGTCTAAAAACTAAAAACCTCTACCTATGATTGACTATATTCAATGTAAAGTAGAGGAAGTGCCAACATCCCTATTAAAAGCTCGTGATAAGGCTCTTGTGGAAAAACAGACTTTTACTTGGAATGATATTGACTTTGTTCCTGAATATACGAATAGCTGTTATATCAAAAAATATATTGCTAAAATCGAAGGAATTAGAATTGAGTTATATGATAACACACTAAAAATAAGTAATTCTTTACACAAATTTTTCAAAGGTAATAACCATTCTGACTTTTATTATTCAGAAATCATACAATCCATTGATTTATTGGGAAATATATTACAAATATCTCCTTCAAAAATGTATATTACAAAATTAGAATTTGGTATAAATCAATTTTTTGATAATTATCAAGTCATTCTTAGTTCTATCAATCATTATAAAAATAAGGAATTTGATAAAATGAAGTCAAAATCAAAATGTTATGGTATGAAATTGAGTATGGAGGAAGTTTATATCAAAATCTATAATAAATCCGAACAGCTCTTCTCCTCTTTCATTAATAAGAACATCACTATTATCTTTTTTAGTAGCTATAGCATAATACTCTTCTTTGTGGAGTATTGGTTCTAATATATATTTATATTTTGTCTCATCAACTTTTATCTTTCTCTTTTCCTTTACTTGAAAAGGTGAGTTATCAGCATCAGCAGTCTGGGCTACTGCGACAGGATAAATCAACCCTACTTCTGATTCTAATCTATAATCTGAATAAATTATATCACTTTCTTCACTATATTCCCCATATAAGTCAGCAGAGATATCAGGATTAAAAGTATTGGGAGAGGCTAACACAAAATCTGTAAGGATTTTTCTGGATTTCACATCCATCAGCGCCCATTTCTTGCCATCTTTGGAGTATGGAACTAGGTCTGTAGGTTTATAACCTTTTATTTTATCTATAATATATTTTTGCACTATCTCTTCTTCGCTCTGTGCAAAGCCCAATACGCCTATACCAAGCATCACAGCTAATAAAATTCTTTTCATTTTCTTTTTTATTTTTTGGCAATTTACGAAATTTTAATTTGGTTTTAAAGCTCTTTTGTATCGTTTTTTGTTTATCTTTGTCTTGTTTAATATTTAAAATTAAAGCAAATGGACACTAATGAACTAAAACAAAAATTCCAAGAACAAATAGAAAACGCTAAAAAAGAACTGGAAATCCTAAAAGGTAAAGCAGAAGAACTCTCTGGTGATGCCAAAGCAGAACTGGAAGAAAAAAGCAAACTTTTGGAAGCAAAATTAGAAGAAGCCGAAGACAAATGGGACAAAATAAAAGACCTTGCGGAAGATAAATTAGATGATTTAAAATCTGACCTCGGCAAATTTTGGGATTCCGCAAAATCTAAATTAGACGATCTGTTCTAAATTATATAATTGATGAGAAATTACAGTTTTAGAAAACACAAAGAGTTTTCTAAATACATTAAAAGACTAAAATTTATTAGTCAATTTGTTCCTCAAAGTGTGAATGAATTAAGAGTTTCTAGAATTTATAAATGGACTAAAAACCATTCCACTATATGCAGTTGCTACCTTTGTTCCAATTCTTTTTCCAAGAAAGACAGAGCTAGGTTAAAGCACCAGCTAAATGAAGAATTAAAACTATATTTTGAGTATTAAAAAAAAACACCTCCTTTTCAGAGGTGTTTTTTTTTATTTTATATAATGTAATTTCTCTACTTAAAATACTCCACACCATTCCTGAAAATATTGTGGTAGTTGGCGGTTGGGATATTTTTCAGTAGTCCTTCTGCGAAACGCTCTGGATGCCCCATTCTTCCAAAGATTTTTCCGCTTCGGCTGGTAATTCCCTCTATTCCAAAAAGCGAGTTATTCGGATTATACGGCATTCCGTGAGCTATTTTCCCCTCAAAATCAATGTATTGGGTAGCTATCTGACCATTTTTATAAAGTTCTGTCAGCACCTCCTCACTCGCCATGAAACGCCCTTCTCCGTGGGAAATCGGGATGGTATAGACCTCGTTTTTCATGCCTTTCAGCCACGGCGAATCATCATTCACCACCTTCACATCCACCATTTGGGAAATATGACGCCCTATCGCGTTGTGAGCGAGCGTAGGCGAGTTTTCATCCAAATCTCTTATCTCCCCATACGGCAGAAGTCCAGATTTTACCAAGGCTTGGAAGCCGTTACAAATCCCCAGAATCATTCCATCACGCTCCAAAAGGCGATGAACAGCTGATTTCATTTGTTCGTTTTTAAGAACATTGACAATGAATTTCGCTGAACCATCAGGCTCATCCCCTGCGGAGAATCCTCCTGAGAAAACAAGAATTTGAGACTGGTCTATCTCCTTCGTCCAAGCCTCTATACTCTCCTCCAAAAGACTTTTGGTAAGGTTAATGAGCGGCAACGAAGTCACCTCTGCTCCCTCTTTTCGGAAAGCATTTTGGGTTTCGTATTCGCAGTTCGTTCCTGGGAAAATCGGTGCGAAAACTCTTGGTTTTGCGATATTATGTTTCTTGATGATGATATTTTTAGGACTCGTAGAATTCAGCTTTTCATCGATGTTGATTTCTATTCTGTCTGGCTCGGCTGTTGGGAAAAGATTTTCAAAAGTCTGCGTATAAGCCGAAAGCAATTTACCAAGGTCAAACGCTTTTTTATTGATTACCAAAGTTTTTCCTTCGGTCACTTTTCCTATTTTATGAAGCTGGGAATGAGCCAGTTCCGTTTTACTTTCAATGATAAAACCACCGATGTTTTTCTCTAAAATCTGGCTTTCTGCAAGTTCCACCTCTGCACCGAAATGATTTCCAAAACACATTTTTGCCAATGAAACTGCCGCTCCGCCGTCTTTTATGGTCTTTACAGAAACGATGTTTCCTGCTTTTATCTGCTGATGAACGAAATCAAAAACCTCTTTCAGAGTTTCATAATCTGGCAGTCCATTTTCTTTATTTTGATGATAAAAATGATAAATATTGTTTCCAGCCTGCTTAAACTCTGGCGAAATAATGTGCTTTTTCTGCCCATCTGCACAAGCGAAGGAAATCAATGTCGGCGGTACATTCAGATTTTGGTAAGTTCCACTCATAGAATCTTTCCCTCCGATGGCCGCCAGCCCAAAATTCATCTGCGCATCATAAGCCCCAAGGAGCGATGCCAGCGGTTTGCCCCATTTTTCTGGGTTTTGACCTAATTTTTCAAAATATTCCTGAAAGCTCAATCGGATTTTTCTATAATCACCGCCCATAGCCACGATTTTCGCCACGGACTCCACCACAGCATCTGCTGCCCCTATCAGGGAGTTTTGAGAAGATGTTTCCGCATCAAAGCCCCACGCCGCCAGAGATACGGTTTCCACATTTTTCGCGTTCAAAACAGGCAGTGTCTGCACACTTCCCTCCATCTCAGTAAGCTGGTGTTTTCCGCCCAAAGGCATAGCCACCGTAGTGGCACCGACTGAAGAGTCAAACATCTCCAACAAGCCTTTTTGAGAGGCTGTATTTTTATCCGAAAGTATTCTGATGAGGTTTTCTTCGTTAAATATTTCTGCTTTATTTTCAAGTTTTTGAAGATGAGAAATTTCGGCATTTTGAGATTTTGCACAACCGTTGGAATTTAGAAACTCTCGGCTCAAATCTACTATTTTAGTTCCTTTCCAGAACATCTGCATTCTGCCCGAATTGGTAACTTTCGCTACCTCCACGGCTTTGATGTTTTCTCTTTCACAGAAATGGATAAATTGGTCTTTATCTTTGGCATCCACCACCACTGCGATACGCTCCTGTGATTCGGAAATGGCAAGCTCTGTTCCGTTCAGCCCTTCATATTTCAAAGGTAAAATATCCAAATCTATCTCCAAAGAATCGGCAATTTCACCGATAGCCACAGAAACTCCACCCGCTCCGAAATCATTAGATTTCTTTATCAAAGTCATAACTTCTGGATTACGGAAAAGCCTTTGGATTTTTCTTTCCTCCACGGCATTCCCTTTCTGAACTTCGGTAGAAAGCGTATGTATAGAGGTCTCGTCCTGCTCCTTGGAAGAACCTGTAGCGCCGCCTACTCCATCTCGCCCTGTGGCACCGCCAAGTAAAATCACAATATCACCATTCTGCGGTTTTTCGCGTTTTACCCAAGTTTTCGGAACTGCACCAACCACGAAACCTACTTCCATTCTCTTCGCTCTGTAACCTTCATGATAGATTTCATTGACCATCGTAGTGGCAAGACCTATCTGATTTCCGTAAGAAGAATAGCCATTTGCCGCCTGCTTTGTGATGGTTCTCTGTGGAAGTTTTCCCTGCAAAGTCGCAGAAATAGGCTCTAGAACATCCGCCGCACCGCTCAGACGCATCGCCTGATACACGAAAGCACGCCCAGAAAGCGGGTCACGGATAGCACCGCCAAGACAAGTAGAAGCACCACCAAAAGGCTCTATTTCAGTAGGGTGATTGTGCGTTTCGTTTTTGAAAAGAAGATACCAAGGCTCTTTTTTCCCATCAAACTCCGCCTCTATTTCTATCGTGCAGGCATTGATTTCATCAGAAACTACAAGGTTTTCTAACTTACCTGTTTTATGGAAATATCTGGCGCAGACAGTTGCCAAATCCATGAGTGAAATCGGTTTCGCTTCTCTTCCTAAAAACTTTCTTTTTTCTAAATAATCGGCGAAAATTTTATCCAAAGTTTCTTTAAATTCGCCTTTGAACTGAATGTTTTTCAGCTCAGTTTCAAAAGTGGTGTGTCGGCAGTGGTCACTCCAGTAAGTGTCCAAAACTTTGAGCTCGGTCTCGGTAGGATTTCGGTTTTCTGATTGGAAATAATTTTGAATAAACAGCAAATCATCAAACCCAAAAGCAAAGCCGTGCTGCTTGTAGAACTGCTCTAGTTCAGCCTCGTTAAAACCGATAAAACCTTCGTGAACAATCACAGGAGTTGGTTTTTCCTGCGCTGGAATTTCCAGTTTGGACAAGTCCTTTTCTCTACTCTCTACCTTGTTGATAAGCAAGTCTTTAACCTTATCCAAATCCGTGGAAGAAATGCCCTTTATCTCGATAAGTTTCCCGCTTCGCACAGCAGCATTATCCGTTCCTGTAAGCAGAGAAATGCACTGCTCTGCCGAATCTGCCCTTTGGTCATACTGCCCAGGGAGAAATTCTGTAGCGAAATACTGCTCTGTTGCTGGATTTTCTGTGTGAATGATGTCTGTAACTGGGTCTGCGAAAACACTGCCTACCGTTTTGGAAAAATCGCTTTCGGACAGCCCAAAAACATCGTAAATATTATAAACTTTTACATTCTCTACTTTGGGAAGAATGCTCTTGATTTCAGTTAGAATTTTAGGACTTTCTACATCGAAAATCCCTTTTTTCTCTACGAAGATTCTCTTTTTCATTTTTTAGTTATTATAGGGAGTTCTGCAAATTTACATTTTATCGGCCAAAACAATATAAAAACTACAAATATTTTTCAAAACCATACTCATACTCATACTTATTTTATTAGAAAAATATAAAAATAAATTTCTGCAAAATGTCATTATTTATGTGATTTACTTTTTAACTATATTTGCTTTTTTAAAAATTAAAAGCAATGAATTCCATCATACAAGAAGGTATAAAAAGAGGGCTAATTTCCGATACAGAAAATATAATCCTTCCTATTTTAAGTGTATTAAAAATAGGTCGTCTCCCATTCTGTAATCTAAACCGCAAAAGTATCACTTTTCTCACTTGGGTTCCAAAAATAAAACTGCTTTGAACATCTATCCAAAACAGTTTTTCCTTTCCACAATCCATTATCCTTGCAATACTCTATGAAATCCCTTTTATTCTCCTCTCTTCTCTCAGTCTTTTGATTTTCTCTGCTTGTTCCACTGCCTGTCTGTGAGCTTCTTCTTCTGATAAAGAATTCAAGTGCTTTTTCATATTTTTCACCTGCTCTTTTGCTTCCAATCTGTTTTGCACCCAATCTTTCCCCATCACCTTTATTTTGTGTTGTAATATCTCTATCTCTTTCTGTATAGATTCTGTATTTTCCTCTATATTCATTTATCTATATACTTTTGATGTAATCATTTGGACAACTTCTTTATTTTTCCCTACTTGAAAAAATATCAATTCCAAAGTCCTCATTTTACTAATTTCAAGACCAAATTCAGTTATAAATTTCTTTTGTATTTCTGCTATTCCTTCTTTATTATTTTCAATCAAACCATTACAAAAATCAATGTATTTTAAGTAATTACTCACTTTATTTACTCTATATGAAAATGGTTCTCCATCAGTAAAATATTTACAAACATTACTATCCCAAATAGGATACTTCTCTGGATAAATAAAATGTAATAGCTTAGAAGTTCCAACTATCGAATTATTAAAACATTTAGACAACACCTCCAAATCCGAAGCTGTAATTTCATCTTTCTTAATTATATCTACTACTTTATCAATATTTTGAATATCTATTTTAGGTATAGTAGGCATCCAGCTATACACCAATGATATTCCTAAAATAATGGTCTCTCTATCTAATTCTCTATCCTTAAAGAAGTCTAAAAATATAGGATAGATATCCATATATTTGTCTTTTTTCACTTTTTGACTATCATTCTTAATAGTCTCAAAATCAATACTCTTTGTACTCCACATAATATTATTTTTTTACTGTTTTACAAAAATACAACCTGCTGTACTAATCGTTTTATCATCAATGATTTCTATAATCTCCTCTGTACCATCTACTTTTACATAAATTCTATTCCCCTCTACATCATAGTCCATTCTTTTTTGCACTCCTTGAACACTCACATAACATTTCCCTCCTCTAAACTCTATATCCCCTATCAAAGCACATCTAAACTTAATACCCATTGTATAAAAATTATCATCTCCCTTTGTTTCTACATATTTATAAACCCCTTCTACTCTATCTTTTTGACATCCTACCATCAAAAAACTTAACAGAAATGCAGACATTCCTAACACTACCTTTTTTCTCATAATTCTCTATTTTTCATACATTTTATAAACAACAAAATAGGCTTAAAACATTTACTTATCCTGTCTTTGAGGAGGTCGAATTCCTAACCCACAAGTAAAGCAATGTTTAAGCCTATCAGCCTAAACACTTCGCTAAACTCTTTGTGTGGGTATTTGAACTTTCGACCTTTCAAAGACACAAATTAGTTTACAAAATGTATGTCGTTAATAATTTACTTTAATTTTTTTACTATCTTTTTCTTATAGTTCCACCTATTTTACCCTACAAATGTAAATAAAAAAACCTCTACTTCAAAAGTTTTCTGTATCTATATTCGAATTCTCCAAATTTAATTTCATCATCATTATACACTTCCATAATAGACTCTATCTCTTCAACAGGAAAATCTTCTTCCACATAATTATTTATACAAAACTCTCTTATTATTTCTTCTGGAACTCCTCCCAATTTAGAGTTTTTTACCAATAAATACACAAATCTATTTCTATTACCTTTTACATATCTTTGTTTTCTTTTTGTAAACTCTATTATCCTCTCTATTACTTTATTATATTCTCCACCATTGCTTACTACTTTATTCTCCATCATTTTCTTCTCTTTTTTACTTATAAATATTTTTGACTTACAATTATAATATGCTGTCTCATCATAAGAGAAAAAACATAATCTTGATACATCACAGGTTTGACTGTCAAACCCTACATTTAGTTGATTTCCATAATAATTCACTAATTCCTTATACACCTCTGTATGTCTTTCTACATCTGTATTATTCGTTTCTACAATAATTTTAAGTCCCAAACCTGATGGAGAGACAAAGACCATTTTGGTATATTCTATTTTTTCTATCTCTTTTTTTATCCTTTCTACCTCCTCTTCATCTTTCAAATTATCAATATCCAAAACCATTACTCCATAATATTTTATTACCCTTTCTTTTCGTCTTTTTTCATCAAAAATTGCTGACACAGTAAAACCTGACAAACTGTTTTTCAATCTACCTGATTTATTTTTATTATTTTCTTTTAAAGAATTTCTAATCTCTGTTATTTCTGATTTAAACTTCCCCTCTTTAATCGCCAATAAAATATTCTCAAAATTTTGATATCCTGCCTGTTTATAATTTTCCCAAACATCTATTTGATAATTATTCATAATTAAAACTTTTTAAATCTTTGACTTCTTTTTAAAATTTCTTCTTCACTGAGGTTTTTATTTCTCTTTAAAAAATAGTTTAACTCTTCAAGTTCAAAATAAATTTTACCTCCATTAGGTCTATACCCAATCAACTTTCCTCTATTGTACAATCTTCTTACATGTTGTTCACTCAACTTCAAATAAACAGAAGCTTCTTTCGTTGTATAGATATCGTCTTCCTTCATATTCTTTTTTTTATTTAAGGGCAAATGTATATAGAGTTAAACCCCTTTATAAAAAAATTAAACCCCTTTTTTAGGGGTTTAATTCATCTATAAGTTTTTCAATTTTAGTTTTTTTCTTTTTTCTTTCCTTAAAAGCTTTTATTCTATCAAATATATCTTCTCTCTTTTTTATCATTGAACCATCATCAAATTCAAAACAACACATTATAATATCTCTGATAATATCTCTATTGTCGTATATATAATCTCTATTCTCAATATCTGTGATATATTCTATTAAAGTTAATAATTCTGCCCAATCATAAGTTTTTTTCTCTTTATTCGTAGTTTTATATTCTATTTTCCAGATAATCTTTGATTCCAATTCATTAACCCCTATCTTAATAGGTTGATAGTCAAAAACTTTTACAAAATTTTCAAAAGTAATATATTCAATATAACCTTTTTCTATCAATTTATTACATAACTCTTTTAGTATAATATTATTTTTATATATTCCTTTTCTCTTAAATGTTCTATTCCTTGATATAATAGGGTTCTCTTCTTTATCTTTTTCAATTTGAGCATTCTTCTCAAATTCTATTTTTACTTTTAATTTTTCAAGTTCTCCTTTCAGAAATTCTTTATACCGAACAAAACCTATCACTTTTGACACTTCATAAGCAATTACTTGAATTTGAAAAATTCCCAGATAATGATCTTTCCATAACCCAAGCAAATTTACATTCTTTTTGTCTTCATACATACTTAAAAAATTAACTATCCCCTCTCTTTGCACAGTATACTTATTCATAATATTTTCAATAGAATTTTCTGCTATCTTTATTTCAATTTCAATTTTTTTAATCTTTTCTCCATCACTCAATTTTAATCGATTATAATCATCAATCAAAGTCTGATAACTTTTATCTTTATCTTCCTCATTTATAATATTTATCCATTCTGCCAGTCTAGTTAAATACATATTTTTCTCAACATCACTCTCTGGTCGAATGAGTATAACCTCTCTTCCTTTTTCAAAATATTCACCTGATGAACTGATTTTTTTTTCTCTTAAAAAATATTCAACATTCAAAAAATATTCAACATTCAATAAGTTCATTTCTTTTTCCTCAAAAAAATTGAGTTTATCTTCATATGTTTTTAGTTTCTGAATTTCTTTTAATAAAAGAAACATTTCCTCTTCTGTATATTTTTTACCTTTTTGTTTTAACGCTCTTATTTTCTCTAAATTATCTACTGTCGGAGACAGGGCTTCTTCCAACATATTCCATCTTCTTCCCTCTTTAGTATTCTCCAACCAGTCTTCTCTTTCCATTTCTCTAAAATACTCCTCTTCATCAAATTCTTCATCTTCAAAATTATTATTCAGCATTTCACATTATTTTCCTACAAATATATTAGGAATTTTCGAGACTGCATTTATCTTTTTCTTATCTATTACTTTCGCATATATTTCGGTGGTTTTCACATTTTTATGTCCCAATAATTTACTCACTGTATAAATATCTGTATCCATTGTCAATTGTAAAGTAGCAAAACTGTGTCTCCCCGAATGAAAAGTAATATGTTTATCTATCCCTGCTTCTTTCACCCATTTATGTAATTTCTTATTATTATAAGCACTATACAGCAACCCCTCAAATACTTTTTCCTCCTCTTTCCCTCTATTTCCCATCAGTTTTACCGCCTGTTCATTTATCGGAAGGTTCTCTACACCTTTTGTTTTTACAATAATAAATTTCAAAGCCCAACCATTATTTTCATCATAATTCACATTTTTCCACTTCAAATTTTCTATATCTGAAAATCTTAGTCCTGTCATACAACTGAACAAAAAAGCTCTTTTCAATAGAGGATTATCACATTCTGTATTAACTAATTTCTGTATTTCTTCCAAAGTCAAATATTGTCTATTAGTCTCCTCCTCTTTTATTGTTTTTACTCTACTCATTGGATTATCTGATATCAATTTATTTCTATGAGCCTCTTTCAGTGTCGCTCTTACTTTATTGAAATATGACAACGCTGTATTCTGAGACAATTTCGTTCCTCTATCTGATATTTTCTCATTCAAAAGATAATTCTTAAACCCTTCTAAAAACTGTTCATCTACCTTAGATATAGACAATTCTCTACCATTACAATATGTTTTCAAGTGTTTCAATGTACTTTTCCAATTTCCATAAGTCCCATTCACATCATATTTTTTCATTACCATTTGTTCAAAATACCCCAAAAATCCTATCTTTCCATTATTACTACTTACAAACCCAAACCTCCCATTTTGTATTTCCAATACTTTTTCACTCTTCACAGCTTCTGCCAATCTCATAATATCCCTGTTGTAATCCCTCTCATTCTGATTTTTAGGTTTATCATATATCTGTAATTTCAAACTTTCGTAAGTACTTTCTTTTGTATATTCATTATAATATTTCAAGTAAAAAGTGTTCATTCTTACTCTCCCTTTTTGTTTATTACTATTACTCAACTGTCCCTTTCTCTGTCTTAAATATACTTTCATCTCTCTATTTTTTTGATGATGTAACATTCCTCCTAATCAGGGACACAAGACAACAGACAACACCTTATTCAAAGGGTATTACTACTTTTCATTTTTATATTTCCACTATTTATCATTATTTTAAATCTCTTTTAATTTAACTTTAAACAAAAAAAATCCAAACCTAAAAAAGTTTGGACTTCCATTACTTACAAAAAGTAATAATTAAGGATTTCGACCTCCTCAAAGTTTAGACTGTAAATATCTTAATTTTTCACATAAAACCAACTACTTTCCGTTTTTTCCACCTCCTCTAAATCAAAAATCTATAAAAAGACAACCTCTCAGTTCTCTTTTTATAGATTCTTAATTCCCCCCTCCCTCTAAAAACTACCTTTTTCGGGCTTTTTCTCTTATTATTTACTTCTCTTTTTGACTACTGACTACTTCTTTCTTTACTACTTCTGACCTTTTTTATCTATCGACCTTATTCTTTTATTTTTTATTTAAATTTATTTGTCTATATAATATATTTTTATATTTTATAACATTATAATTAATTATAATATAATAATATAACATATAATTTGGTATAACTTATAATTATAAGGAATCTACTATTTTTATTTTTTTAATATTCATCTATGAATTAGAATAGAAAAAGACCAAAATATTTTAATAAAAATAATAGAAAGAGCGTTGAACGATTTCTCAAACGATTTTAACTATTATTTTTTTAATCTGATGTAAATACTCATTTTTTGAATTTAATTTGCACTATCTTCAAATAAACAATGTTCTCCAAATCAACACATCAAATTTTCTATCTGAGATTTTAAAATCAAATGTTTTTTACCTAATCTTATTGTTTTTAGTTTTCCCTCCTTTACAAACTTCCTGACAGTAGAATCACTCATTCCTACCAACAAACAGACCTCTGCTATACTCAAATAGATTTTAGATTTGAGTTCCTCCATATTCATACTCTGTGATTTACTATTTTTCAAATCACTTTTGTATTCTTCTTGGGACTCCTCTATTTTCCTAATTTTTTCTCTTTTTTTATAATCTTTTGAATTACAACTATGAGAACAAAATTGAGTCTTAAATGTCTTAGCTACAAACACTTCTCCACAATATTTACATATCCTATTTATCCTAATGTTACTACTCATTTTACACTTTCCGTTTTATTGTATGTTAATAATTTCTCCCAGTAATTAACAGTATTTACCATTATTTAGCAGTATTTGTCAGTAATAATTTCTCCATCGTCACCCTAAAAGTCTCAAAAAACTCACTTGGAGACAACACTGTAACCCAAATCGCACCCTAAAAAAGTATCAAAAAACAACAAAAAGTATCAAGAAGTATCAAAAATTTTAATGATAATTCATTGTAAAATAGTATTTTATAAAGACAAAAACTTCATTATCAATCCTTTGTAAAAACAGAGATTATTTACCGATACAGAACTTACTAAAAATATTTCCTAAAACCTCATCATTAGTAAATTCCCCAGAGATTTCCCCAAGGTGTTCCAGAGCCGTACGCAGTTCATACGCCAGAAGTTCCGTATGAATGCCCGAAACCACCGCTTCTTCCACTCTTTCCACGGAATCCAGCGATTTTCTAAGGGCTTCATAGTGGCGCTGATTGGTAATTACCACTGCATTTTCGCTGCCTTTCAGAGTTTCCACAAAACTGGACAATTCTGCTTTGAGTAGTTCTATATTGATATTTTCTCGAGCCGAAATCCCCAGAATAGTATCCGTATAATCAGGAACAAGCTCGCGCTTCAGTGCTTGGTCTATTTCTGGAAGATTTTCAGCCGAAACTCCCTTGTTTTGGTCTATTTTATTATGAAGAAGCATCACTTTCAGGTCTGGGCGGTAGAATTCTTTTATAAAGCTGATGATTTCCTCCTCACTGCTGTCCTGCTCATCATAGAGATAAAGCAGCACCTTTGCTGATGCTATTTTTTCTTTGGCTTTCTTCACGCCTATTTCCTCTATCGTGTCCGAAGTTTCGCGGATTCCCGCCGTATCTATGAAACGGAACGCCGTGCCTTTTATATGCAGAACTTCCTCTATCGTGTCACGGGTAGTCCCTGCTATATCGCTCACTATCGCTCTTTCCTCTTTCAAAAGGGCGTTCAGCAGAGTAGATTTCCCTGCGTTAGGTTTTCCTATTATCGCCACATTGATGCCGTTTTTCACTGCATTTCCATACTGAAAACTATCAATAAGACTGCCCAATTTGGCTTTAAGATTAGCAATAAGTCCCATCAATGCAGAGCGGTCAGCAAACTCCACATCTTCTTCGGCAAAATCAAGTTCTAGTTCGATAAGCGAAGTAAAATTCAGCAAATCACCTCTCAGCACGGCTATTTCCTTAGAAATTCCGCCTTTCAGCTGTTCAAGGGCAGCCTTTCGCGAAGCCTCATTCTCGGAAGCAATAAGGTCAGCAATGGATTCTGCCTGAGAGAGGTCTATACGCCCGTTCATAAAGGCTCTCATGGTAAACTCCCCTGCTTTGGCGGTTCTCGCGCCGTTTTTCAGCAGAACTTCCAAGATTTTCTTGGCGATGTGCGGCGAACCATGAAAAGAAATTTCCACCGAAGTTTCCGCCGTGAAAGTCCTCGGCGCATGGAACACAGCGACCATCACCTCATCTATTATTTCTTTTTGGTCTTTTATAAAGCCATAATGCACCGTGTGAGTTGGCACTTTTTCCAAGTTTTTCCCTTCAAAAATTCTATTGACCACCGCCAGAGCATCCTGCCCCGAAACGCGGATGATGCCTATCGCTCCCACCCCATCGGCAGTCGCAAGGGCACATATCGTATCTTGATTCATAACGGCAAAGATACTATATATTTAGCGAAAAACACGAGCGGATAACCAAACCGCTTTTCTCTAAAAATAAAATTTGGATTAAAAAAGAAATTCCCTGCCAAAACTAGCAGGGAATTTTCATAAAATAGAACTTAAAAACACAAAAATTCTATCAGCATTAATTAAAAAAATTAGTAAATGAAATATCTTTATTTAGCTTAAACTTTCAAATCTACGCTCAGCCCCACAAGGTCTTGGTATTTATCCAAAATCGGCTGAACTTCATTCTTGATGAATTCCTCTGTCTGCACTGGCGCAAATCCGATAAAGTTTTTCGGGTCTAGGACTTCCATGATTTTAGACTTATCCATTTTCAGCGAATTATCGTTCATAATGCGGTCTATCAGGTCGTTTTCCTTTCCTTCCATTTTCACTTTTTTACTCGCCTCCATAGAGTGCTGGCGGATAGTTTCGTGGATTTCCTGTCGGTCGCCCCCTGCTTTCACCTCTTCCATGATGATGTATTCTGTAGCCATGAACGGAAGTTCCTCCATAATGTGCTTTCTGATACGGTTTTCATAAACCACAAGCCCATCCATAATGTTGTTCCAAATAAGCAGAATAGCATCCACTGCTAAAAACGCCTGAGGAATCGTAAGTCGCTTATTCGCAGAGTCATCCAGCGTACGCTCAAACCACTGTGTAGAAGCCACCATCGCAGAGCCTGAAGAAACAGACATTACAAATTTAGCCAGAGCCCCTATTCTCTCGGAACGCATTGGGTTTCGTTTATAAGCCATTGCCGAAGAACCGATTTGGCTTTTCTCAAAAGGCTCTTCTATTTCTTTCAAATTCTGAAGCAAACGAAGGTCATTGGTAAATTTATGTGCAGATTGAGCAATATTCGAGAGCAAAGTTGCCGCTTTTACATCGATTTTTCTATCATAAGTCTGCCCCGAAACGCCAAAAACTTTTTCAAAACCAAATCTTCTGGAAAGCTCCTTATCCAAATGTTTCACCTTGGTATAATCTCCACTGAAAAGCTCCAAAAAGCTGGCAGCCGTTCCCGTAGTTCCCTTTACACCTCTAAATCTGAGGGTTTCCAAGAAAAATTCTAATTCCTCAAAATCCAAAAGAAGAGACTGCAACCAAAGTGTAGCACGCTTCCCCACGGTAGTGAGCTGCGCAGGCTGAAAGTGCGTAAAACCAAGCGTAGGAAGGTCTTTATATTTCAGTGCAAAATCGGACAATTTTTTGATAACATTCACCAGCTGTTTGCGAATAATGAGCAGTCCATCACGGATTTGAATCAAATCAGTATTATCCCCCACAAACGCAGAAGTAGCCCCAAGGTGGATGATTCCCTTCGCCAAAGGAGCAGCATCTCCGTAAGTATGCACATGCGCCATCACATCATGGCGGAATTTCTTTTCGTATTCAGCTGCTTTGGCAAAATCTATATTTTGGGCTTGTTCTTTGAGCTGTGCTATCTGCTCATCAGAAATATCTAAACCTAAATCTTTTTCGATTTCGGCAAGAGCAATCCAAAGCTGTCTCCAAGTGCGAAACTTATTCTCAGGTGAAAAATTATAAAGCATTTCCTCGCTGGAATAGCGCTCTTCAAGAGGATTTTTGTAAGAATTCATAGTTTATATTTTGATGTCAAAAATAATGATTTCTGATGAATTAAAAAATCATTTCCCTGCTAAAATTTATAAACACTTTTTTAATTTATTTTTCTAAAACCTTTTCTAATTTGATATCTATACTTAATATATTATTCTTAAAAAAATCTTATTTTTATGTTTTAAAATGTTCAATAAGTTTTCTTTATAACAAAATAATACCCTCAGAATAATCTGGGGGTATTTTAGGGGGTGCATTATTGTAATTGATTGATTACTAATGCAGTTTGTAGACCCACAGGGACTATAACTTTGTATAAAAATAGATTTCATTAAAACTAAATCAAATATTAAATAATTAAAAATCAACGAATTAAATATTTTTGAATTTAATTAAATTTATTAAGATTTATTTTTTACCGTGACCAAAATCGTGACCATTTTGATATTTTTTTATATCTTTGTAAAAGATAATTTAACACACATATCATGCGGTATAACAACGAGATAGGAAGCGTTAGCTTTAGATTGAAAGACCCTAAATTAGAAACCTCAAGAATAGCAGGAAGATACTCTTTTAAGGATTACCAAATAGATTTTTCAACAGGAATAAAAATTCCAACTATTCATTGGGACAAAAACAAACAATATGTGTCATCAGGAGCATCTAAAAAAGAAATAAATCTAAAACTTGATAAATTTAGAGCTTCAATTATTGATACCCACAATAGATTTAACGAACAATACAATAGAATTCCAACAAAGGAAGAGCTAAAAAGTATTGTAAATTCGGCAAAAGAAGGAAAAGATATCAAAGTTGTCAAAAAAGGCAAAAAATCTTTTGATGATATTTTTGAAGAATTTATGGAGATTCTTAATCTTAAAAACAATAACGCTATAGATTCTGGACAAAAACCCAAACACAAAAGCTATATTTCCTCTTTTAATGTAATGTATAAAGATTTAAAAGAGTTCGCAAAGGAAACTAATACATTTATTGATATAGATAAATTTGATGAAGTTCTATGTTTAAAATTTCAATCTTGGTTGATTAATCGTAAAAAATTAAGTTCTAATACCCTTAAAACAAGAATAAAAAGACTGTCTCAAGTCCTAAGAAAAGCATTTGAAAAAGGCTACACTGATAACAGAAGCTATCTACAAGAAGAATTCAAACCTAAAGTAGCCCCTTCTTTTAATGTTGTTTTAACAGAAAAAGATATAACAGAACTTTATCAATATAATTTATCCAACAATAAAAGATTAGAAAAAATAAGAGACTTATTTGTACTTGGTTGTCACACTTCTTTGAGATTTAGTGATATAACAAGGATAGAAAACTCTCATATAGATTATGATAACAGAAAAATAACAATCCTTTCAGAAAAAGTATCAACAAACGATAAATATACAACACTTTGCTTTTCTTTCTTTGGATACACAGAAGAAATACTAGAAAAATATAATGGCAATATTAAGTCCATATCTATTTCTAATCAAAAAACAAACGACTACCTTAAAGAAGTTTTTGAGGAAATTCCC
The DNA here is from genome assembly GCA_963518955.1 of uncultured Flavobacteriaceae bacterium. Taxonomy (GTDB): domain Bacteria; phylum Bacteroidota; class Bacteroidia; order Flavobacteriales; family Weeksellaceae; genus JABCPE02. The sequence goes on along the minus strand of CAUQKI010000004.1, from coordinate 57,942 downwards.
TATTTCAAAGACAAGAAAATTTCAATAGAAAAGCCCTCAAATAAAGGTGTTATCATTGAAGAATTAAGCTTTTCAGAAAAAATAGCCTTCCACGATTCAAGAAGAAGTTTCTGTACCAACAGATACATTGAAGGTTGGGATTTACTAGAAATTTGGCAATATACAGGACATACTAATGAAAACACTTTTAAAACTTATTTCAAGCCAACTAGTGAACATGAACACTTAAGACAAGAAAGTATAAAATCAAGAAATGAGAAATTGCAAAAATATGACCTACAATCAGAACAAATACGAGCATTACAAGAAAAAATAGAGGAAATGAGTAAAAAATTAGAACAAGAAGAACAAACACAAAATAACAACACAATGAATATCGCCTAATATTTTGTCCAGTTTTTTATGTAATAAACTGGACTTTTCGTATCTTTGTAGAATAAAATAAAGACATTGACAACTACGCAGTTCATAAACGATAAAATAAATTACCTGCCCAAAGGTTATATTTTCACCTATTCTGATTTTTTAACCGAAGAAAAACAGAATAAAGAGGCTATTATCAAAGCCTTAAACCGAATGGCTAAATCTGGAAAAATAGAAAAACTCTCCAAAGGAAAATTCTATAAACCAGAGATTACCCGCTTTGGTAAACTTAATCCCAATAATTATCAAATTGTTAAAGACCTGCTTGTAGACAATGGAAAAACCATAGGTTACCTCACAGGATTAAGTATTTACAATGAATTAGGATTTACGACACAGATTAGTAATAGTATTCAAATTGGGAAAAACAATATCCGTTCACCTTTTAAAAGAGGTATATTTAATATTTCTATGGTACAGCAAAAAAACACGATTAATAAAGAAAATATACCTTACCTCCAGCTTCTTGATATATTAAGATTTATTAAAAACATTCCTGATACGACACCCGAAAAAGTCATTGTCAGGCTAATAGAAATTTTCAAAGACTTTCAAGAGAAAGATTTTAAAATAATGATAAGATTATCAATGAAATACCCAGCATCAACAAGAGTGATTTTAGGAGCGATTTTAGAAAAAATGAATATTGATACAGATGATTTAAAAACCTCGCTAAATCCTATCTCTACATACGAAATTCAGGGCATTGAAAACATTCTGCCTAACGCCAAAAACTGGAACATCAAATGAAACTACACGAAGATAAAAAACAATTCCAAGAAGCAGTAAGATTTACAGCTCAGCAAATGGGAATATTAGATATTTATGTAGAAAAAGACTATTGGGTTTGTTATGCTTTGAAACAGATTTTCAGCAGTCCTGTGGCTGAATATTCTATTTTCAAAGGTGGTACTGCTCTTTCAAAATGCTATAAGGTCATTGAACGATTTTCAGAGGACATAGACCTTGTTGTAATAAAATCCAGTGAAGAAACTCCCAATCAGCTCAAGAATAAAATCAAAAAAATATCTGAAGTTGTAAATGAGGTTCTGCCTGAAATCCAAATCAGCGGAGTGACACAAAAAATGGGAATGAATAGGAAAACAGCACATTCTTATTCTCGAAACTTTGAGGGCAGTTTTGGACAAATTAGAGATGTTATTATTGTAGAAGCTTCTTGGCTTGGGTATTTTGAACCAAATGAAAAACGCCAAATCAGGACTTTTATTACAGAAATGATGGAACAAAACCATCAGCAAGAAATGATAAAAGAATTCTGTTTAGAGCCATTTGATGTTTCGGTTCTTAATCCTAAACGCACTTTTTGTGAGAAAATCATGAGTCTTGTCCGTTTCTCGTATACCGAAAATCCGATACAAGATTTAAGAAGTAAAATAAGACACATCTATGATTTACACCAATTATTGAAAAACGAAGAAATCATAACATTCTTTGAAAGCAGTGATTTCCCTGAAATGCTGGAAAAAGTAAGAAAAGATGATGTTTTAAGCTATAAAAACAATAACAGTTGGCTTTCTCAACCATTGAAAAATGCATTGATTTTCAAAAATTTAGAGAATATTTGGGGGAAATTAAGAAATGTTTATTATAATGATTTTAAGCATTTGGTTTATGGGGATTTACCTAATGAAGAAGATATTTTGAATACATTACAAATAATAAAAACAAGGATAGAGAATGCAGACATTACTGGATAAAATAGATCATATAGATATGCTGATTTCTTCTGAATATGACTTAGATGAAATGGTTAGAGAATTTATCCCTTCACCTGCTGGAGAAGAAAAAGTAAAAAGAATTTATTGGGTTTATCATGGTTTAGATCATGAAGGAACATCACATATAGAAGAAATAAGCAAAGAAGAATATGAAGCCAATAAAGATGATAAAAATTATCATACAAGTCTAAATTATCATGAATTTGAATTTAATGAAGATGAATGGGAGCATTATTTTAATCAATATCGTTATAGTTTTAGTGCTTCTACTGAGTATTTAATTATTAGATCTCTTTTGGACATTATAGGAGATATTGAAGAACATAAAGCAAAGGTTTTATGTAAACAACTGTTTCATAAAATAGAGGAGTCTTATTTTTTTTTGGAAAGTGTAGTAAATACAAATGCAAGATGGAATAGAAAAAATGAAATTTATAAGTTCGTTGCTTCTCAATTTTTTGATAGTATTGCTCAACCTGTTTATATAAGAGTCAAAGATGAAATTTTAAATATTTTTCCTAAACTTCTTGATAGAAGAGAAGAAGTTGTAGGAAATATTACAACCTCAAAAATAGAACCATCAGCCTCATATAAAAGTGAAATTTTTAGAAATCAAGAAGCAGAAGATTGGTTTTATTCTATGTTAGAAGAGTTTAATGTAAGTAATGGAGAACGAGGTTTTGGGGCTGTGATTGGTGGTATTTTTAGAAATAGTAATTGTAAGAATCATATATTAAAAAGTCATTTAAAACAAAAAGAATACATCCAATATCTCAATGAGAGATTTAATAAAACTATGAATCTCACAAACATTTCTAATTCTAATAACTATTCAAACCATATAGAAAAATTTATTCAATTATACATCTCTTCTTCACCCGAATAAATTAGAATAAATCCGAATTTTCGCCGAATAAAGAAGCCAATATATTTGCTTCATAATTTTAATATCATAATTATGGAAACAAATATGTTAATCCGAATAAGCCCTGAGCAACTATCAGAGATGATAATTTCAGGCATCAGAGAAGAACTACAAAAGTTCCAGTCGGTTTCGGGAAAAAAGTCTAATAACAAAGACTTGATGACACGCAAAGAGGTATGTGACTACTTGCAGTGTTCACAAACAAGTCTTTGGGATTGGACAAGAAAAGGAAAAATCATTGCTACAAAAGTAGGTAAGAAAAAAGTATTATACAGAAAAAATGATGTAGATACATTTCTCAATAACTAAGTTTCAGCATAGCTTTCCACTATCAAAATTCTTAGGATAAACAGCTCAAGGCAATGAGGTGCACATCTTTGCCCTGACTTATCCAAAATCCCCAAATTTATTTTTTATGAAAACATTGATTATGTGTCATTTAAACATGACACAAGGAAACTTATTTATTAACCACAAAAAACTTAATATATGCAAGATAATATTAGAATTTATTTTACAGAAAAAGTAAAATTCGAACAAATTATAAAGAAGAATTATGAATTTAATTGTACCATTAACAGCAATGATATTAAAAATGATAGGCTTGAGCATTCTATTTATCCTATTGTAGGACAAATCGGAACATTGACTTATGTAATTACTCAAAATGGAGCATACATAGAAAATTCCTTACACAAGTATCACAATTCAAATACAATAGGACAAGACATCAACTACAATGACTTCTCATATTGTGAGATAACTCAAGCATTAAATAACTTGCAAAACCAAATCCCTGAATATGATTTTATCAATACAAAAATCACTTCTTTAGAATTTGGATTTAACTTAAAATTAGAGCGATCAGTTCAAGATATCATTAAAAACAATATTCTTCTATGGAATTTTAAACCTCATTATTTCTTTCAAGATAACAAAGGTTTTATGATGAAAAAGTTCAAAATGAGTAATAGTACATTTAAGATTTATGACAAAGGTGCCCAGAATAATTTGGATTACCCTTTACTTAGAATTGAGATAAAATACAATCATAAACAACTAAGAAATAAAGATTTAGGAATTATAACTTTTCTGGATTTATATAATCCTAAAAAACTACAATCCCTATTTCTAAATTTTCTCAAAAGATTTGATCAATTAATCATCGTGGACAATCGTTTTACCTCAAATTTATCAAAAACAGAGAAAGAATATTTGGGTAATCAGTTAGAATATACTTACTGGAATAGAAATTTTGGTTCTGATAGTACCAAAAATAGACACAAGAAAAAGTTCCGTGAATTCATTCGAAACAATGATCTAATGACTACTTTTCACTATCTTAAACAAAAAATTACAGATAAATACCACGAGCTTTTTAAAGATTGTGAGGGTGTCCCTATCAACACATCAGATTAAATATAATGACAAGTTTTACTATAGTGTAGTTGGGTAAAACTTGTCATTTTTATTTGAGCACTTTCATAATTTTGAAACCTTACGAACTACCATAAAAAGTTTAAATTTATTCGTAATATTCCCATTAGAATCATAATATTAATGTGCGACTAGTACTAAAAAAACATTTTAAATTCATATAGTACTTTTTTACATAGTCACACAATTATATATGACTTATAATTAGGCAAAACTTCTTATTCCTCTACATACTCTTTGACAGGAACTACTGTATCAAACGCCCCTATGAATCGTAAGCCTTCATAAGTAGCTTTTCCTGTGTAGGCAAGTGAGGCATCTTCGTAATATTTAAACTTTAATACAGCGTCATTCATCATCACACTATTAAACAGTCCCAAGTTTTGCAGGAGTTCAAAATCTTTTACCTCTATCCCTGTTACTTTTTTGAAAAGCTCTGGCTCTAATTTAGTAATAACATCCCTAAGAGTCTGCTCCCTATGTTCAGACAAATACATAAAGACAGGAATTCTTGTTGCAAATTTTATCAATTTCTCCTGAATCTGTTTCCTTTTACTCTTGTATTCTTTTTCTTCTTCTGTTATTTCTTTTTTTGTTTTAGTATCCATCTCTACACCTGCTTCTGAAAACTCTTTTTTAGTTTTCTTTACTTTTTCAGATTTATTGATGATGGTTTCTATATCTCGGCTCAGACTTCGGAATCCCTCTATTCTTTCTAATATCTTTAAGGCTTCTTCATTGTTTAACAGTCTTTGTAAAGTAACATTATCTACATTCACTAAGAGAGCTGACTCCCATTTTCTTGCTAATAAAGTAGCAGAAGTTCCACTAGTTGCCAAATCTAAAACATCTGAAGCATTCATGCGACTTCCATCATATGCTAAAACAGGCAGAAAGCTAATTAGTTCTGTCACTTTTTCTTCTGGAGAAGCATTAGGATTAACATTAAGGCTATAGGCATAAGATGCTACTTGTTTTAAGGCTCGATTGACATCAAAATCAAATACATAGCATTCATTTTTGATAATTTCTTGCTGGTTTGGGTTGTCTCCATTTGGGTTCTTAATAACCCAAGGTGTCTGTACTCTAAAAATAGATTGAAAATAAGTCTCTGGACTGGAGGTATTTCTCAACATCAAAATTCCTGACCATGGCGGTACGGATACTCCAGTAGTCAGTTTTCCACAAGAAAGGACAATGGTCTTAGTTTTTAATGGATCTCCCATGGCTTTTTTCACAGGTTTCAGTGCTTCTACACCTATTCCTGCTTTTTCTCCTGCACACACAACAATATCATAATCATGGAAAAAATTATTCTGTGCCTTACCTAATAAATTTGCCATAGCATAGCAGGATGCTACATTGGGCAGAAACCAAAATGTGTGTTGTAAAATTTCCAATAATTTAACATTTGAAAAAGGCATAAAGTTTTTGCTTCTACCTAGTTTTAGGTCAGATTCTATATTGCCCGAAAATTGTCCACGGATAAGGTTCAGCCATTTTTGTACCTCATCTTCATATTTGAAAACAGCCTCTTTATTTTTTCCTTCAGTTGAGAAAAAAGTATTGAGGTCAAACTCATTAAACTCACCTTTGGAGGCTACATTCTTTATTTCATCAGGTATCTGATAAGTCATCATGACCATTCTTGGGAGTGAAGCATATGGGTTGTTCTCGCCCTGCCATTCTGCCTTAGCTTTTTGTTCATCAGAATAAGTCCAGTTATAGATTTGTTCTTCTATAAATTCTCCCCCTGCGATGGCACGAAATGGTGTTCCTGAAAGATAAAGATAATGCTTGGTAGTGATAGGTAATAGACCTTCATCAAAGTAGCTAAAATCCTCCTTTTTACCAGATTCTTCGGCTTCCAACTCTCTTATTTCTTGTTCCATTTCCTCTATTTCTTCCTTTTCTTCTTTGTTAAAAAGGTCTTTGGATTTGTCTCGCCATGCACCAAAATGGTATTCATCAAAAATCACACAGTCCCAGTCCTCCTTATGCACCCATTCGTTTTTAGATTTTATTCCACCTGTTTTTTTATCCTCTCCTAGATGGTCTTGGAAAGAGCCAAAATATACAAAAGGCTTTGTTCTGTCTATATCTTCTACGCTGAGGTCTTCCTCTCGGTTAGAGACAAACTGCCAATTCTCAAAATCTATATGAGACTGCAAGTCCTCCCGCCATGCACTGAGGACAGCAGGTTTAAAGGTAAGCACCAGTATTTTTCTCCAGCCCATTTTTAGAGCAAGTTGATAAGCAGCAAAGGTTTTCCCAAAACGCATTTTGGCATTCCAAAGAAAGTGAGGGATAACACCTTCATCTTTCACGGAATTAAAATACCAAGCAGTCTTCTCTACAGCCTCTTTCTGCTCTGGTCTCATACCAAAGCTCTGACTACGGTTTTCTGTATTTCTGATGCCTCTTTTCTCTTCTAAAATCACCGTTTGCAGGTCTTTTATGGAACATCGGAACCACTCTCCAGCTTCACGGATAAAGCCTTTCTGCTCCAGCCTTTTGTGGAGTTCATGGTCAGTAAAGTAAGTACCATCCTCTCTGGTAGCGATTTCCTCTAAGACAATTTCCCAAGTCTGGTGGGGTCTTATTGGAGAGTATTGTTCTTTTACACGCTCTGCTGCAGTCTTGGTGGTGTAGCCTACTTTTAGCATATCAGGATAGCTTTTATCGGTGTAGGCATATATTCTGGGGATGTTATTCTGTGTGAACATTATTAAGTAGTTAAATTTCTATATTTTTAATATTTTACACTAGGTTTTGTACATTTTTGTATTTGTTCTCTTTGATTTGGTTGATATTCAAGCTTGGTGGTAGAAAAAACGAGTTTAGTTCACATAACCACTTCATCTTTGTTTTCAATTTTAATTCCTTCTTTTTCTAATCTTTTAAATAATTCATTTATATTTCGTATTCCTTTGAAATTTTCATTTATTATTGTTACTATTTCATTATGTTGCTCTATATGTTTCCACATACTAAAATCATAATAATCATTAATAATCTTAAATGGACTTTTATTTGTAATTTCAAAATCATCATGATATTTTTTATTTAATTCTTCTTTTTTCTCTTCAATTTTTTGCATAAGAATATTGTGTTCATTATTATTCATTACAATATTTCCGATGTAATTAAAATTTTCGTCTCCTAATATTGCTAAATTCATCATAATTTTTATGTTAGGATTATCCATTTCATATAAATTTCCTTCTTTTTTTATGAAACCTAATTTTTCTAAATGTTTCGGATCTATTGATATATTTCTAAAACCAAAAAGCCCTTTGATATAGGTGATATTTTTTCCATCTTTTAGTTGCTTATCAGCATGAGTTGTTAGAGTTTCATCTAATTCTAATATTTCTTTATTATCTAAAAATTGTATTTTACGATTCCCTAAATATTTAACTACTTTATCGTTAGAAGGCATACCTCTTATTTTAGTAAATATTTCATAGTAATATTCTTTTTTTAATTCTTCTCTTTCCATATTTCTTTATTATTATAAAGTTACTCTTCTTCTTTTCTTTCTTCTACTAAACTTTCTATATAAGCAATTTCCTCTTCTGTTAAACCATATTTTTTATAAAGTTCTTCATCTGTCCATTCTTTGGTAAAATCCTGTAAAGGGACAAACTGGTACACTCCTCGAGGTCCATTTTGGGTTTTCTTTTTAATAGAAACTAAATATCTAAAAAAACGAGTTTTTATGTATGAAATAATACCAAAACACTCTTCTTTGGTAAAGTGATGTTCTTTAGGATTATAACCTATTACCAAATATGTCTGTGAACATACTGAATTAGGTTCTCCATAAAAAGGATGTCCTAAAACTTGAGTATCTGTCCCTGAACCGCCTGCAGCAGGAATAAACACTTTATGCAAGTCTTTAGTTTCTCTATTTTTAGGAATTTGGTTGATATTAATCCAGCCAAAATCCATCCCATCTTTTAGTAGTGTTTTATTAGGATAGTATTTGATGTTATAGTCTTGATTGGGGGTATTGGTAAAACCATCCCAGCTAGAAGTAAGCCATTGTTTATTGGTGAAAAAATCCTTTGGGCTAATTAAGGAGGAAAAATTGTCTCCATTGTTCATATAATCCTGATGAACTTCTGATATTTTCTTTAATATATCATTGGCTACACCATCCCTGATAACAATACCTGAATTATTTTTATTTAATGTTTCAAATCTATAAGAGGAAGGTTTATCTACACTTTCATATAGATAATAATGGCACTCTCCACTGTAATCTCTGTCCCATAAGAAATAATTGACTCCACCCTTTGGAGGTGTTCCAGAGAAAATACCTTTGGCATCCAAAAAATCATGTATGATTCTAAACTTATTAGAACTTAGCATTCTATCTATCCATTCATCAGATATCCCCTCTGTACTCCTTGTCATCCAGCGACTTGGAATAATCATACAAATATATTTAGGGCTGATTTTGATAGCTTGGTCAATAAAGAGATGATAAATAGCTTTTGCTTTTGAACTATTTCCTTTTTCTTTATCATTTCCCACATTCATCTGATAAGGTGGATTTCCTATAATGACATCAAAGTTCATATTTTCGTAAGGGTTTTTATCATGTATAAAGGGATAGGCATATTTAGAGAGACCTTCTCTTATTTCATCCCCAAAGTCTTTTTTATTCACACCACAGTAAGTACATTTCCCTGCTTTGTCCCATGTATGGGAGATTTCCTCAAAGAAGATATTACCACTTTCATCAGGGAATTCTGTAACAGAATGTTTACCATCAGCACGGGTAGAGCAGTAGAGACTACGGCGGCTCAGATAAGCAGTAAGCTCCGTGATGCCTATTCCATACAACTGATGGTGCATAATATGGTCTATGCGTTCCTGCAAGTCTGGGATTTGGCTTTCTAAACCTTTCAGCAGTCTTTTAGCTATTTCTCTCAGAAACACACCAGTTTTACAGAAAGGGTCTAGGAATTTAGCTTCAGGATTGCTCCATAATTCGTTGGGTAGGGTATCCAGCATTCTATTAGCAACATCAGGAGGTGTAAAAACCTCATCGTTACTCAGATTGGCAAGACAAGTAAGCACATCGGGATTGTATTTTTGTGCATTCATTGTTAGAAAAGATTAGGGCTGTTCTGCACCGAGTTCCAAGTAATGCTTTATCACAGGTTCTTTTACTGTATATTCCGCAAATAAAGAAGCTGTACCTTGTTCTTTTTTAGACAGTTCGCCATAGTCAAAATAGTTGGTGACTATTTTTCTATCACTCAGTCCAGACCAATGTGTGAAAACAATAGGCTCTCCCTCTGGCGTAGTATAACTGAGGGCATCTCCACAGATAATGTTCTGACTGATGATGAACGCAATGCTCTTCATCAGTTTCTCATAGTCTGCTTCTTTTTTGGGATAAGATTTTTTGAATTCTGTGAGAAGTCTCTCTCGGCACTCTTGGGTATTATCAGGAAGAAGCTCCACACCATAAAGACTGCCTGCTACCAGCACCAAATAAAATCCATAATCAGATTTGTTTTTCTTGGTCTTTTTCAGCAGTGCTATTTTCCTTTGTAAAATCTCTATAAGAAAGTTACCCGAACCACATGACGGCTCTAAAAAAGTAGCAGTAAGAACCTTGTCCGCTGTACCTTTTTCTAGCTCTTTCCACACAAGGTCTACCATGGCTTTTACTTCTCTTTCGTTAGTAAATACCTCTCCATGGTCTGCCACTCGCTTTTTGGATTTTACCTGTCTGCCTTCCATCTAATATCCGTACAGAATAGATATCTCCTTTGTTCCTTTGGAGATGTGAATATTTTACTCAAAAAGAGCTGGAACAAAATCTTATTCTTTACTAATATAGATGTGCTACACAGCAGAGGAACAAAAAATGCTCCTCCACCCTAATAGGCTAATCTATTCTGCGTTGCTAAAGAAAGTTTCCAGTTTTCGGGCAACAGAATAAAATTAACTCTTTTTATTTTCTATAAAAAACAATAAAAAAGGCGTGGGAAATTCTTTTTTGTTGCCCGAGGTACTGGAATCACCACACAACACAAAATAGAAATAACCCACACCTATATGGAGTGAGCATTAACTATTTGTTTCTGTGTTGTTATGAAAGTTTCCAGTTTTCGGACAACAGAACAAAAGCCAACGCTTTATTTATCGTTAAAATCTTTGCGAAGATAAGGATGTTTTTCTCAATATTCAAATTTTTTCAACAAGTGTTTTTATTGTTTTAATATAAAGATAGAGGTTATAGTGTCTCCTTACTATACCTCTTTTGCATATGTGAAATGTGATTTTTTTTGTATCCCCCTTTTAATAGTTGGTTTTTATTTTAAAACTCATCGGGTAGAAAATTAGGATTTTACTTTTGTAATTAATTATTTAAGAGGGAATTCTTTAGAAAATAAATATTTTTCTATTTTCACAAAGAATGATTCATTATCTTTTAAAGAAATTCAATATGTATAAAGTTTAGAATTACCGTGACCAAAATCGTGACCAAAGCCCCAAAATTAGTAAAAATAAAAAAGCAACTACTTGATTTATAAGTAGTTGCTAAAATTCAGTGTAGACCCACAGGGATTCGAACCCCGACAAACAGAACCAAAATCTGGTGTGCTACCGTTACACCATGGGTCTTCCGTTTTAAGTGGTGCAAATATACAGACTTTATCATTAATCACAAAAATATTTTCTGTTTTTTTTATAAATTAATTACAAAACACTGATAATCAACTCTATTTTTTACAAATTTCTTTTATTATCTATTTTTGTATCTTTGAATTTTTAAAAATCATATACAATGACACACCCCATAGATGGTTTTTCCAAGCTGCCGAAACAAGAAAAAATAGACTGGCTCATCCATGAATATTTGGAAAATGACACTGATTTTGAGCATGTTTTAAAGCTGTATTGGAACGAAAATTTAGAGTTGCAAAAACTCCATGATGAATTCTCTGAAAACACCATTTCTAATTTTTATCTACCCTATGGAATCGCACCTAACTTCCTGATTAACGGGAAACTATACGCTATTCCTATGGCTGTAGAAGAGAGTTCGGTAGTGGCAGCAGCAGCCAAAGCAGCCAAATTCTGGATGGAAAGAAGCGGATTCCAAACGACCATCATCAACACAGAAAAACTCGGGCATACTCATTTTATTTTCAATGGGAACAAGGAAAAATTATTGCAGTTCTTTGATTTGACTTTAAAAGAAAAATTATTCAAAGCCACGCAGGACATCACAGCGAACATGCGCAAGAGAGGCGGCGGAATCCTAAGCATTGAACTTATTGACAAAACTGATGAATTGGAAAATTATTTTCAAATCAAAGCAAGTTTTGACACTCGGGATTCGATGGGAGCAAATTTCATCAATTCGTGTCTGGAAGTATTTGGAAAAACACTGAAAGAAGAGATTTTTGAGTCAGAAATATTCAGCGAGGAAGAAAAAAACTCCCTACAAATCATCATGAACATTCTGTCCAACTACACTCCTGAATGTTTAGTAAGAGCCGAAGTTTCTTGTAAAATAGAAGAATTAGGGAATAATGACGGCATTGCGCCAGAAGAATTTGCATGGAAGTTCAAGCAAGCGGTGACGATAGCAGAGATAGACACCTGCCGAGCAACTACACACAATAAGGGCATTATGAATGGTGTGGATGCAGTGGTCATCGCAACAGGAAATGACTTTCGGGCAGTGGAAGCCTCCGTGCATGCCTACGCAAGTAAAAGCGGAAAATACAGCTCGCTAAGCCACTGCATGATAGAAAACGGGATATTTCGATTTTGGATAGAACTGCCTATTTCTGTGGGAGTTGTAGGAGGACTCACGAGCCTTCATCCATTGGTAAAATTCTCTTTGGCTCTTTTAGGAAAACCTAACGCAAAGGAACTTATGAGCATTTTAGCAGTGTCTGGCTTGGCTCAGAACTTCGCTGCACTTCGCTCGCTAGTTACCACAGGCATCCAAAAAGGACATATGAAAATGCATTTATTCAATATTCTAAACCAGCTGGGCGCAAACGAAGAAGAAAAGAAACTGATTTCCGCCACGATGCAAGATAAAACCCTAAGCTACAGCGACATAGCTTTGGAATTAGAAAAACTAAGAAAACAAAAATAATATTATAAAAAAATCCCTTTAATAGGGATTTTTTTATTTTTTCAAAACTTCTATATAGTAGTTGTCATCTATTTCTACAGCTTTATCATTAGCCAAAGTGACAGTCTGCCATTCCTGAGTAGGAGCTATATGCGTAGAATGGCTTTTTAGTTTCACAGGCATTCTGAAATTCTTTATCGTGTTATTCCAGCGGAATTTCAGCTGATTTCCTTTTTGCTCATATTCCAGCTGTGGAATTTTTATCGTTCTCAAATACTGATCAAAAACAAGTGAAAAATCTATTCCTGCTTTTTTGCTGATATAATCTTCTACCTGTTTGGAAGTCACTATTTTATGATAAAAATCTGTACTCATTCCCAGCAAAATTTGTCTGAATTTTTCATCATTATTGATAACCTGTCTGATGGTATGTATCATATTTGCCCCCTTTATATATTGGTCTGTACTACCTGTTTTTCTCACGCCATATATGCCTATGATAGGCTGATCATTCAGGATATTTTTTCTAAGTCCCTTTATATAGGTATTTGCTGCGTTTTTGTCCATATAATTTTCCGTGAACAAAACTTCTGAATAAGTCGTAAAAGCCTCATGTATCCACATATCGGCTTTGTCTTGGGCTGTGATATTATTCCCAAACCATTCGTGTCCGCTTTCATGAATGATGATAAAATCCCAATACATGCCCACTCCTGTTCCTGACAAATCCCTTCCATAGTAGCCATTCTGATAGCCGTTTCCATACGCTACATTGCTCTGGTGCTCCATTCCTAAATATGGAGATTCTACCAGTTTATAGCCGTCTTTATAAAAAGGATACCCACCAAACCAATGTTCAAAAGCTTTGAGCATAGGTTTTACCTGCTGGAACTGCTTTTGGGCTTTTTCTAAATTATAATCCAAAACCCAATAGTCCAAAGTTAGCATTCCCCTCTTACCCAAATATTCATCAGAAAAATGAACATATTTCCCGATGTAAGGAACGATATTATATGAGTTTATAGGATTTTTGACTTCCCAAGTAAAGATGTTTTTGTCCTTTTTAACGCTCCATTCTACTAATTTCCCATTTCCTACTCCCACCAAATCTTTCGGAGTAGTGATAGCGAGGGTCATCCCCATATCTGGCTCATCGCCCCAGTATTCTTTTATTGGAAGCCATACGCTCGCCCCTATACCTTCGCAGGCTACGGACATCCATGGATTTCCTTTTTCATCTTGTGTGAAAACCCAGCCGCCATCCCAAGGCGCATTTTCAGCGATGATAGGATTTCCACTAAAATCTATTTCCAAGGTATGTGTCTGCCCTTTTTTAAAACTTTCTTTCGTTTCTAAAAAGATAAAATTACCATCCACTCTTGTAGATTTTACTTTAAAACTAGAGCGAACGCTGTCATGTTTCATCGGCTGCTGCAAATCTATCTGAAAAACAGGATTTCTCACAGACTTTGTTATCTTGAATGTTATTTTATTGCTTCCTTTCAGGCTTTTTTGTTCGTAGCTTGGCTCTACTTTCACATCATATCTTTGAACATCCCAAAAATCACGGTATGCAGTATTAGAACCCAAAAGCGTGTCTTTTTTTGTAAAATTTTGACCAAAAGCAAAATACACAGAAAACAGAAATAACAATTTTATTATCCTCATAAATCTAACTTTTTTAAAGCGATAAAGTTATTAAAATTAAAGTTAATTTTTGTATTTTAGCCAAAAGTTTTTGGGATTTTAGACTTTTCTGTTTTCCCTGTTTTTAGAAAATTTTATTAAATATTTTATTTATGCAAAAATCAAACAAACCCATTGCAGGCTACCATTTATTGATGATTCTTTCGGCTGTAGACCACGAATTTTCACCAAAAGAAGGACTAAAAATACAAGAATACTTATCAGAAGAATTCCCGTTCAGAATCAATCTGGATAACGAGCTGGAAGTCATCGCTTCCCTGCAGCCAGAGGACTGGAAAGACCATTTCGAGTTCCATGCACGCTGTTTTTATGATGATTCCACCGAGGAGGAAAGAAAAAACTTCGCCGAGTTTGCAAAAACACTTATCAAAGCCGATGAGCAGGTGACTGACCGTGAGCATCAGTTCTATAAACTCATGAAAACCATCTGGAAAATGGATTAAGTCAAGGAAAAAAGCTCGTATTTAAAGCAGAATATACAGAATTTCATTAAAAACAAAACTAACTGTTATGAAAAGGTTTTGGTCATTTTTACTCATTATTTTGTTTTTAGGATTTTCAGCCCATGTGCAGGCTCAGAAAAAAGGTAAGAAATCCTACAAAAAACGCCATAAAACAAAGAAAAGCCCGTCACTTCCCTACAGCTACTATCTTCCTGTAGAACTTCCACATTGCAAGCTTCCCAAAGCTGATGAGGAACTGGATGAGGAACTGGATGAAAGCAGAGATTATCTCATTATACAAGTAGATGAACCGCCCATTTTTGAGGTATGCAAGGATAATATTAACAAGAGAAAATGCTTCCAAGACCAACTGGAACAGCATGTGAAGACACATTTTAACCCAAATAATATTGATGCCGAAAAAAGCAAAGTGTATAAAGTGTATGTAGCTTTCAGGATTGATAAAACAGGCGAAGTGGAGGTGCTTTTCAGCAGAAGTGAAAACGAAACGCTCAAAAAAGAAGCGGAAAGAATTATCAGCCTCCTACCAAAGTTCATCCCTGCACAAAAAAGAGGCAAAAATGTGAAAACATACTATATAAAAAGCATTTTCTTTGAAAATAAAAATATTAAAACTGATTAATAACAATAAATAAAATAATTATGAGAAAAAACATCGTCGCTGGAAACTGGAAGATGAACAAAAATTTCCAAGAAGCAGAAACCCTTATGCTTCAGTTAGCCGAATACAAAAAGAATAACAAAACCAACTGCGAGGTGTATATCGCTCCACCAAGTCTGTATCTCACCACAGCTAAAAATATTTTTGCTCATGATGAAGTGAAAGTCTTCGCACAGGATATTTCTGAGCATGACAAAGGTGCCTACACTGGTGAAATTTCCGTAGAAATGATAAAGTCTGCTGGACTAAACGGAAGCATCGTAGCCCACTCCGAAAGAAGACAATACCACAACGAAACCGACAGCCATGCAGCACAAAAAGTAAAAAACCTACTAAATGCAGGGCTTACGCCTATCTACTGCAACGGAGAAACTCTGGAACAAAGAAAAGCTGGACTGCACCTCGATGTAGTGAAAAAGCAAACTGAAACAGCGCTGTTTGAGCTTTCTGCAGAGGAAATCAAAAAAGTAGTTATCGCCTACGAACCTGTTTGGGCTATCGGAACAGGAGAAACTGCTACACCAGAACAAGCGCAAGAAATCCACGCTTTTATCCGAAACCTTATCGCTGAGAAATACGGAAAAGACACCGCTGATGAAATCTCCATTCTCTACGGAGGTTCGGTAAAACCAGACAACGCAAAAGAAATCTTCTCACAACCTGACATCGATGGTGGACTTATCGGCGGTGCATCTTTAAAAATAGAAGATTTTTCTAAAATCATCGAGGCTTTTAACTAATTAAATTTATACAAAATCCAAGGTGTAGCTGGTAAAACTAAAAAAAGTTTCTGCCACTACACCATTTTTAAATAAAGCCGAGATTTAAATTAAAAATCGTGGTTTTATCATTAAATGAATAACCACACTAAAGATTGTTTTACTAAATATATGGAAATACTACTTGCTACGCACAACGAGCATAAAAAAGATGAAATCCAAGAAATTTTAGGCGAAAAATATCATGTTACCAGCCTTACTGATTATCAGCTCTTTGATGAAATCGAAGAAAACGGAACTACCTTTCACGAAAATGCCCTTATCAAGGCTAAATATTGTTTTGAGAAAACAGGAAAACCAAGCGTAGGAGATGACAGCGGTCTGGTTATCCCAGCTTTGGACGGAAGACCTGGTATTTTTTCGGCAAGGTATGCAGGGAAACATGATTTTGAGGCAAATATACAGAAAGTCCTCACCGAAATACAGGATATAGAAGACCGCGAGGCGTATTTCATCACGGTAATGTGCTTGGTGGATGAAACAGGCGAAAACTATTTCGAAGGCAGAGTATACGGCACTATTTCCAAAGAAAAAAGAGGCGAAAAAGGCTTTGGGTACGACCCAATTTTCATTCCAAAAGGCTATGAAATTTCTTTTGCCGAGATGCCTTCAAAACAAAAAAACAGCATCAGCCACAGGTCTGAAGCAGTGGGCAAATTTTTAAAATTTTTAAATAAGGAATAAAAAAAAGAATGACTAAACAGGATTATTCCAACCAATGGCTGAAAGACTTGAAGCTCAGCAGACCTCTCATCATCACTGGTCCTTGTAGTGCTGAGACCGAGGAGCAAATGCTAGAAACAGCCAAAAGCCTAAAAAACAGTGAAATAGACTTCTTCCGAGCTGGTATATGGAAGCCCAGAACACGCCCAGGTGGTTTTGAAGGCGTGGGAGAAATCGGGCTGAATTGGCTGAAAAAAGTAAAAGAAGTCACAGGACTGAAAACCGCCACCGAAGTAGCCAACCGAGACCATATAAAACTAGCGCTGGAATACGATGTAGATTTGCTTTGGATAGGCGCTAGAACTACAGTAAATCCGTTCATTGTCCAAGAAATAGCCGATGAACTAAAAGGAACTGACAAAATAGTACTTGTCAAAAACCCTGTAAATCCTGACCTCGCTCTGTGGATAGGAGCTTTGGAACGGCTTAAAATGGCTGGTATAGAGAAACTTGGCGCTGTACATCGTGGATTTTCCTCCTATGAAAAATCTAAATATCGTAACATTCCTGAATGGCAGATTCCGATAGAACTGAAAAATATTTTCCCAAATCTGCCCATCATCTGCGACCCTTCGCACATCTCAGGAAACCGAGAACTGATAGGTGAAATTTCACAAACTGCATTAGACCTCAACTTTGATGGGCTGATGATAGAGTCCCACTGCTCCCCAGAAAAAGCATGGAGTGATGCCCAGCAGCAGATTACGCCAGAGACACTTTCGGAAATGCTGCAAAAACTGGTTCTTCGCAGAGAGAATACGGAAGAAATTGATTTTCAGATACAGCTGAAAACCCTCCGTTCACAAATTGACATTCTGGATGAGCAGCTGCTGGATTTGATAAGAAAAAGAATGGAAATCGCTGACAATATCGGCAAACTCAAAAAACAAAAAAATATATCTGTCCTCCAAAACAAACGCTGGAACGAAATAATAGAACGCATGAAAATCCTCGGAAAAGAAAAAAATCTTTCGGAAGGGCTGATTCTCAGAATATTCAAAGCCATACACCAAGAGTCCATCGATAGACAGGAAGATATTTTATCCAAATAAAAAAAACGGTAATTCTAAAATTAGAATTACCGTTTTTGTGAATTTTCTAAATATGTTAATGATTTAAGTTTGATTGAAATAAATCAAAAATCCCCCTCCTATCCGAATAAACCTTTATCAAAACTATCTCTCGCCTCCTCGTATCCTATTTGGAAAATCTCATCCATTTTACTCTTTTTAGTCTCGAAGGTGCTGTAATTAGAGAGTTTCAGAGAATCTATAAGCCAGTCACAATAAGCAAATTTGTAAGTTTCCACCCTGTGAGACAGCAGGTCAAACGCACGATAAGTAACGGATTTTATGGTATTCATCTGTTTTTGTTTCACTTCTTGTGGTGAGGAAAGATAAACGCCTATCATCTTATCACACCTGTCCCGTATGATGTCCGCAGGGAAATTATTAAGGATTCCGCCATCGCTATACAGCACCCCGCCAAACATATACGGCGTAGCAATCCCAGGGAAGCTAGATGAAGCGATGATGGCATCTATCACTCTGGTTTCTTTGTCAAAAATTTTCAGTTCCCCAGTCACGATATCTGTAGCGGTGATGTTTACTTCCTTTTTTAAATCACCTATCTTCATATCCCCAAAAATAGGTTTTAGATATATTTTAAAAACAGCGGAATTGACAAGCCCAGGTTTATTAAATGCAATATGCTTCCAATGAAAAAAATACACCGATTTAAAGAAATCCAAAATCTCCTTTGGTTTTTTTCCTACTGCATAGAGACAGCTCACAATAGCCCCCACACTCGCCCCCGCCAATATCTCTGGCTGAATGCCTTTTTCCTCAAGAAATTTTAGCACTCCTGCATGAGCCACTCCCTTTGTCCCACCGCCAGACAATACCAATCCTAATTTATTATTCATTTTTATCTTAATAAAACTACAAATCTAATAATAATCTCAAAAAACAAAAAAAGACTGCCCATATTTTAGGACAGTCTATATCTTTTTATCATTCATTAAATATGAATAACCTCTCCATAGGCAGCCGCTACAGCTTCCATCACTGCTTCAGAAAGTGTAGGGTGCGGATGGACAGTTTTTAGGATTTCATGTCCTGTGGTTTCTAATTTTCTTGCAGCCACAGCCTCTGCTATCATTTCGGTAACACCTGTTCCTATCATATGACAACCAAGCCATTCACCGTATTTCGCATCAAAAATCACTTTCACAAAACCATCTGTATCTCCATTCGCAGTAGCTTTTCCACTTGCAGAGAATGGGAATTTTCCTACTTTTATTTCGTAGCCTTTTTCTTTTGCCTGCTTCTCTGTAAGCCCTACTGATGCTATCTCTGGCGTGCAGTAAGTACATCCTGGGATATTGCCGTAGTCTATATGCTCTACATCCAGCCCTTTTATTTTCTCCACGCAGGTAATTCCCTCTGCTGACGCCACATGCGCTAGAGCCTGAGTAGGAAGGATATCTCCTATCGCATAATAACCTGGCACGGAGGTTCTGTACCATTCATCCACTACTACCCTGCCTTTTTCAGTTTTAATACCTACTTCTTCCAGACCAATATTTTCAATATTTGCTGTAATTCCCACCGCTGAAAGTAGAATATCTGCTTGTAACTCCACAATGCCTTTTTCAGTCTTCACCTGTGCTTTTACTCCATCTCCAGAGGTATCCACAGACTCCACGGAAGCGTTGGTCATTACTTTTATTTTTGCTTTTTTAAAGGATTTTTCCAAATGTTTAGAAACATCCTCATCCTCCACTGGCACGATGTTCGGCATGAATTCTACAACCGTAACCTGTGTACCCATCGTAGCATAGAAATACGCAAACTCCACTCCTATCGCTCCAGAACCTACTACTATCATAGATTTAGGCTGTTTTGGAAGAGTAAGTGCCTGTCTGTATCCTATCACTTTCTTGCCATCCTGAGGAAGATTAGGAAGTTCACGAGAACGAGCCCCTGTCGCTAAAACAATATGTTCTGCCGTATATTCTGTAACTGCTCCATCTTTCTCCACAGCTACTTTCTTGCCTGGTTTTACTTTGGCTGTCCCGAAGATAACATCTATTTTGTTCTTTTTCATCAGGAACTCCACACCTTTGCTCATTTTTTCGGCTACACCGCGGCTTCTTTGGACCACATTAGGGAAGTCAAAACTTGCCTCTACTTTATTTAAACCAAAATCTTCCGCGTGGTTGATATATTTAAAAACCTGTGCTGATTTCAAAAGCGCTTTGGTAGGGATACAGCCCCAATTAAGGCATATTCCACCCAAATTTTCTTTTTCTATCACTGCAGTTTTAAAACCTAACTGTGCTGCTCTAATTGCTGTAACATATCCACCAGGACCACTCCCGATGACGATGATATCATAATTCATTGTGATTAACTTTTTTGTTTCTGCGAATTTAATGTTTTATTTTGATTCATCAAATTTAAATGCTTTTTATTTCGGACTTTACGAAAATAGAAACCTCAAGGATAAATCGCCCAAAGGAGAATATTTTTCCCTACGGATTGGAATTTTTCATCCAAAACCTTGAAAACATCAGAAGACACCGCAGGACAGCCCCAGCTCTCTGGCACACCGCTTGGATAGGGCTCTTCATCAGGAATAATAGACCAAGGGTGTATCACGATATCCCTTTTGAGAGCGTTATTATTCGTCGTTTCCTTGCCATAGAGCAGATATTTCTCCCCAAAACTCGGGCTGGGAACTTTCTTCGTGCCAATCCAATATTTACCGAGTGAAGAGCTATGACTATTCGGCTGGTTGCTGAATGCTGGTTTTTCTTTGGAATAATCCCTCGCTGTGGGCTGACTTCCGCACCCATGACTTACCAAAAAACTATCCGTGATTTTGTCTTTTTTAAAATCCCAAATGAACATTCGTTTCTTCCCAGAATGGATAGAAAAGTCTATCAATACAAAAAAATCTGTAGAAATTTTATTCTTTTTACAATACAACAGAGCCTCTTCTGCGTATTTTTTGTAATCTGGTGTCCGCTGGGCTGTTTTTTGTGTTTTTATTTCTTGTTTTTCCTTGTCTAAACTTTCTGCTCTTGGCATAAAATAAGCACTTCCCAAGAATAAAAGAACCAATGCAAATAA
Source organism: uncultured Flavobacteriaceae bacterium (assembly GCA_963518955.1). Lineage (GTDB taxonomy): Bacteria > Bacteroidota > Bacteroidia > Flavobacteriales > Weeksellaceae > JABCPE02. The sequence goes on along the minus strand of CAUQKI010000004.1, from coordinate 36,826 downwards.
AAATATCTTTAATTTTTTCACTCTTTTATTTTTATACAAAGTTAATTCTAAAAATTGGATTTTAGATTTAAAAACAATATTTTCGCAGAAATTATGGCACAAACAGCAGAGAAATACACAAAAATCATCAAACAGAAAGCCGAAAAATTCGGGTTTCAGGAATGTGGTATTTCTAAAGCTGGTTTCCTTGAAGAAGATGCTACAGCGCTGGAAAAATGGCTAAAAGCAGGCTACAACGGCGAGATGGCATACATGGAAAATTATTTTGATAAAAGGACAGACCCTAGACTTCTGGTAGAGGGCGCAAAGTCCGTTATCTCACTGTCTTACAACTATTTCCCTCAATACAAACTAGAAACAGAAAATAATTTCAAAATCTCCAAATACGCCTATGGCGAGGACTACCACGATGTGATAAAAGACATTCTCCGCCAGATGATAGCAGAACTGCAAGAAGAAATAGGAGAATTTGGATTTAGGGTTTTTACGGATTCCGCGCCTGTTTTAGACCGAGCATGGGCTAGAAAATCTGGAATCGGCTGGGTCGGGAAAAATGCCAATTTGATTACTAAAAAACACGGTTCGTTCTTCTTTTTGGCGGAAATCATCTGTGATTTAGAATTAGAAGAAGATGGTGCGACCACAGACCACTGTGGAAGCTGTAGAAAATGTATAGATGCCTGCCCTACACAAGCCATTGTAAATGAACGAATTATAGACGGAAGCAAATGTATTTCTTACGCTACAATAGAACTAAAAAACGAAATCCCAGACTATTTCGAGGGAAAAATGGATGATTGGATTTTCGGGTGTGATGTCTGTCAGGATGTTTGCCCATGGAATAGATTTGCAGCTCCAAATACAGAACCGAAATTTGCCTTAAAAGAATTTAGCCAACTGAGAAAACCTGATTGGCAGGATTTGACCCAAGAAATTTTCTCCGAAATCTTCCGAAAATCTCCAGTAAAAAGAACCAAATTCTCTGGACTGATGAGGAACATAAAATTCGTAGAAAAAACAAAACCAGACTCAGAAAAACAGGAATAAAATCCTATGTTTTTTATGTTTAAAATAAAAAACACTATTTTTGCGGCTTAAAATTTGAAAGAAATGTCTATTACAAGATTATTTGATATCGTACATAATTCCTTAAAAAAATTCCCAAAAGATGATGTTTTGGCTACAAAATATGATGGAAAATGGGAAAAAATTTCTACTAAACAGTTTGTAGATTTAGGAGACAAATTTTCCAGAGGACTTCTAAAATCAGGAATTACCAAAGATGATAAAATAGGACTCGTTTCCACTAACAACCGCACAGAATGGTGTATAGCAGACCTAGGAATTTCCCAGATAGGAGCCATCTCCGTGCCTGTATATCCTACAATAAGTGAGGAGGACTATGTATATATATTCAACAATGCTGAACTGAAATATTGTTTCGTTTCGGATAAAGATTTGTACGAAAAATTATTACGAGTAAAAGAGCAAGTGCCTTCATTAGTGGGAATTTTCACTTTTGACGAAGTGGAAGGAGCGGCCAACTGGTCAGAAATTCTAAGCCTTGGCGAAGATAATTCTAACCAATACGAAGTGGAAGACCTACGAGACCTTGTAAATGAAGATGATATCGCTACCATAATCTATACCTCTGGAACTACAGGAAGACCAAAAGGCGTAATGCTTTCGCACAAAAACATCATTTCTAATGTGTTTGCAGTGGACAGCAGAATCCCAAAGAAAAAAATTGATTACAAGGAAATAAAAACCCTAAGCTTCTTGCCTATCTGCCATGTCTTTGAACGGGTGGTGTATTTATACTACCTATATAGTGGATTTTCTATCTATTTTGCAGAAAATATCGATAAAATAGGTGACAACATGAAAGAGGTAAAACCTCACTACATGAGCGTGGTACCGAGGCTTTTGGAAAAAGTATACGACAAAATATACAACAAAGGAATCAGTGCAGGAGGACTTAAGAAAATGATTTTCCTTTGGGCTCTGGGAGTGAATAAAAACTATGAACTGGGAACACCTAAAAACCTTAAACAAAGAATAGCGGACAGACTTGTTTTCTCCAAATGGAGAGATGGGCTGGGAGGAAATATCATTACACTGATTTCTGGTTCTGCGGCTCTTTCTAAAAACCTAAATAAGAAATTCCAAGCAGCGGGAATTCCTATCATCGAAGGATACGGCCTTACCGAGACTTCACCTGTGATAGCGGTGAACAGCTTTGAAAAGATGAAAATAGGTTCTGTAGGACAGCCTCTGGATAATTTAGATGTGAAAATCGACAAAGATGGAGAAATCCTCGTAAAAGGACCTTCCGTAATGAAAGGCTACTACAAAAATCCTGAACAAACCAAGGAGGCTTTTTCAGAAGATGGATATTTCAAAACAGGAGACATTGGATACATCGACGATGAAGGATTCCTTATCATTACCGACCGAAAAAAGGAAATGTTCAAGACCTCGGGCGGGAAATACATCGCTCCACAAGTAATTGAAAACATGGCGAAATCATCACGATTTATAGAGCAGATAATGGTGGTGGGCGATGGCGAAAAAATGCCGTGTGCGCTAGTTCAGCCAGATTTCACTTTCGTTAAAAGATGGGCTGAAATCCATAAAATAAACATCGGAACTAAACCAGAAGAAATGGTAAAAAGTGCCGAACTAAAACAACGAATAGAAAAAGAAATCGCAAAACTGAACGAAAAACTCGGTAACTGGGAGCAAATCAAGAAAATAGAACTTACACCAGATGTATGGACTGTAGGAAATGGAATGCTCACTCCTACCATGAAACTGAGAAGAAAAATAATCAAAGAAAAATACATTGATTTATACAACAAACTATACGAAAAAGAGGCCTAAAAGCCTCTTTTTTATTTTTGAAAAAACTCCATTAAATCCATATAATTCCTTGCATCCACCCCATGACCGCTCTGATACTCGCGGAAAGAGAAAAATATACTCATATCATACAGCAGTTCCGCACCCTTTTTCCCCCATTCTAGCGGAATGACCATATCATTTACCCCATGGGAGACAAAGAAAAACAAATGCTGATAAGCCTTTCTACCTAAAAGATTTTTAATAATCTTCTGTTCTGGATAGGCGCTCAGACAGGCTATTTTATGAAACAACTGAGGAAACCTAAGCGCAAGAGCATAGGATAAAATCCCTCCTTGGCTGAATCCACAAAGATTAACTACTCCACTAATCTTATATTTTTCCTTTATTTCTTCTATCGTCTTTAAAATCAGCCCTATGGACTCTTCAGCTTGTGGAACATTTATAAATTTTTCTCTATCCAATAAATCTATATCATACCAGCTAAAACCTCCATTTGGCGTGGTATAAGGAGCTTGAAAGCTGACTATCAGCCAATCCTTGGGCAAATCAGGCGTAAAACTAAACAAATCATTCTCATCACTCCCATATCCATGCAGCAGCACTAAAATAGGAGTCTGAGCGTGTATATTTTCAGGTTCTCGTACTAAATAATTCATTCCGCTAATTTATAAAATTTTACAAATAAAAAAGCAAGAGTATTTTACTCTTGCTGTGTGTTTTATCTTGTATATTTACATGCTTCTTGGTATCCGTTTTCACAAGATTTCTTAAACCAATACTTCGCCATCACTTCATCTCTAGAATCTCCTTCCCCTCTCTGATACATCGCGGCTAGATTGTACTGAGCCATTGTATTTCCTTGTTCTGCAGATTTTTTATACCATTGTTTAGCTATTGTATAATCCTGAGAAACTCCCTCTCCTCTATGATACATCACTGCTAAATTATACTGAGCGTCAGCGTTTCCTTGTTCTGCTAACTTGTCAAACCAAAACATCGCCTTTGCATAGTCTTTCTCTACACCTTCTCCTTTGTAGTACATCAGAGCCAAATTATGCTGAGCCTCTACTCTGCCCTGTTCTGCAAGTCTTTCAAACCAATATCTCGCTTTTTTGTAGTCTTTTTCTATTCCTTCTCCTTTATAGTACATCAGCGCCAGATTGTATCTTGCCATCACATTTCCCTGCTCTGCTGCTTTCTCATACCAGTATTTAGCATCTTTGTAATTTTGAGGAACTCCTTCCCCTTTGTAGTTCATCAGCCCTAAATAAAACTGTGCATCTGCATTCCCTAGGTCAGACAATCTTTCAAACCAATATTTTGCTTTCTCAAAATTACGAGCTACTCCTTCTCCTTTATAGTAAATTACCCCTAAATTATGCTGAGCCTCAGGATTTCCCTGTTCTGCGGATTTTTGGTACCAATATTCAGCCTTGGAATAATCTTGGTCTACTCCATCTCCATCAAAATACATCAGCCCTAAATAGAATTGCGCGTCTTTATGCCCTTGCGTAGCCAGTTTTTCGAACCAATAGCTTGCTTTTGCATAATTCTGATAAGTTCCCTCTCCTCTGTAATATTTCAGACCCAAGTGATACTGAGCCCCTTTGTCCCCATTTTCTGCTATTTCTTCCATTTCCTGCAATGTCTGCCCATTTCCTAAAAAACAAACGAACATTCCCAGTAGTAAAATTGTTTTTTTCATCTTTTGAATTTAATAATTGTGTAGTAAAAAATATCCCTTTTTGCTGATTTTCAGCGGTGCAAAGGTAGTGATTTTTTCTGAATTTCAATAATGTATCTGTTGATAATGTTGATATTTCTGTGAAATTTAGTCCATGATATTCATCAGCCATTCACCGCCTCCACATTTTCTACCACATTTGGAAGAAAGTTTTTAAGGATGCCTTCTATGCCGTTTTTCAAAGTAACTACAGAAGAAGGACAGCCGCTGCACGCCCCTTGTAGAAGCATTCTTGCTGTTTTGGTCTCTTCATCGAATTCTATCAGGGAGATTCTCCCCCCATCGTTTTCTATGGCTGGTGTCACATATTCTTGTAAAATGGCATTTATTTTTTCCTCCGTTTCCGTAAACTGCTTATTAGCAACGGATTTCGATGCATTCTGCTGGATTCCTTCGATTTTACTTACCGACTTTTCATTTTTAATAAAATCAGAAAGAAAATCCAATATTTTCTGCGTTATTTCCTCCCAAGAAACATCATTAGTCTTGGTAATAGAAATAAAATTATCATTGATAAAAACCTCTTTTACAAAAGAAAATTCCTCAAATAGTTTTTTTGCCAATGGAACTTTTTCTGCTTCCTGCAAAGATTTCAGCTCCAAAAAACCATCTATCAGCTGATGCTCCGAAACAAATTTTACCACTGATGGATTCGGCGTTTTTTCTGAATAAAAAATAGGAGCAATCTCCTCAGAACAGATAATTTCTGGAAAATCATCCAAAGATTCCAATATCATATTTCTCAGATTGTTTGCCACCAAATCCCATTCTACGATGTTTTCCTTGGCTACCGCGATAAAATTAGCCGTGATAAAAATACTCTTCACAAATGGATATTGAAACAATTCCTGAGCCAGCGGAACATTAGAAATATTAGAATTTCTGTCCAGCTCCAAAGAACCACTTATAAGAGTCCTATCAGTCACGAATTTAATCACATTAGGATTTTCTGTATTTTGGATTTCCATTTTTTGTAAATTTAAAATAAAGTGCAAATATAATATTTTGAACCATCACTACTAAAAGAAAAAGCACCCTTTGCAGAGTGCTTTTTTACTTTTTATTTTTCTATTTTTTTACCTTTAAAGAAGTCAAAGGCTAGAAGTGATGATACAAATATCGTAGAGAATGTTCCTGAAATCACCCCTAACAATAGGGCAAACATAAATCCTTTCAAATTCTCTCCTCCAAAAATAAATATCGCCAACACCACCAAAAGAACTGTCAATGAAGTGTTTATCGTTCTACCCAGCGTTCCAGATATAGAATCATTAAACAACTGCGCCAGCGTTCTTTCCCTTCCATCTTTTAGATTTTCTCTGATACGGTCAAAAATAATCACCGTGTCATTTATAGAGTACCCAAGAACTGTGAGTATCGCCGCGATGAAATCTTGGTTAATCTCCATATTAAACGGCATCATACTATGGAATAACGAAAATGCTCCTAATATAATAGTGGCATCAAACGCCAAACCTATAATCGCCCCCAGTGAAAACTGCCATCTTCTGAATCGAAGTAATATATAAGCGAAAATACCTAATAATGAACCTAATACAGCCAGAGCTCCACCCATCTTGATATCATCCGCCACCGTAGGCCCTACCTTTGTAGAGGAAACTATTCCTATTGGATTTTCAGCTGCAGATTTAAACTCTTCAAAAGTCAAACTCGCAGGAAGCTGGTTTTTAAGCCCTTGATATAGTTTTTGGTCTATTTCTTGGTCAGCTTTCAGAGACTCATCTCCTATTTTATAATCCGTAGTGATTTTCAACTGCTGGTCATTCCCAAAAGTCTTGATATCAATAGAGCTTGTCTCTCCTTTTTCATTTTTGAAAACTTGTGAAAGACTGCCTTTTACAGATTCTACATCCACAGTTTTATCAAATTTCACTACAAAACTTCTTCCTCCAGTGAAATCAATACCATATTTAAATCCATTCGTTGCAATAGACCCTATAGAAACTGCCACCAATACAGCAGAAATAACATACATTACCTTTCTCTTTGCTATAAAATCTACCCAAATATTTCGGAATAAATTCTTAGTCATCGGTGTCCAAACAGACAATGATTTTCCTTTCTCTAATCTGCTGAATATCATCACTCTAGACATCAAAACAGAAGTAAAGAAAGTCATTATCAGACCGATAAGCAATGTCACCGCAAAACCTTGGATAGGTCCTGTTCCGAAAATATAAAGAACTAACGCTGTAAGAATGGATGTAAGCTGTCCATCGATAATCGCAGATAGAGCATCATTAAACCCATCATTATAAGCTGTTTTAATATCTTTTCCTGCAAAAAGCTGTTCTCTTGTTCTTTCATAAATGATCACATTGGTATCCACTGCCATTGCCATCGTTAGAACAATACCCGCAATCCCTGGAAGCGTAAGCGTAGCATCCATAGAATCCATGATTCCAAAAAGGAAAAACAGGTTGAATATCATAGCGATAACAGCATAAACTCCCGCACCTCCATAGTAGAAAATAATATATGCTATGATGATGCAAAACGCTGCCACAAACGACCAAAGCCCCGCCTGAATAGACTCCTCTCCTAGAGATGGCCCTACTACATCAGCCTGAACAATCTTCGCGCTAGCAGGGAGTTTCCCTGCGCTTAGTACATTTACTAAATCTTTCGCTTCATCTTCCGTGAAATTCCCACTAATCTGAGAGCTTCCATTAGGAATTGGCTCATTCACATTCGGTGCTGTATAAACTCTGTTATCCAAAGTAACAGCAATAGGTCTTCCTACATTTTTTTCTGTAAGGGATTTCCATTCTTTAGTTCCATTAGCATCCATCTGCATATCCACTACTATCCTTCTCATCTGGTCATAATCCACTCTTGCAGACTCCACAGCACCATCAATAGGCGCTTTTTTACTAGCGTTGCTCTTTATGGCATAAAGTTCCAAATAATCAAGCGCATCCTCTTGTGGCTTGTATGCCCACATAAAGTCCACATATCTAAGGTTAGATGGTCTAGCTTCTTTTGCGATTTCACTATTAAGAATTTTATTAACTGAAGCTGTGTCAGAAAGTTTGACAGTTGCCACAGCATTAGATCTTAATTTATCTAAATTGAGAGCTTTAGTAAGGTTAAACCCTTTTTTCACTCCCATAGAATCGCCTTTTACGATAACATTTTTGCTCATTTCCTCCAAGTAAGGGAAAACCTCTTGGATTGTTCCCACTTCCCAAAACTGAAGTTTTGCAGAAGTCTGGAGCATTTGTTTCACTCTATCTATATCTTTGATACCAGGCATTTCTACCAAGATTCTTCCTGTCCCTGGCACCTGCTGTACATTCGGCTGGGTAACTCCCATCTTGTCGATACGAGTTCTGATAACCTCATAGGCAGCTCCTATACTCGCTTCTATTTTCTTAGTGATGATTTTTTTAACCTCTTCATCAGGAGTATTAAATTTTATCTCACTGCTCAGATTTTGTGTTCCAAATACCTCTGGGCTGGCAAGTTTTAGGTTTGCTCCCTTTTCTTTATTAACAATATCAAACTGAACAAAGAAATTCTGAATATACGAATTGGTAGAGTTTTCCTGTGCTTTATCTGTTCTATCCAAAGCCTCTACAAAAACAGCATTTGTTGAATAATCAGCCAGATTGGTCACCAAATCTCTTTGGTTGATTTCCAAAAGGACATTGATACCTCCTTTTAGGTCAAGTCCCAGCTTCATCTCACGCTCCTTGGCATTGGTGTAGTATAGCTTCGTAAAGCCAAGATTCAGAGTGTCTTTAGATAGTTTGTCTAATTCTTTCTGATATTTTTCTTCATTATTTCCTGCTAATGCCTTCGCTTCACTTTCTATTTTATTGGCGTACCAAGTCGGCAGAAGCTCTGTAATACAGATAAGCCCAAGGGCAACAGCAATGATAGTAATAAGACCTTTTCCTTGCATTATGAATTATAATTTTTATTTAAGTTTGCAAATATAATCAAATTCACTGAAAATTTTATACTTAGAATAAATAAGATAAAATTTTTATCCTCTAAACTTCATAAAAAAAGAGACACATATAGTATCTCTTTTTTATAAAATATGAAATTTTAAAAAATTATTGTCCTAAATAGACTACTTCTATTCTATTTCTTGGAGCCCAAGTAGGATGGAATCTTAACTTTCCTCTATTAGCATTTACTCTAAAGCTAACTCTATCTCCTGCTGTAAGACCTATTATATTAGAATAGTGCTGGTTAAAATAATCTCCTGCTGATACATAACTATATGTCTCATCTGCATCTATCCATGGTGCACCATTCAAGAGCATGATAAAGTATAAGTTTCTAGTACCTGTTTCCCATGCATTCTGAAGGAAAGAATGGAATAACACTAGATACTTACCTGTTTTAGGTGCTATAAAATCATTGATTCCAGGTATTGGTTGAGTTGTAGCAGGTTGCAGGTCATAATTAACTGTTGTACGAGCATATTGTCTTGTAAAGTCAGCAATTGGCGGTGCTGGTTCTTTCCATGTTCCTACTCCATTAGCATCACTGGTAAGGACTTTACCTGCTCCTTGGTTGGTATCTTGTATTTTGATAGCGTTTGGTCCATTAGTTACAATATGAACTTTAGAATCTGGTTTATAGGTACCAATCCCTACATTAGGGCTAAAAGCATGTCCATTCTGATATCCTAAGATAATGGTATTATCATTTGAATTAGCAGTTGTAAGTGCACTAGATCCTATTCCATTTCCTATCGCTATTACATTATCTAGTTCTCCTGTAGACACAGATTGGAAATTAGCACTACCTATATGGATATTATTATGTCCTTTTACCCATCCACCTGAACCATTACCTAGGGCAATGTTATTATTTCCTGTTATATTATTTTGTAGTGCATTTAGACCTTGGGCATTATTATGTTGTCCCGTAGTGTTGTTTGCTAATGTGCTCGTTCCTAATGCTATATTATATGCTCCTGAAGTATTTGCTCCTAAAGCTTCATTTCCAACAGCCACATTATAATTTCCACCATTATTAGATACCAAAGCAAGATTTCCTATAGCTACATTGGCCATCCCTGCAGCATTATTCGTTAATGTAGAGTTTCCTATACCTACATTATAGTTTCCCGTAGTATTTTTAGTAAGAGCATTAGTTCCTAACCCCACATTATGACTTCCTATAGTGTTATTAGAAAGAGCAGAATGTCCCAATCCCACATTACTCATCCCTACTGTATTTTTACTAAGAGCATACAATCCAAGTCCCACATTATGATTTCCTGCAGTATTGAAACGAAGAGCATCAAACCCAAGTCCCACATTGTAACTTCCTGAAATATTATTCTGCAATGCCTGAGAACCTATACCAATGTTACTTTCTCCCACTGTATTTGTCATCAATGATTTTTGACCAATACCAATATTAAAATTCCCTCCAATATTAGATGTAAGAGAAGTAGTTCCTAATGCGATATTATTTTCTCCTGTGGTATTTGCTTTCAAAGCTTCTGTTCCAAAAGCCATGTTATTATTACCACTAGTATTGCTATATAATGCAAAATGCCCTAATGCCATATTACGATGCCCCACTGTATTACTATATAATGCACCAAATCCATTAGCCACATTACTAGATCCTGTTGTATTATTATAGAGTGTATTGTAACCAATTGCTGTGTTATTAGCTCCTGTTGTATTTCTATATAGAGCATCAGTACCAACAGCCACATTTCCAATCCCAGAAACAGTATGATACAAAGCATTCTCCCCAACAGCCACATTATATATACCTCCTATGTTAGAATACAATGTATTAGCACCAACCCCTACATTTCCTCTTCCTACTTGATTAGAATGGAGAGATCTTATACCCAATGCCACATTATTAACTCCTGTAGTATTAGAACGCAAAGCATCTAATCCTACAGCTATGTTATGAGAACCACTTGTATTGGAAAATAGAGCATCTTTCCCTATACCTATATTATGAGGGCCCGTTCCTACTCCACTACCATTTCCACCCACACCTGCATCCTGTGTGATGTGGCTGTTAGTGCCCACTAATCTAAGGTCTTGCTCCTGCATAACTCCTTCCGCTATTTTCACCCATTTACTAGTTGCAGTGCTGTAATAATAAAAACCTTTAGAAGTTACATTAGTTGTAGTAGATGTAGTAGTTCCTGAAAAATCAGACACATACACCAATGTAGATTCTTTCAAATTAGCAGCAGCGATTGAATTCAATCTCGCTTTGCTTAATCTAGGAACAAGCATCCCTTCATTAGTAGTTGCTCCTACTACCGAATTTGCTGCATTTGGTCTTATATCCAAAGTTGCTTCGGGACTATTTGTATTTATCCCTACTTTTCCTGTTTGGGAATATGCTAACCCCATAGTCAGCACTCCTAATAAAATAAAGTGTTTTTTCATATATTTATTTTTTTAATATGTTCTTATTTTAATCAACAAATTTATATTTAATTAAATTCATTGAAAATGTAGTATTTAAGTTTAAAAATTTAAAATACAAAGATAATATTTTTTATTATTCTAGCAACAAAAAAGAACCCTTATTTTTAAGAGTTCTTTTTTTGAATTTATTGTTTTCTGATTTTCTTACTCAGTTTATGATTTGCAGAAGATGCCGTTAGGACATATATTCCTACTGGAAGTCCAGAAAAATCTACATCATGAAACCACAGACTAGGAGTCACACTTCTAACAAGCCTTCCTGACATATCAAATATCTTGATATCATTGATTTTTTCTACAAACTTCACATTTACTATGTTATTTCCATCTGCTAACAATGTAGGAGATGCTTCCACTGGAGTTGTTGTTGATGGAGTTAAAATCCCAGTATGCCCTGTTACTATCATAGAGTAGGTCTGTTTTTCTGCATTTACTCCATCATTGTTCACCAAAGTTCCTTTATTAGACACTTCTATTTTATAAATTCCTGCTGTTGGCTGGTCTATAAGAACCTGCTCTACATTGTCCACTGTATTATCTCCTTTTATCGCTGGGTTACGCGGAGCGTTTACATCCAGTTTCCATGGATAATACACTTCATTAGTTTGAATATTAGTTATCCTTAAATCTAAATCATTTACTAATTTTGATTCTCTTATATTATATAACTTATCATAGGTATTATAATTAACATCTTTATACGATGGATCTGTCCAAACAATAGTAGCTTTAAGTGGCTGTGAACCATCTGTTTTCACCAAAATTTCGTTCTTTTTAGCATTTTTAAGTTCTTTATCTTCAAAGATAACTTTATTTTGTTTTTTCTGAACCAATAGTTCTGCCCCTTTCTTAGCATCCACAAATCCCCATCCATACCAAACATCTGGCCCTATATTTCCTGCCTCTTGCGCTGTATGGATAAGAAGATTTTTAGCTGATGCCGCATTAAGATTTTGTCCTGCAAAAAGTGACTGATAGATCTGACTCCAAAGCCCTAAAATCCCCGTAACCTGTGGAGCAGAAAAAGAAGTACCATTTCCCATTTGATAACTATCTGATCCTGTAGCAGATGTAGAAGGAGATACCACACTACTTCCTACTCCTGCAATATCAGGCTTGATAGCGCCATCATCACGAGGCCCTGCACTACTATAATCCGCCTTAACCACATCTGAAGCTTGTATATACCTACCATTGTTATGAGTTATTTTTTCTGTTGCTCCCACCGTAATTATATTCTTAGCAACAGCTCCTGTTGGAATACAATCATATCCAGAAGCACAATTATTTTCTGGAGGATTCATAGTTAAATCAAACTGCGTCCAAACATTATTTCTCCTATAAAACGCTCCATTTGGATTTCCGCTAGGTCCATCTCCAAAGGAGTTTCCTGCAGATTTTACTACAACCATAAAAGAATTATTGTATACTATATCATCTAACTCTTTATCCCTAACATAATATGTCCCATTCAAATCAGCCGATTCTCCACTTGCTGGACTATATCCACCACTCCAATACCAAGAACCACTATCCCATGTCCATCCTATAACATTTCCATAAGAGTGGTTAGACAAGGCTGGTTTACTATCTCTTATTTTAGCTGACACATTTTTTTCTTCCGTTTCTCCAAGAAGCGTAGTTACACCAAAATAATAACTATCAAAGGTTGCTTTAGGCATCATTCCTTTGGTATTCCCTACAAAAACTCCTGTTCTTGTTGATACATTTTTTCCCTCACCTCCTATCATTCCTGTTACTCCTGTCGCATGACTATCATAAGGTATAGTACTAGCTTCTTTATTAGTTATTCTAGTACTATTCCCAAAATCTTGATGTTGAGCATAAACACGCCCTCCATCAAAAACAGACACTTTTATCCCTTCTCCATTAAAACTTCCTGTAAGACCATCTATTGTCCCTTCTTGGATAGCATCTACATTAGAATTTTTAATTTGGTCTGTGTCATAAGCCTTCAAAAAATATGGTATTCCCTCAACAAAAAAAGAAATAGTCTCTCTTTCTTTCTTTAAGTCTTGTTTGATGACACTTTCTGGTTTTGGATTTTCAGTAGAATTATTTCTATAAATCTCCTTCTGAGCGTAGAATTCAAATTGTTTGAACAATTGCTTTCTCCTCTCATCCATTTCCTTCTTTAGCTTGTCATTACCCTGCTGAGCATTTAGTAAACTACCCAAGAGTAAAACAACCAATACATTTCTTCTCATAATATACAAATTTTAAAGTTTTCTAATTATTGGGTGTAAAATTACAAAAATTATTGATTTTACACTTTTTTTTATTTTATTTTATTTTTATTTAACCATTCATGATATGCTTTTGCATTTTTCGCATGTTCTATATCAGAATCCGTGAATTTATGATAACCCAACTTTTCAGGGTCTGCACACATAAAAATATAATTATTTTTTTCAGCATTCAACACATTATCCACCGCTGCTTTATTCACCATACAGATAGGACCTGGCGGAATTCCTGCATTTGCATAGGTATTATATGGTGACGGGTGTTTTAGATCTTTATTGTAAATTCTCTTTATTTGCTTTGTGAAATTATGCTCTTTGTTAATCGCATAAATTACTGTAGGGTCAGACTGTAGTTTCATTCCCTTTTCATAGCGGTTTAGATAAAGCCCCGCTATGGTTTTCTGCTCATCTTCTTTCCCTCCAGATTCTTTCTGAACGATGGAAGCAAGGGCATAGATCTGCTCTCTTGTCAGCCCAAGTTTCTGTTCTTTGGCTTTTCTCTCCTCTGTCCAAAATTCATTATAGCCTTTTTCAAATTTTTTGAAAAACTCCTCTGGTGTCACCGTCCAATAAAACTGATAAGTATCCGAAAAGAAATAGATTTTCAAATCTTCTGCCGAGGTCAATCCTTTTTCCTGAGCGATTCTATCAAACACAGTCACAAATCCTAAAGAATCCACCTGCGTTTTCCTAGCCACACGCCCTATCATTTGATAAACATCATCAAAATCCTTTATTCTAAATGTATCCTCTGTCTGTAGTCCTGCTTTCAGCATATTGACCAGCTTCGTATTATCATCGCCTTCCTTTACTCTATATCTTCCTGCTCTGAGAAATTTCCCCAAATGCTTAGATTCAGCCACATCTCGAAAAGCCTCCATATCAGCTATATATGGTTTTATACTATCCAAAACTTGGGCTAAACTCGCATCCTTCGGCACCAGAAAATATCCTGATTTTTTGACATTATTTCCTTTATATTTTTTATACAAAGTATAACCAAAAAATCCTCCACCAATTAGGAGCAATCCTAAAAAAACTATAATTACTTTTCTCATTTTTAAATCTTATTTGAATACACCCTCAAAAACATATTCTGCAGGACCTTCCAGCCAAATATTTCTAAATCCTACCTCGTGCTTTTCTGCATAAACTTTCAGATTTCCGCCGAGTGTTTTCACAGAAACCTCATCTCCACCAAATTCATTCATAAATGTAAGACAGCTCGCCGTAACTCCCGTTCCGCAGCTGTATGTTTCATCCTCCACTCCTCGTTCGTAAGTCCTCACAAACACTTCATTTTCAGATGTTTTAGAAACAAAATTTACATTTATTCCTTCTTTTTTATAAGGCTCAGAATTTCTGATTTCATAGCCATTTTTATAAACATCCAGATTTTGCACATCCTCTACATATCTCACAAAATGCGGAGAACCTGTATTTAACTGATAATCAGAACCTATTTTAGCAATTTCTGGAACATCTATCATTTTCAGTTTCACTACATTTCCATTGATTTCAGCCTCATGAAGTCCATCTATTGCATTAAATTTAGCTTTATTTTCAAAAACATTCAAAAAATGCGCAAAAGCCACGATACAGCGCCCTCCATTGCCACACATCGTGCTTTCATTCCCATCCGAATTATAATAAACCATCTGAAAATCAAGACTTTCATGGTTTTCCAATAAAATCAAGCCATCTGCACCAATTCCGAAACGACGGTCGCACATCTTTTTTACTAAATCTACATCATTTTTAGGAAAAGACTGATTTCTATTATCTATCATAATGAAGTCATTCCCAGTCCCTTGATATTTATAAAATTTAATCATTTTTTCTCTCTTTATTTGCGATTTCTTTTCTCACTCGGCTCAGACTCTCTGGCGTAATTCCTAAAAACGAGGCCACCATCCACTGCGGAACTCTCTTGAAAACATTAGGATAAACCTTGATAAAGTCCAAATACCGCTCCTCTGCATTCGCACCAAGCAGAAGATTTACTCTTTTTTGTAATTGTCTGGCGTGATTATGCAGAAGCAAAATCTGTTTTGCGTTTGTTTCAGGGTCATTATTCCTCATATAATCATGAAAATCAGGGCTTAAAGATATGATTTCGCTGTCCTCTATCGCATCAATAAAATAATCTGAACTTTCTCCAAAAAACAAACTACTCCTATCCGTAATCAAATGATTTTCAGGCGCAAACTGGATAATATGTTCCTTACCCGCCTTACTGATAGAATATAAACGGAGAAGTCCTTTCTCCACGAAAAAAGTATTTCTACACACTTCCCCTTCCCTCAGCAGAAACTGTCCTTTTTCCACTTTGAGAGGTTTTATGTATTTCCTATATCCCTCAATAGATGAGGGCGAAACACCAAATGTATTTAGAAGATACTCATCAAACATTTCTACTCTTCAAATAACTTTTTCATCAGCCTTTCCATATCTACCAGCTCTTCGTGTCTCTTGAAAATAACCTGTCCATCACGGAAAAGCAAAAAGGTAGCCGCTTCTATCATAACTCCCAAATCCTCGCTCAATTCTTGTTTTAGATTGGAGTTTCCTGTATAGTTCAGTTTATAAAATTTCACTCTGGACAAATCCATTCTTCTTGCCTGTTTTTCAAAATCTCCCATCATATAGTCACTTCTGAAATGCATCGTCGCACAGGTCAAAAGAGCCACAGGCTTCTCATAAGAATCTTTATAAGCCTGTTTCAAGTCCTCACTGGTTTCTATTTTATTCCAAATCTGGCTGTCTTTATACGCTTTTACTAATTTTTTCCAAAAATCCAATAATCCCATAAGTCAAAAAATTTTTGCTAAATTATCAATAATTTAGTAATATTGAAAATAAATTAAATTTAAAATGAAAAAAGCCCTGATTGTAGTGGACATCCAAAATGATTTTTGCAAAGGCGGCAGCTTAGAAGTCGCTGATGGAGAAAAAATCATACCTTACATCAACCACCTGATGAAAACCAACAACTATGATGAAATCATCCTTACCCAAGATTTTCATCCCACAGAACACAAAAGTTTTGCGGTCAATAATGGAAAATCCGTTGGCGAAATCATTAACCTAAACGGCATTTCACAGACAATGTGGCCAGTCCACTGTGTGCAGGGAACTTTGGGAATAGAGTTTCATCCTGATTTAGAAAAAAATAAGGCTACATACATCATCAAGAAGGGAATGAACCCTGAAATAGACAGCTACAGCGCATTTTTTGACAATCAAAAACTAATTGACACTGGACTTTCTAATTATCTGAAATCCAAAAATATAGAAACCGTAGAAATCGTAGGACTAGCACTAGATTATTGTGTGAAATACACCTGCATTGATGCTGTTTCGGAAGGGTTTAAGGTCATTCTTCATTTTAAAGGAACGAAAGCCGTGAACCTCCACCCTGATGATGCCAAAAACACTGTTTTTGAACTTTTAGAAAAAGGAGTTTCTGTAATAAACTAAACTTACTGATAAACAAAAACTTACCCTAAATTTGGGTAAGTTTTTTATTTTTTAAGAATTATAACAATTTAGATAATTCCTCGTAGCCGCCGCCGTTATAGACATTGGTAAATCCTCTCTGTTTAAACGCTTCCGTAGCCTTTCCGCTTCGGTTTCCGCTTCGGCAGAAAAAAATCACATTTCCGTCCAATTTTGCAATTTCATCTGCATGATTTTCCACCTCGCCCAGCGGAATATTTTCAGCGCCTTCTATTGCTCCATTTGCTATAAGTTCCTCTGGCTCACGCACATCTATCAAATGATAGTTTCCTTGATTTAAAATTTCCTGAATATCCATTCTTTATTTTTTTTATTCAAATATAGTTTATTTTACAATA
The DNA here is from genome assembly GCA_963518955.1 of uncultured Flavobacteriaceae bacterium. Taxonomy (GTDB): domain Bacteria; phylum Bacteroidota; class Bacteroidia; order Flavobacteriales; family Weeksellaceae; genus JABCPE02. Next base: position 19,638 of record CAUQKI010000004.1, on the reverse strand, counting down.
CATTGACCTCTCTTTCTAATTTTACTCCAAATTTTTCTTCCACAGAATCTATTATTTTTTGGGAAAAATCAAAAATTTCCTGCCCTTTCGCATCTCCTGTAATATTCACTATTACAAGGGATTGCAGAGCGTGAGTTGCCACATTTCCTATTTGTTTACCCTTCCAGCCGCATTGCTCTATAAGCCATCCTGCTGGGATTTTCACGCCTTCTTCCGTTTTATATCCTTGAATATCTGCAAACTGAGTTTTCAGCTTATCAAAATATGCATCAGAAACCACAGGATTTTTGAAAAAACTCCCTGCATTACCGATTTTTTTAGGGTCTGGGAGTTTACTCTGCCGAATACGGATAACTGCCTGAGAGACATCCTGAATCGTTGGATTTTTTATTTCCATTCTCTCCAGTTCTGACTGGATGGCTCCATATTCCACCTTCAAAACATGTTCTTTTCTTGTCAGTCTAAATGTAACTTCCAGAATAACATATTTACCTTTTCCCTCTCTCTTAAAAAAAGAATCTCTGTATCCGAACTGGCATTTTTTCTTATCAAAAACCTCAATTTCCAAAGTACTCAGATTAAGCACTTTACAAGACTCAAAACTATCTTTTATCTCCACTCCATAAGCTCCAATATTCTGGATAGGACAAGTCCCAGCATTCCCTGGAATCAGCGACAAATTCTCCAATCCTCCATAGTTTTTATCCAAACAATACTGAACGAACTGATGCCAGTTTTCTCCCGCTTGTGCTGATACCAAAACTTCATGATTACTGATGATTTCTTCCGAAATTCCCTTTAAATTTAGTTTAATCGCAAGTCCTTCAAAATCCTTTGTGAAAAACAAATTACTTCCTCCTCCCAAAAACAAAAGAGGAAGCTCCCTAAATTTAGGGTTTTTCAGCAAATCTAATAATTCTGACTCTGTAGAAACCTCAGCAAAATACCGCGCAGAAGCCTCCACACCGAAAGTGTTGTAAGGCTTCAGGGAAACATTTTCTAAAACCTGCATTTTATCGTGCATTGTATTTTTGAAGAGCATCTTTCAGCAGTTCTACACTTCTTCTCAAGTCTTCCTCTTTCAGCACATAGGCTATTCTTATCTGTCTCTTTCCAAGCTCTGGATTAGAATAGAAGCCTCCCGCAGGTGCCACCATAACAGTTTCATTATCGAGAGAATATTCTTCCAAAAGCCACTGTGCAAATTTCTCTGCATCATCTATTGGAAGTTCTGCCACGCAGTAGAAAGCACCCTTTGGAGTTGGGCAGATTATACCTGGAATTTCGTTTAGTAATTTTACTAATAAATTTCTTCGTTTAGTATATTCTTCGCGAACACTTTCTATATATTTTTTATCGTTTTCGTGGGCTTTTGCAGCTATTATTTGCCCTAAAAGAACTGGGCTTAGTCTAGCTTGTGCAAATTTCATCGCAGCAGCACGAATCAGCTTAGAACGAGTAACCATAAATCCGATACGAACTCCACACATAGAATATCTCTTGGATTCAGAGTCTATGATGATGCAGTTTTCTGCTATTTCTGGGAATTCCAGCATAGAGACCTGCTTTGCTCCATCATACACATACTCACGATATACCTCATCTGCGATGATGACAATATCATGTTTCAGAGCTATCTGAGCCAGTTTCTGCAATTCTTCTCTTGTATAAAGGTAGCCCGTAGGATTCCCTGGGTTACAGATTAGGATAGCTCTAGTTTTTGGAGTAATTTTTTTCTCAAATTCTTCCATAGACGGCAGTGCAAAACCTGTCTCGATAGAAGACGGAACTGCTACTACTTTTACATTGATATGATTAGAAAAACCATTGTAATTCGCGTAGTATGGTTCTGGGATAATTATCTCATCACCATCATCACAGAGCGTAGAAAGTGCGATGCTCAGCGCTTCTGAACCACCATTAGTCACGATAAAATTATCCGTTGTCAAATCTGTAAAACCAAGCGAGTGGTAATAAGTTTCCAAAGCCTTTCTATACTCTATATTTCCCTCAGAAAGAGAGTATTCCAGCACTTTTAAATCAATATGTTTCAGCTCCTCCAAAGCTGTTTGCGGCGTTTCTATATCTGGCTGTCCGATATTGAGATGATAGACTTTTACTCCTTTTTGTTTCGCTTGTAATGCATACGGAACAAGTTTTCTGATTGGTGAAGCAGGCATTTTTTCTGCTCTTTGTGATATTTTTGGCATGATAGATTGTATTTTATGGAACAAATTTACAATTTTATTTCTCTACTATGGCAGAATATTTCTACCTATTTTGATAATATTTTTCTTAATTTTAATGAAACTTATCTTTTTACAAAATTTTGTTTTTTAAAGATGAATTTCCACCTGTTTTTCACTGGTTTTGTCCTGCCAGTAGTTTTTATAAGTCTGGAAAGTGTCTTCTACTATTTCATAAAGTTTAAAACAATTTTGTTTCAATTCCTCAAGATGAACCACATGAATGATAATATGCGGTTCTTCTATCCATTCTAGAGACATCATGCAGTCATCCATAGAGTTTAAACTCATCCAAAAGTAGCTCGGAAACTGAAAAACTTCATTCATTTTTCGTAAAAAATCTGCTTCTGTCTTTATATTTCGGACATCGATAAAATATTCCAATGTTTGTTTTTGAAAGTCTAATCGTGTTTCGTTCATCTTTTTTGATTATTTTTTAGTTAAAAAACTCCCAACAATTTGACAAAAGCCAAATGTAAGTGTAAAAATACATTTATTTTAAATAAATTTGCCTTTTCAAATCATATAAAATGACAAAAAAACAAATCTATTTGAGTGTGATTTTTGGAGCTATTTTCATTGTAGCTTTGTGTGATTTTCTTCCTGGTTTAAAGAAAAAATCCGATTTTGACACTTCCGAAACCGTTGGTTATCAATATAAAAAAGATTCATCCAAGACAAAAGACCCATACGGCATCGCAGACCAAAAAGGGCGAAACTACATAGAAAAACTTACCGATGAAACTATCGTAATCAACTATGTCAAAAAACACAAAAGACTTCCCGAATACTACATCACCAAAGCAGAAGCCAAAAGACAAGGCTGGAAACCATCCGAAGGAAACCTCTGCGAGGTGCTTCCCAATAGGGCTATCGGTGGAGACCGCTTCAGCAACCGAGAGAAAAAACTTCCCGACCATGGGAAATACTATGAGGCTGACATAAACTACCGCTGTGGTAGAAGAAATGCAGAACGAATAGTTTTCAATAAAGATGGAGAAGTGTGGCTCACTAAAAACCACTATAAAAGTTTTGAAAAACAATAAAATAATTAACTGATAATGAATACGATATACATTGATTTTTCAGAAATCGGCGATATGGAGGATTTCTACGCTCAGCTGAAAGAAAAAATAGAACTTCCTGAGTATTTCGGAGATAATCTGGATGCTCTTTATGACTGCATTTCTGGCGATTTAGACATGCCTTTACATATAGAATTTGTAAATATGACTGTGGAGCAGTTAGAAATTTTCGAAGACCTTTTGGTGACTTTAGAAGACCTAGTAGAGGAAGTTCCTGACTTTTCTTTTTCCTATTTTCTGGAACAATACGAAGATTAAAAATCTTTTCCAAATAAAAAAACCAGCTTCGAAATCAAGCTGGTTTTTATTTTTATGCTAATCTAAATAAATTAGTATTCAAATAAAACACTTCCCCAAGTAAATCCACTTCCAAAAGCAGCCAAACAAACTAAATCGCCTCTCTTCACTTTTCCTTCTGCTATTGCTTCGCTCAGTGCGATAGGAATAGAAGCCGCTGTGGTGTTACCGTATTTTTGGATATTATTAAATACCTTCTCATCTGGAAGACCCATCAGCTGCTGTACATACTGAGAAATTCTGATATTCGCCTGATGCGGGATAAGCATATCCAAATCTTCTACCGTTTTTCCTGCTTTTTTCAAGGATTCAATGATAGTTTCTGGGAAACGGGTAACCGCCTGTTTGAAAACAAAATTCCCATTCATATACGGATATATTTCCTCTGGCTTTATGTTTTCTGGCTCTGTAAGAAGTCTGTCTGTCCAGCCCAAATTAGTTCCTGGCAATTTTATCATCAGTTCTTCTGCATATTTACCTTCGGAATGCATATTATAAGACAAAATCCCCTGAACACCAGCATCTTCAGAAGCTGAAAGCACTACCGCTCCTGCTCCATCACCAAAAATCACTGAAACGCCTCTTCCTCTATCTCTCATATCCAACGCAACTGACTGAATTTCAGCACCTACTACTAAAATATTTTTATACTGACCCGCTTTAATGAAAGCATCTGCTACGCTCAGTGCGTAAACAAATCCTGAACATTGGTTTCTCACATCCAGCGCCCCCACGGTATCACAGCCCAGCATTTCCTGCAGAACCACACCACACCCAGGGAAATAATAATCTGGGCTGAGTGTCGCAAAAATAATATAATCTATATCTTTCGCAGTCAGACCAGCTGATTCCAGCGCTTTTTCAGAAGCTTTGAAACCATAGAAACTTGTAGTTTCTTGGCTGTCAAACTTGCTCGTTCTGTGTCTTCTTTCTTTGATACCCGTACGCTCCGTTATCCACTCATCATTAGTATCCATTATCTTAGCTAAATCATCATTAGTTACCACATTATCTGGAACATAATGACCTATTCCTTTAATAACACTTTTATACATAACAAAAATTTATTTAATCAATTTTAATCCGTCAAAACTATGAAATCCATTTAGAAAATCCTTTAAATTCATTCGTTTTTTTCCTTCCAGCTGTAATTCTTCTGGAAAATAAACTCCATTTTTAGCATAGATTTTAAATTCATTTTTAGAAATTTCTATCGCTCCATTCTCTTTAGAATGCTGTATTTTTTGGAATTTTCCTTTAAAAATCTTCAATATTTTCTGCTCGCCACCTACTTCCAAAACCGTAAAAGCCGCAGGATACGGCGACATTCCACGGATAAAGTTATGAATGACCTCCACCTCTTTTTCCCAGTCTATTTTAGTATCTTCTTTGAAAATTTTATAAGCTGTTTTTGGGTTTTCTTTCTGATTTTGAGGAATTTCTGTAAGTTTCCCTTCCGCAAGACCATCCAGAGTTTCCACCACCAGTTTCGCGCCTATCTCCATCAGTCTGTCATGGAGCGTTCCTGCATTGTCTTCGGGAGAAATTTCGGTTTCTGCTTGAAGGAGAATATTCCCTTCGTCTATTTTTTCATTGATGAAAAATGTAGTAACACCAGACTTTGTTTCGCCATTGATAACGGCATAATTTATCGGTGCTGCACCTCTGTAATCTGGTAATAATGAGGCATGTAGATTGAATGTTCCCAGCCTCGGCATGGAAAACAGAACTTTTGGCATCATTCTAAATGCCACCACTACGAAGATATCTGCGTTTAGACTTTGTATCTGTGATAGAAACTCCTCATTACGAAGTTTTTCTGGCTGAAACAGCGGTAAATCATGCTCTACGGCATAAGTTTTCACAGGAGATTGATGCACTTTTTGCCCTCGCCCGCTGGCTTTATCTGCTACGGTAACCACTCCTACCACCTCATGCGCAGAGGTATGAATAGCTTCCAGAGAAGCCCTTGCAAAATCAGGCGTTCCGAAGAAAACGACTTTTAGTTTATTCATTTATCATATAAGTTTTGTAGTTCAACATTTTTATTTTCTCTAAATTCAGCAGAGTTATCAGAGTTTCATAGATTTTCTCCTTTTCATGCCAAAATATTTTTACGCTCAGTTCATCAAAAGTAGCTGGATTTTGGGCTAATATTTCTAAAACCTCATCGGACAAAGTTTTTTCTTTGGCTGGATTTTGGGATAGACAAAAACTACATTTTCCGCAATTATCCGAGGATTTTTCTCCAAAATAAGTCAAAATCATTCTCATTTTACAGAAATCTTTATCTTGGATAAAGTATTTCATTTCCTCCCATTTTTGGATTTTATTTCTCTGGATTTTCTCAAATAAATTCCAGTATTTTCCTTGAATTTCCCTGCTGTCTCGCGGTCTTAGAAACTTTATGCTGTCAGTGCTTCCATCCACATATTCCAGCCATTCTTTTTTTTGCAATTCCTTTATTCTGTCCTTTATCATCTGCTGACTTACGCCCAGTTTTGCACTCAGGCTTTCTTCGCTGAAAGAAACTTTGTGCGTAGCTATTCCAGAAACATTTCTAAGCAGCAATTCTATAAAATACGCATCTTTCGGCGGCAAATCCTCCAACTCTTCGGCAGGGATTTTCAGCTCTATTGTAGAAGGCGATTTATAATTATTCCAAAATATAACTTCCTGATTATGAAGAAATCCCAAAACATTTCTAATCTTAGCAAAGGAAATCTTGGTAAAACTCTGCACTTTCTGTAAATCCAACTGAAATATCCTCTCCGCAGCCTCCCCATCGGCAATCTGAAATATAGAATAGATGTAGGATATCACCTTCAAATATTGGATTTTATCTGGAATCTGCGCAGACAACACATCATCCATCTCGCCGAGTTCCTGCCTGTTCCAAAGCAAAAAAGCATAACTTTCCTGACCATCTCGCCCTGCTCTTCCTATTTCTTGGTAATAATTTTCAACCGAAGAAGATGGCGAATAATGGATAACAAAACGCACATTATCCTTGTCTATTCCCATCCCAAAAGCATTGGTAGAAATCAAAACAAAATCATTCCTTTCCTGCCATTTTCTTTGTTTCTCGTTTCGCTCCCTTGCCGAAAGCCCAGCATGATAAAAATCTACATTTTGCAGATTGTGTTCTTTTAAAAACGCTGTCAGCTCCTCTGCCTCTCTCCTTGTTCGGACATAGACTATTCCTGATATTTTATTGATTTTCAGGAAACTAAGCATTCTTTGGTATTTGTCAGAAATTTCTTCATGGAAGATATGAATATTCTCCCTTTTGTAACTTTTCTGAAAAACACGAACCGAAGACAAGCCTAATTTTTCCTTAATATCAAGAACGACCTTGGGCGTTGCAGTGGCGGTAAGAGCCAGACAAGGCAGATTCCCTATCGTTTTTCTAAACTCGCTAATATGCTGATAACTCGGCCTAAAATCCTGTCCCCATTCTGATATACAGTGCGCCTCATCCACCGCAATAAAGGAAAGCGAAACATCCAGCATTTTCCTCATAAACAAAGAGTTATGAAGTCGCTCTGGTGAGACATACAGTAGTTTAATTCCGCCTGATATTGCCTTTTCATAGATTTCTTCCTGCTCTGCTTCATCCAGTTCGGAACTAAGATATTCTGCTTCTATTCCCAAATCTTTCAAATGAGAAACTTGGTCTTTCATCAGGGCTAAAAGCGGCGAAATTACCAGACAAGTTCCCTCTAAAACCAATGCAGGAAGCTGATAACAAAGAGACTTACCTCCGCCCGTAGGTAGCAGAGCCAAAGTATCATTTTGCTCTAAAATAGACAAAATAATATCTTCCTGACTCTCCCTGAAAGCATCATAACCCCAAAAACTTTTCAAGGTTTTTAGTAGAATGTCTCGTGTTTCGATAGGCATAAATTTATTTTATCTCACAAAAATAGCAAAAAAGATAAGTTATTTATTTTTACAGAAAGAAAAATGTGCGCCGAGGAAAAATTTCCCAGCACACAACGAATAAAATTACATTATCAAACTATATTTCCGAGTCTAGTTCATCCAATAATTTTCTAGAAAAATCTCTATCATAAAGATGTTTATGATGTGGAATTTCTAATCTGTCACAACTAAAAACAATCCCTTCATAGGACACTATATCTATGTCTATAATCCTATCTCTGTATTCTCCAAAGAACTTAGAATCATGGATTCTTCCCATTTCAGACTCTATTTTTTTGATTTCGTCTAAAAGTTTTATGGGCGAATGTGCTGTCTGCATAGACACCGCGATGTTACAGAAAACATTATCACTATCATACTCCACAGGCAATGTTTTTGAGATTTTAGTTTTTTTAATAATCTTACCAACCCTATTTTCCAACTCACTGAGAGCCAATAAAATATTATTTTCTGCGTTTCCTAAATTACTTCCTAGTAACAAAACTACATTATACATTACTAACTATTTGTAAATTTGTAAAATTTTAAACTTTATTTTTATTTATGAAAAATTTCATCAAAACTGTTCTTGCAAATGTTGTTGCATTATTCATTGCTGGTATTTTGCTGCCTTTTTTCCTGCTTTTTGTGATTATCATCATCGGAAGCATGTCCAGCGCAGACAAAGATATCAAAATTAAAGAAAATTCGGTTCTTACCATTGATTTTAAATCCAAAGTTGTAGAACACGAGAACGAAAGCGAATCTTCTATATTTGAGATAAAAGAAGATGCTGAACTAAAATACCAAGATATCCTCAAAGCCATCGAAACTGCGAAAAACGATGATAAAATCAAGGGAATCAGCATAGAACTAGACGACATAGATGCTGGGATTACGCAGATAGACGACATCCGAAAAAGTCTGGAAGATTTTAAGAAAAGTAAAAAATTTGTCTATGCTTATGGGAATAATGTAAGCCAAGCGTCCTACTATCTGGGTTCGGTGGCTGACCAATATTTCCTTAATCCAGTGGGAGGCATCGAGCTGAAAGGGCTTTCCACAGAAGTGATTTTCTTAAAGGAATTTGCTGAAAAATACGGAATCAACATCAATGTTATCCGCCATGGAAATTTCAAATCTGCTGTAGAACCTTTCCTCAGAAATGAAATGTCTCCAGAAAATAAAGAGCAGATGACTACCCTTCTAAATGACACTTGGGGAGAGATTTCCTCTAAAATCATCCAATCTAGAAAACTAGATGCTACGGAATTCAAAACCGTGGTTGATAGTTTATATGCTACAATTCCTGATTTGAGTCTGAAATATAAACTTGCTGATAAATTAGTTCAAAAATCTGAATATGAAGAGATTATAAAAAACAAACTCAATGTTGGTAAAGATGAAAAACTAAATAAAGTTTCTATCAGACATTATGCGTTTTCCAAAACTGATAATAAAACAAACGATAATAAAATCGCTGTCCTATACGCCTCTGGAACTATCTACAATGGAAACAGATACAGCGATATCTATTCCGAAAGATACATCCAGTATATCAAGGATTTAGCTCAGGATGACAACATCAAAGCTGTGGTTCTCCGTGTAAATTCACCTGGTGGAAGCGCCAATGCTTCTGATGAAATCTTGTATGAACTTCAGCAACTTAAACAAAAAAAGCCTTTAATCATTTCATTCGGGGATTATGCTGCCTCTGGCGGATACTACATCTCGATGGCTGGGGACAGGATTTTTGCCCAAAACAATACCATCACAGGCTCTATCGGGGTTTTTGGGGTAATTCCTGATGCTAAAAACCTAGCGAACCGAAATGGTATTTACTCCGATGTGGTTTCAACCAATGCCAATTCAAACATGATGTCGCCTTTTTCAGGGATTTCTTCGGGGACACTTGCTATCACACAGAGAAGTGTAGTAAATACCTACAATCGTTTTGTGCATTTTGTTTCCAAAAATAGAAAGAAAACTTTCGAAGAAATAGATGCCGTAGGAAGCGGAAGAGTTTGGTCTGGAAAAAGAGCCAAAGAAATAGGACTGGTAGATGAAATAGGCTCTCTAAATGATGCCGTAAAATACGCAGCAAGTAAAGCAAATATAGCAGAATATGAAGCTGTAAGCTATCCTGCAAAAGTGGATAAATTCGAACAGATAATGAGCAGCCTAAGACAGGAAAGCATAGCTACAAATTATGTAAAATCCCAAATGGGCGAAGAAAACTACCAGCTCTTCAAAATTTTTGCTGACCAAAACTTTAGAAACAGCATACAGATGACCATGCCCTACATCATTAGAATTAAATAAAAATACAAAACGGTGCCTGATAATATCAGACACCGTTTTCATTTACAATAAAGTTTAAGAATGATTAAAATTCTATGTCATCTGCTACGCCGCCTCCCATTTCTTTTGAGAATTTCTCTGCATATTCTCTTTGTTTTTGTTCTTGGTATCGCAGCATTTTTTCGATGTTACCCATATTAGCCATCCATTTCATGGCTACAGACTGAAAATCTCCCAAGGAAATTCCATAATTATCCTGTATCCACTGAGCACCATCCAGCCCTGCTTCATATGCTGCCTGACGAGCTCCGCACAATTCATAGTAGAACGCTTCATCATTCTGGATTTTAGCAAGATAGTCTCCTTCTTGATTAGATTCTTTTACTGAATCATTGAATTTAGGGTGAATATCTGCACTTCCATAATACTGCCCGTAGAGAGACATCACAGCCATAGTCTGGTCTTGCTGCATTCTCTTTACCCAGAGCTGGTTAGCTTCATCCCAAACAGGCATATCAACTCCCAATCTCTTACAAACCTCTTCTGCTGACATTCCATTAGTCATTTTAGAGGCTGCTGCCGCATAGTCTTGCAGAGAAATACCATGTATAGGCTGCAGCATAGGATTACTATCATCATGAGCCATATTCATGTAAGGATTCTCAAAAGAAGTATCATACTCATTTCCATTTTCATCATAATTCTCTAAGAAATCATCACTTTCTCCATTAAACTCACCTGAGTTTTTGATGATAGCATCATTATTTTTCTTAAGCTGAGCTTGTTCCTCTGGCGTTCCTCTCTTTCCTGCTGCACGCATCTCGATAAGCACCTTGTACCCATCATCCATCAAGCCTTTATAAAACTCAAAGAATCTGATAGTTGCCTTCAGGAGAGAGTCATTTCCATTGTAAGCTCCCAGCTGTTTCACTTCTGCGATATAATCCTCCAAATCCTCTTTCCACTGAAGACGCACTTTTTCTGCTCGGGCATAGTCTTTGGCATCCATAGCAGCATTCATATCAGCCATGTTATCTTCGCATTTATTTGCTACGCACATCAGCTCATTATTATACTCTATAGCATTGTCAAAACTTCCCTTTGCATAGTATACACCTTCTTCTTCATCATAACCTCTCTTTTCTGGCTGATTTTTAGGCTGGTTATCTTCTACAAGGTCTTGAACTTTTTTAAAAAGATTTTTAAACATAATTTTTTTCTTTTTTGAAATCTTAAAAATTATTCAAGATTATTCTTAGTCATCCTCATACTTTTCAAGGAACTCATCAGAAACTTCATTCAGTTTATCTGTAAAATGCTGTATCAGATTGTTGTTGTTTTTCAACTGAGCTTGTTCTTCTGGTGTTCCTCTCTTTCCTGCTGCACGCATTTCGATAAGCACTTTATACCCATTGTCCATCAAACGGTCATACTCATCCAAGAACGCAATAGCGGCATCCATCAGCATAGTATCTCCTTTGTATGGCCCTAATTTTCTAACCTGCTCTTTGTAAGTTTTCACATCTTCTTTCCACTGAAGACGCACTTTTTCTGCACGAGCATAGTCTTTGTCATCCATGGCATCATTCATATCATCCATGTTGTCATGGTTTCCGTTTGTGATGCAGATAATTTCGTTATTATATTCTACTTCATCATCGAAACTACCTTTAGCATAATATACTCCTTCTTCTACATCATAACCTCCTTTTGGTTCATCATTTCCACCTACTAGGTCTTGTACTGTTTTAAAAAGATTTTTAAACATAACTTTAATTTTTTTGGTTAATAAATATTTTAATTTTCGATGGAACAAATGTATAAACTTACCTCATCCCTCCAATAAAAGCAGCGTCTACAAAGCGTCTACAAGTTTTTAAATTTATTATAAAGTATTGATTTTCAGTAAAATATTTTGTAGATACCTAATTTCATAACCAGGTTATCTTTATTTTATCTTTTAAATCCAAATGAAATTAAAAAATTATATTCTCAATTTTTAGCTACATTTATTTTTCATTTCGGACAAATTTTTCTCAAATTCATCAGAAGGGATTCCTTTTGCACCAAAATTTTCTAACATTCCAACCGCCAACTGAAGATAATCACCATCCAACTGAGCTAATTCTGCTATGATTTTTCGGTATAAATCTGGTTTTTCATCAAGATTAAACTCAGCATAAACCTGCATATCGCTCATTTCTCTATAAAAAACTTTTTTGTTCGCCTCGGCAAGTATTGGCACCGTATCAGCCAAAACCTTCCATATAGCGGCTCTCCATAAGAAATAAGCCAAAAATTTTTCTTCCGATACCGCATTACTGCTGGAAATTTTTTCATAACATTCTTCCTCCTTTTTGGTTTTTTCTTCAGCAAAATCCTTCGCTACAAACTCATATTCCCGCATTTTATCACTTGGAATAAATGTATTCTGCGTCTGGCAGTACGGGCAGGTTATATAAGTAGAAATAAAATACAACTCCTTGATTTCCAGATTAGCGCCACACTGAGAGCAGTGGAAATTATTCTTCACCGCATTATATTCCTCTACTATTTCACGGAGTTTTTCCTCTGCTGAAGGCTCTTTCACATGACTCTCAATGCTATCGGCAAGGTCTCTCATCTTGTCTTTCCATTTTTCAAAATCATCATGGATTTTTCTAAACCATTTCTCCTGAAGTTCTCCTTCTGGCGTTTGCGTCTCGTAAAAAGAAGGTTCATAAGGCTTTATCTGCTGTTTAAAAACATCCTCGGCTTTGTCTATAATTCCATTAAACTGTCCCTTTACCCCCATCAGGAAATTACCAAAACTGCGTTTATATGGGTCTGTATCCTCATCATAAATCTCCTGCATAGCATCGCGGGTTTCCTTTGCTAAGGACTCTGCTCTCTCTGTAAGTTTCTCTATAAAAACTCTAAATCTTTGCTCTAAATCATTCATATTCATTTATTTATATTTTTATTACAAATTTTTCCTTTTATCTATTATTCAAATAAACCGAGATTTCTCTCGGTTTTATACTTATTGTATGTTATTTTCTATTTCATAACGCTTTCGGCTATTATTTTCCCCATTGCTATGTCTATTTTTTGGGTAATCTGTTCTACTCTTTCAAGTTTATAATCCGATACTAAAAGACTTACGAATTTATACCTCACTTGCACAATTCCGCCTTCTTTATAGACCAAAACCTTCAGTGGCAGCTCTATCGCTACTTTGGGGTTTTCCTGCATCAGGCGAGTTCCCACCTTAGGATTTCCCACCACCAAAACCGTAGCTGGCAAAAGGCTTTCTTTTGCTTTCTTCGCAGCTTTTGTGTGGTCTATTTCCGCAAAAATTGCAATATTATTGGCTTTAAAATTCTTCTTTAATCTGCTAATTGTTTGCTTAAAATCATATTTACTTTTTGCTGTAAAAGATGGATAATCTTCCGATTGTGCAGAAAAACTCACCGATATAAACAACGAAATAAAAAATAATAGTCTCATAGTTTTAATTTTAAATTATTTGTTCCAAAACCTTTTTTATCGCCTTTGGGAAAATCTCGTATTCTACTTTATGCACTTTCTCCGCAAGTTTTTCAGGCGTATCTCCTTCACTTACGGCTACTTTCCCTTGCAGAATGATTTCGCCCTCATCTATTCCAGCCGTCACGAAATGCACCGTGGCACCACTTTCCTTTTCTCCAGCATCTATCACAGCCGTATGGACATGCATTCCCCACATTCCCTTTCCGCCGAATTTGGGCAGAAGCGAAGGATGAATGTTGATAATTTTGCCAGCGTATTTTTTTGCAAAATCTTCACTAATGATAGATAGAAATCCCGCCAAGACTATCAAATCCGTGTCCTTCGGAAGGATTTTTTCTAAATTTTCACAGAAACCTTTTCCTCTCTTTATCAAATGATGAGGAATCTGGTGTTTTTCGGCACGAACCAAAGCATAGCAGTCTCTATCCGCAACCACCATGCTTACTTTTGCGTTAGGAATTTCTCCGTTTTGGATGCATTCCAATATCCTTTCCAAATTGGTTCCTGAGCCAGAAGCCAAAACTACGATGTTTTTCATTTCTTTGATTTTGTTAGTCTTCCTTATCCTCCTCTACACCGTGCTTTATCTTGGATTTTTTCCCTTTGATATCTACGGCATATTCTTTTCCATTTCTGATGAGCAGCCCTTGGGTTTTCCCTTTGGAATGCAGTACATCTATATCTATCACACGCCCATCCATTAGGTAAGTAACCTCTTTTCTAAGGGTATGCCCGATGACAAATTTCTTTGCATTGAGTTTTTTGAGAATTTCCTCCAAATCTTCTTTCTTTGTAGTTTCCTTCCCATAACCTCTGTACCACATAGGACTTTTCCCATACATATAGATGACATTTGCGATGGCATCTTTCCCTTTTTGCCCTTCTTTATTATTGAAATAATATTTTCTAGCGTGTTCATTCAGCTCCTCCACGGAAAGATTTAGGTCGCTTACTTCCTTAGAAATACCTGCATGAACAAAAATATAATCACCGATTTTCTCTACGATGTTTTTTGTATTAAGCCACTTACCGAGTTCCGTGCCATACTGAGAAAGAAGGAAAGTTGGATCCTCATTCATGAGTTTTGCATTTTCAAAATATTTTTTTCGCACATAGCGCAAATCTTTATTCATGTTCATCAAATCATGATTTCCGAGAACAAAATGCACCTTTCCACCTGCTTTTTCCGCCTGTTCTTCCAAGGAATAAATCAGCCAAAGAGTCTGCGTAACGAAAAGCCCTCTGTCAAAAAAATCTCCCACCGTTACAAGATGTCCTTTCCCAAAAGTCCATTTGTAATTCTTATCCATCACCTTATTATTGATAAGAAATTCTTTAAATTGTTCAAAATTCCCTTCAATATCTGAAATGGCTATCAGTTTTTTAGGCATTGAATAAACCGAAGGTTCTTCTTTTAGCTCCTTTTTCAGCTTGAAAGAAAAGAAATCCTTATCCGTGATGTAGGATTTTAGCTCCTGATTTTCTTCATACCATTTATAAACTGGCGTAGGAACGCCATTTTCTTCCTTAATACTCTTCACGACCGACCGACCTAAACCCGAATAAAAGATATACGGCCCATCTATTCCTGCTCTGGAAGTATCTTTTTCTAATCTTTTTTCTGATATGATGAGCTTGGGCTGTAAATCCTCTTCCTCCTTATCATAATCATATCCAATAGCCACAACAGGCCCAGTTACTGGTGCTACAATTTCAGCTATTTTGGAAGAGTCTTTCTGCTGTTCTTTTCCTGATGAAACGGGCTTCTTTTGGGCATTTAGAATATTACCCAAAAATAAAAATGCTAAAACAAGAACAGTTATTTTTTTCATTTTAAAATTTTTCATTAGTATCAAATTAATTTTTTCTCAGTTTTTCTTCATTCAATGCTTTATTTATCAGGATTTCAAACACTTCTCCCAGTTCATCCGATGCTCGTTTCACAGCGTGTTCTATGATTTTTCTGGCTTGGTTTTCTGTAATTCCTGCCTCTGTCCAGCTCCTGCCAGAGGAATGCACATTAAGCAGAAAAGGCATTATTCGGTCTATGGCACAGGCAAAAACAGCATCAGGCGTTTCCTCCGCTTCAAATTCTTTCCACAGACCAAGAAACTCACTGCTCATCGGCTCTTCAAGGATACCGAAAATTCTCTCCGCAGAGGCAAGTTCTCTCTCATATTTGCCGACCATTGCTTTTTCATCAAAGATAAAAGTATCACCGGCATCTATCTCCACCACATCATGAATGGACAGCATTTTAATCACTCGCAGAAGGTCTATTTTCTCCTTATTTTTAGCATAAGGAAAAAGTATCTGAGCCAAAACAATAATCTGCCAGCTGTGCTCCGCCGAGTTTTCCCTCCTTTGGTCATCGTGGTTAAAATTCCTGCGCTGCACATTTTTCAGAGCATCAAGGGTTAAGATGAATTTGATTTCCTTTTCTAAAACCATGAAAATGAATTTTATATTAAATTGATTTTCTCTTCATTTTCGGTAATTTCTCCGATTTCGTAAGCATCTTTCAAGGTGGAAAGCACTTTTTCTGCATCCTTTTCATCTACGACAACCACCATTCCCACGCCCATATTGAAAGTCCCAAACATCTCCATTCGGTCTACATTTCCTCGTTTTTCAAGCTCAAGCATAATGCTCGGAATACGGATTTTTTCCGTTTGAATAGCTGCACAAAGTCCATTCGGAATGATTCTCGGAACATTCTCTATCAGTCCGCCGCCCGTGATATGCGCTATTCCGCTAAGGCCCACCACCTTCAAAAGCTGATGAATAGGATGATAATAAAGTCTTGTTGGCTCAAGAAGTGTTTCATAAAGCGGTTTTCCTTCAAATTCTTCCTCAAAATTTGGGAACACTTTTCTCACCAAAGAAAATCCATTGGAATGAAAACCTGAACTCGGAATAGCGATGATTTTATCTCCTTTTTTGATTTTTGAACCATCAATAATTTCGTCTCTTTCTACGATTCCCACACAGAAACCAGCCACATCATAATCGCCCACCTGATACATCCCTGGCATTTCCGCTGTTTCACCGCCGATAAGGGCGCACTCATTGTCT
Source organism: uncultured Flavobacteriaceae bacterium (assembly GCA_963518955.1). GTDB lineage: Bacteria > Bacteroidota > Bacteroidia > Flavobacteriales > Weeksellaceae > JABCPE02. The sequence continues at coordinate 3,179 of CAUQKI010000004.1, read as the reverse complement.
TTGCAGGCTTTTACCATTCCTAAAACTATTTCTGATGCCACATTAGAATCCAATTTTCCACAAGCCAGATAATCCAAGAAAAACAAAGGTTTCGCGCCATGGCAGAGAATATCATTGGCACACATTGCAAAGCAGTCTATCCCGATAGAATCGTACTTTTTGGTATCCAAAGCGATTTTCAGTTTCGTTCCCACGCCATCCGTTCCACTCACTAAAACTGGATTTTTATACTCTCCAATGGCATAAAACGCCCCAAAACTTCCAAGATTGTTCAATACATTTTTATTGTGAGTTTCAGCTACGGCGGACTTTACTTTGTCTACAGTTTTATAACCTTCTTCTTTGTCTACTCCTGCGGATTTGTAAGTGTTATTCATAGTTTATTTTTTTATTTAAAGTTAAAATTCAGACACAAAAAAGCCGACAAACCCCAAGGCTGGCCGGCTGGTATATTTTCAGCACAAAACTCTATTCCATTATTTTGGTTCAGAAAAAGAGCTGAAGTGATTTTATTTAATTTCAAAATAGAATTTTTATTTCTACAAAAATAGGATTTTTTTATTTAAAATCTATCACTCTCGGATGACTTTTATTCTTCCATCTCCCCAAATCCTAATCACCGATGAGCCTTCCCACTCTGCTCTTTGGTCTTGGCGTTCTTCTGCTATGGCATCTACTTGGTTTTTAAGCTCTTGCGAAATTTCAGAAAAACTCATCGGACTTTTTTCTCCACTGAAATTAGCCGAAGTAGAAACGATGGGACTATTGAGCTTGGAAATCAGTTTCTTACAAAAATCATCCTTCACCAAACGAATTCCTATGCTTCCATCTTCTGCCAAAAGTTCTTTGGGAAGCCCTTTTGGGTTGTCATAAACGATGGTTACAGGCTTTTCGCTCAAATCTATGATTTCCCACGCCATGGCTGGTACCTCTACTATTTTTTGTAATCTTTGCTCGTTTTCCACCAGAATAATTGCCGATTTTCCTTGTTCTCTTTTTTTCAGGGAAAACAGTTTTTGTATGGCTTCGGGATTGGCAGCATCACACCCCAGCCCCCAGATGGTATCCGTGGGATAGAGAATCACTCCGCCCTGTTTTAGGACTTCCAGCAGTTTTTCCATTATTCTGGTTTGTAATTACTTTGGTTAAAGATTTCCGTAGCGTTCATCTTTAAGAAATCTGACAATTTCGTTTCTGGTTTTTGGGCATAAAAAGCCTTACAGATTCTCCAGCCGATGAAACTACCCACACGAGGCGAAGATTTTTGGTCTATTTCGGTATAGAATTTAGAAAACGGCGCCACTGAAAGGAAACGCTCATATAGTTTCGGGTCATCGCTAAACACCATATTATTTTCCACAAAATAGTTCCAAATATTAGCTTCATTAGCCTCTGCCCATCCCTGCTGAGTCTCAGAATAATTCATTTTCAAATAATCTGGAGTATTCGGAAGAAAGGCGTCTTGAAGCGTTTTTATTTTTCCTTCTAAAATGATTTGGTCTATAAATTTATTTTCCTGAGGATTAGAAATCAAGAAAGTTTCGGCCACAATTTCTGTAATTCTCGGCACCAAATTCTCTAGATTCATGATTTTTTTATGATACTCATCCAGCCCTTGGTAGTTTTTGCTTTTTTCTCCCATAAATGCAGAAATATCCACGAAAAGCATCCCTTCATCTGTTCTGAAAAAGATAGGATCTATCACACTTTCTCTGTCTAAAAATGAGGAATAAAGATAAACCTTAGGCGTCTTGAACGCTGGGAAATAATGTTTCACTCGTGAAAACATTTCTGACAACTCGTTTTTCAGTTTTGTTTTATCAATTCCCTTTACCGCCTCCTGATAAACACGGATTTCCGCAGTGTCTTTTCTTCTGATTTCGTACTCCGCATCAGGAATAGAACCCTGAAACATTGGATATTTTTCTTTAAATTCCTTTAAAGAAACTTTTGGGTCAAAAAACTCACCAGAAATGTCAAAAATCTCTACTTTTTCTGTGTTTTTAACTTCTATTTTCCATAGTTCTTCTTGGTTTTTGTTACAAGAAAAAACGACCAAACACAATGACAAAAATAATACCCAATGAATATTTCTTGATTTTTTCATTTTATTTAAAATTTATTTATCTTTAACTCCAATTTTTAATTCGCAAAAATAGAAAATTTTTAGATATAAAATGCAGACACAAAAAGTAACAGAACACATTATAAATTGGCTCAAAAATTATGTAGAAACTGCTAAAATGAACGGCTTCGTTATCGGGATTTCTGGCGGGATAGACTCAGCGGTGGTTTCTACCCTTGCCGCTAAAACAGGGCTAAAAACCCTAGTCATAGAACTTCCCATACGCCAAAAGAAAGACCAAGTGCAGCGGGCGCAGAAGCAGATTTCCTTTCTGAAAAACAACTTTGAAAATGTGGAAAGTCTGGAAATAGATTTGACGGAAACCTTTGATATTTTTGAAAAAAATGTAATCAGCAAAAGCTCCACCACGCAGAATAGAGAGCTTTCCCTAGCGAATTCCCGCTCTCGGCTCAGAATGCTTACACTGTACTATTTTGGGCAGATTCATAATCTTTTGGTCACAGGAACAGGCAATAAAATAGAAGATTTCGGCATCGGTTTTTTCACAAAATACGGAGATGGCGGTGTGGATATTTCACCGATTGGAGATTTAACCAAAACCCAAGTCTATGAACTAGCCAAAGAGCTGAACATCCCTGAAAGCATCCAAAAAGCAGCTCCCACCGATGGGCTATGGGACACCGAACGAACCGATGAACAGCAGATAGGCGCCACCTACCCAGAGCTGGAATGGGCTATGGGCGTTCACCAAGACCACTCCGCAGAGGATTTCTCTGGCAGAGAAAAAGAAGTTTTTATGGTATACGACCGCCTAAATAGGGCTACCCAGCACAAAATAAACCCTATCCCAGTCTGTAAAATCCCAAAAGAATTGTTTTAAAATATGAGTAAGTTTATTTTTAAAAATATTGAATTAAGTCAGTGGATAAAGCCACATCTGACCACTTATATCTTAGCGGCAGATGATGATGAGCTTGAGACTTTACAAGATGACTATGACAGGTTTGAAAATATTAAATTTCTGACATGGGATAAAACCCCTTCTTCAGAAGAGTTGTCAAAAATTCAAGCATTGATTATTGAGGAGCCAGAA
>CAUQKI010000003.1:0-148868 GCA_963518955.1 uncultured Flavobacteriaceae bacterium | reverse complement strand
TAGATGAATATCCTGCCTCTTATCAACTTTGGATTCATATAGCAATTATTGCCAGTGCTTCTGCTGTAAAACTCATCAATGAAGAAGTGGATTATAAAATACTTGATTTTCCGAGCTGGATGTCAAAACCCACCTATAACAGCAGGGAAGAACTACAAATGCGTATGGACGCCCTTATAAATGAGCAACTCGCCGCTTTGCAGGATAAGAAATTTGTAAAGTATTATTAGTTTTGATAGTTAATAATTTTAAAAAATGAATTTACAGCTGTTTATTGAGAATTTTCCTTGGCGAAGATTCGGTACGCCTTACGAAACCAATGCCAATATAGTGAAGCAAAGCGTCCTAAAAATCCTTGATGGAACGGCTACCAAAAAGGATTATTACAACCTCATCAATAGCTTGGAATCACAGGCTTGGCTCGTAAAACTTTCTCCTTGGGGGCTTAAACTTTATTTTGCTTTATTAACAGAAAACAAAGCTGATAAAGTCTTGTTACTGAACGACATGCATACACTTTTCGAAGCGGCTAATTACAGCTCTCAGTCTCCACAAGCCAAAGAATTTAAAGCCACCAAAGGAAAAACTGCTAAATATGAAGCATTCAAAGAAAAACTATTTGACCCTGATTTTGATGGTGTAATGGATGATGAATTCCTAAAAGTTGTAAAATCACTAGACAGATACTATTACCATACGGCTGTTTTGGAATTATTTGAAGCTAATATTTCTTTTTTAGAAAACCTCGCTGCCTCTGAGGATAAAGCAGTAGCAGAAAAGGCTGTTTTACTAATAGAAGCCATTAAAAATCCTAAAATATATCCCTCAAACTAAATAAATTTTATAAAATAAATAGCATTATGACAACACCCTTTAATTTTGAACTTTTAAAGAAGCGTTTGAACCTATTTTTAGAAAAGATAGAAGACCTTGGTGGCGAGGTAGAACCTCTTACGATAGAAAAACCTGCTACAGAGGAAGAAATCAAAGCCGTAGAGGCAAAATTAGGCTATACATTGCCTCCACATTTCCGAGAAGTACTCTTGGAAAACACCGCCCATTTGGAGTTTTGGTGGTATATCGATGATTTTACTGAAGAGGACGAAGATTTTTTACCTGAGGAATTAGATAATATTTCTTCAGGAGAGTTACTTTTTGGATTAGATTTACTTTTAGATAATGAAAGATCCCGAAAAGGTTGGGTAAAAGATGTTTGTCCTTCTAAAAGTGAGGAATATAGCCGTGTATGGAACAACAAAATGTGTTTTCAAAGAGTAGTTAACGGCGATTATATTGCTATTGAGTTAGAACCAGAGAATTATGGTAAGGTTGTGTATGTGAGCCACGATGGTAGTGAGAATCACGGGCTTTATATAGCCGATAACTTTAAGGAATTCCTAATGAACTACGCTGCTGTGGGTTGTACTGGAGGAGAGGACTGGCAATGGGAGCCTTTTTATACCAAAGGCAAAGGCATAGACCCCACCTGTGAGAATGCTCAAGCGTGGTATAAACTGCTAAATATAGATGAAAAAGAACTTGATATTTAAACTTTTATGAAATCATTACTTTTATTTTTACTGATAAGCAGCTACACTTTTGCTCAAGCAAATGAAAACTATTTCTTTGCTGTAATCAATGACAAAGACGGCTATGTAAATGCGCGAAAAGAAGCAAATATACACAGCAAAGTGATAAAAAAACTTGATAATAATACGCTTATTTTTGCTTTTAATTACAATAAATCAGAAGACGGCAATTGGATTTATGCTGATAATGAGGGATACATCTATAATGACAGGGTCAAATGGTTAGAAAAATTACCCAAAGTTGCCAAAGGCATCAAAAAGAAAAATGCTATTCACTTTTCAGGGAAAAATATCAAGGTCACTCTTACTTCACAAAAGTTTGATAAGAGCAAACATTCTTTTGTTTATTATAAAGAATCCCATCATTTCATAGAAAAGATAGATGGAAAACCTTTTTGGGGAACAGATGGCGAAATGCCAAGAGAGGAATATAAAAATATCCAAATATACATCGATGGGAAACATGTTTCCCTCCCTAAAAGCGCTTACGATGACCTATATGAACCTACTTTCTATACAGAAAACAACTCCATTTATTACGATAAAGAACTTGACAGCTACTATATAGTAGCTACTAATAGTGATGGCGCTGGTGCTTACATGGTCTGTTGGCAAATAGAAAAAGGAATTTATAAGGGCAGAAAAATCGGTATACCTTTTTAGAAGAAATTTTATTAAATTTGGTAATTGGGTACTTTTGGGCAAAATCCGAGATGAATTATCCGCAATCGGCATTCAGCTAAAAGACGGAAAAGAAGGAACGAGTTACTCTGTGAATTAAATAGAATAAAGAGAGACTTTTAAATATAGAATTGTTTTACAACAAAAATATTCAGGAATTGAGAGGAAAATATATACAAAGAATAGAACCATTTTTAACTTTAATAAGAGTTTTTCTAATCTTATCTTGAGTATGACCTTTGTTAAAGTTTTTTTGATTAGAAGAAAAAAGTTGAAAAACAAAAATAAAGTATTTTTATAATATGATTTCATCAATTACAATGAATGGTATTGCTACTTATAACAATATTACAATACCAAATTTAAAAAAAGTAAATTTCTTTTTTGGTTTAAATGGTTCTGGAAAATCTACTATTGCAAAATATTTGAATAGTCTTATTTCCAAAGATGAATCATTTAATCAATGTACAAATATAGGTTTTGACGATAGTCAAGATCATATTATGACCTTTAATGAGGAGTTTATAGAAGAAAATTTTAAACGGAATTCTGAATTAAAAGGTATATTTTCATTGAATCAAAGAAATACTACTATTGATAAACAAATCAGAGATAAAGAAGAGGAAAAATCTTTGTATGAACGACTTATAGATAAATATATTGATAAAAAAGAAAAGATAGAAAAATATAGAACTGATAAATATAATGAGTTGATAGAAGAATCTTGGGATGAAAGAAAGACTTTTTCAACATTTGTTAAAATTAATCTTGCTCACACAAGAAATAAAGGAAATCATTTAAGAGAGATTCAACAAAAATTATCTCAATCATTTAATGTATTATCTATAGACAAAATAAAAGAGGAATATGATTTACTTTATGAAAAAGAGATCAAATTAGTGAGTTCTCAGATTAATGTAAATCTATATGACAAAATAAAAGAAATTGAAAGTAAATTAAATCAATTATTAGAAGAAATAATTATAGGAAAAGAAGATGTGCCTATTGCTGATTTAATAAAAAAATTAGACTCAAGAACTTGGATACAACAAGGTATAGATTTATTAGAAAAAACAGGAAATATTTGTCCATTTTGCCAACAAGAGACCATTAATGAAGAATTGATAAAACAATTCAATGATTTATTTGATGATAATTATAAAAATAAAATAACAGAGATACAAGATTTGTACAAATCATATAAAGAAGAAACCTCTCTTCTTTTATCGGATTTGCATTCAATTCAATCTGAATTTAATTCTGACAATATTGTTTCTAATTTAATTATTAAATTAAATTCTCTATTTTCTAGAAACTATCAAATTATAGAATCTAAAATTGATAGTGCGAACGAAAAGAAAACAATAGAGTCTATTACTTCTGAAGAGGCTTCGTTATCTTCTATTTCTTCAAGGATAGAAGAAAATAATGATACCTTTAATAGTCTTGAATCAAATAGAGAGAATTTGATAAATAATATATGGCTTTTTATGGCTGATAATTGCCGAGATATTCTGAATGATTACAATGAAAAAATAATCAAAATAAATAAAATCACAGAACTTGCAACAGAATTAGAAGATGGATATAAGAAAAAAATTGATTCAATAAAAGAAGATATAAGCATATTAAGAGAACAGACTATTGATACGAAAGAAGCCGTTAATAATATTAATGAAATACTTAGAAACTCAGGATTTACAGGGTTTGAAATAGAAGAGAAAGAGAAAGTAAACAATATATCCCGATACTATTTAAAAAGAAACAATATTCAAAATGGAGATATTGTTTTCAATACGTTAAGTGAAGGAGAAAAACACTTCATTTCATTTTTATACTTTTATCAACTTTGTTTAGGAACTGATGATTTAGATAATAACACTAATAAAAATAAAATAATAGTGATAGATGATCCTGTTTCAAGTTTAGATAGTCAATCTTTATTTGTTGTTTCTACATTAATTAGAGAATTAATAAAACGAAGAGCTGAGGAACCTAAATCAGAAAAAAGTGAGTTTGCAAATCAAAATATTTCACAAGTTTTTTTGTTTACACATAACTTTTATTTTTATAAAGAGGTATCATTCAGTCGTAGATTAATCTGTACTGATTATTTTCATTATAATATAATCAAAATTAATAATATCACTCAAATAAAAGGTGAATACAATAAAGTTATAGAAGATGATTATTCCTTATTATGGAATACATTAAAAGAATCTAAGAAAAATATAAATTCATCTACAAATAATATTATGATTTCAAATACAATGAGACGCATTTTAGAGACATACATTAATTTTGTAGGAATAGGAGCTGAACCTTGGCAAATTATATCTAATGAAGATAAAAGTTCTTCCTCTTATTACATAAAATCGGCATTTATATCTATTATAAATGAAGAAAGTCATAAAGTATTTTTAGATACTACTTATTATCATAGGATTACCAATGAACAACCTCAGATTCTTTATGATATATTCGAAGATATATTTAAGGTTATTGGAAAATCTCATTATGAACAAATGATGGGAGAAGAAATTCTTTAAGAAATAGAATAATATTATTACGATATAAAGAATAAAAATGGTATTTTACAGAATTACAACTGAAAAAAATTATTTAATTTTTTCTCCTTTTTAAATAATGTTGTTAAAAATTGGCTCCTAAAAGAATAAAAATTTATTAAATTTGGCGAGAAAATAATTACATTAACAATAAATATTTAGAAATATGCTGGAAATTGGGGAAAGGCCTTGGGGTAAATATTATGTCCTTGAGGATGAGGAAAGCTACAAACTGAAAAGAATAGAAGTGAATGCAGGACATCGTTTGTCTTATCAATATCACCACCATAGACAAGAGTTTTGGACAGTAGTTCAGGGCGAGGCTGTGGTTGTATTAGATGGAGTGGAGCATGTAGTAAAATACGGAGAAAGCATCTTCATCCCACTAGGAGCAAAACACAGAATAGAAAACAGAAGCTCAGAGCTTTTAGTTTTCATAGAAGTTCAGACGGGAACTTATTTCGGGGAGGATGACATCATCAGATTAGAAGATGACTACGCAAGAGGAAGTTAAATAAAAATCATGAAAATAATTTTCCACGAAAATCAGCTTTGTTATAGAGGAACATCCAATGCCTTATTTGATTACGCAACATACAATGAGGAAATTCTTGGGAATGAATCTATCATTATGTTTCCTAAAAACAGCCCAAACAATGTACAAGAAGCCATTGATAAGTTTTCAAATAAATTTAAAGTTTATTCCTACACAGATAATAATGAAAGAAATAAAATATTAGAAGCTTCGCAGGCAGATTTATTTTATGCTATAAAATCTGGAGAAAGAGAGTATGATGTTCCTGTTGATATCATAAAAACAGCCATTCATGCTGTTTTTAAATATAATGAACCTTACGGAAATGTGTATGCCTATGTATCAGAGTGGCTGTCTAAGACTATGAGTAATGGACAAATTCCCTTTGTTCCGCATATTGTGAATTTACCTGATATAAAAGGTGATTTAAGAAAGGATCTTGGGATACCAAAAGATGCTATTGTATTTGCTCGATATGGTGGAAGAGAAACTTTTGATATTGATTTTGTTCATAAAGCAGTAAAAAAGGTTGCTCGTAAGAACAAAAATATTTATTTCTTATTCATGGGAACAGATTGTTTTGTAAAGCGAAATATTTTCAGACCATATAGAAATATTATCTTTTTACCTCCTACTTTGGATATAGACAGGAAAGTAAAATTCATCAATACTTCAGATGCTTTCCTACACGCTAGAAGACAAGGAGAAAGTTTTGGTATGGCTGTCGGGGAGTTTTCCATAAAAAATAAACCTATCATCACTTGGGCGCTTTCTGATGAAAAATCTCACATAGATATTTTGAAAGAAAAAGCTATTTTATACCATAATCAGAATGATTTAGAAAATATCCTTTCTAATTTTCAGCCAAATAAATATACAGACTGGGACTGCTATTCAAAGGTTTTCAATCCTACTTCTGTAATGAAAAAATTTGAAGAAGTGTTTATTAATTCATAAGTTTTTTTCAGAATAAAGATTTTAGATACAATTTCACTCTTCTTTTCCATTTGAGAGGGAGAGTTATTTTTTTATCTGCAAATTCTTTAGATGTTCTGAAAAAATCTATCGTTTCTTCTATATTTTTTGCCTTAATGAATTTTACACTTTTCCAATCTGTGGGATAAAGTGGGTGAAAGTTTTGGAGCAAGGCATAATTATCCTCATTTAGATTTTTCCAAAAATCAAAGAATTTTTTAGTATCAAAATCATTTTTATGCCCCCAATTAGTGATTTTCTTTAAAATTTCTTCTTCATCTCTCGCCCAAGATTGATGAATAATATAGGAGTCTAAAATAATATGAGAATCATTTTTCGGGAAACGAGCATTTTTGTAATTTGGTTGGTTGGTAATCAGAAAACAAGGTTCTGTATATGGAGAAATCACAAAAAAACCTTTCTCTGTTTGTTTAAATAGAGTGATGAATTTCACAAAGAAATTAACTGGTGTTTTCTCAGGATTTTTCAATAAATACTTATGTTTTCTTAGGAAAGATGTAAGTTCTTTAAAATCAACAGGGTATTCATCACTATCTATCTGAATATGCCAGCCCCCTTTTCCTAGTTTTTCAGCAAGCATATTCCTTTGTCTTGTATCTAAATCAATAGGAGAAACATTCTCTATATAGAAAGAATCAGCATAAAAACTTATCTTGTTTTTAATATCTATTTTCTTAATCTCCTCAAAAAAAGAATGCGGAATACTCACATTATTCCCAGCCCATGTTTTGCCATCCTTATCATAGCAGAGAACTATTTTATCAGCAAAATCATAAACTAATTTCAGGGAATTAAAAATATATTGATAATCATAAGATAACAAGTATCCTACTTTTATTATTTCGTTCATTATAATAGATTTTTTTCTATTAAGTCAATTTTATTTTCTAAATTTTCTTTTGAAAAAGGAAAGAGGCTGTCTTCGGAATTGTTTTGGAGGGTTTTCCATAAATCTTCATTGGAATAAAGATTTAATATTGCTTCAGCAAAATCTTCCTTATTTTCAGCAATGATAGCATTTTTATGATTTTCTAATTTCATTCCTTCTGCTCCGATGGGGGTAGTTACCACTGGCAAGAAATATTCAAAAGCTTGTCCTATTTTACCTTTTACGCCTGCTCCATAGCGAAGAGGAGCTACCATTATTTTATTTTTTAGAAGAAACTCTTCCATATCAGGAACATATCCGAGAAATTTCACATTAGGGTGGACGATTTCTTTCATTACTTCGTTTACATTACCTATGATGTTTACTCCAATAGAATTATTTTTAGCCCAAACAATAGGCATTATTTCATTGATTAAAAACTCAACAGCATCCACATTCGGTGGATGGATAGAACCCACAAAAAGAATATTTTCTCTTTCATAAAAAGATGGAACTTCTTCTATTGTCTTTTTAGGGTAATGAATGTTTGAAATAGTAAGCAGTTTGTTTTCATTAGCAAATTTCTGCATATATTTTTCCTCATCTTCTGAAACAGTAACCACCAAATCTGCTTTTTGGGAAGCTTTCTTTTCTAAATATAAAAGTTTGTAAAAATTCTTTTTATTAGAAAATCTCTTAGGCTCCAGCTGTATAGCCCGCTGATACCTCAAATGATGAATATCTACCATATCATAGACAAGGACTGTGCCAGAATTTGCTTTTCGGGCAAGCTTGTAATTGTCAATGAAAATTTTAACAGCATAGAACCAGCTTATAGGTTTTCTAAGGCGTAACCTCTTGAGAAAACTCAAACGATCATCATAAATTTTGTGTTCATAATAAACACACACACCAAGTCGCTGAAAATATTCATTATACGAAAAGTCTATTTTATTTTTTTTAGTAACAATGGCTACGAAATATCCTTTTCGTTTATAGGCTTTTATAATTTCTGTCAGCCTCAACTCACCTGAATTTTTATCATATTCAGGAACCATTCCATTATAAAAAACAATGCTTTTATTTTGGTGGAGTTCAAGGATTCGAGATTGAGTTTTTTCAGCCTTTATGGCATCTATTTCTTTCTTCCATTTCTTTTTGAATAATTTTAGATTTTTATCAAAAAGTTCTTGTTTCCTTGCAGATAAAGAAATATCCGAATTATAAGAAACACCATTAAAATGTACGATTTTAGAGAAAGGAGTATAGTAAATATCTTTCCCTTGTATATATTTTAGCCTAAAACATAAGTCTGTTTCTTCAAAATAAGCAGGCGCAAACTGTTCATCAAATAAGTTTAAATTTCCATTGTCATCGTATTTTTTTAGTAAAAGACTGCACCCTGAACAATAATCAACTTTGTAAATATAATTAAACTCTGGATAATAAGATTTTTTCTTTCCTACAACTTGCGAAATTCTACAATCTTTCATAAACACAGAGCCAGCCTCTTGTAAGCTGCCATCAGCATTAAGAAGCATAGAGCCCACCGCGCCTACATTTGGGAAATTATCAAAAACAAAAAGAAGCTCATCTAAAAAACCATTTCTTACTATCGTGTCATTGTTTAGGAGATAAACATACTCTCCCTTTGCTTGGCTAATAGCATTATTTACGCTTTTTAGAAAACCTAAATTTTCTTTATTGTTAATAATTCTAATGTTTTCTACTGAAGAAAAATCAGGATTTTCTGTACTTTTATCATTTACTAAGACTATTTCAAAACTCGTTTTAGGGAGATTTTTCCAAATAGAATAAAGACAATTCCAAGTATAGATTCCTTGGTTAAAATACGGAATAATGATACTTACTAACGGATTTTCGTAGTATGGAAAAGATATTTTTTCATCTTTATAAGAATCATTGATAGCTTCTACATTTTGGTATTGCTGCTCAAGTTTTTTTATTCTTTTAATTCTTCTTAAACTATATTTAAGTTCTCTCCAGATTCCCATAAATTTTATTTTAAATTAAAAACTCGCTCTACCCATTTTTCCAGAGTATATTTTTTATGAATTTCCTCTGGCAGTGACTGGTACGGCGTTTCAAAAAATTCTTTTGTAATATTACTAAAATCTTTATTTAAGACCAAAATATTATTGGGATTGTAGAAATCATAATTTTTTATTTTTTCATTGTCCGTAATTATTTTTTTCTCCAATGCCATCGCTTCAAACACACGGAAACTCAGCCCATACTGGTTTTCTCTCATCAGGTCTAAAATAACTTTTGTCCTTTTATAAAACTCCGGCAGGTTTTCGTGATTTATTCTCTTTCTGGTGAAAACTATTTTATTCTTCGAAAAAGGCTTCATTAGCTGGTTTTTCCAACTTTTCTTCCCGATAACATACAGGTCAAATTTTAATCTCAGCTCCTCAAACTTCTGTGAAAGAACATCCAGCTGTTTTATTCTTTTTTTGTCGTATGATGTTATGTAAAGTGCGTCTTCACTTGGGTTTTGTTTTTCTTGTGACAAAAATGGCAGATAATTATAATTTGTCAATCTTTCAAATCCATGTTTTTCAATGTCTTTGTCATCAAAAGAATAGATTTTATCAAAAAAATGCAGCTTATCCTGCACTGGGCATCTGTCCAAATTATCGTACAAAAATGTAATGAACCTATCGGTGCATTTTTTCATGTATTCCAGTATAGAATGGTCAAAAGTATCGGCATTTAAAACCAAAATCTGGTCTTGATGCCCCAGCTTATCCAGCTGCTCTATCACGAACTTTTGTCTCTTTTGGTATTTTAGGTTTTTGCCCAAAAATACTTTAGAAAAAAGATTGGTCAATCTCTCCCCGAAATTCTCATAAGAAACCGCCCCTATCTTGATGTGGTTCGCCTCTATTCCCTTTTCCTTCAAGGTCTCTACGATATGGGCATCATAGCCCCAAAAATCAAAACTGATAACGCAAATTTTCATTTTCCTTCTTCTCTTTTTAGGGATTCATAAGTTTCATAAACGCTGAGCGTCTGTAATTTACACAATTCAAAACCGTCTTTCCCATCTAAAATTCCTAATTTTAGAATATAAGATTTAAAGAATTTAAAGACCGTTTTTGCCATCTGTGTGAAAAAACTATATTTTTTTCCTTTCTCAAAAAGCTCCTTCCCTTTCAGCTCTCCGTAGTGAATCATTTTCTTGCGGTAAGATTCTTTATCTGCCACAGAATAGTGAAGAAGTTTGTTTTTCAGAGAACCGATATTTTCCTTTATATCAAGGGTTTCGTGTACTTTTTTCTCAGTAATGTATCTTGTTTTAGATTTTCTAAAAAGCCTGAAATTCTTATCATTCTGAGTTCCCGAATAGTTGATAGGTTTTCCTTCAAAAAAGAATTTACGATAAAAATAATAAGCATCCTTTTTGTTTTCAGAATTTAGAGTTTCTATGATTTCCGCTTTCAGCTCCGGCGTGATTCTCTCATCTCCATCCAGAAACAAAACCCAGTCATTTTTGGCATTATCCAAAGCCAAATTTCGCTGTTTTGTAAAGTTTTCAAATTTATTTTGAATGATTTTCACATTCGGGAAAGTTTCAGCAATTTCTAAAGTTTTGTCCGTGCTGAAAGAATCCACTATAATGATTTCATCACAAAAATCAAAGCATTCCAATACTTCACGAATGTTTTTTTCCTCATTGTGAGTGATAATAAGTCCACTAACTTTTTCCTTGGATACAAGCATCAAATCATAGTTTTCACAAAGTTAATAATATTTATGAATTTTAAAATATTTAGCCCTAAAATAAATATTTTCGATGCGAAAAAGTTATATTTGTTGTCCTAAACGACTAAAATCAAACAATGGGACAGAAATTAGAAGTAAGATACGGGCTGTTCATGGCGGTATCCATGGTGGTCGGACAGATGGTAGGTTCTGGTATTTTCTTCAAAGTAGATGATGTTTTAGCCTCTACCAATGGCAATGTTTATGCAGGTGTGATGGGCTTTATCATCGTGGGAATCAGTGTGGTTTTTTCAGCTGCATCTATGGCCAATTACGCCATTTTCTCTCCGAAAGAAGGCGGTATCCTACATTATGTGGAATTTCGCTATGGGAAAAGAGCCGCAGCTTATGTGGGCTGGGTTTATTTTATTATGTTTTTGCCTTTGCTGGCGGGAGTTCTGCTCACGGTATCAGGGATTTACATCTCTCATTTCCTTGTGGAGTTTATCCATTTTGAGCCCAATTTCCTGCACTATTCATTAATAGGCTGGTGCAATGGAGTCATATTTTTATTACTTAATATTTTCAGACCAAAATCTAGTGGTTTTTTTCTACAATTAACCGCGGTGTTAAAGCTATTTCCGCTCATTTTCATTGCGGCTATTGGAATTATAAGCCTTGTAGGAAATGATGCAGAAATGCTGAATCAGACTGAAAATCAAGCAGTAATTTCTTCCAACGAAACTAACTTTTGGCTTTTAGTGGGAGCAAGTTTCATTCCTATCGCCTTTTCTATGGATGGGTGGTATATCGCGATGCAAATTTCTGGAGAAATCAAAGACTCACAGAAAAACCTCCCAAAAGCCTTAATATCAGGAACTTTGATTGTCTTGGTGGTTTATGTTTTTTATTATTTAGGAATTGTCTCCAAAATGAGTAGTGATGAAATACGGCAGCTGAGCGACACCTACATCATAGAATTTTCAAGAAAAATTTCCTCCGAAGCAGGAGCGATAGCCATACAGCTATTCATAATCGTTTCTGTATTAGGAACTTGCAATGGGCTTGTTCTCGCAAATACCCGTGCTCCTTACCAATTCTACAATTTGGAATATTCTAAAAAATTCCTAAATCTGGGAAGTATCAGCAAAAGAACTGGAATGCCCGTAAATAGTGCTTTAGTAGGCTTTGGGCTGATGACCATTTATCTTTTTATTTTTTATTTATCTAATACCAATCCATTCCTAAAAGAACTGAATTACGACATATCAGCCATTCCTATTCTGTTCATTTATGTGGTTAATTTTTGTTTGTATTTAGGACTTTTTAAATTGTTTAGAGAACATTTACTAAAAAATAAACCGCTGAAATACACCATGCTGTTTTTTGCTCTGATAGGGACATGTGTGGTTTTAGCAGGGACACTTTCTTCTCCTAATGGATTGTCCTATTTAGTAATCGCCATACTCTTTATTTTACTTGGAAAAATAGGCGTAAAGTAAGTAATGCAAAAAATAAAAAACACTACTAAAAATTTAGTAGTGTTTCTTTTTAATCATTAATGAAATTCATAATCTTTATCCATCACAAAAGTCTCCATGAACTTAGTTGTGTAATTTCCAGCAAGGAAATCAGGATTATCCATCAACTGTCTGTGGAAAGGAATAGTAGTTTTCACTCCTTCTATATAAAACTCCTCCAAAGACCTTTTCATTTTAGCAATAGCCTCCTCTCTAGTTTGTGCAGTGATGATGAGCTTAGCAATCATAGAGTCATAGTTTGGTGGAATTGTATAACCAGCATACACATGCGTATCCACTCTCACACCATGTCCGCCAGGGATATTAAGCTGAGTGATTTTCCCAGGTGCAGGTCTGAAATCAGAATATGGGTCTTCCGCGTTAATTCTACATTCTATAGAGTGCAATTTTGGATAATAATTCTTTCCAAGAATTCTTTCTCCTGCTGCTAATAAAATCTGCTCACGGATAAGGTCATAATCTATAACCTGCTCTGTAATAGGATGTTCCACCTGAATACGAGTATTCATCTCCATAAAATAGAAGTTTCTGTGTTTATCAACCAAAAATTCTATTGTCCCAACTCCTTCATATCCAATATATTCAGCAGCTTTCACTGCGGCATTTCCCATCTTTTCACGAAGTTCTTCCGTCATAAAAGGAGACGGCGTTTCTTCTATCAATTTTTGATTTCTTCTCTGGATAGAGCAGTCTCTTTCCGATAAATGACAAGCTTTTCCATATCTATCTCCAGCAATCTGGAATTCTATGTGTCTTGGCTCTTCTATCAGTTTTTCCATGTACATTCCACCATTCCCAAAAGCCGCTAAAGCCTCTTGAATAGTAGAATCCCAGCTTTCTCTAAGCTCTTCTTTGCTCCAGATGGCACGCATTCCCTTACCACCACCACCTGCGGTAGCTTTTATCATTACAGGATAGCCAATTTTTTCAGCAATTTTTTCAGCTTCTTCCAAAGATTCTACAAGTCCGTCAGACCCAGGAACACAAGGAATTCCAGCCGCCTTCATTGTTGCTTTTGCAGTGGCTTTGTCTCCCATTTTTTCTATTTGCTCTGGCGTAGCTCCTATGAATTTTATTCCATTTTTCTGACAAATTCTAGAAAAATTAGCATTTTCAGCCAAAAATCCATAACCAGGGTGAATGGCGTCTGCATTCGTAATTTCTGCAGCTGCAATGATGTTAGGAATTTTCAGATAAGAATCCTTACTCGCCGCAGGACCTATACATACCGCTTCATCCGCAAATCTTACATGCAGACTGTCTTTATCCGCGATTGAGTAGACTGCTACTGTTTTGATTCCCATCTCTTTACAAGTTCTGAGAATTCTCATCGCAATCTCTCCACGATTGGCAATTAATATCTTTTTAAACATTATTTTTCTGTTTATCAATTACAATGAATAGAGTAATTTATGATGGATCTACTAAGAATAATGGCTGGTCGTACTCTACAGGAGTAGCATCATCCACCAAAATTTTCACGATTTTTCCACTCACTTCAGACTCTATCTGATTGAATAATTTCATGGCTTCCACCACACAAATAACCGTTCCTTCTGTGATTTCGCTTCCTACACTCACGAAAGGTTCTTTGTCTGGAGCTGGTTTTCTGTAAAAAGTACCAATGATAGGAGATTTTATTGTAATATATTTACCATTTTCTGCAGACTCTGCTGAATTTGCAGAAGATTCCTGCTCTGGCTGTGCAACAGGAGCTGCATTTACCACTGGCTGAACCTGTGTCATCTGTGGAGTCGTAACCACCGTACCAAATGTATGATTCGTAATATTGATTTCAAAATCCTTAGTTTTGTATTTTACTCCAGCTACATCAGCCTTTGAAACAAATTTAATAAGGTTTTGTAAGTCTTTAATATCCATAAAAAATAATTTTATTATTCAAATATAGTAAATAAACACAAAAAACCATTCACTTTTGTAAAAAAGAATGGTTCTATATTTCTACCGTGATTTTTGGAGATTTTACCAAAAATCTATCGTTATTCTGCAGATTCTACTTCTTTTTCAAGAACTACTTTACCTCTGTAGTAAAGTTTTCCTTCATGCCAGTGAGCTCTGTGATATAGGTGTAATTCACCTGTTGTAGCATCTTTTGCTAATTGAGGAACTACTGCTTTGTAGTGAGTTCTTCTTTTATCTCTTCTTGTAGATGACTGTCTTCTTTTAGGATGTGCCATTTCTAATAATTTTTAGCTTTTTATATTAACTTTTATTTTCTCAACTTATTCAATGCTTTCCATCTTGGATCTATGTCTTCATCATCGGCTTTTTCTTCATTTATTTTAGGACTGAATTTATCCAGCAAGTCTTGGAATTCTTCATTTTCTAATGCAGCAGGAGATACTTTCTTCATAGGAATAGCAAGAACCACTGCTTCATAGATAAACTGAGCAATATTAAACTCACTATAATGATGAGGAATTGTAATTATCTCTTCATTACTATCATCATATTCTTCTCCAAACTTTACTAAGAATTTTATTTCATTGTTTATCGGATACTGGAATTTTTCATTGCTGATATCACAAGTCAAATCCACTGTTCCAGAAACATAAATTACAAAATCCAAAAAAGTAGAATGTTTTTCAAGTAAAACTTTACTGACTATTTTGGCATTTTCAAATTCTTCTTCAGCCTCAAATAAATCAAAGAACTGCTGATCAACACAAAACTCAAACTCATGTTTTCCTTGCTTTAGACCAGAAAAACTGATGTTATAGTTTCTATATTTATCCATAATGGGTTTGCAAAAGTACTTTTTTTTTCTAAAACAACAAAATTATCTATCAAAAAAGTTACTTTCTTTTAAATTTCAATAACAAAACATTGTCTTTATACAACTCCAAAGAGGTTTCGCTGATTACATATTTGTTCACTTTTTCAAGCAAATTTAGATAATCTTCCTCCACGGAGATATTATCACAAAGTTTTCGTGTCGCTCCTATACTTTTTACTTGGAAAGTATCTTTCGAATTTGTGGTTAATTCCGAAAAATAATTATTACATCCAGAAAAACCTGACACTCTACCCTTTGCAATTTCTAGAGTAATTCCAGAGTTTGTCTTAGTATTTTCCTCTAAAACCCAACTTGTATTATTCAGTTGTACACTCTCTTTTTTCCCTGCAACAGATGCATTGGAACAAGATAATGACAAGATAAGCATAGCTGTTAGTGAAATTATTTTTTTCATAATTTGTGTATTTATGAGCGGAGTTCCGCATTAAACTGTTTCTTGAAAACACTCACCAAAGAATCCATCACCTGCGCTATTTCCTTTTCTTCCATCGTTTTTTCTTCATTCAAAAGTTCAAAACTCAATGCATAAGATTTCTTATCCTCTGGAAGATTTTTTCCTTCATACACATCAAACAAATTGATGCTCTTCAAGAATGGAGACTTGTTATTTTTAGCAGCATTATAAAGTTGTGTGTATAGCACAGACTTATCTACTAACAGCGCCAAATCCCTTCTAGTTTTGTTAAATTTAGGAATGTCTCTGAAGCGTAAATTCTCTGTATTACGAAGATTTTGACATTCTTCAAGTTCTATTTCTGCATAGAAAGTTTCTTGTTCTATATCGAATTTTTTCAGCATTTTCGGACTTACTTTTCCGAGTCTTGCAACGGTTTTTCCTTCAACTGAAAATTCTATTGCATCCGAAAAACGACCATCCTGCAATGGTTTTTCAACAATATCAAAATTCAATTTGCTTAAAATAAGAGAAACATACGCTTTCAAATGATAAAAACTTGTGATGCCCTTCGGAAGAAGCCAGTTTTCAGAATGATTTCTTCCTGAAACTAAAATCGCCAGCTGTTTTCTCTCCTCGTATTTTTCCTTTTTATGATAAATTTTTCCTAATTCGAAAAACTTAATATCCGCATTTTTTCTGTTGATATTATAAACCGCATTCTCCAAAAGTCCTTCCAATAAAGACTTTCTCATAAACGCCAAATCATTGCTCAATGGATTTAGCAGTTTCACAGCATCCGTTTCATCTTCCACCGAAGTAAGGGAATTGTTCATCACTTCATGAAATCCATTCGCCTGAAGCACCCTTGCCCACTCGTTTTCTAATCCATCTTGGTCATCAAAGCTCAATTTCACTGGCGTAAAGGAAATTTTCTGTGGTGCGTCTATCTTATTATACCCATAAATTCTAAGGATTTCCTCTATCACATCTATCTCTCTGGTAACATCCGCTCTGTAATTCGGCACCAAAAGCTCCAATCCATCAGCAATTTCGTTAAGAGGTTCTATTTCCAAAGATTTCAAAATTTCTTTAACTTTCCCTCTATGGATTTTTATTCCTAAAATTTGATCCAATTTAGAATATCTAAAAATCACATTATGAGGTTTTATTTTTTCAGGGTAATGCTCTATATAATCTCCTACCAATGTCGCTCCTGTCAATTCCTGTAACAACTTTACTGCCAAGGAAATAGTAGTTTTAGTATTATTCGGGTCTACTCCTCTCTCAAAACGGAAAGAAGCATCGGTATTCAGTCCGTGGAATTTCGCTCCTTTACGAACAGCAACTGGATTAAAGTAAGCACTTTCCAAGAAAATAGACTGTGTCTGCTCAGAAACTCCGCTGTCTAGTCCGCCAAAAACCCCAGCGATACAGAGCGGTTTCTGATTTCCATCTTTTATCATGATTTCCTCTCCGTTTAGTGTTCTCTCCACTCCGTCTAGCGTGGTGAATTTCGTTCCTTTTGGGCTGTTTCCTACCGTTATTTTATTTCCTCCTATTTTATCTAAATCAAAAGCATGAAGCGGCTGTCCATAAGCATGAAGAATATAATTGGTAACATCCACCACATTATTTATGGGTGAAAGACCTATCGCTTTCAGCCTGTTTTTCAGCCATTCTGGCGATTCTTCTACTTTTATATTTTTCAAAACAGCACCAATGTATCTCGGCGCCAAATCATTATTTTCTACTTCAACAGAAAAATTATGTTCTCCTTCTGATTCAGCGGCGTAAGTTTCCATTTTAACTAGCTTAGAATCAATTCCATTACAAGTCAAAAACGCGTGTAAATCTCTCGCTACACCATAGTGCGAAATCGCATCGGTTCTGTTAGGTGTCAGTCCTATTTCATAAACTTCATCTTGCTGAATACCAAAATAATCTGCCAGAGGTTTTCCTACTTCATAAGTTTCATCCAAAACCATAATTCCATCATGGCTGTTGCCCAAGTCTATCTCATCTTCCGCACAAATCATCCCTTCCGAAACCTCACCTCGGATTTTAGTTCTGTTAATAGTAAAAGAACCTCCATTCTTATCAAACAAAGTTGTCCCTACCACAGCCACCGCAACTATCTGTCCTGCAGCTACATTAGGAGCGCCGCAGACAATATTTAGAATTGTAGCATTTCCTACATCTACAGTAGTTTTGCTTAGTTTATCAGCGTTTGGATGTTTTTCACAAGTTAAAACCTTACCTACAATGATGCCTTCCAAACTTCCCTTGATAGTTTCAAATTTATCTATTCCCTCTACTTCCAAACCTATATCTGTGAGGTAGGTTCCTGTTTTTTCTGAATTTAAATCTGTACTAATGTAATCTTTAAGCCAATTATTCGAAATCTTCATTGAAATATAAATATTAAAAAAGGAGATGCAAAGGTCTTTTACTCTACATCTCGTTTATTTTCATTTTGTTAATTTAAACCTATTACTGGCATTGACAGCATGAGTATTTGCTCTTCCTCATCCAGTCCGTCTGCTGGTTCTACAATCCCTGGTCTATTCGCTTGGGACATTCTCATGATAATATCCTCTGAATCTAGAACAGCTATCATTTCTGTCAGGAATTTCGAGCTGTATCCTATATTGATATCCTCTCCTGAGTAGTCACACGGTATCTGCATTTCTGCTTTATTTGCATACTCTGTATCTTCTGCATGAAGATAGAGAATATTTCCAGACAGCTTAAATCTCACCTGACTGGTAGATTTGCTGGCAAAAATGGAAGCCCTTTTGATAGAACTTAATAAAAGCGCTCTATTTATAGTCAGCACATTAGGATTTTCCTTAGGAATTACTGCATTATAGTTAGGATATTTTCCATCTATCAAACGACAAATCCATACATGCTCCTTAAAGGAAAACTTCGCCATGTTTTCATTAAACTCTATAACCACCTCATCATCTGAACTTGTCAGAATATTTTTAAAGATACTTAGTGGTTTTTTAGGCATAATGAACTCCATCGGTTCACTATTTTTAATGTCTGTTCTTTTATAAACTACCAATCTATGAGAATCTGTTGCTACAAAATTAGCCTCCTCTTCTCCAAACTGGAAAAATACTCCTGTCATCACAGGACGAAGCGTATCATTACTTGTCGCGAAAAGCGTTTTAGAAAGAGCTTCCGCAAGAATTCCTGATGAAATAGTAACTTTTTGTGAAGAACTAAATTCTGCCAATTCAGGATATTCCTCTGCATTGTCCAACGCTATGAAGTAATTATCCTTCTCATCTAAAATTTCCAAAAGCCCACCTCCATTTTCATTTGGTTTCACCAAAAAAGTAAGAGGCTGATCACCAAATGTTTTTATCGCATCCTGAAACATCTTAGCAGGAACCGCTATTTTACCATTGCTCTCTGACTTAACCGCCAAAGATGTCAAAAGAGTAGTCTCCCCATCTGATGCTGTGATTTTAAGCAAATTATTTTCTAACTCAAAAAGGAAATTCTCCAATATCGGTCTGGATTGTGAACTAGATATCACACCACTTACCGTATTTAAAGCTTTTTGTAACTCGCCACTTGTGACAATAAATTTCATAATAATAACTAATTGAGCAGACAAAGGTAATAATTTATCAGTAAAAAATAAAATTTATTTAATTTATTTCGGTTTAAAAATCTAAATAGCAGCCCTTTGAGACCGCTATTTAAATATTTAATTTATGAGAACTTGTTTTACTTTTTCTATTTTCGCTTCCAGTTCCTTTTTCTTTTCTGCATCGATTATTCCTTTTTCTGCATCAAAATTCTCAGAAAAATTTGGAAGAGAAAAATCTTCTATCACATCGCCTCCATTGTATGGAAACCTTGCCTTTGCGGTTTCCAAGATTGTAAGACCTCCTCTCGGGCCTGGAGCTGTAGCAGTGAGGAAAACTTTTTTATCACCAAAAGCACTTCTGTTTGGAATTCTTGATATCCAGTCAAAAATATTTTTGAAAGCCGTGGAATAAGAACCATTATATTCCGCCAACGAAATAATAAGCAAATCCGCTCCATCTATCTTCGCCGCAAAATCCTCTGCTAGTTTAGGAACACCGCCGCTTACCTCTCGGTCTATGCTGTAAATAGGCATCTCATAATCGTTAATATCAAGAACTTCTACATCATGCCCTTCAAATTTACCTGAAATATGGGAAACCAACTGCTTATTGATAGAGTTGGAATGATTACTCGCTGCAAATGCTAATATTTTCATATTTTTAATTTTAAAATTTATGAAGCAAAAGTATAAGTTTTAATTTTATTGAAAATTGATTTATGTTAATAAAGACAAAAGACCATCAAAAATTGACAGTCTTTTGTTTTAAACTTATGAAAAGATTATTTTATTCATCATCTTCATCGTCTGCTCCTGCAGCACCTGCGTTTTTCATCGCATTTCTAGACATCTTCACAGCTGCGATTACAGCATTGTCTGGATGTAAGAATGTGTACGCATCAGTTTTGATGTCTCCCACATAAATTTTGTTACCAATTTTAAGCGGAGTCACATCTACCACGATTTCATCTGGTAAATTAGCAGGAACTGCTTTTAATTTCAGTTTTCTGAATGATTGTCTAAGAACACCACCCGCTACAACACCTTTAGCACGACCTGTAATTTTCACAGGAACTTCCATTACTACTGGTTTGTCAGCACTCAATTGGTAGAAATCCACATGAAGGATTCTATCCGTAATTGGGTGAAACTGAATGTCTTGTAATACTGCTGGAATAGTCTGTCCACCTACCTCAATAGATACCGTGTGTGCCTCAGGAGTGTAAACCAAGTTTTTGAAAGATTTCTCTTCTGTAGAGAAATGCAATGGTTCTTTACCTCCATAAACAACACAAGGAACTAATTCAGCATCGCGTAGAGCTTTTGTAGATTTTTTACCCACGCTTTCTCTTTTCTGTCCTTGAATTGTAATAGATTTCATTTTATAAAAAATTTAATTATTTTAAAATATAAACTTGTCATTGATGGATTTCTTGTTATGAACAAGATTCATCACATCTGCAAATAACGGGGCGCAAGATAGCACTTTTATTTTAGATGACAAATTGTTTTTAAGAGGAATTGAATCTGTGATGATAATTTCCTGCAATTTAGACTTCTCTATATTCTCATAAGCCTTTCCAGAAAGGACTCCGTGAGTAGCGATAGCTCTTACACTTTTCGCTCCTCTTTCCATGATGATATCCGCTGCCTTGCAGAGTGTTCCCGCTGTATCCACCATATCATCCACCAAAATCACATTTCTGTCTTCCACATTACCGATAAGGGTCATTTCCGCTATTTCATTCGCTTTTTTTCTTTCTTTGTAGCATATTGTAACTTCTGCTCCTAAATGGTTTGCATAGTTTTTAGCTCTTTTAGCTCCTCCCATATCAGGCGAGGCTATGGTCAAATTATCCAAATTCAAAGAGTTAATGTACTCCACAAAAATAGCCGATGCATAAAGATGGTCTACTGGAATTTCAAAAAAACCTTGAATCTGGTCTGCATGCAGGTCCATGGTCATCACTCTCGTTGCTCCCGCTGTTGTCAGAAGATTTGCAACTAATTTTGCACCTATTGGAGCTCTCGGTTTGTCTTTCCTGTCTTGTCTTGCTAGACCAAAATACGGAAGAACCACCGTAATGTTCTTTGCAGAAGCTCTTTTAGCCGCATCTATCATAAGGAGAAGCTCTAAAAGATTGTCCGCTGGAGGAAATGTAGAACCTATCAAAAAGACCCTTCCGCCTCTTACAGATTGGTCTAAAACAGGCTCAAATTCACCATCACTAAACTCTTGAAAATTGATTTTTCCTAGTTCCTGCCCATAGTGATAGGCGATTTTTTCAGCTAACTGTCTACTGGTTCTAGTGCTGAATAAATAAGATATTTGAGAAGCCATTGTTTAATTTGAGTTTTTTTGAGAGTTGCAAAGTTAGTAAAAAATAAAACCACTTGAAAAATATCAAGCGGTTTTTATTTAACTTATAAAAAAGTTATGGAAACTTTACTCCCGAATAGTTATTTGGATTCACTTGGCGTAAGTTGGATTTATACTTAGCATTGATAGCTTTGATAAATTCATTAGCAATCACCGCATATCCTTTTCCTGTAAGGTGTACGCCATCCAGCGAAAACGAACCTCCTGTAACGAATGTAGTGGAATAGCTCACTCCATTATACTGAATTCCAGAGTTTTTGCCCAGCTCTACCATTTTAGCATTAGCATCTACGAAAGCCAATCCGTAAGCCTCTGCTAAAGCCTTTATTTGAGTATTATAAGCATTCGTGGCTGTCTGAACCTGCGTCACTTCTGACTTCGTCAATACATGTTTATCTTCCAAAGGATAAGTAATTCCTAATTTATTAAATGGCTCAGAAACATTAGCTACATCTGTATTGATAACAGGTTTTGTAGATAATAATACCAAATCTTCACTTGTAGTGTGACGAGCCTGTCCATAAGTAGTCCCAATAAAAGTCGCCTCAGCAGCAGAAACACCATTTCTTGTCAAAGCTGCCGTGATTTGAGATGATAAATCAGTCAAATCTTCATCTTTTATTAATAATGGATTTTGCCCAACTACCAATGTTTTCAATCTATCTCCTTGCCCTAAAGCAGTCAAAACAGGTTTTAATTTTCCTACTAACTCAGCATTATAGGTAGCAGCATGAGCTTCATCCAATGGAGCAGCATTATACGGAACCGTTGTAAAGAACGGAATAGAAGTCACATTCGGAATGTTTGCTATCACTCCTTTAGTTGCCCCTACTGATTTCATCCCTTCTAAAACAGCTCTGATAGACCCCGCTAAAACATTAGGGTCTGTAATGTCATTAGAAGAATATGTTCTTGGATTGGTGTTCCCTGTTTGGTTCGTTCCCACCCCTCCTGAAGTCGCATAAGAGAGCACATCATTATTCCCTATCCAAAGAGAGAAAAATGTAGGATTCTGAGCCATCGCATCCTCTAAAACACTCGCTGTCGAAGAAGACGCAAATCTCACGAAATACGGATTTGCTGTTCCAGCCGCCAGCCCAGCCATGTTACCATAGCCATTCGCCACCAAATGGAAAGACTTAGCACCAGGCACTCCCATATTATTGTATGTTCCTGTTAATCTATCTAATGTACTAACAGCCGTAGAATACACTGGAGTCAATGATCCATTCACTACTTGAAGAGTTAATTTCCCTCTAAACCCTGGTATATTAGCGAAACCACCGATGTTATCAGGCACCAAAGGCTGAGTAAAAGTTCCTCCTCCTGCTTTCTGCATCTGTTCAGCAATCATCGCAGGATAAGACTCCAGCTGCCCATCTAAATACACTGTCCCATCTCTATATCCAGAAGTCAAGGAATTTCCAAGAGCTACATATTTACTAAAATCTGCTTCTCCGCTAGTTACCGCGATATCCGCTACATCGGTTTCAAAATCAGTTTTACAACTTGTAACTGACAAAACAGCCAAAACGGCCATTGATGATATAAATACTTTTTTCATGATTTCAAATTAAAAAGGGTTATAAGAAATTCCTAGACCGAAATATGCTGCTTTGGATTTCAACTGTCCATAAAATCCTAAATTATCATTCATACTATTTCTTCTCTTCATAAATGCATATCCTCCAGAAATATCAACATTAAATTTATTGAATTTCAGACCAATACCAGCCGTTATCACATTATTATCAAAAGATGGAGTTTCTGGAATGAAATCCTTATCCTCATATGGAGACTGGTCATAGTAATATCCTAAACGCCCAGCAATCATGTCAGTAAACTGATACTGCGTTCCAAAACGCCAAGTCTGCGTATTCTTAAAGTTTTTAAGGTTTTTTAATACTGTTTTATCTTTTTGATTTCCTATAAGTGCATTTTCGAAATCAAGCGTCAGAGCATCATAACGAGACCATCCTGTATAGTTAAAATCCGCTGAAACCTGCCATTTTGGAGTGATTCTATATGTCGCTCCTATCGTGTATTCTTCTACTAATGGAAGTTCCGCTTTGAATCTATCCTGACCATTAGCATCCACTTTCAGCGCTGAATACAATGCCGAAGATACATTAAAACTCACAACACCATCATTAGCCTTCACAATTACAGGCGAACGGTATGCAACACTTACATCAAGTTTTTCTGTTGGTCTAAAATAGAATCCCAATCCTAGACCATGCCCATTTGCTTTATCGTCTTTTAGATTTAGACTGCCATTAAATTTATTGAGTTTCTTATCCCAGTTCACTTGTCCTCTCACATAGATGTAGCTCAGACCCACTGACATCCAATCCGTCATCTTCACAGAAACTGCAGGTTGGAAGAAATAACTCTTCAAGCTCATTTTAGTTACGATTTCATCTCCTGTCCATTTTTCTGGCCACTGAACTGTACTTCCGAAAGGCGTAGTAAAACTAAATCCCACAGAAACATTATCCACCACCTTATATGCTACAGCCGCATAGATAGGCGTTCCCAAAGGATTTTCCGTAGAATAAGCCTCTCCTGTGTCTAGATTTTGGTATGTCACTTTACTTGCCACTCCAAAACCACCAGCTACCACACTCAGTTTACTTGGAATAAAAGACATCCCTGCTGGATTAAAAAAAGCTACACTCGCATCTTCTGCATGGGCACTCGTGTGCGCCATAGCCAACTGCTTCACTCCTTGTAGCGATACTCTGAACCCTCCCGCATAGACTAAGGTTCCCGCCAATAATGTTATTGGTAACAAAATTTTTCTCATATTTCTCGTTTTCACTTTTATTTTGAAGGTGCAAATATAAAAATATTATTTCTTTAAATTTAAACATTTTTTCAAAAACAATATTTGTTTGAATTTCAAAACAATATTAAACATCTTTAAATTAAAGAATTAAAACCTAATTAAATTTAATAAATCCAACATTGTTTAAATTTAAACAATGATTTAATTTATCAATTGGTCAAAAAAAATCTTTATCTTTGGTTTTCAAATAGATTAGAAATGCCTGATTTTTTGCATCCAAATAAAGAAAATTACTCCTCCGAAGAACTTTCACAAGAGGAAAAAATCCGTCCACAAACTTTCAAAGATTTTGCAGGACAGAGAAAAACATTGGACAACCTAGAAGTGTTCGTTGCTGCCGCCAAAAACAGAGGAACTGCATTAGACCACACGCTTCTGCATGGGCCTCCTGGGCTTGGGAAAACCACGCTTTCGCATATCATTGCCAATGAACTGGGCGTAAACTGCAAAGTAACCTCTGGCCCTGTGCTGGACAAACCTGGCAGTCTGGCAGGAATTTTAACCAATTTGGAGGAAAACGATGTTCTTTTCATCGATGAAATTCATCGTTTGTCACCTATTGTAGAGGAATATCTATATTCTGCGATGGAAGATTTTAAAATCGATATTATGCTCGAAACAGGCCCTAATGCCCGTTCCGTTCAGATTGGGCTAAATCCATTTACCCTAATCGGAGCGACGACCCGAAGCGGAATGCTTACCAAGCCTATGCTGGCGAGATTTGGGATTCAGAGCCGATTGGAATACTACAATGTGGAGCTTTTGGGCATGATTATCGAACGAAGCGCGAGGGTTTTGGGCGTTCCTATTTATGAAGATGCCGCCCTTGAAATCGCACGAAGAAGCCGAGGAACACCGAGAATAGCCAACGCCCTGCTCCGCAGAGTGAGGGATTTTGCGGAGATAAAAGGCAATGGAGAGATTGACCTTAACATCGCTAAATTCGCCCTAAACTCGCTCAATGTCGATGAATATGGCCTTGATGATATGGACAATAAAATCATGCGGGTAATGATAGAAAACTTCAAAGGGAAACCTGTAGGAATATCCGCGCTGGCAACTTCTATCGGAGAAAATGCTGAAACCTTGGAAGAAGTGTATGAACCCTACCTCATTCAGGAAGGATTCATCATCCGAACGCCGCGAGGAAGGGAAGTTACCGAAAAAGCCTACCGACATTTGGGCACATCCCAACCAAAAAATTTAGGCGAACTTTTTTAACCAATATATTAAATATGAAACATTTACTAATTCTTGCCCTACTCTACGGAGGGACAGCACAAAGCCAAATCAAAAATTTTTATCCTAAAAAAGTAGTAAAACCTGACCTCAGCGCAAAAAGAGAAAAGGAAATCAACCGACAAAATGAACTTTTACAAAAGAAAACTCCCACAGCTTCGGAACAAAAAGAACTAAATATCCTCCTTGAAAAATACGGCGAAGTAGTGGAAAACGCTTGGGATATCATTGATGGCGGGTGCAGCTGGTACTGTGGCGGCGGAAATTACAAAATAAAAGCCTCATCCTCACTAGGAGATTCTTACAAAGCCGAATTTGCAAATGATTTAAGCTACAAAACCGCTTGGGTAGAAGGCAAAAAAGATGAGGGCATCGGCGAATATTTAGAATATTATTTCAAAAATGACAGCCCTAGAATTACGGAAATTATTATTTCTAATGGATATATGAAATCCGAGGAAACATGGAAAAATAACAACCGTGTGAAAAAATTAAAACTCTATGTAAATGGCGTTCCTTTTGGAGTTTTAAACTTAAAAGATAGCCGAACCGATCAATATTTCTCAGTGGGAACACTTGGACACAATAAAAACGGAACAGATTTGATTCTAAAATTTGAAATCTTAGAGGTCTACAAAGGAAGCAAATATAATGACACCGCGATTACAGAAATATATTTCGATGGGATAGATGTACACTAATTTTCTCATTTAAAAACAACAAAAAAGCAACCCTAATAGAGTTGCTTTTTTATTTTTATCTTTTATTATTCTCCAAAGATGTAACTTACCCCTGCACTCAAGATATGCTGAGATTTTTTTCTATATACATTCGGGTTTCCTGTCCAAGATTCTACAAGGTCTGGATAAACACTAGATAAACCGAAATCATAACGAGCAAGTATCTCGAATTTTCTATTTATACTATATCCTACACCTCCTGATAAAGCAAAATCAAAACCTCTTGCTTTACCCATCTTTTCTTTCACATAAAGAGGGCTAGATGGATTCTCAACTTTTTGGTTAAGTAAGAAAGCAAATCTAGGTCCTGCAAATGCGAATAAAGAATGTCTTCCTTCTGTAAAATATCCTTTAAAATAGATAGGAACACTGATATAGTTGTTCGCATAAACTGTAGACCCTTCTCCTTTCTCACCTGCTGACAAATATTCTACCTGTGGCTGAATATAAAACTGATTTTCAAAATCTAATGGAATCAATGCTAAAAGCCCTCCATAGAATGAATATCTTGCTGCAGAAGGGTTATGGGCATTTCTTACTCTGGAATAGTTAGGTCCTCCTATCACCCCTATTCTAGTATTTTCCAACTGTAAAGAAAGCTGTGCTGACATAAGGCTTGAAAACACCAAAAAACTTCCTAATAATAGTTTTTTCATAATTTTTTATTTTTATTTAACAATTTTATTTTTCTAATTCAAAGTACAAAAGTAACATTTTTTTATTATCCTTGTATCAATCGAGAAATTTTTACTTGTTTTTTGTAATATTCCTTGGCTTCCTCCGCAGGTGCTCCGAAATAAGTTTTACCTTTTTTCAAATCTTTTGAAACCCCTGAAGTCGCCAAAATAACCACTCCATCTTCTACTGTAATATCCGAGGAAACTCCTACCTGCCCCCAGATCGTAACATCATCGCCTATATTACAACATCCTGCAATCCCAACTTGTGAAGCAATCAGACACCTCTTACCTATGATAGTATCATGCCCTATCTGGATTTGATTATCCATCTTCGTTCCCTCTCCTACGATTGTAGTGTCTGTAACACCTCTATCTATGGTGCAGTTCGCTCCTATTTCCACATCATCTTTCAAAACTACATTTCCTACCGAAAGCATCTTGATATAGCCTGTCGGCAGTTTTCTGTAATAAAACGCATCTCCTCCAAGAACTGTCCCAGATTGGATAATACAGCGATTTCCTATCTTGGTTCTATCGCCTATCACCACATTTGGCATTATGATGCATTCCTCTCCTATCTCTACATCATTTCCTATGACTACAGAAGAATGAACCTGGCTGTTTTTCCCTATTTTTACATTTTCTCCGCAAGTTTTAAATGTCTGTATTGGAGTAAAATGAGCATTAATTTTATTAAAATCTCTAAAAGGGTCATCCGAAACCAAAAGAACTTTTCCCTCTGGACAATCAACTTCTTTGTCAATGAGGATAACTGTCGCCTCAGAATTTAAAGCCTTTTCATAATATTTAGGATGATTTACAAAAACAATCTCTCCCGATTTTACTCTATGAATTTCATTTGTTCCAGAAATAGGAAAATCATCCACACCAATGTATTTAGCACCAATAATTTCTGCTATTTGCTTTAATGTCTGGACTTGAGGAAATTTCATAGTAGTTATATAAATTTATTTAACTCTCTCTAAATAAGAGCCGTCTTCTGTATTTACTTTAATCTTATCTCCTGGTTCTATGAATAACGGAACCAAAACTCTAGCACCTGTCTCTACTATACAGTTTTTCAAGGCATTAGTCGCTGTGTTTCCTTTCACACCTGGGTCTGCTTCTGTCACTTCCAAAAATACTGTTGCAGGAAGTTCAGCAGAAAGAGGCGTTTCATCTGATTCTTTCAAAATTACTGTAATTTCCTCTCCAGCCTTCATGAACTGAGCATTTTCTATCATTTCTTTATTTAGATAGATTTGAGAAAAATCTTCATTGTTCATGAAATGATATCCATTCTCATCATCATAAAGATACTGGAATTTACGCGTAATTACTTTAACTTCATCAATTTTATGACCAGCAGAAAAAGTATTGTCTAATACTTTTCCATTTGTTACTGATTTTAATTTTGTTCTTACGAAAGCTGGACCTTTCCCTGGTTTTACATGAAGGAATTCTATTACCTTGTAAATATCATGGTTAAACTCTATACAAAGTCCTTTTCTAATATCAGCTGTTGTTGCCATTTTTTTTATTCTAATTATTTTTAATCTTGATTATCTTCTTCCTCTTTTTTCATACTACCACCTCTGATGATTCCTCTCTGAGATGATTGTATAAATTGTACAATTTCATCTCTTTCTGGTGTAGACAGCACTTCTCTTTCTATATATGCCAATGCCTGAGATACATTCATCCCCATTTGGAAAATCACTCTATAAATAGACTGAAGTTCTAAAATCTTCTCATTAGAAATTCCTCTTCTTCTCAGTCCAACAGAGTTGATTCCTGCATAAACAGGCGGCTCTCCTCCTACTTTAACATAAGGAGGGATATCTTTTCTAACCAAAGAACCTCCCGCTGTGATTACATGTTTCCCTATTCTAGAGAACTGATGCACAGCACTCAATCCACCTATGATAGCATAATCGCCTATTTCCACATGCCCACCTATCGCGCATCCATTTACTATAATGGCATTATCACCGACAACGCAGTCATGAGCGATATGAGATGTAGCCATGATTAGACAATTATTTCCTATTTTAGTATATCCTAAAGCCTTGGTTCCTCTATTAACCGTTACGCATTCTCTAATGGTTGTGTTATCACCAATGATAACTTGTGATTCCTCTCCATCAAACTTCAAATCTTGTGGTATCGCAGCGATGACAGTTCCTGGAAAAATTCTGCAGTTTTTACCAATTCTTGCTCCATTCATAATGGTAACATTGGAGCCTATCCATGTTCCTTCCCCTATTTCCACATCCGCTGCTATAGTGGTAAATGGGTCTACGGTAACATTTTGTCCGATTTTCGCTCTTGGGTCTACTGCTGTAAGCTGATGAATCATTTAGTCTATTTTTGTTTTTGCTACTTGAGCCATTAGTTCTGCTTCCACCACTACATTATCGCCTACATAGCCATACCCCTGCATGTGTACTATTCCCCTACGGATAGGAGCTAACAACTCTAATTTAAAGACAAGTGTATCCCCTGGGATTACTTTCTTTTTGAATTTAACATTATCTATTTTCACAAAATATGTAGAATAGTTCTCTGGGTCTGGGACACTTGACAGCACCAAAATCCCCCCAATCTGTGCCATTGCTTCTATCTGTAAAACTCCTGGCATCACAGGTTCTTTCGGGAAATGTCCTACAAAGAACGGTTCATTCATTGTGATATTTTTCAGCCCTACGATATGATTATCAGAAAGCTCCAAAATCTTGTCTATCAACAAGAATGGTGGTCTGTGCGGCAATAATCTCATAATGCCATTGATATCATAAATAGGCTCTTTGCTCAAATCAAAATTTGGAACATTTTTCTTCTTTTGAGCTTTGTATATTTTATTTAGTTTTTTAGCAAACTCTGTATTTATGTAATGTCCTGGTTTATTAGCAATTACCTTTCCTTTTAATCTTACTCCTGTCAATGCCAAGTCACCGATAACATCCAATAATTTATGACGAGCTGCCTCGTTTGGATAGTTTAAAGTCAAGTTATTCAAAACTCCATTTGGCTGAATGGAAACATCATCTTTTCCAAAAGCTTTTTTAAGTTTTTCAGCTGTTTCAGAAGTCAATTCTTTATCTACATAAACAATCGCATTAGAAATATCTCCACCTTTGATTAGACCTGCATCCAA
Organism: uncultured Flavobacteriaceae bacterium; assembly: GCA_963518955.1. Taxonomy (GTDB): domain Bacteria; phylum Bacteroidota; class Bacteroidia; order Flavobacteriales; family Weeksellaceae; genus JABCPE02. Next base: position 118,496 of record CAUQKI010000003.1, on the reverse strand, counting down.
AAGCATTTCTAATTCATGTAAAAAACTAAATGTCCTAGCAGAAGAAATTTCATTTTTGAAATCAGAAATATTCTTTAAAACAGCATTCTGAGTTCCTAAAACATTAGTCCCAAAATCTACCATCGTAGTTACTTCATAAGTATCCGCTGGGATGATGGTAATCTCAGAACCAGTCTGTGGGTCAGTGAAACTAACAACCTCTGTAACAGCAAAATACTCTCTCGGTTGCTCCTGCTCCACCACTCCTGCTTTCTCTATAACTTCTACAAAAAACTTGGATGAACCATCCATAATAGGAGGTTCTGCACTATTCATTTCCAAGATAGCATTGTCCACATCCATTCCCACTAACGCCGCCAAAACATGCTCACATGTGTAGATTTTAACTCCTGATTTTTCTAATGTAGTTCCTCTATCAGTAGAAACCACATAGTTAGCATCCGCTTCTATTTGTGGATTTCCCTCTAAGTCTGTTCTTACGAACACATACCCTGTATTTTCCTTAGCAGGTTTAATGGTTAGGGTCACTTCTTTCCCTGTGTGAAGACCTATTCCTGATAGGGAAACTTCTCCTTTTAAAGTTTTTTGTTTATCACTCATTAGTTTTATCTTTTGAGTTATTTTCTAATTGATTTATTCTTTTTACTATTTCTGTCAAGTTTCTGAAATGCACATAGTTTCTTCGGTAGTCTCCTGCATCTATGGCTGGTGCTCCATACAGTGCCTCACCATCTTTCACATTTTTATTTACACCACTCTGTGCTTGTATTTTCACTTGATTTCCTATGTTGATATGTCCTACAATTCCCACCTGACCACCGATCATATTCCAGTTGCCAATGGTAGTAGAACCCGCAATTCCTGCCTGCGCAGCAATCACATTATTTTTTCCAATTTTCACATTGTGTGCGATTTGGATAAGATTATCTATTTTAGTCCCTTCTCCTATAATGGTAGAACCTATGGTAGCCCTGTCAATACTACAGTTAGAGCCTATTTCTACATTGTTCTCTATGATTACATTTCCCAGCTGTGGGATTTTATCATATCCGTTTGGTGTAGGCTGAAAACCAAATCCATCTCCTCCTACCACAGTATTGGAGTGGACAACGCAATTCTCTCCAATGATACAGCCGTCATAGATTTTCGCACCGCTGTCTATTTTAGAATTTTTACCGATTTTCACATTTTTACCAATGAAAACCTGTGGAGCAAGCTGAACGCCATCACCAATCGCTGCATTTTCCGAAATATAAGTAAATGAACCTACATAAACATCCTCGCCTAAAACAGCTGTTTCATGAATAAAACTCTGCTCTTCTATTCCTTTTTTCTTTTCAGTCATCTGCTGATAAAGGTTCATCAAAACCTGAAATGCAAGATATGCATCTTCCACCTCTATGATGGCTGGCTTATAATTTTCTTCTTTCAAAAGATTTTTTGAAACAATAAGCACAGAACTCTCTGTAGAGTGTAGAAAATGTGCAAATTTTTCATTCGCAATAAAAGACAAATGTCCATGCTTCCCCTCTTCTATAGGGGAAAATCCATGAACTTTTATTCCTTGGTCTCCAATTACTTTTCCTTTAATAAGACCTGCAATTTCAGCAGCTGTAAACTCCATAATCGTGCAAAGATAAGAAAAATCCTATTAAAAGATAAGAAAAATCCTATTAGTATAATAAAAATTTATATTTGTTTATATTTTTAACATAAAAAATCATGAAATCTCTTTTGGAAAGAACAAAATATATCTCGTTGTTTTTTCATTGATATTCATCGATAAAATCTGGCTTCCTGCCTGTTCCAATGCCACTTTTTCCATGTCATTTCGCAGGAGATAGATAGGCTGTTTGGTTTTATCATAAGGCAGCAGATTTCTTTCAATATTATCCACCAATAAGTCTCCGTTTTCTATCCCAAAATGCAAATTAGTTTCCCGCACTTTCTCCTGCACCAAATCATCCGAAAAAGGTGTAGAAGAGTAAATAATTTTAGGAAACTTCCTGTTAATAACCGTTTTACAAAGATACGAAAGCACGAAATCATCATGATTTTTCCATGATTTTATAGCCTGTAACACATCCGTATCATCCAGCTCCATAAATCTCGCTATATCTTCCTCCGTAGCCTCTGTGGAACTCTCTCTGTACAAGAAATATTTGAGATTTTCAGAAGCTTCTACTCTCACATTTTGCGAAACTAATGTTTTGGCTCTGTTCATTATTTTTATCAATAAATTTTCTGCCAATACTGCTGCTTTATGATAATAAACCTGCCAATACATAAACATCCTTGCCACGAGATAATGCTCAATGGAATAAATTCCTTTTTCATCCAAAACCAACTCATCATCAAGGACATTTAGAGTTGATAAAATCCGCTGCGTATTGATATTCCCTTCCGAAACTCCTGTGTAGAAACTGTCTCGTTTTAGATAATCTAACCTGTCCACATCGAGCTGTGAAGAAATCAATTGATTAAAAAATTTACGATGATATTTTCCCTGAAACATCTGTATCGCAATCGTAAGTTCGCCAGAAAACTCCTCATTCAGCTGCTCCATCAGAAGAAGGGAAAGTTTTTCGTGATGCCAGTTGTCCATCAGTATATTCTCCAAAGCATGCGAAAAAGGTCCATGTCCCACATCGTGAAGCAGGACAGCCAGCATCGCTCCCTTTTCCTCTTCCGTAGAAATTTTCACACCTTTTTGTTTCAGAATTTCTAATGCATTAAACATCAAATGCATCGCGCCTATCGCATGGTGAAAACGAGTGTGGGTAGCTCCTGGGAAAATCAAACTCAGCAGTCCCGTTTGAGAAATCCTTCTCAATCTCTGGAAACAGCGATGCTCCATGATATCAAAAATAATTTCATACGGGATTTTTATAAATCCATGAACAGGATCATTGATGATTTTCAACTTATTAGCCATAAAAAGATTTTATCGTGTAAAATTATAAAAAAAACTTTAACCAAACATTAACATTTTATTGGTATAATTTTAATATTTTTTCTCCATACTTTTGAAAACCGAAAATTAGTGGAAAAAAATTATGTCAAAAATACTTTGGGTAGATGATGAGATAGAGATGCTAAAGCCGCATATTGTTTTCTTGGAAAGCAAAGGCTACAGCGTTACTCCTATCAACAATGTGAATGAGGCTCTGGAACTGATAGAGGAAAACAGTTTCGCACTCGTTCTTCTTGACGAAAGTATGCCTGGCATATCTGGCCTAGAAGCCATTCCGATGATTAAAAACTTGGACAGCTCCATCAAAATAGTGATGGTAACGAAAAATGAAGAGGAGCACATCATGGAGCAGGCCATAGGTTCACAAATTGCAGATTATATTCTAAAACCAGTGAACCCAAATCAAGTTCTACTTTCACTAAAGAAAAATCTTCAACAAGATACTTTAGTAGAACTGCAGACTATTTCTGAATACCAGCAAGAGTTCAGAAATCTAAGCATGGAACTTTCCAATCTTCATAATTATGAAGATTGGGCAGAATATTATAAGAAAATCCTTAATTGGGAGATAAAATTTGATAAGGTTTTTGATAGTGAGTTTTCAGAATTGCTTCAAAATCAAAAAGAAGAAGCAAATATCCAATTTGCTAAATTCATAGAAAACAACTACGAACATTGGCTTAACTCAAATGACAAGCCTCTGATGAACCACACCCTTTTCAAGGAAAAAGTAAAACCAGAGATAGAAAAAGACAAAGTTCTTCTTTTGGTGATAGATAACCTGAGATATGACCAATGGAAAGTTGTAGAGCCACTTTTCACTAAGTTTTACAATAAAACTTCTGAAGAGTATCTGTACAGCATCTTGCCAACGGCGACTCAGTATGCTAGAAATTCTTTCTTCGCAGGACTGTTGCCTTTGGAAATAGAAAAAAGATTTCCAGATAAATGGTTCAATGACAATGAAGATGGAAACAAAAATGAATTTGAATTTGATTTCCTAAAAGACCAGATGAAAAGACTCGGTCTGCAAGGAAAAAGTTCAAAATATATTAAGATATTAAACGCTGATTTTGAGCGAAAAATATTAGAAGATTTTAATCAGCACAAAAACAATGATTTATTGGTGATTGTTTATAACTTTATAGACATTCTTTCTCACGCGAAAACCGATAATACCATTGTAGATCAGCTAATTAGAGATGATAAAACATTCCGTTCATTAACATACAATTGGTTTGAAAATTCATCTCTTATCAAAATCATCAAACTAGCAGCAGAAAACGGCTTTAAGCTTGTTATAACTACTGACCACGGAATGATTTATGTAAGAAAACCAAGCAAAGTGGTGGGTGATAGAGAAACCTCTACCAACATAAGATATAAAACAGGAAAAAGTCTAACCTATGAAGACAAAGATGTCTGGGCGATTACTAATCCTGAAAAGTTATTCCTTCCAAAAGGAAATGTGAGTAGTAAATATATCTTTGCGAAGAACAATTTATTCTTTGCTTACCCTAAAAATTACAACCATTTTGTGAATTATTATAAAGACACCTATCAGCACGGAGGGATTTCCCTAGAAGAGATCATCATCCCGTTCTGCGTGTTAGAACCAAAGTAGTTTTAGTTTTTTCATTATATTTTATTTATTTTAGACGAAATCGGATATCCTTGGATATCCGATTTGTTTTTTCTACAAAAGCTGTGTAAGAGCATATATTACCAGACCTACCATACCTCCTACCAAAGTCCCATTGATTCTGATAAACTGCAAGTCTTTTCCTACTTCCATTTCCAGTTTTTGGCTCAGCTCTTTGCCTTCCCAGTTTTTAACGGTATCACTGATAAAATCGCCTATTTTGGTTTTATTTCTTAATGCAAATCTATAAGCCGTCTTCTGAAACCAAACATCCAGCTTTTTCTGAAACTCTTCATTGGTTTTAAATCCGCTAATTTGCTTATTTACATTATCTTGCAGGAGTTTTGTGATTTTATTTTCCCATTCAGAAGAATTAAGCCTTTCAGCAAAATCATAGAGCTGCGTGGTCATTTCTCGCCTTACAGAATGCGCCCCATCTCTGGTAATTTTCATTACAAATTCCTGCAAACCATCCACCACTTTTTCCGAAATTGCTTCTCTAATAAAAGATGGAATAAGCGGCGGAAACCGATTGTCTATTTCTCTCCGAACCACATTTTGGTTTTCAGAAATATAAACTTCTATTTTCTCAAAAAGTTGGCTGAATAATTTCTGATGTTTTCCCTTATCCAAAAACTCCACAAGCATCTGACTGGCTCTCACATTGAGGGACATTCCCTTTATGATGTTTTCTATTTTTTCAGGAGTGGTTTCTTTGGAAAACCATTCTACCATATATTTAGATACCTTAATATTTTCAATATGTGAACGAATCTGCTTTGGTTTTAAAAAATTCTCTACAACAAAGCCTCCCAAATTATTCCCGATATCCACCTTTCGCTCTTCTATCAAATTAGTGTGCGGAATGGGCAGTCCCATTGGCTTTTGAAATAATGCCGTTACTGCAAACCAGTCGGCAAGAGCTCCCACCATAGCAGCCTCGGAAAAAGCCTTCACATAGCCTATAAAGGAAAGTTCGGGATGTTTTTTCTGCAAAAACACCATACTTATGTAGATGACAAACATCAAGACAAGAAGCCCTGTCGCCAAATTTTTATGAAATTGTAATTGTTTTTCTCTCTGATTCATGTTTTTATATCTTTATTAAAAAAACTCAGCACAAAATCTTGCACTGAGCGTTTGTTTATTTCGTAAAGAGCAGTTCGCGGTATTTAGTCATCGGCCAAAGCTCATCATCCACCATCATTTCCAAGGCGTCTGATGCTTCTCGTATTTTTGAGAAAAGCGGCTTCACTCCCTGACAAAATGCTTCTGCTTGTTTTTGATTGTCCTCTATAGCTTCCGCTCTTTGTTTGGCTTCCAAAAGTTCATCCACACCTATTTTTATTTGGTGGACATTGTGAGAAATCCTCTCAATCAGATTCATCTGCTCTTTCGCCAAAGGTCTAAAGTCTTTTTCTCCGTAGATTTCTTTCAGTCCTTTTACATTGTCTATCAGCCTGTTCTGATATTTCAATGCTGATGGAATGATGTGGTTTCTTGCCACATCTGCCAGCACTTTCGCCTCTATTCCTACGATGTTGCTGTATTTCTCTAACTTGATTTCGTTTCTTGCCTCTATTTCACGCTGAGTGTAAATTCCCATTTCTTCATACATACTGATGAATTTCGGGTCTAGTTCTCTTTTCAAAGCCTCTGGCGTGGTTTTCAGGTTGCTCAGCCCTCGTTTTTTAGCTTCTTTTACCCAATCTTCGGAATAGCCATCTCCTTCGAACATTATATTTTTAGACTGCTTAATGTATTCTCTCAGTACATTAAAAATAGCCTCATCTTTTTTCAGTCCTTTTTCTTCTATCAAAGCATCTACTTCCTTTTTAAAGACACGAAGCTGTTTTGCCATAATGGAATTCATGATAGTCATCGCCTCTGCGCAGTTCGCCGAAGAACCGACCGCTCGTATCTCAAATTTATTCCCTGTAAAAGCAAACGGCGAAGTTCGGTTTCTATCTGTGTTGTCCAGTAGAATTTCAGGGATTTTGCCGACTACATTTAGTTTTAAATCATATTTTTCATCAGCGCTGAGTTTCCCCTCGCTCACTTTTTCCAATTCCTCCAAAACTCCATAAAGCTGAGAACCAATAAACACAGAAATAATCGCTGGCGGCGCCTCATTGGCTCCAAGACGATAGTCATTCCCCGCAGTGGCAATCCCTGCACGAAGAAGGTCTGCATATTCGCTCACCGCCTTAATCACATTTACAAAAAAGGTCAAAAACTGAAGATTTTTTTTCGGGTTTTTCCCTGGACTCAGCAGGTTTTCGCCTGTATTGGTAGAGAGCGACCAGTTGTTATGCTTACCACTTCCATTGACTCCCGCAAATGGCTTTTCATGGAAAAGTATATGAAAATGGTGCTTATGCGCTATTCTCGCCATCAGATCCATCAACAGAGAGTTGTGGTCAACTGCCACATTCGCTTCCTCAAACATTGGCGCAAGTTCGTATTGATTCGGTGCATTTTCATTATGTCTTGTAGATACTGGAATGCCCAGTTTCACGCATTCTATCTCTAATTCCTTCATGAAATTCATCACACGGGTAGGAATAGAACCAAAATAATGGTCTTCCAGCTGCTGTCCCTTCGCTGGTGAGTGCCCTAAAAGGGTTTTTCCTGTCATCAAAAGGTCTGGTCTGGTCTTAAAAAGCGCCGAATCTACAAGGAAATATTCCTGCTCCCAGCCAAGTGTAGCCGTAACTTTGGTTACATTTTTATCAAAATACTGACAAACCTCTGTAGCTGCCTCATCCACAGCGTGTAATGCTCTCAGAAGCGGAGCTTTGTAATCCAATGTTTCGCCTGTATAGGAAATAAAAATAGAAGGAATACAAAGGGTAGTTCCCATAATAAACGCTGGAGAAGTAGGATCCCAAGCGGTATAGCCTCTCGCCTCAAAGGTGTTTCTAATTCCTCCATTAGGGAAAGAAGACGCGTCTGGCTCCTGCTGAATAAGGTTCGCTCCGTTAAAGCGTTCCATGGCCTTGCCCTCACCTATCGGAGTGAAAAAAGTATCGTGTTTTTCTGCGGTAGTTCCCGTAAGCGGCTGAAACCAATGCGTGTAGTGAGTAACGCCCTTGGTCATTGCCCAGTTTTTCATACCGAGAGCCACTTGGTCTGCTACTGACCTTTGGATTTTAGTTCCGTTCTTTATGGCATCCATCACAGCTGTGAAGGCCTCTTTGGTCAAGAACTCACGCATTTTCTCTTCAGAAAATACATTTTCACAAAATAATTCTGATAATTTAGGCGGAGTTTCCACGAAATTATCTTTTCTATAATTGATAAAAGGCAGTTTTTCTAACGCACTAAACCTTAATATTGACATATGTATATGTTTTTATAGGGCAAAGTTAATAAAAATATTATTTTTCTCATTAACACCCCCTAAAAAAACACTCTTTATAAAAATTTTAGAAAATATTCTTGTTTTTTAAATCAAACTATTTCTATCCTCATAGTTTAGCCTAAAAAACATAGCGGTCATTATAGAAAACGCCAAAAGGGAACTTCCCCCATAACTGAAATAAGGCAGCGGAATCCCCACCGTAGGGAACAGCCCCATAACCATCCCCACATTTATAGCAAAGTGCATCATCAAAATCGATGCAAAACAATATCCGAAAACTCTATTGAACACAGGCTTTTGGCGTTCGGCCAAGAAATAAATCCGCCCTATATACACTGCATAAAGAAGTACCAAAACAGAACTCCCCACGAAGCCCCACTCCTCACCGACGGTACAGAAAATATAATCCGTACGCTGCTCCGGCACGAAATGCCCCTGAGTAACAGAGCCTTCCTTATAGCCTTTCCCAAGAAGTCCGCCAGAACCTATCGCTGTTTTAGAGTAAAGCAAATTATATCCTGCTGTATCACGGAATGCTTTTTCTCCTTTGAACAAAACCTCTATCCTTTCCCTCTGGTGTTTTGGGAGTTTTTCCATTACTTTAGGTGCACCAAAACTTATTCCTGCTAGTAAAACGATACTTACCACAAGCGTAAAAATCGTACTAAAACTAAACCGAATTCCACTAAAATAAACTCCTAACAATATCAAAAGTACAACTACACTTACAACATACAAAGGTTCAAAAACCAATGACACTAAAAATATCCCTACCACTGAAAAACCAGCAGTAAAGAGCCACCCACTAAGCCCCTCACGATACAGAGCAATGGCAAACGCCATGAACACCATCAAAGAACCTACATCTGGTTGCAACAGCACCAAAAGCCCAGGAATACCAATGATAGCGAAAGCTGTCAATAATGACCTCCCGTTTTTCATACTGAAATCTGGGTTTCCTACATAAGAGGACATCATAAGGGCAATGGCTATTTTCACAAATTCCACTGGCTGCAAACTTATCGGCCCAAATACATACCAGTTTCTCTGTCCGTTAATTTCTTTCCCAAATGGAAAAAGCCCAACGAGCAAAACAACTGCAACAATGAAAAAAAACGGCGCCAAACTCTCAAAAACACTTCCACGGACAAACAAAATCATCATCATAACAAACAATGAGATACCGAACCAAACCGCCTGTTTTATACCACTATCTGCACTTACACTATACACATTAGCGATACCAAACAAAACGATAAGGATATAGAGCAGAAGCCCTATTTTGTCTAATCCATTAGCCCATCTCATATATTATGGTGTTTTTTGAGTTTGTTTATTTTTATTATCGATTGTTTTATTTTTTTCGTTCAGCAGTCGCAGGCTGTCTTGTATTTTTTTCATTGCAAGAGAATCTGGTTTAGGCGGTTCATATCTTCCTATTTTTTTCAAATGAACTATCCATTGTCTGTTATATTCAGCCATAAAACTCGCCCCTGTCAGCCTTTTATAAAGATGCTCTCGTTTCAGCTCTCCTAAAAGATATTTTTCGGCTATCACTGTGCAGGCAGGCCCCGCCCAAGTCGCTCCAAATCCAGCATGTTCCATCACCGCTGCTACTACTATTTTAGGATTATCGGCTGGTGCTATCATGGTGTAGATAGAGTTATCTTTCCCCTGTGGAACTTGTGCAGTTCCTGTTTTTGCCAACTGAGTAAAATCATTAGATTTCAAAGCTCGTCCCGTTCCCCTCAAAACCACAGCTTCCATTCCTCTTATCACTGGTTCAAAATGTTTTGGGTCTACTAATGTATGATTTTTAACTTTAAATCTCTTATCTGGATTCGGTTTTCCATCAATGGATTTTACAATATGTGGTGTGTAGTACCAACCTTTATTCGCAATAGCTGCTGTAAAATTAGCAATCTGTAAAGGCGTTAAAAGGATTTCGCCCTGTCCCATCCCGTTGAAAACAGCTTGGAGAGGTTTCCAATTTTTACCATATTTCTTTTCATAAAATTTTCCGTCTGGTATCAGCCCTTTTGACCCAACAGCCAAATCGTTATTTAAAAACTGCCCCAGCCCAAAACTATGCATTATTTTTGCCCATTCATCTGCTCCTTTACTCGGATTTCCTGGGTATTTATTGAGCATTGCTAAATACGCATAAGAGAAATAACAGTTACTAGAAACTTGGATGGATGGGATAAGAGGGTCTGCACCTCCATGCCCTTTGATTCTAACTCCAGAAATATTGAACCCACCACCACAAGGGAAAATAGTAGTAGGAGTCATCACCCCCATCTGCATAGCGGAAAGCGCTGTAACAAGTTTAAAAGTAGAACCTGGTGGATAAGCCGCCTGAATAGAGCGGTCAAACATTGGCTTATTCATGCTATCCATTTGCAAACGGTATAGATTTTTTGTTTTTTCTGGCCCTGTGAATAAGTTTGGATCTATATCTGGCCCTGTAGCCATTGCTAGGATTTCGCCGTTATTTGGGTCTATTGCTACTATTGCGCCCCGCTTATTTACCAGCATTTCTTGAGCCATTCTTTGAAGGTCATAGTCTATTGTCAAAACCAAATCCTTCCCAGAAATCATCTCCTTGTCTAATTCTCCATTTTTATATGAACCTATATTCCGAAGTTTGATATCTTTTTGAATATATTTCATCCCTTTTTCGCCTCGGAGCACCTTTTCATAGGCTTTTTCTATACCACTCATCCCCGCTATATCCCCAGGAAGATAGTATAGAGAGTCTTTTTTGATGTAGGCTGCATTTACTTGGTTGGTATACCCGAGCAAATTCCCCGAAGTAGAAACTTCATATTTTCTCTGTGGTCTGGAAACAACCGAAAATGCTGGATATTTAAATATAATTTCTTGAATTCTCGCCACATCTTCCCTGCTCAAATCCTTCATAAAGGTCATCGGAGTAAATTTAGAAAAATACTTATCTGCCTTTATCTCCTTCATTTTATGATTATAATCTGCCTCAGTGATATTCATCAACTTACAAAAACCCAATATATCAAAATCAGGTTTCATCAAGGCTTCCGTATAAGATATTTCATAAGCGGGCTGGTTTCCTACTAGCAATTTGGAATTTCTATCAAAAATAGCCCCACGCTGAGGGATGATATATTCTATCTTGATAGATGTATTGGCTGCATTGAGAGCATATCTATCCGTAAATAGCTGTAAATAAGCCAATCTAGCGACAAATATCACAGCTATAAGCCCTAGGGAAATTAGAATTTTAAAATATGGTCTCAAACTCTCTGCTTGATTTTAAATATTAAAACATAAAATAAAACAAAAACAAACGAATATACAGTGGTTATAGAGATATTGATAAGCACATCTAATGCTCTGCTTAACTTAAAATACTCTATAAACTGAACCAAAAACTGGTGTAAAAAAAGATTAGTAAGGATAAAACCCAGAAACTGCGCCCACTGCAAAGATTCAAAAGAGAAAAAATCTGATGTAGAATCCGACGAAGACCGAAATATCACGGTTCTTGTAAAAGCTATCAATGTGGTAGCAAAGGCATTGATTCCCCAAGTTCCCAAAAACACATCCATCCCTAACCCCAGCAGGAAACTTGTTCCTAAAAACTGAAATTTATCCCTATAAAAAGGATAAAACATCACATAGATGGGATAGATAATTGGCGGATACTTACCCAAAATGAGGATTCTATTCAACAAAAAAACTTGTAATATTACCAATACTACAATGAATAAAATATCCGTCAAAATATTTCTACTAATCATTTTCCTTTACAGCGGCATCTAAAATCTCTTTTATCTCTTCTAGTTCTGTTTTTTTGAGGTTTTTCACCACAAAAACTTTCTGCACTTGTCCCATATTCTGGCTCAGCTCCACAGAAATATCCCAGTGTCCTGTTTTACTATCCACATCATAGCCAGCCACTCTTCCTATCATGATTCCTTTTGGGAAGATAGAAGACTTGCCATCAGTAATTACGGTATCTCCCACTTTCACAGAAACATATTTAGGAATGTCTTTTAGGTGCATCACTCGCGTATCCTCTCCATCCCAAGTCAAAGTCCCGAAAAAATCAGATTTTTTTAGCGATGTATTTATCTTAATATTATTCACACTCAAAACAGACTGAACCAAAGCATAGTTGGCTGTTGTATTGATAACTATCCCCGCTATCCCCTGAGGAGCTATAACTCCCATCTGAGGCTCTACACCGTGGTTTCTTCCTCTGTTAATCGTGAAATAATTATTATTTCTATTTATACTGTTTTGGATAATTTCTGCATCCATCACAGAGTAAGACTGACCTTCTGTAAGAGTATTGTCCACATGGACAAATTTGGCTTCAGTAGATTTTTTCTTACCATACAACTGCTGCATGAGTATTTTATTCTGAGCGGTCAGGTCTTCATTTACTTGTTTCAATCTGAAATAACTTGCCCCCTCATCTATGTAGCCAGACACAAAGGCATTAAAAGCTGATGCATGTGCCGCCACAAAAGAACGCTGCATGGAGTTCCTACTAAAAATAAGAACTACTGATACCAATTGGAGAAAAACGAAAAAAGTACCAAGACTGTTCCTCTCCAAAAACCTCCATACAAAAGACAACATCTTGACTAAGGCACTTATCTAATCAAAAACTTAAACTTATCTATGTTTTTCAGCGCTATTCCTGTTCCTCTTACCACTGCTCTCAATGGATCTTCGGCTACGAATACAGGAAGCCCTGTTTTTTTGTGTATTCTATCACTAAGACCACGCAACAATGCTCCTCCTCCTGCAAGATATATACCTGTTTTCCAGATATCTGCTGCAAGTTCAGGCGGAGTCATGGAAAGAGTTTCCATCACAGCATCTTCTATTCTAGATATTGAGTTATTTAATGCTATAGCAACTTCCTTATAACCTATCATGATTTCTTTTGGTTTTCCTGTGATAAGGTCTCTACCCTGTACAGAAATATCATCCACTTCTACATCTAGTTCCTCCATTGCTGCTCCTACTTCTATTTTTATTCTCTCTGCTGTTTTTTCCCCGATGTACAAGTTATGGTTGGTTCTTAGATAATAGGCAATATCATCTGTAAATACATCTCCTGCAATTTTAACAGACTTATCACAAACTATTCCTCCAAGTGCAATCACTGCAATCTCCGTAGTTCCCCCTCCTATATCTATCACCATGTTTCCCTCTGGCTTCTGAATATCTATCCCCACACCTATCGCAGCAGCCATTGGTTCATAGATAAGTCTAATTTCCTTAGCATGAACTTTCTGAAGAGAATCCTTAACCGCTCTAATCTCCACCTCTGTAATTCCAGAAGGGATACAAACAACAATTCTAAGAGCTGGTTGAAAAACCCTCCCTTTGATTCCTGGAATTTGTTTAATAAATTCCTTAATCATGTTTTCAGAAGCTTGGAAATCAGCAATAACCCCATCTTTCAAAGGACGAATTGTTTTTATTTCCTCATGGGTTTTACCCTGCATGTGTTTTGCTCTGTCCCCTACCGCTATAATCTTCCCTGTATTACGCTCCACCGCTACGATAGACGGCTGGTCTACTACGATTTTGTTGTTATGTATAATTAGGGTATTAGCTGTTCCTAAGTCAATCGCTATCTCTTTCGTGAATACATTAAATAGTCCCATTATCTATTTTTATTTTTAATTCGCACAAATATATGAAATTTATTAAGTATTTTTATGTTTTCAATCGCAGTTTTACAAAAACTTTAACATTAGTTATTTTTAATCTTTAAAAAAGAAAAAAATCACAAACCGCAAAATTCTTTACCTAAAATTCTAAAATCAGATTTTATAACAAAAAAATCTCCCTAAATCAGAGAGATTCTTCTATTATCTTATGTCCACACTGTTTACAATATCTGGCATCATCATCATTATCAATATTTCCACAGCATTCGCATGGTTTTTTCATTTTGTTCATACATTTTCTCATCTGAGACGAAACAATCCCAGTCGGCACGGCTATGATGCTATAACCACACAACATAAGAACCATAGAAAGCAGCTTCCCCAAAGGTGTAACAGGAGAAATATCCCCATACCCCACTGTAGTAATGGTGACCACTGCCCAATAAATACTCACAGGAATATTATGAAATCCATTTTTCCCTCCTTCTATGATATGCATAAGCGCCCCCAAAACAACCACAATAATGGTAATAAACATCAAGAAAATATAAATTTTTCTGGAACTGCTTCTGAGCGACTGCAAAATATAATGTCCATCATCCATATAGTCCATCATATTTAGAATCCTAAATACCCTGAGTAATCGGAACAATCTGATAATCATAAGATATTTAGCCTCGGGAGTAAAAATACCGATATAAAACGGCAGAATAGAAAGAAAGTCTATAATCCCCATCATGCTGAATATATAGTCTTTCTTATTCTTAACTACTACTACTCGGATTATATATTCTGCTGTAAAAATGATGTTCATGAACCACTCAATGGTCAAGAAAGTCTTATGGAAACGAATATTCTGCACGCTGTCCAAGATGACTATCATAGCACTGAGGACTATCATCCCCAGCAGAACCACATCAAACAACTTCCCCAAGGGAGTCTCCGCAAAATATATTATTCTAAATACTTTCTTTTTCCATTCCGCTTCTTCAGGAATGAGATTATGTTCTCTACGCATGATAAATTCCTTTGAAATCTAAAATTGAAAGAGGCAAAGTTAGTCAATTTTTTATTTTACAAACCAAAAAACTTTTTCCATAGCATCCACCTCCACTGGAGCGGCATCTTTGGGAGTTTCGCCTATTTTTAGTCTATGGTCTTTCAGCCACCAGATTTTATCTGAAAAATCTTTTGCCAGACGCCAGTCATGCGAAGAAAACAAAATAGCTTTATTTTTTTCTTTTGCTAATTTTTTCAAAAGATTTAGAATCATCATTTTATTTTCTTCATCAAGGTATGTCGTAGGTTCATCCAAAATTATCATCGGCGTATTCTGCGCCAAAGCCCTCCCAATAAATGCTTTCTGAAGATTTCCATCGGATAGTTTTTTGAGTGGAAAATCTTTATACGAAGTCAAATTCAGACTATCTATAATTTCCTCCACTTCCTGCAAATCATCAGAATTTAATTTAAAATAATACGGATAATGAATATATTTCCCCAACGAAACCAAATCCATAACTGTATAATTTTCAGGAACTTGAGTTTTAGAAAAAACCATAGAAATCCTTTTTGGAATCTGCTCAGGAGAAACCGATTTTATTTCAGTTTCTTTAATCCAAATTTGCCCTTCCATTGGTGGAATTTGTCCCAAAATAGTCCTCATCAGGGTAGTTTTCCCAATGCCATTATTCCCCACCAAAAGACAAACCTCACCAAGCGAAAGCTCCGCATCAATGGACAAAACCAAAGGCTCTCTATAACCTATCTCTAATTTTTTTAGTTCTAAAAAAGGCATATTTATTCCTTATCCAGCTGAGTATAAATTTCCTCCAAAACGCTCTCCATTTCCTGCATCGTAAGAACCTGTAAGAACTTGGTTCTATATTCCTTAAAATGCGGTATCCCTCTGAAATAATTGCTGTAATGCTGCCTCATCTCTATAAGTCCTGCTCTTTCGCCTTTCCATTCCGCCGACCATTCTGCATGCTGTCTTACGGCTTCCAGCCTGTCTTTTATTGTAGGCGGCGGTAGTTTTTCTCCCGTTTGGAAGAAATGTTTTATCTCGTTAAAAATCCATGGATAACCTATCGCCCCGCGCCCAATCATCATTCCGTCAATATTGTATTTTTCTCTGTATTCTAGGGCTGTTTCTGGCGAATCTATATCACCATTTCCGAAAATCGGGATTTCTATATTAGGATTGTTTTTGACTTTGCTAATGTACTCCCAGTCGGCTTTTCCTTTATACATCTGTGTCCTTGTTCGGGCGTGAATGGTAAGGGCTTTTATGCCTACTCCCTGCAATCTCTCCGCCACTTCCTCTATATTGATACTCTCTGTATCCCAGCCCAGCCTAGTTTTTACCGTAACTGGCAGTTCAGTAGAATTTACCACTGCTTTGGTGAGTTTTACCATCAAATCAATATCTTTCAAAACCCCTGCTCCAGCACCTTTGCTGACTACCTTTTTCACAGGACAACCAAAATTGATATCCACCAAATCTGGCTGTACTGTTTCCACTATCTTGGCAGACATCGCCATCGCTTCCTCATCGCCCCCAAAAATCTGAATTCCCACAGGTCTTTCGTAATCAAAAATATCCAGCTTTTTTCTGCTCTTTATCGCATCACGGATAAGCCCCTCGGAGGAGATAAATTCTGAATACATCAGGTCTGCCCCATGCATCTTGCACAAACGGCGAAATGGCGGATCCGAAACATCTTCCATCGGTGCCAAAAGCAATGGAAAATCAGGAAGTTCTATTTTATCTATTTTCAACATATACAATCTATAAATACATCTATTTATGTCTACAAAGGTAAAAGTTTATATCCTTATATAAAAACTTATTTCTTTTTAGCCAACCAAATTATTCAATAATCTTACCCATTTTTTATTAATAATATTGTTTCTTTATACTATTTATAAATTTTCCATTTGTATTTTTAATCCTCTTAAAAGACATATATATTATTTCGTTTCCTTATTAAACAAATCTATCATTTGGTTATAAATATATTTTTTAAGTGAATAAACAAAATAAAATATTTATATTGGTCCAAAATATATTATTTATGGCATATATATACGATTCTGATTTAGAGTTCTTAAAAGAATGCGAAAATGACGATTTAAGAACATTAGTAGATTATCTTACCACTGACAAAGATGGAGATGTTCGTTGGACAGAGAGTTTAACTTCTACTGAGGAGTATAAAGAATTTTATCCTCACAACTTACAGAAACTATATCCAATTTTCGCTGAAGAATTACAGCGTTTTGGAGGAGATAGCATTATGAATCTATTTAGAGGAAATGGAGTGCTTTATAGAGAAATTTTGTGTGATGTCGCTAAAAAAGCTAAAGTAAATTTTAACAAAAATAATAGCACAGAAAGAATAGAAGAACTTTATCTTCAAAAAATAATGTCTGATGCTATTGATAAAATGTCTGAAGAAGAATTAAAAACATTCATTGAAGAATTCAATGGTGGAAAATCTTTCACAGGAGTTACTGGTGCCGCACTAACACAATTAGCTCACCAACTAGTAAAAAATTCCGGGTTCCACCTATATAAAATGTCTGTTATAATCGCAAATCAAATATCAAAAGCTCTACTTGGAAGAGGACTTGCTTTAGCAACAAACGCAGCTTTAACAAGAACTATTTCTCTAGCATTTGGACCTATAATGTGGATTATTACTGGACTTTGGTTAGTTAAAGACATTACAGCACCAGCTTATCGAGTTACAACACCTTGTGTAATTCATATTATTTATCTAAGATTGAAGATGAAAAATAATTCAAATATTTAAATAAATAGCTATCATATTTTATATGATAGCTATTTATTTACATTCCCAAACTTTTTCTTACTCTTTGGAGAGTTTCTTGGGCTACTTTTTTGGTTTTTTCTGCTCCTTCTTGCAGTTTTTTCTCCAATTCAGGAAGATTATCCATATAATAAGCAAAGATTTCTCTTTCCTTTACATAGGTTTCCAAAATCAAATTCAGCAATTCTGTTTTCGCATGACCATACCCGAAATTCCCTGCAAGATATTTCTCTCGCAATGCTTGGGTTTTGTTCTCTGTCGCAATGAGCGAATATATCGTAAAGACCTTACAAGTGTCAGGATTTTTCGGCTCTTCCAGCGGTGTAGAATCTGTTTCTATGGACATTACTTGTTTCTTTAATTCCTTTTCTGGAAGGAATATATTGATGATGTTTTCTCTTGATTTGGACATTTTATTTCCGTCTGTCCCTGGCACATATTTCGTGTTTTCCTGTAATTCCGCCTGTGGCAGCACGAAAACCTCGCCCATTTGGTTATTAAATCTCGCTCCTACATCTCTCGCCATTTCCAAATGCTGAAGCTGGTCTTTTCCCACAGGAACTACCTCGGCATCGTAGAGCAGAATATCCGCCGCCATAAGCATAGGATAGGTAAAAAGTCCTACATTCACATCTCCCAGTCTGTCCGCCTTATCCTTGAACGAATGAGCCAAAGTAAGCCTTTGATAAGGGAAAAAACAAGACAAATACCAAGAAAGCTCGCAGGTTTCTGGAATATCGCTTTGTCTGTAAAAATAAGTTTTCTCTGTATCCAGCCCAAAAGCCAGCCACGCCGCAGCGATTTCGTAAGTGTTTTTTTTCAGCACCTCAGCATCTTTTATCTGCGTGAGAGTGTGCATATTAGCAATGAACAAGAAAGACTCATTCTCTGTTTTTTTAGATAATTCTATAGCTGGAACGATTGCCCCCAAAATATTCCCTAAATGCGGTGTTCCTGTAGCCTGTATTCCTGTAAGAATTCTTGACATGATTTGATTTTTTATTTTTAAACAAAATTAAATTTTACATTTTAAAACCTGCTGTATATTTTTATAAACCTCAGTTTTAAGGGTTTCTATCGGTATTTCTTTGATTTCGGCAAGTTTCAGATAAACCTCATCAATAGGCTCTTCTGCTGTATCCGTTTCTAAAAAAATCCTATCCAAAGGTATACCCCGAACTGTTTCCTGCAAAGATAAGTTATAAAGCAGTGCTTTCCCAAAAGACAAATAAAAGTCTTTGCTCAAAAGCTCTTCGGCAGTTTCCTTTTTCTTATTAAATCCATGCACGATGAGCGGCACTTTTGCAATTTTCTGAAACCTCAGCAACTGAGAAAAACGCCGAACACAATGTACTATTACGGGTTTTTGGATTTCATTCGCCCAGAGAATCTGCTGTTCGAAGATTTGTTCCTGCAAACTCTCATCCACCGAGACTAGCCCATCCAGCCCGCATTCGCCTATCGCAAGGCAGTTTGGGTGCTGGGAAATTTCTTTTATTTTATCTAAATTCTGTCTGTAATTTTCATCGATTTTATTTGGGTGAAGCCCTACCGAAAAATAATTTTCTGGAATTTCTTCCGTGAAATCCAAGTTATAAATTCCGCATTCTCTCCCACGAAAATGATGATGAAAATCAAAAAACATACAGCTCTATTTTATTCCCCTCTATCTTCTTTGGACAAATAGAATTTAGGCATTTCCCACTGATATCTCACCGCGAGAGTTCTCACTGTCACAATCAGCAAAATAGTGGAAACATGCACCATAATATATGGCATAGAAGTATATCTGGACAACACCAAAAACAAAACTCCGCCCACAATACACGCTGTAGCGTAGATTTCTTTTCTCAAAACCAAAGGAATTCTATTGAGCAAAATGTCCCTAAAAATCCCACCAAAACAACCAGTGATAACCCCCAAAGTGAGAGAAATAATCATCCCTTGCTCAGCATTCACTCCTTTTTGAATCCCCATAATGGTAAAAAGCCCAAGCCCAAAGCTGTCAAAAATAAACAACGGTGTTTCGAATTTTTTTTCAAAAACCTTTACCAGCATCGCAAAAATACTTGCCAAAAAAACCACCGTGCAGCTGAACATATCTTTCATCCAGAAGACAGGAACTTCCAGCAGTAAATCTCGCAAAGTCCCTCCACCAAAGGAAGTAACGAAAGACACGATAAGCACACCGAAAGGGTCTAATCTTTTCTCTATCGCTGCAAAAGCCCCAGACATCGAGAAAGATACCAGCCCCAAAAGTTCAATTACGAAATTAAAATTTTCATACAACATAAATCAACATTTTATTTTTTCAAAACAATAACCACACAAAACAAGTCCGTGTGGCAAAAATCAAGTTTCTATGACCGACCTTCTTCCTACACCCTCACTGCATCTGGAACGAACAAAGTATAGTCGCCACCTAGCGAAATAATCTCCCTGACACTGCTGCTGCTGATGAACGACTTAGCCGAAGAAGTCAGCAGGAAGATGGTTTCTATCTTGTTCTCCAAAGTAAGCGTCCTATTGATATGCACAATGGCTTTTTCAAACTCAAAGTCGGCAGGATTTCTAAGCCCTCTGATGATGAAATTAACATTTCTCTTTCGGCAGTAGTCCACCGTAAGCCCCTCAAAAGAGTCAATCTCCACATTAGGAAAATCCTTAAAAGTATTTCTCAAAAACTCTTTTCTCTGCTCCAGAGAAAACATATATTTTTTCTGCACATTATGCCCGATGGCGATGATGATTTTATCAAAAAGTTTCGTCGCCCTTTCTACAATATCATAATGTCCCAAGGTAACAGGGTCAAAAGACCCAGGGAATACCGCTGTTTTCATTGTTTATTTTTAGTTTTCTTAAATATTATTCACTTCCCCTTATAGCTTTCATTAGCAAAATCAATATTCCTGCACGGATACCAACCCACCATCATATCCATCACTTCTTCCAAAGTTTCTATAAGGTGCTCCTCTGTCCCATCGTTTTGTAATTCAATATCACTTTCAAGGTATATTTGATAGATTTCCTTCTCTGAAAACCCTTCTGCGTACAACTGTAACGCAAAGTTTCTGAGTTTTTCCACCGCATCCTGCTCAAAGAGAAGTCGTTTTATCTTCTCTTTTGCTTCATCTCTCTTTTGCGTTTCGTTACCCATCATCATTACTTATTTCCTCGGTGTTTTCTATCGAGTTTGATTTGATTTTTCGTAAAACTGCTTCAAATTATCCAAATTCACACTGCAGTCTTTATTAAAAACATTATTAGCTGTTAGATTTCCCATCAAATCAGTTACTCCAATTATTTTAGAATTTCTGTAGCCTTTTTTACCAATAATATTAAAATCTACAATACCTTTCCAGTTTCCTTCTTTATCCTTCTTCGCTACCCCAAAGAATAAAAGTTCTCCTTTCACAGTTTTTATTTCATAGAAGTAAGACACCAGACCATATTCTGTTCGTTTTTTTTCATCCTCATTATCCACATCATTTAGATTTAATAAAAAACAAAATTTTCTATCCAAATATATTTCATCTGGCTCCACTGTCACTTTTTTAGCGGTATTCTTTGTTTTCGGAAGATTTAGTTTTAGTACATCATCTTCTGACTGCGCAGAGAAAAATAAAGGAAATAGAAATGCTGTCAACCAAAGTGTTTTCATAATTTTTATGTTTTTATTGTTTGTCTTTTGTTTATTCAGTTTTTTACTTTCACTAAATTTTCAAAAACTCTTTTCTTTATTTTTCATTGGACATCTCGTAAAATAATTTCAAATTATCCAAATTCACGCTGCAGTCTTTATTAAAAACATTATTGGCAACTAAGTTTTCCATCAAGCGTGTTGCTCCAGTTACTTTTAGGTTTCTGTAAGCTTTTTTACCAATGATATTAAAATCTACAATGCCTTTCCAGTTTCCTGCTTCATCCTTCTTCGCTACTCCAAAGAATAGAAGTTCTCCTTTCAGGGATTTTATTTCATAGGAATAAGGCACCAGACCATATTCTGTTTGCTTTTCTTCACCCTCATTATCCGCATCATTTAGATTTAATATAAAGCACATTTTCTTATCCAAATATATTTCATCTGGCTCTACCCTCACTTCTTTAGCAGTGTTTTTTGTTTTCGGAAGATTTAGTTTTAGCTCAGTATACAAATCATCCTCTGACTGTGCAAAGAAAAATAAAGGAAATAGAAATGCTGTCAACCAAAGTGTTTTCATAATTTCATGTTTTTATTATTTGTTTAAGGCTTTTTCTACTTCATTTCCGCACAAATCTTTGATGGAGATTCCGTAGATTTTCGCCTGTTGCGGCAGGATACTCGCAGGAGAAAAACCTGGGTTGGTGTTCATTTCCAGCATGTAAGGCGTTCCGTTCATAATGATGTATTCCGAACGAGAAAAACCACTCATTCCCAAAGACTTATAAGCTTTCTTCGCTATTTCTTCTACTTTTAGCCGTGTCGGTTCGTCTATTCTGGCTGGCGTAATTTCCTGAGAAGCACCTTCATATTTAGCTTCATAGTCGAAGAAATCATTTTCAGAAACGATTTCCGTAATTCCCAAAACGGTAATTTCACCTTTGTAATCCACCACTCCTACTGAAACTTCCATTCCGTCCAAAAAGCTCTCTATCAGCACTTCATCATCTTCGTGGAAGGCTTTTTCCAAAGCGGCTTTGAACTCTGATTTTTCTTTCACTTTTGAAATTCCCAAACTAGAACCAGACTGATTTGGTTTTACAAAACAAGGAAGACCAAGTTCAGTAATAATTTCATCTTCGCTAAAAGCATCTCCTTTTCTCAAATAAATACTCTTCGCCGAAGGAATTCCATATTTAGAAAGCACCGCCAGAGTGTCTTTCTTATTGAATGTCAATGCACTTTGGTAAAAATCACAGCCCGTATATCTCTGTCCCACAGCATCCCAATACGCCTGCAAAAGCCCGTTTTCACCAGGTGTTCCGTGAATAGTATTGAAACAAACATCAAATTTCAGCTTCGTTCCATCGGCAAGTTTTACCGAAAAATCGGCTTTGTCTATTGGGAATTTTTCATCATTATCATCCACAAAAAACCAGCCTTCTTTCAAAACATGAACCCTATAAACATTGTACAAATCTCTGTCCAATTCATCAAAAATAAGCTGACCGCTTTTCAGCGAAACGATATACTCATCGGAAAAACCGCCCATTACCACAGCGACATTCTTTTTATTCATAACTCTTACAATTTAGGCAAAATTAACAAAAACTTTTTATTCACCTACGCTGTCTGATAAATTCTTTAACTTTGTGGCTAAAAGAATTTTTTATGCATCTATCCACCGCAAAAACTTTTTTTGAGGAATTCATAGGCTCTCCTGTGGCTGATTTTCAGGTATTACAGCAGAGCGGCTCATCGAGAGTTAATTTCATCGGAAAGTCTCATAATCAGGATTTTATCATTACTTACAACGAAAACATCAAGGAAAACGAGGCTTTTCTCTATCTCTCGGAAGAGTTTTCTTCATTAAATCTAAATACACCTAAAATACTGGCAGTCAATGAAGAAAAAACGCTTTATGTTCAGGAGTTTTTGGGTAAAAATACTTTGTCTGAAATCATCTCTGCCGAAGGGCACAGCGAAAGGGTAAAATCATTGGTAAAACAGACCTTGGAAAAACTGTTCACTCTGCAGCAAAAAACCGAAGGAAAAATAGATTTTCGCAGAACCTTTGAATACGAAGCCTATGATAATCTGCCGATTACGCACGATTTGTATTATTTTAAAAATTTCATGGTGGATGTCTTGGAACTGCCTTATCACAAAAGTTCTCTATTAAAAGAATTTCAAACTTTAACAACTAAAATAGAAAATCTCTCTCCTAAAACAATCATGCTGAGGGATTTCCAATCGAGAAATATTTTAGTAAATGAAGAAAACGAAGTGTTTTTCATTGATTATCAATCCGCTATGCTAGGACCTGCGGTCTATGATGTGGTTTCTTTTTTATTCCAAGCAAAAGCCAACTTCCCTGCCGAATGGAAAACAGAAATGCTGGATTTTTATTTCAGTCTTTGGGACAGCGAAGCACAGCCTGCACTGAAAGAAGCTCTTCCCTACTGCCAGCTTATCAGGTTTATGCAAGTGCTTGGCGCTTATGGTTTTAGAGGACTTATCCAGCGGAAAGCTCATTTCCTATCAAGCATCGGACAGGGAATAAAAAACCTAACGGATTTTTCTGCAAATTGGAAGGAAAACACCACTTTCCCAGAGCTTTACTCTGTCATAGAAAAACTCAATGAACCAGACACTCAGAAGAAGATAAACGCTTTTATTTCTGGGTAAAAATTCTTTTTATTTTAAGATTTGTAAATTTGCGAGAATTATTTTATTATGCTACATATCGATATTTATAGTTTTTCTTACAAGAAAAGCGGAATTCCAAAGGATAACACAGACAATGGCGGTGGATTTGTTTTTGACTGCCGTGGAATCCTAAACCCAGGACGAATAGATGAATACAAGCCTCAGACAGGAGCCGACTTGGCTGTGCAGGAATATTTGGAAGAAAAAACCCAAATGCCAGATTTCCTAAACTCAATAAAATCCCTAATATCCATATCCGTGGACAACTATATAGAGCGAAGATTTGAGCATCTTCAGATTTCATTTGGCTGCACTGGCGGACAGCACCGCTCGGTTTATTCAGCGATAAAAATAGGACAATTTTTACAACACAAATACGCTGATAAAGTAAGTATAAAGGTAATCCACAATGAACAACCTCAGCTAAATGCATAGAGTATGAAAGCTTTTATATTCGCGGCAGGAAAAGGGACAAGATTAAAACCTTTCACAGACAAACACCCAAAGGCTCTGGCTAAGGTAAACAACATCACCCTTTTGGAAAGAAATATCAGATTTCTGCAGTCTTTCGGCATTAATGATTTTATTATTAATATTCATCATTTCGGAGAGCAGATTGTTGATTTTTTGAAAGAAAATAATAATTTCGGTGCTAAAATAGAAATCTCCAATGAGTCCGAAGAACTTCTGGAAACAGGCGGCGCTTTGGTCTTTGCCAAAGAACTTTTGGAACAGGAAGAACATTTTTTAATCATGAATGCCGATATTTTGACTAATCTGAATATAAGTGACTTCATTGATTTTCATTTAAAATCCAATAACTTGGTTACTTTGGCTGTTTCGGACAGAAAAAGCTCTCGAAAACTGCTTTTTGACAGCACAATGACCCTACAAGGCTGGCGTAATGAGAAAACAGGTGAAGAAATCTTTGGAAACACTTATAAAAACCTAAAACCATTGGCTTTCAGCGGAATACATTGTATTAATTCTAATTTACTAAAACTCTTCACTCGCCGTGGCAAGTTCTCCATTATGGAGGAATATTTAGACCTGATGAAAGGCTATATTATCAAAGGATACGAACATGATGCTTTGCTGATAGATGTGGGAAAACCAGAATCCATCACTGAAGCAGAAAAATATTTTAAATAAAAATGGAAGAAGAAATTTTAAGAGAAAGTTTTAGACAAAAAACTTGGAGCGAACAGGCCACCAAAGACAGCTGGATGGTCTTTAAGATAATGGGAGAAATAGTCTCTGGTTATGAAAAAATGCAGAAAATGGGACCTTGCGTGTCTATATTTGGGTCAGCAAGGATAAAGCCAGACACCAAATATTATAAGATGACAGAGGAAATTGCCCAAAAAATCACAGAACTGGGCTTTGGTGTCATCACTGGCGGCGGTCCAGGAATCATGGAAGCTGGAAACAAAGGAGCCAAAGAAAGCGGAGGAAAATCCATCGGTCTCAATATAGAACTTCCTTTCGAGCAGCACCTGAATCCTTATATAGACAAATTATACAGCATGGAGTTTGACTATTTTTTCATTAGAAAACTCATGTTTATAAAATACTCACAAGGATTTATCGTGATGCCTGGTGGTTTTGGGACTTTGGATGAACTTTCAGAAGCGCTGACGCTGATTCAGACAGGGAAAATCGGCAGATTTCCTATCGTTTTGGTTGGTTCAGAGTTTTGGAGCGGGCTGTTAGATTGGTTCAAAAATACTTTACTGGAAATGAAATTAATTTCGGAAGAAAATTTCTCTCTTTTCAGAGTGGTAGACACTGCTGATGAGGCTGTTTCACACATTAAAGCCTTCTATGACAAATACTCCATTCATGAGAATTTCTAAGTTTGGCACGGCTTTTGCCTTTATTTAACAAAATTTTAAGATTATGATTACTAAAAAGAAAGTCAGTCTTGTTGGATTTTTTGTAATGCTGCTTATGGTAATGAGTTTTGCGGTGAGCCAGTTCCAGTCTTCATTGACTAAAGTAGACTATGTGGAGGGAAGCAAAACTTTGAAATTTACCACCAAGGTAAGCACAGAGCAAATTGCAAATGCACTAAAGGTAAATGCTAGTTCCGCAGGCTTTAATGCTGAAGTAGCAAAATATATTGGCAAAAATTTTTCAGTAGCCGTGAATGGAGAAAACAAATCTCTGAAGGTTACTGGTAGCCAAGTAAACGGAGAGACAGTGTTTATTTATTTTGAAGTAGATGGTGTGGCGAGTATTTCCACATTGAAAATTAAGAACAACATTCTGCTGGATGTATATCCTAAACAGCTAAACCTAGTGAATATCGCCTACAAAGGAAGTCAGAAAAACATGACCTTCCAGCGTGGGAAAGAAACCGCAGAAGTATCTTTCTAGGAACGAAATTGTTATATTATTTAATGTAAAGTCCTGCATTTTGCAGGATTTTTTATTTCTGTGATTTACTTTTTATAAATAGGAACACTGCTGCAGGCCTCTCCAAACATCAATGATTTTACCATCGGTTTCAGTTTTTGAACCAGCTCTACATAGGCATTGGTAGGAATTTCCACTTCACTGCAACCTCTAATGAGAACTCTTTTGTCCTTATAATCAGAAAAATCAAATTTCTGAATTTCTTCATGAAACAAAACCAATTCCAGCTCATCCAGCGAACCAAAAACTATCTTTTTAGCAACGCCTTCTAATTTAGATGTGAGTAAAAAATACGCCCAAAGTGGAACGATAGCATCCGTAAAACAATAGAGATACACAAAGGCGTTTTCATAAATTTCCACATCTAGATTTTCCACCTGTTCGCGGAAATCTTTTTCCTTTAATATAAGTCCTTCATATAGAAAGTCTTTCAGGTCAATACCCAGACGCTTCCCTTTTGGACGAAATTCAGCAACATCTATGTTTACCAGTCCGCTATTCGCAACTTTATTTACAATTTCTCCTTGCTCTGACATATTATTTATTTATATTTGAGCAAAAATAAATCTTTTTTACTAAAACAAAATGTCTAACAAATATTATATAATCTCAGGAGAAGCTTCTGGGGATTTACACGGTTCTAACCTGATGAAAGCTATCCTAAAAAAAGAGCCCGATGCGGAGTTCAGATTTTGGGGAGGCGATCTGATGAAGGAAGTAGGCGGAACATTAGTAAAACATTACAAAGACCTTGCATTCATGGGATTCTTGGAAGTGGTTTTAAATCTTAAAACCATTCTGAGAAACATCAAATTTTGTAAAGAAGACATAAAAAAACACCAGCCAGATGTCCTTATTTTGGTGGATTACCCTGGTTTTAACCTAAGAATTGCAAAATTTGCTAAATCATTAGGAATCAAAGTAGTATATTATATTTCTCCACAGCTTTGGGCTTGGAAGGAAGGCCGCGTAGAAACCATCAAAAAATATGTAGATGAAATGCTGGTAATCCTCCCTTTCGAAGAGGATTTTTACAAAAAACATTCTGTGAAAGCCCACTTTGTGGGACATCCTCTTTTGGATGCCATTTCAAACCTAAAACCAATTGACAGCCAAGAATTTAAGAAACAAAACAACTTAGACAGCAGGGAAATCATCGCATTACTCCCAGGCAGCCGAAAACAAGAAATAAGAAAAATGCTTGGTTTAATGCTTAGCATAACTCCTTATTTCAAAGATTATCAGTTCGTTATAGCAGGAGCACCTTCTCTACCAAAAGAATTTTATGATGAGTTTTTAACAGATGATGTGCATTTTGTGTCCAATAAAACTTATGATTTGCTTCGTTCCTCCAAAGCTGCTCTGGTAACCTCTGGAACAGCAACGCTGGAAACCGCCCTTCTAAAAATCCCAGAAGTGGTCTGCTACCGCGGGAGCTGGGTTTCTTATCAAATCGCAAAAAGACTGGTAAAACACATTAAATTTATTTCTTTGGTCAATTTAATCATGGACAAAGAAGTCGTTAAAGAACTGATACAAAATGATTTAACAATAGAAAACATAAAATCCGAATTAAAAAAAATCTTAAATCCAGAGCAAAGAGAAAAAATCCTAAACGAATACGAAAAACTAAACCATCTCCTCGAAGGTAAGGGAGCGAGTGAGCGCGCTGCAGAAATCATCACAAAACTAATATGAACAAACAACCTTTGCTAATTTGCGCCATCAGTTTTGGATTGGGAATTTTCTTTCAAGACAAATTTGATTTCCCTTTTTGGGGAACGGCAGCCATATTAGTTTTAGGAATTGTGGGCTTTTTAGCAGGATTTTTTATCCGAAATTTCTTCTTTGATAGACTAAAATCAGCATTTTTGGTATTTTTGTTTTTCAGCATTGGAATTTTTCTGCATTTTCTCAATTCAAATTCTATTCAAAACATTGATTTTGAGAAAAATAAAACAACGAAAATCGTTTTTCAGCTCAGCAAAAAACTGAACTCCAACGAAAGAAACAAACGCTACGAAGTTGAAATTCTCAATTTTGAAAAACCTTTTTCGGCTGTAATTTCTATCCCAAAAGAACAACAAGAACTTGATTTTCTGCATTTTTATTCGGCCGAAGCTTATCTGAATCCTACCCAAAAACCACAGTACGATTTTCAGTTTGATTATCAAAAATATTTAGCTCGGCAAAATATTCATTATCAAGGATTTATTCCTAATGAAATTTCATTCAAAAAGAAAGAATCCGTAAATTTCACTGATAAAATAAAGCAAAAACGACTGGATTTGCTTTTAAGAATAGATAAATCCAGCCTCCAACCGCAGAATAAAGCGATTTTAAAAGGAATAATCCTCGCCGACCGAACGGAAATAGACCAAGAAATCATCAATCATTTCAGCAAAACTGGTTTAATTCATATTTTGGCGATTTCGGGTTCTCATATGGCGATTATTTTCTTGATGATTTTATTTGTTTTAAATCCTATTTTTTCGGTGAAATACAGAAATATTCCTATTTATATTTCATTGGCGGCCATCTGGGGATTTGCGATATTCATCGATTATGGAAATTCTGTAGTGCGCTCCTGCATTATGATCACGGTCTATTATATTATGATTTTTTTGCAGAGAAAGCCTAATCTCCTGCACTCTTTGGCTTTGGCTGGGATGATGATACTTTCTATTGATACTCAGCAGCTTTTCGATGTAGGTTTTCAGTTGAGCTTTTTGGCAGTTTTTGGGATTTTTTGGCTATACAAACCTATTACCAATCATTATAAACCTCTAAAAAACAGAGCGATAAGATTTATTCTAAATACTTTTTCTCTGAGCCTTGCTGCCCAGCTGACCACTCTTCCATTGATATTATTCTACTTTCATCAGTTTTCTATAATGTCTGTTTTTATCAATGTTGTCAGCATTATGGTATCACAGGGATTCATCATTTTTTCTTTTATCGTTTCTATTTTGTTTGGAATTGGACTTACTCCCGATTGGCTTTTAGAAATCTATGACTGGTGTGCGAGCTTCTTCCTAAATATGGTTGCTTTTTTCTCAAAAACAGATTTTAGTTTCGTGGAAAATGTCTCTATCGAAATTCCTGAACTCATTATTTTATTTGTGCTTGTTTATTTATTGAGAAGCGTCTTTGAAAAACCGAATGTAAAGACTTTCATGCGTTTTTCATTCTTCATCTTGTTATTCATTTTCACCAGAATATTGACTAATTTTTATTTTTGGAAGAAGGAAGAAATACTACTTCATTCTTTTTTCAAACAAAATATTGTCTCAATAAAACAAAGAGACAAAGTTGTTTTTATCGTAAGTAATGAGACCGATATGGAAAAAATTAATAACTTTGTTATAAAATCCTATATTACATCTAGAAGAATAAAAAATATAGAAATAAAAAAAGTAAAACCTGTGACTAAACTAAAAATAAACCAAACCACCTATGAAATAAAATAAAAAAATCCGAGAATTTGTTGGCTCTCGGATCATGGCTAATAGATTCTAACATCTACTTTTGACCAATTATGGTCAAGGATTCTAAATATAGTATTTCAAAACAGATTAAAAAGAAATACTACAACTAAAAAAACTAATTATAACATTGGGGGCAAAATTACAAAATTTATGCCAAAAATCATGTTTTTAATTTAAATTGGTTTTTAAAATTTTATATATTATTGATTTTCAGAGATAAAAATTTATTTTTTATTTCTAAACCAATAATTTAATAGTATTTTTCGTTTTTTAACAATATTTAGACATTGATAAATTAAAAAAAAGTTATATTTGCAAATTGAAAATAAATAAAATAATTTTAGATATGAAAAAACACATAACATTTGGATTGTTTACTTTGTGTATGTTTATGGGATTTTCCCAAAGACATGAAATAGGAGTAAAAGGTGGATACTCAATTGTTGGAGGGGATGCTAAAAGTGTAATAAGATCCTTTCCTGATGGAGGAACAAATAGGAGAGTTCAGCCTACATACATAGGCGCATTTTACAAAAGAAACCTAAACCCAAGACAAGGAATAAGAGTTGAGGGAGCATATAATATTGCTTTCTTTGACAACATTTATACAGGTGGAGTTAAAGTTTCAAATGATATTTTAGAGGCATCTGCTTTATTTGAATATGCTTTTTTCTCTATCAATGATGAGTTAAAAAAGGATGAAACTAAATTTAGTCCGTATGTTTTTGCTGGACTTTCTGGGTTAATGTATGATTCTCCAAACCTTATGACTACTATAACACAATCTGGTAGTGGATTTTTGATTTCTACCACATATCCTGGAGAAAATATTCACAAAAAGAAAGTGACTTTAGGTATTCCTTTTGGTTTAGGTCTAAAATACAAATTTGGATATAATTGGTCTATCTTTGCTGAGGCTATGCTTAGATATACATTTACTGATAATCTTGATTATAGTAATCTTGAAAAGATGAATCATACTATTAGATACAATGTTTCTCCTGCAAACCGTGCAGCTGCAGAAACTGCTCTACAACAGTATATGGATGGACACAAGGGTAAAGGTAAGGATTGGTTAAACTCTGTTACAATAGGTATTTCCTACGCATTTGGAAGACCACCTTGTTATTGTAAATAAAAAATAAATGATATCTGTAAAAGAAAAGTTAAATTTTGATAATCTGCCCAAGCATGTTGCCATCATTATGGATGGTAACGGCAGGTGGGCAAAATCACAAAATAAAGAAAGAACTTTTGGGCATAAAAATGCCATAAAAGCTGTAAGAGAGGTTATCAGTGCTTGTAATGAAGTGGGTATTCCTTATCTTACACTTTATACTTTTTCAACGGAAAACTGGAACAGACCAACGGAGGAAGTAGATACGCTTATGAATCTACTTTCTTCTACATTGTTACAGGAGGCTGAAGAGATTTTTTCAAAAGGAATTAGAATTCGTGCCATAGGAGATTTAGAAGCACTTCCAGAAGATGTAAGAAATCAGCTCTATAATATCATGGAGCTTACAAAAAACAACACCAAAGGAAATCTTACATTGGCTCTAAGCTATGGTTCACAAAAAGAAATACTAAATGCTGTAAAAGAACTGTGTAAAAAGGTAAAAAATGGAGACATTGATGAAAATGATATTGATGAAAAACTTTTTGAACAGCATCTATATACCAAGGAAATTCCACCAGTAGATTTACTTATTAGAACAAGTGGAGAAGTTCGGGTTAGTAATTTCCTGCTATGGCAGATTGCTTATGCAGAGATGCAGTTTATAGATGTTTTATGGCCAGACTTTACCAAAGAAACTTTTTTCCAGTGCATTTTAGACTATCAAACTAAAGAACGGCGGTTCGGTAAAATAAGTGAGCAGTTAGAAAACAAGTAGTAAAAGTAGAATTTAAGAAAAAATCACATGAATTTTAAAATATTGCCAATCATCCTTCTGATGGCATCTGTGACTCAGGTTCAAGGACAGATTACTCAAAAAGAAAATACAGCGCAAATTTCTGAAAAACAAAGTGGGAGTTATACCCTTCAAGGAATCGTTGTAGATGGTGTGAAAAAATACACTCCAGAACAAATATTAAAATTTACAGGTCTCTACAAAGGAGAATCTGTGGAAATACCTGGGCAGAGAATCAGTAATGCAATCAAAAAACTTTGGGAAACTAACTCTTTCTCAAAAGTGGAGGTTTATGTAGAAAGCATAAATGGAGAACAAGTGGTTCTAAAATTTGCTTTACAGGATTTGAAGGAGCTTAAAGATATTAAATTCACAGGAAAAGGCATTAAAAAATCCCAAAATGAAAAATTAATCAAGGAAAATGACTTAAAACCTGGAACAAAAATTACTGAAAATTTAGTTTCTACACTTCAGAATAAAGTTCCACAGCAATACATTAAAAAAGGGTTTGCTGATGCTAAAATCAATATCCAAGAAAAAGCAAATGGAGAAGACCCTAATCTAGTTGATTGGACTATTGAGGTTGATAAAGGTAAAAAAGTAAAAATACAGAGCATCAACTTTGAAGGAAACGAAAATGTTTCTTCTAAAAAACTTAGAAAAAAAGGATTTAAAAATACTAAACAAAAAAGATTTTTCGCAGGTATCCTTAAGCCTTCTAAGCTAATAAAAGAAAAATACGAGGAAGACAAACATAATTTGATAAGCTATTATAACTCACTTGGTTACAGAGACGCCAAAATCATTTCTGATACCATAACTAGAAGTGATAAAGGGTTTGATATCAAAGTCAAATTAGAAGAAGGTAAAAAATACTATATAGGAAATATAGAATTCTACGGAAACACTGTTTTCTCCACAGAAACACTACAAAGACTGTTGGGATACAAAAAAGGAGACATCTATGATGCTGTAGGATTTAATAAAAAAGTGGGAGAAGACGGCGGTAAGGATGATGATTCTGATTTGAAATCATTATACATGAATAGTGGTTATCTTTTCTCTAACATTACTCCGATAGAAAAGTCTGTGGAAGGAGATTCTATCAACTTAGAAATCCGAATCACAGAAGGTGAAAGAGCAACTTGGAATAAGGTTACTTGGTCTGGAAACACTACTACCCATGACCATGTCATTCTTCGTGCTTTGAGAACGCGCCCTGGAAAACTTTTCTCTAAGAGTGATATCAAAAGAACTTATTTTGATTTAGCGGGGATGCAGTTCTTTGACCCTCAAAAAATCGGTCAAGAGATAAAACCAAATCCACAGGATAATACGGTGGATATCCATTGGACATTGGAGGAAAAAGGTTCTTCACAAATCCAGCTTCAGGCAGGATATGGTGGAAACACTTTCATTGGTACATTGGGGCTAACTTTCAACAACTTCTCTTTGAGAAAATTCTTGAAATTTAACAAGTTAATTCCTCAAGGGGACGGACAGACACTTTCTCTACAAGCGCAGGCTGGGCAGTATTTCCAGACTTATAGCGCATCATTCGTGGAGCCGTGGCTTTTCGGAAAGAGACCTACTGCTTTGTCTGTGAGTTTCAGCCACTCTCGTGTGAAATATTCTGATTATTATGGTAATCCTATGAAGCTGAACATTATGTCTGCATCTGTCGGGCTTAATAAACTTCTAGAATGGCCAGATAACTATTTTTCACTTTATACAGGGCTTTCTTACCAGAGATATAGTTTTAATAATTATACATTCTATTTTGGGGAAGAAACTCTAACGCATGGTACAGCGAACAACTTTGCATTTAATGTAAGTTTGAGCAGAAACTCAGCTGGATATGACCCTATATTCCCTACTACAGGTTCTAATATAGAGTTGTCAGCTAAATTCACTCCACCTTATTCATCATTTAATAATAAGGATTATTCCACTATGTCTACTGCTGATAAATACAGATGGATGGAATACTACAAGATAAAATTCAAAGCAGATGCTTATAATGAAGTTTTAGGTAAGTTAGTATTAAGAAGTAGTGCAGAGATGGGATTCCTTCATGGATACAATAAACAGCTGGGAGCACCTCCTTTTGAGCGTTTCTATATGGGGGGAACAGGTCTATACAGCGGTAGATATGACGGTAGAGAACTTATTCCACTTCGTGGATATGATGACCCATCTACATCTGGTGGAACATCTACGGATGTAACTCCTACAGGTGGTGGTATTTTGTACAATAGATTTGCTCTTGAGCTGAGATACCCTATTTCTATGAACCAAACAGCAAAAATCTACGGATTGGCTTTTGCTGAAGGAGGTAACACATGGAAAGGATTTAACACTTATAATCCATTTAAATTACAGAGATCTGTGGGTGTAGGTGTGAGAATCTATATGGGAGCATTTGGGCTTATCGGATTTGATTTTGCTTATGGAATTGATAAACTGCCTTATTCTACATCTAATTCTCCATCAGGATGGCAGACTCACTTCTTGATGAATCAATCACTATAAAAGATTTAAAAATGAGAAAATACGTATTATTTTTAGGAATAATTTTCATGTTTGGGGGATTTGTAGTATCTTCGGCACAGAAAATTGGCGTGGTAGATTCTGATTTTATCTTAAAAAGCCTTCCCGAATACAAGGAGGCTGATGAAAGATTTAATAAGCAGATAAAATATTGGCAGATGCAGCTGGATTCCTTGCAGTCAAACTACAATAAAAAGAAAGAACTCTTTGAAAATGAAAGAATCCTTTTGGTAGGAGAACAGCTGAAAACAAGGGAAAAAGAGGTGGCTGATTTGGAGAAAAAAGTGCAGGCTCATTTGAAAGAAAAATTCACTGCGCAGGGAGAAATCAACACATTCAGAGCCAAAGTAGTCCAGCCTTTTCAAGAAAAAGTATGGAATGCCATCAGAACTATCGCTGAAAAAAATGATTTAGGCATAATTCTTGATAGAAGTTCTGACAGCAGTGTATTATTCACTGATAAAAGGTATGACTACACCAAGATGGTGCTGGATCTCCTGATGAGGGACAACCCAAAAGATGGAGAGAAGGATAAAGAAAATAAAAAGGAAAAAAATAATTCCAAGAAAAATAAAAAATAAGAATATTAAATTTAATCAAAAGTTATGAAAAAATCAGGTTTATTATTTGCATTCGCAATGTTTTTAATGTCTTTCGGGACAGTTAGCGCTCAGAAACTAGCAACTCTAGATGTTGCAGAAATCTTGAACCTAATGCCAGAAAAGAAAAAAGCTGACCAGCAACTAGAAGCTTTCAGTAAAACTAAACAAGCTGAAATCGAAAAACAAATGACTGCTGCTGAAGCTAAATTCAAAAAATACCAAGAAGAAGCTCCTAAGCAAACTCAAAAGGTAAATGAAGAAAGAAACCAAGAATTGCAAAAATTGCAACAAAATATTCAGCAAATGACTCAAGTAGCTCAGCAAGACTTAGCTAAAAGACAAGCTGAAGCATATGCACCTATCGAAAAGAAAGTGAATGATGCTGTATCAAAAGTAGCAAAAGCTAATGGTTGGGATTTTGTATTTGATACTAATACTGTTGGACTTATCTACAGAGGTGGAGCAGATGCTACTGCAGCAGTAAAAAAAGAATTAGGACTTAAATAATTTTCTTAATAATTAAGACACAAAACCACTCAATATTGAGTGGTTTTTTTTAAATTTGACATTTAAATACTTTACAATGGAACTATTTTCAAAAGCAAAAATCAGATTCACAGACTGTGACCCTATGGGACATCTTAACAATTCTAGATACATAGACTACATGCTCAATGCCCGAGAAGACCACATGGCAGAGCATTATGAATTCACCCACGAAGAATATGCCCACAAGACAGGCTGTGTATGGGTGGTTATACAAAACGAAATAGCCTATCTGAAAGAAGTAAAATACAACAAGGAAGTGATTATTTCCAGCAAGCTGATAGAGCTAAATGACAGAACTTGCAAAATAGAACTTCTTATGAAAGACTTAGACACTGAGAAAATATACGCTGTGCTTTGGTGTACTTTCATTCATTTTAATTTAAAATCCAGAAAATCAGAAGTGATGGGCGAGGATATCATTCAAGCAAATCAAAAATTCTTAACCAAAGTGGAACAGGCTGATTTTCAGTCAAGAGCTAATTATCTAAGAACTCTAAATAAATAATTCATGAAAAAAATTCTTGTAATCGGTGGAAATGGGCAGCTCGGAAACTGTTTGAACAAAATAGCTTCTGACTATTCTTTGGAGTACGAATTCTGTTTCACAGATTATGATACTTTGGATATCACGGATAAAAACCAAGTTGATAGTTATTTCTCTGATTACCAGCCTGATTTCTGTATCAATGCTTCTGCATACACAGCCGTAGATTTGGCTGAACAGGAAAAAGAAAAAGCTTTCGCTGTCAATGCCGAAGGCGTGGGATACCTTGCCGAAGCCTGTGCAGAGCTTAACATTGATTTAATCCATATTTCCACAGATTATGTATTTGATGGCGAGACCGATCTTCCCTACACGGAAGATGATTTTACCAATCCTCTCGGGGTTTATGGTGCTTCCAAATTAGAGGGCGAAAACCTTGCTTTGGAAAAAAATCCGAAAACCATCATCATCAGAACATCTTGGCTTTATTCTGAATTTAATAAAAATTTTGTGAAAACGATGCTCAATCTATTCAGCACCAAAGATGAACTGAATGTAGTAGCTGACCAGTTCGGACAGCCGACTAATGCCAATGACCTTGCCAAGGTGATTATGAAAATCATCCGAACGGAAGAAAAGGAATACGGAATTTTCCATTTTTCTAACTATCCTGAGACTACTTGGTTTGATTTTGCACAAAAAATCGCAGAACTATCCAAAAGTAAAATCAAAATAAATCCCATCACCACAGACCAATATCCCACTCCTGCAAAACGCCCTATGCGAAGCACAATGTGTCTGGACAAAATAGAAAACAGCTACAACATAGAGCCAAGATACTGGGAAAATAGTCTGGAAGAGTGTATGGAAACTTTATTAGAAAAATAAAAAATTATGAACGTTCATTTCATTCAACATGAGACTTTTGAAACGGCGGGAGCTTATTTAGACTGGGCGGAAAAGAGAAAATACAATATTTCTTTTTCAAAAGTTTTTGAAGGCGATAAACTTCCTGACTCCGCTGAAAACATCGATATGCTCATCGTACTAGGCGGCCCACAATCTCCTGCTACCAGCATGAAAGAATACCCATATTTTAATGCAAAAGCAGAAATGAGCCTTATCAAAAAATGCATCGATGCAGGGAAAGCCGTTGTAGGGGTATGTCTTGGTTCTCAGCTGATGGGAGAAAGTTTAGGATTTAAATTCGGGCATAGTCCAGAAAAGGAAATAGGAAATTTTGCTATCGAACTTACAGAACAGGGACTTCAAGATGAAAAAATCAATCATTTTGGGAAAACTTTGGTCGTGGGACATTGGCACAACGATATGCCAGGGCTGGAAAACGATAAGCAGATCCTTGCATTCAGCAAAGGCTGTCCAAGACAAATCGTGAAATATTCTGATATTGTCTATGGTTTCCAGTGCCACATGGAACTGACGAAAGAAGTTGTCAAAAAGCTGATTGACAGCGAAAAAGACTTATTAAACCTCAGCCAGATTCATCCATTTGTGCAGTCGCCAGAAGAAATCCTTGATTTTGATTATTCTGAAATGAATGAAAAACTGCATATTTTCTTAGATAAATTGACCCAAGATTATTTACAAAAATAAAATTCATTAATCTTTCCAAAATTTAGTTTCGCCATGCTAGTCAAAGTTTTTGGTAGTGCCATACATGGAGTTTCTGCCCAGACCATCACGATAGAAGTAAATGTAGACCAAGGAGTGGGCTATCATCTCGTGGGGCTTCCTGATAATGCTATCAAGGAAAGCAGCCACCGTATTTCGGCAGCCCTGAAAAATGTAGGTCACAAGCTCCCTGGCAAGAAAATCACCATCAACATGGCGCCTGCTGACCTTCGCAAAGAGGGTTCTGCGTATGACTTGAGCATTGCGATAGGGATTTTGGCGGCTTCGGATAAAATTCTTGCCGAAAATTTAGATCAATACATCATCATGGGGGAACTCTCCCTCGATGGCGGATTACAACCGATAAAAGGCGTTTTACCCATTGCGATAAAAGCGCGGGAGGAAGGCTTTAAAGGAATTATTCTGCCTAAACAAAATACCCAAGAGGCTGCAATAGTGAATAATCTGGATGTTTACGGTGTGGAAAACATCAAAGAGGTTATTGACTTTTTCAATGGAGAAAGAGATTTGGAAAAAACCGAAATAGACACTCGCAAGGAATTTCAGAATAAAATCAATGAATTTCCTTATGATTTTTCGGAAGTAAAAGGACAAGAAACCGCCAAAAGAGCCATGGAAGTGGCAGCAGCTGGCGGACACAATATCATTCTGGTAGGCCCTCCTGGCAGCGGAAAAACCATGCTCGCCAAGAGAGTTCCCAGCATCCTACCTCCACTCACGATGAAAGAGGCTCTGGAAACCACTAAAATCCACTCCGTAGCAGGAAAAATGGGCAGCAACACCTCACTGATGACCGTTCGCCCGTTCCGCTCACCTCATCACACCATTTCAGATGTCGCTCTAGTGGGCGGCGGTGCCTATCCTCAACCTGGTGAAATTTCCCTTGCGCACAATGGAGTTCTTTTCCTCGATGAGCTTCCCGAGTTCAAAAGAGCTGTTTTGGAAGTAATGAGACAGCCTTTGGAAGACCGCGAGGTAACGATTTCCAGAGCGAGATTTTCGGTGAATTATCCATCGAGTTTTATGCTGGTGGCAAGTATGAACCCGAGTCCTTCGGGCTACTTCCCTGATGACCCGAACAATACCTCTTCCCAGACCGAAATGCAGAGATATATGAACAAATTATCTGGGCCGCTTTTGGACAGAATAGATATTCACATAGAAGTCCAGAAAGTAGAGTTTGAGCAACTTGCAGAAAAAAGAAAAGGCGAAAGCAGTATAGAAATACGAAACCGCGTACTAAAAGCCAGAGAGATACAAGCCCAAAGATACAAAGAACTGGATATCAACTACAATGCCCAAATGGGACCGAAAGAAATAGAAAAATACTGCGATCTGGACAGCACCTGCCAGCAGCTGATAAAAAACGCCATGGAAAAACTAAATCTCTCCGCTCGTGCCTACGACAGAATCCTAAAAGTAGCCCGAACCATAGCAGATTTAGATGATGCTGAAAACATCAGTCCTGCCCACATCTCCGAAGCCATACAATACCGAAGTTTGGACAGGGATTTTTGGAGGGCGTAAAATAAAAAAAAGCGGATAACAAATATCCGCTCTTTGTAATCATTTACTTGCTTACACTTTTAACAAATGCTATTACAGCACCTATTCCTCCTCCAACAGCGGCACCAATAGCTGTTCCAACTATAGGAACTGCAGATCCTATAGCTCCTCCTACAGCTGCACCTCCCCCTATTAAAGCGTTAGTTGCAGCATCATCTTTAGTAGAATTGTTATTACTCATAATCTATATTTTTTATTTGTTAATTAATTCTATACCTTTATTCATATGGTTTACTAAACCTAATGCCCAATTTTCAATATCTTTTAATGTTACATTGTCCACTTCCATTTTTCCTGCAACTTCATGTATGAATTTTTTTTCACTTTCACAATAGTCCCCATCCACATAACAAAGCCCAACTAATTCCATTAAAACTATCTTCTTCTTTGAAAGGTTTTCAAGTGTAGACAAATCATTGTATAAATGTTCTGTATCATACCCTTCTTCGCCTAATATCCTAAAAGATAAATTTTTTATCTTTTCTTTTTCATCAAGAGAGAAAGCATCATCCACCTTCACTAAATCCAATGCCAATGAAAAGAAAACCTCCTTTTCTTCTTTGTTCAAATACTCTATAAACATATCTTTATTTTCATACAAAGTAAGTATATTTAATCTAAAATAATCATTACTTTTAAGAATATTTTATTATATTTGCGAATAAACAAATCTTATTATGAATAATGATATTATTGGAAAAAATATTAGAAAATACAGAGAACTGAAAGGCTACAGCCAAGAATATATGGCGCATGAATTAGACCTTACCCAAGCCTCCTATGCCAAATTAGAAAGTAATTCCACAAAAATAAGTGTAGAAAGGCTTTTTATGATAGCCAAACTACTAGAAACAGATGTTGCAGAAATATTGGAATTAAATAAACAAACTATTTATAATCAAGACATTAAGGAAAACAGCGTTGGACATCAACAAGTTCAAAACTTATATCAAGATAACAAAGAAGTTTATGAAAAACTCATACAAGCAAAAGATGAGCAAATCGCCCTTTTAAAAAGTTTATTAAAACAACAGACCGAGCTTTAACTTTTACTAACGATAGCCGTTCCTTTTTGCAAAAATAGATTATTTGGGTAGGAAATCCGCTCTCCACTATCAGTTTTTAGGAGTGTATACAGCAGCCTTATGTCCATTATTTCGGCTTCTATCGGGACATCTTTATCCAGAATTTTTATTTTATCTCCTATTCTAAAGGGAAATGAAAAGAAAATAATAATCCCCGCCGTGATATTGCTCAAGATAGACCATTGGGCAAACATCGCCACGCCTATCACGGTAAAAATAGAAGAAATCACCAGAAACGCCTGTTTTCGCTCCACTCCCCAGACTGGAACCAAAGTCAGGATTA
Source organism: uncultured Flavobacteriaceae bacterium (assembly GCA_963518955.1). Classification (GTDB taxonomy): domain Bacteria; phylum Bacteroidota; class Bacteroidia; order Flavobacteriales; family Weeksellaceae; genus JABCPE02. Next base: position 78,068 of record CAUQKI010000003.1, on the reverse strand, counting down.
TAAAAATACTTATAAGAAAGTCTATGTATTTCAGAACCAACCTGATTCTCGGCTTTGAAAAGCCAGATTTCTTCCCAAATCTACCCACCAAAGTAGAAATCACAAACCTAATAAGCAAAGAAAAAAGCAGCACCACGATAGTTGCCACTATCTCACGCTGATACGAATTAAAAAAGACATTGTCTAGCACTTCCATTTCCCAAAAAGATATTTTGAAACTATTTTTAGATAGATTTTACAGAGATTATTTTCACAGGACATGCCTTTGCTGCCTTTTCACAAGGTTCATAGGCATCTTCTATCGGTGTTTTTAAGGTGTGGAAACCTTTTTTCTCTACGGATTTCAGCAGAACGGATTTTCCGTCTTTTTTAGACATTCGGAAGTATTCAGGAGCAAACTCTGCACAATAGTTACAGCCTATGCATTTCTCCCTTTGTAGTGTAACGATTACCATTTATTTTTGATGCGAAGGTAATAAATAATTTTAAAATTTCTTTACTCTGTTTTCCTTTTTGTGGTCACTTCGGGTTCGGTTGTAGTCTAATTTCTCTCGGACAGCTCCACCAAGGTCATAGCCCTTCATCCCTGCAAAGTCCAGAATACGGATAAGAGCATCGGCAAGCTCCACCTCTGCCATTGGGCGGTGCGGCAGGTGGTCGTCCATTTGGTTTTTGCGGAGTCCTTCCAGCGCCTCGGATATTTCGGAATGAATGAGAGCTATTATCGTCCCATCTTCGCGCGGAGTGTCATGTCAGCCCGCTTGTTTCGCTTCATTATGGCAATGCTTGGCTAATTTGTTCAAATTTTCGTACATGTTTTTAGCTTAATTTAAATTATTAAAATTAAATTTTATTCTTAATAAAAACTATTCTGTTTCAAATATCTTTATTTTTGGACAATCTTCTATAACTTTAGCAAAGATAAAACAAAAAAACTCTCCTAAAAAGGAGAGTTTATCGCTAAGCTATTGTATCGTTTTTTACTATTTTGTAGAGTTTGTCGCTTGGTCTTACACGGAAATCCGTTTTGAAGGTAACCACATCAGATTTCGTTGCTTTTTGGCTGTCGCCCTTCCCTTCTACCATCATACTTTCTACTACCATTTCTTGGGAACCTGTGGTAGGCCCTTGGATAAGAACCTTGTCGCCTACATTCAAATCAAATGCTTCTATAAGGAATTCCGCAATGCTGGTCTTCGGGTAGTAGTGCGTTCCTCTTCCGATGTAGACTTTTTTCTGTGTCGCATTAGAGCCAGAGTTTGGCGACCACTCGCCCAGTTTCTGCCCAAGGTAATAACCACTCCAGAAACCACGGTTATAGACTGTTTCTAGTCGGCTCATCCAGTCTGCTACTTTTGCTTGGGAATAAGTACCATCGGCTATGGAATCTATCGCCTCACGGTAGCATTTAGTAACCGTTGCCACATATTCTGGCGCTCTGCCCCGCCCTTCTAATTTAAGGACTTTCACACCTGCATCTACGATTTGGTCAAGGAAATTAATGGTACAAAGATCCTTTGGTGACATCATATATTCGTTGTCTAATTCTATTTCAAAACCGCTTTCTTGGTCTATCACGGTATATTTCTTACGGCAGTTTTGCTTACACGCTCCTCTATTCGCGGATGAATTATGAGAATGAAGACTTAAATAACACTTCCCAGAAACTGCCATACAAAGCGCACCATGCCCGAAAATCTCTATCTCTACCAAATTACCAGAAGGGCCTTTTATCTGCTCTTTTTCTATCTGCTGACAGATTTTCTTTACCTGAGTAACGCTGAGTTCTCGGCTCATCACCATCGTATCTGCAAAGAGCGCATAGAATTTAACCGTTTCTATATTGGTAATATTTATCTGCGTGGAAATATGCACCTCCATGCCTATCTGCCTTGCATAGGCGATTACAGCCTGATCCATCGCAATTACAGCCGTAAGGTCTGCCGCTTTGGCTCTATCCAAAAGAGTTTTGATGATGGAGAGGTCGTGGTCGTAGATGATTGTATTAAGGGTAAGGTAAGTTCTCACGCCTTTTTCCTTACATCTTCTGCTGATTTCTGGCAGATCATCTAGGGTAAAGTTCATGGAAGCCCTTGCTCTCATGTTAAGCTGTTCCACACCGAAATACACTGAATCTGCTCCATTATCCAAAGCCGCCTGCAGAGAGGTAAAATCTCCCGCGGGTGCCATTAGTTCTATTCTTCCTGTTTTTGTCATTGATGAATTTCAAAATTTTTGCAAAGATATGCTTTTTAAAATTTTATTTTCTAATTCTTTATTTGTACTTTTCGGAGTTTAAAAAGTTAAGGCATGTTTTATTTATTTTTAGGGCTGGTGCTGGGTCTTATTGTAGGCAGCGCGGCTGTATATTTCGCACTAAAATCTTCCCAAATCTCTCGAAATGTTTTCGAGGAATTACAGCAAAATTTCGTTAAAAAAGAAACTGAACTCAGTAATGCAGAAGGCAAAATCGATGAACTTTTGGAACAAATTAAAGGAGAAAGAGAATTTTCTACCAGCCAAAGGGAAAAGCTGAACGCTACCGAAAACCAGCTTATAAAAATCTCGGCAGAGAAAGACCTTCAAAACGAACAAATCACAGAACTGCGAAAAACAAATGAAAATTTAAATCAAAATATTTCTAATCTAAATAAAGAGAACCTACAGAATATTGCTAAAATATCTGAACTTTCGGCAGAAAACAAAAACCTGCAAAGCTCCATGGAAGAACAGAAAAACCTTTCCCAAAAACTACAAGAGGAAAGCAAACTCCATTTTGAAAACATTGCCAATAAAATTTTGGAAGAAAAAACAGAGAAATTCACAAACCTGAACCAAACTCACCTAAAAAATATTTTGGATCCGTTCCAAGAAAAAATAATAGAACTAAAAAACCGAGTAAATGAAACCTATGACAAAGAAGCAAAAGAGCGCTTCTCTCTCGGCGAAAAAGTAAAAGAACTAGCCTCTCTGAACCAGCAGATTTCCGAAGATGCCAAAAGGCTGACCCGCGCCCTAAAAGGAGAAAGCAAAACGCAGGGAAACTGGGGCGAGATGATTTTGGAGAGTATTTTAGAGAAATCCGGCCTCGTAAAAGGGAGGGAATATTTCCTAGAATATGAACTGCGAAACGAGGACAATAAAGCCTTGTTTTCCGAATTTTCAGGGAAGAAAATGCGTCCTGATGCCGTGATAAAATACCCTGATGAACGAAATGTAATTATAGACTCCAAAGTTTCGCTCACGGCTTTCACAGAGCTGGTAGATGAAACCGACCCAGAAGTCTATCAAATAAAACTAAACCAGCATTTGGCTTCGGTGAAAAACCACATTCAGCAGCTTTCGCAGAAGGCGTATGATGATTATGGAAAATCCTTGGATTTCGTGATGATGTTCATTCCGAGCGAACCAGCCTATATCGCGGCGATGCAGGCCGACCCTAATCTATGGAACTACGCCTATGAACGAAGAATTTTACTGCTGAACCCAAGCAACCTTATCACTTCTTTAAAACTGATAGCAGACCTTTGGAAACGGGAATACCAAAACAGAAACTCCATAGAAATCGCAGAAAGAGGCGCTAAACTCTATGATAAATTTGTGAATTTTGTGGAAAACCTTGAAAAAGTCGGCAAAAATATAGACCAAGCAAAAGCCTCCTATACAGAGGCTTACAAACAGCTGCACAGCGGAAGGGACAACCTCATCACGCAGACCCAAAAGATGAAATCTCTGGGAATCAAAAACAAAAAAGAACTTCCACAGAGTTTGATTGACAATTCTGAACCAACCAATGAATAAAAAATCATGATTATACAAAGTCTTCAAAACGAGAAAATAAAAAAACTAACCAAAATTCTCACTAAAAATAACGAGAGAAAAAAACTCAAAATATTCGCCGCAGAAGGAAGACAGGAAAACGAAAGGGCTTTGAAATTTGATTTTGAAGTGGTGGAATTCTTTATCTGCGAAGATATTTTCGGAACAGATTTCCCAAAAGGGAAAATACATCTGGTTTCTCGTGAAGTTTATGAAAAAATAGCTTACAGAGGCTCTTCCGAAGGGATTATTGGTATTTACAAAGAAAAAGAAACCTCACTGAATGATTTTAAACCAAAAGAAAATTCTTCTATCATCGTGCTAGAAAGCATAGAAAAACCAGGGAATTTAGGAGCGGTTTTGCGCAGCTGCGAGGCTTTTGGGATAGACGCCCTTGTCATCACGGATTCTAGAACGGATTTTTATAATCCTAATGTTATCCGCAGCAGTGTGGGCTGTCTTTTTGGGATGAATTTCTTTCAAGCAGAAAACCAAGAAGTGGTTGATTTCTTAAAAAAGAATGATTTTCAGATATTTACCACAATAATGAACACTGACTCCAAAGGGATAAATGAAAAGAGCCTGACTGGAAAATCAGCCATTGTATTCGGAACGGAGCACTCTGGTTTGAGTGATTTTTGGAGAGGAAAAGGAGAAAACATCATTGTCCCAATGGCAGGAACGATAGACTCTCTCAATCTAAGCAACGCAGTCGCTATAAGCTGCTACGAGATACTAAGACAAAAAATCTCTCACTAAAATTAGTGAGAGACTTTAACTGTTTCTTAGGAGTTAAATTATTTTTTAACTTCTTCTTTAACTTCTTTAGCAGCAGCTTCTACTTTAGCAGCTCCTTCTTCTACTTTAGCAGCAGTAGCATCTTTTACTTCTTCAGCTTTAGCAGCAACTTCTTCTTTTACTTCTTCAGCTTTAACAGCAGCAGAATCAGCAGCAGCACCTGCAGCAGAATCAACAGCAGCAGCTGTTTCTTGAGCTGTAGAATCAACAGCATCTTTTACTTCTTCAGCTTTTTTGTTACAAGATACTAATGCTAATGCTACAACAGCAGCTGCGAATAATGACTTTTTCATAATAATAAAAATTTTTTAAAAGGTTAAAATTAAATTTCTTGACTCAACTTGTTAATCTGATTCATCAAATCAACAGGGCAAAGATATAGCGAGAAAAAAAATTGCCTATGAAAAATAATTGTAATATCTTTGTAAAATATTTTACAAATAAAGAATACTGATTATCAGCAATTTAAATATAAATTCGCATTTTGAGTAATTTGGATTTAGAGTCTTTTGAGCGATTAAAAAAGGAAATTCAGATAGAATATTTGAAGAATCACAGCCCTTCCGAGGAGGATATTTCTCAATGGAAAGGAATAGACATTGTATATTTTCAAGAAGATTTAAGAAAAAAAGTCAAAGGAAGTATCAGTGAAAAAACCTTTTATACCTATTTTAAATCTACAAACATAGATAAGCTACCGAGAATAGACATGCTGAATATGTTTTCGGCATATATCGGATATCGGTCTTGGTATGAATTTAAAAAAAGCTTCTCCGAGGAAACGGAGGTTGACACCTTTGCTGAACTTGAGATTGAAGAAAAAGAAGAGGAAAACGCTATCGCTTTATTAGACACAAAAACTACCGAAAACCAGCCCAAGGAAAAGAAAGTTTTTTCTAATATAAAAGCCTATATATGGGTCATCACTTCCGTTGTTTTGGCTTTATTTATCATAGTTTTATTGTATTCTGACAGTTTGTTCAAAAAATCTTACCAATTCTGTTTTACAGATGCGGATAGAGGAACAGCTATCCAAAGCACAATAAATATAAAAGTAATCAAGGAAAATGAATCTCCTATCCTCTATAAAGTAAATTCTGGCGAATGCTTCTATATCAATACAAAAGACAAAACTCTACGAATGGAGGTGAGTACGCCACTGTACGAAAAAGTAGAAATTTTCAGAAATCTGGAAGATGCGCCAGAGGTAGAGCATATTGCCTTAAAACCAGATGATTATGCGCTTATGCTTTATTATTATTCAACTAAGGATAAGGACAACTCATCACTGGAACACATAAAAAACAGACAGCAAAAACTAAATCATCTAATCAGTGACAATGCTCTGATATACCAGATATTTGACAACGAAATATACGGCGTAGAAACGCTCAGTAAACAGAAATATATCGGTCTGGTAACTACACCTACCCAGTCCTTACGAAACCTCAAAGTTCTCGATACAAAAATCGAAAATGGAAAGATTATTGCTATTAAATTCAAAATTGAAAACAATGAAAAAAATTAAATCATTATTTCTCATCTTCATTTCATGTCTTTTTGTTTTTTCTTGCTCTAAAAAAGAGACTGAAGAAATGAGTGATTTGGATAAAATAAAACACCATAACAAAACTTCCTATCCTTCTATAAAAATGGATAGCGCGCAGGCAATCAATAACATCACAAAACAAAAGATTCAGGAACTGCTGGACCTTTCTGCTATCTATGCTTCTGGGAACAGAAACACTGGAGTAGATTCGCTGATTTATAACCAAATCAACAGCTATTTTTTATCGCCAGATTCTATCAAAACCAAGCCTCTCATTACTGAGCTGGATAGTTTAAGGGTAAAAAATATTCGGGTTATAAATCTTGACATCGATAAACAAATTACCGATAAAGACACTCTTAATATCGCTAATTTTACAGTTGAGTATATAACAAAAGACAGAAAAAGTATTGGCTTTTTCGATAAAAAAGCCAGCTATATCCTCAAGAAATCTCCTGTGAAATTCGTAAAAGAATTCAAGTTTTACTTTATCGATTTTGATATAAAAGACAGCACTTCTGTAGGAGTTACCAAGTAATCCAAGGGAACATCCTGCTGAGAAACATCCGATATCAATGCCGCTGGTGGGAAAAAAATAACTCCCACTTTTAGGGCGTTGTGGTCCATTTTTGAGAAAAACATATCATAAAATCCTTTGCCATAGCCCACCCTATTCCCTTGATTATCACAATACAACAGTGGCGTTATAACGATATCAAACTTAATATTTTTCACAAAATCATCCTCTGGTTCTAGAATTCCCCAGCCGTTTTCTTTTAATGGTGTGTCTGGTTTCAGCTGGATAGTCTTTATTTCGTTTTGTACCATTTTAGGAACAAATACCGATATTCCTTTATTCCAAAAATATTTGATAAAATCCCAAGTAGAAACTTCGTTTTTCTGTTTAATCGGAAGGAAAATATGTACATTTTTAACTTTGGACATATCAAACGCTCCCAAAAACTGCTTAAAAATACTTTTGGACAAATCCTCCACCTCTGCAGAAGACATGGATTTTCTTTTTTCTGTGTAGATTTTTCTGAGTTCTGACTTTGGTAATTTCATTTTATAAAGGAAAGAGCAGCCATAATTCAGCTGCTCCTTTTATTGTTTTAATTGTTATTTACTGGCATTTCACCTTTAAATAAGAATGAAACGATTTGTTTATTTACATTATCTACCATCTCGCTAAACAAATGGAAAGATTCCTGTTTGTAGATTACTAGTGGGTCTTTCTGCTCATAAACAGCACCTTGTGAAGAACGGCGAAGATCATCCATCTCTCTCAAATGCAATTTCCAGTTTTCATCGATAATCGCAAGAGAAATATTCTTCTCAAAATCCGTAATTAAGCTGTCACAATGGCTTTCATACGCTTCTTTCAGGTCTGTCACGATGTTCAGCATTCTATGTCCATCTGAGAACGGCACCTGAATATTCTTAAATAAAGAACCTTGCTGATTATACACATTCTCAATAATAGGGAATGCTTTCTCTTTCAACACTTGAAGTTTCATTTTGTAATCTTCGGATGCTTTTTGATAAACAATATCCACTAATTCTAATACTTGCTTATTCTTAAATTCCTCCTCAGAAACAGGCACTTCCATAGTGAAATACTTGATTACTTCATACTCAAATGTTTTGTAATCAGCTGTTGGTTTGGTTTGTGATACGATAGCTGCAGCTGTATCATAAATCATATTTTCTATATCATACTTCAGATGGTCTCCAAAGAGAGCATTTTTTCTTCTCTTATAGATTACGTCTCTTTGCTTGTTCATCACATCATCATACTCTAGCAATCTCTTTCTGATACCAAAGTTATTCTGTTCTACTTTTTTCTGAGCTCTTTCAATAGATTTTGTGATGATAGAACTTTGGATATATTCTCCTTCTTTATGTCCCATTCCATCCATTATTCTTGCAATTCTCTCTGAACCAAAGAGACGCATCAGGTTATCTTCCAAAGAAACATAGAACTGAGAACTTCCTGGATCTCCCTGACGACCTGCACGACCTCTAAGCTGTCTATCCACACGGCGTGAATCATGTCTTTCGGTACCGATAATCGCCAATCCTCCTGCTTTTTTGACTTCGTCTTGAAGTTTGATATCCGTTCCACGCCCTGCCATATTAGTTGCGATGGTAACGACACCTGGCTTACCAGCCTCTGCTACGATTTCCGCCTCTTTTTTATGCAATTTAGCATTCAATACTTGGTGTGGTATCTTTCTCAAACTCAATGCTCTAGAAAGTAATTGTGAAATTTCCACCGAAGTAGTCCCTACCAGCACAGGTCTTCCCTGAGCCGTAAGTCTTTCTATTTCTTCTATTACAGCATTGTATTTCTCTCTGTTGGTTTTATATACCAAATCCTGTTTGTCTATTCTCTGAATAGGTCTATTGGTAGGGATAACAACCACATCTAATTTATAAATCTGCCAAAACTCTCCTGCCTCTGTTTCCGCTGTCCCTGTCATTCCAGACAATTTGTTATACATACGGAAATAGTTTTGTAGAGTGATGGTCGCGAAAGTCTGAGTTGCCGCCTCGATTTTCACATTTTCTTTAGCCTCTATAGCTTGGTGAAGCCCATCTGAATAACGGCGACCTTCCATGATACGACCTGTCTGCTCATCCACGATTTTTACCTCGCCATCCATCACCACATATTGATCATCTTTCTCAAAAAGTGTGTAGGCTTTTAGCAATTGATTCAGTGTGTGGACTCTTTCGGATTTAATTGCAAATTCTCTGAGTAATTCATCCTTTGCAGCAAATTCTTCTTCCTTAGAAAGGTTTTTAGCCTCAAGTTCTGCTATTTCTGTTCCTATATCCTGAAGAACGAAGAAATTAGGATCTGAGTTCCCTTGGGACATATATTCCACACCTTTGTCTGTAAGGTCTATTTGGTTGTTCTTTTCATCAATCACGAAATACAAGTCTTTATCCACCTTATGCATCTCACGGCTGTTGTCCTGCATGTATTGGGCTTCTGTTTTTTGAAGCAAAACACGATTTCCATCCTCAGAAAGGAATTTTATCAAATGTTTATTTTTTGGAAGACCTCTATATACTTGGAGTAATTTGAACCCTCCTTCTTTTGTATTTCCTTGTGCGATTAGTTTTTTAGCTTCGTTAAAAATCGTAGAAACCACTTTTTTCTGAACTTCTACTACTCTATCCACAGACGGTTTTAGAACATCAAATTCGTGTCTATCACCCATAGGAACAGGCCCTGAGATAATCAAAGGCGTTCTCGCATCATCTATCAAAACAGAGTCCACCTCATCCACTACAGCGTAGTTTAGCTCTCTTTGAACCAGCTCATCTGGCGAGTTCACCATGTTGTCTCTCAGATAGTCAAAACCAAACTCATTATTCGTTCCATAAGTAATGTCACATGCGTAAGCATTTCTTCTAGAATCTGTATTAGGCTGGTGATTATCGATACAGTCTATCGTAAGCTCATGGAACTGATAAAGCGGTCCCATCCATGCAGAGTCCCTTTTCGCAAGGTAATCATTCACGGTAACCACATGCACTCCTCTTCCTGGTAGGGCATTCAGATAAATAGGAAGTGTTCCTACCAATGTTTTCCCTTCTCCCGTTGCCATCTCTGCGATTTTTCCACTATGTAATACAGCTCCTCCTATGAACTGTACATCATAATGCACCATATCCCATGTGATGTCAGCTCCCGCTGCGTTCCATTTATTTTTCCAAACAGCTTTGTCGCCTTGTATTTCTACAAAATCCTTTGTCGCTGCCAGCTCTCTATCTCTGTCTGTAGCTTGTACAACAATTTGTCCATTCTCTGCCCAACGGCGTCCTGTATCTTTAAGAACAGCAAAAGCCTCTGGAAGAATTTCATTAAGAACTTTTTCCTCTATCTGATAAGCATCCTTCTGTAAAGTTTCTATCTTGTTAAACAATGCTTCTTTTTCATCAATATTGGCAGTGGTTTTTATTTGTTCTTTTATCTGCTCTATTTGAGTAGTTATATCCGCTGTCGCAGTTTTTATTTTTTCTTTAAACTCCCTGCTCTTTCCTCGCAGTTCATCATCAGAAAGTTCTCTGATTACAGGTTCTACTTTCTTTATTTTTGCGACAATTTTACCAACTTCCTTTAAATCTCTTTGGTTTTTATCTCCCAAAAAACTCTTTAAAATTTTATTAAAAAAACTCATAACTTATCTACACCAATAGTTTTTACCATTGGTTTTTGTATTTATTTAACTATATTTCTGCTTTTTATATATAAATATAACAGAGAATCTGTAAGACTTTCTGTCATTATTTTTTAGTATTCGTCTTCATTCCAAAGGAAGTCTTCATCCGTTGGGTAGTCTGACCAAACCTCCTCTATGCTTTCATAGATTTCTCCCTCATCCTCAATCGCTTGTAAATTTTCCACAACCTCCATCGGAGCACCTGTTCTGATAGCATAATCAATCAACTCTGCTTTAGTCATCGGCCAAGGGGCATCACTAAGATAAGATGCCAATTCTAATGTCCAGTACATACTATTATTTTAATTTTCTACAAATTTAATGTTTTTTTCTCAAAAACCATTCCACAAATTTTTTTATGCCATTTTGGAAGTTGGTTTTCGGAGAGTATTTTACTAATATCTTTGCTTTTGTAATATCAGCGTTGGTTTTTTTGACATCACCAGGTTGCATTGGTAACTTATCCAAAACTGCTTTTTTATCCAAATTCTGCTCAATTTCTGAGAGCATATCTTTAAGCATAACCACTTCATTTTCACCAAGATTTATGATTTCATATACTCCTTGGTTGTTCTCTAAATATTGGGCAGATTTAGCAATTCCATCTATAATATCATCTATAAAAGTGTAATCACGGGCAGTGGTGCCATCGCCATAGAACGGGATTTTTCCATTTTCGGAGATGATTTTAGTAAATTTATGAATAGCCAAATCAGGGCGCTGGCGAGGCCCATAAACAGTGAAAAACCTCAACTGAATCATATCTATTCCATACAAATGATGGTAAGTGTGTCCTATAATTTCTACACTTTTTTTAGTGGCTGCATAGGGAGAAATAGGGCGGTCTACATTATCTGTTTCAGAAAAAGGAACCTTCTCATTGTTTCCATAAACACTTGATGATGAAGCGCATACGATTTTTTTAACTCCAAATTCTTTACAAAGTTCAAAGATATTCATAGAGCCTAATATATTGACCTCCGCATAGTCCATCGGCCTCTCTATGGAAGGGCGCACACCAGCCAGAGCCGCCAAATGTATCACTACATCTATATGATGGTTTTGAAAAATTTGTTTCAAGCCATTTACATCACGAATGTCTTGATAATACAACTGATAATTGTTTGATTTTGTTTTATTTATAAGATTTTGAATATCAGATTCTTTATTTTTATAATCAAATTCTTCCGAAGAATTTACACTCTCTAAAGTATTTTGTATTTTGATTTTGTAATGATAAAAATCATCAAAATTATCTACATTGATGACAGAATGTCCATTTTTTAACAAATATTCTGTCAGATGCGAACCAATAAAACCACTTCCACCTGTAATGAGATATGTCATTTTATATTTTTTAGATATACAAAAGTATAAAAAAAGAAGTTTCTTTTAAAAGAAACTTCTATGCTTGTTAAATTTTATTTTTTAGTGAAGAGAAACCCAATTAGAACCATCACACCCTTGGAATTTCTTTGATGAAGATTCATAGCGGATAGCTCCTTCATTAGCTCCTGTACAAGGTGCTGTAGTCCCTCCTACTCTGATGTCTCCATTAACATCTAATTTTGACTGAGGAGTATAAGTTCCCACTCCTACTTTTGGCCCTGTTACTGTATTATTTCCTAAAACGATAGTATTATCTGTAGTAGGTGTAATGCCATGACCTATAGCAATGATATTATCTAATGAAGCCGTATCTGTACCATTTGCAGAATTTCCTATACTAATATTCCCGTTTCCATTATTTATATACGAACCTCCTGTTCCTATTACAGTATTATAACTTCCATCTACAATTTGGTTAGCAGAATTATATCCTAAAGCAATATTATAAGAACCTGTTAAATTTAGAGGCATGGTATTATATCCAAATGCCATATTATATCCACCATCGATATTTCGTGAAAGAGCTCCATTACCAACCGCCATATTAGCTTGCCCTATTGTGTTTGCTTCAAGAGCGTTCAGACCAATAGCAAAGTTATTATCTGCATCTACATTTTGTCTGAGTGTATTTGGCCCAAGAGCAATATTATTTTTCCCTTTTTTGTTATTAGTAAGAGCCTCTCCTCCTATGGCAACATTATTAGTTCCCTCTGTATTAAGATTTAATGCTGTGATACCAATAGCAATATTATTATCTGCTTCTGTATTTTGTGTAAGAGTATTAGTTCCAATAGCAATATTATTCTTTCCTTTAGTATTTCTTATAAGAGCATTGGTACCTATAGCAACAGCTCCACTCCCTAAAGTGTTTTTCAGAAGAGCACTAGCACCTACTGCAATATTATTTGACCCAGTATTTGCATTAAGACTTCCTTTTCCTATTCCTATATTATTGCTCCCTGCAGGAAGTGATGTTCCATTTTTTCCAGCATCCATGGTGATATGATTTCCTCTTCCCACATATCTAAGGTCATTAAGAGGAATCCATTTTAATGCTGTATTATTCCAATAATAGAATCCCTCATCTGTTACATATTCATGCTTGTCTGCCTGGTCTGCTGTTGGCATAGTGTCAGTAAGATAAACAAGTACTGAATGTTGATGTCCTCCAAAATCTGCATCTCCTGACATAGTTTTCATTTCGGCTGCAGTTACTCTTGGTATCAAGATACCTTTTATGTTATCTACTGAACTACCATTGATATCCAATGTAGATTTAGGAGTGTCTGTATTAACTCCAACTCTTCCTTTTTGTGCATAAATGTTTGTTAATCCTACAAACCCTAATAAAATAAATATCCTTTTCATTATCTTTTTTTACAAACGGCAAATGTATGAAAAAAATAATAATTTCATGATTTTCTATTTCTATTCATAAAATTTATATTTTTGTGTTTATAAAAAAGAAGATGTTATTCAGAGGGCAAATTCGTAAAATGATAACTCAACTTGCTGAACCTGTGCAATATTACCTAAATATTTCAGGAGACATCATACACCTAAATGAGTTATTTGGAAAGAAAATAAGCATACAGCACATTGGTTATCAATGTATAGAATGCGGAAGCAGCGAACCTATTTTTAGAATGGGATTTTGTAAAAAATGTTTTTTCGAAAGCCCTTTCGCCAGCGACTCTATCTTAAAACCAGAGCTTTCCACTGCTCATCTCGGCGTAGAAGAGCGAAATTTGGAAATAGAAAAAAACATTCAACTTCAGCCTCATATTGTCTATTTGGCATATACAGGCGATGTAAAGGTGGGCGTAACCCGCGAAAGCCAAATCCCAACGCGATGGATAGACCAAGGCGCTACATTTGCCCTTCCCATCGCACGAACTGAAAACCGCTATGAAGCAGGTGTGATAGAAGTCGCTCTGAAACAACATATTTCAGATAAAACCAACTGGCGAAAAATGCTCCAAAATGAGTATGAAGACGAGATTGACTTAATTGATTTTAGAAATAAAATAGGGAGCCTTTTTCCGATAGAAAGTAGAAAATTTGCCATCCATGAAGAAAAAATATGGAAAATAGATTTTCCCTACACTGCTCCTGAGAAAATTTTAGTTTTCACTTTGGACAAACAGCCTAAATTCAGTGGTACTTTACAAGGAATAAAAGGTCAATATCTCTGTTTCCAAGACGGAAATGTTATCAACATAAGAAACCACGAGGGCTATGTAGTTGATATTGAAATATAAAAAAGAGCAATGAAACATTGCTCTTTTTTTGTTTATTTGTTTCTACCAAGAATACTCCTGATTTTATTTCTAATTTTTATCAGAGTAGGCTCTTCATAGTTTTTGTCTTCATCAAAATAACCGTAGCCGTAGCCATAACCATAGCCGTAACCATAGCCGTAACCGTAGCCATAACCATAGCCCTGTTTAGACACAAAATCATTATAAATAAGCCCAAGATGCTTAATCTCCTCCGCATGATACTTCTCTGTTACCATTCTAAGCATGTGTTTTTCTGTGTATTCATGTCTTACCACATATACATTGGCATCAGTAAGCTTCATCAATTCAAAAGAGTCCGCAACCAATCCTACTGGCGGCGAGTCTATGATGATAAAATCATACTCTTTTTTCAATAATTCTATAAACTCCTTATTCTTATCACTCATCAAAAGCTCCGAAGGGTTTGGTGGAATTGGCCCAGAAGTCGCCACATCCAAAGCAGGAATTTTAGTTTTATTGATGATTTCATGCATTTCTATATCTCCTGAAAGATAATTAGAAATTCCATATTTGTTATTTATCTTAAAGTCTCCAAAAATTTTAGGCTTTCTCAAGTCCATTCCAAGCAAAATAGTTTTTTTCCCACTAAGCCCTAGAACCGATGCTATATTGATAGAACAATATGTTTTTCCTTCCCCTCCTACTGATGAAGTTACCAAAATCACTTTGCTATTTCCATCTTCATTATAGAGAAATCTTAAATTCGCTCTGATTCCCCTAAACGCCTCTGAAATAGAAGATTTTGGTTGCTCCAATACTGTAAGGTTGTTCTCATGAAGGTTTTTACCAATAACGCCTAGAAGAGGTATTTTAACAACACCTAATAGCTCTGCTATCGATTTTACCCTATTGTCCAGTATCTCTGTTACTAAAATCAATAACAATGGTATAAGCATAAAACCAAATACGAGTCCATATTTCACAACCGCCACATTTGGCCCAATAGGAGCTTGTCCTAAATCTTTTGCTGGGTCTATGATAGTCAAATCAGATTTAGCTGTTGCGAGTCTCAACTGTGTTTCAGCTTGTTTAGAGAGTAGAGTATTATAGGTTGTTTCTATCACCTTATACTCCCTTTCCATGTCTATATATTTCCTTTGGTCATCAGGCAAATGCACCAAATCTAGTTCTGCTCTTCTGATATCATCATTTATTTTAGCCAATTGTTCATTATAAACAGAAAAATAATCGTTCAATCTGCCATAGGATTTTCCCCTAGCCTCACTGATAAGTTTGTTAATCTCCCTCATAGGCTCAGAATCAGGTGTATAGATAGTGGACATTTCTAGTCTTTTAAGATACAAGGCTTTAAGCTCTGAAATAGTTGCCATAAAACCTCCATCTTCTATTCCTGCACTATTAACATTGATAAGATCTTCCAAACTTCTACTTACAGAATTTCTTATATTATTAAGAGAATTCATTTTTGTAAGTAGTTCAGCTTTTTTTATTTCTAAATCATAAATTTTTCTCAGCAACTCTTGGTCTTTCCCCTCCACACTGAACATCTTTTTATCTATTTTCAGCTGGTTAAAGTTGTTTGCACTAGAATCTAGTTTTTGTCTAACCTTTTTGAGATTATCATTGATGTATTGAAGAGTATTCTTATCCACAAGGGTTTTATCTTCTTCTCTTTTTTCAATAAGTTTCTCCACGGATTGATTTAAGAAAGATACCGTCTCACGAAGGTTATAACCTTTCTTACTGATAGTCATTATGGTGTTTAATTCTTTATCAAATTCTACATTTATAGTAGAAATTATTGATCTAACTGTTTGGTCTACCGTGCTTAAATTGATTATAATTTTATCGAGCTTAACTTTTGCTTCTGGATTATGTACTAGTCTAAACTTTAGGTTAGGTGTTTCATACCATTGATTAACTGAAACAACCTTATTTGCAGGTCTTCCATATGCAGAAACATCTTTAAATCCTTCTGTTTTGTAACTATACAAATGTGTAGAATGCCCTTCCTCTGGAAGTTCTATTTCATATTTTCCATTTCCTTTTGGGTAAATCGTTATAGGATAATTGACCTGCTGTAAATGTTCCTTATCCACCTCTACAAGAACAGGAGAGTCATATTTGTCCAAATAAGTAGATTTTAGAAGTCCCTTTGTAGAATATCCTACAAATAAATCCAATTCCTGAACCAAATATTCATTATGGCTTCTAGATAGAACCATTTTTTTGAGGAACACTCCATCTTGATTTCCTTCCTGCCCCCAAATGAAGTTAATAGACTGATTAGGTGTAAAATAACTTGCTGTACCGCTTGAGATACTCAAAGACAAATTTGAAGCATAAATTCTCTGAACATACCACTTGTTATAAATATAAAAAATACTATATCCCAAAATAGCAAGTCCTACAAACCAATACCAGTTTCTAATAACCCTCCTAATAAAACTCTCTACACTAAATATACTGAAAGTCCCCACCTTACTTTTTTCCTGTCCTGTGGGGATTTGTTCTTGTGTATTATTATTTTTTCCTGGAATCATATTTTATAATCTTGAAAATAGAAGATATACCGTAAGGGCTGATGTAATAAGGGAAACTGCTGTACTAATAGTCTGAACAGGCTCTTTACCAAATCCATTAAGATTTCTTCCTCTGGTATTTAAATAAATCTCATCTCCATTCTGAAGCCAATAATACTGTGAATTCATCACATCTTCTCTAGTAAGGTCTAGTTTTACTATCTTTATTCCTTCTGGAAGTTTTCTATGCAAAACTATGTTTTTTCTGTCTACAGTTCTATTTAGTCCGCCATTCATCGCCAAAGCCTCTGTAATAGTAAGTGTCTGCTTGTATGCTACTTTTTCACCTGTAATTCCTATTGTCTCTACATCCCCAAGGATATAGTATCTTATCCCATCCAAATTAAGTCTTACCTCTGATTTTCCTCCCAAGAAATTTTCATTTACACGAGTTTGAATTTCTTGAGAAATATCTTCCAATGTTCTTCCTTCAGCTTTTATAAAACCAATTCCAAAAACATTTATGTCTCCTTTAGAGTCCACCTTTAGTCCTCGGAAATAGTAATTTCCATTGCCTCCAGACATTGTCCCTGTACTACCGCTTCCAGACGCCGTGCCAGCTGCGGATACACTTGGATTCATAGTTCCTGCTCCAGCACCTTCTCCTCCTGAAACATTATATGAAGAATAAAACTGAGCTGCATCCCCTTTAGGTGTTGTAATCACATTAAGAGAAAGTATATCATTTTTTGTAACTCTATATACAGGAATATTGTAAGGAACTAATCCTTCGGAGTTAATCTCCAGATTTTCATTTTTTTGAAGATATTTTACATCTTTTGTTCCCACACAAGATATCATCATCATTGCTGCCACTAGGCCTAAAATGCTGTTTCTTTTCATCGTTTTTATTATTGATTCTACAAAAATATGATTTTTATTATTATTTCTTCATTTTTGATATAATATTTGGCAAATATGCCCCCAAAAAACCTAAACTAAGCACCACTAAAAATAATAAATTAATATCTATATGACGCAGAAAATAGGTAACCAAAACTATTCCCATGTAATAGGTGATAATAAATGCTGTAGCCTTTTTATGAGTAAAACCTAAATCCAAAACCTTGTGGTGGATATGGTTTCTATCTGCTCTTAATGGCGATTTTTTATTCAAAAGCCTTACAATAATAACATTCAAAGTATCTATAATAGGGATAATCAAAATAGCAGCCGCTATAATAGGAGCTGTTTCCATATGATATTTTGGTCTTCCTATGGGCACTACATCTCCACCACTGATAAACAAATCAATGAAATAAAACGCCGTAAACACAAGGATAAATCCTATAATCATAGAACCTGTATCTCCCATAAAAATCTTTTGCCGCCAGTTATTGGATAAGTTATAATATAAAAAACCCAACAAAGATCCTATAATCACCACACAAAGAATGACCATAGGATAATTATATTCTCCTAAACGATAATAACTAAATCCAAAAATAGAAAAACTAATCACCGCAAATATTCCTGCTAGCCCATCTATTCCATCTATCAGATTAAATGCATTGATAAGTATAATAAATGAAAATATACTAAAAAATACACTTACAAAATATTCTAATTCATAAACACCAAACAAGCCAAACAAACTTCTTATTCGGACATCAGAACCCACTACCATCATGGTCGCAATAACAATTTGCCCAATTAGTTTTTTATAGGCTTTCATCACCAAAATATCATCCATTACTCCTATATAAAGCAAGATAACCAATGCAGGAAACAAAAATCTATACTGCATGAATAACTCGTAAGCAAAAATCGGTGCACAGATACCTATTGTATAAAACAAAGCAATCCCACCAAGATTAGGAATTTTATACTCATGGGAACTTCTATCATCTGGTATATCCATTAGATTTTTACTCTTTGAAATTCTAATGATTACAGGTATAGCTTTATAACTTAACAAAAAAGAAAGTAAGAGAACAAAACATATTTTCACAAGAAAAAACATTTGTCCTTCTAATCCAAAAAATAGTTTTATTTCATTCATAATATTTTTATTCTATCCATAAAATATTTCTATATTCTATTGTATATCCTGCTCTCAATCCATGTTGATTAGCATATACAAAATATTGGAAGGTCATAAACAACAAAAGCATATATTGTAGTGACTTTCTTAATCTATCACTACTTACAGCTGCAACTATATTTACCAACACCATAGGCATATAAATAAGAAAATTGGCTATCAATCTTGATGCAAATATATCATTCCATCTAAAAATAAAGTACAAACATATCCCCAGAACCCCTATATTTCTCATATACTCGTAATATGGAATTTTTTGACATGCTACTTTATCATATGCAACTAAAAAGTATGTATATACAATACAGATCAAATCTGTAAGCTTAACAAAACGAGCAGAGGATTCTTCAATATCTAACGATTCATAAGATTGAAAACCAGAATAAACTCCTGTAGAAACAAAAGAATCCAATAATGAAACATATTGATAAAGTTTTAATGGGGATAATGCCATGCATATTAAAACAGCTATTAATATACGAGTAGAATTCATAGGAATCAAAACCACCCAATAGGCAATAATAAAAATCGTTGTTGATGTATGAAAACCTATGGCTAAATATGCTGTAAACAAAAACATAAGAAGTTTTCTTTCCTTAATATATTTAAAGGAAAAAAGAAGTATAGCCATAGCCATTCCCTGTCTCATCTGTCCTCCATCAGAAACAAATATTGTAGGATACATAAACAACAACATCGCAAATGCTGGATATACCGCATTTTCAGTAAAGACTTTATATTTAATTGAAATAGAAACTATTGCTAATAAAAAAGTAAAAACATAAAAAGAAAAGCCTGCCTCATATATTGCATTTGCAAAGAACAAATACAACCATTCCATGTGTATATCCTTCCTCCTTTCTCTAATCATATTAAGAATATCTGACATATCCAGATTTCTTCCAAATTCATCATATGCCTTAAAATAATTTGCATAATCTGCACCTATCCAATATCTTAACCCTATAAATATTGTCAAAAAAGCGATCACTACCCACACAGAACTATAATTCTTGTAATTATTTACCTCTAAGAAGCTATAAATTACGAGAATTATTGTCAGTATAGTAAAAACTGGGTGTAGGAAATGTATCATTTTCTATCTGTTATTTCAGCATTTTTCGCAAAAGCCATTCCTGCCTAAAAAAATACAATAAATAATATACTTTTTTCTTGATTGGCAAAGATACGAGATAATTCTTACCAAACCGCTCATAATTAAGAATTTCTATCAAAGATATTTTTCTTTCCTTAATGAATTTTCTGAGTTCTGCTGACATTTTTCGGTATAAATCATCATCTTTAACAAAAGCCAAATACGCCAAATAAGAATAAACTGCCTCCATTATCCAAAACCCCCTCAATGCGTGTTTTTCATTAGAATATTGAGACCTATAGAACACTTCTTCCACATCCTTCACAGCATTTAATAAATCCAAACCTTTTTCCGTATGGGTTTTTGTGATAGAGTCCTGTCGCTCAAGGTATTGGTAATGATAATTCTGAGTCTGAGCTAAAGTTTTACAACTCAACAAAAGCTGCGGAATGAGTTGTATATCTTCAAAATGCACTCCTTTTTTAAATCGCTTATTTTCAAACAAATCCCTTTTAAAAAGTTTATTACAAGCAAAATATCCCAAATCAGAAAAAACAGAAAGATTTTTCGCTAAATCTATTTTCTCTGGCATATTGGGAACTTGTGTTAGTTTTTGAAGGATTTTTCCATTTTCATCCACTTTTTGAAGATTACAGATTACCATTTCAGCATCGTATTTTTGAGCAAGAGAATACATCTCCTCAAACATCTCCGCTGTAACATAATCATCACTATCCACAAAGCCTATATATTCGCCACTTGCCCTATCCAAACCGAAATTTCTCGCATCGCTCAGCCCTCCATTTTCCTTTACAAAAGATTTTATTTTATCAGGATATTTGGTCTGGAATTCATCTATAATCTGCTTAGAATTATCCCTGCTTCCATCATCTACGACAATAATTTCCACATCCTCCAAAGTCTGATTCACCAATGAATCAAGGCATTTTGCAAGATATTTTTCTACATTATAAACAGGAACGATGATGGAAACTTTCTTCATAATCTTATATTAAAAACCTTTTATTCAGTTCGCCTCTCTTGGCGTTTTCGTAGTCTTCTCGGGAACAAGGAATCCATTTTTTCACCTCATTTCCCTTCGCAAAATACCACAATCCGCTGAAAGTATCCCTTTTAAAACTAAACTCCCTATTGTCTATCAAAACCACAAAAGTATCATAACTGCACTCCTTTGGATGCGTCCTCTGGATATTTATTCCTTCTATCAAATACCAAAGCATCTGCGCCATAAGTTGATGATTTAAAGCGCTTTCAGAACCAACATTAAAATTAAACACCCCGAAAGTTTTCAGATTTTCGCTCAGTCCTATTTCTTTCATATAGGCACAGATTTCGCGGCGGTTCAGCCCATTTACCTGCGGATTTGTAGAAAAAGCCTCCGAAAAACTCTCCACGGCATCACAGTTGAGCGTAACTATATCTGCTCTGCGGAAAAAAGGCTCTGCTCTCTCCGTCGTATTCATCATATCAGCAAGGCGAAGGACATCAAAATCCACTTCTTTCATCAGCTTTAATAAAGCGATTTCATTCAAATGCCTTTGATAGCCCAAAAGATGAAAATTTCGTAAAGAAGCTTCTTTTTTTGTCAAAATCTTGTGTAAATAGTTCGCTTCCGAAATCTCTTCTCCCTCGTTAGAAAGAGAGGCAACATTAGAAACATGAGCGTAGTTAATGCCTTTTTGATGGAAATTTAATGCTGAAAATAATGCGTAAGACAAATCCACGCTTCCGCCGATGACAACTGGAACTGCATTTTTATTATAACAAAATGTCAGGATTTCCTCCAAAACATATCGCGTATCAGCCTGATTTTTACCCGAAATAAGATCTCCCAAATCACAAATAGGAACTTCAAAATCAAATGATGACAAGGCATAAAATTCTTTTCTAAGCCTGCTGAAATCCTTCATTTCAGCATTTCCTCCGCTCCCTCTTTCATCAGAACAAAAAATAAGCACCACTCCATTTTCCTGAACCTCATCAGAAATAGTGTTTCCAAGCTGCCAATGCTCACAACTGATTTTTTCTGGCTTTATAAAAATGTCTTGTAAATCCATTCCTTTTACTCAATATATAAGAAAAAAAGGCAAAATATTTCATTACCTTTTCCTCTCATTTTCATTATTTTTTCTTTGCTGTTTTTTTCTCTGCAAAAGCTGTTTTGTCCTGCTCCAAAATCCACTTTTTTACTTGATCTAAGGAAGTTTCTTTCAGTTCTTCTGCCGTATATTTAGTCTCATCTTGTTTTTTAGGAATCTTGAAATTCGCTTTTTTAAATTTTATAAAAGGCCCCCATCGCCCATTTTCTATCGATATTTTTTCTTTTTCCCACTGCTGGATATAGCGGTTGGCTTCCTTATCGAGCTTCGCCTCTATGAGTTCCTCCACTTCTTTTTGGGAAAGATTTTCAAAATCGTATTTTTTAGGCACATTGATGTAGATATCCTGATATTTCAGATATGGCCCAAATCTTCCTACGCCTTTGGTAACAGGCTCTCCCTTATAAGAAGCCACTGGCGCATCTGCTTTTTTCTTTTCTTCTATTATGGCTACTGCCCTGTCATAGTCCACCGAAAGCGGATTTTCTCCCTTTGGAAGGCTGATGAACGCCTCGCCCCATTTCACATATGGTCCAAAACGCCCTACTCCCACCGTAACGGTTTTTCCTTCATAGTCTTGTAAATCAAATGGCACTTTAAAGAGTTCCAATGCCTCTTCCAAAGTAATAGTAACGATGTTCTGAGTCGCCATAAGCGATGCGAAAATAGGCTTTTCATCACTGTCCGTTTCTCCTATCTGAACCATCGGCCCAAAACGCCCAATTCGAGCATAAACATTTTTGCCTGTTTTAGGGTCTTGTCCCAGCAGTCTCTCTCCTGTCGCCCTATCTGCATTCTCGCCTACATCCTCTATTTTTGGGTGAAAACTACTATAGAAGTTTTTGAGAACATCTTTCCATTTCTCTTCTCCTCTGGCTATCTCATCGAAATCTTCCTCCACTTTTGCAGTGAAACCATAGTCCAGAATTTCATTGAAATTAGTTGTCAAAAAGTCATTTACAACGATTCCTATATCTGTTGGGACAAATTTATTTTTATCTCCTCCGAATTTCTCCGTTAGGATTTCTTTTTTTAATCCTGTTTTTGTCAAGGTAAGCTTTACTATTTCGCGTCCCTTTGGTTCTATTTCGCGCTTGTCTACATACTCACGATTCTGAATCGTCTGAATCGTAGGCGCATAAGTAGACGGCCTTCCGATGCCTAATTCTTCCAGTTTTTTCACCAAGCCAGCTTCTGTAAAACGAGACACTGGACGGCTGAATTTTTCTACTGCTGTGATTTTTTTATATGCCAAAGCTTCGCCTACATTTACTTTTGGTAATATTTTGTAGCCATCCTCCTGCTCTTCATCTTCATTTTTATAAATACCATAAGCACGAAGGAAACCATCAAAAACAATAACCTCTCCCTGCGCCTCGAAATGCTGCGGCAACTCTGGATTTCCTATTTCTATTACAGTTTTTTCCAACTTAGCATTGGCCATTTGGCTGGCTAATGTTCGTTTGTATATAAGTTGATAAAGCTTGTTCAGCTGAACATCATCGATGGATTTCACTCCAAAATCCGTTGGACGAATCGCCTCGTGGGCTTCCTGTGCAGATGCCGATTTGGTTACATAGTTTCTTGGCTGAGAATACTCCTCACCGAATTCTTTTAAAATCTGATTTTTAGCAGCGTTTATAGCTTCTTGAGAAAGGTTCACAGAGTCCGTTCTCATATAGGTGATATATCCCTCTTCATAGAGCCTCTGTGCCACGCGCATCGTCGTCGTTACGCCATATCCCAGCCTGTTACTCGCCTCCTGCTGTAATGTAGAAGTAGTAAAAGGAGCCGATGCCGAACGCTGCGCAGGTTTTACATCTACATTAAGAACCTTAAAATCAATGTTTTGAACTTGGTTTAGGAAGTTCTCTGCATCTTGTTCTTTGGTAAAATCTTTCTTTAGTTTTGCGGAAATTTCTTGTTTTTCAAGGTTGGTAAAAACACCTTCCACTTTATACGAAGGAATGGGCTTAAACTCCCTTATTTCCTTTTCTCTTTCTACGATAAGCCGCACCGCTACCGACTGGACACGCCCAGCCGAAAGCCCTGGTTTTACTTTCTTCCAAAGGACTGGCGACATCTCAAAACCCACTATTCGGTCAAGAACTCTTCTTGCCTGCTGGGCATTGACTAGATTTTGGTCTATTTCTCTAGGGTTTTCTACTGCTTTTAGTATTGCATTTTTAGTAATTTCGTGGAAAACTATTCGTTTGGTATTTTCGGATTTTAGTTTTAGCTCTTGTGCAAGATGCCAAGCGATAGCCTCTCCTTCGCGGTCTTCATCGGAAGCCAGCCACACTGTTTCAGCTTTTTTAGATGCTGCTTTCAGATCTGCCACTACTTTTTTCTTATCAGCAGAGATTTCATAATCTGGCGTAAAATTTTCCAGATTGATACCCATGCCTTTTTTAGGAAGGTCTCTAATGTGTCCAAAACTGGATTTCACCTCAAAATCCTTACCCAAATACTTTTGAATAGTTTTTGCCTTTGCAGGAGACTCTACGATTACTAAATTTTTTGCCATACCAAAAATTTTTGCAAAAGTATAATATTATTTTGAATTAGTAGACACCCTTATTTGGAATTTGATTTTACGATGTTAAATGTCACTATTTTTCGGATTTTATTCTAAATTTAATATCTTTGCGCCAGCAAAAAGGGGTGCTGTAAAAGGCTGAGATCATACCCAATGAACCTGAACAGGTAATGCTGTTTAGGGAAGTGTTTAGGCACGATTGTGTTCTCTTATTTTTTCGCATCCTTTTATTCTCAAAATTGTTTAACTAAAAAATTATTGAAAGAATGAAAGGAATTATTTATTTAGGGCTATGCGCTAGCTCTATGTCCTACGCACAGGCAGACTCTGCCAAAGTTAAAGAAATTGAAGCGGTTAATTTCACCAAACGGCTTCCCGTCACCAAAGAAATCATCCGTGTGGAAAATTTAGCCCAGAAAAACCTCGGGCAAGACCTCCCGATGCTCCTCAAAAATCAGACCTCTGTCCTTTCCTCATCGGACACTGGGAACGGAGTGGGCTACTCAGATTTCAGAATTCGGGGCGTGGCAGGAACTTCTATCAATGTGATGATGAACGGCGTTCCGTACAACGACAGCGAATCGCAGGGGACTTTCTTCGTAAATGTCAGCGATTTAGCAAGTTCAGCCTCTCAAATCCTAATTCAAAGAGGCGTGGGAAGCACATCCAACGGGGCGGCGGCTTTCGGGGCGAGTGTAAATATCATCACCAAAAACCCAGAAGAAACGCCATATTTCCGAACTGACCAGTCCTATGGTTCTTTTGATACCAGAAAACACTCTTTCGAGGCTGGAACAGGGAATTTTCTTCACAACAAATTCTCCATCATGGCGAGATATTCCATCATAAAATCAGATGGATACATAGACAGGGCGACCTCTGACCTGCAGTCCTACAACATCACCGCTTTATTCAAAACTGAAAAAACAAAACTAAAATTTTTGGCTTTCGGCGGTAAGGAAAAAACCTACCAATCATGGAACGGAATAGATGAAAACACTTATAAAATCAACCGAAAATTCAATTCCTCTGGGGCAATCTACCAAGGGGCAAACATCGTAAATTTCTACGATAACGAAACGGACAATTACCGACAAAACCATTATCATCTTATTCTAAATCAAAACATCAGCAACCATTGGGATTTGGAAACAACCCTTCATTACACCAAAGGAAAAGGCTTCTACGAAAACTACAAACAAGACCAAAGACCCGATAAATACAACATTCTCAATTCTGGAATCGTAAAAACAGACCTCATCAGAAAAAAATGGCTGGACAATGATTTTTATGGAATG
Organism: uncultured Flavobacteriaceae bacterium; assembly: GCA_963518955.1. Classification (GTDB taxonomy): domain Bacteria; phylum Bacteroidota; class Bacteroidia; order Flavobacteriales; family Weeksellaceae; genus JABCPE02. The sequence continues at coordinate 52,335 of CAUQKI010000003.1, read as the reverse complement.
GTTGCGCATATTTATGGAAAGTATAACCAACTGAAAATCAACCTCGGCGGCACAGGAAACCAATACCAAGGAAAGCATTTTGGGAATATGAGTTCGGCGTTTGGGCTGCCGCAGATTCCTTTCGAGCATGAATATTACCGCAATCATTCGGTGAAAAACGACCTTTCTTTTTTCGGAAAATTCATTTATTCTTTGAACAAATTTGAGCTTTTCGGAGATTTACAATTTAGACATATCTATCACAATGCCAAAGTTTTAGAATATTTCAAAGGAGAAGGAGGCGATTTCAGCCGAGTATTTAATTTCCTAAACCCAAAAACGGGAATTAACTTTAATTTTAACCACGGAAAAATCTATTTCTCCTACGCACTGGCTCACCGAGAACCGAGCCGAAAGGACATTATTTCTAAAAATGACATCCAGCATGAAACGCTCCACGACTTTGAGCTGGGACTGGAAAAAAGCGGAAAATTCTTTTCTGTTTTTGCGAACCTCTACTACATGCACTATAATAACCAGTTGGTTTTCAGTGGTAAAATTGATAACACAGGCGCTTTCATCAGAGAAAATTCAGGAAAATCTTTCAGAAGAGGCGTGGAATTTGGCTTTAATCTAAAACCCATCAAAAACATCCAAATTTTGGCCAATGCAACTTGGAGCGAAAATAAAAACCTTAATTTTCATGTGAAAAATGGCGGACTGCTTGAAAATTTGGGAACTACGGAAATTGCTCTTTCTCCAAAATTCATCAGCAATATCAGCGTGTCTTATCAGCTGAAAAACTTTAATTTCGGTATTCAAAACCAATTTGTCAGCGGACAGTATCTAGATAATACACAGACCCTTGCAATTCCTGATTATAATCTTTTGGATTTCTTGGCTGGTTATAAACTGAACCTAAAACATCACGAACTAAATCTTTATTTCAACCTCAATAACCTTCTCAATAGAATGTATATGACCAAAGGGCATGTCTATGATGGAGCTGCCTATTATTTCCCACAGGCAGGGCGAAATTTCATACTGGGAATGACTTGGGTCGTAAAATAACCACAAAAAAGAGCATCTTTTTTACAGATGCTCTTTTTAATTTATAAAACTTCATTTAGAATTTTAGCCAATCTCAATCCTGCATGGAGAAGCTGTCTTTCTAACAAATCTTTATACTGCTCTTGATAATCATAGCTGTAGTTTTCACCAGGTTTTACACTGGCATAGAGCTGGTTAGCCGCTTGGTGACTTTCATAGAGCCAGTCTTCCAGACTTCCGCTTTGGATTTTTTGGATTTCTTCTTTTGATTTTACATCCAGAACCCTTGCAAACTCTGTATAGCTGTATTTGGTATTGTCTATCAGACCGCTATCCCAAAGGGCGTGAAGATTCGTATCTTTCTTGAAGAATTGTATTTTGATGAGGTTTCCTCCTAAATCTTCTTCTCTTCCTGTGTGCATTGGTTGCATCATATCCCCAATGAAATGCACCAAAAATCTTAGATCAATTTCTTTATCCTTATTAGCTGTTCTTTTGTCCTTGATGGAATCCATTATTTCCTGTATCGCGGTATAGACATTTGTATCCTTGCTTTTCAACTCCTTAATAAATTCTTCCTTCGAATTTTGTGGCGTAATATTGACATAATGCAAAACCCCAGTATCCTTCCATTCTGGGTCATTTCTCACATTATCAGCCCAATTTGCCCAATAAGCCAATTTCTGCTTACCTATGAGTTTTTTCAGTTTTCTTTTCGCTCTGTTAGTCAGGTGATTTTCTGCTATTTCAGCTACTACGCGATGCCCTGTAACTCCCCAAGCCGATACTTCCGCTATCCCGAAAACAAAGAATACCGCGATGAAAATCTTTTTTAAAATCCTTGTATTCATTTTTTATTTCAAAATTTTCTCTAAAATTCGTAATGTGATTAAATAAGTAGGCTTCACACCCGTAAGCCCCAGTCCTCCCGAAGAAAGCGTGCTTCCTGTTTCTAGTGGATTATCAGAAGCGTAGTAAGCATAGCATAAGAATAAATTCTCATTGATATGATGACGGATTTTAGAAGCCACCTGTATAGCTTTCTGATAATGAGCACCTTCCATCTCTAGTCCGATAGACTTCCACGATGTATTCATGAAATAAGACAAAATATCCTTATTCTGAAGCGATGTTCCCAAAACAGTGACCATACTTCCCTCAAAGGCTTTTAGTTCTGAGTCTTGGAAATCTTCCAATTTCAGTGCGTTTTCAAATGGATAATTATCCGCCGTTCCTTCAAAAATATGCGATGTAGGAATCATGATATCACCTTTTTCTCCTGTAAGAATTCCTGCTTTACCCATGATAGAAATGGATTTCACATTGAGTTTGCACTCCTCTCCTTTCACATCGAATGGGCGCAGAAGCTCATCCATAATCTCGTAAGCTTGTTCTCCAAAGGCGTAATCAAAAACTATCAAAACATCTTCGCCAGAGAAATTAGCCTCCGCGAAAGGCGTGTTTTTTAGGTTAATTTTCTTTAAATCAATGATTTGCACATCTATATTACTTCCGCTTTCATCATTAATGTAAATCATCCCTTGAGAAAGAGCGTAGTCCAAAATCTTGTCTTGAAGGTCTTTTTTGTTGCTGATTTCCTCGTAAAGTGTGTAGTCTATTCCTGTTTTGCAAGTTTTTTTCAAGGCATCATTCGCAAAAAGCATATTTTTCACCGAGTGCATATTCGCACTGATGATGTTAAGCGGTCTTTGGTAAAGGTTTTCTTTAACCAAAATTTCTTTAAGCGTATTTGCCCATTTTTCTCCGAAAAGGTGGTGTCCCACGCGCTCCTGCAATATCGCAGAAAAATAAATTTCGCGTTCTCTTTCCTCTGCCCAGTCTAAGAAACTCACTTGTCCAAGGTTATAGACAATCTTGAACAATCGGTCTGGATTGTCATCACTTCCAAATTTTTTGTAAGCCTCCAAAGTCTCATCAAAAGACCTTCCCAGCAGCGCCGAAAGATGAATAATCGCTGTTTCCTTTTCGGTTCTTGTGAATTTTTTCTCTCCTTTGGCTACTTCTTCTATTATTTTCCAAACTCTTCTTGGTCTACCCTCCTCCATATCAAAACCGATATTTCTGATTTTGTCAGCTTCTATATAAAGGAAAGTAAGGTGGGTAAGAATGTCATAAATCTCCGAACGACCCAGCAGAACCTCTATATTCATCTGGTGCTGGTCTATACGGTAGCAGTTTCTTCTTCGTTTTTTAGGGACTATGGGCGTGAAACTCGCTTTGTGAAAGCCTTCATCCGAAGTCAAATGAATAAATGCACATTCCTCTATTCCCTCTGGAAGCCTATCCAAAACATAGAGCAATCCGTCTAATTCTATCTTGTTCGGATTGTTCATTGTTCCGTAGATTTCAGGATTGATGGTAGAAAGCAGCGTTCTGATATTCTGCCCTGACCTTCCACCAGGTTTGAAAGAACCTCTATAAAAAAGATGGCGCATAGAAACATATATTTTCTCTATCGCCTCCGTGGTTTGTCTTGCTCGTGATTGTGCCATATTTATATTATGATTTTTGTAAAAGTTACAAAATTATGATAAACTCATGGATGTACAAAAGAATTTAATCCGAAATTGATGTTTTCTTTCAAAAAATTATTGATTTTTTAAGTTTAAAAATTAAAATATTGATAGAGAAAAACTATTTAGATTGTTTATAAATTAAACTAAAACTATCGGTTAGGAGAATTTTATTTCATAACTTTGTAGAAATAAATCCTAAAAATATGAAAAATTCTAACATCATCGGTCTTAGAGAAGAAGACTGCAAAAACATCGCTGAGAAGCTAAACATCCTTCTTGCAAATTATTCTGTTTTCTATCAAAACACTCGTGGTGCTCACTGGAATATAAAGGGAGAGCAGTTTTTCGTTCTTCACCCAAAATTCGAAGAGCTTTATGACAATCTTGTTCTTAAAATCGACGAAATCGCAGAGAGAATCCTGACATTAGGACATGTGCCAAGCCACAACTATTCTGATTATCTGAAAGTTTCAACGATTAAAGAGAGCAAAGAAGTGCATAACGGCAAAAAATGCGTAGAAGACATTCTAAACTCTTTCAAAGTAGTGATAGACCTACAAAGAGAACTTTTAGAAATAACCGACAAAGCAAATGATGAGGGGACAAACGCCCTTATGAGCGGATACATCACAGAGCAGGAAAAAGATGTCTGGATGTACAATGCTTATCTTGGATAATCACGAATTTAAGACAATAAAAAGGGCAGAAGTAGAAAATTACTTTTGCCTTTTTTCTTTATTTTGTTCCTTATTTCTATTTTTGTAAAAAATTTGAGTTTTGAAATATCAACATCTTAGTGCAAATCAACCTATTGGGATTTTTGACAGCGGCGTGGGTGGACTGACAACAGCGAGAGAAATCAAACGAGTGATGCCGCAGGAGAGTTTCATCTATTTCGGTGATACCAAGCATCTTCCGTATGGCGAAAAATCCAAAGAAGCCATCATAGATTATTCCCTGCAAATCACCAAATTCCTTTTAGAACAAAACTGCAAAGCGATAGTAATCGCCTGTAACACTGCCACTTCTAACGCATTGGAAGAAGTAAAAAAAATGGTGAACGATAAGGTTTTTGTATTCGATGTTATCAATCCCGTTGCCGAAAAAGTAGCCTACGAAATCCACCAAAATATAGGAGTAATCGCTACCAAAGCAACCATAAATTCTAAACTTTACAGAAAAAGCATCAGAAAATATAATAAATTCATCAATGTGGAAGAACTGGCAACTCCGCTCCTTGTCCCTGTGATAGAGGAAGGGTTTATCAATCATCCCATTTCCCACAGCGTAATTTACAATTATCTTTCTAATAAAAAGTTAAAAGATATCGATACGCTCATTTTGGGATGCACCCACTATCCTCTTCTGATGGAAGAAATCAAGCAATACTACGGCAACAGAGTGAGAGTGATAGACTCGCCAAATATTGTAGCAAACTACATCAAACTCACTTTGGAAAAGCATAAATTACTGAACACGAATAATCCTAATCCGAAGTATGAATTTTATGTTTCGGATATGACTAAAAATTTCCAAAAGATTTCTAAAAAATTCTTTGGAAACAAAATAGAATTGGAACTAAAAACCCTTTAACCAAATGATTACCATTATCGCTGCTATCGGAAAAAACAACGAATTAGGAAAGGACAACCAGCTGCTGTGGCATCTCCCTGTGGATTTGAAACATTTCAAAAATCTCACCTCAGGGCATCCCATCATAATGGGCAGAAAAACCTATGAAAGCATAGGAAAACCTCTCCCAAACCGCACCAATATAGTGGTGAGCAGAAAGGAAGACTGGTTCGAGGAAGGGATTCTCATCGTTCCGAGTTTAAAAGACGCCATCAAACACGCTAAAAAAATCAATGAAAATATATTCATCATCGGAGGTGGCGAAATCTACCGCAATACCATAGACATGGCTGACCGACTGGAAATCACCCAAGTAAACCACCAAACAGATGCCGATGTATTTTTCCCAAAAATAGATGAAAAAACCTGGATAAAAACTGATGAAATCCACCACCCAAAAGATGAAAATCACGCCTATGATTTTTATTTTCAGACTTGGGAAAGAAAAATTTAAAAAATTTAACTAAATTTGTCCCATAAATACAGATTATGAAGAACCTTTCACTCCTATTTACAAAAGATGGTTTGCAATGGCAAATAAATGAAGCAGACAATGTTACAGAGGAAGAAGCTCGTTTCATAACGGATGAGACTCCAGAAAATTTTATAGAAGAGGAACTTGACAAGATTCTTCGCAGAGAGACTTGGGCAGAGATAAAAGTTTTCTCGGCTTTTAACCACTTCTCACTGACTCCAGAGGTTTTCACAGAAAATCAGCTCGGGCAGCAGATTATATCTTATAATTCTGATGTAAAAACAGAATCAGAAGAACTGATACAGTCTATCAACCAGAAATACGGCGTTCAGTTTTATTATTCTTTCCCAAAACACTTTTATCAGAAAATAAAAGCTCTGGGTACCACTTCTAGTTTTTATTTCTCAGGAGAGCGTTTTTTGGATTCTGTAAATGTAAATAAGGACAATGAAATCCATATCAATCTGTATCACAACCAAGTAGAGTTTCTTGCATTAGAAAACGGAAAACTGGTTCTTTATAACAATCTCGATGCTACATCAGAAATAGATTTCCTTTATTTCATCATGTTCACACTGAGCAAAATAGGTTTTGATGTTAATAAAACTCATTTCTACATTTATGGAGAAATCTCTGAAAATGACACCTTTATATCCGAATTAGAAAAATTCGTTCCAGCAATCTCCATCGTGTACGAAAACTTTAAGGGAAAACATTTCATTGTTAATTCATAAGTATGTATCGTATCATTTCAGGCGTTTGGAAAGGTAAGAAAATCTCCGCTCCAAAGAATTTTGAAGTCAGACCAACTACAGATTTCGCCAAAGAGGCTCTTTTCAGCATTTTAGAACATCGTTTGGATTTGTCTAGTTTGTCTGTTTTAGACCTTTTTGCTGGGATTGGTTCTATCTCGCTGGAGCTCGCCTCTCGTGGCTGCAAAGACATTACCAGTGTAGAGATGAACCCTAAACACGCTGGTTTTATCAATTCTACGGCTAAAGATTTGGATTTCAGTTCACAAATCAACATTCTAAGAGCCAATGTTTTTGACTGGCTGAAAAAAGCACAAAATCAAGGAAAAAGCTTTGATTTGGTTTTTGCTGACCCTCCGTTTGACCTGCCTGAGAATGAATATCAAGAGTTGATTTCTCTTGTTTTTTCTGAAGGAATTTTAAAAGAAAACGGATGTTTCGTACTAGAACATCAGTCCCGCCACAAAATAGAACACTCTGATTTACAGGAAACTCGTAAATATGGAAATGTAAGTTTTTCATTCTTTACAAAAAACGAAAATCCTTAGTTTACATCTTCTATTATCGCCATTCGCCCTTCCTCTATTTCTTCTATGGAGGAGATTAGTTTTGCTTCTTGAGATTTTTCATAAAGTGGCTCCATGAAAAAAAGCATCTCGAAAAACTGGCGGTGAATTCCCTCCAGCATCGTCATGAAGAGATTCATCCCTATTTGATTATTATGCAAATCCATCGCTCTTGCAATCTGCTCATTTACAAAGAGTTCTTCATGCATGTCTGTAATCTGCTTACACCATTTCAGGCTTTTCTGTGGAGAAGAAATTTTACAGCAGTACATCATTATCAGACAGCACCAAAGAGCGTGGCGAAAGGCGTTTCCTCTGCCGTTTTTATGATGGGTTTCAGGAAATTTTTTATTTGTAATTTTAAAGGTTTTAATAGTCGCTATAAGGGTAAGAAAAGCAAACAACGGATGCCTCAGCAATAACCCTAATAATTTGACAAGCCGCTTAAAATCAAGCTGCAGAATAGCCTTAAAAATCGTTGTCATTCTTTCTAAAATAAAATCGCAAATCAAAAAAGACTTACGATTTTATCATTTTTATTTGTTCATTAATAGTTTTACAGTTTTAGAGATGGTTTCTTTTATTTGCCTTCTTTTCACTATAAAATCTACAAAACCTTTTTCCTGTAAAAACTCAGATGTTTGGAATCCTTCTGGCAAATCTCGCCCAATAGTCTCACGAATAACTCTAGGCCCTGCAAAACCTATCAAAGCGCCTGGCTCCGCCATGATGATGTCGGCAGTCATAGCGAAAGAAGCCGTAATTCCACCGAAAGTAGGATTGGTAAGGTAGGCTATGTAAGGCAGCCCTGCATTAGAAAGCTGAGCCAATTTTGCCTGAACCTTTGCCATCTGCATCAGCGAGTAAGCCGCTTCCTGCATTCTCGCTCCACCTGACTGACAGATAATCATATAAGGTAGCTTTTTTTCTATACAGAAGTCTATTGCTCTTCTTATTTTCTCTCCCATCACAGACCCAAGAGAACCTCCGATGAAATCAAAATCCATACAAGAAATCACCATTTCTACGCCATTTACTTTTCCATGTGCGTTTCTGATGGAATCTACTAGTTTGGTTTTAGCTTTTGCTTCTTTTAGTCTGTCTTTGTAGGATTTAGAATCTTTAAATTTAAGAATATCTATGCTTTCTACATCTGCGTTTAATTCCTTAAATTTAGAATCATCAAAAATAATTTCGAAATATTCCCTGCTTCCTATTCTCACATGGAAGCCATCCTCTGGCGAAACATAGTTATTTGCTCTCAGTTCGTCACTCTCTATTATTTTCCCTGTGGGAGTCTGATGCCAAAGCCCTTTTGGGACATCTTTTTTTTCCTCTGTAGGAGTACTGATATTTTGTTTCTTTCTTTTGAACCAATCAAATGCTGACATTCTCTATCTTTTAATAATTCTGCAAATTTAAGAAATATTTTTTCTTTAACTCAAAAACTCAGCTGTAACATTTTCCCACGCGGAAAAATCTATGCTTTCATCATTGAAATATTTTTCAAAGAAAGGAATAGCCGCCTCTGGCTCTTCCACAAAAGTTCTATAATGTGTAAAATTCCCTCCGTCATAAACTCTGCTTTCCACTACGAAACTCTGCTCATCCTCAGCCATTTGGACATAGTTTTCACTTTTTTCATCAAAAAGCACTATAAAATCTTCCTCATAAATTCCTGTTGTTATAAGCTCCTTGATTTCATCCCAAGTAAGGGATTCTTCTGTTCTAAATTGTGTGTTTACTAATTTCATAATATATTGATATTTAATTTCTTTTGTCATTACCCCAGAGGAGTTTTTGTCTCAAAGTTTCATAGAAACTGACATTTTTTGGAAAAATAAGATTTAGGCTAAAATCCGCCTTTTTCAAAATCAGTTCATCTTCCTCATTCATATGATAAAGCCGAGAATCCAAGCCCAGCGAATACAGCGGCAGCCTGCTGGAAACTTTTAGTTTTATTTCTACATTGTCTTTTAGGATAATAGGGCGCATATTTAGGTTGTGTGGAGCGATGGGCGTAAGAGAAAAATTATCATTCTCTGGCTCTATAATAGGCCCTCCACAGCTGAGCGAATACGCCGTAGATCCCGAAGGCGTAGCCACTATAAGCCCATCTCCCCAAAACATACTCAGAAATTTACCGTTGATTTCGGCTTCCACAGTAATCATGGAAGTGGTCTCTTGGCGGGTAATCACCACATCATTCAGCGCATAGGGAAAATCTATCCTATTTTCGGCTGTTTTCACTTCTATCACCGAACGCTGGCTGATATGGGTCTCGCCGGCAAAAATTTTATCAATATTATCAAAAATCTCTTCTTTGCTGAAATTTGCTAAAAAACCGAGCCGCCCCATATTAACGCCGACAACAGGGATTTCCAAATCCTGAATCAGCGTAAGCGCACTCAGAATAGTGCCATCTCCACCGAAAGAAAAGAAATAATCTATTTCACATTTTGCGAGGGAATTTTTATCACTGAAAATATGATAGTTACTTAATAAACTATTCTTTTCTAAAATTTTTTCGTGGAGAAAAATCTGCACATTATCCCTTTTCTCCAGTTCAAGAATAAACTGATGAAGATAAGCCTCAATCTCATCTCCATTTTTCTGCGAATATATTGCGATGTTTGGCATTAGAATTCAAGGTATTTTTGCATAAATTCGTATCGGCTTTTCAGCAGTTCTTCCTTTTCATCGGTATAGAATTTCTGCACAATGATGTAGCCGTAGCGCTCAAAGGTTTCATCTATGGAGCTGAGATTTTCATTGCTGATTCTCATTGTCACCCTCACGAAAGCCTCATTCATCTCCGTAACCAGCACGCCGTAGAATTTTCCGTTGTTGCTTTCTACGATTTGGGCTATTTCCACCATGGAATAATTAGTTCTTGGGATTTCCACCGTAAGCAGTGCCCCTGTCTCCGAAAAAAACGGATATTTGGATAATTCATCTGCGATGCTGTCCCAAGCGATATACCCCTGATATTCCTCGTTTTTATTGATTACAGGAATTACATTGGTATTGAAAGTATGGAATAATTTCACCCCATCCAAAAGAGTACTTTCATAGAGAATAGAAAACCTATCCATATACGGTAACAGTTCTCCTAAATTTTTTCTGAGATTTTCCTCCAAGCATTCCTTCCTTACTGCTCCCTGAAATACACCCTCATTTTCTACGAAAACATGGGTAAAATCAAAATCAACAGCTGTCTGCAAAGCCTCCTCCGCAGTAGCATCTACGCCCAATATAGGAAAATCATTTGCGATATAATTTTCAATTATCATAAATCATAATTACTTCGGTAAAGGTATGAAATTTGATTAAAACTATAAAAACTTTACCTTTGTGAAATTCTAATCAGACATTTATATGAATTCACAAATTCTCTACGAAGACAACCACATCATCATCATCAATAAAAAAGTAGGTCAGCTGGTTCAGGGTGACAAAACAGGCGACCAGAGCCTGCTGGAACTACTGAAAGATTTCATAAAAGAACGCGACCAAAAGCCTGGGAATGTCTATCTCGGCCTTGTTCATAGGATAGATAGGCCGACCTCTGGGCTGGTAATCTATGCTAAAACCTCTAAAGCACTCTCCCGCCTGACCCAAATGGTAAAAAACAGGGAGATTAAAAAAACCTACTGGGCTGTGGTTCCCAAAGAGATGATTCCACAAAGCCAAACCCTTACCCACTATCTCAAGAAAAACGAAAAAAACAACAAAGCCATCATCTACTCCCACGAGGCAGAAGGAGCAAAAAAAGCCATTCTAAGCTATAATATTCTCAAAACCTTGGATAATTATATGCTGCTGGAAGTGGACTTGCAGACAGGAAGACACCACCAAATACGGGCACAGCTCTCTAAAATAGGCATACCTATAAAAGGTGACCTAAAATATGGTGCTCCTCGCTCCAATCCAGACGGCGGAATCAGCCTGCACGCCAGAATGCTGGAATTCATCAATCCTGTGAGCAAAGAACTTATAAAAATAACCGCTCCCGTTCCGCAGAATGATGCCATATGGAAAGCTTGCGAAATGTAAAAACTGATATTTTCATCTAAAATAAAAGAGCCACTCTGTGAGTGGCTCTTCTATCATCTCAAAATATTTTATTTATCTTAGAATGTTTGAGTCAATGACAATGATACACGAAGGTTGTCTCCTGTAGCATCTTTTGGTAACTTTTTAAGTTTTCCTCTTTCTCCATCATAGTATCCATATGTAGTAGAAGTATAGTCAAACTCAAGACCTAACTTAGTGTTACCAGACTTCCATCCCATTCTTGGAGATACTCTCCATGTGCTTACTGGATTTGCTTTTGCTGCTTCTGCATAAGCGTTTTTAGGAACATATGCTCCTGAGAAGAAGTTTTTATCATTAAATCCAAAATCTTGAGAATATCCACCAAAGATACCCCACTCAAAAGATTCAGAAGCTTTTCCAGCAAACTCTGTCCAAAGAGACAATGTAGTACTATTTTTCAAATCATCTTTTGTAGCGCTATATGCTAAGCTTCCTAATTGTAATAATTCAGATGGATTTTGTCCAAAATTACCATAAATTTTCCAAGCGAAATTTTCAGTAAACTGAGCTTTTGCATATGCTAAGAAGTTGAACGCTGCAAGAGTCTTACCATGAGCTGTTTTAGCATTAGCTCCTCCATTTCTAGTAAACTTCACATTAGCACCGAAACCTCCTACGAATTTTTCATCGTTACCAAACTGTAACTGTGCGTGGAATGCTGGAAGTCCAGATTTAGCAGCATTACCGCTTCCATATACTAAAGATGTAAAGTCTCTTTCTGTAACAGCAGCAAGGGTAAATCTTGCATTACCTTTAGTAGAGAATCTGATCTGAGGAGAACGGTTGAACGGCTGGAATGGGCTTCCTGCGTTGAAGTTGTAAGTTCCTGGAGATACATTCGTTACGAACATTGGGTGCCAGTACTGACCTACTAACCACTCTACTCTATCACTAGATAATTTCACATAAGCATGTCTCAACCCAAAGTTGTTAGTTTGCCCATTATTACCAAAGAAGTGACCTTCGATCAAAGCCTCAGATTTCATTCCGAAGAAATCAGGACCTGTTACTTTCACACCTAATCTTGATTCAATTCCCCATCCATTGAAATTAGCAACATTGTTTCCTGTTGCATTTGGAGACGCTAAATCGATAAAGTTACCTTCTCTAGCTGCAACTACTTGACGAGAGTCAAACGCGAATTCTCCTTTTGCATACCCATAAAGTGTAGCACTTGTTTCTTCTTGTGCTAACCCCATTTGTGCTACTGCCAAAGCAAATAGCGCCATGATCTGTTTTTTCATAATTGTAATTATTATAATTTAAAGATTTTCTTTCGTGATATTATTTCACATTGCAAAGATATAATATTATTTTATATTTTTTTTAACAAAAAAACTAATATTTATCATATTTTCTGTTTTTTATTCTTTATACAGATATATATTAAGGTATATAACCTTATCAAAATTAGCCTTTTATCATATAAACGCTTAATTTGTATATTTATTTATGATTTTTTAACATTTTATAAAATCAGACACTTAATTATGCTTTTCAAACTTTTCCTTAATTACCAAAAAATCATGCTTTTAGGAAGCCACAAAAACAAAGTATGATTTATATCATCTTTTAAATAAGGATTTATTATTTTATTTTTGCCCCCGATTTTCAAAAAGGTTTAGTAACTTTGTAGTAGTAAAGATATATGTATGATGATGGGTAATAGTGCAATTTTATATTTTTATTAACAAAAAATAGTGCTAATTCAAAAAATAGTATTAAATTGCACCCCGATTGAATAAATCGAATCATCTCAAAATAATTATAAACTTTAAAAATAACATTTAAATAATTATACACAATGGATTTACAAACAGCAAAAAAGAAAGCTACGAGAGTCCTCATAGCTGGTATAATTTCCAACTTCTCTGTTGGGATATTATACACTTGGAGTAACTTGAAGGATGCCCTTCAGTACACTGCAAAAAATGGATTCCAAGACAACACATTGGCCATTGACTCTGCTGATAGATTGTACTCTGCTTGGGGACAGTCTGACCTAGCATTACCTTATGGTATTGGAGGTTTTACTTCAGCGTTTATCGTTGTATTCGCTGGAGCTTGGCAGGATAAAATTGGTCCTACTAAGGTTATCTTAATCGGGGTATTAATGACAGGGATAGGAGCTATCCTTTGTAGTTTCCTGACTAACCACCCTTATTTATTTACTTTCGTATTCGCTATGATCGTAGGTAATGGTATCGGATTCGTATATGCTTGTCCTCGTGCGGCTGCGATGAAATGGTTCCACCCATCTAAAAAAGGGATGATCAACGGTCTTGTAGTAGCAGGATTTGGTCTTGGAGCTCTTTGGTTAGGACCTCTTGAAACATTGTTCCTAAAACAACAAGCGTTCATCTGGACTATCGATTCATTCCCTCACTTATCATTAGAAAATACTTTGAGAGTATTAGGATGTGCTATCCTTGCTATGGGTATCCCAGCTGCATTGAATGTAGTGAACCCTCCTGCAGGATATGAAGTACCTGAACCAGAAGTTGATGCAAACAAACCAGTAAAAGAAAATGCTAAGAAAACTGCTTCTATCGGAACTGCTGCTATGGCTAAAACTTGGCAAGCTTGGGCATTGTTCTCTATCTATGCTCTATATTGTTCTGCTGGTGCGATGGTAATCTCTAACTCTTCTGACATCATGAGAGTACAGTCTGGACTAAAAGCAGGAACTATTGCTGCTGAATACGCAGAAACAGCAACTGCATTACTAGGTGTGATGGTACCAGTAACTTCTATCTCTAACGCTACAGGTCGTGCATTAGGGGGTATGATTTCTGACATCATCGGTAGAAAGAATGTATACTATGTAATCCACACTATCCAAGCGATTAACATGTTCTTCTTCCACACTTATGACACTCCAGTAAAAATTATCTTAGGAACTATCCTTACTTGTGTGGTTTATGGTTCTGTAATGAGTACAACACCATCTATCGTAGCTGACTACTTCGGTCTTAAAGCTTACGGTGCTAACTATGGTGTAGTTTATACAGGTTGGGGAGCATCTCTAATCATTGGTCCACAAATCGCAGCTTACTCTAACAAATTGGCTGAAGCAAATAATGCGCCAGGTGAAGCTTACTTCTTCGCTTACCACGCAGCTATCGTGTTGATCGCAATTTCATTCGTTCTTGCATTCTTGGTTAAAAAACCTAAATTTAGACAAGAAGATGTTATTGATGATTACATCTTAGGACCAGATGAACTTAAAAAATAATTAAGTTTAATCATAAAACAAAGACTCCCAAATGGGAGTCTTTTTATTTTAAGAATGTTCTAAAATCATATCAAAAATAAATCCGAAGCTATTCCATCTGCAAAGAACCAATGCTTCTCAGGAATTTTGAGATGATTATTTTCTATAAAGAGTATTCCCTGTTCTATTTTTGGCTGAATATCAGTGTTGAATTTTTGTATGATTTCATCCGAAAAATCATTTTTTATTTTTGCTAAATCTACTCCCCAGCTCGTACGAAGGCCTATCATCAGCATTTCATTATATCTATCTTTTTCGGATAATATTTCTTTTTCTAATGGTAGTTTGCCTTGTAAAAGATCTTTGATGTATAAAGAATTGTTAGCAATATTCCACGCTCGGATTTGTTCTCCATCATAAGAGTGCGCCGAAGGACCAATTCCTAAATAGGGTTTGCATTTCCAATAAGAAGTATTGTGTTTGGAATAAAAATCAGGCTTCCCGAAATTTGATATTTCATAATGGTCAAAGCCATTATCTTTCAAAAAATCTACCATGTAATAGAATTCCTCATTTTGTGTATTTTCTTTCGGAGGGTTTATTTTTCCTTTGGTTATCCAGTTTTCAAGAGCAGTTCTTGGCTCTATGGTCAGCGCATAAGAAGAAACATGCGGAACTTCCAGTTCTATGGCTTTATCCAAATTCTGTTTCCAAATCTCAAAATTAGATGTAGGCACTCCGTAAATTAAATCTATACTAATATTCTGAATACCTGCATCTTGCGCTCTTTTCACCGAAGATTCTGCTTGTGAGGAACTATGCACACGATTCATCAGCTTCAAATCTTCATCATGGAAACTCTGTATTCCTATGGAAAGCCGATTAATCCCAATTTCTGCAATTCCCTTCAAAAATTTTTGGTCTAAATCATCTGGATTTGCCTCCAAGGTAATTTCTATATCCCTAGAAAAATCAAAATATTTCAGGATTTCATCCATCAGCATTTTAATTTCATCCACTTCCAAAATAGACGGCGTTCCTCCTCCAAAATATAGGGTTTCTAAGGCTTTGTTTTTCAGCTCATTATTTCTTAATGATAATTCGTTTTTAATGGCGGAAAGCATCTCATTTTTCAATTTCAAAGAAGTAGAAAAATGAAAATTACAATAGCTGCACTTCTGTTTGCAAAAAGGAATATGAATATAAAGCATAAAGAAAAAACTCCCACAACGGGAGAATATATTTCATAAAAGCGAACCTCAAAGGTACACCTTTATTTGCAATAAAAAAATAGTTTTATATGCTTTTTTTAACTTAAATTTGGGATATATAACATTCTCGTAATAAATGAATTAAATCATAATTTAACCTAAATTTATCTAAAATGAACAAAGAACAAATGTATGCTGCTTGTGAATTTGACAGCAAGGGAAATCTACTATGGGCAGGAGGAACTGCTGAAAAGCCTTGGATAGTATCTACCTATAACGCTGGTATTTTGAATAAAGACTGGGTCGGTGGGAAATCCGCAAAACAAGCCGATATTTTCCGAAAACTAAATGGACTAGACAGCCACATGTCTCCAAAAGCACAAGAAATCATAGATTCATTAAAAAATCAACCTCTCCATGTAATCGCTGAAAATCAGTTCGCGGTAACAGATTATGCATATCAGTTGTTCATTTCTCCTCTTCTTCCTAAATTGAGAAAATTTTTAGACAGAAATATATTAGATTTACAAAATAACGAAAGTTTTTCCACTGCTGAGAAAAACTGCCAAGACCTCATCAGAAAAGTAGAATTTTCTACAGAATTTGTAGAGGCTGTGCGTGTCGCTTTCGAATGGCTGGACAAAAAAAATCCTAATGTCCCAAGAGCTGTCCGTTCCACAGCGCCTTCCGAAGATGGAGGAGAATTCAGCGGAAGTGGAAAATATTCTACTAAACTACGCCAGTTTGGTTTTGAGGAAGTTCTTAATGCTATCAAAGCATGTTTTATTTCTCGTTTTAATCGTGGGGCACTGCACTATCAGTTTTCGGCTCCACATGCTTTCGGCGAGGATTTAGCCTCTCTTTCATTTGCTGTAATGGTGCAGGATATGCAGCCGAGCATAGATGTGGCGGGAACTATTTTCACGGCTGACACACAGAGCAACCATCCTGGTTTTGTGGAAATTAACTTCACTTACGGACTTGGCGAAGCTGTGGTTTCTGGTAGAGTTTCCAGCGACTCTTGGATTTTTGCAAAAAGACCTTTGAGACTAAAAAAAGATGGTCTAATAGACTTTAAACTTGGTGAAAAACAAGAGTATTTCGATGGAGAATGGCATAAAAACACTCCTGAAAACTCCGCAAAAAAATGTATGTCTGATGAGACTGCTTCTACCCTTTCTACGATAGGAATGCTCCTTGGCGACTTATTCAGAGAACTAGACTCGGAAAGTGTAGAGAGTGATTTAGAGGCGGCTATTAACTTTAAAACAAATACCATCATCATCACTCAGCAGAGAGCAATCACCACTCTGAAACACGAGCCTGTACATAGAAAATTCACTCTCGATGGACTAAATGAAGATGGACAAGAAAACGCTACCTTAGAAAGTGCACTGCTTCTAAAATCAAAAGGGATTAATGCTGGGATTCCAAGCATCACGCACGGAGTTGTAATCTCTCTCTTTGGCGAAGGAGCTGAGTTCAAAAGAGATTTTGAGAAAAAATTTAACGAAAAGAAAAAACAAATCACGGATAAATACGGCGACAAAATAGGCGTAATCCTCGTAACAGCGATGACTTACCCATGGATGGAACCTTCTATGGAACAAACTGTAGCCTGCATCACTACGCGTGGAGGGAAAAATGACCACACTCCTATCTGGTGTAAAGAACATGGCTTGCCGTGTGCTGTATCCGTAAAAGATACTCCTGAATTCCTAAAAGACGGTAGCCTAATCACTTACTACGGCGTAGGAGACACTCCTGCTTTCTATGAAGGTCGCCACCAGTATTCTGTAACAGAAACTCAATTAGAAGGGCTAAAACCTTCTCCTATTCCTATCCGTCTGATAGTATCCGATGCGAGTACAGCAAGGTCTGTATGTATGCGCTCTTATTTCCCTTCTCTTAATATTGGTAGAGGCTCTGGACTTGTTCGCTGGGAAATGCTGGCTGCAAAACTTAGAGTACATCCTATGGCGGTGATGAATTATTCTACTTTGGAGAGTGACTTTTTGCAGTTGGTAGGTCAGGGAAGAATAACAAAAGAAGAAGCTGTAAAAACAGCTGAAAGCGTAGCTGAATTTATCCGAACTGAAGCTGGTGAGCTTTCTCCTGTGGATTGGTATGTAAAAGCCCTCGCAAGGGAAATTGCAGGAATCGTTTCTCCATACTATACTGATGATATCAATGAACCTATGGTCGTGCGTCTTCCTGACTTTAAAACCAATGAACACGCAGATTTATTAGGAGGAAGAGCATATGAGCCTGTGGAAGAAAACCCAATGCTGGGAGACAGAGGTGCAGGAAAATATTTAGGTGCATACCAAAAAGCTTTCCTTGCCATAGACCTAAAAGCTTTGGCGTATGTGATAAATGATATGGGATATACCAATATCCACATAGAAGTTCCTTTTGTGAGAACGCCTAATGAGATGAAAGAAATTGCTAGATTAGTAAAAGAAAGCGGTATCAATATTCCTCTTCAAATGATGTTTGAACTTCCTGTGAATATTTCTCGCGCAACAGAGTTTTTCAAAGTGTCTGATGGTGGTCAGATAGGGTCTAATGACCTTTTACAACTGGAATTCGGATTAGACCGCTCTGGAGGAGATATTCTGCCTTGGCATATACAACATCTACAATCTAGAATAGAAAACCTCATCCAAGAAAGAAATACTACGAAACCAGAGTTTCATTTAGGTCTCTGTGGTAATCTTCCTTCTACCAATCCAGAGTTTGCAAAATGGCTGGTAGATGCTGGAATAGATGAGTTCTCTGTAACACCTGATGCCTTGATTCCTGCCTTGCTGGGAGTAACTGGAGAAACACCTGACGGGAAACAAAACATCACGGTTTATACCGCAGAAGGCGAAGTATTCATAAATGGACAAAAAGCATAAATCAAAAAGAGAGAGACCAAAAATCTCTCTCTTTTATTTTTTAGGAATTAAAAATAAAATATTTAATTCGAAGCTAAATAATTTCTCCATTTATCGACTGCCTCCTGCATATCCTTTGGCATTGGACTTTCAAAATACATTTCCTTTTTGGTTGTCGGGTGGATAAACCCAAGTGTATGAGCATGCAGAGCGTGTCTTGGTAATATTTCAAAAATATTTTGGATAAACTGCTTGTATTTCGGAAGATTTTGTCCCCTTAGAGGAATATGTCCTTCATATCTTTCATCATTGAAAAGAGTGTGCCCTATGTGGCGGAAATGAGCCCTTATCTGATGCGTTCGTCCTGTTTCCAGCTTACATTCTACCCAAGTCATATATCGGAAACGCTCTAAAACTTTATAATGAGTCACAGCGTGTTTGCCGACGCTTCCATCTTCATAGACCGCCATCTGCATTCTATTTTTTTCGTGGCGTCCTATATGTCCGCGGATAGTTCCCTCATCATTTTCTAAATTTCCCCAAACAAAAGCCCAGTAGAGTCGTTTGGTTTTTCGTTCAAAAAACTGTTTCGCAAGGAAACTCATCGCATATTCATTTTTAGCAATGACAAGGAGTCCTGATGTATCTTTATCAATCCTATGAACTAGCCCCACACGGTCTAAATCCGTTTTCAAGCCATTTTTCTCAAAATGATAAGCCACAGCATTGACTAGTGTTTTATCCCAGTTTCCAAAACCAGGGTGGACAACCATTCCTGCTTCCTTATCCACTACCAATACATCATCATCTTCATAGACAATATTGATAGGTATATCCTGAGGAATGATAACATTTTCGCGAGGAGGATGGGCGAGAAGAACCGAAATCTGGTCGTTAGGTTTTACTCTATAGTTCTGTTTTACAGGAACTCCATTGACAACCACATTACCAGCACGGCAAGTCTGAGAAATTTTATTTCGGGAGGAATTTTGTCTAAAAATCAACAAAAATTTGTCTATCCTAAGAGGTTCCTGATTCTTATCTACGACAATATTGAGATGCTCATACAGATCACTCCCTTCCTCCAGAGATTCATTGAGAACCTCATCTTCTATAAAATCTTCATTTTCTTCTATCATCTTTATCTACTCTACTACTACTTTTTTAGGTTTTGGTTTTTCAGCTGGTTTAGTAGTGTTTTCTTTAGGTTTTTCCTCTGTTTTTTTAGTGTCTTTTTTCTCCTCAGATTTTTTCGTTTCCACTGGTTTAGCAGGAGAAGACTCTACTTTTATGTTTTGCTTTGTAGAAGAAGGATATTCCATCGGTGTGTTAGCCTGTCTGGTTTCCTTCGCTGGTTCACTTGGTTCATCCTTCGGAAGTCCATATATTTTATCCAGCTCTCTTGCTTTATCTACCATTTCGGCAGGTGTTTTCTTACTTGCCCAGACATCTATCTGCATCCCTTGGTCTCTAAGACTACCCGTAGCAGGATCTTGGTAGTAGACTATATCATTTTCATCTTTTACCCCGCTTTCGTATTCCGCGATACCAAATTCAAAATTATTAGCCATAATCACTTCACGGGCTTCTTTCACCGTAAGTCCTACTACATTTGGAACGGCAATATCCCTAAGCGGCCCAGAACCGATAATCAAATCTATTACAGAGAACTTCGGCAGGAGAGTTCCTGGTTTTAGTTCCTGTCCTTTATATATCATTTTCAGAACGGCATCTTTCTGGATACTTGGTTCATAGATGGTATCACCCACTTTTAGTCCCACAAGTTCTAACCTGCTAAACGCCAATCCTTTATATTTCTCTAAAAGATTAGGAACTTCCACTTTTGCCCAAGTTTTTGGATTGATTCTCAAGATAACAGTCCTACCCTCTTTCACACGAGAACCTGCGGCAGGATAAATTTGTAACACCTGAAAAGGCTTATATTTAGGGTCGTATTTAAAACTATCCACTTCCACCTCCAACCCCATGTTTTCTAATTCTTTTACGGCCTCTTGGACAGACATATTTACTACATTCGGAACGGGTACTTCTTTTCCGTGATTGGTATGGGTATCCAGCCATCTAAATGTCCCCCAAACCAAGCCAAAAAATATCCCTAAGGTAATCAAAATATTTACCCAGACTTTCCAGTGAAGAAATGATTTAAACATATTTTTAGTGTCAATTAAATTGCAAAAGCAAATATATGGTTTTTCATTAAATTTTTCCTGTTTTTTTGTTTACTTTTGCCCAAAATTATCATAATGTTTGATGACCTAAAGCCTATTCTTATCCTGTTATTAAGGTTTTTGGCGACTTATCTGGGATTGATTTTACTTTATCAGTTTTATCTAAATCTATACTCTGATGCCGCCGCAGACCCTTTGACCAGAGTTATAGCAGAGCAGTCTACTTTCTGCATGAATAAAATGGGCTACAATACCCAGCTGATAGAATCCACCGAAAAGAGCGGTTTATATTTCTATATCAATAACATATGGGCTACCACGATGATTGAGGGCTGTAATGCCGTTTCTATCATGATTCTGTATCTTGCTTTTATTTTTACTTTTTATAAAGGATTACAGACTTTTTGGTTCGCTGCTTTGGGACTGGTTTTCCTTTATGTAGTGAATGTTACGAGAATCGCTCTCATTAACATTGTCTATATGGAGCTTTCACCAGAGCATTTTAAGATTGCTCATGATTATGCCTTTCCTGCCATTATATATGGTGGTGTTGTTTTTCTTTGGATTATCTGGATTAAATTTTTTGTTAAACGATGAAACATTGGAACTGGATTGGTGCTGTACTTTGCGTGGCAGGGCTTATCGGAGTGAGATATCTGGAAAATGTTCTATTCTATGACCCTTTTTTAGATTATTTTGCGAATACTGGCAATCCTGCATTCCCTCAGTTTGAGTGGGCTAGGCTCATCACCAGCCATATTTTCAGGTTTTTATTAAACCTTATCTTTTCTTTGGGAATTATTCATTTTCTGTTTTTAAATAAAAAATGGACTTTCCAAGCGATGGTTTTAATCACTTTATCTTTCTTGATTTTCTTCCCTATTTATCTGTATTCTGTTTATACGGAATTTAGTTTCGGGAATTTGTTCTCGTTTTACATCAGAAGATTTGTGATTCAGCCTCTGCCTGTTTTACTGATAGTTCCACTGTTTTATTACAGAAAAAATCTTATAAAATAAATCAAGGCTCATTTTTATAAGCCTTGATTTTTTCTACAAATTATCCAAATCTTTTTTGAATTTCTCTATTCTAAAATCCGTGGAAATGGTTCCTTTTTCTATTTTTTCTTTCGCGTAGAGCTTGGTTTCGGTTTCGGTTTTTTCTAAAAGATAATCGTAAGGCCCTGCGGTAGAAATCAATTTAACCAAAACAGGCGAAATTTCTAAACAAATAAAAAGTCCCATGATGAACATCGCCGCCACAGCCATGATGGGATTTGCGCCTAACTCATCCAGTGCCTGAAGCCTCGCCGCGAAACCATTGAACCTATTTTCCGAATCCTCGCTGTTTTTCTGCTCCGTTTGTAGGTTGGTATAGACTTTAGAGATTTCCTCATCCAGATATTTCAGTCGTGGTTCCATCTGTTTTTGATAGGCTTCCAGCTCTTTTTTCTTGTTGTCGTGGATTTCAGTTTTTCGCTTTGCATTTGGCCCAAAACCAGCCTTTCCGCTCGTAAGTCCCGTTTCTTTGCCCAGAACCTCTCTTTCTAAATCCACCACTGCGGAATCATAGGCTTTTTGGTAGGATTCTATTTGACTTTGGATTTGTTCTTTTTCTTTTGCAAAAGGCCCTGACTGCTGTAGAATCCTGCTGTTCATCTGTTCCTGAAGTTCGGTTTTGTTTCTTTGGATAATGGTGTTTAGCTGTTTATTGATTTCTTTTTCAAAAATCTTTAATTCCAATGGCTTTGAAATAACAATTCCCAAAAACACCGCCAAAACCAAACGAGGAAGAGTCAGCAGAAGCTGGTTTTTCCAAGAAACCGTTTTCTTGATAGAGGACACGATGTATCTGTCCAAATTAAAAATCATCAATCCCCAGATGAATCCCGCCGCCAATGCAGCGTGGAAATCATCAAAAATGGTATAGGTGGCGTACCCTGCGGAGATTCCCGCAAAAAAACCTGTGAATAAAACAATCCCTCCGATGCCGGAATATTTATTCCACTCGGAAGGAGTTTTCTTTAAAATGTGAAGATTCGCACCAGAGCAAATCATCAAAAATTTCTGAATAAAGTTTATTTTCATTTTTCCGTACTATGTGTACGGTGTGATACCAAAATTATACCAACTGATTTTTGACCAAATATTCTGCGATTTGGACAGCGTTCGTAGCTGCTCCTTTTCTTAGATTATCCGCTACTATCCAACAGTTGAGCGTTTTTGGCTGGGAATTATCCCTTCTTATTCTCCCTACAAAAACCTCATCTTTCCCTTCTGAATAGAACGGCATAGGGTATTTTTTATTGGCTACATCATCCTCTACGATAACACCTGGCGTGTTTGAAAGAATCCGCTTAACTTCCTCTATATCAAAGTCTTCATTAAACTCAATATTCACACTCTCAGAATGTCCGCCCTGCACAGGAACACGAACGGCTGTCGCTGTGATTTCAAAACTGCTGTCGCCCAAAATCTTTTTGGGTTCGGTCATCAGTTTTAGTTCTTCTTTTGTGTAGTCATCATCTGCGAAAACATCACAGTGCGGAAGTGCATTTTTGAAAATCTGATAAGGATAAACTTTCTCGCACTCTTCACCTTTTATTTCTTGGTTTAGCTGGTCTACTGCCGCCTTACCCGTTCCCGTAACCGACTGATATGTAGACACTACTACTCTTTTTAATCCGTATTTTTTGTGCAGCGGATTTAGAATCATTACCAGCTGAATCGTAGAGCAGTTAGGATTTGCGATGATTTTATCTTCTTGGGTCAAAACATCGGCATTTATCTCTGGAACGACCAGTTTTTTAGTAACATCCATTCTCCAAGCCGAAGAATTATCAATCACCGTAATTCCTGCCTCCGCAAATTTAGGCGCAAACTCCAGAGAAGTGCCTCCACCAGCCGAAAACAATGCTATCTCTGGCTTCATATCGATGGCATCCTGCATGGACACGACAGAGTATTCTTTGCCTTTAAAACTAATTTTTTTTCCGACAGATTTTTCCGAAGCCACTGGAATGATTTCCTGCACAGGGAAATTTCTTTCTTCCAAAACTTTCAGCATGATTTGTCCTACCATTCCTGTAGCACCCACTACCGCAATTTTCATATGAGTAAATTCAAAATTTTAATTAACCAAAAATAAGTCTCCAAGGATATGCATACTCAAAAAGTAATGCCGCTACCAATGCGATAACTACTATCTTTAGGCTTAGTTGCTTATTATTTTTTATGTATGTGTATACATATGTCATCATTCCTGCGCAGAGTAAAATGCTTATCCCATACTCAAAATGTTTCAAAAATGAAGAAAATCCTGAAACCTCCGAAAACTCTGGTGAATAAATTCCTAAAAAAACACCCAATATACCCTGAACATATAATAACATCATCGAAAAAAAGTTTGTTTTTCTCAAAACATCTGAAACTGCACCTTTATAACTAAGATGTGCCTGTAATAATAGAAAAATAAACGCTCCAAAAACTACCACTGTGGAAAAAGAAATTCCCTTATGAGTACTATATACACTATTAAATAATTCCTCCATTTTTTATTCTAAATTATAAACGCAAATATAAAAAAATCCTAACTAATTAAAGTTAGGATTTTTATTTATTATCTTCTTGTTTTTTACTAGAAGTTGAACGCTACACTAGCAGCCCAAGTTCTTCCTGCACCAAAGAATACTCTATTTTTTGTATCGATTCCTTTGTATGTAGTACTTGCACCAGTAGCATGGATACTTGTAGAAGCATCAGAAATGTAGTAAGTGTCTATTACATTATAAACATTCACTCCGAAAGTAAAGTACTGAGAACGCTCTCTTAATCTTAGTTTATAAGAAGCACCTAAGTCTAAAAGATTGTAATCTGGAAGCCTAAGAGCTCCTTGTTCTTGTCTTGCAACAGTTTTGTAATCATTTGTATTAACTGCTGAATAAAGATTTCCAACGAATCTCCAAGTTCCATAGATGCTCAAATCACTTATCGGTTTGATAGTCGCACCTAAAGAAGCTGTAAGCTGTGGAATACTGCTGTTTCCGCTTCCTCCTACTTTTACTTGATCTAAGTATAATGTAGTGTTCCCTGTTGTTGTTGTAACAGGATTATTACTTTCATCGAAATCAGCTCCTGTAGCATTTCCTTTATATCTGTAGTCTCCATAAGAGAACATACCTTGTAATTCTAAGAATTTCACTGGTTTATATGTAGCGTCTACTTCTACCCCCATGTGAACCTGAGTGATGCCACTGATTTCTGAATATCCTCTAACATTACCTGATGCAGTTGTAAATGTTTGGTTTCCAACTCTCAACCATCTATCTTTCCATTCAGTTCTGTATAGGTTAAGGTTAGCATTGAATTTAGAAGATCTAAAACCATATCCTACTTCTACAGAGAATATTTTCTCGTTTGTCAGGTTAGGATTCAGCACCTGTTGGTTGTTTGGATATACCGCATTCATAAATGGCTGCTTGCTATAGAAACCTACATTTGCGAAAACATTATGGTTTTCGTTGATGTTATAGTTAGCTCCCCCTTTCACATTATATCCTATAAGGTTTTTAAAGCTTGTTTTTCTATTAACAACTTGTCCTTGTTGAGTTGTTACTCCATCTACAACAAAGTTATCAATTCTTCTGTAAGCTTGATTAGAAATAGACCCTTGTACAAACGCAGAGAAATTATTTTTAGTAAACTCTACCTGTCCGAAACCGCTATACCATAGTACTTCTCCGTCATTGCTATATCCTATATGCTCCTCTTGTCCTAATGTTTTTCCTCCGAAAGGATTCCATGAAAGGTTTTTGTAATCATGTACTCTTGTAACTACTTTTGGAGAAATATTTCTATCAGACGCATCTTTATATCCATTAGCTCCATACAGGTGAGTAAGCATTTGGTAGTGGTATCCATAGTAGTATCTGTCATCTGTTCCTATGGAGAAATTCCAGTTATCATTTATTTTGTGTTGGAAATTTGCTAAAATACCATACCAGTTGTGAGAGTTCATAGCCGCTCTTCTTACAAGAGTGTGTTTCGCTCCTGCTGTATTAGCATCTATTGCTGCATTCGCTGCGAAGATAGCATCATAGTTTATATGACCATCAGCATCTCTGTAAGCTGTAACATTTTGACCTCTTACTCCTCCTAAATCACCTAAATCACCTGTTCCACCACCTCTACCATTAGAAGCATATAGTACAGTGCTCAATTTAGATTTTGGAGTAATATTCCAATCCCAGTTGAACATCATTACTGGTTTTGCGTAGAAGTTAGATTTGTTAGATAGCGCTCTTCTTCTTCCTGCCGCATCTGTATAGTATCCAAAATCTGGGTTATACTGTCTGTATGGGTTTCCATCATGATCTGGATTATAGTCTATATAATCTTGTATTTTGCTTGTAAAACCTCTTTGATCATGCCACTGAGGAGAAGATGTTATAGTAAACTGGAAGTTATGTTTTTTATTTGGCTCAAATCCTAAAGCAAAATAGTATGCATAAGATTCGAAATCAGTGTTTTGTACATAATAAGAACCAGCTGTTCTACTCATTAAGAAAGAGGTAGACCAGCCGTTTTCAGTTTTTCCTGTATTATATGAGAAAGAAGCCTTGTGATAGTCATTATTTGCAACTCCTATTCTTACAACACCTCCTTTTTTCATGTCTGCCGCACGCGTAATGAAGTTCATAGTTCCCCCTACAGAAGCAATTGCTAATTTAGATGAACCTAAACCTCTCTGAACCTGAATGGTACTTGTAACATCAGAAAGACCTGTCCAGTTAGAAAAATACACAGCACCGCCTTCCATATCGTTCACTGGCATACCATTTACCATCACAGCGATGTTTCTAGATTCGAAACCACGCATTGTGATTCCTCCATCTCCGAAACCACCACCAGATTTAGTCGCATACACAGATGGTGTAGTGTTAAGAACTTCTGTCAATTCCTGATTTCCTAATCTCTCAATGATTTGAGCAGATTTCACAGTAGATACAGCTACTGGTGTCTTTCTGTCTTTTGCAATGTCCGCTACTCCCACAAGAACTACTTCATCAATGTTCTTTTCTGAACCTTGAGTTTCCTCTTGTGCAAAATAAAAACTTGCCGTTGTTAAAGTCAATGCTGCTATCGCAGATCTCCTTAAAAAGTTTGTCTTCATAAAATTT
Organism: uncultured Flavobacteriaceae bacterium; assembly: GCA_963518955.1. Taxonomy (GTDB): domain Bacteria; phylum Bacteroidota; class Bacteroidia; order Flavobacteriales; family Weeksellaceae; genus JABCPE02. Next base: position 25,572 of record CAUQKI010000003.1, on the reverse strand, counting down.
TTTGGTTTTCTAAATTTTAAATGTCGCAAATTTACGGTTATTTTTTTAACTAAAATTAACAAATCATTAAAATTTTACATCTTAAAATGTTAATTTTTTAAATGTGTCTATTTCAGCCCTTTTACAAGGAGATATTTTCAGAAATTTCTTCAGTTTTGTCTGTGTCGTTTTCTTCTTTTTTATCATTTTCAGAAAATTCATCATGATAAACTTGAATCAGCAATACAGTAATGGAAATCAATATTGGTCCAAAAATGAGCCCAATAAAACCAAAAACCTTCAACCCTAAAATAATCCCAAATACAGAATTCAACGGATGGATGTTTTCTATTCTTTTTAAAAATGTGAATCTCAGTATATTATCCACTCCCGCGGAAAGAACCCCGAAGAACAGAACTCCCGCCGCTCCCACTGGGTTTTGGCTCGCCAGCAGCATAAGTGACACTGGAACATAGACAATCGCACCTCCCACAATAGGGATAAGCGATGCCATAGCCGTCAAAATAAATAAGAAAAACGGACTAGAAACCCCAAAAATGAGATACCCTATCAAAACCGTAAGTCCCTGTCCAATGGCCACCACAGGAATTCCCACCACATTGGCAATGATAAGTTTTCGGAAACGCTCGCCTATCTTATTGACATTAGATTTTTTCAGTGGAACAGCCCTTTCCATTGCCCTTTCCATCGCTCGAGAATTGACCAGCATAAAATATAAAATAAAATATGCCGTAACAACTGTAGTAACGATATCCACTGTCGTATTCAATAAAGACGATGTATAAACAGTCACCCATTCTCCTACTTTCCTTAAATCAATGGATTGGATGATATCATAACCTGTTTTATCCTTTATATATTCGTGGATTTTGTTGATATGCTCTATGCCAACCTCTATATAATCGCGAGAATTTGCCAGTTTTACCACCAAAGTCTCCGCTATGTAATAAATCGGAACGATTATAACCAAAAGGGAAAGTAACATCAAGAAACCAATCGCCAGCCAAGGTTTCCATTTTCTCTCCTCCGTAAGTTTAAAATAATAATCTCGGAAAATGACATAAAGTGTAATTGCTCCCAAAAATGAAGGCAAAAAATCACTTAAATTAAATCCTATCAAAAACAAAAACCCAAAAATCATCCCCAGCAGGATTATCTGTCTGATTTTGTTGTTACTAATTTGATTTCCCATACTAAAATTTATTCTGCAATAATATCAAAAGTATTTCAAATAAAGAAAATCCTTTCCCAATTTCTTAGGAAAGGATTTTTATCATAGCAAAATGATAAATACATTGTTTTATCAAACTTTGATTTCTACATCTACACCGCTTGGTAATTCTAACTTCATAAGAGCATCTACAGTCTTAGAAGAAGAAGAGTAGATATCCATCAATCTCTTGTGTGCAGAAAGCTGGAACTGTTCTCTTGCTTTTTTATTAACATGCGGAGATCTAAGCACAGTAAAGATTCTCTTGTGAGTAGGTAATGGGATTGGTCCATTTACCACAGCTCCTGTAGATTTTACTGTTTTTACGATTTTCTCAGCAGATTTATCTACTAAATTGTAATCGTAAGATTTTAATTTTATTCTGATTCTTTGTGACATTTTAATCTAAATTTTAATTAACCTCTTGCTTTAGCTATTACTTCTTCAGCCACATTCTGTGGAGCTGGTTCATATTTTTCAAACTCCATAGAAGATGTTGCTCTACCAGAAGATAATGTTCTAAGAGCTGTTACATATCCAAACATTTCTGCTAATGGAACAAATGCTTTGATAACTTTAGCATTATTTCTATCATCCATACCGTTTACAGTACCTCTTCTTCTGTTAAGGTCACCTACGATATCCCCCATGTATTCTTCTGGAGTAACAACTTCCAATTTCATGATAGGCTCCATGATTACTGGTTTAGCAGCTTTACCAGCTTCTCTAAATCCAAGTTTAGCAGCCAATTCGAATGAAAGTTGGTCAGAGTCCACTGGGTGGAAAGAACCATCTTTTAGTGTAACTTTAATTCCTTCAATCTCGAATCCAGCCAAAGGACCATTTTTCATAGCTTCTTTGAATCCTTTTTCAACAGAAGGGATAAATTCTTTTGGAATGTTACCACCTTTAATTTCGTTGATGAATTCAAGACCTGTTTTTCCTTCATCAGCAGGACCAATTTCGAAGATGATATCCGCGAATTTACCTCTACCCCCAGTTTGTTTTTTGTAAACTTCTCTGTGATTAGCTGTAGCTGTAAGTGATTCTTTGTACTCTACTTGCGGCTGTCCTTGGTTTACTTCTACCTTGAACTCTCTTCTTAGACGGTCTACGATGATATCCAAGTGAAGCTCTCCCATTCCAGAGATGATAGTTTGTCCAGATGCTTCATCTGTTTTCACTTGGAAAGTAGGATCCTCTTCTGCTAACTTCGCTAAAGCGTTACCCATTTTATCCTGGTCAGCTTTAGTTTTAGGTTCAACAGCGATACCGATTACTGGATCTGGGAAAATCATAGATTCAAGAACGATAGGGTTCTTTTCATCACAAAGTGTATCCCCAGTTTTGATATCTTTAAATCCTACAGCTGCACCGATATCTCCTGCTTCAATATATTCTACAGGATTTTGCTTATTCGCGTGCATCTGATAGATTCTTGAGATTCTTTCTTTAGAATCAGATCTTGTGTTCAATACATAAGAACCTGCATCCAATCTACCAGAATAAGCTCTAAAGAATGCCAATCTACCTACATAAGGGTCAGTAGCAATCTTAAATGCTAATGCAGCAAACGGCTCATTTACATCTGGTTTTCTTGTAATTTCAGCATCAGTTTTAGGGTCAGTTCCTTTGATATCATCTTTATCTAGTGGAGAAGGAAGGTATTTACATACAGCATCCAACATAAACTGAACTCCTTTGTTCTTAAATGAAGAACCACAAGTCATTGGGATAATAGACAAATCAATAGTTGCTTTTCTTAAAGCTTCATTAATTTCTTCTTCTGTGATAGAATCTGGATCTTCAAAGAATTTCTCTAATAAAGACTCGTCATATTCTGCCACATTTTCCACAAGGTTTTGTCTGTATTCCAATACATCAGCTTTCATATCTTCTGGAATTGGAACCACATCAAATGTCATACCCTGAGTATCTTCGTGCCAAACAATAGCTCTGTTCTTGATAAGGTCAACCACTCCTTTGAAGTCTTCTTCACTACCGATTGGTAATACGATAGGAACAGCGTTAGAACCTAGCATTTCTTTTACCTGACGACAAACTGCCAAGAAATCAGCTCCTTGTCTGTCCATTTTGTTTACGAATCCCATTCTCGCAACTTTGTAGTTGTCAGCCAATCTCCAGTTAGTTTCTGATTGTGGCTCTACTCCGTCAACCGCTGAAAACAAGAACACTAGACCATCCAATACTCTCAAAGAACGGTTTACCTCTACAGTAAAGTCAACGTGTCCTGGGGTATCGATGATGTTAAAGTGGTATCCTTTAGTTTCTGGCAAAACTTTTCCTTGATCGGTTGGGAAATTCCAGTTACAAGTAGTAGCCGCAGAGGTAATTGTAATCCCTCTTTCAGCTTCTTGCTCCATCCAGTCCATCTGAGATGTCCCTTGGTGAGTTTCACCCAACTTGTGAGTTTTACCAGTGTAAAATAAAATTCTCTCTGTAGTGGTAGTTTTCCCTGCATCGATGTGTGCAGCAATACCAATATTTCTTGTATATCTAAGATCTCTTCCCATTTCAGATTAGAATTTAAAGTGTGAGAATGCTTTGTTTGCTTCTGCCATTTTGTGAGTATCTGTCTTTTTCTTAACAGCAGCTCCTTCTTCTTTAGAAGCAGCGATAATCTCAGCAGCTAATTTTTGCGCCATAGATTTATCGTTTCTCAAAGAAGCATATTTGATCAACCATTTCATAGCCATAGAAATTTTTCTATCAGCTCTGATCGGCATAGGAATTTGGAAGTTAGCACCTCCTACTCTTCTTGATCTTACTTCTACATGCGGCATTACATTAGTAAGCGCATCTTTCCATACTTCAAGAGAAGTTTTTTCCTGATCTTCTTTTTTAGTTTCTACGATATCTAGTGCATCATAGAAAATTCTAAATGCGATAGATTTTTTACCATCTATCATCAAGTTATTCACAAATCTTGTTACCAATTGATCATTAAATTTAGGATCTGGTAACAACGGTCTTTTTTTTGCTTTTGTCTTTCTCATTGTTTCTTTCCTTAAAATTTAATGATTACTTTTTCCCTGCTGGTGCTGCACCTGGTTTAGGTCTCTTAGCTCCATACTTAGATCTTCTTTGCGTTCTTCCATTTACACCTGCAGTGTCCAAAGCACCTCTTACAATGTGATAACGAACTCCCGGTAGGTCTTTCACCCTTCCGCCTCTTACCAATACTATCGAGTGCTCTTGGAGATTATGTCCTTCGCCCGGGATATAAGCGTTAACTTCTTTACCATTAGAAAGTCTTACTCTGGCAACCTTTCTAAGTGCAGAGTTAGGTTTCTTAGGTGTAGTTGTATATACTCTCGTACATACACCTCTCTTTTGTGGACAAGAATCCAAAGCAACCGATTTGCTCTTCTTGGCAATTGTGGCTCTTCCTTTTCTTACTAATTGTTGAATAGTAGGCATTTTATTGCTTTATATTAAATTATTTGATTTGCAAAAGTACAACTTTTTCTAAAACTGACAAAAAGTTATTCAAAATTTATCAAAAAAAAACAGTTATACCATTTCTGATACAACTGTTTTTTCATTAGGATCACAATATTATTAAATCGGTTCTATGATTTCATCTAAAATACTGTATTCGAATCGCTTAGCAATGTTATAGAGCTGCTCTCCGCCATGCCCTACGATTCTTATCACGATACCACCTCCTACAGTAGTTGTGATGCCGTACTCTACACCTTCATCATCTTTTAGTGCTTTTTCTAAAAGTTCTAAAAGGTGATCTTCTTCCAACTGCTGGTCATAGATAAAGATAGTAGCTTGGTGAGTAAAATCCTCCCATTGTCCCATTGTAGTTAAATCCATTTCACTTGGCTTCATGTACAATCTATCTTTGAAGATAAGATGACCATCAAGGAATATTCTCGTATAGTTTTTAAATTCTTTAAATTCAAAAATTTCTCCTTCGCCGTAAAGTTTTCTTCCACAAGTAATTACCTCCCCCCAGATTACTCTAGATGTTTTAGCAATATTGATAGTATTTATCGCTTCATAAACAGAGTCTTTGTGCGGCGAAGTAGGGTGTGGAATATACTGAAACATAGCATCTTCCTCTACATCTATAGTAGTTGTCTGCTTAGCAAATCCCCCAGGTTTCATAGAATGGATCCTAGAATAAGCCTGAGTTTCAAGACCTAAATTAGTTCCTTTTGCTACTCTAAAAGACATTTCATAGAAATCCCCCGCCATAATCCCAGGAGTGGAGCTTCTTATCATGTATCTCAACCAAGGGTCATGAGCACTTCTCTTATCAAATCTCATCAATCCAAACGGATTGGTATAAAACATTTCCGCCAAGTGATGAAACCCATCTCGGATCTCAGTCCTTAGGCTCATCTTACTGGTGTATTCCCCTATTATTCCGTTCATAATTATCTGATAATTGCAGGTTCTTCAATATCTTCTAAAAGAGCATATTTCTTAATCCATCCGATAACAGCATCTACTCCTTCTTCTGTTTTCAAGTTTGTGAATACAAATGGACGCCCTTGTCTCATTCTCTTCGCATCGCTTTCCATTACTGCTAAATCTGCACCTACTAATGGAGCTAAGTCAAATTTGTTAATCATCAACAAGTCAGATCTTGTGATACCAGGCCCTCCTTTTCTTGGGATTTTTTCACCCGCAGCCACATCGATTACGAATATTGTCAAATCAGCCAATTCTGGGCTAAATGTAGCAGAAAGGTTATCACCACCACTCTCCACGAAAAGAATTTCCATGTCTGGGTGTTTAGCAGCCATTTCATCCACTGCCTCCAAGTTCATACTCGCATCTTCTCTAATCGCTGTGTGAGGACATCCTCCTGTTTCTACCCCTGCAATTCTATCTTTTGGTAATTTACTATTTTTTTGAAGGAATTTTTCGTCCTCGTTAGTATAAACATCATTGGTGATTACACAAACATAATAATCATCCATCATTTTTCTTGATAAAACCTCTATCAAAGCTGTTTTTCCAGCACCTACAGGACCTGCTACACCAATTTTAATATATTTTCTATTTGCCATTTTGTTATAATTTTTTGTTATACTTCAATAATTTTAATCCTTAACTCATATATAATCTTGAATACAATCTCTCGTGCTGCATAGATCTCAAATCAAATCCTACATTAGAAAGACCGATTTTTTCTTCTTCCAAATTCATGGTTTTTTCTACCCAAGAAGGAATATTTTTTTTCACTTCAAAAAGAATTTTCTGTCCTTCAAGCTGACCAAGTGGAACCAACTTAACCGCGTTAGTCACCATACCTGTAGCCGTAGAGAAATAAAACGCTGTAATCGCCTCTTCCAAAGGAATTTCCATCAAATAGCACAATGCACCATATACTACAGGATAATTCCCCACGCTGATATTTTTAGTTACATAGTCCCCAAATTTTGTCAAGAAATCGCACTTTTGTCCTTCTTCTATGAAGATTTTCAGCAATCTCGTTCCCAATTTGTGGCTCGCCTCACGAATTTCTCTTGGACTCTTCATTGCACTACATTCCTCATCCAAAACAACTATTCTTTCGTAGCTGTCTTTTTCTTTCATAGCTTCATAAGCTAATCTCACATAAGCTGCATCATTATGTAATATACTGCTGGACAGCATATTATTAAGAAATAAAGCCGCCGTCTCCGTACTGTTTACAAGTCCTTTCTGCACATAGGTTTCCAAACCATTTGAGTGAGAGTATCCCCCAATCGGCAAAGTCGGGTCCGCAATGTGTAATAGACTTATTAGTGAATTTACCTTCATTTTATTTCTGTTTTTTATCTATTATAATTTAGTCTTTTTATTTACTCGGAAACACTTTTGAAAAAAGCTGGTCAGTGTCTATCTTGTGATCCTTTGCAGGAGCTTCGTGGTCAGATGATGCTTTCAGCATATCTTCAAAAATTCTTTGTGCTTTGAATGGCTCATATCCGCCTTTTTTCAGCAGATTAAAAATAGGATCTTCGTAAGGGATGATAATCTCATCATTCTCAATGAAAATAGGAATGTGCTGATTACCAATCTCAAAACAAATAGTTCCCATTTCTCTCATTGTCTTCGGCTGAACCACCACTGCATCAGATGGCAATACATTGACTAACAATATTTTATTTCCATCTTCCCATAGCACATCGTGATGTTTTAGTCTAAGATTTTCTTTCAATATTCTTAAACCTACTTCCTCTCCTTTATGACTGACTTTGCGCAAAAGTTTTCTTGTAGATTCAAACCATTCTATATCAAAAAAATCTACTTCTTTTGAGGATAAATCCTCTCCTTTCGCATTTCGAATTACCTCAGAAACCACTAACATAGGCTCATTTTTAAATTATCAATGTCTTTAAAATAAAAAATCCCGTTTCCATCCATTCAGGATTTAAACGAGTTCAAAAATACAATAAAAAAAGTAGATAAAGGCATCATAATTATATGATATATAACAGCCTTTTTATTTTTCCAAAAAAATAAATCAGAAACAGCCCAATAACCATCTAAAAACCAAAATATTACAAAGCTAAAAAATGATATTATAAGTTTATTGGGCCTCTCTCTGACTTCAACGACTAAATTATAATAGATTACTAAAAAAACAATTCTAAAGGTGTTATCTTTATCATTTTGATGACACAAATTTATAAAACTTATTTCAAATAAAAAACATTTTTGTTACTTTTTTACAAAAAAATAACAAAAAACCACCTTTTTAATAAAGGTGGTTCTATTTCTAAATTTCAATTCTATTAGAACATGAAATATAATTGACCCATTGGAAGTTTGTCAGCTGGCTCGCATACACATGGCATACCATCTACTTTCACTTCATGTGTTTGTGGATTTACCTCAATCTTAGGCATTGCATCGTTGTGATACATGTCCGCTTTTCCTACTGTTCTACATCCTTTCGCTGGTAATAATTTTTTACCTAATCCATAAGACTGTACAATTCCTTTTTGTAAAGATACTTTAGATACGAAGAACGCTGAACATTCAGTATTTGCTTTTCCATAACTTCCGAACATTGGTCTCCAGAATATTGGTTGTGGAGTTGGGATAGATGCGTTTGGATCTCCCATTTTAGCATAAGATACCATACCTCCTTTGATGATCATCTCTGGCTTAGCACCAAACATGTCTGGTCTCCACATTACTAAGTCTGCCATCTTTCCAACTTCGATTGATCCAATGTATCTTTGGATACCGTGTGCAATCGCTGGGTTGATAGTTACTTTAGAAATATATCTCTTAATTCTGAAGTTATCATTTCCTGTTCCTTCATCCTCTGGCAATGGTCCAAATTGCTTCTTCATTTTGTCAGCTGTTTGGAATGTTCTCATCAAAACTTCACCTGGTCTACCCATCGCTTGTGAGTCAGATGACATGATAGAGAAAATACCTTTATCATGGAAAATATCCTCTGCTGCGATAGTCTCTCTTCTAATTCTAGAGTCTGCAAAAGATACATCCTCTTTTACATTTTTATCCAAGTGGTGGCACACCATCAACATATCTAAGTGCTCGTCAATTGTGTTAACTGTGAATGGCTTAGTTGGGTTTGTTGATGCTGGCAATACATTCGGATATGATGCTACTGTGATGATGTCTGGCGCGTGTCCACCTCCTGCTCCCTCTGTGTGGAAGGTGTGGATAGTTCTACCATTGATTGCTCTCATTGTATCTTCTACGAATCCTGCTTCGTTCAATGTATCTGTGTGGATAGTAGCTTGTACATCATATTTATCACAGATAGTCAAACAAGAGTCAATAGCAGATGGTGTAGATCCCCAGTCTTCGTGTAATTTAAGACCAAAAACTCCCGCTTCGATTTGTTCAATGATTGCTTCTTCAGAAGAAGAGTTACCTTTACCAAAGATACCGAAGTTCATTGGTAAACCATCCAAAGCTTCAAACATTTTTCTAATGTTCCAAGCACCTGGAGTAATAGTTGTAGCTAATGTTCCGTGGTTAGGTCCTGTACCACCTCCTACAAAAGTAGTTGTTCCGCCTGCTAATGCAGTTTCTATCTGCTGTGGACAGATGTAGTGAATGTGAGTATCAATAGCACCAGCTGTAAAGATGTGACCTTCACCTCCTAAAGCTTCTGTAGATGCTCCGATAACCATTCCTGATGTTACTCCATCCATTGTATTTGGGTTACCTGCTTTACCAATACCAGCGATTTTTCCATCTTTGATACCGATATCTGCTTTTACGATTCCCCAGTAGTCGATAATTGTTGCATTGGTAATTACTAAGTCTAGTACCCCCTCATCTCTAAGATGAGTAGCTGACTGAGCCATACCATCTCTCATTGTTTTTCCTCCACCGAATTTATTTTCTTCTCCGTATACTGTAAAATCTCTTTCAATTTCTGCAAACAATTCTGAATTTGCTAATCTAATTTTGTCCCCAACTGTTGGTCCATACATTGAGGCATACTTCTGTCTGTCGATCTTTGCCATAAGTAATTATTTTTTTATTATTTGACTTGTATTTGTGTCACAAATTTCATTTTCTTGACACGAATAATTAACATGCAAATTTACCGAATGTTTTTCAGAAAAAAAATTAAAAAATATGATTTTTGTTATGTTTCTGGTATTTTAACATTTGGGCAATAAAAAATCAGCCATACCAAAGGTATGACTGATTTGAAATATGGTTTTATCTTTATATTCTAATTTCTTAGAACATGAAGTATAATTGTCCCATTGGAAGTTTGCTAGCTGGCTCACATACACATGGTTTACCATCTACTTTCACTTCGTGAGTTTGTGGATTTACCTCAATCTTAGGCATTGCGTCGTTGTGGATCATATCAGATTTTCCGATAAATCTACATCCGATTACTGGTAATAATTTTTTACCTAATCCGTAAGACTGAACGATTCCTTTCTCTAAAGATACTTTAGATACGAAGAATGCAGTAGTTTCAGTGTTTGCTTTACCATAGTTACCAAACATTGGTCTCCAGAATACTGGTTGTGGAGTTGGGATAGATGCGTTTGGATCTCCCATTTTAGAGTAAGATACAAATCCTCCTTTGATAATCAATTCTGGCTTAGCACCAAACATGTCTGGTCTCCACATTACTAAGTCTGCCATCTTACCAACTTCGATTGATCCGATGTATCTTTGGATACCGTGTGCAATCGCTGGGTTGATAGTTACTTTAGAAATATATCTCTTAATTCTGAAGTTATCATTTCCTGTTCCTTCATCTTCTGGCAATGGTCCGAATTGCTTCTTCATCTTGTCAGCTGTTTGGAATGTTCTTGTGATTACTTCTCCTGGTCTACCCATCGCTTGAGAGTCAGATGACATGATAGAGAATACTCCCATATCGTGAAGGATATCTTCTGCTGCGATAGTCTCTCTTCTAATTCTAGAGTCTGCGAAAGATACATCTTCTTTTACATTTTTATCCAAGTGGTGGCATACCATCAACATGTCTAAGTGCTCATCAATTGTGTTAACTGTGAATGGCTTAGTTGGGTTTGTTGATGCTGGCAATACATTCGGATATGATGCTACTGTGATGATGTCTGGCGCGTGTCCACCTCCTGCTCCCTCTGTGTGGAAGGTGTGGATAGTTCTACCATTGATTGCTCTCATTGTATCTTCTACGAATCCTGCTTCGTTCAATGTATCCGTGTGGATTGTAGCTTGTACATCTAACTGATCACAAACTGTCAAACAAGAGTCGATAGCAGATGGTGTAGATCCCCAGTCTTCGTGTAATTTAAGACCTAGAGCACCAGCTTCGATTTGTTCTACAAGAGCTTCTTCAGAAGAAGAGTTACCTTTACCGAACAATCCAAAGTTCATTGGTAGGCTGTCTAAACCTTCGAACATTTTTCTTAGGTTCCAAGCACCTGGAGCAATAGTTGTAGCTAATGTTCCGTGGTTAGGTCCTGTACCACCTCCGATGAATGTAGTAATACCTCCTGCTAATGCAGTTTCTACTTGTTGTGGACAGATGAAGTGGATGTGTGTATCGATACCTCCAGCTGTAAAGATGTGACCTTCACCTCCTAACGCTTCTGTAGACGCTCCGATAACCATTCCTGATGTTACTCCATCCATTGTATTTGGGTTACCTGCTTTACCAATACCAGCGATTTTTCCATCTTTGATACCGATATCTGCTTTTACGATTCCCCAGTAGTCGATAATTGTTGCGTTAGTAATTACTAAGTCTAACACTCCCTCATCTCTAAGGTGAGTAGCTGACTGAGCCATACCATCTCTCAAAGTTTTTCCTCCACCGAATTTGTTTTCTTCTCCGTATACTGTGAAGTCTCTTTCGATTTCTGCAAACAATTCTGTATCTGCTAGTCTAATTTTGTCCCCAACTGTTGGTCCATACATTGAGGCATATTTTTGTCTATCTAATTTAGCCATGATTTTAAATTTTAATTGTTAATAATTATTTTTTTAGTGAATTAAGAGCCTCTTTGTTTCTTTCTAAGTGTCTAAGGCTAAATCCTCTTACTGATCTAGCTCCACCGTAAGGAATCAACTCTACTTCTTTAGATTCACCTGGTTCGAATCTTTGTGCAAGACCTGCAGGAACATTCAATCTGTGAGCTTCAGCTGCTTTTCTGTCAAACTCAAGTGCAGAGTTAGTTTCAGCGAAGTGGAAGTGAGATCCAACTTGGATTGGTCTATCTCCTTTGTTAGTAACTTTAAGTTTAAGAACTTTTTTACCAGCGTTGTATTCGATGTCACCAGAAGCTAAGATGTATTCTCCTGGAACTACATATTTATTATTACTCATAACTTTAATTTTTTTAGTAGTTTAAATTAGTGGATTGGGTGGTGTACTGTTACCAATTTTGTTCCGTCAGGGAAAGTTGCTTCGATTTGCACATCGTGGATCATTTCAGCAACTCCATCCATTACATCTTGACGACTCAAGTATGTAGTTCCTTCTTGCATTAATTGAGCTACAGATTTTCCTTCTCTTGCACCTTCAATTAATTTGTGAGCGATATACGCTACTGTTTCAGGGTGGTTAAGTTTCAACCCTCTGTTTTTTCTGTCTTCAGCTACTTTACCAGCTAGATAAAGCATTAGCTTCTCAGTTTCTCTAGGTACTAAATGCATAATTAAAAATTTAAAATGTTAATATTAAGTTATTATTATATATCAAAACACATGTTTTGAATATTTTCTTTTTTTATTAAGGATTTAATGATTTTACTAATTCCTCAGTGTTTGGGTTTGATTTGTTCACTGCTTTTTGAACAGCTTCCATAATCCAAGTTGCTACGATGAAACCAATAGTGTAAGTTGCCATAATTTTATTAACCCCGTAGTGGATTAACACTGCTAAAAGAACTCCTACAACGATATAGATAAAGTCTGCTCTTGATACTCCTGATTTTGTTACGAATGCGCACGCTACCAAGATTGGAGAGAATGAATAAATACCATTTGCTAATGTATTTGCATCTACTCCCAAAACATAGTGAGCGAATACCCCCCCCAATGTTGCAGCTGCTGTTCCCCACATTGCTACAGAAGGTGAGCTGATTGCCAATCCTAAGAAGATAAATACCCCTGTAAGGAAACTAGCACCGAAGTTTACTTCTGCCCATCCATAGAATGGAGTTGTAATAGCATCTATTGTTCCTGTATAGTCAGGCAATGCTGGTGTAGTTTGTTCTAATCCTAAAACATTGTATTTAGCGAATGCCCAGCAAAGAACCCAACATGTTACTACGAACGGGAATGTAAATGCAGTCCATCCTTTAGTTACAAAAACATGCATAATCACTGTTGCTATCACTGCTGCTACTGCTCCAAGAACCCAAAGTAATGGATTTGCACCATTCAATGTTGGATGAGAATCAACTGTTGCAAATGTGAACATTACACACATGTAAGCCAAACTTGCATTGAATCCATAAAGACCAAACTCTATGTCTCCTTCTTTAGCTTTTAATGCTTTTGCTGTAAGGGTCCCAATCAATGCTCCTAGGAAGCAAGTTACACCTAATGTCCAGTGGCTAAAAAACATACCGATTGTAATTAGCAATCCAGACCAACCATTATCTTGTAGGAAGATTTGTCCTATCCCAACAAGCGTTGTTTTAATCAATTTCATAATTTTCTGTTTTAATTGTTATAATTTAGAATCCGTTATATTTATTTTCTGTTATTTCTTAGCTTCTTTTTTTTCTTTGATTTTTGCTAGAATCCAATTTACCCAATTCTCCATGCCAACATCTGTAAGAGTTGAGATTTCCATTACCTCAATATCTGGGTTCACGCTTCTTGCATCTTTTGTTACTGCATCCACAGAGAACGGAAGATATGGAAGTAAATCTGTTTTGGAAACAAGCATCAACTCACTTGTTAAGAACATTTTAGGATATTTACTCGGCTTATCATCTCCTTCTGTTACCGCGATCAGAGTAACTCTGTAATCTTCACCTAAGTCAAAAGAAGATGGACACATTAGGTTTCCTACATTTTCAATGAACAATACATCTGTATTGCTAAGGTCCATATGGTCTATCGCCTGTAAGATCATCTGTGCTTCTATGTGACACATTCCTCCTGTCACGATCTGAAGGGCATCTATTCCTACATCCTTCATTCTTTGTGCATCTCTATCTGTTTCTGGGTCTCCCACTAATACAGACATTTTTGCTTTTCCTTTTAGTAACTCTCCTGTCTTCTGCATTAGAGTGGTTTTTCCACTCCCTGGCGAAGAACAAACATTAATTACTAATATATCTTTTAATTTCTCACGAATTGTTCCCGCAACAAAATCGTTTGCTTTCAGCAAGTTAAGCGACACATGCTCTGTATCTATGCTTCCTGCTGTAAGTCTTGATGATTTTGGTTTAACTTCACTCATTTTTCCTAAAATTTATTTCGTTAATATATAATTCCTCTCCTTGTATTATGTTTCTTGTAGGATGCCCACAATTACCACATACAAATTTATTCTGTTTTACTTCTGTGACTTCTCCACATTCTTCACATTTTATCAGTACAGGGAGTACATCTACCACCAACTCTGTATGATAAAACTCTGGACACTCCATCACATAGGCTTTGTAAGCATTCTGGATAAGGATAGGCTGTACATTACTCAACAATCCCACCTTTAAATGAACACTTGAAACATCTTCATATTTTTCTGGAAATTCCTCCTGTATTCTGTCAAAAATATTTTTGACTAAATAAATCTCATGCATTTTACAAATCTTTACTTCTCTAAACCCTTTTCAAGATATATCCTAAAAAGAATCTAGCAGTCTACTCTCAAAGATCGGTAAAGTAAGAATAATTGAGGTTTTGAATATTCAGCAGATTGAGAATCAAAGGATATACGCTGACTATTTATAGTGTTTAGAATTCTGTTATTATTATTTTCAAATATTTTATCTGCCCCATCATCATCTAAGTATTTAACTTTTATTGCAACTACTTTAGATTTATCTCCATCTGTAATATCAGCTAAGGATATTTTTTTAGTCCCCATAGCGTTTCTACCTTTTGTGGTATAACCGTTTTTCAAAAGCAACTGTAATGAACTGGTCACGATCATTACAACCAACATTTGAAATACTACTTTATGGATTTTTGTTCTTTTCATTTGGACTAAACTTTCTTATCCTTTTTTGATGTAACAAATGTAGAGATTATTTATGACATTACAATACTTTTCCCATTTTTTAGTTTATGATATTTAACATACTTACTAAATCTTTTCGAAAAGCTATTTTTAGGCTAAATAATATCATTAAAATAAAAAAAATAACACATTTTGTGTTATTTTAAAATTTAGTGTTACGAAACGGTGTTTTTTCAGCCTTATTTTTTAACCATTTTTTAACAAATTTTGGGATTTTTGATTTTATAAGGAATAATTTGGTGCTTCTTGTGTAATAATCACATCGTGAGGATGAGATTCTTTAAGCCCAGAACCTGTAATTCTTACCATTTTAGATTCCTGCTGTAGTGTTACAATATCTTTTGCACCACAATAGCCCATTCCTGCCCTCAGCCCTCCTGTAAGTTGGAAGATAACATCCTCTAATTTTCCTTTGTATGGAACTCGCCCTTCTATTCCTTCTGGAACGAATTTTTTTGCTTCAGACTGGAAATATCTTTCTTTACCTCCTCTTTTCATTGCAGAAAGCGACCCCATTCCTTGGTAAGATTTGAATTTTCTTCCTTGGAAAATAATTTCTTCCCCTGGTGATTCATCCGTTCCTGCCAATAGAGAACCGAGCATCACAGCAGCTGCACCGCTCGCAATAGCCTTCACTATATCTCCTGAAAGTTTGATACCTCCATCGGCAATGATAGCCACATTGTGTTTTTTAGCAACTTCATATACATTATATATAGCAGACAGCTGTGGAACTCCTACTCCTGCTACCACTCTCGTAGTACAGATAGAACCAGGCCCTACACCTACTTTTAGTACATTCGCTCCTGCTTTTATCAAATCTTCTGCCGCCTCTGCGGTTACAATATTTCCTCCAACAATATCCAAATCAGGGAAATTTTGTCTAATTTCTTTTATTTTATCCAAAACTCCTTTGGAATGTCCGTGTGCAGAATCCACCGCAATGATATCCACTCCCGCTTCCACCAATGCAGAAACACGCTCAATGGTATCAACCCCAATTCCCACACCTGCTCCCACTATCAGCCTTCCTGATTTATCCTTGTTGGCATTCGGGTATTCTAGTTGATTATCTATATCTTTAATGGTAATCAGACCTATCAGTTTGTTGGATTTATCTACAATAGGAAGTTTTTCTACTCTGTTTTTCAGTAGAATTTCTTTAGCTTTTTCTAAATTGACTTCTTCGTTAGAAACAATGAGATTTTCTTTGGTCATAAGCTCCTCTACTTTCACAGAGAGATTCTCTTGGTATTTCACATCTCTATTGGTAATTATTCCAATGAGCTTATGCTCTTCATCCACCACTGGAAGTCCAGAAATTTTGAATTGAGCCATAAGCGCCTTCGCCTCTGCGAGAGTATGGTCTTTAGAAAGTGTGACAGGATTAGCTATCATCCCGTTTTCGGAGCGTTTTACTTGATTGACTTGGGAAGCCTGCTCCTCTATGGGCATATTTTTGTGAATGAACCCCAGCCCGCCGACTCTTGCAAGTGCAATCGCCATATCCGCCTCTGTCACGGTATCCATTGCCGCAGAAACGATAGGAACATTTAGGGTTATTTTATCCGAAAGTCTGGATTTTAAAGAAACCTGATTAGGTAAAACTTCTGAATAAGAAGGAACAAGAAGCACATCATCGAAAGTGATGGCTGTCTCTACAATTTTATCATAAATAGACATAGCACTTTCTTTGCAAAATTAAAAAAATTAATTTAAAAAAGAAAGTGCTATGAGTAACGAATTCAAAATAGAACTCTAATCGTCTATTCTAAGGAAATCTCCTTTTAGTGTAAACTCAAGGTCTAAATCGTTATCCAGTTCCACTTTTTGTTTATTCCATTCTTTCTCCCAGTGTACTATTTTATTCTTTGGGTAATATTTTCCTACATAAGCCTGAACTTTAGAAGGAACTACAGAAGAAGGAACGCCGTTATAACTCTTCACTTCTATTATATTTCCATTACTGCTAAATTCAGCTTTTGTACCATCTTCAAAATAAACATCATAAACGATTCTACCATCTTCTCTATCTTTGGTAACAGAAGAAATCGCTTTTTTCCCAAAATACCTTGTCACATTTCTCTGCACAGCAGAAGGCATGTCTCTTTTTGAAATCGGCATATCATCCTGCGCAAAAAACATTCCTGTTGCAAACAGCGCGAACATCGCACCTAAAATTCTCTTTTTCATATCTTTTCTTTTTATAATTGATGTAACAAAAATAGTACCTTTTATTACATAATAGCAACCTGGTTAATAGATTTTATCTATTCGCTATATAGATAGGATAATATAACCCTGTCTTCATCAGTCAAATCAACCTTTCTACGAGCCATTACTTTTTCTATGGTTTCAAACGCCTTATCCAGATTGTATTTTTCATCATCTTTCATACCGCCCCAGCTAAAGCTATTCACTAAATTCGGCGGAAATCCACTTTTGAAAATATTAGCAGCCACACCCACCACTGTCCCCGTGTTTAGTTGAGTATTTATAGCTGTTTTAGAGTGGTCACCCATTATCAATCCACAAAACTGAAGCCCTGTATCTACAAATTTTTTCCATTTATAATTCCAAAGTTTCACATTGGCGTAATTATTTTTCAAATTGGAAGAATTGGTATCCGCTCCGAGGTTACACCACTCTCCGATAACCGAATTTCCCACAAAACCATCATGCCCTTTATTAGAATAACCAAAAATAACAATGTTATTCACCTCGCCGCCTACTTTTGAGTGAGGACCAACGGTCGTTGCGCCATAAACTTTGGCTCCGAGATTAAATTTAGAACCTTCACAAAGAGCAATCGGCCCACGAAGATGACAGCCCTCCATAATTTCTGTATTCTTCCCAATGTATATTTTTCCCGTTTTGGTATTAAGTGTAGAATATTCCACCACTGCACCTTCCTCTATGAACAAATCTTCGGTCTTTCCCAAAAAACCATTTGTAGAAGAAAGGGGCTGCGAAGTTCTTCCTTTTGTAAGCAGTTCAAAATCAAAATCTATCGCTTTATCATTGAAAGAGAATAAATCCGTAGGCTGCTTAAACAACAAGATTTCTCCCTCTACATCTATCATGGTTGTAATTTGATCCAAACTAAAATTTCCCACATCAACCTTTGCTGCCAAAAGTTCATTTTCATAAACCAAAGCCTCACCGAACCGAAGTCCCTTTATCTGCTCCAAAACTCTATCCGAAGGAATACAATTAGGTGTGATGAACAAACCTTCTTTTCCCTCTGGTCTAGCAAATTTTTGCTGAAGATAATCCTCCGTGATATAGGATATTTCATCCGTATTCAAAAGCTTTTTCCAGCGTTCAGAAAAAGTAAGAATTCCACATCGCATCTCCGCCACAGGTCTAGTGAAAGTCAGCGGAAGGAAATTTTCCCAATAATGGGCATCAGAAAATACTAACTGCATATTTTTTATTTGTAACAAATTTAATTCTTTTCCCCTTCTAAACAAAAAAACCTCCTGAAAAAATCAGAAGGTCTTTTAATATTTTCCTAATGTTACTTAGCAAATTTTTTGTACTTGTTCATGAACTTGTCTACTCTACCCGCAGTATCTACCAATTTCACTTTTCCTGTGTAGAATGGGTGAGACGTAGAAGAGATTTCCATTTTTACTAATGGATATTCTTGTCCTTCGTATACAATCGTATCTTTTGTTTCTGCTGTAGATTTGCAAAGAAACACCTCGTCGTTACTCATATCTTTGAAAACAACAAGTCTATAATTTTCAGGGTGGATTCCTTTTTTCATAATATTCTAGAAATTATTTTTATTTTTAAATTCAATTACTTGGATAAAATGGTAATGGACATCTTATCCTTATATTGGTATTTCAGTCTGCAAAAATATTATTTTTTTTTGAATTCACAAAAACTTTAAAAATTTATCTTAAAATATTTATCTTTGAATATTATTTTAATACATATGAAAGTAAAATTCTTACTTGGGATGAGTTTTTGGGTTTTATTGTTATTTGTTTCGTGCAAAAGGGATGAAATCAGCTTTGAAACTCCTTCTACTGACTTGAAATTCTCACATGATGTCGTATTTTGTGATACGGTTTATAATCAGGTTCGCTCTGAAACTTATTTCGTAAAAGTCTATAATAGAGAAAATAAAGATGTCCGAATCCCAAAAATCACATTAGAAGGCGGAAGCTCCTCGCCATACCGCATCAATGTAGATGGAAAAGCTGGGACAGAATTTTTTGATGTTCCGCTGAGAAAAAACGACAGCCTCATTATCTTTATAGAAATAGCTCCCGTAGCTAATGCAAAAGAAGCCATCGCCGAGGACAAAATAGTTTTCAGCTCACCGAGAGGCAGCCAGCATGTGACACTTCTTTCTGTGGTGCAGGATGCCGAGTTTTTCATAAAATCTAACACAAATCCAAATATCCTAAACGCCAATACAACTTGGAGAAATGACAAGGCTAAAATCATCTTCGGAGAGCTTACTCTAGCGGAAGGGAAAACCCTTGATATAGAGGAAGGAACGAAAGTCTATTTCACCAAAAACAGCAGCCTGAAAATATCTAAAAACGCAAAGCTCAACATCAATGGGCTGATAGATAAAGAAATCATTTTCCGAGGCGACAGAAACGATATAAGATATGACACAATTCCACTCAACTGGGATGGAATTTACCTTGAAGAAAATGCCGTTCTAAACATGAATTACGCTAAGATTTTTGGAGGAAATTCTGGACTTAATCTTTATAAAACCACAGCCAACATCAAAAATTCTATCATTCATACTTTTCAAGAATATGGAATTTATTCCGTGAAATCTAAAATCAATGCTGAAAACATGGTGATGAACAACTGCGGAAGAGCGAATTTAGCCATATTCGGCGGCGGTGAGGCTAATCTTACTCATTGCACATTGGCCAATTATTGGTATCAAAGTTCTGCTTCGCCAGCTTTGGGAATTTATGCCACAAATAAATGGCGAAATAATTCTGGGAATACAGAAAACGCAAATCTGGAACTCAACATCAAAAACTCCATCGTTTACGGAAAAAAGGAAAACTCCATTTTATTTGAGCCTGTTTCTGGGTATAATTTTAATTATCTTATCAGCCATTCACTTATAAAATATAATAACAAAGCTGGTTATAATTTTGATACTAACTCACAGATAATCAATTCGATAAAAAATGAAAATCCAAAATTCCTGAACCACACCATCGCGAAAATGAACCTTCGCACCGCAAATGATTCGCCTGCCAAAAAGAAAGGAAATGCATCAACAGCGGCTGGTGTGCCTCAGGATATCAAAGGCGTTTCAAGAACGAGTAATCCTACTATCGGAGCTTATCAATAAGATTTAAAATGAAAAAATTATTTGGTTTCTGTTTTTCTTTGCTATTGGTTTTTATTTCTTGTGATAATAAAAACACGAAAAAAATTGAAAATTCGGCAACGGCTAATCTCATCAAAATTGGATTTTACCCAGCAACTGATGGACAGCGAGCAGAAACTATTCTCAATTTAAAAGAAAAATATTTGGTTTTTTATTCTCCTGAGGCTTATTACCACGAAATTCCACAGCCTTCGGAAACCAGCCAGGTAAAAACATATAATAAACTTATTTCTGAAAATCCAAAACTTATTCCTTTTCGTGCAGAAATGACCGATAAAGAAATTCAGGAAATCAGAGCAATTATTTCCTCTTTCAGCGAACAAGATATAGAAAAAGAAAAACCAAATTCTAATAAAGAACTTTCCAAGGAGAATGAATTTATTCCACAAATCGATGGATTAACAGTGAATATAATGATAGATTATTCCGATGGGAAAATTATTCAAATCAACCCTGTTGTCAAACCAAGAATAAAAGAATTTTACCAAAAAATTATTCACCTCTTATTAATTAAAAATAAAGAAAAAAATAATCAGAAAATTTTATTTAAAATTGAAAAATACAATTAATTTTCTCTAAAACAATGGAAATCAAAACACTACAAGAACAAGTAGATAACTGGATAAAGACAATCGGTGTCCGCTATTTCGATGAGCTGACCAATATGGCGATTCTAACCGAAGAAGTGGGCGAAGTGGCGAGAATCATCGCAAGAAGATACGGCGAACAATCCGAAAAAGAAAGTGATAGAAACAAAGACCTCGGAGAAGAGCTTGCCGATGTGCTTTTTGTAACGCTTTGTCTTGCCAATCAAACTGGGATAGACCTGCAAGATGCCTTTGACAAGAAAATGAAAAAAAAGACAGAAAGAGACCAAAACAGGCACCAAAACAATGAAAAACTAAAATAAAAGTTTGTTGTAAATGAAATTATTTCGCCCAGTTCTTCCAAATGAAATACAAATCACAGGCTCTAAAAGCGAGTCCAATCGACTGCTAATTCTGCAAAAACTCTTCGGAAATATTGAAATAAAAAATATTTCTAACTCGCAGGATACCAAATTTTTACAAAAAGCCTTGAATTCCAATGAGGAAACAATAGACATCCATCACGCTGGCACAGCGATGCGGTTTTTGACCTCATTTTTTGCAGTTCAGGAGGGTGTAGAAAAAATACTCACAGGCTCCGAAAGAATGAAACAAAGACCCATAAAACCTTTGGTAGAAGCACTTAGAGAGCTGGGAGCAGACATAGCATATTTAGAAAACGAGGGATTTCCTCCTCTTAAAATAAAAGGAAAAAAATTAGAAAAAAATTTCGTGGAAATTCCTGCGGATATTTCTTCGCAGTTCATCACTTCACTCATTCTCGTGGGCGGAAAATTAGAAAACGGCCTGACCATAAAGCTTTTGGGAGAAATCACCTCCCGACCTTACATAGAAATGACCCTAAAACTGCTTTCAGAAATCAGCGGAAAATCCATTATCCCAAAAGACAAAACCATCCAAATTCCTAACATCAAAACTCAAAAAACGGTCTTTACTGTGGAATCCGATTGGTCTTCGGCATCTTATTTTTATTCGTTTTCGGTTTTGAATAGACAAAAAATTACACTTAAAAATTTTAATAAAAATTCTCTGCAGGGCGATTCCAAAATTACTGAAATCTACTCTCAGTTTTTCGGAATTGATACTATTTTTAATGAAAATCAGCAGGAAATCACTTTGATTCCAAAAAGTAGTTTTAGCCTTTCTCAGTCCATTCAGCTCAATATGAACAACTGCCCAGACATCGCCCAAACCGTCTGTGTAACGGCTGCTGCACTGAAAATTCCTTTTGAAATCGGCGGACTTGCCACTCTTAAAATAAAAGAAACCGACAGGCTCTCTGCCCTTCAAAACGAACTAAAAAAAATAGGCTGCGAAACAGAAATCACGGACAATTCTATAAAATCCATCCTCTACACCAATCCCGAAAAAAACATATCCATCGCTACCTACGGCGACCACCGTATGGCGATGGCGTTCGCACCCTACTCGCTAATTCAGGAAATAGAAATCCAAAATCCCAAAGTGGTGGAAAAATCTTTCCCTGATTTTTGGGAATTTGTGAAATAACCTAATTTCATTTCTAAAACTGAAAACCTTTTTAACAATGGTTTTTTATTAACTTTGCTATTTAATCCTAAACAAATGAATTCTAAAATATCCCAAAACATTTTTGCTTTTTTAGAAGAGCTAAAAAAGAATAACAATAAGGACTGGTTCAGTTCCCACAAATCCGACTACGAAAAGGCAAAGGCTGATTTTTCGGAGTTTTTCCAAGCTGTACACAGCGAAATTGCAAAAAATGATTTCATTTCAGAGCCGAAAATCTACCGAATTCACAGAGATTTGAGATTTTCCAAAGACAAAACTCCTTATAAAACCCATTTCGGAGGCTACTTTGCCCGAAGACAGCCACAATACAGAGGCGGTTATTATCTTCATATTGAGCCTGATAACAGCTTCATTGGCGGTGGATTTTTTGCACCAAACAAAGATGATTTACACAGAATCCGAAAAGAAATAGAACTAAATGGAAAGGATTTGGAAGCGTTTTTAAATTCAGCGAAAGCCAAGAAATTATTCGGAGGAGAATTTTGGGGTGAAGAACTAAAAACCGCTCCAAAAGGCTTTGAAAAAGAGCATCCTTATGTTCATTTATTAAAGAAAAAACAATTTCTTTTGGTGCAAAATTTCAAAAACGAGGAAATTTTCAGCCCTGATTTTTTAGACAAAGTAACAACTGGTCTGGAAGCAATGCGC
Source organism: uncultured Flavobacteriaceae bacterium (assembly GCA_963518955.1). Lineage (GTDB taxonomy): Bacteria > Bacteroidota > Bacteroidia > Flavobacteriales > Weeksellaceae > JABCPE02. The sequence goes on along the minus strand of CAUQKI010000003.1, from coordinate 2,494 downwards.
CCATTTTTTGACTTCATGACCGAAGCCCTAACCACCAATCTAAACGGAGAATCAACCATATAACACGACTAAATGAAAAAAACAATCATCATCACAGGGACATCGTCTGGAATTGGCTTTTCCCTTGCAGAATATTTCGGAAAACAAGGACACAGAGTCTACGGACTGAGCAGAAAAAAGACTGATTCTAAGCTTTTCACATCCATCCCGACCGATATCACCGAAAAAAGCCAAATAGACCGCGCCATAGAGGAAATTTTATCCAAAGAAAATCGTATCGATATTCTTATCAACAATGCTGGAATGGGTATGGTGGGAGCAGTGGAAGATTCTAATAAAGAGGAAATTATGAAACTTTTTAACCTGAATCTAATCGGAGCTGTGCAGATGATGACCGCCGTGATGCCCAAAATGCGTGAGCAGAAATCAGGACAGATTATCAATATTTCCAGCATCGGTTCAGAAATGGGACTGCCTTTCAGAGGGTTTTATTCCGCCTCCAAATCAGCTTTGGATAAAGTTACCGAAGCCATGAGATACGAAATTTCGGCTTGGAATATAGAACTCTGCTCCCTTCATCTTGGCGATATAAAGACCAATATTGCAGAAAACCGAATCAAAACCACGGTTTCTGAGCCTTACAAAAATATTTTTTACAAAGTTTATTCTACTATGAATTCCCATGTAGACCACGGAGTAGAGCCTGTGGAGGTGGCAAAATACATCGAAAAACTATTGCCAAAAAACAAATGGAAAGCCAATTACTATTTCGGGAAATTTGGGCAAAAAATAGGCATTCCTCTCAAATGGATTCTGCCACAAAAAACCTATGAAAATCTAATGAAAAAATATAATAAAATGGATTAAAAATAATAAGCTTGGGCTAAAAAATGATTTTTGAAGCAGGAGAATAACATAGTGAAAAGTTGTTCTTTGATAGATTATCTAATAAAAGAAACCTCCAAAAGAATTTGTAAAAAATAATAGAAGAAATGGTAAAAAAGCAACAGAATTTATTGGTCAATCATTCTTGCAAAAATTTCAGGAATATATGATTATTTTGTATAGACAAACTCATACAGGGAAAATACTTCCAGAAGGATACCCCAAAATACTCTAAAAAATAAAGATAATATAAAAAATGATAAATAATTCAAAATTCCACTCCCTTCAAAATATGATCGATACCCTTTAAAGAGGATAAACGAATTTATTAAAAGTATATTAAAATATAATAAAAGTTCTTTTTATTTTAAAAGGGAGATAAGAATTAATTTTTATATTATTTATATGTTGTTTAGTATTTATTATACTTTATATAAATGATTAAATATAATTTAAAATTAAAAAATAAATGTTTATTTTTGTTTTAGTTTTAAAAACAATATGAATCAAGACAGAATTAAGGATAGAATATTGCGCAGAGCATCGCGATTATGGGGATATAATGAATTAGAATCGGAAAACTCTTTTGATCCAATAGTAGGTTTATTATTATCTGCTATAGCATCTGAATTGGAGCGTTTGGGTTTCGCTTTGGAAAGTTCTAATTCTCGTATGATAGAGCGCATTCTAGAACTTTTATTTCCAGAGAATATATCAGGAGTTCATCCAGCTTATTCATTGGTTCAAGTAGAGCCACAAGATGACAATCCTATACTATCTTTGTATGATTCTTTTAAAACAACTAAAAATATTGTAAATATATTTAATCCTTCTGAGAACACCCTCAAAGATATTTATTTTTCTCCAACAATAGAAGCCCAACTACATAAAGCAAAGGTTGAGTATATTGCCTTTGGAAAGGATTTAAATAAAATTGAAAGTTATTTTTTTACAGAAAGGATTGGCAGAGCAAATCGCCCATTAAAATCTGGCGAATTATGGTTGGGAATCCGTTGTTTTAAAGAAAAAAATATAGAAAATCTACAATTTTATATTGATATCAATAATTCTTATCAAAAAGAATTCTTTTTTTATCATCTTAAGCAGGCCAAAATTTATTTTGGAGATAAGGAAATGCAATTTGAAGAGGGGTACAATGTAGAACTAAAAAATATTGATTTAGAAGGGATTATATCTAAAAATTATCATTATTTATCACAAATTTATAGTGAAATAAATGATTTTTATAAGCCTTATTTTTTTACTTTGAAGGAAAAAATATCTCTTGCAGAACAGACAGAGAAACCCATTATTTTTAGAGAGAATTTTCCTAAACATCAATTATCTGATGCGGAAGATATTATATGGTTAAAATTAGAATTTTCGGAGATGCTTACTAGTGAGGTGTTTGAAAATGTAAGTTTTAACTTAAACTGTTTCCCTATTGTAAATATAAAAAATACACGATTATTTCGAAGAATGAATGGAAAGCTCGATATAGTTTCTATACAATCAGATGACCATTTTCTAGATTTAGATTATGTAAAAAATGATGAAGGAGACAGACTCGACCTAAAAAATGATAATCAAAGAATAAATGTTGTGCTTA
>CAUQKI010000002.1:0-184848 GCA_963518955.1 uncultured Flavobacteriaceae bacterium | reverse complement strand
AGACATCCTACAAGTTCATAAACAGTTTGTAGGTCTTTACTACTTTTGAGTGAAAGCTTTTTGCGGAGCTTTTCAAGGAGTTTTTGCTGTTTTGCAGTAGTGCAGGTGCTAAAATTTCTATATTCATAACGATCTAATAATTTTTTAAATAAGTTACTAATTTCTTTAATAATCAATTACTCTTTGTCTTTTTGCTCTATGGACATAATGGTGATATTTTTTAATTAGTGTAGTTCTTTTATCCACTGAGCTGACTTTATGAAGCGTTTCATAACATCATCAGGCCAGCTATATGAGCCAAAGTCGTGATATGCAAGTGATTCAAGTTTTAAAATTTCATTTATTACCTCATTCAGTATCTCCTTGCCTAGCTCATTTTTAAGTTCATTGAAATTATTTAGCCAGCCCTTAGAAGGTTCTTTTCCTCGTGCACTATCCAACCATTTCAGGGATTTTACACATAAATCAAATTTACCTTCGGAATGAGCTAAATTTAGAATTTTATTTGTAACTAGATAACAACCTTGCTGATTTTTTGGAATAAAATTTTTAACATAATAAATCGTTTTTTCATCACTAATCTTGATGAAATCTAAAATTTTTTTAAAGATAACAATGTCGTGATGAAACTCTGTATCATCAATGATTTGGAGTAAATTTTTTATGATAGCAAGTTTTTCTTCATCATTTGCTTTGGCAAAAATTTTATTTCGTTTTTCTATTTTTATGAGGTTTTCAAGTAAGTCGCCGTTTGGAGAAACATAAAAGTTATGCTTTAAATACTCGCTAAGTGCTGTAAATTCCTCAAAAGTGAAGTCTGCACCAGCCATACGCCGCTCTATTTCATCATTTAAAAATTTCGTCATAATCCCAAAAACCGATGATTGCAGATACCCGCTTTGGATAATGTTTTTGTAATAAATGAGTTTAGCTAAGATGAGTTTATTGGCGTTGAGGCTTAAATTTGCAGAAGTTTTTTCAAGACAAATGGTAAGCTTGTCAATAATGATATACCTATTATCGAATTCTAGCTTATAAAACCTTTGTAAAAGCAGTAAAAACCAATCCTGCACTGCTTTAAATTCTTCTTGTGAAATCAGCAAAGCGGTGGCTAAAATTTGTGATTTTGCCTTATCATCATTAAAAAAAATCTCGTGTTTTTTATTATACTTTTCAGAAGCAATGAGTTGCTCCATTAGTTCTTTGTCTTTTTGCTCTATGGACATATTAGTAATGTTTTAATTTTTCCAAATACAAATCAAAGGGCAAAATTTGCCCTTTGAAATATCTTGTTACGCCCCGAATTGTCGTAAATGATGGTCAAGCTTTCTAAACGATTGAGTATTTCGTTCTTATTAGCTTCGTTATATAAATTTTTCATAGTATGTTTTTAGAGTAAATCGTAGCTCGTTCCTTCCTTGCCGTCTTTTAGCTGGATGCCGATTGCGGATAATTCATCTCGGATTTTGTCCGAAAGCGCCCAGTCTTTGTTGGCACGAGCTTCCATTCTCATATTGATAAGGAGCTGAACCACACCATCTAGTTTGTCATTATTTCCTGCCGCTTGCTCCTCATTTCGTAAGCCCAAAACATCGAAAACAAAGGCGTTCATCAGTGTTTTTAGTTCGTGAAGTTCATCGATGGATATTTTTTCTTCTCCGTTTTTCACTTGGAAAATCCATTTCACCGCTTCGAAAAGATGAGCGATAAGTATAGGCGAATTAAAATCATCCAATAGCGCATTGTAGCACTTTTCTCTCCATTCAGATATAGGGAGCGCAGTAGGATGCTCTATTTCGGTATTGATTTCATTCAGTGCTTTTATTGCTTCCATAAGCCTGTTAAAGCCTTTTTCGGCAGCGAGCATCGCTTCGTTAGAGATGTCAAGTACACTGCGGTAGTGCGCTTGCATAAAGCAGAAACGAATCACAGCAGGTGCAAAAGCTTTCTCGAAGAATGTGTTATCACCATTGATAAGCTGCATCGGCAAAATGTAGTTTCCTGTCGATTTGCTCATTCGTTGTCCATTCATTGTCAGCATATTAGCGTGCATCCAGTAGCGTACTGGGCTTTCGCCGTGTCCTGCTTTACCTTGTGCGATTTCGCATTCGTGGTGAGGGAATTTCAAATCCATACCGCCTCCGTGGATATCAAACTGATTACCAAGGTATTTGGTGCTCATTACTGTACATTCAAGGTGCCAACCAGGGAAACCATCACCCCAAGGAGAAGCCCAGCGCATAATGTGAGCTGGTGAAGCTTTTTTCCACAGTGCGAAGTCCTGAGGATTGCGTTTTTCGCCCTGCCCGTCGAGGTCGCGGGTGTTCGCAAAAAGTTCTTCTATATTTCTATTAGAAAGTTCGCCGTAGTTGAGTCCGCGTTTGTTGTATTCCAGTACATCAAAATACACAGAACCATTGCTCTCATAGGCAAAACCATCATTCAAGAGTTTTTCTGTAAGCTGGATTTGCTCCAAAATATGCCCTGTCGCAGTAGGTTCTATAGTCGGCGGAAGAAGATTGAATATATCCAAAACTTTATGGAAATCAACCGTGTATTTTTGTACAATTTCCATAGGCTCTAGCTTTTCTAATCGGGATTGTTTTACGAAACGGTCATTGTTTACATCGCCGTCATCGGTAAGGTGTCCCGCATCGGTAATGTTACGGACATAGCGCACTTTGTAGCCCAAAAATTTCAGCGTACGATACACAAAATCAAACGACATAAAGGTACGCACATTTCCCAAATGCACATTGCTGTACACCGTAGGGCCGCAGACATACATTCCTACATTGTTTTGGTGTAGAGGTACGAAAATTTCTTTTTCTCCTTTTAAGGAATTGAATATTTTTAGTTGATAACTCATATTATGTTTTATTAAGACTGACAAAGATAATTAAAAAACATTAGACATTTTAAATTAAAGTTTGTTTATTTTGCGGATTATTTATCAAAAGAACAATGGACAAAATACAATTCATTCAGCAGAATATTTCAATTCAAGAGAAACAGATAAACGCCGTTTTGCAGCTGCTTTCGGAGGACTGCACCATTCCCTTTATTGCGCGATATAGAAAAGATAAAACAGGAAACCTCGGCGAGGTGGAAATAGAACAAATCCAAAAATTTAGCAAAAATTTTGATGAAATCCAAAAGAGAAAAGAAAGTGTTCTGAAATCCATAGAAGAGCAGGAAAAACTCACGCCCGAACTTCGTGCAAAAATAGAGCAGAGCTTTGATTTACAGGAGATAGAAGACCTGTATCTTCCCTTCAAAAAACGAAGAAAAACCAAAGCCGATGCCGCAAAAGAAAAAGGGCTGGAGCCTTTGGCAAAAATCATCATGGCGCAGAAAAATGGTGACATAGAGCAAACGGCGCAGAATTATCTGAATAAAGAAGTTTCCAGCGTGGAGGAGGCACTTCAAGGCGCGAGGGACATCATCGCCGAATGGATAAACGAAAATATTTTCATTAGAAAAAATCTTAGAAGAATTTTTCAACGAAAAGCTGTGATTTCCAGTAAAGTAGTCAAAACCAAAAAAGAGGAGGAAGATGCACAGAAATATGCCCAATATTTTGACTGGAGTGAACCGCTGAACAAAATCCCTTCTCACAGACTTCTGGCGATGCTTCGCGCTGAAAAAGAGGGTTTTATAAAAGTGAGTACTGATATTGATAAAGAAGAAATCCTTGCTTTCATGGAGGGAAGTTTGGTGAAAACGGCTTCGCCTTCGTGTGCAGAGCAAATCATCCTTGCGGCTCAAGATGCTTACAAAAGACTTTTGGAGCCTTCTATTTCAAATGAAATTTTGCAGGAAGCCAAGATTAAAGCCGATGAAAAAGCGATTTCTATCTTTTCTGAAAATTTGACACAGCTGCTTTTGGCTCCGCCTCTCGGCGAGAAGCGAATTTTAGCCATAGACCCAGGGTATAGAACGGGCTGTAAGGTGGTTTGTCTTGATGAAAAAGGCGATTTGCTTCACAATGAGACCATTTATCCACACGCTCCACAGAAAGAAACTGCCATCGCGATGAAAAAAATCCGCTCTATGGTGGAGGCTTATCATATTGAGGCGATTTCTATCGGAAACGGAACGGCCTCTCGTGAAACCGAGTTTTTCATTAAGAAAATCGCGTTTGACAGGCCTTTGCAGGTTTTCGTGGTGTCCGAAGCAGGTGCGTCCATCTATTCCGCGAGTAAAATTGCCCGAGATGAATTTCCTGATTATGACATTACCGTGAGAGGCGCAGTTTCTATCGGGAGGAGGCTGTCTGACCCGCTTGCCGAGTTGGTAAAAATAGACCCAAAGAGCATCGGCGTAGGGCAGTATCAGCACGATGTAGACCAGACTTTATTAAAAGAAGAGCTGGACAGCACGGTCGTAAAATGCGTGAATTCAGTAGGGATTAACATCAATACAGCGAGTAAATCCCTGCTGAGCTATGTCTCTGGTATTGGCGAAAAGCTTGCGGAAAATATTGTAGCTTACCGAACTGAAAATGGTGCTTTTGTGGATAGAAATCAGATTAAAAAAGTTCCTCGTTTGGGCGAAAAGGCATTCCAGCAGGCGGCGGCATTCATCCGAATAAAAGATGGCAAAAATCCTTTGGACAACTCCTCTGTGCATCCAGAAGCCTACAAAATCGTAGAAAAAATGGCGAAAGACCTCGGTATCAAAACGATAGACCTTATCGCTAATGAGGAAAAAATAAAACAAATTGCTCCAGAAAAATACACTACGGAAGACATTGGGATTTTAGGGATAAAGGACATCTTGAAAGAACTTCTAAAACCAGGGCTTGACCCAAGGAAAGCGAGCAAAGTCTTTGAATTTGACCCAAATATAAAAACCTTTGAAGATTTGAAAACAGGAATGATACTTCCTGGGATAGTGAGCAATATCACGGCTTTTGGGTGTTTTGTGGACATTGGGATAAAAGAAAATGGGCTGGTGCATATTTCTCAGCTGAAAGATGGATTCGTGAGCGACCCTAGCGAAGTGGTAAAACTCCACCAGCAGGTAAAAGTGAAAATAATAGAAATAGACACGGATAGAAAGAGAATAGCCTTGTCAATGGTGATTTAGGGAAGAACTATTTTAATATTGTTTTTCACTAAAAAATAACTACATTTGCAAGAATAAACAAAAGATAAATATGAGTTGTGGATGTAGAACATCTGGCGATTCTTCACATAGTTGTGGCTCTAAAAGCGAGACGGGCTGTGACAAAGTAGATACCTGCGGGAACAGTTATAAACTGAATGTTTTTGACTGGCTTGCCAATATAAAATCTCCACTGAATGAGTGTGATTATGTTGAGGTTAGATTTAAAAATGAAAGAAAAAATTTTTATCATAACATAAATAAACTGCCGCTGCATATAGGAAGTATAGTAACGGTAGAGTCCAGCTCAGGATACGATGTCGGAGTGGTGAGTCTCACAGGCGAACTGGTGAGGATACAGATGAAAAAGAAAAATTTTGGAGAAGAACAAGCCTCCAAAATAATCCGTATAGCTACACAAAAAGATGTAGAAATATGGCAGAATTCTAGAAAAAAAGAAGAAGAAGTAAAGAAAGAAGCAAGAAAAATCGCCTTGAATCTAAATCTTGAAATGAAAATTTCGGATATAGAATACCAAGGAGACGGCTCTAAAATTACTTTTTACTACACGGCAGAAGGAAGGGTAGATTTCCGACAACTGATAAAGGAATATGCAGCTGTTTTTCGTGCTAAAGTAGATATGAAACAGATAGGCTACCGACAGGAAGCAGCTAAACTGGGCGGAATAGGCTCTTGTGGAAGGGAACTCTGCTGTTCTACATGGCTTACGGATTTTCGTTCGGTGAATACCAATGCAGCCAGATACCAGCAGCTGAGTATCAATCCATTAAAACTTGCAGGGCAGTGCGGTAAGCTGAAATGTTGTCTGAATTTTGAACTGGACAGCTACATGGATGCTCTCAGCCATTTCCCTTCTTCCAGCACGGTTTTGGATACAGAAAAAGGAAAGGCTTTCTGCATTAAAATAGATGTTTTCAAAAAGAGAATGTGGTTTGCTTATGTAGATAATTCTATTCTTTGGTATGACCTAGATATCCAAGAGGTGAAGGAGATGATTTCCATGAACAAAAAAGGGAACAAAATTCCGCCATTAGAGGAATATAAAACCCAAGAATTGTCCGCTCCTACGAAGGAAATAGATCTGATTCAGGAGAATAACATAGACCGTTTCGAGAAGAAAAAATCAAACAAAAAACCTAAAAACAAGGAAAAGAAAAACACTTCTCCAAAGGAAGAAAAAAACAATAATAATGCTCCGAAACCGAATAATTCAGAGCAACAGAAACCAAACAATAGAAAGAATAATAAAAAAAGAAATAACCCGAAAAAAAATAATAATGATGGGTAAAAAGATATGGCTATTCGCAGCATTGTGGTTTATTTCCGTAGGTTGTTCCAGCGAGGGAGAAATCTATATGACCGAGGTGAATAATCTCTGGGGAAAGAATGATGCTAAGAAAATAGAGTTCGAAATCAAAGATTCTGAGTTTCCAAAAAACCTTATATTTGTTGTAAGGAATAATAATGAATATCCTTACAATAACCTGTTTTTGATTTCTACTATTAAAGGAGAAAAGAATAAAGTTTTGAAAACGGATACGCTTCAGTATATTTTAGCAAAACCAAATGGAGAATGGTACGGAAGTGGTATAGGAGATGTTAAGGAAATTCTAGTTCAGTATAAGAATGAATACAAATTCCCAACAAACGGTAAATATAAAGTGGAACTAAAACACGGAATGAGAACCGACCAGCTGAAGGGGATAGAGGATATAGGCATTAAAATAGAAAATATAAAAACAACAACTCCGTAATAAATATGGAAAACGAAAAAAAACTTCCCACAAAAAAGAAAAAATCTTATGTAGGAAGATGGATTAAGTTGATTTGGTTAGGATTTATAGGAACAGTTGCTGCCATAGTGGCTTTGTTCTTTTCTATTTCACAGGGTTTCCTTGGGGAGATGCCCGATATGAAGGATATAGAAAATCCAGACATCTATGTAGCATCAGAGATTATTTCTTCTGATGGAGTGGTTTTGGGTAAATTTGAGAAAGAAAAAACCCAGCCAGTTACTTATAATCAGCTTCCGCCGTATTTGGTTTATGCTCTTTATGCGAAGGAAGATGAGCGTTTCAAAGAGCATTCTGGGATAGACCTAAAATCCATAGTGAGAGCAGTCTATTTCCGAGGCGAAAGAGGGGGTGGTTCTACCATTACCCAGCAGTTAGCCAAGCTTTTATTTACAAAATCTGCAGCACAAAGTAAAAGAGAGAGAATCTTTCAAAAGCTGAAAGAATGGTCTGTGGCGGTAAGTTTGGAGAAAAGATATACCAAAGAGGAGATTATTACTTTGTATTTCAATAAGTTTGATTTCCTTTATAATGCCAATGGAATAGAAATGGCATCAAAGGTTTATTTTAATAAAAAAACCAAAGACCTTACTCTTTCTGAGGCGGCTACATTTGTAGCAATGCTGGAAAACCCAGTGAAAAACAACCCACTTAGAAACTTGGAAAGAGCGACAGAGAGAAGAAATGTCGTTCTAAAACAAATGCTTGAGACTAAATACATAGACCAAGCAACCTATGACAAGGCTGTACAAGAGCCAATAAGAACTGATTATCAAAACATTAAAGGGATAGACCAAGGCTATTCTGCATATTACAAACATTATCTTCGTCAGGAAATTTCTACATATCTGAAAGATTATGAAAAGAAAACAGGAAAAGAACTGAACATATATAGAGATGGACTAAAGATATATGTTACTGTCGATTCCAAAATGCAGAAATACGCTGAAGAAGCGATAAAAGAACACTTGACCAATCTGCAGAAAAGTTTTGATAACGAACAAAAAAACAATAGAAAGCGACCGTTTTATCATATTTCTGACAAGCAGGTAAATGACATTATGATGGCTTCTGTGAAGAGAACAGGAAGATATAAACAGCTTGCAGAGGCTGGTGTGTCAGAGGATTCTATCCTTATGGAGTTTAAGAAACCTGTGAAAACTTCTATCTTTACTTGGGAAGGAGAGCAGGATGTGGAGATGTCTCCATGGGATTCTATCCGTTATCACAAGCAGATTGCACAGGCAGGACTTATGGCTATGGAACCTACAACAGGAGATATTAAGGCATGGGTCGGAGGGATTAACTGGGAGCATTTCCAGTATGACCATGTGAAACAAGGGAAAAGGCAGGTAGGATCTACCTTTAAGCCTTTTGTGTATGCTACAGCGATTATAAATTTAGGAATGACACCGTGTACGCCTATTTCTAATGCATCTTACAGCAGAGGTTCTTGGCATGTAAAAGGTTCTGGAGGTATGCTTAGGATGAAAGATGGTCTGGCTCATTCCAAAAACCCGATAGCAGTCCGTTTGATGGAAGCGGCAGGTCCTAAAAATGTAATCCAATTAGCCAGAGATCTGGGGGTTACAGGCGAGATGACACCTGATTTAGCAACAGCTTTGGGGTCTTCAGATATTACCATTTATGAGATGCTTGGGGCTTATAGTACCTTTGCTAACTATGGGAATTATATAAAGCCAGAGATGATTTGGCGTATTGAAGATGCCAACGGAAGGGTTATCAAGGAGGTGACAACAGAGGTCAGAGAAGTAATGAACCCTATACATGCCTATAGTATGATAGATATGATGAAAGGAGTAGCCAGCTATGGAACGGCATCAAGACAGCTTAGAAGTATGGGTATCAATGCAGAAATTGCTGGTAAAACAGGAACAACGCAGAAAAACTCAGACGGTTGGTTCATAGGGATAACTCCTAAATTAGCCACAGGTGTTTGGGTAGGATGGGAAGATAGAGCTACCCACTTCTGGAGTACAGGAGAAGGGCAGGGGGCGAAAATGGCGCTTCCTATCTGGGGGTATTTCATGAAGAGAATTTATGCTGATAAATCATTGAAAATCACGCAAGAAGATAAGTTTGAAAAGCCATCTGACTGGAAAGGAGATTGTTCTGATTTGCAGGGGCTTGGAGGCTATGGAGACGAAGGAGGTCTGCAGACAATAGATGAAATACAAAATCCAGATAGAGGAAAAGATAAATCAAAATCAAACCAAAATAGGGAAGAGGATATTGACAGCAGGATAAACCAAGGGGATGATATAGATTTTAATCAATAAAAATTAAAATAGAAATGACAGATTTCTCAGATATAGAAGATGATTTTTTTATAGGCAAGGAACATACGCCTCTTCGTAAAGATGCTTTTCTGCTTTCACCTGATGAAAAGATAGAAAAGATAGAAAAACTTTTTGGGGAGATTATGCACACCCTTGGGCTGGATATGACAGATGACAGCCTAAAAGACTCTCCTAAAAGAGTCGCAAAAATGTATGTAAATGAGATTTTCGGTGGGCTTCTTCCTGAAAACAAGCCAGGGATTTCTACCTTTAAAAATCAATACAGATACCGTCAGATGCTTGTAGAAAAAGATATCACGGTGTATTCTTTCTGCGAACATCACTTTTTGCCTATCATTGGAAGGGCTCATGTAGCCTATATTTCTAATGGAGAGGTTATAGGATTGTCTAAAATCAATAGGATAGTGAATTACTACGCTAGTCGTCCGCAGGTTCAGGAGCGATTGACAATGCAGATTGTCCAAGCGATGAAAGAGGCTCTCGGAACGGAAGATGTAGCGTGTATCATAGATGCTAAACATCTTTGTGTAAATTGTAGAGGGATAAAAGACACCGCGAGCAGCACTATCACAGCTGAGCTCAGCGGACTATTTAGAAAAAATCCTACAACAAGGAAAGAATTCCTACACTATGTGGGAAGTCATACAAAACTTGACTAAAATTAAAATACGAAAATGAATATAGAACTTCAACAAAAACTAAATCTTGCTGTTCAAGCGCAAAAAGAATGGCGAGAGGTGAGTTTTGAGAAAAGACAAGAATTACTAAAAAAATTATCTAAAAATATTCTTGAAAATCATGAGGAATACAGCCAAATGATTACGCGAGAAATGCATAAGCCTATTTCCCAATCAAGAGGAGAGGTTAAGAAATGTGCAATGATGACCGACTACTATGTGGCTGCGGAGAATGTCCTAAAACCAGAGATTGTAGAAACGGAACTTTCTGCAAGTGAAGTTTATTACCAGCCAATGGGAGTTATTCTAGGAATTATGCCATGGAATTTCCCTTTTTGGCAGGCGCTTCGTTTTGCTGTGCCGACTATTTTGGCAGGAAATGTCGTTCTTTTGAAACACGCATCTATCTGCAAAGGTTCGGGAAGAGCCATAGAAGAACTATTCAAAAAATCTGGCTTTCCAGAAGGGATTTTGCAGAATATAGAGTATTCATATGCTGATATAGAGGAGCTTATAACAAATCCACTGGTGAAAGGAGTGAGCCTTACAGGAAGCGAGGCAACGGGAAGAAAAATAGCATCTCTTGCAGGAGCAAATATTAAAAAATCTTTGTTGGAATTAGGTGGGAATGATGCTTTCATCGTTTTAGATGATACAGATTTAGATAAGACAGCGAAGCAAGGTGCTGCGGCAAGGCTGAGAAACTGCGGACAGGCATGCACCTCAGCGAAAAGATTTATTATCCAAGAAAGCATCTATGCCGAATTTTTGGAAAAACTAAAAACAGAATACCTAAAATATGAACTAGGTGACCCATTTGATGATAAAACAGAACTAAGTGGGCTGGCTTCAAAATCTTTTGCAGATGAGCTTCAGCAGCAGTATGAAAAGGCTTTGGAGCATGGAGCAGAGATTATAATTCCGCTGGAGAGAGTAGATGATATTTCGTTTAAACCAGGACTTATCAAAATGAATCTTGACAATCCGATGATTGATGAAGAGCTTTTCGGGCCGTTGGGAATGATTATTTCAGCAAAAGATGATGAAGAAATCTTGAAAATAGCGAATAATACTAACTTTGGTTTAGGAAATTCCGTTTGGACAGCAAGTAAAGAGAGAGCCTATTTCTTTGCTGAAAATTTAGAGTCGGGAACAGTTTCTTTAAACAAGTTGATGACTTCTGACCCTCGTTTCCCATTTGGAGGAACGAAAAACTCTGGATACGGACTGGAACTTTCTTTGAAAACCTTAAAGGAGTTCTGTGTAACCAAGAGTGTTTTCGGTGAGGTGAAATAGTTTTACTTTCAAATAAAAATAAAAAAACCGCTTAAAAAAGCGGTTTTTTTATTTAATGGTGTTTTTTATTCTACTTTGATATTATCTATCTGAATAGTCGTAGTTGGCAGGGTTCCGCCTCCGTGATATTCAAAGATGATAAATCCATTTCCTGTAAGCGTGGAAGGTTTTACCCAGTGTCCACTGTTCGTGAAGTTTGCAGGATAATTAGTATTGTTAGAAGAAATAGTAAATGCACTGGTGATGTCTGTTAGTGTGGCATTTAGGACATTTCCTGAAGGCTGATAGTCTGTAGAATAGTAGACTTTCAGAACATTCCCATTGTAGTGTCCATCTTTGGAATCAAAGGAGAATTTAGTCATATTGGAGAAATTAACAGGCACGATGAACATCGTTTTAGATTCTGGTTTAGGACCTGTAGCACCGAAACCAAGGCTAAGGTATTTGTTCCCATAATGGCTGGATACTCTCCAATATCTACTTCCTAAAACAGGGTCGTTAATGTATTTAGGGAACGCTTCAGAAGAAGCACCTGTGTTATAAGATTCGAAATTTTCAGTAGTTCCCGCACCAGCATAAACGATAGCTGTTCCGCCTTTTGCAGGAGCAGTATCTGCCCTTTCTTGTGTGAAATTCACATCACTGGTGTTTCTTATCAGCATTTGATAAGTGGTGTTGTATCTGCTCACTACGAAGGTAATGTTTCCTTTTCCTGTAGGGAGTTTATCTTTTCCGAAGTTTGCGAATTTAGATGTTCTCAAAATAGCTGTTTTTCCACTTTCATCTACCAGTTCTCTGTTAGTATCAGCATTAGAAGAAACATCTACATAAGTTTTAGGCCCATTAGGAACTAAAATTTCGCTGTCAGCAAACTGCACATTTGGAACAGTTACTAGTTTATTGATGTGCTGAGCTTGTTTAGCTTCATCTAAATTAGCCAAAGCCAAAGGAACAAGGTTTGCAATGTCTGCTCTTCCGTTATTACACACTATAGAAAGGTAGTTTCCAAGGGAAGACGAAGGGATTTTTCCAACGGTATATTGTGCATCTGTAACACCTAATTTCGTTACGCCTTTATCCACTCTTAAAATCAAACCTTTAGCATTGATTCTAATATGAGTTCCCACAGGAAAATCTGTGTAGCTGTGTGTTTTTTCAATTTCTATTTGAAGTCCCACAGTAGGGTTTTCTGGTTTGTCTTGGAAAACGATAGTTTTGTAGAAATTACCCTTTTCATCGGAAGAAATCACATATCCATCGAAGATTTGGTCATCAGTGATAGTTAGGGCGCTGCCATTACTCGGAGCCAATGCCGCAAAGGTCGCCATAGTAGTGTTAGTATCCCCAAACTTATTGGTACATGTAATGTCTGGAATACTCCAGTCATCTTTTCTTACGCAGGAAGTGGTAATTCCGAATAGCAATAAAGCTCCTACAACCTGTTTTAGATATACTTTTTTCATTTTTATATATTTTTAAAAGAATTACTAATTAAAATCTAAACTGAACATTTATGAAATAAGACCTTCCCTGTGCGTACCAATATTTAGGTGCAAAAGGAGAATATTGTTTGTCAAAATCCGCTGCAAAATCTCTGTAAGATGCTTTTCGGGTCTGCTCGAATCCGCCTGTGATGTAGCTCTTGTTGTTCAGCAAGTTATTCACCGAAGCAGAAACCATCAGATAATATTTACCAAAGAGCCAAGATTTCCCCGCATTTACATTGACAAAGAACGCCGAAGGCAGTTGTTTCTGGCGGAGAACTCTTCTCAGTTCCGTTTCATCAAGCCCTGGGTATGGATCCCCTGTAGAAGGATTGGTAATGAAATATTGAGTTCTGATAAGTGCCGCTGGGTCTAAATAAGAATTATCAAAATAGTTCCAGTTCGCTCCTACCCACCAGTATTTAGGGTTATTATATCTAAACCCAAGAGAGAATGCAGTCTGAGGCGTTCCTCCCTGTCTGTAATTTTTGATATAGGCATCTCCGATATAGGTATAAGTAGTTCCTCCGGAAGCGCCCACTGCATCAGAACTGAAATATAATTTAGGATTGTTATTATAAATATATTCGCCATAGCTTGCCAGCCCTTGTAGAGAGAGCGTAGAAGTTACTTTTACTTCCAGTCCTAGTTCTAGTCCTCGGTTTTGTCGTTTCATATCCTTCATCACCTGCGTGAAGAATGCACCATTAGTTACACCTTGTAAAACTGAACCATCAGCAAAGAAACGCTGAACATTGGTTTCGTTTTCAGAGTTGATGATGTATCCGCTCAGCCTTGCTTTTACGAAAGGTGTAGAAAGCACATAGCTGAGGTCATTAGCATTGATGAACATACTTCTCATACCTGCCACTACGGAGGAATTTACTCTTGGATTAAAGAATAAATCTTCCATGAAAGGCGCTTGGGAATAAGCCGTTCCGTTATAAACGAGGAAGTTTCGTCCATTGATTTTATAGACAACCTGTCCTTTTAGCCCAAAATTGGTAAATTCATAATCTTTGCTTCTTCCATAAGAATCTGGGTATAGATAATGCTGGAATTTACCATCTCGGTACGAAGTAGAATAGCTGAACTGCCCTGCCACTAAAACATCAAATTTTCCTGTGGAGAATTTCAGTGCTGGATTTACTTTTACTTCCTGTCTTCCGAAAGTGTAGTCGTAGCTTATTTTATCACCTACGCCTTTGTGGGTATCTGTTTCGTATTCGTTGTATTTTCCGCTTCCATTTCTCATGTAAGGGTCTTGGTTCAGAGCATACTGTCCTCCTAGTAGGTCTTTTATTTCTCTGTATTGGTCAGACTTATAGTTTTGATAAGAAACATTTAGGATAAATCTTGTCTTATCATTAAAGTTGTGCGTGAAATGTGTGGAAAGATTCCAAATTTTGTCATCATTCACATCGTCCACCAAATAGAATATTGACCGCCCTTCATCATTGCTGAGGTTAGCGTGATAAAGTCTATTCCAATCTATCTGAGATACAGAAGGATTGTCATTTACCCAGTTTTGAAGGACATTGTCATATTCTGCTTTTCCAAAGAAATAGCTTGGCAAGTTTTTATAATAAGTAGGCGAAGGATTTTGGGCATTATGCCAATCCAATCGCGAAGATTTTGTTTTCCCAAACTGATAAGAAAGCGTTGTCCAAAGTTCTGTTTTCTTATTGATTTTCCAATAATCCGTTAGCTGGAAAATAGGCTGAAAACCTCGTTTTACTCTTTCGCTTCTTTTTTCGCCATCCTGCCATCCCCAGTAGGAGTTGTAGTAGATTCCTTTGTAGTCATAGACTTCCTGAGTGTTAGGGCTGGATGTAGCTCTTCTGTAAGGGTTTCCTACCATATTGAGCGTGAGGGTGTGTTTGTCATTGATTTTCTTTTCCACCCCTAAATATGCAGCATAGGAATCATAGAATGTTCCCTCTTGTACGCCTTCTTTTGCCCATCTTCGGCTGACCATTCCTGTGAAAGCCCATCCGTTTTTGTTCATTCCCGAAGTATATCGGTAAGAGAGCCTATGGCGGTAGTTTCTATTCGTGAGTGAGTAGGTCAGTTGGCTTCCTTTTCTGTATTCGCTCGCCTTTGTGTTTTTATAAATCACAGAGCTGACACCTCCGAAAGCGTATTCGGACGGCGAGTGGTTAGTGGCAATTTCTGGATAACGAGTAATCTCGTTCAGCCCTCCCCAGCTGCTGAAATCTATATTTCCATTGTTTTGTTTTGACATGGATACGCCGTTGAACATCATTTCCCCAGACCTGCTGTCCAAGCCTCTCGGGCGGAACCAGTAAATTCCCAAATCATACCCCGCGATTCTGTTGAAAATATCCTGCGAAGACTGCAGTAGTCCCACAGTGGTCTGAAGAGAGCTGTTGTCATCATCATTGTCACTATCGCTGTCCAGTAGAGTGAAGCCTTGTTCGGTAGAGTTGTAAAGAACTGAATTTAAGACAATAACGCCCAAATCCTTTCTTTTTTCTCCTTCCTGTACACTGAAATCAATAGTCTTGGTTTCGTAATTGTTTTTAAAGACAATGATCTGATAATTACCAGGTTTCAAATCTACAAACTGGAAATACCCGATTTTGTCTGCAATCATATTCTCCTCCGAGCCTTTCATGTCTACTTCAGCTCGTTCCACAGGCTTGCCTTTCTCATCTTTTATATAAGCGTAAACCGTGGTTTGTGCGTTACAGAAGTGCATTGCAGCAACTGTAAAACCGCAAATCAAGACAGATTTTTTAAACATTTTCTAATCTAATTTAACAAGTTTTAACAAAAATAGACTTAATGTTTAATTAAAACGAATATAATGATATGAAATAAATCATATCAATTTCTTTTCCTAAATGAAAAGAAAAATCTAAATTTATCGGCTTTTAACAAAGAAAGTTATCATGAAACAAGTATTTATCATTATTTTTTGTGTTTTTGGTTTGTTTTATAATGCCCAAATGAAAAGAACCGCCACTGTGGGATTCTATAATGTAGAAAACCTCTGGGATACCGTGAAATCTGTGGATTATATAGATGCGACGCTTCCTGCTCATCATGTTAATTTCCATAGAAGTGTGCCTTTGGATTCTTTGAAATATTTAGAAATTACCAAAGATTACAAAGGGCCGTGGGATTATGACCGAATAAAAGGACAAAAAGTAGTGAGAAAACAGATACTTTCAGATGATTTTACGCCTAAAAGTAATAAAAATTACACTTATAATATTTACCAGCAGAAACTAAAAAACATCGCACAGGTTATCTCTGAAATCGGCTCTAAATACACTAAAACTGCACCCGCAGTGGTGGGGCTTGTAGAGGTGGAAAACCGCCAAGTGGTGGAGGCGCTGACTCAGCAGGACGCCCTGAAAAAGTATGACTATGGCGTGGTGCATTATAACTCCTTTGATGCGCGTGGGATAGATGTAGCGCTGATTTATCAGAAGAAAAGATTTACAGTGACCAATTCTTATAAAAAAGAACTTGTGCTTTTCCGTGAAGACGGGAAAAGAGAATACACAAGGGATTTGCTGGTGGTTTCTGGGATTTTGGATGGAGAAAAAGTGGCTTTCTTCGTGAATCACTGGCCGTCAAGAAGAGGCGGAGAAGCTGTATCCATGCCGAAGCGTAATGCCGCTGCTGCCCTGCTGAAACAAGAAATGGACGCCCTGCGAGAGAAAAACCCAAATATCAAACTCATCGCTATGGGAGACTTCAATGATGACCCTATCAGCCCAAGTTTTAAAAATCATCTGAAAGCCGTAGGCGATGAGAAAGAGCTGAATGAGGAATATCCGTATTTCAACCCGATGTACAAAATGTACAAAAAAGGCGTGGCGAGTTTAGCCTACCGAGATGCTCCTAATCTTTTTGACCAGATTATTTATTCTAAAAACTTGGTTTCCAATTCCTCTGCCGAGGAATACACCGTTTACAGAACCGAAGTCTATGCTCCTGCTTACCTTATTAATAAGCAAGGAAATTACAAAGGTTATCCTTTCCGCTCTTGGAATGGAGACAAGTTTACAGGAGGCTACAGCGACCATTTCCCTGTGTTCACTATTTTGCAGAAAGAAGCTAAATAAGTGATAAAGAGGGTTTTGTAGGATTTTGTTTCTTTTTTGAAACATCCCAAAGATGTACAGACAAAAGAAAGTTTTAAAAGGAAATTACAGACAATTTTCATTCTTTTGGTGGGCAAAATGTGTGTTTTTTGTTTTGTCTTAATGCCCTTGAATGATTTGGTAGAACATTTTGTTTCTACCGACTCAAAACTTGATTTTGATAAAAAGAGCGTTACTTCTGTTATTTTTTTTGCTGTTGTTTTAGCCCCTGTTTTAGAGGAGATTGGATTTAGATTGATTTTAAGGAGAAATTTTCCTATAAAGTATATCTTCAGCCAAAAACTTTGGGACAAGATATTTCCTTTCTTGGTGTATGTTTCATCTGTGATTTTTGGTTTTGGTCATCTTACCAATTATACTAATGACGGACTTTGGTTTTATGTTTTTTCTCCCATTATTATCTCATATCAGTTGATAGGAGGTTTGGTAACAGCTTTTATCCGAGTGAAATACAATTTCTTTTACGGAATACTTTATCATGCACTGTGGAATGCATTGATAATTTTCCCATTGATTTTTATGAATAATTTTTCTTCTCCCTATCAAGAAAAAACAGAAAAATACAGCATAGAAATTTCTGAAAAACACTTTTTTGATGAAGATGAGAAGCAGGTTTTTAAAATAGACAGCCTTCAAGGGAAAATTTATAAAATAGAAGTGGAGCAGTATTCTTTTCAGCATTTTTTGGATTCGCTTTATCAAGGAAATAAATACCAAATAGATGATGCTTTTATCAAAATGAAATTTGATTCCCAGAAAGGTGTAACCAAGGAAGAGTTCATAGAAATCTTGAAAAAAGAATATCATATAGACTGAGGAATCATGCTTTTATCATATAAATCTCCCGTCCTGCCGCAGAGGAAATACGCCTAAAATCTGTCCTTTGGTGTCGCAGAGGACACCGATTTTTTCGCGGTCAAGGCTGGATATTTTTTCATCTTTTAGGAATTTGGATATTTTCTTTTTTCCAAACATTCCTTTTGGTTGAAAAATATCTCCTTCTTTGGGTTTTCTCAGCTCAAAGGGAGGAAAAACCTTCTCTTTATTGAAAAGCCAAGGTTTAGAATTTTGGATTCTGAAATCCTCTATTTTGTAGAATTTTTCTGTTTCGGAGAAACTGATTTCGCTGGGAAATTCGTTTTCTTTTTCTTCGTTTTTAGGACTGATAATGATTTCTGTGTAATCTATTTTTAGCGAAAAATCTTTGCTGAAAAATACCTTTCCCGTTTCGGCTGAAAATATTTTTTGAATTTCTGTCTCGCTGCCGAATCCAAATTTATTCAGAATCTCAAATTTTATTATATTCTGTGCATCAGCCAGTTTCTCTTTGTTGAAACTCAGATAATTGCCCGTTTTAGTTCCGTTTTCAGCAATGAATTCTTCGGCTTTTTGTTTGATGAAATCACTGCTTTGCTGGATTATATTGAGGCTTTTGCTAAAATTTTGAATAAAATTAGAATCCGTTTTTACCAACTCTGGAACGATGAGGTTTCTGATTTTGTTTCTTAAATAATCATTTTTTTTGTTAGAAATATCCTCACGGAAAGGCACCGAATTTTTCTCCGCAAAATCATATATTTCCTCTTTTGTGAAAGCCAAAAGCGGACGCAGAATTTTGTTTTCGTTTGCTGGGATGCCGCTCAGTCCTTTCAGACCGCTTCCACGCATCAGGTTGATGAAAAAGGTTTCCAGCTGGTCATTCAGATGGTGGGCAGTTGCTATGAAATTTATGCTGTTTTCTTCACAAATTTGATGAAAAAAACGGTATCTCAGTTCTCTTGCCCAGAGCTGTATAGAACCGTTTTCGGGCTTGTTGTCCTTTTCTGAAACGGAATAAACGGACAGCGGAATTTCGTGCTTTTCACAGTAGTCTTCTACTATTTTTTGGTCTAAATCAGAGTCTTCACCGCGCAGCTTGTAGTTGATATGCGCTGCCGAAATCATAAAGTCCGATTGCTCTGCGCTTCTCTTTCGGAAAAGATCTAGCATTACCATAGAATCAGTACCTCCACTTACCGCGAGGAGGATTTTCTTTTGTGTGAAATCTCTAGTGATTTTGTTTATTTCTTCATTAAAAGAATCAAGACTAAGCATAAGACAAAAGTAATAAAAATAACAATAAATAGAGATAAAGTCCGTTATATCAAATAAAATTGTTACCTTTGGGCAGCGTAATTTAAATATTTTGATGATATGAAATTAATGAAAATGTTTGTCATCGGTACGGTGGCACTTACAGCGACATCTTGTGTTAGTAAAAAACAGTATGATATACTTAATAGCAACTATAAACAAGCAATAGAGAATGTAGCTGAAAGACAGAGAGAAATCCAAGATTTAAAGGCTAAAAATGCTGGTTTGCTTAGCGAAAATAACTTATTAAAAGAACAAAGCGCATCTCTAAAATCTTCCCTAGATGCATGTTTGTCTAATACAGGTAAATCTTCCTCTAATATCGATAAACTGGTAGGAGAAATCAATGCTTCTAACGCTTATATCAAACAGCTTACAAATGCTAAATTTAGAAATGACAGCTTGAATTTGGCTTTATCTAATAAAATGAAGCGTTCACTGGACAATGTAGCTGATAAAGATGTAGAAGTAAAAGTATTGAAAGGAGTGGTGATGATTTCACTTTCTGATAAAATGCTTTACAAAACAGGAGATTACAATGTTCTTCCTGCTGCACAAGAAGTGTTAGGAAAAGTAGCAAAAGTAATTAACGACTACGATAAATACTCTGTTTTGATAGAAGGAAATACGGATAATGTGCCGTTAAATTCATCTAATTTACCAAGAGACAACTGGGATTTATCAGCCCTTAGAGCGACTGCGATAGCGAAAATTCTACAAACTAAATTTGGGGTAAATCCATCAAGAATAACAGCTGGTGGTAGAAGTGAATATAACCCTAAATCTACTAATATGAGTGTTTCTGGTAGAGCGGAAAACAGAAGAACGGAGATTATCATCATGCCGAAGCTGGAGGAATTCATGCAGCTTATGGATGTAGCTCCTGTGAAAAAATAGTAAAATTAAAATTCAGAAAAACCTTAGAAATCTCTAAGGTTTTTTTATTTTTGACGCATAAATCATCAGAGGAATGAGTTTTTTTAGTGAGTTGAGTCCAGAAATGGATGATTATTTGGAGAAATACTGCTCTCAGGAACCAGAAATTTTGGCAAGATTGAGAGAGGAAACCTATCGTGTGACAGAGCAGCCGCATATGATTTCAGGGAAGCAGCAGGGGCGTTTTCTGGCGATTATTTCTAAACTTTTGTCGCCTAAAAATGTTTTAGAAATAGGGACTTTCACGGGTTATGCCACGCTTTGTCTGGCTGAGGGATTGGCTGAAAATGGAAAAATTACTACATTGGATATCAATGAAGAATTGTCCTATCTGCCCAAGAAATATTTTGCAGAAAGTGATTTTGCAGAGAAAATAAATTTTTGTCTTCAAGATGGAAGAGAGTTTCTTCAAAACACGGATGAAATGTATGATTTGGTTTTTATAGATGGGAACAAGGCGGCGTATGTGGATTACCTCAATCTGATAAAACCCAGACTCAGAAGCGGCGGAGTGGTGCTGTTTGATAATGTTCTTTGGTATGGCAAAGTTTTAGAGGAAAATCCAAAGAGCAAAATGACCAAAAAAATAAAAGAACTAAACGAAATAGTCTCCAAAGATGATGATTTTGAAAATCTTATACTACCTTTGCGAGATGGAATAAATCTTATCAGAAAGAAATAATATTTTAGAAGGTGAGTTTAGTGATAAATAAAAAATTATGATAATGAAAGCCATTGCCAGTGTGTCAGTAGTTCCTGTGAGGGCGGAAAACTCGGACAGAGCCGAAATTGTGACTCAGCTTTTGTTTGGGGAGAGCTGTGATATTTTAGAAGTGGATAAAAACTGGACAAAGATAAAAATTCATTTTGATGGATATGAAGGCTGGGTGGATACCAAGCAGGTTTCACCGATTTCTGATGCAGATTTTATCAAAAGAAAAACAAAAACTGTCACGGAGAATTTTATAAATTATCAGCATGATGGAGAAAAAACACTCCTTTCCATAGGTTCTGAAATAGAGTCAGATAATCAAGAAGATACAAAATCCAGCTTTGATAAAGAAAACCTTGAAAAAACAGCCTTAGAATTCCTGAATATTCCCTATCTGTGGGGTGGGAGAAGTTTTTTTGGGATAGATTGCAGTGGTTTTACCCAGATTGTTTATAAGGTGAATGGTGTCCAGCTTCCGCGTGATGCGTATCAGCAGGCTGAAGTGGGAGAGGTTTTGGATTTTGTTGAAGAAGCTGAAGTTGGCGATTTGGCGTTTTTTGAGAATGAAGAAGGCAGAATCATCCATGTGGGAATCATGCTGGAAAATCAGAAAATCATCCACGCTCACGGAAAAGTGCGAATAGATGATCTGGACTGCATAGGGATTTTTAACAAAGACCAAAACAAACACACGCACAAACTGAGATTTGTGAAAAGAATTTGCCCAAACCCATAAGAAATGATTTTTTATAACCTTTTTATTTGTCTGCTTTCTTTTGGATTAAAAGTTTTTTCATGGTTTAATGAAAAAGCCAAAAAAGGAGTGGATGGACGAAAAGAAAGCCTGAAAATAGTTCAGGAAAATCTGAAAAATCAGAAAGTGATATGGATGCACTCGGCAAGTCTTGGGGAGTATGAGCAGGGGCTTCCTGTTTTAGAAAAACTAAAAAATGAACACCCAGATTATAAAATTTTAGTAACCTTTTTTTCTCCGTCTGGCTACGAAAATGTAGTCAAAAAACAGCATATCGCTGATGTAGTGTGCTATCTTCCGTTTGACAAAAAATCTACAATTCAGGAGTTTATTTCCCAGTTTGACACCAAAATTTTCTTTACCATAAAATACGATTTTTGGTATCATCTTCTTCGTGAACTGCACAGAAAGGGAACGAAAATTTTTGTGGTTTCGGCATTGTTTTATGAAAAGCAGATTTTTTTTAAACCTTATGGGAAGTGGTTCGTAAACGAGCTGAAAAAAAATGTGGATTGGTTTTTTCATCAGACGCCACGCTCGGAGCAGCTTGCCAAAAATATAGGTTTGGTCCAGTCTTCCATTTCTGGAGATACCCGTTTTGACCGAGTAAAGCAGATACAGCATCGGGATAATTTTGTGGAATTTATCCAAGAATTCAAAGGAGATAAGCCGCTTGTGGTTTTTGGAAGTTCTTGGAAATCAGAAGAAAAAATCGCTGATGAAATCGCCGATAAAATAGAGGCTAAAATCATCATTGCACCGCATGATATTAAGCGAAATATTGAGTTTCAGAACGAAAAACAAATATTGAAATATTCTGAATGGAAAACCAAAAATGCACAAGAAAAATTAGCCAAAATCCTGATAATAGACAGCATAGGGCTTCTTTCTAAAATTTATTCATATGCTGATTTAGCGGTTGTGGGAGGTGGTTTTCATGACAAGGGGCTGCATAATATTTTAGAGGCGGCTACTTTCGGCGTGCCCGTGATATTTGGAAATCATTACAAAAAAAATCCAGAAGCGGACAACCTCATCAGCGCCAATGGAGGGAAATCTTTTGAGAACGAAAAAGAGGCTTCGGAATTTATTGTGCAACTACTGAAAGATAAAACACGCCTGCAAGAAATGTCTGAAAAAGCAAGGGATTTTGTAAATTCTCAGCCTAATGCATCTGAGATTATTTTACAGAAAATCAGGTCATATATGTGATATTATAATTTTTTTGTAACTTTGATATCTGTTTAACCAAATAAATTAAGAAAAACAATGAACAACAAAGGGTGTTTTGGAATAGGATTAGTGGGACTTATCATCATCATTGTGCTTGTTGCTGTGATAGGATTTTGGGGAGTAGGGAAATACAATGGTCTAGTGCAAGAGAATAATAATGTTCTCAATAAATGGTCTAATGTAGAGACAGTTTATCAAAAAAGAGCAAACCTAATTCCAAATCTACAAAATACAGTAAAATCTTATGCGAAATTCGAGCAGGAAACATTGACTAAAGTAGTAGAGGCAAGGTCTAAAGCTACCCAAATTACTATAGACCCTACCAATATGACGGAAGAAGACATGGCGAAGTTCCAGAAAGCACAAGGGGAACTGAGCAGTTCATTAGGTAGATTGATGATGGTAGTAGAGCAATACCCAGACTTAAAGGCTGACCAGCAATATATCAATTTCCAAAGAGAATATATTGCCATAGAGAACAGCATAAGAACGGAAACAGTTTATTATAATGATGCTGTGACAGCATTTAATAATAAAGTAGAAACTTTCCCTACAAGTCTGATAGTTGCAATGTTTTCTAAATTTAAAGCAAAACCTTATTTCAAAGCTGACGAAGGAGCTTCTAAAGCACCAGAGGTATTTAAAGACTAAAAAAGATGAATCATCTCTCAGATACTGATGTTTCGGCTTTGGTGGAAGCTATAAAAACTGCGGAAAACCACTCCACAGGGGAGATTCGTGTGCATATAGATTCTTCCACAGAGCAGGAGAGTGAGCGTGTGGCATGGGAGGTTTTTGAAAAGTTGCAGATGCATGAAACCAAGGATAGAAATGCAGTCCTTTTTCATGTTAATTTTGCTCAAAAATATCTGAGCATCATCGGAGACAAAGGCATCCATGAGAAAGTATACCAGAGTTTTTGGGATAAAATTCATGCTGAGATGGTGGCAGATTTTGCGAAAGGTGACTATTTGCAAGGATTGAAAAATGGAATTTTAGCGACAGGAATAGAACTGAAAAAGTATTTTCCTGTCGGTGAGGAAAACCCAAATGAATTACCAGATGAGATTACATTTTCTTAGAAATTTCATATGGGTTTTATTTATTAGTATAGGAGGCTGGCTTTCAGCTCAGTATACTATCCCTGAGAAACCAAAAGTGCTTTATCCTGTGTATGATGAGGCGGGACTTCTTTCTTCGGAGGAAAAGGAACTGCTGAACCAGAAACTGATAAAATTTGAGGATAGCACATCTACGGAAATAGAGGTGGTTATCATCCCTTCCACCAAAGGAGAGGATATTAACTTTCTCGCTACCAGATTTGGGCAGACTTGGGGAATTGGAAAAAAGGGAGTGGACAATGGAGTTGTTTTTCTGATTGCTACCGAAGACAGACAAATTTCCATACAGCAGGGAAGGGCTGTGGAAAAATACCTGACAGCCTCTGTTGCTGGGCAGATTATAGATTATCTTATCATTCCCAAGTTCAAGCAAGGGAAATGGTATGAAGGAATAGATGAAGGGGTAAACGCCCTGATGGAAGCTACACAAGGGAAATTTAAACCACAGAAAAAGAAAAAAGAAGAAGGAGATTTTGCAATGGTGGCTGTTTTGATTTTTGTTGCCTTTATCGTAATAATGATAATTTTAATCAAATATGGTGACAAAGGCGGTGGCGGACGAGGCGGCGGATATAATAGTTTTGATGATGTTATTATTTCCCGCAGGGGGCGAAGCAGTTTCCCTGGGACATTTTGGGGCTTCCCATCTTCTGGTGGGGGAAGTTCTGGTGGAGGCTTCGGCGGTTTTGGAGGCGGAGGTACATTCGGCGGTGGAGGAGCCAGCGGCGGATGGTAAAAGTTATATTGAGATTAAAAATGAGTTAATTTTTTGAAGGAGGTTTGTTTTATGCTAAAATAAATTTTAATAAACAATGAAAGAAAAAGTAGGAAACAAATTAGACATATTCAACATTGTAAAAGAAAGAAAAAGGAATGAAATTCTGGAATGTATGAAAAGACAGAAAAAAGTTCCTTTGAAGGTTAAAGAAAACATAGAGCATAAAATAGTTATAGAAATAGATGATGATAAATCTAAATACTATATAAAACAAACCAACCTTCGGAAAGAAAAACTAAAAAAACTACGCCCATATCTTTTAGGTTTTGTATTTTTGGTGATGGCAGGAGCGATAGGGTTTTTATCCCAGCAGTATCTGGAGTTTCAGTATTATCTTTCCAAAAATGAGGAACTAGTAACGCTTAGTAAAAAATATCTTGCAGAGCAGAAACAAAAAGCAGA
Source organism: uncultured Flavobacteriaceae bacterium (assembly GCA_963518955.1). Classification (GTDB taxonomy): domain Bacteria; phylum Bacteroidota; class Bacteroidia; order Flavobacteriales; family Weeksellaceae; genus JABCPE02. The sequence continues at coordinate 159,939 of CAUQKI010000002.1, read as the reverse complement.
GGAGCTAAAAGAACTACAAAATTTAACTTTAGATAATATAAATAATCTTCCTGAGGAAAGAAAAAACCTGATGCTGAACATCATCCCAAGTGGAAATCCTCTACTGAGGGAACTGGAAGTGACAAGTAATTTTGGGAATAGAACGCATCCTATAAGCGGAGGGGTAAAACATCACAATGGAGTGGATTTGAGGCTGAATACAGGAGATGATGTCATCGCGCCAGCCATGGGGAAAATTGCTTTTGCAGGAGAAAAAGGAGGTTATGGAAATACAGTTATCATAGAGCATGCATTTGGTTTTAAGACCCTTTATGCTCATTTGGATAGGATTTATGTAACGGTAGGTGAAATTGTAGGAAAAGGAAAAGTGATAGCCGCGGGTGGAAACTCGGGTAATTCCACAGGGCCGCATCTTCATTATGAAGTTTTGTATGATGATGTACAGGTGGAACCAGAAAATTTTATAAATTGGGACAAGAGTAATTTTAATATAGTGTTTAACAATGAAAAAAATGTACAATGGGAATCTTTTCTAACAATAATGGGAAAAAATCAAACGAAATGAGTGTGAATGTATCATCAAAAGGAGTAAATGTAATCGCTCCAGAAACCCACTTCAAAGGAGTGATAGAAACTAGCGCTATGACGCAGATAGAAGGCTTCTTCGAAGGAGATGTGAAATGTGAAAACACCCTGCACATAGGTAAGACAGGGAAAGTTAATGGAAATATCGTAGCAGATTCTATCTTCATCGATGGAGAAATCAAAGGAGATATCTCTGCGGATAGAGTAGAGATTGGCGAAAATGGACGAGTATATGCTAACATCATCTCGGCTTCGTTCGTTATCCATGAAGGAGCGAGATTTGAAGGGAACAAAAAGATGAAAATAGAGGAAAATACCTACAGTAGTCTTTCCACTTCTGATGATGATGAGTAATAGTCTTTAAAAATTAAAACAAAAAAAGCAGTCGTTTATGGACTGCTTTTATTTTTAATCTTCTCCTTTCATCTTTTCGGCGTTTTCTGCCATGATTAGGGCTTCTAGCATTTCTTCTATATCTCCGTTCATAAAGGCATCTAGGTTATAAATAGACTTATTGATTCTATGGTCAGTCACACGCCCTTGAGGATAGTTATAAGTTCTAATTTTCGCGGAACGGTCTCCTGTAGAAACCATGGTTTTTCTCTGAGCGGCGATGTCTCCTTGTACTTTTTGCAGTTCTATATCGTAGAGTTTTGTACGGAGCATTTCCATTGCTAATTCTCTGTTGGCCAACTGAGAACGAGCCTGCTGACAAACCACCACTATTCCCGTAGGTTTGTGAGTCAGCTGTACTTTGGTTTCTACCTTGTTTACATTCTGTCCTCCTGCTCCTCCTGAACGCGAAGTTTGCATTTCTATATCAGCTGGATTGATTTCCACATCTACTTCTTCTGCTTCTGGTAGTACAGCTACAGTAATCGCAGAGGTATGCACTCGCCCTTGGGACTCGGTCTCTGGAACACGCTGAACACGGTGAACACCAGATTCAAACTTCATGATTCCATACACGCCTTCGCCCTCTACTCTCATGATAAGTTCTTTGTAGCCTTTTGCGGCCTCGTTGTAGTCGGTAACTTCGTGTCTCCAGCCTTTTGACTTGAAATACATTGTGTACATTCTATACACATCTTCCACGAAAATAGCAGCCTCGTCACCGCCCGTTCCCGCGCGGAGTTCCACCATGACATTCTTGTCATCTGCTGGGTCTTTCGGGATGAGAAGGATTTTCAAGTCTTCTTCTAATTTTGGGATAAGCGCCAGACTTTCCTGCTTCTCCATTTTAGCCAAATCTATCATATCCTTATCAGATTCTGTGGCGATGATTTCATCGGCTTCTTCTATGGAATTTTTGGCGTTCATGTATTGGTCAAAAACAGCCACCACTTTTCCCAAATCGCTGTATTCTTTGTTAAGAGAAGAATATCTTTTTTGGTCAGAGATTACATCTGGCTGGATGATGAGATCCGCTACTTCATTATATCTTTGTTTGATTGCCTGTAACTTTGGTATTAAACTATTTGCCATTATTTAATTTTGAATGGGCAAAGATAAGAAAATCCTATGTAATGAGTTAATTTTTGGTTTAATGACAAATAAAATTCCAATGGTTTTAATAATTAAACAGAAAAAATATTTGAGACAAATGTCTTATCTTTGGGGAAAATATTAATATATGAGATTTTTAAAATTACCTATTTTAGTAACTATTTTATTTTTTGGAATGGCTTTTGCACAGGAAACGCCTAAACCCCAGCCGACAAAAGAAATAGAAAAAGTAAGAGATTCAGATATAGATGTTGATTTCCCAGAAGGTGGAACCTATGGATTTCAGAGGTTGTTAATATCAATCATTGACCCAAATAAAATAAATCAATATGAGCATTTACCTATGGAGGTTCAAGAGAAGATTAAGAAGACTAATGTTGCACCTGACATTACACTGACAGCGAATTTAGCATTTACCGTGGAGATAGATGGGGCATTATCTAATATTTCAGCAAAAGGAGAAAATCAATCTTTTAATGAAGAGATAGAAAGAGCAGTAAAATCCATACAAACCAAATGGATTCCTGCTGAAGTAAAGGGGGAAAAAGTTAGAAGTAAGTATTATGTGCCAGTCAAGATAACGGTTGAATAACGAGAATTCTCTTCGTAGAAAATACGGTTTTTTTTGTCTATGAAATAGATAGAGAAGAAAAAAATTGGGATTAAAATTTATTTTTATACTTTTGCGCCCAATTAATTTTTATTAGAGATGAAGAAATTATCATTAGTTATTTTAGCACTTGCATTCGGAAATGCATTTGCACAAGAAAATGAAGTAGTTGCAGATTCTGTGGCTGCAGTGGTAGAAGAAAAAGTGGCAGAGCCAGAACCACCGAAAAAAAACTGGTCTATAGAAGGACAAAACACATTGATGCTAAACCAAGCGGCATTCTCTAACTGGGTAGGCGGTGGAGCTAATAACTTGGGTTGGCTAGTAGGAGTGAACTACAATTTCACTTACCAAAAAGACAAAGACCTTTGGGAAAATAACATTATCCTAGGATACGGAAGAAATAATACCCAAGGATTAGGAAACAGAAAAACACAGGATAATATCAACATCAGCACGAACTACGGTAGAGCTATCTCTAAAAATTGGTATGTATCTGTTGGAGCGAGCTTTCTTTCTCAGTTTGATAGTGGATATGCTGATGGAAATAACCCAAGCGCTGCGAAAATATCTAGCTTTATGGCGCCAGGTTACTTGAATATCGGGGCTGGTTTTACTTATAAACCGAATGAGGATTTCACGCTTACTTTGAGACCTGCTAACGCAAGAATGACTTTTGTTTTAGACAAAGATTTACAATACAAAGGAAACTACGGACTTAAAAACGATGGAGACAGCATGCTGTTCCAGTTCGGGTTCTACGCAGATGCTTCTTATAAAGTAAAATTGATGGAAAACATCCACTTGACAAACAAAGCATGGTTGTTCTCTAACTATCTAGACCACCCAGAAAGAATAGCAATGGGATACAGCGGAATTCTTAATTTGAAAATCAACAAGTATATTTCGTCTAACATCACGCTGGATCTAGTGTATGACCACAACCAAATCAGAAAAGTTCAGCTAAAACAGACCCTTGGACTTGGACTGGCTTATAACATCAGCAATGGTGTGAAAAAAGCTGACACATCAAGAAACGCTGACTGGAAGCGAAACTAAAATATCATCAACTAAAATAAGATTTATCCAAAAGGGTAAATCTTATTTTTTGTAATATTGTGGAACGCTAAAAAATCTAAAATGAACTTCATGATAATTAAAATAATTTTGTTTTCCATCGGATTAGTGGTGTCTATTCATAAAATAATCAGAGGCTACAAAACTAAAAACATCCAAATAATAGATGTGATGGCAGCAGTTCTTTTCTCTATGATGCTGTATCTGAATGTGAAGGATTTGTGATTTTTTTTGTTTGTATATCGTTGTGTATGAAAGTGAACATTACTGAATTTTCTTTGTCGTGGAAAATTTTCATAAAATAAAATAAAAATCTTCTTGCTTAGTAGAAAAAAATAATTATCTTTGCAGTCTCAAAAGGGAGAATAATTTTAAGTTTAAAAAGTAATGGAGCAGTAATGCTACCTCTTACAAGAAAAAGTATATAAAATGAAAAGAACATTCCAACCATCAGAAAGAAAGAGAAGAAACAAACATGGGTTTAGAGAAAGAATGTCTACACCTAATGGTAGAAGAGTTTTAGCTGCAAGAAGAGCAAAAGGAAGAAAAAGATTGACAGTTAGCGAAGCAAGAGCTAAAAGATAATCTGTCTTCTGAAAATAAATAATAGTGTCTGAAAGAATCTATCTTTTGGACATTTTTTCGTTGTTATAACTGTCAGTTATATTTAAATTTTTTTTAATTTAGATTTAACCTTTTGCAAAAAAAATCATCAAACAAATAGAAGAACCCAATGAAGGTAAAAGATGAAGATATTATCCATCTTATGCAGAGTCCTGAAAGTCAAGAAAAAGGACTTCGTATGATGATGAATGCATATCAGAGTCGGTTGTATTGGCATATTCGTAGGCTGGTCGATGATGAAGATGCCGCAAAGGATGTTTTGCAGGAAACCTTTATCAAAGTCTATCAGAATTTTTCGCAATTCAAGAAAGACAGTCAGCTCTACACATGGCTCTACAGGATAGCGTCTAACGAGGCTCTCCAATATCTGAACAAGGTGAAAAAAATGCAGAAAACGGAGCAGGATGCAGATATTTATCTAGAAAACCAAAAAGCAGAAAATAGCGGAAGAAATGCAGATGAGATAGAGCTTTTACTACAAGATGCGATACAAAAACTACCAGAGAAACAACGGATGGTTTTTACGCTGAGGTATTATGATGACCTGCCGTATGAGGAAATTAGCAAGATTTTGGATATGTCAGTAAGTACGCTGAAAACCAACTATCACTATGCGAAAAGCAAAATAGAACAGTATATTTTAGACCATAGCGAAGAATTTTAAAAATGAAAAAAATAGATATAGAAAAATGGGAGCGAAAAACGCCTGAACTGCCAGAAAACTTTTTCGAGGAAATGCAGGAAAAAGTTTTGGATAAAACGGCAAGGGCAGAAAAACAGCCGGTGAAAAGGTTTAAAATAAACCCAGCGTGGGCTTCTGCGGCTGCGATAGCGGTGGTTTTTGGGATTTCGTTTTTTGTGAATTTTAAGAATAAAAATGTGGAAGTAACACAAAACCCTCAGATGGTTCAGAATGAAAATGTTTCCACTCCGAATCAAGAGCAAAATACTGAACCTCAAACAGATATTGTAAATCAAGAAGCGGTAGAGAATCAACCCTATACAGAATCAAAAACATCTTTCGCAGGGCAAAGTTTAGATGCTGTTTCCGAGCAGAAAGTGAAAAATCTTTCTACAAAACTCAAAATGGAAGAGGTTCTCAATGTCATGAGCGAAGAGGAACTTCAGGAGTTAGCCACTAATTATGAACAAGACGCCTTTTTAGATTTATATTAATTAAAAACATTGAAAATGAAAAAAATATTTTTCTTATTAGCTATATCTTTTGGAATGCTGGTTTCTGCGCAGAAACATCATGGTAAATCTCACGAAAAACACCATGAGAAACACCATGAGGACAAGAAAAACCATATTCATCATTTTGAAAAAATGACCCATGAGGAGAAGATGGCTTTTATTCAGCAGTTGAATATCAATAAAATCACTAAAGAATTAGAGCTTTCTGGTGAGAAAAAAGAAGCAGTAGAGAAGGTTCTCAGCGAATATTTCACTGCTAAAGGCGATATTATAAAAAACTTTAAGCCAGAGGATACTCATAAAAACCTGACCGATGAAGAGGCTTTAAGAAAGATAAATCTTGGTTTTGAAGTTGCTCAAAAGGTTTTGGATAACAGAAAATTTTATTCCAAAAAATTACTGGAACACCTTTCTCCACAGCAGGTTTTGAAAATTTATAAAATAGAGAAAGATATCAAGAATTCCTTTAAGCATAAACACGATAAAGACAAACATAAGACTAAATAAATTTATACACAAAAGACTGATATTTTTCAGTCTTTTTTTAGTTTATACTTGAGATTTATTATTTATCTTCGCGAGAAAATAAATATTTATGAGAGCAGTATTTTTATCATTGTCCATGTTCTGTTTAAATCTTGTTTTTGGGCAAAACATAGAGGAAATCAAACTAAATGTTAATATTCAAGACCCTATGAAATCTACAAAAAGTCTGAGTTTATTGGATTTGAGAGAGAATAAAGAAGTGGGTCAGATTAAAAAAAATTCTTCAGGAAAAGAATCTAAAGTAGTTTTTCAAAAAGAAGAAAAACAAGCTGTGAAAGAATGGTTTGAAAAGTATAATGAAACTAAAGGAAAAGATGAACTGTATTTGGTTTTGAAGAAACTAAATATTTCACAAGAAGATGCTCAGAACAAATTGGAGGTTTCTGCAGGAGTATTCGCAAAAAAAGCAGATAAATTTCATTATATCTCTAAAGTGGATACGGTACTTTTTGACCAAGGAAATTCAAATGCTTTGGTTCGTGCTATTCCTGCTCTTCTCGGAAATGTAATAAAAAAATCATACAAAATTGTTCCTTGGAAAGAAGAACTTTCGCAGGAAAATCTTGCTAATTATGAAGAAGTAATGAAACAAAATATGCCAGCCTTTGCAGAAACTACATTAAAGGATGGGATTTATAAAAGTTATTATTCATTTTTTAGACAGACGCCAGAAGAAGGGCACTTCACTATTGTAAAAAATGAAAAAGGAGAGGTTCTTAGGGCAGTAAAAGAAGACAAAACAAGAATTCCAGCGAGACAGATTAACATCTATGTTGCTGATGGGAAAGCCTATAAAAATACTCTTGTAGGCTTTGTAGAAATGGAGAAAGATAGTAAAGGTTATTATATAATGTCTAATCATGCTTCCCTTTTTCCTCCACAGACACAAATGGTTTATGGTTTTATGTTTGGAGCATTAGGTGGTGCAATAGATGGAATCATAGCAAGTAATAAAGCTAAAAAAGAACAAGCCAAAGAAAAATCCAAATATTATATAGACCATCTTACAGGCTATTATATGTTAGAAGAATAATAATTTATACCAAAAGAGATTGATTTTTTCAGTCTCTTTTTTGTTATCTTTGCAGGATACTGATTTTTGAAATGAAAAATATAAGAAATTTTTGCATCATTGCACATATTGACCACGGTAAATCTACCTTGGCAGACCGACTTTTGGAGTATACTAATACAGTGACACAGAGGGAGTTGCAGGCGCAGACTCTTGATGATATGGATTTGGAAAAGGAGCGAGGAATTACCATAAAATCCCACGCTATCCAGATGGACTATGAATACAAGGGCGAAAAATATGTCCTTAACCTTATCGATACTCCTGGGCATGTGGATTTCTCGTATGAAGTTTCGCGTTCTATCGCGGCGTGCGAAGGAGCTTTGCTGATTGTAGATGCGGCACAAAGCATTCAGGCTCAGACTATTTCCAATCTTTATTTGGCATTAGAAAACGATTTGGAAATTATTCCAATTTTGAATAAAATAGACCTTCCTTCGGCAAATCCTGAGGAGGTTACAGATGAAATTGTCAATCTTTTGGGCTGTAAGCCAGAGGATGTTCTCCGTGTTTCTGGAAAAACAGGAGCAGGAGTGAAAGAACTTTTGGAGCAGATCGTGGAGAGAATTCCAGCGCCAGAGGGCGACCCAGATGCACCGCTGCAGGCATTGATTTTTGACTCTGTGTTTAACCCATTTAGAGGAATTGAGGCTTATTTCAAAGTGGTAAATGGAAGCATCAAGAAAGGACAGAAAGTGAAATTTATGGCTACTGACCGCACCTATGATGCCGATGAGGTGGGAACTCTAAAACTAAAACAAGCGCCTAAGCAAGAGATAAAATGTGGAGATGTAGGCTACATCATTTCTGGGATAAAGGATGCCCGAGAGGTGAAAGTAGGGGACACTATTACTTCCACTGAAAACCCTGCTCCTGCACCGATAGAAGGTTTCGAAGAGGTAAAACCGATGGTATTTGCGGGGATTTATCCGATAGAATCAGAGGACTTTGAGGAGCTTAGAGCTTCATTAGAAAAACTAAGGCTGAATGATGCTTCGCTTGTTTTCGAGGCGGAAAGTTCGGCTGCACTAGGCTTTGGTTTCCGATGTGGTTTCCTTGGAATGCTTCATATGGAGATAGTTCAGGAGCGCCTTGACAGGGAATTTGGGATGAATGTAATCACTACCGTTCCCAATGTATCTTACCACGGCTACACCAAGAAAGAACCAGATGTTCCTATCCTCATCAATAACCCATCCGAGATGATGGACCCTACGACGATGGACAGAGTGGAAGAGCCGTATATAAAGGCTTCTATCATCACCAAGTCTGATTTCGTGGGGGCTGTGATGACACTTTGTATAGAAAAACGAGGCGAAATAGTGAACCAGTCTTATTTGACTTCTGACCGAGTGGAATTGATTTTCAATATGCCGTTATCAGAGGTGGTGTTTGATTTTTATGACCGATTAAAGTCTATTTCCAAAGGATATGCATCATTTGACTATCACCCAATCGGTTTCCGTCCATCTAAATTGGTGAAAATGGATATCCTTATCAATGGTGATATGGTGGATGCGCTTTCTTCCCTGATACACGATTCCAATGCCTATAACATTGGTAAAAAAATGTGCGAAAAACTTCGCGAACTGATACCAAGACAGCAGTTTGATATCGCAGTTCAGGCGGCTCTGGGAACTAAAGTAATCGCCCGAGAAACTATAAAAGCCCTTCGTAAAGATGTAACCGCAAAATGTTATGGTGGTGACATCTCTCGTAAGAGAAAACTCCTTGAAAAACAGAAAGAAGGAAAGAAAAAAATGAAACAAATTGGGCGTGTAGAAGTTCCTCAGTCTGCATTTATGGCGGTGCTGAAACTGAATGATTAATATTAAAAAATTATACTTTATGAATAATACTAACATATTGCCAAAAATTATATTAGAACAAATAGGAATAAAAGAGACTTTCCCTATGTTGTCTGAAAAGGAACACACATATATAAATGAGGCAAGAGCTTTATTTCAGCAAGGTTTTTTATAGTTATTCTTTACTTGCTATTTGGAATGCAGCTACTTCCAACTTAAAGAGAAAAGTGGAAGCATATGGAACTGAAATTTGGAGTTCTACAGTAAAGAATAAACAAGGGAGAAAAACATATGATATAAATGGAAGTACAATAGCTGAAAGATGGAGTGATGTAGATGATATTATTTTAATTTCAGGAGCAAAAGATATAGGGTTAATAGATTCAAAAGCTGCAAAATCATTAGAAATGATTAATTGGATGAGAAATCATACTTCTTCTGCTCACGATTCAGACAATAGAGTAGAAGAAAAAGATGTTATTGCTCTTGTTCTATTGCTTGAAGAAAATTTATTTAAACAACCTTTACCCGAACCAAAACACTCTATATCTGCTGTTTTTAAACCCATAAAAAGTAGAATACTTAACTCAGAAGAACTTATAACATTAGATGATCAAATAAAATCTTATAATAATCAAGAAATTAAAACTTTATTTGGTTTTCTATTAGATTTACTAACAACAGGTAATGAACAGATTAAAACTAATGTTTTTAATTTATTTCCAGCTGTTTGGGAAAAGGCAAATGATGATTCAAGAAAAACATTAGGCATAAAATATCATGAATATATGATAAATAGTAATGAAAATGAAGATGAAAATGAAAATAAAGATGTTAAAACTTCCATATTTGAATTGCTAATAAAAGTAGATGGAGTTAGCTATATTCCAGAAGGCACAAGAGCAAAAATTTATAGAAAAGCATCAACTAAACTAGCGGAAGCTAAAAATACTATGTATGGTTGGAGTAAAGAAGAGTCTGCTAGTAAATTTTTATGTCAATTAGGCATAAAGGTTCCTTCTGTCGTTTTTGAAATTGTTTATCAAGAAATATTATCTGTATGGTGTGGAAATTATTGGGGAAAATCAGAAAGCCAACCAATATTAAAGCCTTTTATTGATTCTGTTAGTACAGAACAAATAAAACAAATTCTAAAAATGTTTAAAGAAAATAATAGAGTAAAAGAGGAATTACATCAACAAAATCCTAAAAATGAGGCTGTTAAATTATTACATTCTTTCGAAAACAGATTAACTCTTGAACCTCATAAAGAAGAGTTAAAGGATACAATTAAGTTTGTAAAAGAAATATAATAACAAATTATTTAAATTTTTCATATTGTCTGTAAAAAATCACACAAGTATATTCACAGAATATTCAGTTTATGTTTAGTAAAGAGGCTTTGTCAGAGATAGAAAATCTGATTTCAGTAAAAGAAAAAATAGTAATCGTTACCCATTATAATCCTGATGGAGATGCCATTGGGAGTAGTCTTGGGCTAAAGCATTTCCTTAGGAATAGAGGCGTAGAGGCAGAAATCATCGTTCCCAACGACTTCCCAAAGTTTCTAAAATGGATGCCCGAAGCCAAAAAAATAACTATCGCAGAGTATAAAAAAAGAAAAGCCATAGAGCTGATAGAGGCTGCGGATGTGGTATTTTGCTTGGATTTTAATACTTATACGAGGATAGGAATGGTAAGCGACTGGGTAAGCAATTCCAAAGCCGTTAAAATCCTGATAGACCACCACCAGCAGCCTGGTGAGTTTGATTTTGTCTATTCTGATACGAATATTCCTGCTACTTCGCAGATGGTTTATCATTTTATAGAAGCGCTGGGACAGGAAAATTTAGTAGATGAAAACACCGCAAAATGTCTATATACAGGGATAATGACCGATACGGGAGGTTTTCGGTACCGTTCCACGAGTGCGGCTACACACAGAATTATCGCGAATTTAATAGAAAAAGGCGCAAATCCTGCCGAGATTAGTTCTAACACTTGGGATAATAATACGGTGAGCCGTCTGAAACTGCTTTCCTTGATTTTAGGGCGAGTAGAATTGGTTAAAGATAATGAAGTGGTTGTTCTTTGGCTTAAAAGAACAGAATTGCAGGAATTTGGCTTTGAAAAGGGAGATACAGATGGCTTTGTAAATTATGGACTGAGCCTCGCTGGTGTGAAGGTTTCTGCATTCTTTATGGAAGACCTTTATGAAGATTTTATCAAAATATCTTTCCGTTCCAAAGAAGATGTAGATGTCAATCAGTTCGCTAGAAAATATTTCAATGGCGGCGGACATATCAATGCCGCTGGAGGAAAATATCTGAAATCTCTGGAAGAGACAATATCAGATTTTAAGGAAATTGTAGAAAAAGAAGGAATATAAAAAAGCTGCCATTATTTGGCAGCTTTAGTTTTTTTATGCGTTTTTTAGCTTTGCGATTACATCGATACCTCCTGTGGTAATGTCTCCTATTTTGCAGAGAACTTCTGTGCCGATTGGCAAGAAAACATCCATCCTAGAACCGAATTTGATGAAGCCCAGCTCGTGCCCAGCTTTGGCATCATCGCCCACTTCTGAATACATTACGATTCTTCTTGCGACATATCCTGCAATCTGTCTGAATACTACTTTTTGATTAGTCAGAGTATCCACAGCTATCGTTGTTCTTTCGTTTTCTGTGGATGATTTTTCATTCCAAGCCATCAGGTATTTCCCAGCGTGATATTTTCGGTAGGAAACTTTTCCTGTCACAGGATATCTGCATATATGCACATTGAGAGGAGACATGAAAATAGAAATCTGAAGGCATTTTGTTTTCAAAACTTCGTCTTCTTCCACTTCCTTTATCATCACTACTTTTCCATCAACAGGTGCCACCACAGTGTCCGTGTGTTCTGAAATATTTCTGTTTGGAACACGGAAAAACCAAACAATCAAGCAGAATAAAATAAGTAAAGGCAGGGTTACCAATACCGAATATCTACCAAGAAAAAAGTGTGAAATGGCAGATAACAAGGTTAAAACCAATAAAGAAACGATAATAGTCCCTTTTCCTTCTCTATGAAGTGTCATAATTTTATGTATTTAAATTAAGTTTTCTATAATAAAATATAAATATACCACAGGCGCACATAGGATGAAGCTGTCCAGTCTGTCCAGCACACCGCCATGCCCAGGGATGATGTTTCCGCTGTCTTTCACGCCGAAAGTTCTTTTCAGTTGACTTTCTACCAAGTCTCCAAGTGGAGCAAAAATAGAAACAAGAAGTCCTACGAGAATCCAGTTTCCTCTCAGCTCAGGCATGTTTTGTTCAATGAAGAATCCTAAAATCAAAGTGCAGATTACTCCGCCAGCAAAACCTTCCCAAGTTTTTTTCGGGCTGATTTTCGGAGCCATTTTATGCTTTCCGAACATTCTTCCAGCAAAATACGCAAAACCATCACTGCTCCATATTAGCGTAAACAAGACAAAAGTCTCCCAGCCAAAATGTTTTTCGGAATAATTAAACATAGGAAGCCCTAATGCAAATGAAAACGAGAGAAACACATAAATTACGATGAATATCAGTTTCCCATTGTCATAATAAAGTTCATTCGGGTATTTAAATAAAGTAAATGAAGCGATGAAAACTAGGGCGATACCCAAAAGCTCTTGAATATTAAAAATAAAATAAAAATCATGATTTAGGAATCTTAGCCCAAATCTATAAAAAACGATGAATCCCACTGGGAAAACTATCCATTTCCACCAGCCTTCACCGAATTTCATTATTCTAATCGCTTCCCAAGCACCTACCACCACAAAAAATAAAATCAAAGAAAGGTATAAGTACTCTTGTTTTACATCAATATTTAGGAAATCTTTTAAGTAAACGGAGCCGAAATGGGTAGTACATAGAAAAATGACCAGACCATACACTGCTCCAGAAATAATACGCTGAATTAAATTCTTATCCAAAATTAGAAATTTAAAAAAATTAATCTTCGAGCAAAAGTAAGAAAAGTTTTGGATATTTCTTGTTTGGATTGTCTAAATTTGATTTTCCTCCACTTATTGATGTTATTTTTTTAATGTGGCTTTTCCGTTTTATTCTTGACATGGCCTCGCTGAGGTCTTCCACTATCTGTGAAACATTGGCCATGATGATGATTTTTTCGGGAAGCATCTGATTACTAAAATGCAGTATATTATCACATGAAAGCACGATTTTTGCATCAAACGCAATCAAATATTCACAAGTGATAAATGCAGCATCATTTCGTTTATCCAGACATTTTGTATAAGAAGTTTTTGTAGCGTCTAAGAATTTCTGTAAATCCTCATCACAGCAGAAAACAGAGGTGATATTTTCAGAATCGATGATTTTATGAAGGATAGGAAGAGCTTCAGCTTCATTTCCGCAGTAGTTAAAAACACCTCCTGAGAGAGTGAATAACTGAGCGAATTTATAATCAACATCGACATGTTTAAGAGTATCTCCATAATCAAGGAGACCTTGAGGAGATTTATTTTTTTCTTCGCCACCGAAGATTTTACCGAATAAGTTTTTAAAAAAGCTCAATTACAATACAAAAATTATCCTACTAGGTTACGAAGTTAATAATAATTTTGAATAAATCAAAAAATAAACAGATTTTATATAAGAAATGATGAATAAAATTGATATTATTTGAATCAAATAACGAAGAATTTTGTAAAAAAGTATAAATCTTGTTTTTTTGTAAATAAAAAACCTCTCTAATTTTATAGAGAGGTTTGATTAAATTATGATTGAGAATATTTTAATTCATCATTTTCGGAAGGTTTTTCTTCCTCTGGAGTGTTATCAATCACGGGAGCTGGGTTTTCTGCTGGAGTAGGATTTTGTTCCTCTTTTTTAGAAGTTACAGCAACTTCTGGTTCCCATGCTCTCTTTCCAAAGATTTTTTCCAAGTCTTCCTTGAAAATCACTTCTTTTTCAATAAGTTTATCCGCTAGAGCCTCTAACTTTTCTTTGTTTTTAGTTAAAATTCTGATGGCTCTTTGGTATTGATTTTCAACGATTTTGGATATTTCTTCATCTATGGTCTTCGCTGTATGCTCTGAATATGGTTTCCCAAAGTTATACTCAGACTGTCCAGAACTGTCATAGTAAGAAATATTTCCTATTTTGTCATTTAGACCATATATGGTAACCATAGCTTGGGCTCTTTTGGTTACTTTTTCCAAGTCAGAAAGCGCTCCAGTAGAGATATTATTATATACCACCTGCTCAGCAGCACGCCCTCCTAGCGTAGCACACATTTCATCCAATAGTTGTTCTGTAGTGGTCAGCTGTCTTTCCTCAGGAAGATACCAAGCCGCACCCAGTGAACGCCCTCTAGGAACGATGGTCACTTTTAGTAGTGGATTGGCGTGTTCTGTAAGCCAAGATATTGTTGCGTGCCCTGCTTCGTGGATGGCAACTCTTCTTTTTTCAGAAGGTTTTATTGCCAAACTTTTCTTTTCCAAACCACCGATGATTCTATCCACAGCATCTAGGAAATCTTGTTTAGTAACGCTTTCATGACTGTTTCTTGCTGCAATAAGGGCTGCCTCATTACATACATTCGCAATGTCTGCACCGCTAAACCCAGGAGTCTGTTTTGCTAAAAATTCTTTATCTACAGAATCATCAAGTTTGATTTTCTTCAGATGAACTTCAAAAATTTCTTTTCTTTCGTGGAGTTCAGGAAGGTCTACATAAATTTCTCTGTCAAATCTTCCTGCTCTAAGAAGAGCCTTATCCAAGATATCAGCACGGTTGGTAGCCGCCATCACGATTACATTGGTATCCGTTCCGAAACCATCCATCTCTGTAAGCAGCTGGTTAAGGGTGTTTTCTCTCTCGTCATTAGCTCCACTGAAATTGCTTTTACTTCTGGCTCTACCGATAGCATCTATCTCATCGATAAATATAATTGCAGGAGATTTTGCCTTTGCTTGGGCAAATAGGTCACGCACACGAGACGCTCCCACACCTACGAACATTTCCACAAAATCAGACCCTGAAAGTGAGAAGAAAGGCACTTTTGCTTCTCCTGCCACGGCTTTTGCTAGAAGGGTTTTCCCTGTTCCTGGAGGGCCTACCAGCAGCACTCCTTTAGGGATTTTACCACCTAATTTAGTGTATTTTTCAGCATTTCTGAGAAAGTCTACCACTTCTTGAACCTCTTCTTTTGCTCCTTCCAGACCTGCTACATCTTTAAAAGTGACAACTGCATCTTTTTCATTGATTAGTTTGGCTTTGGAACGCCCAATATTAAACATACTGCTGGCGTTTCCACCTCCACCACCACCCATTCTTCTGAAAATGAAGTAGTAGAGTAGGGCAGAAAAACCAATCCACATAGCCATGGAGATAAATGTACTCTTCATAGCAGAACCAGAATCTCCAAAATTGATTACCGATTTTATCTCAGGGTTGGTCTTTTTTATTTCATGAAATCTTTCCTGAAGGTATTTTAAATCTCCATAGGATAATTCCAAATCAGGATTTGCTCCTTGTGAAAAAGGAAGCATTATATCTTTTTGTTCTTCAGTTTTTTTTCTTGCCTCTGAAGTTAAAAATATATCAGCTTTGTGTGTGTCTCGGTATACTTTTATCTCTTTTATTTTTCCTTGCTGCATTAGGCCGAAAAATGTATCCTCATCTATCGATTTGACCGTAGAAGATGAGCTAAGCATCGGATAAAAGAGCATTCCCAATGCAATGAGAATGACTACATAGAACCAATTAAATCCTTTGTTCATACATATATTTTTCTTAGTTAAATAAATTGTCTTGATTTTCTATCACAGTGACTTTGGCATCACTCCAAAGGTCTTCTATGTCATAGTATTCGCGGATATGTTTCTGGAAAACATGCACCACCACAGAGATGTAATCCACTAAAACCCAAAGTGCATTTTCTTCACCCTCGGTATGCCATGGGCGCTCTTTGAGCTCGTTTCTTACTCTTCTCTCGATATTTCCTGCGATAGCATTTACCTGTGTGTTTGAATTTGCGCTACAGATGATGAAATAGTCTGCAGCGGCATTTTCTATGTTGGTAAGATCCAAAATTCTAATATCCTCACCCTTGGTGTCTTGGATACTGTCTATGATGGTGTTTATTAGAAGTTGTTTTTCTGATTTTATACTCATTTAGATATATATTGTATTAGTTGCAAATTTATTCTTTTTTACTTTAAATCAAAGAAATATTTTTATATTTATCCGTCATAAATTTATGAAGTGGATACATTATTTTATATTCAGCAGTGCTCATCTACTAATGATGAGATTATCAACTTGCTAAAAAGCCATGATGGCATCAGGGAACTGACACTCTACACCTTTGACCAAACTAAAGGAAGAGGGCAGTATGGTAACACTTGGGATACGGCACCGAACCAAAATTTGGCTTTTTCTATGGCTTTGCTGCAAAATGAAGTTTCGCAGTCGGATAACTTATTCAATTTCCATACCGCAAACATTTTACGCGATTTTATTGCCAAAAAGACAGAAACAAAAGTAGAAGTCAAGTGGCCTAATGATATCATCATCCATCACAAAAAAGTGTCAGGAATGCTCATTGAGAAAAAGAAGATTGGGAATAATGTATATTTTATAGTCGGTATAGGACTCAATCTTTTGCAGCGAAATTTTCAAAATCTTCCTAAAGCAGGCTCTATTATTACCCAAACGAAAGAGGAATTTGATTTAGAAAACTGGACAAAAGAAATGCACGCATTTTTTTTAGAAAAAGTTTTTGAGCCTGTTTCTTCGGAAGAAATATTAGACCAATATCATCATTTTTTATTTAAAAAAGATGAAGTCTCTGTTTTTGAAATGGATAAAATAAGACAAAATGGCATAATAAAAAAAGTAGATGAACAAGGTTATCTATGGATAGACCTCGAAAATGAAGGTCTGAAAAGGTTTTATCATAAAGAAATAAAACTCCTGTACTGATTACTCATTTGCTCTTTTTCTATACAAATGTATGGCCACAGCTCCGAAAATGATGTTGGGAATCCACATAGCAAGGAGCGGCGGAAGGCTTTGGTTAGAAGAAAGAACTTTTAGCACCTCAAAAGAGAAAATGAATGTGAAAGCCAGTGAGATACCCACAGCCAGATTCTGCCCAATTCCTCCTCTTCGTTTCTGTGAAGAAAGCGACAATGCCAAAATAGACAAAATGAAGATAGACACAGGCATAGAGGTACGCTGGTGAAGCTCGTTTAGGTAAGTGTTTAGGTTGCTGTTGCCTTTTATTTTTTCTCTCTCGATGAATTTTATAAGGTCGGGAGTGTTTTTGTTCTCCGCTTCTAGGTCATTTGGGAATAATTCCTCTGGCGAGAGCCCAAAACTTTGGGTCTTTTCGTTACCGCTGTTTAGTTTTTCCGTGTCATCAGGATTAATGGTTTTTTCCAGATAATTACTTAGACGAAAGAGTTTGTCTTTCTTGTCCCAAGCCACATCTGTAGCGATGAGCTGATAAACCATTTTCCCTTTTTTGTCAAATTTTTGATACTTGTAGCCAGAGCCTCTTTGGTTGAGCTGGTGGTAGCTATTGATAAAAATATATTCCGTCTGCGAAAGCTGTGCAGAGATGGTCGTGATGTCTATGTATTTATTCCTGTTACTGCTATTATAGGTGTAAATGATGAGTTCGTTTTTCTTTCCATTAGCCCAAGGAAGAATAAAATGATTGGTAGCAAGGGTGAGGAGCATCAGAAAAATTCCTACATAAAAATACGGGCGCGAAAATCTATGAAAACTAGCTCCACTACTAATAACGGCTACGATTTCGGTGTTGTTAGCCATTTGTGAAGTGAAGAAAATAATGGAAACGAAAACTAAAATAGACATAAAGGTAATCACCAAATAGACTACCCAAAACGGATAAAAATGAATTAGGAAATATCCCACGGTGAAGCCGTTTCCTTCTATTCTGGGAGCTTTGGACTGTACATCTATAATTACCACAATGATGGATAACAGCGCCAGCATAAAGCCCAGCGTTCCCAAATATTTTTTAATAATATAGCGGTCTATGATTTTCATATTACAAAATATTCGCAAATTTAGTTTTTTTGCTTTGTTAAAAAGAAAAAATAAATCATCTTTCTCAAAAATATAAATAAAAATCCCTCCAAAGCTAAACTTTGAAGGGAAAAAGAAAAAAATATTAATTATTGTTTTGAAGCAAATTCATCTTTGAAATCGGCATTTGCCTCATAGTCTGCGACCATTTCTTTGGCGTAATCTGTTTTTTCTCCTTTGCTAAACCTTCTTTCGAGGCTGTCAAAGATAGAATATACCACAGGAATCACTATCAGTGTAAGGAATAGTGAGGACATCAGACCTCCGATGATTACTATCGCTACCCCTCGGTTCATATCCGCTCCATCTCCAGATGCTATCGCAATAGGTATCATCCCTGCTACCATGGCAATGGTGGTCATCAGGATAGGACGAAGACGAGCTTGGTTGGCTGCTACCAGAGCATCAAAGGTGCTGTCTCCTACTGCTTTCCTATTGTTTGTAAAATCCACAAGCATGATGGCATTTTTCGCAACAAGACCGATGAGCATGATAATCCCCAAGATGGTGAAGATGTTCAGCGTCTGGTTCGTCAGTGCCATGAGGAGTAATGCCCCAATGAACGAAAGCGGAACAGAGAAAATCACGATGAACGGCGTAGCAAAGCTGTCATACAGGGCCACCATTACCAAATACATAAGGACAATAGCCGCTAATAAAGCGAATCCTAATGTACCGAAACCTTCCTGCTGGTTTTCCATGTTTCCTCCCCATCTGTATTCTACACCAGCTTTTTTCTGAATTTTAGAGAACTGCTGTTCCCATTCAGCTGCGATAGTTCCCGCAGGTCTTCCGATAGCTTTTGCTTGGACAGATACAGAAGGTGTTTTGTCTCTTCTCTCTAATAGTGAAGGTCCAGAACCATAGCTGATGTCTGCAAACTGCTCCAAACGAACTACTTGTCCAGCAGCATTTACAAATTTCAAGTTTTTAACATCATCGATGGAAGATCTTCCGATTTCGTCATATCTGATGTTGATATCATATTCATACTCTCCAGCACGATATTTAGAATCTGTGTTTCCAGAGAAAGCGATCTGCATCGTTTGTCCTACAGAAGCAATGTTCAGTCCAAGAGAAGTCATTTTTTCTCTATCCACTTTTACATTGATTTCTGGGTTACCATCTTCGGAGGAAAGTTTCACCTCGGAAGCTCCTGGGATTTTTTCCAGTTGTTTTGCTGCTTGTTTTGCAAATTCCAAGGCATCTTTCAGGTCAGTTGCTGTTACAGTCAGGTTAATAGGCGACTGCTCTGCTCCGATGAGTCCCATCTGAACGATTTTTATTTTCGCTCCGATGATTTTTTTCTCCAATTCTCTTTTTAGTTTAGCTGAATAAATGTCCGAACTTTCTTTGACACTGCCATCTTTTTTCAAGAAAACTTGGATTTGGGATTTGTATTTCGTTCCAGAAGTGGAAGCCATCCCGTCATCTGCCTTTCCTACTGTGGTGATGATTTTTTCTACATCAGGAATCGCGCTGATGTACTGCTCCGCCTGCTGTGTGAGTTTGTTAGTTTTTTCGATAGAGGCATCTTTTTCTAATTCAAACTGAACCAAAAACTCGCCTTTGTCACTTTTCGGGAAGAAATCCACTCCGATGTAGCCCATTGAGAACAAACCAATAGTAGAAACCAAGAACAGAACTAAAGTAACTCCTAATGTTATTAACTTTGTTTTTACTGATTGCAATGCCCATTTTAGCAAATTACCAATGCTTTGGGTAAAGTTGTTCAGCATGTTTTCAAAACCGAAAATTATTTTCCCGAAGAAAGTATTTTCGTTGATATGTTCCAGTTTTCCTACTCTAGAGAACAGCCAAGGCACGATAGTAAAAGATACCAATAGGGATAGCATTGTAGAAATCATTACCGTAACGCAGAACTGTACCAAGATATCCGCTACAAGTCCCGTAGCCATAGCAATCGGAAGGAATACCACCACAATAACCAAAGTAATCGCCGTAACGGTAAACCCAATCTCAGAAGCTCCATCATAAGCTGCACGAACCTTGTTTTTACCCATTTCCATGTGGCGGTGAATGTTCTCAATAACCACAATGGCGTCATCCACCAAGATACCTACCACCAGCGAAAGCCCAAGCAAGGACATTAGGTTCAGCGTGTATCCCATGAAATATAGTCCAATGAAAGTAGCAATCAACGAAAGAGGAATCGCCACCATCGTAATCACTGCGTTTCTCAAACTATGTAGGAAGAATAGCATGATAAATCCTACCAAAGCGATAGCTAGGAACAAGTCAAAAATCACATTATTCGCGGCATTCAGTGTGTAGTCTGTAGTGTCATTCGCTATTTCTAATTTTATTCCTTGTTTTTCGTAGTCTTTTTCTACGGTTTTTATAGTGTTTTTGATGGCTTCACTTACCTCCACGGCATTGGCATCAGACTGCTTGGTAACCTGTAAGAGGATGGTATTTTTTTGGTTGATTCTCGCGATTTTTTCTACATCTTTCTCGCCATCCTGTATATCTGCGATATCTCCAAGGCGAATCATCATTCCAGAAGGCGTAGTGATAGGCAACCTTCTCATCTCTTCTACAGAACCTATTTTACCCATTAGACGGATGATGGTCTGTTTTTCTCTCGTTTTCGCATTTCCTGTTGGGAAGTCCAAGTTGGATGCTGCGATAACCTGCTGAACCTGTGCGATAGACAGCCCGTAACCTTCTAATTTTTCAGGGTGAATGTTCACTTGGATTTCTTTCTCCTGACCACCCACCATGGTCACCTGTGCAACTCCATTCACACGGGAAAAAATAGGCTGGATTTTTTTGTCTAAAAGATCGTAGAGTTCTTTTTCAGACATTTTGGAAGTCACCGAAAGGTTCATAATCGGTACATCATCCAGAGAGAATTTATTCAAAGATGGTGTTTTGGCATCATCTGGCAACTGGCTGACGATGGCGTTTATTTTCCTTTGGGCATCGGTCATTAGGTAGTTTACATCTGCTCCTGTATTTAGGGTAATGACTACCAGAGACAAACTTTCAAAGGATTTAGCTTCTATTTTTTTTACATTTTCCATAGAAGATACCGCATTCTCTATTTTTTTGGTCACGGTATTTTCTACCTCAGAAGGCGAGGCACCAGGGTAAACTGTCTGCACAGTGATGGTGTTGGTCTCCATTTTTGGGATAAGCTCATAGCCGAGAAGGCTGTAAGAGAAAATCCCTCCCAAGGTAAGGATAATAAAGAGAACGAGGATGATGCTCGGACGCTTTATGGATATTTCAGGTAAATTCATAATTTTCTAATTTATTTGATGATTTCTACTGGAGTTTGGTCAGAAAGATTCACTTGTCCAGTGGTTACTACTTGGTCGCCTTTTGATAATCCAGAAAGCACTTCTATATAATCTCCGAAGTTTCTTCCTGAGGAAATAGTTTTCAGCTCTGCTTTTCCGTTTTTGATGACATAAACTTGGTTAGAGCTTACACTTCCCACAAAGGCTGTTCTCGGCACGGTCAGAACTTGGCTGTTTTCTTTCTCTCCGAAATATGCCGTTCCGTACATTCCCGCTTTTAGGGTGTTGTTGGTATTATTTTTAATTTCCACTTCTACTGGGAAATTTAGGCTGGCATCAGCTTTTGGAGCAACGAAGGTCACCACACCAGAATATTTTTCATCTGGATAAACCGAAGAAGAAACCTCCACAGCCTGTCCTACTTTCACAGAACCGATGTGCTTTTCATCCACTTTTACTTCTAATTTAAGTGAGCCGATGTTTACGATTTCAAATAAAGGCTGCCCTGGCGCCACGAAAGAACCAGGTTCTATATTTTTCTTGTTAATAATTCCTGAAAACGAAGCTCTTACATTCACATCAGAAGCGCTAAGCTGTGCGCTTTGAAGGCTGTTTTTAGCAGTTTGCGCTTGGAGGCGAACTTGGTCAAGCTGCTGCTTGGTCACACCTCCCGTAGCATAAGCGCTTTCGAAACGCTTCACTTCGGCTAGGGCGTTGTTATAGACCGCCTGTGCATTTTGTACATTTACATTCTGCTGTTCGCCTTTGATGATGGCAAGAACCTGCCCAGCGCCCACACGGCTTCCTTCGTTTACTAAAACACGAATTACACGACCCTGAGTTTCAGCAGAAAGAGCGACTTCCTGCTTTGCTTGGAAAGTTCCGTTGGCTTCGTATTGAGTATTCACGCTTCTGAAATCTACGATGTCCGCTCTTACGGCTACATTGGCGTTTTTTTCTGCTACGATGGCTGTTGCCTGCTCACTTTTTTCTTTATTTTTATTTAAAACGAAGACAATTCCAGCGATAGAAGCTCCGAGTAAAGCGATTGTTATGATTGTTTTTTTCATTTTTATTTAAATTTATTTTGTTAATGTATTTAGTTCTCCTCTTGATTTTATTAGTTTTATTTCAGCTATTTTGTATTCCAGCAGAGCATTGGTATAGTTGTTCTGTGCATCTGCGTAGGCTTTTTCTGCGTCCAATAAATCGGTAAGTGTAGAAAGCCCGTATTTATAGTTGTTTTGAGTGTTTTCCAAAACACTCTTCGCTAAATCTACATTTTCTTTTTGTGTGTTGATTGTAATTAAACTATTGTTAATCTGAGTTTTAGCGTTTTCTATATCTAGGCTGATTGCCAGTTCTGCTTCTCTTTTTTCCACTTCAGCTTTTCTGATGTTTACATCGGCTTGGCGAAGTTTGGCTCTTGTAGAAAACCCATTGAAAACAGGGATGTTTAGACTTAGCCCGATGCTCGCTGCACTGTAGTAAAATGTGCGTTCATCTTTACTAAACCAAGGGAATTTTTGCCCTACACCAGTGTAGCCAAAATTTCCTGAAAGCGCCAGAGTAGGATAGTATTCCGCTTTTTTAGCTTTTCTGTCCAGCTCCAAGAGTTCCAGCTGTTTATTGATAACTTTGATTTCTGTTCTGTTCTCCACGCTTGCTTCATTTCCTAGAAGTGCTGGTGTAGCATCAAAGGTATCCTCTGGCATCACAATGGATTTATTGATGTCCATTCCTATCATGAATTTCAGGGAATGTTCTTGCAGTTGTAGCACTTCTAAAATCTGCTGTTTAGAGGCTTTTAGATTGTTCACTGCTACATTGGTTCTATCTAAATCTATCTTTTTAGCTAGACCACTTTTGAACAGCCCATCTATGATGTCTCTGGTTTTAGTGGTGCTGTTTAGGTTCGTCTCCACAGTTTTCAGTTTCTGCTGTGTTTGATAGACTTGGTAGTAAGCTGTAGCCACTTTTTCTATCAGGTTTTCATTGGTAAGCTGCTGATTGATAGCATAAAACTCTCTGGTTGTTTTTGCGGCTTTCAGACCGATGAAAACACTTTGGTTGAATAGCTGCTGAGTAACGGAAATTCCTGCTGAAGTCTGCCATGGGTTACCTATTTTTACTTGATTTCCCATAAAGCTCAACTGTTGTAGAATAGGGTTGTATGTGAGACTTCCTGTGACATTTACCTGCGGAAGCGTAGCTGCACGCACCTGCTCTATCTGGTACTCTGCGTTTTCGTATTCTAATTTGGCTTTTACAGCCTCTGCTTTATGCTCTAAGGCATAATTAACCGCTTTGCTGAGAGTCAGTTCTTCCTGTGCTTTTGGAAAGAAGCTCAGTAGAGCCAAAGCTATTGATAAACTATATTTCATTTTCTTTTTTTATTAAATTTTCTACTATTTCTAAACCTTTTGGAGTTACGATTGACCTTAGATAAAATTCTAAAAATTTGTTATCATGTTCTTTTATTGATATACTTTTTCCTATTTCTTCTGGGAATGCTTCATACAAATCAATGGCATCACTTCCTGCGATAAACTGGACGGCCAGAAAAGTTTTATCCAAATTTTCTCGGTAGACACCTTGTTTTATTCCCTCACTTATGTTTTTTTCGATGTGGGTTTTCACATCCTTACAGCGTCTTTTTTCAAAATCATAACAAAGCTCTGGGTAATATTTTTTCAGCTGAAAGAAACAAGGAGAAGTTTCAAAATCCTTCCCTAAAATACCATCTATTGATTCTTTGATTTTGAAATGCTCATGGATAGCAGTTTCGCATTTTCCTGATATTTCTGCAACTTTGCTGAAAGCCAGATTATACACATAATCCAGAGTAGCCTTTACTAAATCTTCTTTTGATGGAAAATACTGATAAATGGTCTTTTTTGAAATATGAAGAGATTGTGCAATATCATCCATCCCGACGGTCTTAAAGCCATTCCTCAGAAATAATTCCTTTGATTTTTCTAATATAGTGTCTTTCATATTTTGTCTGATTTTGTTTTGCAAATATATAAAAACTAGGAAACAAAAAAGCAAAAAAAAAGTTTCCAAGTTTATTAGTTTCTTGTAAAGTATTGATTTTCAGTAATAAAAATTTAGACTTTTTAAGAAAAATTATCAGAGATAGAAAAACTATTTATAATAAGTTTCCAAAAAGATGAAAAAATCATTCATTCTGTAGATATTATTTGCTGCCAAATAAACACACAGAACAAGAACCATGAAAACCAAGAAATTCAGGATTTTAGGCTGTTTTTGGTAAGAGTGGAACAGCCAGCCAAGGAACAGCGGATAGACAAAAACGAAATGTCCTCCATAGATATAGGAAACATTGAGCCCGAATTTTAGGACGCAGTGTATAATAATGTCTACTAAAAAAGAAAATGTAAGTATCTGGAGATAAGTATTTTTAAAGTTTTTAATAATGCTCCAAATCACCAATATGAGCAAAATCCCAATAAAGAAATAAGGCCAATCAGATTTATAAACATCCATAAAAAGGGCTTTGTATTCGAAGCCTTTTTTGTTGTTATAGTTTTTAATAATGAACCTAGGGAATAGTATGTTACCACCTAAAAACCAAGAGGTTACCATATCCCAAAAAGGTACGGATTTGGCGCTGGAAAACTTTTCGTACTGCTCATCGGTTTTAGTTAAAATTTGTCTCAAATTAAAATCCATCCGCATCAGGAACAATAGAACAAAAACTCCAGTAGAAAGGGCTACTTTCAAAGTAGTTTGCCAGAATTTTTTCCAAGATAGAAAAAGTCTTTTTTCAAATAAAATAGGAATGTAAGTTTTGACAATATTCGTGATGGTAAGCCCTCCAATCGCCACGCCAGAGAGCATCAGCGGGAAAAAGGGAATGTTCTGTTTCTGCTGGATTTTTTTTGCAGCGTAATAATTAAAAAAGGTGAGAAGAAAAAGCGAATAAGTATAAGTTTCGGGCGTGAAAGACAAAAGAATATTCGTGGAGAAAAAAGCAAAGAAAACGGTCAAAAGCCACGCTGATTTTTTAGAAATCAAAGTGATATTGGTCAAATATTTATAAATCTGAACCAAAGTAAGACTAATGGTAATGGTGCTGAGACACGCCCAAACCAGCCTGAAAATCTCGTTTTTCTCGCCGCCAGAAACGAAAAGTGCAAAATTTCGTAAAAAATTAAAAAAATAGATAGACAGTGGATGCCGTTCAAAACCTCCGCCAGTCATGATAATTGCTCGGTTATCAAAGCTAAAATAAGCATCCCATGGAATACGGTCATCGAAAATGATGCGGTATTTCAGTGCGATGATACTTCCTAAACTCCCATAAACAAGCACAAATAAGCCGAATAAAAGATATTCAGCTTTGTTATTTGGGAAGAGAAGGGATAGGGCGCTGTGGATTTTTGATTTTAGTTTTGTCATCGCTGCAAAATTAGAAAAATATAACAGAAAAGAACATTTCCCATGAAAGCAGATTTTTATTTTCTATTTTTGCTGAAACATTTAGAAATATGTTTTCCGACGAATATTTTATGAAAACTGCTCTCCAAGAGGCTCGCTATGCCCTTGAAGAAGAGGAAGTTCCGATAGGTTGTGTGATAGTTTGTAATAATAAAATCATTGCCAGAGGACATAATCTCACCGAACGGCTGAACGACATCACAGCCCACGCTGAAATGCAGAGTATAACCTCAGCAGCCAATTTTCTTGGCGGTAAATACCTGAAAGACTGCACGATGTATGTGACTCTGGAGCCGTGTGTGATGTGTGCTGGAGCTTTGTTTTGGTCGCAGATTTCCCGCTTGGTCATCGGAGCAAGAGATGAAAAGCGCGGTTTTCTAAACAAAGAAATAGAACTCCACCCTAAAACAGAAATCATCACAGGTGTTTTGGAGGAAGAATGTTCACTTTTGGTCAGTGAGTTTTTTAAGGGAAAACGATGATTCTATTTTAGCTCTTCTATAGAATACACAAAATCTTGGTTGAATTCATTCATGGAATTAATGAGTTGAAAATGAGAGAATTCGTTTAGGTTTTGTAGGGTAATTTCCGTTTCTTTTATTATTCCTTGTTTTAGGAGGTTTTGTCGCTGAACACCATTGAGCAAGAAACTTTTAGGCGTGTACCAAATTTGGTTTTTTAGGAACAGAAGATTAGAAAAAGAAGTATCTGTAATCTGTCCGTTTTTCACGATGATGATTTCCTGTGCTCGGGCTTTTTTCTTCATTTTTTCAAATTCTGTGCGGTCTGCAAATTTGAAATCGTATGAAAAATCATTATTCTCGACCAGTTCAAAAGTTTCTATTTCTGGAAATGCGTAAGGGAGCATCTGTGTTTTGAAATTCCCTTCCAAATCATACACAATGCGCAGTTTGTAGAGCCCGTCTTCGTCATGCTCTAAGTCCTTGAAAATCTTTTCTAAATCTATACTGCACTCCTTTCCGAAATGCGCAAAAGTCTCGTGAACCCTCTGCTGATGAAGGTCTAATAAGAATGCTTTTTGGTCTTCTACTTTTATGCTTTCAATAAATTGGGACATATATTTTATTTTTCATTTCTTGATATTCATCCTCCAGCTGGCTCATATGGGTGATTCCGCCGCCGCTTTTGAAGTAGAATTTTTCGTTTTCTTTTTCTATAAAACGAATCATCACACAGCTGTCCAGATTTCTGCCGTCAAACCAGCCACAAACGCCCGTATAAAAGCCTCTTTGGTAATTTTCCGCTTCTAAAACAATCTCCAAAGTCTTCATTTTTGGAGCACCCAAAATAGACCCTGCGGGAAGCAGTTTTTGGAGAATGTTGCCTATATTTTGCTGAAATTCAGGTTTTAGCTCTCCTGAGATTTTGGAACTCATGGCGTATAAATCCTTTTGGCGGGTTTTGATGAAATCTATCCTTTGGAACTCTTCCAGCTGAACATTATCCGCCACCATGCTCAGGTCGTTTCGTAATAAATCCACCACGGTATAATGCTCGGCAAGTTCTTTTTTGTCTTCTTTCAGGACATTGACAGCGTTCTCCACTGAGGCATCGATGGTGCCTTTCATCGGGTAGGTGAAAATTTTATTTTCTTTGATTTCCACGAAAGTCTCTGGCGAAAAAAATACAAATTGGTCATCGAAATAGACTTTGTATTTCGCATCAGAAATTTTGTAAATCTCCTTTAAAGAAAGGTTGGTTTTTATCTCCGTTTGGCAGGTGTAGTTGGCAAGGTAGGAATTTCCGCCTTTCAGGTTTTTTTGAACAATTTCAAAGCCTTTTTGGTAATCTTCCTTGCTCTGTGGGAAATTTTCCCAGAAAATATTTTTTTCTGAATTTTGAATGGGTTTTTCAAATTTGAAGTCAGGAAATTTGATAAAAATATCTGCCTTTTCCAAATCTTTTTCTTCGAGAATGATGATATTTTGAGCCAAAAAATCAATCATAAAAAAGAAAGGAATTTTATTCGCAGAGAGGGAGTTCATTTTCTCAAAAGAGCCTTGAAGATTTTTCATAGTGCAAAAATAAAACTAAAACTTTATTTTTGCATAAAATAGAATAAAAATGGAACGAAAAATAGATACAGGGCAGATTTTCAGCGAGGCATTTGATTATTGGAAATCGGTGATGAGGTTTAATATTGCATTTTCGGTGTTGTATTTTGGATTGTTTATGCTGCTGACTTATGGCTTGGCAAACTATCTGGGCGTTTGGGAAAAATTCATGGAACTGCAATCAGTAACGAGTATAGAGGTATATTTAAAAAAGATAAACGAACTGGCTCGTTCAAAAGATATGATGCCGTTTTCGTTATTAAGTGTCTTTTGCTCTGGGCTGGTTTTTCCCCTGCACATAGGGTTTTTCAAGATTTTTAAGAAAATAGACAATAAGGAAGAGCCTGTTTTGGGTGATTTGTTTGAAGGTTATCAAGGTGCTAACTTTATAAAATATGCTGTATATTACATTCTTTGGATGATGATTTACAGATTTATGAGCCAGTTGGTCTTTCCAGCACCGCTTTGGGTGATGCTTACGCTTTTTGTTCCTCCGCTGATGTATTTCAAGAATGAACCTTTGGGAACGGCGATGGTTACAAGTTTTCAGGCGATGCGTGGGAATTTTTTAACACTATTAATCTGTGTCATCGGGACTGCATTTATCAGTTATCTCGGTTTATTTGTGTTTCTGGTGGGATATGCGCTGACTTTTCCTTTTTGGAATGCGATGATTTACACTTTATATAAAAATATTTTTACAGAAGAAATAAACAATAATTTATAAATATGAAAAAAGTAATTTTACTAATCGGCTTTTGCTTTTCATTCATGCTGTCTGCTCAGAAAGGAGCTTATTATCAGCAATATGTGAAGTACAAAATGAATATCGATGTAGATGCGTCTAACTATTCTTACCACGGAAAACAGAGCATAGAATACACGAACAACTCACCTGATGAGCTGAAAGTAGTGTATTTTCACTTGTATTGGAATGCCTTTAAACCTAATTCTATGATGGACCAAAGGGTGACCAACCAAGGTCTGAATGCAGACGGGCGTCTGATGACCAAAGTAAATGGGAAAGCAGTCTCTCGTTTGGCTTCTATTCCTGCTAATGAAGAGGGAAGCCAGAAAATAAACTGGATAAAACAAAAAGACAAAGAACTAAAATTCGAAGTTCAGGAAACGATAATGAAAGTTTATCTGAATGAACCGCTGAAACCAAACTCCACTACGACTTTCACGATGGACTGGGATGCTGTGATTCCACACCAAATCCGAAGAGCAGGGCGAAACAACCGAGAAGGCGTGGAAATGTCCATGTCCCAGTGGTATCCTAAAATCACAGAATACGACTATGACGGCTGGGCGACTTTTGACTATGTAGGAAGGGAGTTTCATGCGCCGTTTGGAGATTTTGATGTGACAATCAATATTGACAAAGATTATGTCATCGGAGCAGGAGGAACACTCCAAAACCCCAATGAAGTGAAGGGGTATGCACAAAATCCGACAATCAGAGAAGATAGAAACGGAAAGGCAACTTGGAGATGGAGAGCCAAAAATATTTTGGATTTCGCTTGGGCGGCAGACCCAGATTTTTCGGTGGAAGAGATGACCGTAATCGATGGGCCTAAACTATATTTCGTTTATCAAAAATCAGAAAAAACAAAATATTGGGAAGAAGCAAAACCACTTGCTGTGAAATTTTTCCAAATCATGAACGCTACTTTTGGAAGATATGCGTATCCAAGCTACAGCTTTATCCAAGGGGGAGACGGCGGTATGGAATACGGAATGTGTACGCTGATGCTGGGCGAAGCGAAAGACATGGAAGGCCTTGTGAGTCTGATGGTGCATGAGGGGGCGCATTCTTGGTATCAGCAGATGCTCGCGACTAATGAGAGTGTGGCTCCTTGGCTGGATGAAGGTTTTACGACTTATGCACAGGATTTTGTTCTTTACCGATTGTTCCCGCCAGTTCAGCCGCAGCCTAATCCTTTCACGGATGCTATCCAGAGTTATGTAGCATTCACGAAAAGAAAAATAGAAGAACCAGCGGTTTGGCTTGCTGACCACCACGACCATGGTTCGGCTTACAGTGTGGCATCTTACACCAAAGGCGAGCTGTTTTTAGTAGAGCTTGGCTATATCGTAGGGGAAGAAACTTTGTCTAAAATCATGAGAAAATACTATGATGAATGGTCTATGAAACACCCTACTGGGCGTGATTTTATGCATATAGCGCAGAAAGTTTCGGGAATGGACCTGAAATGGTTTTATCATTACTGGATAAACACTACTAAAACCATAGACTACGCGATAAAAGATGTAAAATATGGCGATGGATTTACGACCGTTACCCTTGTTAATAAAGGAACAATCCCAATGCCGATAGACTTCTCTGTATTGACAAAAGACAACAAAATAGTGAACTATCACATTCCGCTCAATATGATGAGAGAGCCGAAAAAATCTGATTTCTTTGGGAATTTTACTACCCTTGGTTATTGGAACTGGACGGCGAATCATTACACCTTTACCATACCTTTTGGGAAGGAAAAACTTCAGGCTATGGGAATAGATTTTACCCAAAGATTAGCCGATGTGCATCCAGAGGACAACTTCTTGGAAGTGAAATAAGTAATTTTTCAAAAATACACGAAAATGAGCAAAACTTTAGTAGTCAATATAGGAAACACGAATATCCGTTTTGGGATATTTAGCGGTGATGAATGCCAGACCTCATGGGTTATCAACACCAAACCTTACCGCACGAAAGATGAATTTTATTCGCAGTTTCTTTTGTTTTATCAGACTTATCAGGTCAAAGCAGATGAGTTTCAGAAAATCATCATCGGTTCTGTGGTGCCGCAGCTTACAACGGTGATTAGCAGTGCTTTGAAGAAGATACATGGTCTGGAACCTGTTTTGGTAAATAGAAATACGCCCTCTGGTGTCAGCCATAAATCCAGCCAAATGGGAACTGATATTTATGCCAATTTGGTGGCGGCGCATTATCTTTATCCCAAAGACAAAAAGAAAATTATCATAGATTTTGGAACTGCTCTTACGGTGAGCTGTGTGGATGAAAAGGGTGAAACTCAAGGTGTTATCATTGCGCCTGGGATTATCACTTCGCTGAATAGTCTAGTTCAGCAGACTGCCCAGCTCCCGGAGATAGAGCTGGCTCCTCCGAAAACTGTTTTGGGGCAGGATACAGTTTCCTGCATGGTCAGCGGTATGGTCTACGGCTATCTGGGAATGGTGGAAGGCTTCATAGAAAGGGTGAATAACGAGGTAAAGGATAAATGTTTCATAATCGCGACAGGCGGGGTTTCCCATATCTATAAACCACTCACAGACAAGATAGATGTCGGCGACCATCTCCACACGCTGAAAGGTCTTTATTTCTTAGGGAAGGAGGGGTAGCTGGTTTATAAAAAATATAAAATAATGAAATACTTATCAATTATCATTTTGTCTTTCGGTCTATTACTAAGTTGTAAAAAGCCGAAAGACAGAGTGGAAAAGAGGGAAGATGAAAATATAGTTCAAGAGCTTGTATACAGAAATGATAGTCTAGTTCAAGCAACAAACTTTACAAAAAATGGAAATATATCCTACAAAGTAAAGTATAAAAAAGGCATTATATCCGATATTAAAGACTACTATCCTAGTGGAAAATCTAAAATTGAAACAAAACTAATTTGGTCAGAAGATAATCAAAATT
Source organism: uncultured Flavobacteriaceae bacterium (assembly GCA_963518955.1). Taxonomy (GTDB): domain Bacteria; phylum Bacteroidota; class Bacteroidia; order Flavobacteriales; family Weeksellaceae; genus JABCPE02. The sequence goes on along the minus strand of CAUQKI010000002.1, from coordinate 128,317 downwards.
ACTATATAGAAAAAGCCTATTATACAAATGGGAAATTAGAATATGAAGGAGAGGTCAATATAATAAATGATAAAAAATACAGAAGAGGCTGGTGGATATTTTATACAAAAGAAGGGAAAGCTGACCTTATGTTAGAATTCATTAATGAGGGAAAAATTGAAATTGAAAACCAAAGAATAGTAATAGATGTAAATAATCAAACCATTAAAAAAAATGATAGCCATTTTTTTGAAAAAAAGATAATAGAAAAAAATAAAGACAGTATAAAGGTAAATATAAAATATTTTTCTCCCGATACTATTCTTGGTAATATACTTTATATTAGGGATGAAGAAGGGAATGAACTAAAACAAGTAAAGTCTAAAACAAAAGGTTATGATTGGGATATTACAATAAGTAGCAAAGACCCTACAATAAGAACCATAGTGAAAACAAAAAATGGAAAAGGAGCAAAATACTATTATGAAACCATAAAATAAGCTATGATTTTAATAATTTAAATATAATCAGTAAACCTAATCAATCCTCAAAAACCCAGAATAAAAATTAAAATATCAAATCCTCAAAGTGAATTTTGAGGATTTTTTTTATCAGATAAAATCATTTAAATTTGCCTCCAAAAATGACAAATACAGATGTTTTTTCTTGGTATTTGTTGTGTTTTTAGATGGTTTAATAAAAACGACGCCCTATCGTATTTCCTTGTTTTATTGAGGTTTTAGGGATTTTAGCATATGAGAATAGTCGTAGGACTTTCAGGAGGCGTGGACAGCAGTGTTGCTGCCTACCTGTTGAAACAACAAGGGCACGAGGTCATTGGGCTTTTCATGAGAAACTGGAATGATGCTTCGGTGACTTTGGAGGACGAATGCCCATGGGTAGAGGATAGTAATGACGCCCTTCTGGTGGCGCAGAAACTGGGTATTCCTTTTCAGGTGATAGACATGAGCGAACTTTACAAGGAAAGAATCGTAGATTACATGTTCTCTGAATACGAAAAAGGAAGAACGCCCAATCCAGATATTCTCTGTAATAGAGAAGTGAAATTCGATGTTTTTCTTCAGACGGCTTTGTCCTTGGGGGCGGATAAGGTGGCAACGGGGCATTACGCCAGAGTTTCCTCTTTCGTGGATGAGAGAGGCAAGGAAATCTATCAGCTTCTCGCAGGAAAGGATAATAATAAAGACCAAAGCTATTTTTTGTGTCAATTAAATCAAAATCAATTATCAAAAGCCCTATTCCCGATAGGAGAACTGACCAAACCCGAAGTGCGAGAAATCGCAAGAGAAATAGGGCTGGTAACTGCCGATAAAAAGGATTCTCAGGGGCTTTGTTTCATCGGGAAGGTGAGCCTGCCAACATTTCTGCAGCAGCAGCTAATTCCGAAAGAAGGCGAAATCGTGGAGATTTTTAGTGATTACAAAGAGTTTCATAAAGGAATGCTTATTTTTGAAACCAAACTTGATGAATTAAAATATCTTTCAAAGAAAATAAAATACCAAAAAGAAGACGGAAAAGTCATCGGAAAACACCAAGGCGCTCAGTTTTTTACCATAGGACAGAGCAAAGGCCTAGGAATAGGCGGACATAAGGAATCCTGCTTCATCATTGACCGCGATATGGAGAATAATATTCTTTTCGTGGGCGAGGGCAAAAATTTCCCTGGACTTTACCGAAAAGCATTGAAAATCAATAACGATGAGGTGCATTGGGTTCGTGAAGATTTACGGCTGAAAAATGGAGAGTCCATGAAAATAAAAGCAAGGATAAGATACCGCCAGCCTTTGGAAGATGCGGTTCTTTATCAGTATAAAGAGGGATTTTTCATAGAGTTTGAAAATCCGCAGTCAGCGATAGCAGAGGGGCAGTTCGCGGCGTGGTATCAGGGCGAAGAGCTGCTGGGAAGCGGCGTAATTTCATAAATGAAAATAGTGGCAGATTCAGAAGAAATATTGTATTCTATTGCGCTGAGGGCGTGTCCCTTGGTGGGTGATGTCAATTTCATGAAACTGGTCTCCGTAACAGGTTCAGCCAAAGAAACATGGAGGCTTTCCAAGTCTGTTTTGCAGGAAATTTCTGGCATCGGAACACAGATTTCAAGAGGAATCGGCGATGATACTTTTCTGAAATTTGCGGAAAAAGAACTGTTTTTTTGCGAAAAAAATAACATTAAAGTCAGACTGAGGCATCAGAATGAGCTTCCACGGCTGCTTTTAGAGTGTCCAGATGCTCCTGCTGTGCTTTATCAAAAGGGAGATTTTAATGAAAATTTAAAATTGATAAGCATAGTCGGAACTCGTAAAATGACCACTTACGGAAAGAAATTCATAGAAGAACTTTGCGAGGTTTTAAGGGATAAAAATGTGCTGATAGTGAGTGGTTTGGCTTTAGGAACGGATGGGTATGCTCACCAGCAGGCTCTTAATCATAATATTCCTACGGTGGGAGTTTTGGCTCATGGTCTGCATATGATTTATCCAGCGGTTCACGAGAAAATGTCAAAAGATATTTTGGAAAATGGAGGCGCGCTGTTGTCAGAATTTAACTCCACAGGAAAACCAGACCGAGAACATTTTTTGCAGAGAAATAGAATAGTAGCGGGGATTTCCCAATTTACCATCGTGGTGGAAACGGCTTTTGGGGGTGGTTCTATGAGTACGGTGAGCTATGCCAATCAGTATAATAGAGAAGTTTTGGCGCTGCCAGGGCGTTTTGGAGATAAATACAGTCAGGGCTGTAATATGATTATTGCCCAAAATAAAGCAAAAATTTTGGCTTCGTTTCAAGATGTTTTGGATGAACTGGGCGACAATTATCCATCTGTGAAACAGCCACAGTTATTTGAACCAAAAGAAATAGAAGTGGAAGAAAGACTAAAACCAGCCTACCAGCTCATTGCAGAAAATTCTCCTATCTCGCTGGATGACCTCAGCATAAAACTGGAAATGCCGCCTTTCAAATTGCTGCCTATTTTATTGGATTTAGAATTGTTAGGCTACATCAAAGCCCTTTCAGGGAAGCAGTATACTGTGGTTTAGAATATAAAATAGAACATGAGGGTTGGACAAGAAAGCACCTGAAATTTTAAATAAAAATCTTTTTGGAAAATATTTATAAAAATAATCAATCATTATGATTGATTATTTTTTATTGGTAGAATATTATTATTTCGTACCTTTGCCGCCGGTTTTGAAAAATAAAATATATGCAAAAAATCTATTCTTTATTACTTTTTTTATCAATCATTTCCTACGGACAACAGGGTAGAGTAGGAATAAATACAGACTCTCCAGAAGCAACACTAGATATCAAGGAAAAACCTCTGGATGAGATGCCAGAAGGGTACTCGCAGGGGGTGTCTTTCCCTAATTTTACAACGAAAGAAAGAAAAACATTTACTGAGGTAAAGCTTGGAACGATGATCTACAACACGACTAAAAATCGTTTGGAGATTTATACTGTTGTGAATGGAAAAGAGGGCTGGTATAGTATAGGAGTAGTGGAGGAAGAGCCATTATCTACCAAAACAGTCAGCGCAGCAGACATAGCGCAGAAACAAAAAATCATGTTTCAGGATGATGAGCCAGAGAGTGTTCTTTTTGATGGTAACCAAAGGGGTTTTCATCTAAATGCGATGGTTCAGGTAAGCAAGATTGATAAAAATAAATTCAGAATTCGTAATTTCTTGCCTCGTAAATTTAATGATGTAGAAATATATTTTAAGAATGCTAATACTGCTGCACCAGTGAAAATTCTTGTGCTAGAAGAACTTGCAGCTTTGTCAGAAGTGGAAATAGACCTTCCTTTTGATGGTGGAAGCCTTCGTTTTGAGGATGCGGATGGAAATGCTGAGTCTTATGCAGCATCAGACCTTAAAACAGATGATTACACGCTGAGTGTAGATGTTCCTGATAATTTCTTGTTCCAAAGAATGAAAACTATAAAACATAAAACATATATTACTTTTGGTAAATTTGGTACAGGGAACTGGGGGACAACGACAGCTGAGCATATTCGTCAATATTTACCTATCATTGCTAATATGGCTTATCTATATAGTAGTGAGAAATTTAGAACTAAATTTATGGATTTCCCACATGTACTCTATGATAATGGTAAAAAACCTATAAATAGAGAGGCTGTTTATAATAAGATGTTTTCTGTTCCACACCAAGTTTTTGGAGTAACTACTGGAGTAGAAGGCTTAGGTGGAGGAAATGTTTTTGGTATACACCAGCGTTTCTTGCAATATGATGATTATTATAGTCAGCTTAGCCATTGGGCTCTTGAATGTTGGTCTCATGAATTTGGTCATGTGCTGGACTTTAGTCATGATAGTAATATGACCTATAGAGGAGGACCAGACAACAAGGGTTATGTAGATATAGTAATAAGACTATATGGGGATTTATTACGAAATGGAGATATACCTTTCTGGAAGAATCCTTACAAATAAAAATAAAAAGCCTATTCAATAATAGGCTTTTTTTGTTGCATTAAAGATAAAACTATTTTAATCCCTTTTTCATTAGTTTTAAAGCCCAGTCATAATGGCTGGAAGTTGCCGAAATAAGGTAAGACCCTAGCGAAGTAGAACCTGTCCATTTGTATTTTTTCTTGGTGAAAAGCTCTTCATCGGTATGTTTTTCTATGATGGAAAACACTTTTTCAAATGATTTTTGGAATAAAACAAGGATTTCATCAAGTGAAATATTCTGACAGCTTTCCCAAATTTCTCGGTTGAGTTTCGGTGTATCAGCAAAGGTGTAGCCCTCTTTGGGAATAGCAGGTTTTTCGCCTTGCTTGCCGATTTTATACCAATCTAGAAACATTTCATGCCAGTGGTGGAGATGTCCTAAAACATCACGAATATTTCTATTCATGGTATTTCCACTGAATTCTTTGTTGGGATTTTCCTGAGCAGAAACAAAATCTATCAAGTTTTTGAAATTTTCTTGGCTCAGCTGGAGAAGTTCAGTTTTAGAAGTTGGTCTCGGCATGTGGGATTATTTTAAAATTATAAAAAATGCGGTTCTTTTCGAGACCGCATTTTTTAGTTAGATTTATTAGTCTTCTTTTTTAGATTTAGTTTGAATTTCTTTCATGAACTCATCATAAGAGATTTTCTTTTCTGTTTTTTTAGCTTTTTCTAAAACTACACTTCTGATTTTTATTAAAAGAACCTCAGAAGAATATCTTCTCATTTGCTCTCTGTCTCTCAGCATTTCTAGCACATATCTGTGTAGCTCTTGGTCACCGATGTGGTGCACTCCGTGAGACATTAGCTGATTTCTGAAAGAAAGTTTAGCATGTTCCAATACTTCCTCGAAATCATACTGAATATTATTAGAAACTCTCAATTTGTTTTCTACCATCTGAGCGATTAGAGCAGATTTCTCGTTTTCTATGATTTGTTTCGCTCTGTCTTCTTCAGTGATTTCTGGGTTAGAATACATTACCCATTTTACAAGGAATGCTTCTGGGATTTTTAGGAAATCTTCTTTGTAGATTTGTTCTAAAACTTTGCTTACGAATACAGCTTCAGAATTTTGTTTGAAGAAATCATCTAATTCAGATTTCACTCTTGCTTTTAATTCTTCTGCAGATTTGATTTCGTCTTTTCCATAAACTTTATCGAATAATTCTTGGTTAAGCTCAGCATCTTTTAATTCAAAGATTTCCTGAACTTTTACTTGGAATTTTTCATTTCCTAAATGTGTGATTTCTATATCATGGAAACCTAGCTCTCTTGCAAGTTCGTTATCGTTTGCTTTTAATTCTTCTGCGGAGATTTCTTTAGTTTCACCTACTTTTAGTCCTTTTAGGATAGGGAAAATAGCAGTGTTTTCTTCTGTTGCAGAAAGATATTTAGGCTTGTGTACAGGTTTTGCATCACCTTCCACGATTTCAGTAACTTCAAAGTTGATGTGAGAATTTTTAGTTGCTTTGTCTTTCACAATTTTTTCTGCAAATCTTTTTTGCATATTCCCTACGCTCTTCATTACTTCTTTATCTGTAGCTTCTACATTGTAGTATTCAGCAGCGTATTTAGATAAATCAATTTCAAATTCTGGCTCGAAACCAATTTCAAAACTTACAGAAACCTCCTCAGCATTGAAATCTAATGCCTGTGTATCTTGTGGAATAGGCTGTCCTAGAAGTCTTATGTTGTTATCAGCAACATATTTGTCCAAAGACTCAGAAATCTTTCTGTTGATTTCTTCTAGTGTAACAGCTTCTTCGTATTGTTTTTTGATAAGGCTCATAGGCGCTTTCCCTTTTCTGAAGCCAGGTATAGTTGCTCTTTTAGCATAAGAGTTTAGTGCATCATCTACTTTTTCCTTGTAATCTGATTTATTCAGTGTAATTGTAAGTAAAGCACTTACATCATCGTGGTTAGTTCTCGTAACATTCATTTTCCTGAAAATTTTTAAAGTGCAAAAGTACAATTTTTTTGTTTAAAAAATATCTTTTTTCTATGTGAATTTTCTCATAAATCTGTGATTTTAATTTAAACTCAATAAATACTGATTATCAATTAGTTATGAATTTATATAAAATTAACTTGAATTTTTTGCCAAATATTTCCCGAAAATAAATTATATTTGCAGACCATTTTACGCTATTGGAAAATTTATAGACATGCATAGACATTGAACAACTCTTATACATTGTTGTATAGGGGGTTTCGTATTTTATGTATGTGTATAACTGAAAATAGCAGGATGGGAAAAATATTTTGCACTACGCTGTGAAAAGATATACCAGTGTTGCAGTTAGAAAAAGCTGATTTTTAGGATGATGATGGGAAGGGTGTTTCTGATAGCGTGGATACAAAATCTTTCATCATCATCATTTCTTGATTTGGTTCTTTTCTGATATTTTTCTGTGAACAAAATATTTTACTAACATTCTTAGAGTTTTTTATGAGCAAATCAAAAACGATGAAAGACACTCAGGAAAATCAAAGGATTAATTTTGCTTCTGCAAGAGGAGTAGAAGTTCCTGATTTCTTGGATATTCAGGTGGAATCATTCAAAGAGTTTTTCCAGCTGGATACATTGCCTGAGGACAGAAAAAAGGAAGGTCTGTATAAGACTTTTCAGGAAAATTTCCCAATTACGGATTCTAGAAACCAATTTGTTTTGGAATTTTTAGATTATATGATAGATTCTCCTCGTTATTCTATCGATGAATGTATCGAGAGGGGGCTTACATATAGTGTTCCATTAAAAGCAAGGCTTAAACTATATTGTACAGATCCAGAGCACGAGGATTTCGAAACTGTTATCCAAGATGTGTATCTAGGGCCAGTTCCGTATATGACGCCTTCTGGGTCGTTCATTGTCAATGGAGCAGAAAGAGTAGTTGTTACACAGCTTCACCGTTCGCCAGGGGTATTCTTTGGGCAGACTTATCATGCTAACGGAACTAAACTTTACTATTCAAGAATTATCCCATTTAAAGGGTCTTGGATGGAATTTACTACGGATATCAATAATGTGATGTATGCATATATTGACCGTAAGAAAAAATTGCCTTTCACTACTTTATTAAGAGCTATTGGTTATGAATCTGATAAGGATATTCTTCAGATTTTTGACTTGGCAGAAGAAGTAAAAGTAAACAAAGCTAACTTGAAAAAAGTAGAAGGAAGAACTTTGGCTGCCAGAGTTCTAAATACTTGGTTTGAGGACTTTGTAGATGAAGATACAGGAGAGGTGGTTTCTATCGAAAGAAACGAAATTATCCTTGATAGAGAGACTATTCTTGAAAAAGAACATTTGGATTTGATTCTTGATTCAGGAGTGAAAACTATCTTGTTGCATAACGAAAACAGCAGCGAGTTCTCTATCATCCAAAATACATTACAAAAAGACCCTACTAACTCTGAAAAAGAGGCTGTGGAGTATATCTATCGTCAGTTGAGAAATGCTGATCCGCCAGATGAGGAAACAGCTAGAAAAATCATTGAAAACTTGTTCTTCTCAGAGCAGAGATATTCTTTGGGAGAGGTAGGTAGATATAGATTAAATAAAAAATTAGACTTAAATATTCCTGTTGAGACAGAGGTTCTTACAAAAGAGGATATTATCGCAATCGTTCGTCACTTGATAGAACTGGCTAACTCTAAAGCAGAAGTAGATGATATAGACCACCTTTCTAACAGAAGAATTAAGACTGTTGGAGAGCAGCTGGCTGGTCAGTTCGGAGTGGGACTTTCTAGAATCGCTAGAACGATTAAGGAAAGAATGAATGTTCGTGATAATGAGATATTTACGCCATTAGATTTGGTTAATGCTAAAACATTGACTTCTGTGGTTAATTCATTCTTCGGAACCAACCAGTTGTCTCAGTTCATGGATCAAACGAATCCGCTTTCTGAGGTTACTCACAAGCGAAGACTTTCTGCACTAGGGCCTGGTGGTCTTTCAAGAGAAAGAGCAGGTTTCGAGGTGCGAGATGTCCACCATACGCACTACGGAAGAATTTGTCCTATTGAGACACCAGAAGGGCCGAACATTGGTTTGATTTCTTCTTTGGGATGTTATGCTAAAATCAATAATTTAGGTTTCATAGAAACACCTTATAGAAAAGTAGAAAACGGAAAAGTAGATTACAAATCTGCTCCTATATACTTGAATGCAGAAGATGAGGAATCAAAAATCATTGCACAGGCTAATATCGACATTAAAGAAGATGGAACTATCCTAACAGAGAGAGTTATCGCTCGTTTGGATGGAGATTATCCAGTGGTAGAGCCAGAGCAGGTTAATTTGATAGACATCGCGCCAAACCAGATTTCTGGTATTTCTGCATCTCTAATTCCGTTCTTGGAGCATGATGATGCGAACCGTGCATTGATGGGATCAAACATGATGCGTCAGGCGGTGCCGCTACTAAGACCAGAAGCTCCTATTGTAGGAACTGGACTAGAGAGACAAGTAGCAAAAGACTCTAGAGTATTGATAAATGCTGAAGGAAAAGGAGAAGTAGAATATGTAGATGCAGATAAAATCGTTATCAAATACCAAAGAACAGAGAATGAAGATTTGGTTTCTTTCGAATCTGCGACTAAAACCTACTATTTGACTAAATTTAGAAAAACCAACCAATCTACTACAATCACTTTGAAACCTATCGTGAGAGAAGGTGATAAGGTGGAAAAAGGGCAGGTTCTTTGTGAAGGATATGCTACTGAAAACGGCGAATTGGCATTGGGTAGAAACCTAGTGGTAGCGTTCATGCCGTGGAAAGGGTATAACTTCGAGGATGCTATCGTAATCAATGAAAAAGTAGTTCGTGAGGACTGGTTTACTTCTATCCATATAGATGAATATTCTTTGGAAGTTCGTGACACTAAACTTGGTATGGAAGAGCTTACAGCAGATATCCCAAATGTATCAGAAGAAGCTACCAAAGACCTTGATGAAAATGGTATGATTAGAATCGGAGCGGAGGTAAAACCTGGCGACATTCTTATCGGGAAAATTACTCCAAAAGGAGAGTCTGACCCTACACCAGAAGAAAAACTATTGAGAGCTATCTTTGGTGATAAGGCTGGTGATGTGAAAGATGCTTCATTGAAGGCTGACTCTTCATTGAGAGGAGTAGTAGTTGATAAAAAACTATTCTCTAGAAACATTAAAGATAGAAAGAAAAGAAGCGAAGAAAAACTGAAATTAGAAGAGGTAGAAAACAAATTCCAAAAAGAGTTCGACAGCCTTAGAAATACTTTGCTGGAAAAACTAAATGCTATCGTAGGTGGAGAGTCTTCACAAGGAGTTAAAAACGACCTTGGAGAGGAGATTATCGGAAAAGGTAAATTTACGATGAAACTCTTGTCTAGCATAGAGGATTACAACACCGTGAGTGGTGCTGATTGGACTGCAGATGAGGAGAAAAATGCATTGGTAAATACCTTGATTAACAATTATAAAATCAAGTTTAATGATTTACAAGGAGTTAAAAACAGAGAGAAATTCACAATTTCTATCGGGGATGAGCTTCCTACGGGAATCATTAAATTAGCTAAAGTTTATATCGCTAAGAAAAGAAAGCTGAATGTAGGGGATAAAATGGCAGGACGACACGGTAACAAGGGTATCGTTTCTAGAATCGTTCGTCAGGAAGATATGCCGTTCTTGGAAGATGGAACACCAGTGGACATTGTACTAAACCCACTAGGGGTACCTTCGCGTATGAATATTGGTCAGATTTACGAAACAGTTCTTGGATGGGCAGGTAAAAAATTAGGATTGAAATTTGCGACACCTATCTTTGATGGAGCAAGTCTAGATCAGATTACAGAATACACAGACCAAGCAGGTCTTCCTAAATACGGAAATACATATCTGTATGATGGAGGAACAGGAGAGAGATTTACTCAGCCAGCTACTGTGGGAGTTATCTACATGCTGAAACTAGGACACATGGTAGATGATAAGATGCACGCTCGTTCTATCGGTCCTTACTCTCTTATCACACAGCAGCCACTCGGTGGTAAGGCACAGTTCGGTGGTCAGCGTTTCGGAGAGATGGAGGTTTGGGCTCTTGAGGCGTTCGGAGCGTCTAATATCCTAAGAGAAATCTTGACTGTGAAGTCTGATGATGTCATGGGTAGAGCAAAAACTTATGAAGCAATCGCAAAAGGTGAATCTATGCCAGAACCAGGCATCCCAGAATCATTCAATGTATTGCTGCACGAGTTACAAGGTCTTGGACTTGATGTAAGACTTGAAGAATAATAGACAAAATGAGATACAGAAACTCAGATTGTATTATGGCTTAAAGTTCTTTTAATCTAAAAAAAATAAAAATGTCAAATAAAAATAAAACAAGTAGATTTAGCAAAATCACGATAGGTTTAGCATCACCAGAATCTATTCTTCAAGAATCCAAAGGAGAGGTTCTAAAGCCTGAAACTATCAACTATAGAACGCACAAACCAGAGAGAGATGGTCTGTTTTGTGAGAAAATCTTCGGACCTGTAAAGGACTTTGAATGTGCTTGTGGTAAGTATAAGAGAATAAGATATAAAGGTATCGTCTGCGACCGATGCGGGGTAGAAGTTACTGAGAAAAAAGTACGAAGAGAGCGTATAGGACATATCAACTTGGTGGTTCCTATCGCGCACATCTGGTATTTCCGTTCCCTTCCGAACAAAATAGGATATCTTCTAGGACTTCCTTCTAAGAAGTTGGATATGATTATCTACTACGAAAGATATGTAGTTATCCAGCAGGGGATTGCAAAAAAAGCAGATGGTTCTGACTTTGATGAGATGGAATTCCTTACAGAGGAAGAATATCTAGATGTATTAGATTCTATTCCTGCTGAAAACCAGTATCTTGATGATTCAGACCCAAATAAATTCATTGCAAAAATGGGGGCTGAGGCTATAGAAGATTTATTGAAGAGAATAGACCTTGATGAGCTTTCTTATGATTTGAGACACAAGGCTCATAACGAAACTTCTAAACAAAGAAGAACAGAGGCGCTGAAAAGACTTTCTGTGGTGGAAGCATTGAGAGGATCAAACACGAGAATGATTAACCGCCCAGAGTGGATGGTGATGCGTGTGCTTCCTGTTACGCCGCCAGAGCTTAGACCTCTAGTTCCACTTGATGGTGGTCGTTTCGCTACTTCGGATTTGAATGACCTTTACCGAAGAGTAATCATCAGAAATAACCGTTTGAAGAGATTGATGGAAATCAAAGCTCCAGAGGTTATCTTGAGAAACGAAAAGCGTATGCTTCAGGAGGCGGTAGATTCATTGTTTGATAATACAAGAAAATCTTCAGCTGTAAAATCTGAATCAAACAGACCACTGAAATCACTTTCTGATTCATTGAAAGGAAAACAAGGGCGTTTCCGTCAGAACTTGTTAGGTAAGAGGGTGGACTACTCTGCGCGTTCGGTTATTGTCGTAGGGCCAGAGCTTCAGCTTCATGAGTGCGGTATCCCTAAGGATATGGCAGCAGAGCTTTATAAGCCATTCATTATCAGGAAATTGATAGAAAGAGGAATCGTAAAAACGGTAAAATCTGCGAAGAGAATTATCGACAGAAAAGAACCTGTTGTATATGATATTTTAGAGAATGTGATGAAAGGACACCCAGTTCTTCTGAACCGTGCGCCTACGCTTCACAGACTTGGTATTCAGGCATTCCAACCTAAGATGATTGAGGGGAAAGCTATCCAGCTTCACCCATTGGTAACGACAGCCTTCAACGCCGATTTCGACGGTGACCAGATGGCGGTTCACTTACCACTAGGTCCAGAGGCTATCTTGGAAGCACAATTATTGATGCTTGGTTCTCAAAATATCTTGAACCCTGCGAATGGTTCGCCTATCACTGTCCCTTCTCAGGACATGGTATTAGGGCTTTATTTCATGACGAAAGAGGCTCACTCTACCGATGATTACAAAGTGAAAGGTGAAGGCCTAGTATTCTACTCTCCAGAAGAGGCAGAAATAGCCTATGCAGAAGGAAAAGCATCATTGAATGCGAAAGTAAAATGCCGTTTGACTTTGAAAGAAAACGGAGAATTTGTAACGAAACTTATCCCAACCACAGTAGGTAGAATTTTGTTTAACCAAATTGTACCAAAAGAAGTAGGATATATAGATACATTATTGACTAAAAAATCGCTGAGAGATGTCATCGGTACCATCCTTGCGGAGACAGATTTCCCTACTACGGTGAAATTCTTGGACGATATGAAAAACCTAGGTTATATGAACGCCTTCAAAGGAGGACTTTCATTTAGCTTGGCGGATATCGTAGTTCCAGAGGAGAAAAAACAAATGATAGCTCAGGCGGTGGAAACAGTAGACGGCATCAAGGACAACTATAACATGGGGCTTATCACCGATACAGAGAGATATAACCAAGTTATCGATGTATGGACAAATACCAATGCAGGTCTTACGGAGATGATTATGAGCAGAATGAAAACCGACCAAGGTGGATTTAACTCTGTTTATATGATGCTAGACTCTGGAGCGAGGGGATCTAAAGAACAGATTCGTCAGCTCTCTGGTATGCGTGGTTTGATGGCAAAACCTCAGAAAGCCGGTTCTACAGGAGCGGAAATCATCGAAAACCCAATTGTAGCCAACTTTAAAGAAGGTCTTTCTATCCTAGAATACTTCATCTCTACCCACGGGGCGAGAAAAGGTCTTGCGGATACGGCGCTTAAGACTGCCGATGCAGGATATTTGACGAGAAGACTTGTGGATGTGGCTCAGGATGTGATTATTACAGAAGATGACTGTGGTACACTGAGAGGAGTAGAAGTTTCTCCATTGAAGAAAAATGATGAAATCGTAGAAAGACTTTCCGAAAGAATCTTGGGTAGAGTTTCTCTTCATGATGTATATGATCCAGAAACGGATGAACTTATCATAGCTGCAGACCAGATTATCAGCGAAGCTTTAGCGAAGAAAATAGAAGATGCTGGAATCGAGACAGTAGAGGTTCGTTCTCCACTAAGCTGTGAGGCTAAAAAAGGTATCTGTGCGAGATGTTATGGTAGAAACTTGGCAACTGGTAAGATGATTCACATGGGTGAAGCTGTGGGAGTTATCGCAGCGCAGTCTATCGGGGAACCAGGTACACAGCTGACGCTGAGAACCTTCCACCAAGGGGGTACTGCGGGGAATGTCTCTGTAAATCCTTCCATCACAGCAAGAAGAGATGGTATCGTAGAAATGGATGAGGTAAGAACCATCACATCAGAAGATGAAAATGGAAACAAAACCGAAGTGGTTGTATCTCGTTCTACGGAATTCCGTTTAGTGGCTGATAATGAAGCAAGAACGCCTATCATGGTGGCAAACATCCCTTATGGTGCTGTTCTTTCTGTGAAGCCAGGTGATAAAGTGAAAAAAGGAGACCTCATCTGTAAGTGGGATCCATATAACGCCGTTATCATCGCGGAAACTACAGGTAAGATAGAATATGAAGATATCATCCAAGGTAGAACTTTCCAATTGGAAATAGACGAGCAGACAGGTTTCGAGGAGAAAGTAATTTCCGAATCAAGAGACAAAAAAGCCGTTCCTACATTGAGAGTGGTCGATTCTAAAGGTGTAGAGCAAAAAGCTTACAACTTGCCAGTGGGAGCTCACTTGATGGTAAATGATGGAGAAAAAATCAAAGCTGGTAAAATCTTGATCAAAATCCCTAGAAAGTCTGCAAAAGCAGGGGATATTACCGGAGGTCTACCGAGAGTTACCGAATTGTTCGAAGCGAGAAACCCTTCTAACCCAGCTGTAGTAACAGAGATAGATGGAGTGGTATCTTACGGAAAAATCAAGCGTGGTAACAGAGAGCTTATCGTAGAGTCTAGAACAGGAGAAATTAGAAAATATCTAGTGAAACTTTCTAGCCAGATTATCGTTCAGGAAAATGACTTCGTGAGAGCAGGAGATCCGCTTTCTGATGGAGCAATCACGCCAGACGATATCCTAGCAATCAAAGGGCCTACTGCGGTTCAGGAATACATCGTGAACGAAATCCAAGAGGTATATCGTCTTCAAGGGGTGAAAATCGATGACAAACACTTTGAAATTATCGTAAGACAGATGATGACAAAAGTGGAAATCGTAGATGCAGGAGATACTCAGTTCTTGGAAGGAAGCCTTGAGCACAAACTAGATTTCATCGAAGAAAACGACAGAGTATTCGGACTGAAAGTAGTTGTAGATGCAGGAGATTCTAAAGAATTGAAACCAGGGCAGATGATTACAGCAAGAGAGCTGAGAGATGAAAACTCTAAACTGAAGAGAGAAGATTTACAACTGGTACAAGTGAGAGAAGCGCTTACAGCGACCGCAAATCCAGTGCTTCAGGGTATTACGAGAGCAGCTCTTCAGACAAAATCATTCATGTCTGCGGCATCATTCCAGGAAACTACGAAAGTACTAAACGAAGCGGCTGTTTCTGGTAAAGTAGATGAGCTGAACGGTCTGAAAGAAAATGTAATCGTAGGACACAGAATCCCTGCGGGTACAGGTCTGAAAGACTACCAGAACATCATCGTAGGATCTAATAGAGAGTTTGAAGATATTAAATAAAAATAAACGAAATTAAAATTTGAGGTTTGAAATAAATTTAATATCTTCACACCTAGAATTTTAATAATAGTATTAACCAATAAAAAAATAAAATAAAAATGGACAATAATCAAAACCAAGACCCAAACAACATTAACATTCAATTAAACGAAATGGTAGCAGCTGGTGCATATGCTAACTTGGCATTAGTAAACCACTCTCCATCAGAATTTGTTTTAGATTTTATTCAAATCATGCCAGGAGTTCAGCAGGCTCAGGTGAGAAGTAGAGTTATCTTAGCTCCTCTTCACGCAAAGAGAGTTCTTGCAGCTCTTCAGCAAAATATCCAAAGCTACGAACAACAGTTTGGAGAAATCAAAGAAGTTGAGCCTTTCGTATTAGGAGGAAACAACGCTCAGGCTTAAGATTTGTAAGCATAAAAATTGACAATAAATCCCACTCTTTTGAAGTGGGATTTTTGTTTTTGCTAAAAAAGTTCTTACTAATCACTATATTTGTAGTATTATAAAATTACCAAAATGAGAAGAAATTACTCACTATACTTTAGTATTTGGTGTTTGCTGTGTGTTATCCTCGCACCAATTATAGTAGTTACCAATCTTTTTTATTCCAGTTTTTATAATTCAACCTTGGTAGAAATTATTTGTGGAGGGATTTTTGTCACGGCTTATGTATTGTTTCCTTTGTTTTTTATCTATCAGATTATCACGCATATAAGAATCAATTTTATGTATCAGAATACTATGCGAAAGAGAATTAAAAAGAGAACAACGGAATTTACAATCTCTATAATTACTTTTGTGGTGCTGCTTGTCAGTATTTTATTCTATATAGGACTTTATTGGCTGGTGGATAGAGCAGTTACAAATGCTTATAGGAATGCATAAAGGTTTAACAATAACAAAAAAATATGAAAATAAGACCTATTATCTCTAGTGAATATATCTTTTTAGATGATTTCCTTTACGATGCTATTTTTATCCCTGAAGGCGTAATACCTCCTGAAAAGAGCATCATCCAGCAGCCTGCTGCAAAAAGCCAATTATGCTTCCAAGATGTATTTAAAATTAGGTTTTGAAATCATTAAGACCAACGAAGAAGATCATATAATGATTTGTAAGTTATAAAATAAAATATTTAAATAATGATACATTATTTAAAATCAGATGCCACTATGCCACAGGCTGAGGGTAGCATCATTATAGCTCATATTTGCAATGATATAGGAGCTTGGGGAAAAGGTTTTGTAATGGCAATTTCTAAACGATGGAAAGAACCCGTGAAACAATATAAACAATGGTATAAAGAAGGTGAAGGATTCATTTTAGGAGCTGTTCAGTTCGTGGCTGTAGAGGAAAATGTGTGGGTTGCCAATATCATTGGTCAGCATAAAATATATAAAGATGAAAATGGAAATCCTCCCATTCGTTATGAAGCTGTGAAAGAAGGTTTACAGCAAGTGGCAGAGTATGCTCAAAAAATAAATGCAAAAGTTCAAATGCCCCGCATAGGCTGTGGATTGGCAGGAGGCTCTTGGGATGAGATAGAGAAAATCATAGAGGAAACTCTTTTACAAAAAGGTATAGAGGTGTTTGTCTGCGATATATAAAAGCATTAAATTCATGGAGAAAGAACAAGATTAAACCTGTTGAAATAAAGCTCCTTGCATGACGCCTCTTTTCTCTAATTCTTTTTCTATGAGGCTCTGTATTTGGTTTTTCTTTAGTCCCCATTTGGGAGCGATGAGCATTTCTGTATCGGACACAGCGAAAAGCCTTTGTATCACGATATCAGGGCGAAGCAGTGGAAGCAGTTCGCAGAGCAAATCGATGTATTCCTCCAAAGAGAAAAGTTTAAAAGGCTCTCTTTTGTATTTTACGCCCATGATAGAACCTTTGACAATGTGCAGATTATGAAATTTCACGAATTTTATTTGAGGATATTTATTGATTTCCTCGGCATATTGCAGAATCATCTCCCGCGACTCGTTCGGCAGTCCTAAAATACAATGAACACAGACATTCAGCGGTGTTTTTTTCAGCAGTTCCATTGCTTTTTCGAAATCTTGGTGCGTGCATCCGCGGTTGATTTCCGCAAGGGTAGAATTGTGAATGGACTCTATTCCCAGTTCCAAATCCACTTCCAATCCGCGCTCGCAGTAGCTTTCCAGAAGTTTTATTTTCTCGCTGTCTATGCAGTCTGGGCGTGTTCCCACGGACAGCCCTACGATGTTTTCGGTGTTTATTTTCAGGGCTTCATCGTACAGCATTTTTAGTTCATCAACAGAGGCATAAGTATTAGAATTTGGCTGAAAATAAATGATGAATTTCTCGGCTTTATAGCTTTCTATGGCGTTTTTCATTCCGTGGTTCAGCTGTTCTCGGAAGTTTTCCAAATCCTTTGGAACAGGTGTGAAAGACTCTACATTACAGTAAGAACAGCCGCCAAATCCTTTCGAGCCGTCACGATTGGGACAGGTAAAACCAGCATCTACAATGACTTTATAGACTTTCTGCCCATTGAATTTTTGTTTTAGATAAGCACCATAATAGTTGTAGTTTTTTTCTCCGAAAGCTAAATTTTTCTTCATTTCAAAAATTTCCTCAAATTTAAGCATTAATAAGTTTATAATATTTAGAAAAATATTTGTTTATTTTGTAACAAAACGAAAAAAAGAATACTAATTCAGAAAATCAAAACCAATGCTGAGAGCAAAAAACATCACTAAAACCTACGATGCAGGCAAAAAAATAGCCCTGCAGGATTTTAGCATAGAAGTTCCACAAGGCAGTATTTATGGGCTTCTTGGCCCTAATGGCGCAGGAAAAACTTCATTCATCAGAATTATCAATCAGATTACCAAGCCAGACAGTGGCGAAATATTCATCAATGACAAACCTTTGGAAATCAGTCATATCCGTGAGGTGGGATACATGCCAGAGGAGAGAGGTCTGTATAAAAATATGACGATAGGCGACCAGCTGATGTATTTTGGTGAGCTGAAAGGAATGTCTAAAAATGATATACTTGCAGAGTCCAAACATTGGTTTGAGAAACTAGAAATAGACCAGTGGTGGAAGAAAAAACTCTCCGAGCTGTCCAAAGGAATGGCGCAGAAAATACAATTTGTAGTGACAGTGCTGCATCGCCCGAAACTGCTGATTTTAGATGAGCCATTTTCGGGATTTGACCCTGTGAATGCCAATCTGATAAAAGACCAGATCTTGGATTTAAAAGCCCAAGGGACAACCATCATTCTTTCCACCCACCGAATGGAAAGCGTGGAAGAACTCTGTGATTTCGTGGCTTTGGTTCATCAGTCGAGAAAGGTTTTGGATGGCAGAATTTCGGAAGTGAAAGAGAAATTTAAGCAGAATTTATTTGAAATCACCCTTTCAGAGGCGAGTCTAGATGCATTTAATTCATTTAAAACTAAAAATGAACTTTTTAATGAAAAACTGGATGAAAATCTTATTCATTTTGAAATAAAAAACAGCATGAGCCAGAGGGAACTCCTCCAAGAGCTTCTAAATATTGGGAAAATCGTAGAATTTAAGGAAAAAATCCCAACGATGAACGAGGTGTTCATCGCCGCAGTAAAAGGAATATAAACTAATACCGAAAAACAAATGAAAAATATAATCCTAATCGCTAAAAGAGAGTTTTTTACTCAAGTAAAAAAGAAATCTTTCATCATTCTTACCCTTCTCACGCCGCTTCTGATTATTGTTTTTGGAGGTGTGGTTTCTCTGATGTTTCAGGCGAATGAAACGCAGATGCAGATAAGTGTCATAGACAAAAGCGGCCTGTTCAAAGACAAGCTGAAATCAGATGAAAATATCCGTTATGTTTTTTCTTCGGAGGAGACAGAGAAATCCTTGATAAAGGCTTTGGAAACTACGGAGGAAATGAACGGCGTGATGATTATTCCTAAAAAAGAAATTCATGAGCTGGAAAACAGCATAGAAATTTTGACCAATAAAAACCTCAGCAACGAGGCAAGAAGAAACATTGCAGGGAATATTTCGGAAATCATCAAAGCAGAGAAAATCAATGCATTAGGAATCAGCACTGCGCAGATAGAGGATTTGAATAAAGGTGTTAATCTTCATGTAGTCAATGTTTTAGAGAAAGAAAAGAAACAAGATAGTTTCCTTGTCGGTGTGAAATCAGGGCTTAGTATGTTCCTGATGTATTGTGTATTTACCTTCATCATGATGTATGGTATCCGTGTGATGCGAAGCGTTTTGGAGGAGAAAAACAACAGAGTGGTGGAAATTTTGATTTCTTCGGTGAAACCTTTTGAGCTGATGATGGGGAAAATCTTGGGAGTTACAGGAGTGGCGCTGGTGCAGTTCGGGGTGTGGGTAGTGATGATATTTGCTTCCGCGATGACTCTCGGCTCATCAAATGTAGGAATGCTGGGCGGTGCGTCCAATGTCGTACAGATGGTTTTATCAGCTCTTTCACAGATAAATTACGGGCTGATTCTCTTCGTATTTGTGATTTATTTCCTATTGGGATATTTGTTTTATAGTGCGATGTATGCGGCGATAGGCTCTGCGGTGGATAACGAAACCGAGACCCAGCAGTTCACATTGTTTGCGATTTTACCGATGATGCTTGGTTTTTACGGCAGTATCACGATAATGAATAATCCAGACGGGCCGATGAGTTTCTGGCTGTCCATGATTCCTTTCACTTCGCCGATTGCGATGCTGGCGAGAATACCGTTCGATGTTCCTGTATGGGAGCTGGTGCTGTCCATAGTGATTCTGCTGGTTTCTACGCTGGGAATGGTTTTCATCGCTTCCAAAATCTACCGAGTGGGAATCCTAATGTATGGAAATAAAGTTACCCTGAAAGAACTTTGGAAATGGATGAAAAACTAAATTTGGTTTTGTTTTTCTAAAATCAGGAAAATTTACTATATTTAAGTTCTTCAAAAACCTTTTTAAAATGAAAGAAAGGAAAGGAACAGATTATAGTAGACGAATAAGATATACACTAATTGCAGGAATTGGATTGTTTTCTGGAGTTTTTGTGTTTTTACATTTGCTGGTTTTTTCCAATAAAATTGATTCTTATGAAATAGAAGAAAAAGGCAATCAGTACGGAAAAAGTGAGTTTGTAGAATATGAAGGCAAAATCTCTGTTTCTGTTCCCAGTGGCGGAAGATATGTTTTAGAAGATGTAGATATCAGCACATTTAGGGCGGTAGATTCAGAAAATAATATAGACAGAAGCACTCTGGTGGTAGGTTTGGATAAAAATCATGTCTATTTAGGAAACATTCCTATTCCTGACCTGAATCCCAGCAAACTCCAAGTCCTAGGAAATGGCTACTATACAGATGGGACAAGTACTTATTTCTGCTCCTCTTATTCCCAAAGAAATGAAGACTTATCTACTTCGATGGAGATATTACAGCATTTTGTATATATTTTTTCAAAGACTAAAAAACCACAAAGCTACATCTATCCTTATAAAAAGATAGAAACGAATAAAAGATTACAGCCAGTCGAAAATTTACAATATTTCGCAACTGATGGAGAGAAAGTCTATTACAGAGGAGAGATTTTAGAAAAGGCTGATTTAAATACTTTAAAAAGTGTAGATGGATATAATGGATACTTTGCCGATAAAGAAAATGTCTATTATAAGTCAAAACTTTTACCGATTAAAAATAGCGGAAAGTTAAGAATTGTTTCAAGTGAGCAGGGAGATGAATTTCTTTATGATGAGGTAAATGGCTATGTCTTTATGGGAGATTATTCTTTTGATAGAGAAAAAGCACCCTACAAAGTACTAGGAAATGAAGGAAGCCACCTGAATAATTTAGTTTTTATCAATAAAGAAGGCATCTATTACTATGACGGCGAAGAAAAGAAGCAGGAAAGAGCGGGAAATAATTTTTTCACAGGAAAAATAGAAGAAATTACTCCCAATGTTTTTACTGATGATGAAAATCTTTATTATTTTCATGCTTATGATGTATGGAGAAAATCCAAGTATGACAAAGGTTTAGATTCAAGAAATACAGAGATTTATTCTTTAGGTAAAAAAGATGCTTGGAAAAAAATAGAAGATATAAATAGTGGAGTGTATGGAAGCATCTGGCAAAAAGGGAATAAGTATTATTACTTTGATGATTTAGGAATTTATCAATTAATTAGTAATACCATTTATGAAATTACGGATAAAGAGGCACTGGCTTTTTTGCGAGATGATTATAGGAGCCTGAGACAGCTTATCACGAATGAAAAACTAATACCAATAGAAGGAGAGAAAAAAGTAGAAATAGTTGTAAAAAGAGGGGGAGGGTTCAGAGATTATTATATGATTTTTCTTGTTTCCATAGTAATTGTTGCTCTGTTTATTCATTTTAAAACTAAAAAATAAAACATCTAATTTTAAAAAGAAATTCAGTCTTTATAATGAGTGTTTTCTAAATTTAGCAGAAATTCTTTCTTGTCTAGTCCGCCAGCATAGCCTGTCAGTTTCTTGTCCTTCCCGATGACTCTATGGCAGGGAATGATGATGGAGATTTTGTTTCTGCTGTTGGCGTTGGCTACGGCTCTCACAGCTTTTGGATTACCGAGCCTTTGGGCTTGTTCTTGGTAGGAAATAGTCTCTCCGAAAGGGATTTTTAGCAGTTCTTCCCAGACTCTCTGCTGAAATTCTGTTCCCGAAAATTTTACAGGAACAGAGAACTTTTTCAGTTTTCCATTGAAATAAAGATTTAATTCTTTTTCGGCTAAATCCAAGATAGAATTGCTCTCGTGCATGCAGTTTTTGAAAGAATTAATGTTTTTCTCTGCGTACTTGCTGTCTTCAAAGTCCAGCGAAAGCAGTCCCTCTTCATCTGCCACGGCATACAGCCTGCCGATGGGTGTGGAAATGTGTTTTAGGTAAAAATTCATTCTAAGCAAAAATTTTTCAAATATAACAAATGTTGCTCAATTTTATTTAGATTAAATTTAAACAAGTATCTTTGTCGGAGAAAAAAACGATTCAAAAAGAAATGAAAAATCCTCTGACCCTTTTTGATATTCCTGACGGAAAGAAAGTAAAGGTTTTGGGCTATGATGACAAGGTTCTGGAAATGCCCACCAAAATTCTGGAAATGGGAATTCTTCCAGAAACGGAAGTAGTGGTGCTTCATAGAGCGCCATTCAGCGGGCCTCTGTATGTGGAATACGGAGAGGAGGATACTTGCGTGGCTCTTCGCAGTGAGGAGGCTAAATTTATCTTGGTAGAATATATTGATTGATGGCGAAAAAGACTAAAAATATACTGCTCGTAGGGAACCCGAATGTAGGAAAATCCACCGTTTTTAATCATCTCTGTAACAGGCAGCAGAAGACAGGAAATTATGCGGGAGTTACGGTGGAAAGCTACACGGGAAGTTACGATTACGAGGGCGAAACCATTACAATAACCGATTTGCCTGGAGCGTACAGCATCTATCCCAGCTCTGAGGATGAGGCTGTTTTCAGTAGGTTTTTGGTGCAGGAGCCGAGGGAATACCACAGAATTCTCTACATAGCAGATGCTATCAACATCAGGCGAAGTCTGCTTCTTCTTCAGCAGATAAAGGATTTGGGAATTCCTGTGATGATGGTTTTGAACCAAATGGATTTGGCTCAGAAAAAAGGATTTACCTTTGATTTAGCTAAAATGGAGAAGGCTCTGGGCGTGAAAATCATTCCTGCCAATGCGAAGGAAAACGAGGGAATGGAAACCGTAAAAAAGGCAATTTATGACAATGAATTTCAGCAGGAAACCATTCCAAGTTTTGAAATTCCAATGGAGCATAAAGGCTTGGTTTTCAAGTTAAAAAATCAACTGAAAGAGGAAAACGATTACAAAATATGGACGCTGCTTTCTGCCGAAAAATATTTAGGGAAATTAGAAAGTATGGCGCAGCAGCTTAATCAGGAAATGGTAAAATGTCTTGTTCCCAAAAGATTGCAGGTTCAGGAAACCATCAGAAGATACCAGAATATCGATAAAATCCTTCCAGAATTTTTCTCAAAAAAGAAGCAAGAAAAAAAACTTTTCACAGAAAAATTGGATAAAATTTTGGTGCATCCGTTTTTCGGATATTTGATTTTTGGAATATTATTATTACTGATTTTCAATAGTGTATTTTACTTGGCGGAATACCCTATGAAATGGATAGAGAACGGCGTGGTATTTTTGGGTGACTGGGCAGGAGAGTACCTTCCAGAGGGACCTCTCAAAAGTCTTTTTACCCAAGGAATCATCCCAGGGATAGTCGGTGTGCTGCCGTTCGCGCCACAGATAGGAATTTTGCTGTATGTGCTTTATTTACTGGAAGACTCGGGCTACATGGCGAGGATAGTTTTTCTCACAGACAGGTTTTTGAGACCTTTCGGACTGAATGGGAAAAGCATCGTTCCACTGGTTTCTAGTACGGCGTGTGCAGTTCCTGCCATTATGGGAGCGAGAAATATAGAAAATATAAAGGAAAGACTGCTTACTATAATGGTTACGCCTTTTATGACCTGCTCTGCGAGGCTGCCTGTGTACAGCATCATTATAGGGCTGATTATCCCAGATGAATATTTTTTAGGTTTTATCAGTTATAAAGCAGTGATGATGTTGATAATGTATATCGCTGGTTTTCTGATGGCTTTGGGGGCTTCATTTGTTTTAAAGAAAATCATCAGAGCTAATGAAAAATCTTACCTTGTGATGGATTTGCCACCTTATAAAGTCCCGATGTGGGGGAATAATTTCAGATTGACGATGAAAAAAGTCTGGGGCTTTATCACAGGTTCGGGGAAAATTATTTTCTCGGTTACGGTGCTGCTTTGGGCATTGGCGTTCTTTGGGCCAAGACAAAACACAGACCAAATTATTTCCGCAGATGTAGAAATGGAGGATTCCTATTTGGCTATTTTGGGTAAAGGCATTGAGCCTGTGGTAGAGCCTTTGGGCTACGACTGGAAAATAGGCGTGGGAGTTATCACGAGTTTTGCGGCGAGGGAAACCTTTGTAGGGACGATGGCTACGCTCTATGGGCTGGAAGATGTGGATACCGAATCTGAAGAGGGAGAACTGAGAATCATAGACAAAATGCGAAAAGACATCAAACCCAATGGAGAGAAGGTTTTCAGCTTCGCTACGGGGCTTTCGGTGCTTATGTTCTATGCTTTTGCGATGCAGTGTATTTCCACTATTGCCATTGTTTATAAGGAAACCAGAAGCCTGAAATGGACGCTTGTGCAGATGTTTGGGATGACGGGAATAGCCTATTTGGTTTCTTTTTTGGTTTATCAAATATTTAAATAATTAAAGAAATGCTTTATTTTCAATATGTAATTATAGCAATGATACTGCTGATGGCGGTTTATTGTCTCGTGAGAATTTTCACTAAAAATTTTTCTTCCAAGAAGAAAGGAAACAGCTGTGATAAGGGCTGCGGCTGTTCGTAGTTTGGTTTTTTTAGCGAAATAATTTTTCTTTTTTAAACTGTTTTTAACGGTTCAAATTCTACCCAATATTTAGGATATTTCTTGGGTATGCCGCTCGTATTTCTTATCTTTGTAGGACTTTCAAAATAGAAAAAATATGTCATTAATAAAATCAATTTCAGGAATTAGAGGGACTATCGGAGGAAAAGTGGGAGATAATCTCACGCCGCTGGATGTGGTTAAATTTACCTCTGCATTTGGGTCTTGGCTTCAGAATAACAAAGGTAAAAAGGACTTGACTCTCGTTATCGGTAGAGATGCCAGAATTTCAGGACAGATGGTTTCTTCGCTGGTTTCTGCTACTTTGCAGGGGCTGGGTATCCATGTGATAGACCTTGGGCTTTCTACTACGCCTACAGTGGAGGTGATGGTGCCAGAACTTGGGGCAGATGGCGGAATTATCCTTACGGCTTCGCATAACCCTAAACAGTGGAACGCTCTGAAACTTCTCAATGAAAAAGGAGAATTTATCAATGGAGAAAACGGCGCTGAGGTTTTGGCGCTTGCTGAGCGTGAGGATTTCGGCTATGCAGAGGTGGATAACCTTGGTAAATACGAGACAAGAGAAGATGGCTTTGCGGTTCATATTGCTAAAATTCTTGCCCTGCCGATGGTAGATGCAGAGGCAGTGAAGGCTAAAAAATTCAAAGTAGTGCTGGATGCCGTAAATTCCACTGGTGGAATGGCTCTTCCGCCGCTTTTGGAGCAGCTTGGCTGTGAGGTGGTTAAGCTCTATTGTGAGCCAAACGGACATTTTCCGCATAACCCAGAACCTTTGAAAGAGCACCTTACGGACATTTGTGATTTGGTGAAAAAGGAAAAAGCAGATTTGGGAATCGTAGTTGATCCCGATGTGGATAGACTTGCTCTTATCGATGAAAAAGGAGAAATGTTTGGTGAAGAATATACTTTGGTAGCCGTAGCAGATTATCTTTTAAGACATAAAAAAGGTGTGGCGGTGTCTAATCTTTCTTCCAGCCGTGCCCTACAAGATGTAGCGAAAACACATGATTCTGAATATTTTGCAAGTGCAGTGGGAGAGGTGAATGTAGTGACCTTGATGAAGGAGAAAAATGCTGTTATCGGTGGAGAAGGAAACGGTGGAATTATCTATCCAGACCTGCACTACGGAAGGGATTCGTTAGTTGGGGCTGCATTGTTTTTGACACATTTGGCGAAAGAAAACAAATCCGTTTCTGAACTAAGGGCTACATATCCTGCCTACTTTATGGGTAAGAAAAAAATAGAACTGACGCCAGAAATCAATGTAGATGAGGTTTTGGAGAAGATAAAAACAAAATATCAAAACGAGGAAATCTCTACGATAGATGGTGTGAAAATAGATTTTGCGGAGAACTGGGTTCATCTTAGAAAATCCAATACAGAACCGATAATCCGTATCTACACCGAAGCAAAATCCCAAAAAGAAGCCGATGAGCTGGGCGATAGATTTATTGAGGAAGTTAGAAGTTTTATAGCTTAAATAAAAATAAAAACCATCTAAACAGATGGTTTTTATTTCTTAATTTGGATTTTTACCCAATTCATTTAGCTCTTGTTGCATTTCATAATCAGATTTATATTTTTCCCAATTAACAACGCGGGTATCTGACCATAAGTCATGCCATCCTCCATCTTCTTTCAAGAAAGAAAGTCCATCAAAAGGAACTAATCTTGAGATGTTTCGGATAAAAAAATCTTTCTGTGTAGGAGTCGTTCCATCGATTGAGACTACTTTAGTCTTTGTGATGTATTTTCCAATACTTCTACCTTTGGTGAAATATTCAAAGGAGAATATATAAATGAAATATAAAACGCTGGTAAATAAATAATCTAGAGCACGATTTCCATCTATATACAGAAGCCATTGTAGAGGAGCTTCTATTCCTATAACAGAAAGTATTCCTAGAAATATACCTAAAAAGAAAATGAAAATGTAGAATACTATAAAGTCTATGATGTAATTAAGAAGTCGCGTGCCTTGGCTGGCTCTATTGTTTTGTACAGTAGAAGATAGTTGTTTTAGTATCATAAAAAAGTTTTTATATATTTATACAAAAATAAAAATAAATTCTCATCAGATAATAAAAACTTTTACCTTTGTAGAAAAAATTAGCAGATTTTGGAAGAGGAATTTTTTGAAAAAAAAGAACTTGTGAAGAAGTTCGAAGAAATGATGAGGGAATTGATAATTTTTAAATTTAATTGAAATTATGGATTTATTTACAAAAATGCTTTTGGATTCGAAAGAAAATGATAAATTTCTATGCCTTTACGAATATTCAGATGATGATAAATTTTGGTTTGGTAAGGTTATTGATTTCAATGAAGAAATTATCATATTCCAGCATTATACTAAATTTGGTAGGAAAGATGGGGAGATAATATTACAAAGGTCTATAATTAGTGAGATTGACTTTGATGATGATTATAATGAAGCAATGGTTTATGTTATCAATCATAGTGATGAAATAGACCGAAAAACAGAAATTCCAATAAATTGTGAAGATACGGAAAATTGGCAAAAATCTTTTTTGGAACAAGTGAAAAATAGAACTGATTTTCTTACTTCTGTAAAGGTAAATGGTTCGTTTTACTCAGGTTTTGTAAAAGATGTAGATGAGGAATTTTTCATGCTGCATTGTATAGGTGTTAGAGGAGAAGATAAAGGAAATATAATTTTCAGAATAGAGGATGTGAAGGAGTTTTCTTTTGATGATAGGGAAGACAGAAAAACATTGATGCTGTATCAATGGAAATCAAAAAATAATAAATAAAACGCTAAAAGCGATAGATTTTGGAAGAGGAATTTTTTGAAAATGAACTTGTAAAAAAGTTCGAAGAAATGATAGAAAATAACGAGGAATATTATTTCAGTTCAGAGGAGCTGGAAGATATTATCGTGCATTATTTGGAGGTGGGAGATATTGCATTTGCGGAGTTGGCTGTCAACTATGCACTGAGACTGCATCCTAATTCCATAGAGATAAAAACCAAAAGATTAGAAATTCTTTTGGAACAGCAGAAATATACACAGGTAAAGGAGCTGATGGCGGAGCTTAGAAATTCATCGATGGAAACTATGGATTTTTTGGTCTGCTGTGCGAAATATTATTCCAATCTTGGAAATCCGAGAAGAGCGATAGAATATTGCGAAAAAGCTCTGAAATACGGCGAAGAGCAGAATTTCCTGCATAATTTCATCGCGGATGAATATGTGAATTTGGAAGACCCTTTTAATGCGCTGAAAAACTATAAATTAGCCCTGAAATACGATGCCTATGATGATTATTCATTGGAGAACATTATGATTTGCTACAATCAGCTGAATAAAGCCGATGAAGCAAAGAAGTTTTTGGAAAATTATCTTGATGAATTTCCGTTTTCCGAAATGGGCTGGTATGAATACGGGCTGTTTCATTTTAACAAAAAGAATTATAGAGAGGCTATCAAGGGATTTGATTATGTGCTGGCAATTAACAGCGATTCTCTGTCTATTTATGGGAGCAAAGCGGCGTGTTATGAAGCACTGAACGAATGGGAAAAAACCATAGAAGTCTATGAGGAGCTGCTGGATTTAGAATACACCAAGGCCTTTACTTACTATAAAATAGGGCTTTGTTATAAAGAAATGAAACAATGGGCTTCTGCGCTGAGTGCCTTCCAGCAGTCGCTCAGAGAAGACCCGCAGTTTTATATGTCTATGATGGAGCAGTCGGATGTCTATTATGAGATGCACAAATACGAGGAAGCGCTTTATTTTGCGAAAGAAGCTGTTTCACTCAATGAAGCGAATCTGGATTATCAGAAAAAATTGGCTTTTCTATACATAGATGGCGGAAAATTTGAAGAGAGTATTTCCTGTTTGAAAAAAATCGTAGAAATGGAGCCAGACCGCTTCTACAACTGGTATGCATACAGTGAGGTGCTTATGCTCATCGGTGAGTATGAAGAGGCTGTTTCACTTTTAGAAAAAGCACTGAAACAGCACCATAGAGCGGAACTTTTCTATCAAATGAGCAACTGCTATTTTCATCTGAAAGAAGAGCAGAAAGCCAAGGATTTCCTTGAAATAGCACTTGATTTAGACCCATCCTTATCAGAAGATATGCAGCAAAAATATCCGTATATAAGGGAAGAAGTCAAAAATAAAATAAAAAACAAAAGACAGTAATTAGTTACTGTCTTTTTCGTTAGAAAATTTATGCGTTTTTTTCGTTCCCTCGTAGGTTTCGTATTGTAGAAAACGGCATTCCAGCTTTCCGTTGAATAGTTTGACTTTTCTGGAAGGGCGGAGTCCTATTTTCTTAACCGCTTCTAAATCAGAGGTTATAATCCAAGAAAGCGTGTTGGGATAGTTTTGCTTAAAGGTATCGCCTATTTTTTTGTAAAAATCCTCTTCTTTTATGGAAATTCTCTTGTCATATGGTGGATTAAACATCACCATCAGAGGGAAAAGTTCTTTTTTAGACTCAAAGAAATTTTGTTTTCGGATTTCTATAATGTCTTCCATTTCTATGGATTCTACATTGGTTCTTGCGGCTTTTATAGCAGAAGGGTCAATATCGTAGCCGATTATTTTTCCAGAAAATTCGGTTATTTTATTCAGCCTAAATTCCTTGATTTTACTGAAAAGTTCAGCATCATAATTTTTCCAGTTTTGGAAAGCAAATTTCTTTCTAAAAATCTGTGCAGGAAGGTTTAGGGCAATCATAGCAGCCTCTATCAGAAGGGTTCCACTTCCGCACATAGGGTCTAGGAAATTTCCCTTGCCGTCCCAACCAGCGATTTGGAGCATTCCTGCCGCCAAAACCTCATTGATAGGCGCTTCTGTCTGCTCTTTTCGGTAACCTCTTTTAAATAAAGCATCTCCCGAACTATCCAGCGAAATGCTCACCAGCTCTCGGTCTATGTGCAGCTGGAGTTTTATTTCTGGGTTTTTAGTGTCTATATCAGGGCGTTTTCTGTATTTTGCCTTGAAAAAATCTACAATGGCATCTTTCATTTTCAGGGTCATGAACTGAGAGTGCCTGAATCTCTCGGAATTTATCGTAGCATCTATGGCAAAGGTCTGGTCTGGACTTAGAATTTCATCCCATGGGAATGCGAAAATTTTATCATAAAATCGGTCTTCGTTCCACGCCTTGAAAGTAAGTATCGGCACTAAAATTTTCAGCGCTGTTCGGCAGGAATAGTTGATTTTATACAAAAATCCTAAATCTCCCTCGCAGGTTACAGCTCGGTTTTTTATTTCAACATTTCTTCCGCCCAGTTTTTTAACTTCCTCAGCGAGAGTGTTTTCCAATCCAAAAAATGTTTTGATTTGAATATTGATGTTTTCTGTATTCATTAACTTTAAAATATTCTGCAAAGGTAGAAAACTTAAAGAAATATTGTTTTGAAAAACATTAAAAAATATGATAAAAATCATATGGGGGAGGTAAATGATATGTGAAGTAAATGGTATAACTTCGCGAAAGTTTAACAAAAAAAGATATTTTATGAAAAGAATAATTTTATTTTTTATGGCAGGGCTTTTTCTGGTTTCTTGTAGTAGGGAAAATGATAAAATGACTGATGAAACATTAGCGAATGGCACAAAAATGCAGCTGCCAACTAAAGTAACAATAGCAGAAAACAACAAAGTAATATCGAAAAGGTTTGAATACCAAAACGATAACGAACTAAAGGAAATAATAGACGAAGGAAGTGGCGAGAAGATTGTTTTCGTGTATGAAAGAGATTTTATCACATCTAAAATCAGATATTCTCAGGCAGGAGAAGAACTAGGGAAGACTAATTATCAGTACAACAACGGAAAATTGTCATCAGTAATAGATGAGTCCGTGATATCAGATTCTGGGATTCAGTATAAGAGAGTCGTTACACGAGAGTATAGTTATAACGGCTCAGAGGTTTCAGTGAATGAGAATGTAAAATACCATTCAGAATCATATGCTTATAATCTTAGAGATGAAAATTTTACGCATACTTATGTCCTAAACGGAGAAAATATCACAAAAATTCATCACGAGATAAGCAAAAATGTTTCTAATGGGCATTTTTACCTAAATCCCAATAATATGGTGGTAATAGATGAAGAGGTAACATATGATGCTAAAAATAGTCCATATAAAAACATTAAAGGTTTTCCTGTTTTGGCTGTTGAGTTTTGTGGTTTAGATAAGGATGAAAATACTATTGCTGATTATCTGAATTTTAGGTGGGCAAGTCATAATCCTACTTTAATCAAAAAATCAATAAATTTGTATGGAAGTGGAGCCGATAGTAGTGAGTATAAATTCCAATATGAGTATAAAAATAATTTCCCTATAAAAACGAAATTGAATATTAATAATCAGACTGTTACTACGATGGTTTATGAATATAATAAATAATATAAATGCCTTCTTTATTTGTGAGAAGGCATTTATTATTTCTATGGAGATGTTTATTTTAAAAATAACTAAATTTGCATCTTATTTTATTCAATTTTTTCGGATGGTAGTTTTTTTTCTTGTTCTCAGTGTTTTAGTGGGAGTTTTGTTAGGGAATTTTTTTTGGAATAATGAAAATTTAGCCAAAAGACTGCTGGTGCTCAGTGCTGGGTTTCTCATTGCGGTCTGTGTGGTGGAGGTTTTTCCGCAGATTTATAACTCTGGGAATGAGAATATTGGGCTTTGGGTCATCATCGGAGTGGTTTTGCAGATGGTTTTGGAAGGCATGACCAAGGGATTTGAGCACGGCCATTTTCATTATGAAAAATGTAATATACTCCCTGTTGGGCTGTTGGTGGGCATGTTTATCCATGCGTTTATAGAAGGAATTCCATTGGCTGGAATGCATTTGGATTCGCCATATTTGCTGGGAATTTTGGTGCATAATCTGCCGATTTCATTTGTGCTGGGAGCTTTTCTCCTAAGAGAGAAGAAAAACAAGCTGATTGCTGGGGTTACCATCGCGTTTTTTGCGGCGGCATCTCCACTGGGAATGATGCTGGGGAAATACTTTAAACC
This sequence comes from uncultured Flavobacteriaceae bacterium, assembly GCA_963518955.1. Classification (GTDB taxonomy): domain Bacteria; phylum Bacteroidota; class Bacteroidia; order Flavobacteriales; family Weeksellaceae; genus JABCPE02. The sequence goes on along the minus strand of CAUQKI010000002.1, from coordinate 96,713 downwards.
TGAATGGCAGGCGTATTTCTTGGCGCTGTCAGGTGGGATTTTCCTGCATATTTCTTCGGTGATTATTTTTGAAAATAATAGTAAAAGCCACCAGATAAACTGGGAAAAAATGTTTTTGGTGATTTTGGGTGTGGGTGTGGCCTTGGCTGGGCATTTATTTCACGAACATAGCCATCATTAGCCAAGTAATATTATCTTTGTAAAAAATTAAGTTTAAAAATCAAATAAAAATATGTTTCGAACACATACTAATGGCGAACTGTCGCTGAAAAATCTTAACGAAACCGTTACTCTTGCGGGCTGGGTGCAGACTATCCGTGACAAAGGATTTATGATTTGGGTGGATCTGCGCGATCGATATGGCATTACTCAGCTTGTTTTTGATGAGGAAAGAACTTCCAAAGACCTTTTGGAAAAGGCTAAAAACTTGGGGCGTGAATTTGTCATCCAAGTGCAAGGAAAAGTCATAGAAAGAGCTTCTAAAAACCCAAAAATCCCAACAGGAGAAATAGAAATTTTAGTAGAAAAACTCACTGTTTTGAACGAATCTGTGCTGCCTCCTTTTACCATCGAAGATGAAACCGATGGCGGCGAGGAACTTCGTATGAAATACAGATATCTGGACATCAGAAGAACTCCAGTGAAGGATAAACTTATTTTCAGACATAAAATCGCACAGAAAGTCCGAAATTATCTTTCTGAGCAAGGTTTTATAGAGGTGGAAACGCCTGTTCTTATCAAATCTACTCCAGAGGGTGCGAGGGATTTCGTGGTACCGAGCCGTATGAACGAAGGGCAGTTCTATGCACTTCCGCAGTCACCGCAAACTTTCAAACAGCTTCTGATGGTGGGCGGAATGGACAAATATTTTCAAATTGTAAAATGTTTCCGTGATGAAGACCTCCGTGCGGACAGACAGCCTGAATTTACGCAGATAGACTGCGAAATGGCTTTCGTGGAGCAGGAAGATGTGATGAATGTTTTTGAAGGTTTGGCAAAAAATCTTTTGGAGGAAACGACAGGGAAGAAATTCGGTCAGTTCCCAAGAATGACTTTCGCAGAGGCGATGAGAAAATACGGAAACGACAAGCCAGATATTCGTTTCGGAATGGAATTCGTGGAGCTGAATGAGCTGGTGAAAGGGAAAGAATTTAAAATCTTTGATGAAGCAGAACTTGTAGTCGGAATCAATGTGGAAGGGAAGGCAGACTACACGAGAAAGCAGATAGATGAACTTATCGACTGGGTGAAACGCCCACAAATCGGTGCGAGTGGAATGGTTTGGGTAAAATTCCAAGAAGACGGCGTGCTTACTTCTTCGGTGAATAAGTTTTATAACGAAGATGATTTGAAAGCCATTGCTGAGAAATTTAATGCTCAAAAAGGCGATTTGATGCTCATCATGAGCGGTGATGCTAATAAAGTAAGAGCCCAGCTTTCTGCGCTGAGAATGGAGTTAGGAAATAGACTTGGTCTGAGAAAAGGCGAAGAATTTGCACCGCTTTGGGTTGTAGATTTCCCACTTTTGGAATGGGATGAGGAGAGTGGAAGATACCACGCGATGCACCATCCATTCACTTCACCGAAGCCAGAGGATATTCCGCTTTTGGAGACTTCGCCAGGGGAGGTTAGAGCTAATGCTTATGACCTCGTGCTGAACGGCAACGAGATTGGTGGCGGGTCTATCCGTATTTATGATAAAAACTTGCAGTCCAAGATGTTTGCCCTTTTAGGATTTAGTCCAGAAGAGGCGGAGGCTCAGTTCGGCTTCCTGATGAATGCGTTCAGATATGGCGCTCCTCCTCATGGTGGGTTGGCTTTTGGATTTGACCGTCTGGTCGCTATTTTGGATGGTAACGAGGTTATCCGCGACTACATCGCCTTTCCGAAAAACAACAGCGGAAGAGATGTGATGATAGATGCGCCTTCGCAAATTAGCCAAGACCAGTTAGATGAACTATATTTAAAAGTTAATTTATAGAGACATGATTAGTGTGTATAATCCCATTTTTTTGGTTGTAACTATAATCATAGCTGGTTTTACAGCTTATTTGATTAACAAAAAATATAATGTATATGCAGCAGAGACATCTGCTAATAGATTTGGTAGCATTGATGCCTTGAGAGGACTTTTGGCGCCTTTTGTATTTGTGCATCATTCTTCTATTTGGTATCATTATGTACAGGCAGATGAATGGACAAAACCAGAAAGCTTGTTGTATACACACTTGGGGGCGTCTAGTGTTCGGTTTTTCTTTATGATAACTAGTTTTTTGTTTATTGGTAGAATTATCAGCGGTAAAAAAATAGACTGGAAAAGACTTTATAAATCAAGGATTTTTAGGATTGTGCCTCTTTATGTTTTTGCTGTTGTATCTATAGTGACAATAGCAATGGTAAAAACTGATTTTGTTTTACATCAGAGCTTTTTTGATTTTATATTAAGCATATTACGCTGGCTTTCATTTTCCCAAGTATCAATAAATGGGTATGAGGATACTCCTATAATTGTATCAAGGGTAGTTTGGACGCTTTCCATAGAATGGTTTTTCTATTTCACCCTTCCTTTCTGGTACTTGCTTTTGAATAGAAAGATGGTTAATTTGGGAATCTTGCTTCTTTGTAGTGTATTATCCTTATTTTTCTATTTTAATTCAGGTGGTGGGAGTTCTATTGTCTTCTTTATGGGAGGTTTTGTGGCAGTATATTGCATAAAATATTTGAAAAATAAGATTGATAATTTTAATGCTATTCCTTATACATTGTTGGTTATAGGAGGTGTGTCTGCCTTGTTGTTTTTGGAGGAGGGTAATAAGCTGAATGTGCTGGTTGTCACCCTTATTTTCACGCTAATAGCCTTAGGGAATGATATTTTTGGATTATTAAAAATCAATGCTCTAAAGGTTTTGGGGGAGATTAGTTATAGTATTTATTTACTGCATGGAATTGTTCTTTATGTAATGATAGATTTGGTTTTGGGGCGTGATTTTGTTAAGGAACTTACAGTGTTAGAATATTGGCTAATGATTTTTGGGCTGACACCTATTTTGGTGATTATCTGTACTTTGACATTTAAGTATATAGAGAAACCATTCATTAATAAAGGAAAAAAATAATATCTTTTTTAAGAATTAAAAAAACACAAATGAGAACTTTCAAGTTCTCATTTGTGTTTTAGATTTATATGAATGTGTTTTTAGTTCCACCCAATATTATCAATATTTGTGCCAAAATTAAATTTTAATTGCTATCAGTCTGTGGAACGCTTATTTTACTGAATAATTTTTCTTTCCAAGAAACCCAGTTATATTTCTTCGCAAAGATAAAAATGATTAAAAGATATAATGTAAACATTAGAATAATATGATGAAATTCAATGCCAGGAGCAGAGAGTTCTTTGAAAAGAGATGGTGTCTGGAAGACTGACCAGTCCGATGTGGAGAGAATACACGCAAAAAAGTTGTTAGCAAAATGAATCCCAAGAGCAAGTTCTAGTCCATCATCCATCAAGGTAACGATACCCAGCAAAAATCCCATTCCGATGTAGAAAAACATAATTTTGTAGCCCATTTTGGAAACTTCTGGATTAGCGAAATGAGCCAGTCCAAATAGAATGGAAGAAAGGAAAAGCGGAACCCATCGGTTTTTGGACAAAAGTCCGAGCCACTGCATAAAATATCCTCGGAAAAAATATTCCTCAAAGCCTATCTGAATAGGCAATAACATGAGAGCCATGATGCATAAGATAAAGAACTTCAAGGGTTGGAAATTCCATGCATACGCAGAAGGATTCATAAAATATTCTAAAAAGAAAGTCCCTACAATAATTCCTCCGTAAACTAAAAAGCTGAAAGAAATTCGTCGGAAATCTATTTTTTTTCGGCTGGTGGTGAACTGGGTAATAGATTGATTATGAAATATTTTTACAATGAAAAACAAAGGGAATAGAAAAAAAGCAAAGCTGGCCAAAGTTAAGGCAAAAGTCGGAAGTTCGCCTATCTGGTTTATCATATCTTTCATCACTATTTCTGTTTCATTATTATTTTCTTGGAATGCTCCTTGGAATAAAAGTAATAAAACAATGGCGCATACTATGGCATAAACTCGTTTGCTTTTTGCTGAAAAAACCTGTGAAATGTACATAATAAAATTATTTAGAATGATTTTTAACCATTAGTATACTTTATTTATGATTTGTTACAAAGATAATTTAATAACAACGATAATTTGGAATGAAAAAGAACAATTATTGTTTTAAGCTATATTCCATTTTTTTTTGAATTAAAAACTTTGTGGATTTGGGAAAATATATTATGTTTGCAAAAATAACAGGTGTTATATAAAGAAATTTATGCCGAAACCAACAACAATAACTCAAGAAGTAATTATAGAAACCGCTTTCGAGATGGTAAGAAAAGAAGGCTTCTCGGTGCTTTCTGCCCGAAACATTGCCAAACAGATAAGTTGCTCAACTCAGCCCATTTATTGTTGCTATAAAAATATGGATGACCTCAAAACTGAAATCTGCAAAAAAGCACTTGCTTTCCTTCAAAATGTAATGCTCAGTTACTCAAAAACAGGCAATACTCTTTTGGATTTAGGACTCGGGTATGTACATATGGCACACACTGAGTCCGCTCTATTCAAGGCATTTTATATGGATAATGTTAGCAATGTGAAACTTACTGACATTTTTCCCGAAAGTGAGCGAGTGGTAGATATAATGAAAAATAGCGAGGAATGCCAAAACCTATCTGATGAAGAGCTGAAGAATGACATTGCTAAAGGTTGGATGTTGGCACATGGTATCGCCTCATTGGTTGCTGTTGGTATGCTTGTTTACGACGAAGATAAAATTTTAGAAATATTAAAATAAACCTACCTTGAATATGAGAACCAATAAAAAAACACTACGCAATGTAATCCTATTTAGCTTGGTAGCCATCTCTTGCGGATGGATAGGCGTTGGGGTAAACCAGATACTTGGTGAGCCTTCTAATTTAGAGTCTTTGGGATCAGGGATTTTTATTGCTACACCTATTGTGTGTATGATTTTGCTTCGCCTTTTCGGTGGCGATGGTTGGAAAGATTTTCCTTTAAAACCTCGTTTCAAGCAAAACACTGGCTGGTATATCTTTGCTATTGCAGTCTATCCCGTGGTTATTGGTATAACACTGTTTGTTGGCAAGCTATTAGGTTGGGTAGATGTGAGCAAGTTTAGTGTTGCTGCCTATCTCCCTGTTTTTGCTACTGCTTTCTTACCCATTTTTATCAAAAATATCTTAGAAGAGACGGCTTTTCGAGGCTATCTCACCGTAAAAATGGAACAACTCACCAAAAACGAATGGGTGATTTATGTAGTGGTGGCATTTGTCTGCCAAATATGGCACCTGCCATACAACCTCATATTCTTAGACGATGCTTATCAAGCAACCTTTTTCCCTTATAGCAAAGTGTTATTTGTTTTGGTGAGCTTTGTGGTTATTGCTGTTTGGACAATAATGTACACCGAAATTTTCTTTCTATCGCGTTCACTTTTATTGGTAGTTTTGATGCACTCAATGAAAGACGCTCTTAACCCTCTCATTTCAGAAGGATTTACTGTTATTTCACCCGACAAAACACTTTTATTATCCCCTCTTTTTGGTCTTATTCCAACGTTGATATACTTGGCTATAGGTTTGTATTTAAGAAGAATACGCAAAAGTAAAGAGTGTCTTCTTTCATAATGAATAAATCGTATAAACTAAAATTTCAATAATATGAGTTCAAACACTGAAAACTCTGTAAATGTTGCTTCTTGGGATAAGATTTTCCCTAAAAGCGATAAAGTTGAACACAAAAAAGTATCATTCAAAAACCGCTATGGTATCACCCTTATTGGCGATTTGTATTTCCCCAAAAACAGCGAAGATAAAAAACTTGCTGCCCTTGCTGTTTGCGGTGGATTTGGAGCTGTAAAAGAACAGGCTTCGGGCTTTTATGCTCAGACGATGGCCGAAAGAGGTTTTGTAACCTTAGCCTTTGACCCTTCCTATACGGGCGAAAGTGGTGGGGAACCTCGCAATGTAGCTTCACCCGATATCAATACCGAAGATTTTTCGGCTGCAGTGGATTGCCTAGGTCTTCAACCCTTTGTCGATAGAGAAAAAATAGGAATCATTGGTATTTGTGGTTGGGGCGGCTTTGCACTGAATGCTACAGCTATTGACACACGTATCAAAGCGGTAGCCACCATGGTAATGTACGATATGTCCCGTGTTTTTAGCAAAGGCTATTTTGATGCCAATACGCCTGAAATGCGTCTGGAAATGAAGCGTTCACTCAATGCTATCCGTTGGAAGGATGCCGAGACGGGAACTCCTTCCCCAGGTTACCCTATGCCGGATGCTCCTTCTGATAAAGTGCCTCAATTCTTGAATGATTATATTGAGTTTTACAAAACACCACGAGGCTTCCACGAGCGTTCCGTTTCCAATCACGTTTGGACAGCCACTACGCTGCTTTCATTCATAAATTTTCCATTGTTAGCTTATGCGAACGAAATTGAGGTGCCAACCCTTATAATTGCAGGAGAGAATGCTCATTCACGCTATATGAGTGAAGATACCTACAAATCAATAGTTAGCGAGAAGAAGGAACTGCTAATTGTCCCTAATGCCCGCCACACCGATTTTTACGACAATCAAGCTGGAGTAATTCCGTTTGATAAGTTGGAGGCATTTTTTAGTGAGCATCTTCAATAAAACAGAGAATAAGACCTAAAACTAATATTACATAAACGAGGGCGCATCAGAATTCTGATGCGCCCTCGTTTTTATGTTTGATTATATTTTGTTGTATGGAAGTATTTAAGCGTTAATGTAATATCCATTATGAAAATTTGATTTATAAATAGGAAGTTATTCATATCCTAAATTTAATAAAATTAACATGTTTTTAGGGTGGGGGAGAATGATTATTAGAAATAAAAAAGAAAATATTTTTCTCTATTTCAAAAATTATTTATACCTTTGCAAACCCTTTATGGGAAAAGTATGTTTAATCATAAATGATAAATTGTGAATACATTAAGTTACAAAACAGTATCAGCAAACAAGGCTACCGCTAATAAAGAATGGGTTGTGGTAGATGCTGCTGGGCAGCCTTTGGGGCGAATGGCTTCCAAAGTTGCAAAGATTTTGAGAGGTAAGCACAAGACGAATTTTACTCCTCATGTAGATTGTGGAGATAATGTAATCGTTTTGAATGCAGGACAAGTTGCTTTATCAGGCAATAAGTGGGCAGACAAGGAGTATATCTGGCATACAGGATACCCAGGTGGACAGAAATCATTAACAGCTGAAGAATTGCAAAAGAAAGACAGTCTGAGATTGATCGAGCATGCAGTAAGAGGTATGCTTCCAAAAAACAGATTGGGAAGAGCTATTCTTAAAAATCTGCATGTTTATGAAGGAAGTGAGCACAAACACGAAGCTCAACAGCCAAAAGTAATTAACCTTAACGAAATTAAATAATTATGTCTATAGTTCACAAGATAGGAAGAAGAAAAACTTCTGTAGCAAGAGTTTATGTGAAACCAGGGACAGGAAATGTTACTGTTAATGGGAAAGATGCAAAAACTTATTTCTGCACAGATGTATTGGTTTACAAAGTAAATCAACCGTTTTTATTGACTGAAACTGTTGGTCAGTACGATGTTACTATCAATGTAGTAGGAGGAGGAACAACAGGTCAGGCAGAAGCTATCAGACTTGGAGTATCTAGAGCATTGTGTGAGATTAACGAGGAGTTTAGAGCTGTTCTAAAACCTGCAGGACTTCTTACAAGAGATGCTAGAATGGTAGAAAGAAAGAAACCAGGTCAGAAAAAAGCGAGAAAGAGATTCCAGTTCTCTAAGCGTTAATATTTTGTGTTCAATATACAGTTTCTTCTGTGTATTGTTTCGCAAAGACTATTTTATACACAAGTATGTGAGGCGTCTCGCTTAGCAGAAAGTAAAAATTGCCCGTTTAGTTTAGCATCTAAACAGTTCTCCCATCAAAGAACATGTTGATTGTGTAACAGCGGAAAGTAAACTAACAAAAAACAAAAAAATGGCAAAAGTTCAAGTTAAAGACTTATTAGAAGCAGGAGTACATTTCGGTCACATGACTAGAAAGTGGAATCCTAATATGGCTCCATACATTTTTATGGAGAAAAATGGTATTCACATCATTGATTTACATAAAACAGCTGTGAAATTAGAGGAGGCTTGTTCTGCTCTTGAAAAAATCACTTCAGCTGGGAAAAAAGTTCTTTTCGTAGCTACTAAAAAACAAGCTAAGGAAGTAGTAGCAAAACACGCTCAAGAACTTAATATGCCTTACATCACAGAAAGATGGCCAGGTGGAATGCTTACTAACTTCGTTACTATCAGAAAAGCGGTTAAGAAAATGAACGCTATCGATAAAATGAAGAAAGATGGTACATTCGAGACTTTATCTAAAAAAGAAAGATTGCAAGTAGACAGACAAAGAGCTAATCTAGAGAAGAACTTAGGTTCTATCGCCGACATGGTTCGTCTTCCTTCTGCTATCTTCGTGGTAGATATTATGAGAGAGCACATCGCTGTTACAGAAGCTAAAAAATTAGGTATTCCTGTATTTGGTATCGTGGATACTAACTCAGATCCTAGAAAAGTAGACTTTGTAATTCCAGGAAACGATGATGCATCTAAATCTATCGATATGATTCTTTCTATCGTTTCTGCTTCTGTAAAAGAAGGTTTATCTCAAAAGAAATCTTCTGAAAAAGCAGCAAAAGAAGAATCTGCTGAATAATTAAATTTAGAAGATAGAAATATAAAAAACACACCTAATTTATTAGGTGTGTTTTGTTTTATCTAATAATGTTTAATAAATGTTTTTTAATAATAAGATAAATAAAAAAGGAAAAGAGTATAGTTCTCTTTTCCTTAAATTTTTGTTGATATATAAGTGTTTTAAATAAATAATAAAATCAGCATCTGGGCAATGAAAATCCTTAGAATGGTTACCATCGGATAGACTTGCGCATACGCCTGAACAGGAATATCTGAATCCAAATAAGAAGTGCTGAAAGACAGCGCAGCAGTGTCTGTATAAGCTCCGCTGATTAGTCCTGATAAGCTTAGGAAATCCAGCTTGAAGTAAAATCTTCCTACTAAAATAATGAAAATGCAAGGAACAAGGGTAATGATAGAGCCATAGAATAGCCACAGCCAGCCATTATAATGAATGAAATTATCATAAAATTTGGCTCCAGCGGTTATTCCTAATGAAGCGAAAAATAAACAAATTCCCAGCTCTCGCATAAAATGAATTCCCCCGTTATTAAAATAAGAATAAATAAAACTAATTCTTCCATAACGGCTGATGATAAGGGCTGCCAGTAGAGGCCCAGCAGCGAAACCAAGTTTTATCGGCAGTGGCATAGATGGGACAAAAATAGGTATAGAACCGATTAAAATCCCTAAAAGAATTCCCCCAAATAAGGACAAGAAATCTGGTTTCAGCAGGACTTTTTCTGAGTCGCCTATCAGTTCTTTTGCCTTTTGGATAGACTCTTCTTTTCCTACAACACGGATTTTGTCTCCATAGAATAGAACAAGTGAAGGTCTTGCCAGAATTTCTTCCCCAGCACGGAAAATACGAGTGATTTTTAGGTCATATTTTCCGAATAAATCTAAGTCGGACAATTTCTTATGCACCGCAGTTTTTTTGGTAACAAAGAGATTTTTGACCATGATTTCTCCACCTTCGATGAAGGAATCTGATGAAATTCGCCCTATTTGACTGATGAAAAAGTCCACATCAGGTTCAGTTCCTACAATCATTAGGACATCCCTGTCATTTAGAATCACGCTGGATTCAGGAGTGATCACTTCTTTGGTACCGCTTCTTTTTAGGTGTGTGACAATGATGTTTTTGTCAATTTCTTTAATTGCTTCACGAATAGTTTTACCCACAAAATGAGGATTTGTAATTCTACATTTCTTTGGAATAATGGGCTGGGAACGATGAATGATTCGCTCTCTGAATTTGACCAATTCTTTCTGTGGGTCTATTTTTAGCAAAACTCTTGCAATAATAATAGAGAAAATCACTCCCAAAACTCCCATAGGATAGGTGATGGCGTAGCCTATGGCAGGGCTGTTCAGGTGTCTGTCAGGGAACTGCGGGCGTAGCTCATCAATCATGTTTTTTGCGGCTCCTAGGGCAGGCGTGCTGGTAACCGAACCAGATAAAATCCCCACCGTGTTTTCTATTCCTAAATCTGTATTTAGAAATATGATGAAAGCCAATGAAGTACTGAGAAGAATACCACTTGCCGCTAGAATATTATATTTCAGTCCTTGGGCTTTAAAGGCTGAAAAAAATGATGGACCGAGCTGTAAACCAATAGCATAGACAAAGAAAATTAGCCCCAAATCTTTGATAAAGTTAGAAATGGAAGCATCCATCCTATAGCCATAATGTCCCAAAAAAAGCCCAGCAAACATCACTGCTGAAACGCCTAAAGAAGTGTTTTTAATCTTTAAATTTCCTAAAAATACTCCTAAGCCAATCGTTAAAATCATCACAATCAGAGATTGTATAGCTGTAGGGTTTTCGTTTGGTAACAAAAGTTGTGAAATCCAATCAAGCATCGATTATATATAGTTTTTATCCATTGCAAATTTAAAGCAAATCTTGAAAAATAAAAAAGACTTAATAACAATAAATTGAACTTTTATTTATATTTGAACTAAAATTTATACATTTGGATAAAATTTAAAATATGAAAGTAAAAGTTTTAGCCTCAGGGTTACTATGTTCAGCAGTGTTTGTAGCTTGTGTTACGAACCCTATGACAGGGCGAAGCAGTCTGCAGTTTCAGAATGACAGCGAACTAGCGCAGATGGCACTTACCCAGTATAGAAATACTTTGTCTAAATCAAAAGTAATAAGCAATACCAATGAAGCAAAACAAGTAAAAAATGTAGGACAGAGAATAAAAAATGCAGCGGAAAGTTATTATAAAGCAATTGGTAGGGAAAAGGCTTTGTCAAGCTATAATTGGGAGTTTAATTTGATTGAAGACAAACAAGTCAATGCATGGTGTATGCCAGGCGGGAAAGTAGCATTCTATACAGGAATTATGCCTATATGTAAGACAGAAACAGGTGTGGCCGTGGTTATGGGACACGAAGTAGCCCATGCATTGGCAGGACACGGAAATGAGAGGATTTCTTCGGCAATGTTAGCTCAAGTGGGAGGAACATTGGTCAGTGGAGCGATTAGGAATAATGCAATGGCGTCGGTTTTTAACCAGTTGTATCCGATAGGAGCGCAAGTAGGACTTCTGGCATACGGAAGAAAACAGGAGTTGGAAGCAGATGAAATGGGACTTTACCTAATGGCAATAGCAGGGTATGACCCTAGGGAAGCTCAGCCGTTCTGGCATAGAATGGAGGCGGCATCTGGTGGAGCAAGACAGCCAGAGTTTCTCTCTACTCACCCAAGTCCAGAGAACAGAAGAAAAGATATGGATAAATACATGCCTAAAGCATTAGAATATTATAAAGCATCAGGCGGAAAATAAATTTAAATAAAGAGTATGAAAAGTTTATCAATAGTAGGAGGGATTTTGCTGCTTATTTCGGGAGCGATGTTTTATTATTCCACAGATTTTTTGTTAGAAAAAATCACGATGTCCCACATGATGGGAGTGATGGGTGGAATAGGAATCGGTCTTATCATCGGTGGAATAGTGGGCTATATCAGTAAAGGTTCTGCGATAAGAGAGGAGGAAAAAAGAAAGCAGTTTGCCCAATTACAGAAACAAAACAAAGAATTAGAAAAGAAAGTGGAGAACATCAATAATGGTTCTTCTAATGTTTAAAGAAATAAAAAAGCTTAGGAATTTTCCCAAGCTTTTTTTGTTTAATGATAAAAATTTAAACCTAAAACTCATACCCAACCCCCAGAACTACGAAGCTAGGACGGTTGTCATATCTCACAGTTTCGGAAATGTTGTTATTGATAAAATCTCTTTGGTCTTTGGAGAAACTACCTTCGTATCTCGCATTGATGATGAAGTTAGACAATCTAGCCTCTGCACCAACCTGATAGCCAACTGTGAATTTGTTCCCTGCATTTTCTTTGAAATTATTCCATGTATTTTCTTTTGCAAGGTTGTAAGAAGCCACAGGCCCTACGAAAACCCCTAAATTATCCGAAATAAGGTTTACTCCGACTAATACAGGAACATCTATTCTGTTGGTTTTCGCTTTCAAAGTCGTTTTAGTTCTTCTTTCAGTGAATGAATTATTAAAAGAAGTGTAATAAATTTCAGGCATGATGAACAAGGGAGTAGAAGGGAGGTTTACTCTAGCTGAAAGCCCTACATTAAACCCTGCACTTTTGCTGCCAGAATCTGTGTAATCTATTACAGATCTTTTTATTTCAGACCATTTGGAAGAACTCGTATTGAGCAAAACATTCGCTTTTACGCCTATTTTCACTTGTGAAAATCCCATTAATGAAAGCCCTAAAAGAGCCATACTTGAAATCTTTTTCATAATATTTGAATTTAATCTGATAGGACTATAACGGAAATTAAACTTTTTTATTGTTATTTAATAAATATTGTCTCAATTCTTTGAATAATTCGGAAGAATAAACAAAATCTATTAAATATTGGCTTTCTGCATTGATGAGGATATCTTTATTTCCTTCCCATTCTTTCACGCCTTTTCTTAGATATACGATTTTCTCACCGATGGTCATCACTGAATTCATATCGTGGGTGTTGATAATGGTAGTGGTGTTATATCTTCGTGTGATTTCTTTGATTAAATCATCTATAACCTTTGATGTATAAGGGTCTAGCCCAGAGTTTGGCTCATCGCAGAAGAGATATTTAGGATTGTTCACAATGGCTCTCGCGATAGCAACCCTTTTCTGCATTCCCCCAGAAATTTCGGATGGATACTTGTGGTCTGCATTTTCTAGATGAACATCATCTATTACTTCTTTTACGCGTTTTTTCTTCTCAGTATAGGTAAGGTTAGTAAACATATCCAGCGGGAACATGATGTTTTCCTCCACTGTCATAGAGTCAAATAATGCACTCCCTTGGAATACCGTTCCTATCTCTGCTCTCAGTTCTTGTTTCTGCTTCGGAGTCATTTCTACGATGTTTCGTCCATCGAAGAGAATGCTTCCGCTGGTAGGTTCAAAGACATTTAATAATGACTTCAAAAATACCGTTTTCCCAGAACCACTCTGCCCAATGATGAGGTTTATTTTTCCTGACTCCAGCGTAGTGGTTATTCCTTTTAGAATTTCGGTGTCCCCAAAACTTTTCTTTAAATCTACTACTTCTATCATTAGCCTAAGAACATTTGAGTTAAAATTAAGTTAGCGATGATGATGGCTACAATAGTCCAAACTACCGCTTGGGTACTTGCTCGCCCTACTTCCAGCGATCCGCCTTTTACATTATAGCCAAAATATGCAGGAATGGTTGCAATCAGAAACGCAAAGACAGCTGTTTTCATAAAAGCATACCAAATAAAGAATGTAGGAAAATCCATCTGAACCCCCGTGATATAGTTAGATTCTGTCCATGAGCCAGTGAAAACCCCAGCCAGATATCCTCCGAAAACACCCACTACGATACTGATAGCAATGAGCAGAGGATTAAAAATAACACAAGCTAAAATCTTTGGAAGGATAAGGAAGTTAGCCGAGTTTACTCCCATAATGTCCAGTGCATCAATCTGTTCCGTTACCCGCATTGTCCCAATAGAAGAAGCGATGTAAGAGCCCACTTTCCCCGCTAAAATCACACTGATAATCGTAGGTGAAAATTCCAAGATGAGAACCACTTTGGTAGCGTGTCCTACATAAGGCAGCGGAATGGGAATAGATGCCGTACTAAAGTTGTTATACATCTGTATAGCGACCACCGCCCCTACAAACAGGGAAGTGAATAATACTAAACCAAAAGAATCAACTCCCAAATCGTTGATTTCTCTCATGAAAAGCTTTGAAAAAACCTTGGATTTCTGTGGTTTTCTCAGAACCTTTCCTAAAAGGAGCACATATTCTCCTAAACTTCTGAACATTCTAAACATGATGCAAAAATAATCTTTTTTGTTTAAATTGCACCACCTAAAACATCATTTGTGGCAAAAGTAAAAACAGCATATTTCTGTCAGAATTGCGGAACACAGTATTCGCAGTGGCTTGGACAGTGCAGGAACTGCGGTTCTTGGAATACTCTGGTGGAGGAAATTCTAGAAAAATCAAAGTCGCCTACCTACCATATTTTGGGCGAAGGGAAACAAAAAGTAGTGACGATAACAGATGTGGAGGTCAATGCCGAACATCGTATAAAAACTCCCAGCGAGGAGCTGAACAGAGTGCTGGGTGGAGGCATCGTGCTGGGCTCGGTTACCTTGATAGGCGGCGAACCAGGGATTGGGAAATCTACACTGCTCCTGCAGCTTGCTCTGAAAATGAAGAAAAAAATACTCTATGTTTCAGGAGAGGAGAGTGCATCACAGATAAAAATGAGAGCGGACAGACTTACCGAAATCCAAAATCCAAATTGTTTCCTCTACACCGAGACTTCGGTGGAGAAAATCCTTTCCGAGGCGAAAAAACTTCAGCCAGATTTTGTGATTATAGATAGTATCCAGACGCTTCAGTCCCAGCTGATAGAGAGTTCGCCAGGGACAGTTTCGCAGATTAGGGAATGCTCTTCGGAGGTCATTAAATTCGCTAAAGAGACCAATATTCCAGTTTTCTTGGTGGGACACATCACGAAGGATGGACAGATTGCAGGGCCAAAAGTCCTAGAACATATGGTGGATGTGGTTCTCAATTTTGATGGCGACAGAAATCACCTTTTCCGACTGCTGAGAGCGAGTAAGAACAGATTTGGTTCTACTTCTGAAATTGGGATTTATGAAATGATTTCAGCAGGATTAAAAGAAATAAAAAACCCTTCCGAAATCCTCATTACCAAAAAATCCGAAGACCTTTCAGGGAATGCCGTGGCGGTTACTTTGGAGGGAAACAGAGCCATGCTTTTGGAAATTCAGGCGTTGGTAAGCAGTGCGGTCTATGGAACGCCGCAGCGTAGCTCCACAGGTTTTGACAGCAAAAGGCTGAATATGCTCCTCGCGGTTTTAGAGAAGCGGGCAGGTTTTATGCTCGGCGCGAAAGATGTTTTCCTAAACATCACAGGAGGAATGAAAACGGGCGACACGGCGCTGGATTTGGCAGTAGTGGCGGCTATTCTTTCTTCCAATGAAGATGAAGCGATACCTGATAATGTTTGTTTTGCAGGAGAAATAGGGCTCAGCGGAGAGATTCGCCCTGTTCCGCAGGTGGAGAAAAGAATTTTGGAGGCGGAGAAATTAGGTTACGAGAGAATTTTCATTTCTAAACAAAACAAACTTCCTAAAAAAGGCTTTAAAATAGAAATTGTGGAAGTCAGCAAAATAGAGGATTTCCATCAGAGATTATTTTAGGAGGTCGCTGGTTTTCATTGGCTTTATCAACTTTAAATGCAGAATACAAAATGAATTTTTTAGCTCATTCTTATCTTTCTTTTTCCGAGGAACAGCTCATCGGCAATATGATTGCGGATTTTGTGAAGAACAGAGATGTAGCCCGCCTTCCAGAAAGCATACAGAAAGGCATAAAACTGCATAGAGCGATAGATACTTTCACGGATGCACACCCGCTGATACACGAGGCGAAAGCGCCTTTCCGACCGCTGGTAAGATTGTATTCTGGGGCGTTTGTGGATGTGGCGTTTGACTATTTCCTCGCAAATGATACCGCTGAAAATTCCCAGAGCGAGTGGCAGGAGCATTCGCAGAGGGTCTATGCTGTCCTCCGCCGATATGAGGAATTCTTGCCCGAGGTTTTCAAAAAAGTTTTGGATAAGATGCAGCAGGACGACTGGCTCTACAACTACCGAAATGAGTGGGGGATAGAGTACAGCTTTCGGAATGTGGTGAACAAAGCCCAGTTTCTGGACAAAACCACCAATGTGTTCCCTGCGTTTTTAGCAAATAAAGATTTCCTCCGTGAGAAATACGAAATTTTCTTCCCTGAAATCAAGTCATTCGCGCAGGATTTTGTGGGTTAAAATAAGAAATTGTTTTTATTGGATAGAAAAATTTTAATATATACTTTATTTAAGAATGTAAAAATTATAAATATGAAAATAATTGGCATAGAAACACGCACGACAAATCAAAATGGACAAGCAATGAAGGACATTGGAGGTCTTTGGAATAGATTTTTTTCTGAAAATATTATCAGTAAAATCCCAAAGGCAGTGAACAGCAATGTTTATGCTATCTATACAGACTACGAAAGTGATTATACAGGTGAATATACCACGCTTTTGGGACAGGAAGTATCTTCGCTTGATGAAATCCCAAGCGGGTTGGTCGGAAGGGAGTTTCCTAAACAGAATTTTAAGAGATTTCTTGCTAAAGGAGCGATGCCTCAGGCTGTAGCAGAAGCATGGCAGAAAATATGGGAGCAAGATAAGGAGCTAAATAGGCTTTATCAATATGATTATGAATTGTATACAGAAAAATCTCAGCAAGGCGACCTCTCGGAAGTGGAAATTTTTATAGGTGTAAAAGATTCTGATATATAAAAAGAACTAAACCTAAATTTTTAAGAAAAATTTAAAATAATTCAATAAAGAAAAGTTGGTATATAACTCCATTCCCTTTGCTTCGGTAAGGGGAATTTTAGTTTTTAAAGGCTATGCAGTTTTGTTTTTAGCAAGATAGGAAAAGTTTTCTGATAAAAACGGCTGTATCTTTGTCCCAGAAATTCAATGAACGACAGATATGAAACAGAATACTCGAAATGATTATGTCCAGCGCATCAATAGAGTGGCGGAATACATCAATAACCATCTGGATGAGGCGATAGATGTACGGAAATTAGCAGAAATAGCCCATTTGTCTGATTTTCATTTTTGCAGGATTTTCAAAGCGATTAAAGATGAATCGCCCATCGCTTTCATTGCTCGTTTGCGCATAGAAACGGCGGCACAGCTCCTGCGTTACTCTTCTCTTTTGATGGGGGAAATAGCCTTTAATGTAGGATACGAATCTCCAGCCTCTCTTTCCAAAGCCTTTAAAAATCAATACGGCATCACACCTACTGAATACAGAACCAATAAAGATATTTACATTATGAAAAAAGAAATCATCAATCCAGATTTAGCCCTAAAAGCTCCAAAAATAGTAGAACTTGAACCAAAAAATCTTATTTATGTCTCTCTTAAAGGAGCATATGGCAGTCTCAACTATGAATGGGCTTATCAACAGCTGTGGGCGGTTATAAAAGAACAAAAACTCTTCACGAAAGGGATAGAATCTATATGTATCTCTCATGATGATCCAAAAATAACCGAAGCAGACCTACAGCGCACTGATGTTTGTCTTGCCGTTCACAAACCCGCACAGCCCTCAGGAGAAGTTAGCTGTAAACAGCTTGCAGGAGGCAAGTATGCAGTTTTCTTTTATCAAGGAAGTTATAGTAATCTTGGCGCTGTATGTGATGAAGCGATGCGCTGGGTGGTCAATAGCGAGTATGAACTTCGCGATGAACCGATATTTGAGAAATACCTGAACGACCGCCGCCGAACTCCTGAAGAAAAACTAAAAACAGAAGTCTATATTCCTCTAAAATAACTAATCTTATGAAAATTACAAGAATAGAAAAAACAGTGGGGATAGTTTTGGCGTTTATTTTATTACTACTCACTCTTTCGGGGAGCTATTATTTCTTCTTTATGCTGAAAGTGAATTTTGTGCAGTGGCTTGTTTATAACGCATGCTCTCCAAGCAGTTTGGTTTATCTGCTTTGCTTTATGATTTTTTTAGCAAAAAGGAAAATTTCTTATCTTCCTTTTGCATTTCTTCCTATGTATTATTTTGGAACGATGGGGCTTTTTACTTTTACATGGAGCGGAGCCAATGTTTTTGCACAGCTTTCGCATATTACGATGACGCTCAATTTGCTTTGGGCAGAGTATATGCTCCATCGGATAGGAAATCATAAAGCAACTGCACAGGGTTTGTTGTGGAGTATTCTATTTTTTGTTCCTTATATTGCTTTTGTGATGTATTATTCGCGAACTCATCCTGAAGAAATTAATAATTTATTACAAATGACACCTTAAAATTTAAAATAATAAATTAGACCTATATTATAAAGGTAAAAAATAGAGAGGTAAAATTGTTTTTAAGCAAAATTGTTGAATTTTTATTACATTTGAAATCACATGTTATAATCTACGATGGATTATAACATTTTTAAATTATTTGATGTCTGAAAAACTTTAGTTTTTAAAGTTTTTTAACGGAATATCAGCGAAGAAAGAGTTTATTCAAATAAAAATTTGACAGCAAAAAATCATGGAAATTTCCTCTGAAATACTTGAAACCTATTTTACTGAAGTGCATTTTAAGAAAGATGAATTTCTTACCGAGATAGGAAGTGTTGAAAAATGGCTCTACTACATAGATGAGGGAATTATTCGCTTTTTTTATTATAATCCCACCACACAGAAAGAGACCACTGTAGATATATGCTCTACAGGCGATTTTTGTATGTCTTATGCTTCGTTTGTCAAACAGGAGCCGTCTCTGCTCTCCATGCAGGCGATAAAAAAAGTAAAGGCGTATAGAATAGGAAGGGATTCGCTGGAAAAACTTATTGAAAATCCTGAATTTCTGCAGATAAAAACCCAAATACTAGAAAATCTTCTCTTGGAAAAAATGCATCGTGAAGCGCAATTTCTCACGCAATCACCAGAGGAAATATACAGACAGCTGCTGGAAAAAGACCCAAAACTCATTCAGAATGTTCCGCTGAAATATATAGCCTCCTACATTGGTGTAACTCCGCAGGCGCTGAGCCGTATCCGTAAGCGTATTTTTTAACTCAGGTTCATTTTTAATTCATATTTCTATCGTTACTTTGTGTATATAAAACAATAGATATGAAAATGAAATTAAAAATATTAGTCATGAGTTTATTAATGTTTTCAGGGCTTAATGTAAATGCCCAAAATGATGATTTCATCCAGTTAGTTACCGCAGCCACACAAGCACCCTCTGGGCATAACTCCCAGCCGTGGCTCTTTGAAATAGGAACAAATGAGATTACGATTTTACCCAATTTCAGGAGGGAACTTCCTGCCGTAGACCCTAGCCATCGTGAGTTTTTCATGAGTTTGGGCTGTGCGTTGGAGAATTTATGTATAAAAGCAAGTAGCCTTCGTTATACTACTCAAGTGAATATCAGTCCAGAGGGCGTTATCAAAGTAGGATTACAGAAATCAGAGGCTGTTAGAACTGATTTACTTTCGGAATATATCACTAAACGCCAGACTAATCGCTCTGTTTATGATGGGAAGCCAATTCCTGATGCTGTGCTGAAAAACTTGTTGAAAGATTTTAATTCTGATAAAGTCAGTATTCAGATTTTTGATAAAAATACAGAAGCATTCGGACAGCTGACAGATGCTGTGATGCAGGGAAATACTATACAAATGAACGACCCAGCATTCAAGTCCGAATTGCTTTCATGGATACGCTTTAACAAGAAACATTCTGAAAGCACTAATGACGGGATTAGCTATGCTGCTCTGGGAGCGCCCAATCTTCCGCGATGGATTACAGAACCGATTGTGAAAATGAGCCTTAAAGGCAAAAAGCAAAATAAAACCGACCTAAAGAAAATCAATTCTTCTTCTAATATCGTGCTTATCACCAGCGCGGCGGATGATATGCAATCATGGATAGATGCAGGGCGTACGCTCCAGCGTTTTCTGCTCTTGCTTACAAAGGAAAATATTGCACATGCCTATATCAACCAGCCGTGCGAAGTTCCTGAGGTTAGAAATCAGCTTCGTGAAAAGATAGCTGTCAATCATCAATTTCCACAGATTCTGCTTCGTATAGGATACGCCAAGCCGCTGCCTTATTCCAAACGAAAACCCATACAAGAAGTTATAAAGAATAAATAAAGGAAAATAACCACAGAATAAAACCTTATTGAATAAAAATCTAAAATAGAAAAAATCGTTTGTTTGCTCAGTTCCCTTTACTTTGGTAAGGGGAATTTTGTTTTTTAGGAATACACATTTTTATTTTAATGAAAACTATTAATTAACTTATGATATGAGCCCCAACATCTTTAAGTTCTTTCCAAATAATTTGAAAATTTGTATTTGAATGTTTATTATTCAGATATTCTTCAAAATCTTTTCTTAATGATTCATAGTTATTAATTTTTACGGCACCATAATTAATATTATAATGCCATTCACTATTATAGAATACTCCATCTTTATCTTGTTTAAATAAATCTCTAATACAGTTTATTGCAAAAAATTGTATGTAATCATTATCTAAATAAGTTGAATGCACAAAAGAATTAGCCCATTTATTTAAAGAGATTATTACATCAATATCAAAAGGTATTTCTATCTTTGAATCATTCTTTTTTACATCTTTTTTAATAAACGCCCAAGCTATTTGTGTGAATTTCTTAATTTGGTTACCATTTTCATCTAATATTGAGTTATATCCTATTAAATTTTTTCCATATATCTCTAATAACTGTCTTATTTGGAACATTACAACAGGTTTTAGGTCTCTTAAGTATAAATCTTCTATTTTATTATGCTTTTCAATAAAAAATAAATCATTAATAGAAGAATAAATTTCATAAGGAATTAAGTTTTTTCTTCTACTGCTCCTTAAACATATTTTATCCTTATCATTATAAGGAAAAAACTCCCAATATGTAATTATTCTTTCCAAATCAATTCTTAAATTAGTAATGCTATGTTTATACCTATGAATATTTTTTTGTTTTATATTTGATTTTAAATATTCTACATATTGTTTAGATATAAATAAATGTGATTTTAGATAATCTCTTTCCTGATTCTCATTTTTATGTTTTTTTCTAAAAATATTATCACATATTTTTTTAGAACTATACACTTTATTTTTAGGAATAATCTTTTCAACATATGAAATATACCAATCAAAAAAGTTTTTGGTATCTTTAAAAAAAAGTTCTTTTCTGCTTATTATCAGATTTATTTGAATAAAAATTATTATAAGATTCTTTTAATTTTTCTAATTTCTCAATTTCAATATATTTACAATTTTCTATATTATTTTCTACTATATAAAGATTTTTATGTTTATTAGGTGTTTTTTTCATTGTATAAAATTATTTATTATTATGTTTTTATTTACAAAAATATAAAATTATATATAAACTTACATTTATCTTTTTATTTAGTTTTAAACAAAAAATTTCTAATAATTAATAAAAAATAATTTAGTAAGATAAAAATTATTTTTAGCTATTTTAGATTGATTTTGATAAAATAAAAAGTTTCTGATGATTTTCTAAAAATAATTTAATGAAATAAAAAATATTTTATAGTTTTCAGTTTGTATTTGTATTAGAAACTTTTTATTTTTATTTATGCAAAAAAGAATTGTTTAAAATAAAATTTATCTTGTAATAATCTTTTTTATTTTATAAAAATATTTTATATATTTGTAAGAAATATTAAATTTTAAATAAATTATATTATGAAAAAAACTAAATTGAAATTTACTTTTACAAGATTATGGAACACGGAGTATCCGCTGTTTATAGAGCGTATAGTAGAGATTGTTTCTAAAAATAATCCAGAGCATTTGGGACTAAAAAAAGCCTACGACAGGCTGAATGCACTCGTTCCTGAACTAAAAAATATACAAACTTATGCTAGAACAAGCACAATTACAGATTCTCTGACTGCTGTGGATAAGAAACGAGATAATTTGATAGGAGGATTAACTAAAATAGTAGCAGGATACAAGTTGATAGACCTTCCGCACTATTCTGATTCAGCCAAAGCACTTCATTTGAGTTTATCTAAATACAGCAAAGGCTTTTCTAAAGAAAATTATACATCGCAGACAGAAAAAACCAAGCAGTTTTTAGAAGAAACCAATAAAAATCCGGAAGTTTCTAATGCGATTACAAATCTAAACCTATCAAACATCGTAACAGAACTAAAGAACGCAAACGAAGAGTTTGAAAGATTGTTCCGCTCCCGTACGGAAGAAATTTCATCAAGACCAAATGTAGATGTAAAAGCCCTCCGAGCAAAAATAGACGATGCAGCGAATAAGCTTTTTGCAGCTATAGAGTTCAGTATTACAGAATATGAGGACAGAGATTATACTCCGCTGGTTTCCCAGCTTACGGAATTGCTTACCTATCATAAGGCGCAGATAAAAGCGAGAGGAAAAAAGAAAGAAACCGCTTCTAAAGAAAAATAAAACTTATCAAAGTTTATAAAAAATCCCTATCTGTGATAGGGATTTGTTTGTTATTTCTTTTCTTCGCTATCCTCAGGAAAACGGCTGAGGGTAAGGTCTTTGGATATTGCAGCTAATTCCATTTTCAGCTTACCAGAAAGCGTCTCGATGACTACGCCGTCTTCTGCAATAGAGAAGATACGCCCGTGGATACCAGAAGTCGTTACAACTCTTCTCCCTGGTTTCAGATTCTCCTGAAATTTCTTTTCTTTTTTCTGTTTCGTGAGCTGTGGTCTTATCATTAGGAAATAGAATGCGACCAAAATAAGCAGCATCGGTATGAACTGTTGTAAGTTTTCCATTTTATATTAAAGTTTTTCTAAGTGTTTATTGTACATTCGCCTTAAAACTCAGTGTAACAGGAGAGTTTTCTGCGTTCATGAATACTTGTGCAGTTTTCGTTACAGCTCCAGAGAAGTTTTTAGAGTCAAAACTCAGCGTTACTTGTCCTTTTTCTCCTGGTGCGATGGCATCTTTGGTGTAGTCAGGAGCGGTGCATCCGCATGCAGGCTGCACGGAGTTGATGTATAGAGGCTTGTCGCCCGTATTGGTTACTTCGTAGACATGCTGTACCACTTCGCCTTTTTTCATAGTCCCGAAATCGTGCTCTTCTTTAGCAAAACTTGCCTTTGTCATTGGTTGTTCTGGTGTAGTTTCTTCCATAGGCTCTGGCATTGGGTCTGCTTTTTCGTTTTTTTGGCAAGATACTACCGCAAGGAGCATCATTAGCCCTATTCCTGAAAGTTTCAAGGTGTTTTTCATTTCTTTTTTGGTTATTTTAAGGTTAAAATTTAATTTCTATTGTTGCTTTTGATGTATCGGTCAAGGATTCCGTTTACAAAGATTTGGGATTTGTCAGTAGCGAAAGCCTTTGCGATTTCTATATATTCATTGATGATGATTCTGGCAGGCGTCAGAGGGAAATAGTCCAATTCTGAAATAGCGGTAGCCAAAATGATTTTGTCCATTAGTGAGATACGGTCTAAATCCCAGTTCTCCAGTCTTTCTTCTATCTTTTTTTCGGTTTCTTCCCAGTGGTTCAGGGTTTCGTTGAGTAGTTTCAGAGCGAAATTTCTATCGTCTTCATCTTTTATCATCTTTATCAAAGTATGCGAAGGCTTATCCTTGCTGAGGAAACCGAGAGTTTTCTGCGTCATGGAGTTGGCGATGTGGAAATCATCCGCCCAGTGAAGTTCTAAATCTTCTAAATGGTTCTGGAAGTCTTCGTTTTCTGCGACATATCTTAGGAAAACTTTTCCGATGAATTTTTGGTCTTCCTCGAAAGAGAATTCATCACCTTTCATATAATCTTGAAAGAGTTTGCTGGCTTTTATTTTGTTAAAAACCTTGATGAGCAGATCATCATGGATGTCCCAGATTAGATTTTGATGTTTAGTGCTGAAAGACAATCTTTCTTCGTTTTGCTCGAGAAGTTCTATCGCTTGATTTCGGATGAATTTCCGATTGGGATTGAGGTCTTCTTCGGTTTTGATGTACTTGTTTTTGTTCAGCTCCATTTGTTTCTCTGCGATTTTTTTCAAGGCGATGAGAAAATTAAGCTGATAGATGTACAAAGAGTAAATCTTATCTATCTCGGCAAACATATTTCTTGCCAAAACATCCTGTTTTATAGGATTTTGCTGATAAGAATAAAGGGTCTGGATGGTTTTTTCTCGTAATTGTCTTCTTCCTAACATTTTTCAAAGAACTTTAAGTGGGCAAAGATAAAAAAATAAAATATTCAATATCAAACATCAATTATTTTTTTTGATGAATTTTGTATCTTTACGCCGTTATTAAACAGATTAAAAGTGAAAAGAAAAATTATCTTTTGGACAGTTCTTTTAGGGCTGTTTTCTTGTGAAAAAAAGGAGAATTTGGAAAAAATTTCTTCCAAAGAGAATGATGATTCGCTCAAAAAAATAGAAAGCCCGCAGCCAGAGGAAAAACTCAAAAAAGATATTATAAACATAGTCGCGGTGGGTGATATTATGATAGGAAGTGCCTATCCGTCTAAAAAATATCTTCCGAAAGATGATGCGGCAGGAAGTTTTTCAGAGGTGAAAAATTATCTCAAAGGAGACATCGTTTTTGGGAATTTGGAGGGCGTTTTTTTAGATGAAGGCGAATCCCAAAAATGCGAGGACAAAGAGCCGCAGCACTGCTATGTTTTCAGAATGCCAGAGCGGTACGGGAAAATCATCAAAGAAGCTGGGTTTAATCTGATGAGCACCGCGAACAACCACGCAGGAGATTTTGGACTATTGGGAAGAAAAACTACAGCTAAAGTCCTTGATAATGCAGGAATTTATCACGCAGGGACAAAGGAATATCCTGTCGTGATTTTTGAAAAAGATAATATAAAATACGGCTTCTGTGCCTTTGCACCGAATAAAAATATGCTTTCCCTGCTGGATGTCAAAAAAGCCAAAGAGATAGTAAGGGAGCTAAAATCCCAAACGGACATTACCATCGTTTCTTTTCATGGCGGTGCGGAAGGGACAGAACATGTGAGAGTTCCTAAAAAGGCAGAATTTTTTTACGGAGAAAATAGAGGAGATGTGCATCATTTCGCGCGCTCTGTGGTGGATGCAGGAGCGGATATCGTGCTGGGACACGGCCCCCATGTGACCCGCGCAGTAGAGGTTTATAAAAATAAATTCATAGCGTATAGTCTTGGGAATTTCAATACTTATGGGAGGTTCAGCCTTACGGGAGACAAAGGCATCGCGCCTTTGCTGGATATAAAACTGAAATCCAACGGCGATTTTCTCTCCGCAAAGGTGGTTTCTGTAAAACAAACCAAAGAAAAAGGGCTTGAGCTGGATGCAGAAAACAGGGCTTTTCAGCGGATAAAACAACTCACCAAACTGGATTTCCCAGAGCAGAATTTGAAATTTGAAGAAAACGCAATAAAACTCTGATTTTTCGGTTAAACAAAGAAAAAATCCTATTCGAGGGTGTAAAATGACAACTCGGTAGGATTTTTTCTCTTTTTTAGACATAAAATTTTAAATTTGGATATTTTAAAATTAAAAAAATTATTAATTTATTTCAAAAAATTCACTACTATGTATTGCATAGTTTCGAAAAATTATTTATGTTTGCGACAAGAAATCATAAAATTAATATGAAATGAAAAAACAAATTGCTGTATTATCGCTCCTTATTTCTGCGATGGGATGGGCTCAGGAAGACAAACCACAAACCCAAAAGAAAGAAAAGGAAATAAAAGAAGTAACGATTACGAAAACCAAAAAAGCGGTGGAGCAGAAGGCCGACCGCACGATATTTGATTTTTCTGAACAGCCGAATCTCAACACGGGAACGGCGTTGGAAGGAATCAAAAAACTGCCAGGGCTTATCGTTTCAGACCTTACAGGGATGGCGTATCAGGGGAAAGCGCTGAGTGTCTATATGGATGGGCAGCCGCTGAATATTACCAGCAATGAACTGAACGCTTTTCTAGAAGGAATGCCTGCAAATGCCATAGACAGGATAGAAGTGGTAACCAGTCCAGGGGCGGAATATCCAGCGACTTCTGGTGGTGCGATTCTGAATATAATCACTTCAAAATCAGCAAGAAGCTACCTTACTGCGACTTATTCTGGGAATTACTCATTTAGTAATTATGACAAATACCGAAGCAAAACGAACAACTCTATTTTGCTCAATTCTAAAAACAGATGGTTCGGCTGGCAGCTGAATGTAGGGCAGAACTATCTCGAAAATATGAAAAACAATGAAGTAGATGGTGTTTCGAGTATATTTAATGATGAAAGGAACAGAGGCTATTTTGCAAAAGCGGCTTTGACTTTTGATTTTAGTCAAAATGATAGATTATTGCTAAATTACAATTTGAATTATGGTAATAGTGATGCTGCAATCCAGAGTAATGGGATTTACAGCGGACTGAGCTACAACAGACAAGATGAAACCGAAAGCATGAGGCTGAGACATGAGGCTTCGGCAGCATACCAAAAAAGATTTAGCGGTTCGGATAGGAAACTGGATTTTAAATTCACTTATACTAAAAGGAACAATGATTTTAAACAAGAGAATTTGTTTTTAAATCAAATCGCTACTAATCAGCTTCTTTTGGATAACAGCTCAGATGCAAGAACAGCGGAATTTAGAGTGGATTTTTCCCAGCCTCTTAATCTCTTTGATAAAGGGAAAATTAGCGTTGGTGGGCTTTACGAGAGATTGGATTTTACTACGGAAAGCAGAGGAATTACCAATTTGGACTATCAGAGACAGACAGCGTCTTCTTATGTAGAGTTGCAGACTACGATAGGAAAGCTGGATTTTATCCTCGGAACTCGTGCCGAAGATTATGACATCAGCGGAACTACATACAACAGCACTACGCATCAATATGATGATTTGCATAAGTTCAAGCAGTACCGCCTTTTCCCAAATGCTAGCGTGCAGTATAATTTCATGAAAGGAGTGAATTTTGCGGTTAATTATAATAAGAAAATCAGCCTGCCGAGTATTTCACTTTTGAACCCAAATAACAATACTTATGGAAATGGTAATGTTCAAACAACAGGAAATGCCAATTTGCAGCCCACGATTTTTGATAATATAGAAGCAAAAATTTCAGCATTTGACTATGTATTTCTTGGGTATAATTTAAATTTGGTTAATAATCAAGTTATACAAAAAATGACTCGTAGTGGTGATGAGGTTTCTATGATTAATGAAAATATTTCTTCCGCGAGAATACATAATTTTAATATAGGTTTCCCAATTCCATTTATGATTTTCACAAAGTCAATCAAGGAAATCATGAGTTCTATGAGTACAACCAATCCTGATAAAGTCAGCTTTTTGTATTTCTTTGCGAATTATCAGCTTCAGAAACTTCCAGAAATCAAACCTAATGGACTATGGTTTTTTAACCTAAATGCTCAGATTGTATTACCAAAGGGAATAAAACTGAATGCGAATTACAGTTATATCCCAGCCAATATAGGATATTTCTATTTCCAAACTGATAAACCACTGAATAATACACTAGATATCACATTATCAAGAAAATTCATGAAAGACAGACTGAATGTTTCGCTGTATGTGAATGATGTGTTCAATACGAATCAAATGTCTGCTCGCTCTATCTATCAGACACCTAATGTATTGATTAGATATAAGAGTGATACCCGCACTTTTGGGATTTCTGTAAATTATAAAATCCCTACAAGGAATAAACTAGCCAAAGAAAATCCTAATATGCTAGGCAGTGATAAGAAAGAAGATGAAGGAGGATTGATAAAATAACAATAAATCCCTCATAATTGAGGGATTTATTGTTATTAGTTAAGGTCAAAAGCTGCACCGATTTGGAAAGTAAACTGGTTGTTTAGTCTTTCGTATCCAGCTGCGCTTGTTTTGTATCTTGCGATAGGGAAGGTGATTTCAGAGAATACTCCAAAACCTTTGTTAAAGAAGTATCTCGCACCGATATGTCCTCCAAAGTTTTTCAAGCTTAAGCTCAAACCTGGGTAAACATCCAGCTGTTCAGGTAGGTTCATAACTCCGCCTAAATTAGCATTGAATCTCCCACGAAGGTCAAATCTATCTCCGACAGGAGCTTTTTCTACTCCATTAACATTGTGTTTTGTTCCCAAAAGATAGCTCATCTGTAATCCTACTGAGAAGCTTCTTCCTAGTCCATAGTCAGCTCCTGCTGTGACACCTGTACCTTTGCTTTGGATGTTAGCTCCTACATAAGCTCTGATATCATTAGCACCAGTGAATGCTTCTTGTGAATATGCCACAGAAGAAATTGCTAAAAGCAATCCTGCAATTATTTTTTTCATAAATCAAATTATTTTTGGCAAAAATAAAAATTATTTTTAAAATCAATATTTTCAATTAAAATATAATGATAATTCCGAAAAAAAAGCAGAAATTTGCGGACTCTATTCCGAGAAATAATAATCGAACTAAAATGATGGAAAACAATAAAGAAAACTTGAAAAAAGCTGCTCTGGACTATCACAGAGCCGAGCCCAAAGGAAAAATCCAAATGGTGCCGTCTAAACCCTACGCTACACAATGGGATTTGAGTTTGGCGTATTCTCCTGGGGTGGCAGAACCTTGCCTTGAAATAGAAAAAGATGCCTCCAAAGTCTATGAATACACTTCCAAAGGAAATTTGGTGGCTGTAATCAGTAACGGAACGGCTGTTCTGGGGCTTGGTGACATCGGTGCTGAGGCTTCTAAGCCTGTGATGGAGGGCAAAGGGCTTTTGTTCAAGGTGTTTGCAGATATCAATGTTTTTGACATAGAGGTTAATGAAAAAGATCCTGATAAATTTGTAGAAATCGTGAAAGCGATAGCGCCTACTTTTGGAGGGATAAATTTGGAAGATATCAAAGCGCCAGAGGCTTTCTATATAGAAAAAAGACTAAAAGAAGAGCTCGATATTCCACTGATGCACGATGACCAGCACGGAACGGCAATTATCTCCGCGGCGGCATTGCTCAATGGTTTAGAAATAGCAGGAAAAAAGATAGAGAACATAAAAATGGTGGTAAATGGTGCAGGTGCAGCGGCTATTGCATGTTCTAAACTTTACATAGAGCTGGGCTTGAAAAAAGAAAACATCATAATGTGCGACAGTAAGGGAGTTATCAACCATAAGAGAACTAACCTTACGCCTGAGAAATTGGATTTTGTTCAAAATACCGAAGCGGAAACTCTGGATGAGGTTTTGGAGGGAGCGGATGTTTTCATCGGACTTTCTAAAGGGAATGTTCTAAAACCTGAAATTTTAGCAAAAATGGCGGAAAATCCTATTGTTTTTGCTTTGGCTAATCCTATTCCAGAGATAAATTATGATTTAGCAAAACAGACCCGCCCAGATGTGATTATGGCAACGGGAAGAAGCGACTATCCTAATCAGGTGAATAATGTTTTGGGATTCCCCTACATATTCCGTGGTGCGCTGGATGTGCAGGCGACCGACATCAATGAAGAGATGAAAATAGCGGCAGTTCATGCCATTGCAGATTTAGCGAAAGAACCAGCAACAGAAGAAGTGAAACAGGCTTATAATTTGGCTGAAATCAGCTTTGGGAAAGATTATTTCATTCCGAAACCACTTGACGGCAGACTATTTGCAAAAGTTTCTGCCGCAGTTGCCAAAGCAGCCGTAGAAAGTGGAGTTGCAAGAAAACCAATCAGTGATTTTGCTGAATATGAAAAGCAGCTTTCTGAAAGGAAAAAATAATTTGAAGTTTATAAAAGTTCTCTTTTATTTATTAAAGGAGAATTTTTCATTTTAAAATATTAAATTTGCCTAAAATTTTAAATTATTGATTTATGAAAAAGCTTAATTATTTATTGATTGCATTATTTTCTTTTTTAGTGCTTAGTTGTAATAGGAGTGATGAAATGCCTCCACAGCCGCAGGACAAACTGATAGGAAGCTGGTCTCTTGAAAAAACGCGATTGAAAGGGAATATGATAATACTTGGGATAAATACGCCAATAGATATGGATGCGCCGATTACTCCTTGTGAAAAAAAGACAAAAGCTACTTTTTTACCAGGTGGTACAGGAACTGCAGAGGTGTGGGCGAATCTATCAGGGAGCTGTGAAAAGAAAAGAGATGGAAATATCACTTATACTTTTAACAAGGATACCAAAGAATTGGTTGTGCATCTAGGGTCAGAGACTACTCGTTCTATAGTGAAAAAACTTACAAGTACAGAGCTGGAAGCAGAGGAAAACGTTACTAATCTGCAAGTGATAGGAATTACCTTTACAGGAACAGTTAATGTGACAATGAAAAAAAATAACTAGTTTTTGAATTGAAATATTCACAAGCCTTGCTTTTTAGTAAGGCTTTTTCATTTCAAAATATTAAATTTGCCTCTTTAAATCATCAGACCATGTTTTATAATCATCAAGAGATAGAAAAGAAGTGGCAGAAGTTCTGGGAAGAAAACCAAACTTTCAAAAGCCAGCAGCCGTCAGAAAGCAGCAAACCGAAATATTATGTTTTAGATATGTTCCCTTATCCATCGGGGGCGGGGCTTCATGTGGGGCATCCGCTGGGGTATATTG
Organism: uncultured Flavobacteriaceae bacterium; assembly: GCA_963518955.1. Taxonomy (GTDB): domain Bacteria; phylum Bacteroidota; class Bacteroidia; order Flavobacteriales; family Weeksellaceae; genus JABCPE02. The sequence goes on along the minus strand of CAUQKI010000002.1, from coordinate 66,178 downwards.
CGAGTGATATTTATGCTAGATTCAAAAGACACCAAGGGTATAATGTCCTTCATCCTGTGGGCTATGACAGCTTTGGGCTTCCTGCTGAACAATACGCAATTCAGACAGGGCAGCACCCTGCGGTGACCACTGAGGAAAACATCAATAGATACGAACAGCAGCTTAAAAAAATAGGCTTTTCCTTCGATTGGAGCAGGGAGATTAGAACCTCTGACCCAGCTTATTACAGATGGACGCAGTGGATATTCATAGAGTTGTTCCATTCTTGGTATAATAAGGCTGCGGACAGAGCGGAGAATATTTCTACCCTTGTGGCTCATTTTGAAAAGTTTGGGACAGAAAACCTTGATGCTGTGCAGTCTGAGGAACTAAATTTCACTGCGGAGGAATGGCTAAGCGCTTCTGAGGCGGACAAACAAGATATTTTATTGAACTACAGAATGGCTTACCGAGCAGAAACTACTGTAAACTGGTGTCCTGCATTCGGAACGGTTCTTGCTAATGATGAGGTGAAAGATGGTAAGTCAGAGCGTGGCGGATACCCTGTTTATCAAAAAAGAATGATGCAGTGGTCTATGCGTATTACGGCTTATTCGGACAGGCTTTTGCGTGGGCTGGACGGACTGGACTGGTCAGAAGCGGTGAAAGAAAGCCAAAGAAACTGGATAGGAAAATCTGAGGGCGCTTTGGTGAAATTCGGTGTTAAAGGTTCTGATGATTTCATAGAGGTTTTCACTACTCGCCCTGATACTATTTTTGGGGTGTCTTTCGTTACGCTTGCTCCTGAACACGAATTGGTTTCAAAAATCACTACACCAGAGCAGAAAGAAGCCGTGGAAGCCTATATAGAAGCCACTTCCAAACGCTCCGAAAGAGACAGAATGGCGGATGTGAAGACTATTTCAGGGGTGTTCACAGGGGCTTATGCAGAACATCCTATTACTAAAGAACCTGTCCCTGTTTGGCTTGGCGATTATGTATTGGCAGGATACGGAACAGGCGCTGTGATGGCGGTTCCTGCGGGGGATGAGAGAGATTTTGCCTTTGCGAAACATTTTAATATTGAGATAAAAAACATATTTGACAAAGATATCTCCGAGAAGGCTTTTACCGAGAAAGAAGGTATGGTTTATCAAAATTCGGAGTTTCTAAATGGCTGCAGTAGTTATCATGAAGCAGTGAAATCAGTTGTGGAATACTTGGAAAATCATAAAGTAGGAAAATCCAAGATAAACTACCGCCAGAGGGATGCTATTTTCTCACGCCAAAGATATTGGGGAGAGCCGGTTCCTATTTATTATGAAAACGAAATGCCATACACTCTGCCCGTTTCTGCGCTTCCGCTTGAGTTGCCAGAAGTAGAAAAATACCTGCCGACCGAAGATGGAGACCCACCGCTAGGGAATGCTAAAAATTTCGCTTGGGATAAGGTTAATCAAAAAGTGGTATCTACAGAACTAATTGATAATCAAAATGTTTTCCCGCTTGAATTGTCCACTATGCCAGGCTGGGCGGGGAGTTCTTGGTATTTCTTAAGATACATGAATCCAAATAACGAAGCCGAGTTTTGTGATAAAAATATATCGGACTACTGGGGGCAGGTAGATTTGTATATCGGTGGAAGTGAGCATGCTACGGGGCACCTGCTTTATTCTCGTTTTTGGACTATGTTCCTGAAAGACCGAGGATTTATCAGCCACGAAGAACCTTTCCAAAAAATGATAAACCAAGGGATGATTTTGGGAATTTCGGCTTTTGTGTATCGTGTGGATGGAACGAATAAGTATGTTTCAAAAGCACTGGTAAAAGACTACGAAACTCAAAAAATCCACATTGATATTTCATTATTAAAAGGAACTTCGGACGAGCTGGATTTGGATAAGTTCAAGGCTTGGCGACCAGAGTTTAAGGATGCTGAATTTATCTTGGAAGACGGAAAATACATCACAGAAAGAGAGGTGGAAAAAATGTCTAAATCCAAATATAATGTAGTAAATCCTGATGATATTTGCGAGGAGTATGGGGCTGACTGTCTAAGGCTTTATGAAATGTTCCTTGGGCCGCTAGAGCAGTCTAAACCATGGAATACACAGGGCTTGAGCGGGGTTTATGGCTTCCTTAAGAAGTTCTACAATCTTTATTTTGATGGGGATACTTTTTTGGTTTCGGAGGAAGAGCCTACAAAAGAGGAGCTTAAAATCCTGCATACATTGATTAAAAAGGTGATTTACGATATTGAGAATTTTTCTTTTAATACTTCTGTGTCGCAGTTTATGATAGCCGTGAATGAATTACAAAAACTAAAATGTAATAAAAGAGCTATCTTAGAGCCGCTCGCAGTTCTGATTTCGCCTTATGCACCGCATGTTTGTGAGGAGCTTTGGAGTCTTCTTGGTAATGCAGAGAGTATAGATTTTGCACCTTTCCCTGCTCTGAATGAGGCGTATTTGGTGGAAGATGAAATAGAATATCCAGTGAGTTTTAATGGGAAGATGAGGTTCAAACTTTCTCTTTCTGCTGAGCTTTCTAAAGAGGAAATCGAGGAAATAGTAATGAAAGATGAGAAAGTAATCCAGCAGCTGGACGGAGCTAAGCCAAAGAAAATCATAGTGGTTCCGAAGAAAATCATCAATATAGTATCCTAATTTGATAAAGATTTTAAAATTTGGTAAACTTTTTGATTATTCTATAAATATAGAAGCTTATTTTAATTAAAAAACACATTTATTTCTTAAAATTTTCAATTTTTGATGAAATAAATTTGTGTAGAACAAAAAAAAGTAGTTATTTTACGCAATCAAAAAATAATTTATAATTTAGTTTAGATATGGAAATGAATGTTTCAACTCAAGAGCAACAAGTAGTTGCAAGAAAAACAGGAGGTCTTAACCCATTTTTAGTATTACCACTTTTATTATTAGTAGGTATTTGTATTTATCTATTTGTTTTTGGTAGTCCAGGTAACTTTAAAAATGAAGGACTTTCTGGAATGTCTGTCGCTTTTAGCGATATAGCAGCTAAGGACTTGGTGCCTAAGCGTATTATTGGAATGGTGTATTTAGGAGGGTTTATCGTACCTGTTCTTATTACATTTGCTGTTACAGTATTGGTATTCTCTTTAGAGCGTTTCTTCGTTTTGAATAAAGCAGAAGGAGCAGGAAATCTTGAAGGTTTCGTTCTAAAAATTAGACAATTGTTGAAAGAAAATAGAATTTCTGAAGCACAAGAAGAGTGTGACAAGCAGAGAGGTTCAGTAGGAAATGTTGTTAAGGAAGCTTTGACTACCTATAAGGCTCTTAGCAAAGATACTACAATGAACAGAGAACAAAAAATGGCTGCTCTTAGCAAATCTATCGAAGAGGCTACAACTCTGGAAATGCCTATGATGGAAAAGAATATGTCTATCCTTTCTACATTAGGAACAGTAGCAACATTGGTAGCGTTATTAGGTACTGTAATGGGGATGATTGGTGCGTTCTATGCATTAGGTTCAGGAGGAGGAACTCCAGATGCTGCGGCTCTATCTATTGGTATCTCTGAAGCCTTGATTAACACAGCATTAGGAATTGGTACATCTGCCATTGCTATCATATTTTATAACTTCTTTACTTCTAAGATAGATGGTATGACATTTAAAATCGATGAGATTGCAATGTCTATTCAGCAGTCTTTCGCTGAAAATCATAAATAAGATTTAGTGAAAATTCATCTTGATTTTCATCTAAATTTAGTAAGAAGTTTAATTAAAATATAAATATATATAATGGCAAGAATCAAACCAAAAAGACACGGAGTAGTTACCGATATGACTGCCATGTGTGATGTTGCGTTCCTGCTTCTTACCTTCTTTATCTTGACCACGGAGTTTAAACAACCCGATGTCGAGGACATTGTAACCCCTTCTTCTATATCAAAATCTAAACTTACAGAAGGAGATAATACGATGACTATTAGTGTAACAAAAGACGGAAGATATTATTTTTCGCCAACTAATAATCCATCTCAAAGAGTAGAATTGTTAGAAAAAATGGGTGAGAAATATAATATAACATTCACAGAGCAAGAAAAGACTGCATTCCAAAACACTCAGTTTGTAGGGGTTCCAGTTGCACAGTTGAAGGCTTTTCTTCAATTACCTGAGGAACAGAGAAAAAAATACAAAGGTTCTATACCAATGGATAGTGCAAATACACAACTAGTAGAGTGGGTACAGAATAATGCAAAGATTAATAGAGAAGCTAAACTTGCTGTAAAAGGTGATGGAAGCGCATCTTATGATAAGCTTAAAGTTCTTTTTGAAGGACTGAGAGATATAGAGTTTTATAAATTTGTGTTGGTGACAACAGAAGAATAAACATATAAAGAATAAAAATGGCAGAAGTACAAGTACAAGACAAAGGTGGTAAAGGAGGAAAAGTACGCTCCAAAAAGCAGTCTACGAGAGTAGATATGACGCCGATGGTGGATTTGGGATTCCTATTGATTACATTCTTTATGTTTACCACTACTTTCACCAAACCAAACATTATGGATTTGGGGCTTCCAGCGAAGCCAAAACCAGGACAAGAGGTGCCAACTCCAGAGATTGATTTGACAAATTCTATTACATTTGTTATTGCAAAGGATAATAAGTTGTTCTATCATCAGAAAGATGCTGCGGGTCTTAATGTGGAAACATTAGTAGAAACTACCTATGACCGTGAAGGAGTAGAAAAGGTAATAGCTCAAGCAAAAAGTAGAGCGAAGAAACCAGATTTCTTTACAGTGATTATCAAACCGATGGAAGATGCAAGTTTTAGAAATTTTGTTGATATCCTTGATGAGATGGAAATTACTGGTAGTAAGAGATTTGCTATAGGAGAGATTAAGCCTTTTGAAAAGGCTGTTTACGAACAAAAAGTGAAATAATTAAAAACCAACAGTATGGCAGACAAAGAATTAAAATACACAGATTTTGAGGAACTTGTATTTGAAGATAGAAATAAAGAATATGGTGCCTATGACCTGAGAAAAAGTTATAAATGGTTTTTAACTAAAGCTTTCTTTTTGGGGACAGTAATTTTTGTTGCGGCTATTATTTTACCACTTGTTTATGTTGCAGCTACAGAAGGGGAAAAAGTAAAAGAAACTCAGGTGGATATTGATCTGCTCCAGCACACTGAGGCTCCAGAAGAAAAAATAGAAGAGGAAAAACCAAAAGAAGATGAAGAAATCCATGAATCAAAACCCGATGAACAAAGTATTCAAGATTTAGCTCAAAAGGTGGATGATATTCCTCAGCAACAGACAATTCAGGATTTAGTTCCGGAACCTAAAGCAGAACCTAAAAATGAAACTCCCCCTCCTACAAATGATGAGAAGAAGGATGTAGCTACAGGAGTCAAGACTCAAGAAGGAACTAAAGATACAGGCTATCAAGGAGACCAAAGAAGAGATGGAGTGGAAGGAGGACAAGGTAATCAGTCTAAGAGAGAAGATAGTAAAGTGGTAGAAAATAAGGTAGACACTAATATCGTCCATACTTCAGTAGATGTAGAAGCTGATTATGGTAATGGAGGATTGAACGGGTTTAGAGCAAAAGTTATGGAGAACTTTGATAACGAAGCAGTAGAGGGAGAAGGTGTTCTTACTACGACAGTTAAGTTTGTAGTAGAAACCAATGGTACTGTTTCCCAAGTAAAAGCTACAGGTTCTAATGCTGACTTTAACAGGGAAGCTGAGAGAGTGGTAAGATCTATCAAAGGATGGAAACCAGCTAAAAAAGGAGGAGTTAATGTAAGATCTTATTACAGCCTTCCATTGAAGATGAAGTTTGAATAATTTTTTAACTTAATAATAAAAAAGAGGAGTAATTTTATTTCTCTTTTTTTATTATATTTGTCACTATGTTTTATAATATATTAACATTCATTGTAGGGATTTTGTATATTATTGTTGGTGTTTTTGTGATTATTATAAGATCATTTGGGGGAAAATTAGAGCCTATGCCCGCGAATATCTTGGGTGCTTTACTTTGTATTTATGGTGTGTTTAGGTTAGTTAGAGCATTTATTCGTTTAAGAAAAGAAAGAAGAGATGAGGAATAGTTTAGTTTTATATATATTATCAGTATTTTTGGTTTTTTCATGTAAAAGCGAGGAACAAAAAAAAGAAGAAGCCACTCAGCTTCATACCAAAGGCGAAAACACTCCGCAGTATGATGATTCTTTCGCTAATATAGCAGAATCGAAGATTGTAGATGAACCAGGAGATAAGCAGGAGATTCATACTACAGTAGATGAGGAAGCTGACTATGATAATGGAGGATTGAACGGATTTAGAGTAAAAGTTGCAGAAAACTTTGATAGTGAAGCGGTAGAGGGAGAAGGTGTTCTTACTACGACAGTTAAGTTCGTTGTAGAAACCAATGGTACCGTTTCCCAAGTAAAAGCTACGGGTTCTAATGCAGACTTTAACAGAGAAGCTGAGAGAGTGGTAAGAACTATCAAAGGATGGAAACCAGCTAAAAAAGGAGGAGTTAATGTAGGATCTTATTACAGTCTTCCATTGAAAATGAAGTTTGAATAATTTTAACTTAATAATAAAAAGAGAGAAGTATTTTGCTTCTCTTTTTTTATTATATTTGTCACTATGTTTTATAATTTGTTATCATTCATTGTAGGGGTTTTATATATCATTGTAGGTATTTTTGTGATTATTACAAAATCATTTGGTGTGAAATTAGAGCCGATGCCTGCAAATGTGCTGGGTTTTTTACTCTGTATTTATGGTGTATTTAGGTTAGTTAGAGCGTTTATTCGTTTAAGAAAAGAAAGAAGAGATGAGGAATAATTTAGTTTTATATATTTTATTGGCATTTTTGGTTTTTTCATGTAAAGGAAAAGAGCAAGAAAAAACGGCTAATGTTCATACCAGTGGCGAAATCACCCTTCAATATGATGATTCTTTTACTAATATAGCAGAAGCATTGTCTCATCGGTATATGAATGCTTACCCTAACACAAAAATAAACTTAAAAGTCAGCAAAGAAGACCAAGCATTGGAAGATTTGCTCAATCATAAGGTGGATGTTATCATCATGTCTCGTGAGCTTACAGAGCAGGAACGAAAATACTGGGATGTGAAGACAAAGCTTCCATGGCAGCCCTCTTATTTTGCGGCGGATGCAGTGTGTTTTGTGGTGAATAAAAACTCCGAAAAACAGCATGTTTCTTTGGAGGAAATAAAGGAAATGTTGAAATCAGGAGATAAAAAATTGATTTTTGATGGCGCGAATACAAGTAATCTGAATGTGGTGCTTCAAAAATTAAATTTAGATATCAAAGATGTGAAATATTCCCGATTAGAAGGGAATGAAAAAATTATAGAAAGTTTGGAAAAATTTTCTAATCATATCGGTGTAATAAGCTATAATACGATTAGTCGCCCATATGGAGAGAGAGCCACAAAACTGAGAGAAAACATTAAAATTCTTCCAATAAAAGTAGGAGATTCTCTACTTCTGCCGAATAAAGAAAACTTAAAAACTCAGAAATATCCATTGACCAAACTTCTGTATTTCCTGACAGACGAAGGGACTTTTGGTCTGGCGAATGGGCTGATAAGATATTCATGCACTCATATTGGTCAGAAAATAGTAGATAAAGAGGGACTTCAGCCGTATAATCTTTATCCAAGAACCATAAATATAATTAACAAATAGAACAAATGAAATTAGATATTTTAGCAATAGGAGCTCATCCTGATGATGTGGAATTTGGATGTGGCGGAACTCTTTTGAAATTGGCTTCAGAAGGGAAAAGTGTAGGAATAATAGACCTTACACAGGGAGAAATGGGGACTCGTGGAACCATAGAAACAAGGTACGAGGAGGCTGCCAATGCAGCGAAGTTATTAGGTCTGAAAGCCAGAGAAAATTTAAAAATGAAAGATGGTTTTTTGGTTAATTCCGAAGAATATCAGTTGCGAATAGTGCAGATGATTAGAAAATACCGCCCAGAGATTGTTTTTTGTAACGCTTGGGAAGACCGTCACCCAGACCATGCAAAGGGCTCTAAACTAGTTTCTGATGCGTGTTTTCTCGCAGGACTTAGAAAATTAGAAACAGAATATAATGGCGAAAAACAGGAAGCGTGGAGACCAAAGCATGTTTTTCATTATATCCAATGGAAACACATTACGCCTGATTTTGTGGTGGATATTTCTGATTTTATGGAGAAGAAAATGGAAGTTTGTAAAGCCTACAAAACACAGCTATTTGATGCAAATTCCAAAGATCCAATAACACACACTGCAACCAAAGACTTTATGGAAAGTATCACATACAGGGCTCAGGACTTAGGAAGATTGAGCGGAGTGGACTATGCAGAGGGCTTTGTGAGTGAACGATTGCTGGCGTTTAAAAATTTTGATGGAATTATTTGGTAGTAAAGAAAAAATTATTATCTTTGCACCGCTTTATTATGGTGGCTGTAGCTCAGTTGGTTAGAGCGTCAGATTGTGGTCCTGAAGGTCGCCGGTTCGATCCCGGTCAGCCACCCACAAAAAAACACATTCCTTTTGGAATGTGTTTTTTTATTTATCGGAATTCTTCTTATTTCAAAATATATTTTTGGTGGTATTTTACTAAATTTTCTATGGGCTTTTGTACGATAGTGCCTATATTTAGGCGGTAGTAAGAAGCCACAGACCTTAGAATATCTTGGTAGATATAGGATATGGAACCCACAAAATTGATTTCACAAGAAAAACAATTTTTATAAGGAAGAATATGGTATTCGAAGAACCTTTTCATTTCTTGGAATACTAGATTTTGTAGGTAAGGATGGTTTTTCCTTTCGGCTACGAATTTATTGAAAGAAGCCAAATAAGAATTCGCCATAGGAGAGTGGTAGATTTTCTGAATCAGTTGAGCTGCAGATAGCTGGTAGGTCTGTTCAAAATCATCAGCCAAGTCTTTTGGTAGTTTTTTCATGAAAAAATCCCTTACGACAGCTTTTCCGATGGCGCTTCCGCTGCCTTCATCTCCCAGCATATGCCCTAGTGAAGGGAGTTCTCTGTGTAGAGTCTTTCCATCAAAGAGGCAGGAATTAGACCCTGTTCCTAAAATACATACAATAGCAGGAGTTCCCTGATAAGCGGCAAAAGCAGCAGCTGTAAGGTCTTCTTGCACAGAGATTTCTGCATTTGGGAAGACTTTTTGGATTTCGCTTTTTATGATTTTTTTATTTTCGTCAAAACCACAGCCTGCACCATAGAAATAGATATTTTTAAGGTCGTTTTTGATTTTTATAAGATCTGGATTTTTTTCTATTTCGCTGGCTATTTTATCATGTGCTATAATATTAGGATTTAGCCCAATGGTCTGTGTTTTCAGTAGTTCTTCTTTACCATTTTCATGTAAAAGAACCCAGTCACATTTGGTGGCTCCTCCATCTACGATTGCAATCATATTTTTGTGTAATTTTTTGGGAACGAAAATAAGGAATAATTTTTTAATTTTAATCAAAATCCATGGCGAATCTTTTTTCACTCAAATGAATTAAAAGTTTAAATTTGCCCTCATAAAACGAAATGAATGATTTTAAGCTAAAATAAACATCGTTTTTGTTTTTGGTGAAAAGTAATATTAACGGATAAATTATTGATATTGAAAAAGATACTTGTTTATATCTGGCGAGGCTGGTTTGTGCTTTTAGGAATATTTTTGACACTATTTTTAGGTTTTTTTGTTTATTTTTTAGCGTTAAACGACAGATATACCAAACAATGCTACAAACTGATAAGAATGTGGTGTCTTGGTATGTTTTATGGAATGGGTTTTCGGTATGATTTTATAAAAGAAACTGAAAAAAACATAGACCCTAATAAACAGTACATCATCATAGCCAATCACACCTCTATGATAGATGTGATGCTTCCGTGTATTCTGCATCCAGAGCATCCTATTTGTTTTGTAGGGAAGAAAGAATTGGAAAAAATTCCTATCTTTGGCTCTATCTACAAAAGGGTATTTGTGAGCGTGGATAGAAGCGACCCAAAAAGCAGGGCAGATGTCTATACCAAATGCGCAGAGTGTATAAAGGAAGGAAAAAGCATAGTGATTTTTCCAGAGGGAGGCGTTCCAGATGATACTTCTATCGTGCTGGATGATTTTAAAAACGGGGCTTTTTCTATGGCTGTGCAGCATCAGATAGAGATAGTGGTTTATACCTTTGTAGGATTAAAAGAAATGTTTCCTTTTGATAATAGTAAGGGATACCCTGGTAAAATGAAGGTTTATTTAAATGATATATTAGAGCCTGATACGGATATGGAAACCCTGAAACAAAAGGCTTATGATATGATATTGAAAACGATAGAAAAAAATTAAATTTTGATATGAAACAGCAAGAGCAACAAACCAAGTGGTCACAGTTTATTCCACTGATAAGTGTATTTTTCTTTTGGGGATTTGTGGCGGCGAGTAATGATATTCTGATCCCTGTATTTAAAAACAGTTTTACGCTTTCACAGCTGGAATCTCAGTTGGTGAATAATGCTTTCTATGCGGCGTATTTTGTTGGTTCGCTGGTGTTTTTTATCATTTCGATGCGGGGCGATGTCCTCCAAAAATTTGGATACAAAAAAACTCTTGCTTTTGGGCTTTCTATCTCAGCTATGGGTGCATTTTTGTTTGTGCCGGCAGCTTCTATGAATAATTATTGGATTTTTCTGACAGCCTTGTTTGTGGTTGGTTTAGGTTTTTCTGTCCAGCAGATAGTAGCCAATCCACTTGCCATAAAAATGGGTAGTCCAGAAACAGGGACACACCGTCTGACGATGGCCGGTGGAATCAATTCGCTGGGAACTATGATAGGGCCGATTATCCTTGGAATTGCGATTTTTGGGAATCAAAATTCTTCATCAAGCCTTAATCTGAATGATGTCAAAATTCCTTTTGTTATTTTAGGATTGGCGTTTCTTTTAGTCGCGGCGTTTTTGATGTTTTCTAAAATAGAAGACCCGTCAAAAGAGGAAGAAACCCAAGAGGAAAGCACAGAGGAAGGATTTAATATATTAAAATACCCACAGCTGATGATGGGAATGCTGGCGATTTTCATTTATGTAGGAGTAGAGGTTTCTATCGTAAGTAATCTTCCTGCTTTGCTCAAAACTTCGGAATTTGGGGGGCTTTTAGAGGAGAATTTAGCGCCGTTTATTTCGCTTTATTGGGGAAGTTTGATGATAGGCCGTTGGAATGGCGGAGTTAATGTATTTGATTTCTCTAAATCTACCAATATGGTTCTGAAATTCATCGTGCCGTTTGTTGCCTTTGGAATTATTATAGGAGCCAATATTCTCAGTGGTAAAGATGTTTCTTCGTTTTATATTTATCCTGTGTGGATAGTCATTTTCGTGCTTATGAGCTTTTTAGGCGGCAAAAACGCAGGAAAAACCCTTATGATTTTTGGTTTGGCTGGAGTTCTGATGATGTTTTTAGGTTTGGTGTATCCAGACAAAGAAACGGTGAGATATTTCTTTATTTCAGGCGGTCTGTTCTGCTCTATCATGTGGCCTGCTATTTTTGACTTGGCGATTACAGGGCTTGGTAAAAACACAGGGAAGGCTTCTTCTTTCTTGATAATGATGATTTTGGGCGGTGGGATTATTCCGCTGGTGCAGGGCGCGATTTGTGATTTTGATTTGAAAAACTCAAATGGAATTTTTGGACTTTCGTACACTCATTTTTCGTATATTATTCCGTTGTTTTGTTTCGCATATTTGGCGTTTTATGGATTTATAACGCCTAAAATATTGAAAAAACAAGGCGCTGTTTAATCATTAAAATAAAATAAAAATGTTGTCAAAGAGAAGATTTTGGGTAGGTTTGTTTGTTATTCAGATTCTTCTCTTTTATCTGTTTTCTCGGTGGAGTGGAGCGGTCTATTTCGTTGATTTTCTTTTTGAACAAAAGAAATATTTTTTCCAGTCTATTTTTTCCAAAATTCCTTTTTCGTTAGGGGATGTTGTTTATTTTGTTTTGGGGCTGTTTTTGGTTTTTAGCATTTTTAAATTATTTAATTCCAAAACGAGAAAAGTGTATTCGTTACGGCTTTTGAAGGGGTTTAATGTTTTTTATTTTGTTTATCAGTTGGTTTGGGGGATGACCTATTTTCAGCGACCGATTGTTTTGGCTTTGGATGAAAAAGAACCGCAAATTGTAGAAATAAAAGCTCTCGCACTGAAATATTTACATCAGGCGAAGCGTACCAGAATGCTCGTAAAAGAGGATGAGAAAGGCGTTTTCCAGATTCAGGATTTAGAAAAAATAAAACGAGAAATCCTCTCTCAGCAGAAAAAAAAACCTGCTTTTTTAGGGAATAAAATTTCTACAGAAATTGATAATTTTAAGCCAAGTCTGTATTCTGGATTTATGAACTACACGGGAGTTCTGGGGTATTACAATCCGTTCAGTACAGAGGCGCAGTATAATTCTCATCTTCCTCACACCTATCTTCCTTTTACTTTGTCCCATGAATCTGCTCATCAGCTGGGGTTTGCCCGTGAGCAGGAGGCTAATTTTGTGGGGTATTTGGTGGGAATTGGTTCCGAAAATCCAGAGCTGAGATACAGCACAGAATATTTTGCCTTAAAGAGTCTGCTCAGGGCTTTAGCCACAGAAGATGAAGATTTTGTGAAAACAATAATAGCGCAATACAGCGATGAAATGAAGAGAGATTATCAGGCGGAGAAAGATTTTGTGGAGGAGTATCAAGGGCCGATGAACACATTTTTTGCATTTACGAATGACTTATTTTTGAAGACAAACCAGCAGGAAGGAGCCGTTACTTACAGCTATTTTGTGGATTTATTGGTTCGTTATGAAAGGATGAATCGTGATAAATAAAAACCCTCATATGCTAAATATGAGGGCAAAAACACAAATGATGAAAAAATTATTACTTTTAGCAATGCCTAACAGGCTTTTTTAAAAGGGTGAGCAAAAGTAACAATAAATTTTATAATAAAAAAATAATTTCACGATAAATTGTTTAATTTTTTGATTAAATAAAAATATTTTGAATGAATATCTTTTAAAGGATTTATTTTATAATTTGTATGTATGTTTGTTTTTTTTGTTTAATTTTTTGTAAAGCAAACAAATTCATATATTTATAAATAAAAAAATAGAAATTTTATAAACAAATTTTGCGTCCTTTCATTCCTTTTTATGCTATATTTTAAAAAGAATGATGGAAAGAAACCGATAATTTTCTTACTTTTGTCATTATTATTATTGAAAAAAAATTAGAATTATGACTTCAAAAGAAATACGCCAGAAATTTTTAGAGTTTTTTAAAAGCAAAGAGCATGAGATAGTGCCTTCTGCTTCTATCGTTTTGAAAGATGACCCTACGCTGATGTTTTCCAACTCGGGGATGGCTCAGTTTAAGGACTTTTTTCTCGGATACAAAGAACCGAAATCTGTCCGTGTAGCCGATACACAAAAGTGTTTGAGAGCTTCAGGAAAGCATAATGATTTGGATGATGTAGGGCGTGATACTTACCACCATACGATGTTCGAGATGCTGGGGAACTGGTCTTTTGGGGATTATTTCAAAAAAGAAGCGATTGCTTGGGCGTGGGAACTTTTGACCGAAGTTTATAAAATACCGAAAGAAAATCTGTATGTAACGATTTTCGAAGGAGATGCTTCCGAAAACTTGGAAAGAGACCAAGATGCATACGATTTTTGGAAAGAACATATCGATGAAAGCCGAATAATAAACGGAAACAAGAAAGATAATTTCTGGGAAATGGGCGAGCAGGGACCATGTGGGCCATGTTCCGAAATCCATGTGGATTTGAGAAGTGAGGATGAAAAAGCTAGAGTTTCTGGGAAGGATTTGGTGAATAATGACCATCCACAGGTAGTGGAGATTTGGAATCTTGTATTTATGGAGTTTAACCGAAAGGCAGATGGCTCATTAGAAAAATTACCAAAACAGAATGTGGATACAGGGATGGGCTTTGAGCGTCTTTGTATGGCACTTCAGGGGAAATCTTCTAACTATGATACTGATGTTTTCACGCCTTTGATAGAGAAGGTAGAGGAGCTTTCAGGGAAAAAATATACAGGAAAACTGGAGGATGAAAAGGATATTGCTATCCGTGTGATAGTAGACCACATTCGTGCGGTTTCTTTTGCTATTGCTGATGGACAGCTTCCTTCTAATGGTGGAGCAGGATATGTTATCAGAAGAATTTTGAGAAGGGCGATCCGCTATGCATTTACTTTTCTTGGGCAGAAAGAACCTTTTATTTACAAGTTGGTAGCTACTCTTGCTCAGCAGATGGGTGGAGCTTTCCCAGAGCTGGACAAGCAGTATGAATTGATTAAAAATGTAATAAAAGAAGAGGAAAATTCATTCTTGAGAACCCTAGAACAAGGGCTTCTCATGCTGGATACAATGATGAATAACGCAACTGAAAAAGTGATTTCAGGAAGCAAGGCGTTTGAGCTGTATGACACTTATGGTTTCCCGATAGACCTTACGGCGCTTATCCTCACAGAGAAAGGTTTCACTTTGGATGAAAAAGGCTTTGAAGAAGAATTACAAAAACAAAAAGAACGCTCTCGTGCTGCAGCACAGATGAAAACTGATGACTGGGTGGTTCTTCGTGAGGATGATGAGGAAGAGTTCATCGGGTATGATACTTTGGAGGGAATAGTTCGTGTGATTAAATACAGAAAAGTAGAAAGCCAGAAGGACGGAACGCTTTATCATTTGGTGTTTAATGTCACTCCGTTTTATCCAGAAGGAGGAGGGCAGGTAGGAGACAAAGGTCTTTTGGTTTCTGCAAATGGCGATGTTACCTATATCATTGATACTAAGAAAGAAAACAACTTGATAATTCATCTTTCTGAAACTTTACCGATGAATATAGATGAACCTCTGAAGGCGGAAGTAAAAGGAAGAATCCTCGCGGAGGCGAATCACTCGGCTACACACTTGCTGCATCAGGTGCTTAGAGAGGTTTTAGGGACGCATGTGGAGCAGAGAGGTTCTCGCGTAGATACGCAGTCTCTGAGATTTGACTTTTCACATTTCCAAAAAATGACTGATGAGGAAATTTGTGAAGTAGAAAAAAGAGTAAATGAAAGAATTCACCAAAAAATAGCTCTTCAAGAGCATAGAAATATCACCATGCAGCAGGCAATGGATGCTGGTGCGATGGCGCTTTTCGGGGAGAAATACGGAGACAGAGTTCGTATGATTCAGTTTGGAGAAAGTAAAGAACTTTGTGGTGGAACGCATGTGAAAAATACATCGGATATTTGGTATTTCAAAATCGTATCCGAAGGAGCAGTAGCAGCGGGAATCCGCCGTGTGGAGGCCATTACGAGAGATAGAGTGAGACAGTATTTCTCTGATTTGGAAGAACAAGCGGACAAACTTTCAGAACTATTGAAATCCAAAGATTTGGTAAAACAAGTAGAAAAATTATTGGAAGAAAATAATGCTCTGAAAGCTGAAATAGAAGCTTTGAAAAAAGAAAAAGCAAAAGGAGAAATCCAAAACTGGAAGAACGATTTCCTAGACAAAGGAGACAAAAAACTTTTGGTAAAAAGAACATCTCTGGATGCAGGAACTGTGAAAGATATTGTCTTCCAGCTGAAAAAAGAAGTTCCGCAGTCTGTGGTAGTTATCCTTTCTGATGCTGGGGAAAAACCAATGCTTACAGTAGGAGTTTCGGCTGATATTGAGGATAAATATCATGCAGGAAACATCGTGAAAGACCTTGCGAAAGAAATCCAAGGCGGCGGCGGTGGAAACCCAGGCTTTGCGACTGCGGGCGGGAAAAACTTAGACGGTTTAGCCAATGCAGAGAAAAAAGCATTAGAATTATAAAAAGAAAAAGCTCCTTCAAAAAGGAGCTTTTTTTATTTTTTCTTGTTAAAAACTACATCTATCAAAACACCAGAGATGATGATAATTACGCCTGCAATCAGTGAGAAAGTCAGGGTTTCATCGAATAGTCCCACGCTTATCATCACGGCCACCACAGGCTCTACAGCTCCCATAATGGCAGTAGGTGTAGAACCAATAAATTTAATGGCATAAACCAGCGAAACTACCGATAAAGCCGTAGTTATCAGCGAGAATAAAGCCAAATGAGTGCCGATTTCCAGAGAAGGAATGGCAACACTATTTCCTAAAATAAGTGTTTTAACGAGGAAAAACAATGACGCAAACACCATCGAATAAAAAGAAACTTTCACGCCAGAAGCATTGATTTTAGTTTTATTGACTATAATCATATACAAAGCATACATCAATGCGCCTAATAGTGAAACGAAAAGTCCGATGTAGTTTATTTCAAAATTATCTTTAATGCTCAAAACTCCCACTCCCACAACTACGATAACCAGTGAAATGGTGGTAGCAAGCGTTATTTTTTCTTTGAAAAATATTCCCAAAATAAGTGCTACTATAATGGGATAAATGAAAAATACAGTAAAAGCAATCCTATGGCTCAGAAAATCATACGCTATAAACAGAAACTCAACGGAGAGAGCGTAAAAGCTCTAAAAAAATACTTAAAACAATGTCTTATAAAATAGGAAAAACCTGTCAGATGACTTTTAAAAAGAAGTCAAGAATGTTAAAAAACCTAAGATAACCCCCGTAGCATTTGGTATAATTAAGATATAATCTTTTTTCGGCTCCTTTGTCCAGCCATAAATAACCCAAATCAAACAAGAAATGGAAGCAAATAAAGGCTGCCACGGCTGTCCTTTTTCTCCCTGTAAATTTGCGATAATTTGTGGAATATAAGCGATAAACACAGCAATTCCAATAAAAGCTCCAATGGAACCTATGAAAGTATTTATTTTCTTCTTTGTCATATATGATTTATTCTTATTTATTTTTATTTCTTTTTTAGAATCTTATTTTCTTCATATCCCTAATAAATTAGGATATATGATTACAAATTTAAAAAAAAATATATAAAAAACAAAAAAAACGCCCTTTTAAAGGCGTTTTTTATTATAATTTAAGAAGTTTTGGAAAAAGGATGTTGTTTTCAAGATGAATGTAGAGTTGTAGATATTCATCAAACTCATTGAGCATCTGGAATGTAACTCTGTATGTAGTGCAGGCACCTTCGGGAGGCGTGAAATCATCCGAAACTCTCGCAATCTCCTCAAATCTTTCTTTTTCTGTTTGATAGACCGCTTGTAGTTTTTCTATGTAAGCTTGTAAATCTCCACTGAATGCAGTTTCAGGATTTTGCTCTTTTTCTCTGATGTATGGGAAGAGTTTTTCCTCAGAATCTCTCAAATGTACGATGAGATTTTGAGAAGAAAGGGTGAATAGTTCATTGATTTTGAATAATTCTGGATGTCTCTCGCCATGAACTCGGCAGAGTTTATCCAAAAACTGAAGCAGATAGATAGATTTTTCCTGAATATACTCATGGTGAACTTCCTTGATGTAATCAGCTAATTCAGTAAGAGACCAATTATTGAAATCATTTTCTTCCGCTGTTCCCTGTGGCGTGTTTTTTAGGTCTTCGTAGATGGGAGCAGGGTCTAAATCTTTCATCCTGCAGGTTTCCTCTATTGTTCTACCGCCTTTGCAGCAGAAGTTTATGTCATATTTTTTGAAAACAGCCGCTGTACGGAAATTTTCCGCTACATATTCACCGATGGTTTTTTCTTGTAATTGATTCATAAAATAAAAAATTTGAACACAAAGTTACTAATTTAGAATCAATAAAAAAAGGACTGCGATTTGCAATCCTTTTTGATAAATATTTAAGTCTAAAATTTCCATCCTAATGTAAGGATAAGATGTCCTTTTTGGTTCTTTGCATTAGAAACAATGCTAGCAGTACTTGTGCTATTGTTTCCTAGACTTCCGTCCCAGTCTCTATTAAAATAACTTCCTGCAAAGAACGGATTGCTATGTTCATGAGTTCTGTGCTGGTAGGAGGCGTCTATGTAGAATAATTTGAAATCATATCCTATCCCCGCTGAGATTACCTGTGTTTTTCCTACAATGTAGTTGGATAATTTTCCATTTACTACATTCGCATTATTGTCAAACATTTTTTCTGTATGATCTTTGAATGGGCTGGTTGTAAAGGCATATCCCCCTCTTATTCGGAAAGATTTTATTCTGTATTCTCCTCCTATTCTTACTTCATGTTGAGCCTTGTAAGCAGACTCATAGAAATTATTCAACTGAACATCCGCTGCACCACCACCGAAATTAGGTTTGCCTAAATCCACTCTATAATCCACATTAAAGGCAAAATGTTTATTAGGGATAAAAGCCCCACTTAGTGTTAATTTAGTTGGAGTTCTGAAAGAGCGACTTTCTGTGTAGCTGTTTTGAAAAAGACCTGAACCATTTATTGCGTAAAAATTATACTCCCTATCTATGCTGTACCAAGTAGGAGATTCTATGGAAGCCCCTAATCTAAAGGCATTGCTCAGTTTCCCTATTACCCCAAGAGATAGCGAAAACCCATCAGCATCCTCTATGTAAGGAGTATTTTGTCTAGAAAAACGCTTTATTTTTTTTGTATTTAATGAGGAAACTTTAACTTCATTATACTGCTCTATATTCACAGAAGAGAAATTCACTGCTGCTCCTATGTAGATTTTGTTGTCATAATTTCCACCAATACCTAAATTCAGTTTTGAACGATGTCCTATGGTCTCATACAAATGCCCTTCGAATATGTTGTAGTCTGTAATGGGTTTATTTTTATCATTATCTTGATGTATAGCAGATGTTATATTTGCATTTCCTGGAGATTGTAATTTATCACTTACATTTTGAGTAACATAGTTAATCCCCACATTTACAAATTTCCATGCATTCTGTTCATTTGATTGAAAAGATAAAACTCCACTAGCGTTCCCTAAATTGGCTTTGCTTATGTTTTGGCTTGTAGATTTTCCTGCTAGACTAGCCGTAGATTTATTAGAATTGATAGCTAGAGAGGCGCTTACATCATCTGTGATGAATACCCCCAGACCAGCAGGGTTGGTATTTAGCACAGAGGCATCCCCTCCCAATGCTCCCATAGAACCCGCCATTGCGTTATATCTTGCGGTTCCTAAGGAAGAGATATTGTCATAAATTGTAGAGGTATTTCTGATGATAGAAACATCTTGCGCAAAGAACAAAGCACTTGCTGAAATACCCGCTAATATTGAAATTTTCTTTGTCATTTTTTACAATAATTTTAAAGTTTTACCAGTTTGATCTTCTTCCAAAACCACCATTACCACTATTGGAGCTGTTGTTTCCTCCATTGTTTGATGAAGAATTATTATCTCTCCAAGTGTTGTTTTGCTGTTGGTATCGCTCTATATCAGAGTTGTGATTTCCCCAGTCAGAAGACCTGTCAAAACCATTATTTGGTCTATTCATCTGGTTGTTGCTTCTATTAAATCCACCATTGTTAGGTGTGTAGGTTCTGCCACGGTAGGAGTTATTATCATTTCCTCTGTAGATTTCATCTGGGTCGCTGCTTCTTTTATAAGTTCTCGCAGGTGTTCTGTAATGACGAGGATAGTAATAATAATCATCATAATAACCACGATAATACGGATTGTAGTAATAAGGATTATAATAGTAATTGTTATAATAAGGGCTATATCCCCAGTAATTATAATTCCAATAAGGGTTGTAATAATAGTTATAATTATAACTCCATGGGCTCATTCCCCACGAGAAACCTAATCCCCATCCTGAAGAGCGAGGGTAACCGAAGTACGAATTATAATACCCAAAATAATACGGCGAATAAAAATTGCTGTAATAAGGATAACCCCAAGAAGAATAATTGTCATAATAGAAATTATTCTGTGTTCCTGCGTAAGTTCCCCAGTCGGAGCTGGAAGAGATTCTCTGGCTTTCTCCGCCCCAGTTTTTGTTGCTGTATTTTTGGTTTTGGAGCTGTTGGTTTTTCTGGGATTGTCCGATAATTCCTGTTTGGTTATTATCTTCCTCAAAACCAGCTCTTTCGTCCATATCATAGTAGTCAGGCTCCTGCCAAGCTATTTTTCTTTCTATTTTGTCCGTTGCAGGGTCATAATAGATACCATCTGTCTCTGTGTATCCAGACTGGATGCCACAAGAAACCAAAAACAATCCACTTGCCAAAACTAAGGCTGTTTTAGAGACAAAAGGGATTATTGTATCAGAAAATGTATTATTTTTCATACCAAATGGTTTAATGTTAATTGTTATATTTGCAAAATTATTACCAAAATTATACCAAAATTCTTAGTGGCATAATTCAGAATAATGATTTTTATCAGTAAAAATAAAAAATATTTTAATATTTATGGCAAAATTAACTTCAAGAGCAGAAGATTATAGTAAATGGTATAACGAACTTATCGTAGGAGCAGACCTAGCGGAGAACTCAGGTGTTCGTGGCTGTATGGTTATCAAGCCGTATGGATACGCCATTTGGGAAAAGATGAGAGATGAGCTGGACAGAAGGTTCAAGGAAACAGGACACCAAAACGCCTATTTCCCTATTTTCGTTCCGAAAAGTTTGTTCGAAGCAGAAGAAAAAAACGCAGAGGGATTTGCTAAAGAATGCGCGGTAGTTACGCACTATCGTTTGAAAACAGACCCAGAAAATCCATCAAAACTTATTGTGGATCCAGAAGCAAAATTGGAGGAAGAGCTTATCGTTCGTCCTACTTCGGAGGCTATTATTTGGAATACTTATAAAAACTGGATTCAGTCTTATAGAGACCTTCCGATACTTATAAACCAATGGGCAAATGTGGTTCGATGGGAGATGAGAACGCGTCCGTTCCTTCGTACTTCGGAATTTCTTTGGCAGGAAGGACACACGGCTCACGCCACCAAGGAAGAGGCAGAAGCAGAAGCAAAACAGATGATGGAGGTTTATGCTGATTTCTCTGAAAAAATGATGGCAGTGCCGGTAGTTCGCGGGCTGAAATCCCCAAGCGAAAGATTCGCAGGAGCAGACGAAACTTATTGTATAGAAGCGATGATGCAGGATGGAAAGGCGCTTCAGGCTGGGACTTCGCACTTTTTAGGACAAAACTTTGCAAAAGCATTCGATGTGAAATTCACAAACAGCGAAGGAAAGATAGAATACGCTTGGGCATCATCGTGGGGAGTATCAACCCGATTGATGGGGGCACTTATCATGTCGCATTCAGATGATTTTGGATTGGTTTTGCCTCCGAAACTTGCGCCGATACAAGTAGTCATCGTGCCGATATTCAAAGGTGAGGAACAATTAGCCCAAATCGATGAAGTTGCCCTTGGAATCAGTGAAAGATTGAAAGCGCTGGGAATTTCTGTAAAGTACGACAACCGCGCTACGCACAAACCAGGCTGGAAATTCGCAGAATACGAGCTGAAAGGTGTGCCGGTGAGAGTAGCCATAGGGCCAAAGGATTTAGAAAACGGTATGGTGGAAATCGCAAGGAGAGATACACTGAGCAAAGAAACTCAGCCGATAGCAGGAGTGGAAAACTATATTCACCAGCTTCTTACGAAAATTCAGGAAGACATCTACCAGCGTGCGCTTAACTTCCGAAATGAAAACATTACAAAAGTGGATACTTACGAGGAGTTCAAAAAAGTTTTGGAGGAAAAAGGGGGGTTCATCGCGGCTCACTGGGATGGAACAGAGGAAGAAGAGGAACGCATCAAGGAGGAAACCAAAGCTACTATCAGATGTATTCCGCTAGATGCTGTGGAGGAAGACGGCGTGTCCCTTATTTCAGGGAAACCTTCCAAGCGTAGAGTTCTTTTCGCTAAGGCGTACTAAAAAATATAAAAACTGCTCCAATAAAGAGCAGTTTTTGTTTTTTAAGAGGATGGATTTTCATTGATTAGGTTTTTCCATCTTTGTATGATTTTTAAAATCACATCACGATTCTTTTTACTTTTGATGAAAGTAGGAAGTTTTGCTACCAGCGACATGCCTTTTCGCTCGCGGAGGTCGGAAGAAACATAATCTTCTATTACCTTTATATGGAGTGTATTTTCCGCCCAAAAGAGATTTTTCCGCACATTTTCTTGAAAAAAATAAGGCAGCCCAAAAATATAATCACATTTTAGCCCGTCTTTATTTGGGTTTATTTTGTTGTAGGTTTTTTCATAGTGAGGTTTTATGGATAATGGAAAAGAGCAATTTTGACATTTGATGAGAACTTCATCCGTTTTGTTTTTCATTCCGTGCTGTTCGTTGTGAATGGCTGTGCCACAGTTTGGACAGTTTAACTTGATAACAGCTGTAAAAGACAGCAAGTCTTCACTTTTCTTTTCGTATCCACAATGATAGCAGTGGACTAGGTGTCCATCAGGCGTTATAATAGCAGCATTATGGCATTCAGGGCAGACAACCCAAGTGCCTTCTTTCCATATTTTGATGTATTTTTCTTGGTAACGCTTCATTTTATGGGAAATTATTTCTTTTTGCCAGAAAAGAACCCGAATTTTTCTAAAGGAACAAGCAGGGAAAGCATCCAGTAATGTTTGTTAGATTTTCCTTTTTCGGACTGCATGTAGTACATCAGCTGTGGAGTGAGCCAGCTTAGACTTACGCTTGACCCTACATAAACTCTGTTTCGTAATTTTCCGTTTTCTAGATTTATGTAGATTTCATCATGGGCATAGAGGCTTACAGGAATGTCTTTGACTTTTATTTTGTAGTTTAGACCTAATCTATTTCTGTAAGTAGCAGTATTACTAGCGTAGTTTTTTATCTGATAGTAGTACATATTTCTGTCAGTAATGGACAGTTTATTGCTGATAGGAAGGGTGAAAGTGGCATAAGCCATAATCTGGTGCTCTGCGTTTTCGCTCTTGGATTCATAATCTTGAAAAAAGGCATAACCAGGCGTCAGCGAGATGTATTTATTAATCGTAAATGTCGGCAAAACCCTTGCAATGTACGAGTTGTCAGTCGGGCTGTATCCACCGAAGGTCGTGAGTTTTCCTAAATTTCCCATATTTGCGGTAAAACCTACTACTACGAAAGAATGCGGCGCATCTATCGCTTGTGATTTTAGGGAAGTAGAAATGGAAAGGGTAAAAAATAATATAATGATTTTCAGTCGATTCATTTTATTAAAATTTACCGCAAAGATAACGAAAATGAAAAATCAAAACATTTATTTAATGAAAGAAATTCCAAATCTGTGTAACGATAAAACATACTATAAATCCATACAAAACAGGAAGAAAAGTAGCGATGCTTGTCCATTTTTTGCTTCCAGTTTCTTTATAAATGGTGTAAATAGTGGTGCTACATGGGTTGTGCAGCAGGCTAAACAGCATGAGATTTATAGCCGTGAGGGTAGTCCATCCTCCCATTTGCAGAATTGAGGCGATTTCGTTATCCGAAGTTTCAAATAATACTCCCGCTAAAGCATCGTTTCCTAGTGTTAAAGAAGTGAGCATCAATATCGTAGGAATTACGATTTCATTGGCAGGAATAGCCAAGATGTAAGCCAAAAGAATCACTCCATTCAGCCCTAAAAATAGTCCGAAAGGCTCCAGTCCATCTATCATCCATAGAGCAATAGGGTGACCGCCGATACTGATATTGGAAATCAGCCAAATAGCAGCCCCTGCTGGAACAGCGAAGACTATGGCTCTCCAGAGAACTATCAGTGTTCTGTCTATCAGAGAAGTGTATATCGTTTGCCATATTTGTGGAGGTCTGTAAGGCGGCAGTTCCAAGGTGAAAAACGAAGCCTCTCCTTTGAGTAATGTTCTCGATAAAAGCCAAGAAGTGAAGAAGGTAAATGCAATTCCTAAAATCACGATGCCTACGATAGCAAGCATAGAAACAAGTCCTGACCACTGCTCAGGGACTAATATCCCTATGAATAGGGTAGCCATAAGAATCTGCGTGCCCCATCTTCCGTTACATAGCGCGAAATTATTCGTGATAATAGCGATGAGCTTTTCCCTAGGGCTATTGATAATTCTGGTCGCCACCACGCCGGCAGCATTACACCCGAAGCCCATACTCATGGTAAGCGCCTGTTTCCCATGGGCGCCTGTTTTTCTGAAAATTCTGTCCAAATTAAAAGCTACTCTCGGCAAATAACCAAAATCTTCCAAAAGGGTAAATAATGGGAAAAATATCGCCATAGGAGGGAGCATCACGGAGACGACCCAAGCCGTGGCAAGGTAGATACCGTCTATCAGTAATCCGCTCAGCCACCAAGGGAAATTAAGCTCATTGGCTCCAGATTTTAGAAAAGGATAAATCTTCTCTAAAAGCAGGAAAGAGAGAAATTCTGATGGGTAGTTAGCTCCAATGATAGTCAGCCATAAAACCAAACTCAATAAAAGAAACATAATCCCAAAGCCCCATATTCTGTGCGTGACCAGATTGTCTATCATTCGCTCTATACGGAATAATCTCTGTGATTCAGTAGAAGATACAGATGATTGTATGATTTTAGCGGCTTCGGCATAGAGATTTTCTATTCGTTCATCATGGTAGTTTTTAGGAAAGTTGGTTTTGCATTCCTCCACTAAATGATGTATTGGCTCAAAATTTTCGGAATTGATACGAGTGGATATTATTCCTTTTTTTAATTCTTCTGCAAGATTTTTATTTCCCTCTAATAATCTGGCAGCTATCCATTCGGTGTTGTCAAGCTCTGGGTCAAGCTGTGAGAGGTGTTTAGCAACTTTCTCCACCGAATTTTTTACTGTTTTACTCGGCTTTACGAAAGATTTTTTCTTTGTGGTAATCTCTCCTTTTGCCATTTTATGGATTGTAGATAGAAGTTCAGGGATTCCATCTTTAGACCTTGCGCTGGTGCCTATCACAGGAATTCCCAAGTCGCGGGATAGGGTGCGGGTGTCAATTTCGGTGCCGTGTTTTTTCGCCTCATCCATTAGATTAAGACAAAGAATCACATTTTCCGAAACTTCCATTACTTGCAATAAAAGACTAAAATGTCTCTGCATACGCCCTGCATCCACCACCACTACGGTGATGTCAGGTTTCCCAAATAAAATAAAATCTCTGGCAGCCTCCTCGTCATCAGAAGTGGAAAGCAGTGAATAAGTGCCGGGCAGGTCTACGATTTTGAAGGTGTTTTGCTGATAAGAAAAATACCCTTCGGAGTGTGTTACCGTTTTGCCAGGCCAGTTTCCTGTATGCTGTTTTAGCCCAGTCAAAGCATTGAAAATAGTGCTTTTCCCTGTGTTGGGATTTCCAGCAAGGGCTATTGTAAACTGTGTATTCGCGGCGTTTTCTCCCAGCTTTTTTAGTTGGCTGGCTGTATTGAGTTCGCAGACTTGGCAGCTTGATTTCATTTCAGTTTAACTTTTAATCTCTATCAGAATGTATTTAGTGTCCTCTTTTCGTAAGGCAATCAGCGTGTTATGAATATTGTAGGCGATAGGGTCACCCAGCGGACTGATGTTTTGGATATGAATTTCAGCGCCTTTGATGAATCCTAAATCTAAAAACCGCTGTCTGATTTCTCCTTTGCATTCCGGAGAAATCCCTAAAACTACACCTTTTTGCCCTGTTTTTAACGAACCTAAATCCATTCAAATTATTTTATTGCCCAAATTTACAAAATTAGATTAACCTAACAAATCAAAAATAATTGAATTTTATAAAATCAATTTAATTTAAAAAGATGTTTATATCTTTGGCGGAAATTTTTAGAGATGGACAAAAAGGACTATCAAGAGGCGCTGGAATGGCTTTTTAAACAAACTCCTAATTATCAGGAAAATGGAAAAAAAGCCTACAAACCAGGGCTGGATAATATAAAAAAACTCTGTGATTACTGGGGGAATCCACAGAATAAGATAAAAACCATCCACATCGGTGGAACCAATGGGAAGGGCTCTACGAGCAATATGCTGGCTTCTATCTTGCAGGAGGCAGGCTACAAGGTTGGGATTTATAATTCGCCTCATTTAGTGGAGTTTACAGAACGGGTGAAAATCAATGGAGAGAAGGCGGACAAGGAGTTTGTGTATCAGTTTATTCAAAAATTAAAGCAAATTCCAGAGCAGATTTTGCCTTCCTTTTTTGAATTTACGACCATTATGGCGTTTGAGTATTTTTATCAAAATGAGGTGGATTTTGCCATCATCGAAGTTGGTCTCGGCGGGAGGCTGGATTCCACGAATATCATCACTCCGTTGGTTTCGGCGATTACGAATGTCCAGCTTGACCATCAGGATATTTTGGGCGAAACGCTGGAACAGATAGCTGTAGAAAAGGCAGGAATTATCAAAGAAAATGTTCCGATAATCTCTGGCGATGAAAATATTTTGGTTAAAGATATAATTCGCGAAAAAGCCGATGCAATGGGAACGGAATTTATAGATGCTACGGAAGTCAGAACGGATTTGGAAACCGATTTGAAGGGCAATTATCAGCGAAAAAACATTCGTGTGGTTTTGGCTTTGGTGGAGGTTTTGAGGAAGAAAAATATTTCTATTTCGGATGAAAATATTCACGATGGACTGCTCCATGTTCAGAAAAATACGGGATTCATCGGTCGCTGGTTTGAATTTTCTAAAAATCCACTAACTATCTGTGATACAGGACATAATAAAGTGGGGCTGGATATGGTGTTTAGCCAGTTGTCTGAGTATCACTGTCATAAACACATTGTTTTAGGTTTTGTTCAGGAAAAAAATATAGATGAGGTTCTGAAAATTCTTCCTCGTGATGCTCATTATTATTTTGTAAAACCAGCAATTCACAGGGGAAGACACCCGAAAGATTATGAAAATTTGCTGGTGGAGGCAGGAGTGGATTTCAAAATTTTTGATAGTGTGGAGGCAGGATATCAGTCTGCAAAAGCCAGCTGCAAGGAGGATGAGATGATTTTCATAGGGGGGAGTAATTTTGTAGTTGGAGATTTTTTAGAAAAAAATTTGGAGGTTAAATAAAAATCCGTATATTTGCACCACTCAAATGAGGGCGGTTAGCTCAGTTGGTTCAGAGCATCTGGTTTACACCCAGAGGGTCGGGGGTTCGAATCCCTCACCGCCCACAGACAGGGTTCTTAGCTCAGTTGGTTCAGAGCATCTGGTTTACACCCAGAGGGTCAGGGGTTCGAATCCCTTAGAACCCACAAAAATTCAAGATTTTTATAAGTCTTGAATTTTTTTTTATTCGTGGAGTTTTATTTCAAACCCATCAATATATTTTTCAACTCCTAAATAATATTTATTATCTATCATTCTTATCCAGTTAATAAAATCTAAGAATATATTGATGTTTTTATTTGTTACTTCAAAAATACCATTGTCTTGATGAGAAATTTGAAGGATTTCTAAAATCTCAATAAATATTTCTTTATTTTGAAAAATTTCTTCTTCATTGATTTTTTTTAAATTCTCAATGAAATAAATTTCATCCTCAAAATTTAATATTGTCGGTAGAGTTTTTATCTTTTTGTATAGAATGTTGATAGAATTCATTTATTGTTGGTTGTTACTTCTTTCAAAATTTTCAATTAAAATAAATGATTTTTATAAAAGTTCTAATTTAAAAATAAAATTTGAATAATATATGTTTTTACACAATGACTAAAACAAAAACTTACAAAGCAGGTGTATCAGTCAAAATATTCTTTATCTTTGGAGGTGAAATTTAAATGAATTAGAAAATGAAAAGATTTTTTATCGTGTCGGCATTTGCTCTTTTTCAGGGCATTTATGCACAATCGCAGGGGGTAATTTATTTTGATGAGGAATGGAACATCATCAAGGATAAGAAAAAGGCATCTTTTTACCGAGAAACCACCCAGCAGGGAGATTATTATTTAATCAAAGATTATTATATCAACGGAACCTTGCAGATGGAGGGGAAGGCTTCGGACAAAACGCCTAATCAGGAGGTTTTTGAGGGGAAAGTTACATGGTACTATCCAGATGGAAAAGTGAGTATGGTGTCACATTTCTCAAAAGGAGCTCAGGTAGGGGAGCATAAGAGTTACCAAGAAGACGGCCGTATTTCCCAAGATTTTATTTATAAAAACTATGCTGTATTTAGCGGTAAATCATATGGTTATGAAAATGATTATCAAAATAACACGATTACCGAGTATAAAGATGGCGATGTTGTAAAGATGACAACTTATGGGAAATCATTGCAGGGAATCCGTTTTGAAGAAATCTATGCGGGAGGAGACCCTTACACAGCTTCCGAAGTCAAATATTATGATGAAAATGGAAAATATATAGGCAGCCAAAAGATAAATAAAGACGGCTTTTATACAGGGATAAATGTAAAATATTATGCAAGTCCTATGAAAGTTTCTTGTATCGAAAATTTCTCAGGACAATCAACGACTTACGATATGCCTACTGAATCCAAATGCTACTATGGAAACGGCAAGCTGAAAAAAACTTACAAATCACATGGGAAAACCGCTACGGAGGTTGTATATGATGAAAGTGGTAAGAAAATAGGAAGTCTAGAGTACAGATATGACAAGGAAATGGATATGATGACACCCTATAATGGTGAGAAGATAGAAATTGATTTGTATGAAAAAACAAAAAAAATAATATCAATCCTTACCTATAAAAATGGGAAAGGGCTAGAAGGCAAATATTTTGACCAAGAAGGAGAATTACAAAACCAATATTTCTATGATGATGAAGGGGGTGCTAAAGAAATATGGAGTTTTGGAAATGGCGGGAAACAAGTTCTTACTTACAGAGATGGGCTTCCATATAATGGCAGTGTTATAGAGGGAGGAGCTCAGTCCACTTATAAAGATGGTCTTCTGATGGAGACTAGAGAAGTAAACATGGAAGGAAAACCTACATATGAGAAGAAATATGATGAAAGTAAAGATATCTATGAGGTGAAAATATATTCAGATGGTAAACTTAAATATTATTATACAACAAATAATAGGTATGATGAAGATGCATATTTTAGTGCAGAAATAACACCTTTCGATGACAAAGGAAAGCCAATGAGTAAAATAGTTATAAAAGACGGAAAGATAGAAAAAGGGGTGCTAAAACTAAAGTCCTATTATGCGGATGCAGAAACTGTAGAATACAGCAAAAAAGGGAAATGGTATGTGAAAAGGACTTATGTGGAAAAGGAACTAGTAAAAGAAGAGAGATTCAAGAGTGATGGGGATTATTCAGATTATTTTGAAATATATGAAATAATGCTCCGTACAGAATAAATAAAAATAGTCAAGAAGAAATTCTTGACTATTTTTTTATTTATAAGCTGGGAAATCTATAGTAGTTGTAGGGAATGGGATATTTACATTATTAGCTCGGAATTTTTCCAAAATAGACTTTCTTATTTCACTTTTCGTGTGGGAAATATGAAAAGGGTCATTAGAAAAGAAATAAAGCCTAAGATTGAGAGAAGAATCCGCAAAATCATTCAGCCTGATGAATGGTTCTCGCTCTTTGGAAATATCTTCATTCTCCATAGCAGCCTCTACAAGGAGGTTTTCTACCATTTTGATATCCGTTTTATAGTCCACACCTATATCTATAAAGAAGGCATTCGCAGCATCATGAGATGAATAATTGGTAAGTTTGTCCTTGGTAAGATATGAATTAGGGAAAACTATGGTTTTTCGGTCTGTAGTGAGGATTTTGGTGGTTCTCATGCTTATTTGTTCCACCCTGCCCATTACGCCGTTCATATCAAGGACATCTCCCACACGGACACTTTTGTCTAATAAAATAATGACTCCAGAAATAAAGTCTAAAAATAAGTTTTGAAGTCCAAGACCTATCCCTACCAAGACAGCACTAGAACCTACCAAAAACGGAGAAATATTTACTCCTAGAATCCGCATGATGATTAGGAAAGTGACAATGATAATTCCGTAATATACAATCTGATGAAAAGCATATTTGGTTCCTTTGTCCACCTGTGATGAACGCCTGTAAAAGATTTTTTTAGAAATTTTCTCAACAATATATGAGACACAAATCACCAGAGCAACTCCTATTACCTGGTACATGTGCAATGTATAGGTATGGATAGAGAGCAGTGGATATTCTAAAAATTCTTTTAAGTCCATCTTATCAAGTTATTTATTTCATTTCTGAAATGACATTTACCGTTTCTTCTAAGAATAAATCTCGTTTCAGGTTTTTAAGCCAAGATTCACTTTTCTTCGCGAAAACTTCATCTTTCTTACCTCTCGCTTGTTCGTCTTTGTGAAGTGTGAAAACCAGCTTGTTATCATACTTAGATAAAGATTTGAATTTTTTAATCTGATCTTTTCTGGTTTTCATCAGTTTATTAAACTTATTTAAGTTCAATGTGATTTTTTCTTCTTTATCTAGTTTTTCTCTCCATTGTGCCGATTCTAGAAGCAGTTGATAATTAGAATTTTTACTCATTCTATTTTGGCTGTTTTTCTGTAAGCTAGAGATATTCAGCGTTCCCACAGGCGCAAATCTTGTAGTAGGAATCTGATCCCATGGAAGGGCATTATCTCTATATCTTTCTCCAATTTCGGAGTAAGAGAAAAAGTCGTTCATCGGGATATCTGCATCTACACCTTTCAGCTGGGTAGATTTTCCATTGACTCTATAGAATTTCTGGATAGTCAGTTTTATAGAACCAAAGTCATCTGTAGAATTCATGAAACGATTTAGGTCTGCAAAGGTCTGCACAGTTCCCTTTCCATAGGAGTGTGGCGAACCTACAACCACGGCTCTTCCGTAGTCTTTCATCGCTCCTGCTAGAATTTCGGATGCAGAGGCGGAGAACTCATTTTGCATAATCACTAGAGGCCCTTCCCATACTGGCGAATTGGTCTTGTTTCTTAAAATGTTGATTCTGCCATTTGGGTCTTTTATCTGCACCACAGGGCCGTTTTTCATGAAGAGTCCTACGATGTCCACTACTTCTGTAAGTGAGCCGCCTCCATTGTTTCTCACATCTAGGATTATTCCTTTAATGTTTTGAGATTTCAGCTTTACGATTTCGGCTTTTACATCATCAGATGCATTTCTACCATTCGGGTCATCAAAATCAGCGTTAAAGCTTGGAAGGTAGATATATCCGTATTTTTCGCCTTTTGGTGAATTTACGATCACACTTCTCGCGAAAGTATCCTCTATGGAAACTTCTTCACGGATGAGTTTTACTTCTTTTATGCTGCCATCTTTTTTCTGTAAAGTGAGGGTCACTTCCGTGCCTTTTTCTCCACGGATGAGCCTTACAGCTTCATCTACCAGCATTCCTACTACATTGACAGCCTCTTCGTTTGGCTTAGATTTTACTTTTAGGATTTTATCTCCTTCGGATATTTGTTTAGATTTCCATGCTGGCGCGCCAACTACCAAAGGTCCCATGTATAGGTATCCTTTTTTCTCTTGAATCTGCGCACCGATTCCGATCACTTTTCCAGCAAAACTAGTATCAAAATCCTCTTTGTCCTTTGGAGAAAAATAGTTGGTATGCGGGTCAAACACCTCTGTATAGGCATTCATATACACACTGAACCAGTCCATTTTCTTTCTCTTTTGGAATCTCTTGAAAGTGTGGGAGATAAGGTCTTTTATCTCTTTGGTAGCCTTTATTTTTTTCTCTTCTAGAGAGAGTTTTTTCACATTGATAGTGTCTTTCAGTTTATGAGCGATGACAGAATCTTTCTTCTCCTGCTGGAGTTCTTCTTTGCTGGTCATCGTTTCTATCTCTTGGAGGATGTTGTATTTGATGTATCTTTTCCACTCGTTATAGAGTTCCTGTTTGTCAGCAGGCACTTTTTTTAGTTTTGGTTCTAGGATAAGCTCATCATCTTCATTTAAATCAATAGGTTTACTCAAGATGTCCTGAGTCATTTTATCAATTTCGCTTACTCTCTGGTAGAGTCTGTCTATTGTCTGTTTGTAGAAAACCAAGTTTCCGTTATTGAGATAGTCATCAAGCTGGTTTCTGTGTTTCTCAAATTCATCCATATCCGACTGCAGAAAATATCTTTTAGCAGGGTCTATCGTCTCGAAATAGTTTTTATAAACCTCACGAGAATAGGCATCATTTATCGGTTTTGGCTGATAATGTACATGTGCAAGTGCATTTTTTACATTTATCATGATGATGTGCATTTTTTCATCATCATTTTTAGGCGCATTGAAGCAGAACATCAAGGTCATCAATGGAGCCACGAACAATATTTTATTTAATTTAAATAACTTTTTAAGCATTTTTTGCACTGATTTTAATTCAAGAAAATTTTTAACTTACAAATTTAATATCTTATTTTAAACTAGACCTAAAATTTCTTTATTTTTGTTGAAATTTTTTAATAATAATGAATAAACAAGATAGAAAACCATTGATTTTGGTAACGAATGACGATGGAATCACCGCGCTAGGGATTAGAAAACTCGTAGAATTTATGAACGAAATAGGCGAGGTGGTCGTAGTGGCGCCAGATTCTCCGCAGAGTGGCAAGGGACATGCCATCACGATAAATTCTACCCTGATGGTGGAGGAGATAAAAATGGAAGGTGCTCAGCGGGATTTCGCATGTAGCGGGACGCCTGTGGATTGTGTAAAATTGGCTTTGGATAAGGTGCTTACGCGCAGGCCAGATTTGGTGGTTTCAGGGATAAATCATGGGGCAAATTCCTCCATTAATGTTATTTATTCTGGAACGATGTCTGCCGCTGTGGAGGCTGGTGTAGAGGGCATTCCTGCGATTGGGTTCTCTTTGCTGGATTTTAGTTTTGAGGCGGATTTTGACCAAGCGAAAGATTTTATTCAAGAAATAGTTTTAAAAACATTGAAAAACCCGATGCCAAAGGGAATAGTCCTAAATGTGAACATTCCTAAACTAAAAAAAGAAGAGATAAAAGGCATCAAAATCTGCCGACAGGCTCAGGCGAAATGGGAAGAAAACTTCGATGAAAGAGTCAATCCACAGGGCAAG
The DNA here is from genome assembly GCA_963518955.1 of uncultured Flavobacteriaceae bacterium. GTDB lineage: Bacteria > Bacteroidota > Bacteroidia > Flavobacteriales > Weeksellaceae > JABCPE02. Next base: position 33,234 of record CAUQKI010000002.1, on the reverse strand, counting down.
AAATACTACTGGCTCACAGGTTACTTTAATAATATGGATGAAGGCGAAGATGCCGATGAAACGGCTCTGATGAACGGCTATATCAGCATTGTTCCTGTGAAATTTGACCTTACGGGTTATGAGTATATAGATGCTCTGCGAGAGCTTTATTAGATTTTGTTTTTGAAATTTATTGAAGAATTTTAAAGACATTAATTAACGGAAAATTTAATTTTAATATAAGTCATGAAAAGAAAATTATCATTTCTTGCTTTGGCGGCGGCATTTTCATTGCCATGTAAAGCACAAGAGAGTAGTGTAGAAGTAAAAGTAGAAAATGTAAAACAAAGCAAGGTGAGCATAATGGCAAGCGCAGGGTATGCGTGGAGAACTGCAGAGATAGATGGTAGTATCACATATCCTTTCAGAAGTCATGTAGAAAAAATTACTTCAGGTTTTCATTTTGATATCTCTGCTTATCACAGAATAGCTCCTAATATGGGACTTGGGCTGAAATTCAATAGATATTCTGCTTCTGCGGAAACCAGTCTGGGCGGAGTATATCTTAGCACAAAGGATAGAATTATCTTCATAGGACCGTCGTTCATGTATTCTAATTTTGAAATGGACACACCACATAAATTCTACTGGGATGTAGCGCTGGGCTATCAGCAATATACGAGTAGTAATATTTTAGGTCCTATTGGAAATTTTGAGGTAAAAGGTTCTTCGGTAGGGCTTTATAGCACGATAGGGTATCAGTATGCTGTGAGTCGTTCGTTCTTGATAGGGCCTCAGCTAGGTTTCGGGCTGGGAGCTGTGAAACTCCATGTTGAAAATGGAAGGAGTCTATCACTCGCAAATAATAATGACAAAAAAGAAGGCTTAGGGAGAGTTTCTCTAGCAGCCACAGCGACAATAAGATTTTAATAATTCTAAAATATACACAAAAAGCACCTTTTTTAGGGTGCTTTTTGTATAATAATGAAAGAAATGTTTTTGAACTAAATAAAATTTGAAGATAAATGATGAAAACACTAAAAATGATACTAAAAATAGCATTGAAAATAATAAAAGTTTTCTTGTTGCTACTATTTATTTTGATAGGAGGAATAATGATTTATTTCCAGATAAAAGTAGAAACCTATAAAAACCAATTAATAGAACTTTATGACTTTGATTATCTGAAAAGAGAGAGAAAAAGATATCATCCTTTTGTGGTATTTTATTTATACAGCAAGTTATATTGTAAAAATAAAGAATATTTTAGGAGTATCCATTATCCATATGACTTGTATGATATAAAACATAATATTATTAGAAAAGAAAATGAATCATATCATGTATTATCTAATATAGAATATAATGCATATCTGATGTATTGTTATGATTTTAAAAGACCTGAGTAATAGGTGATTTTCCAAATATGTTTTTTGAAATAAAATAAAATATGACGGAAGATGCAGATAATAGAAATTTACTGATGAAAAATATAAAAATATTAATATTATTATTGATGATGATATTTTCTTGTAATCCGCAAGAGAGCAATGGACATAAAAAAGAAAACCCAATTCTAAAAATAGAATACAATTTTTATCCTTCAAGTGGTGGAGAACCTATTTATAGAGTTCTTTATTGCGATGAAGAAGTTGTTGTTGAAAATTTGGAACATTCCCATACATACAAAGGGAAAATCACCAAAGATAAAATAGAAGAAATAGAAAATATCACATCAAGACTGAAACCCAATAATATAGAACCAGATATTATTTTAGATTCTTGGAGAATAGAGTTAATAATCAATGGCATCATATATTATAACAAAACAAAAGTTACGAAAGAAACCTTGCCAAAAGACATTAGACAGCTTTTGTATGTATTAATTAAAAACTCAACTGTGGATATAGATTTATATGATTTTTCTTAAAATTGATATCGGTGGTATTATTTGAAATAAATAAAATGGAAGAGAATAATTGATATAGAAAATTAATTTTACTATGAATATACAAAGAGAAAATGGAACAGATGAAGTAAATTGTGCTTTCAGAATGCTGAATATAAGTCTTGAACAATTTGTTGAGATACAACATTCAATGGAGAATTTGGATTTAGACTTTGAGATGAATGAGGAGTATAGAAACATTATTATAGATATGAATCAGAAAGAAGATGTCTATACAATTATTCAGCTTTGTAAAAAATTCAATGTAAAAAAAGGAAATATATATTGTTCTATCATATCATCTTATGACAATGGAGGTTTTAGGCTTCCTTCATATATTATGTATTTGATAAAAGAAATGCAGGAAATAGAATTGGATTTTTCATTTGTGGTATGTTGATAATGAATTAAATATGTTAAAATGGAAGAAAATAATAAAGGTTTCATATTTATCAGCAATGATAAGGAAGTTGACACGACAATTAAAATAAATTATAAAGGTTTTGTGTTTTTTGATGTCTATGGATTGGAGAATGACAAGATCTATAAAATAGTAGATGATTTAGTATATCAGTTTGATCTAAGAGCAGGGAAAGAACATTTTTTTGAAGAAGAATCCTTTGTAGTGTTAATAGAAGGAGGAAAAGAAATCATACAACAAGAATTTGAAGGTAGAATGTTCTATTTTTTAGAATGTAGCCTACTGTTTCCTCCACAAGCATTGAGATATGATTGTTATTTTTGTTGGGAAAAATTAGATAGTGGCGAATTACAAGCCTATTGGACATCTGACTTTCCTGAAGAAGAACTAAAACAATATGTGGAAAAATTAAGATAATGTCCCAGATGTGTTGTTTGAAACAAATAAAATGTAATGAAGAAGTTAAAACAAAAACCAGTCTTTATTTTATTATTAGGTATAGGCATAATACATTTATTTATATATATTAAAGGAGTAATTTTTACCAATCTTGTATATAGAAAAGAGATAAAAGGGATAATATATAAAATTGATAGAGGGAGGGGTGGAGATGAATTCTACTATGATTTAAAAAATAAAGGTGAGTTTTTTTCAGATGAATATTTTTTTAATAATAGATTTAGTTCAGGGATAAAAATAGGCGATTCTGTATATAAATCTGCTCATAATGATACATTGTATATATATAAAAAAAATATAACAACTTATGAATTATATAAGCAAGAAGTTCTTTTAAGATAGAGATAAATATTTCAAAAAAGTTGTTTGAAATAAAATTACTAAAAGATTTTAAAATAATGAAAAAAATAAAGGCATCTATTATTTAGTAGAAGAGGGTCATTATAGACTTAAAATGATATTGGAGTTTGGTTGGAGTAGAAATTAATTTTAAAATAGGAATAATAAAATAAAAGTAGAATATGAACAAAGGGCAAAAAAGAAGTAATAAAGTAATAATATTATTTTTATTACAGGGATTATTGACATTTATATGTTTTTTTATACTACTCCTTAATAGTAAATATACAGGTGGTCAAATAGGTATGGCTCCGTTTGTATTAATGAAAATATTATTTTTTCAAATAATAATCATGTTGGTAGCTTATACAATGCTATATAGATACATAAAATCAGCATATGTTTATCTTATTATGAATATGTTCTTTTTTCTTATAATGTTATATAAGGATTTTTCAAAAAGTTATATATATGTGTGTGAAGATGATTTAGATGGATTTTTTATAAGAAGTGCTCTATTACCTATTATTTTATCTACTATTTTAGTAAGTATAATTTGTAAAAAGAATGGGTAATGCCTATTGTTTTGATATTAAAAAATTCACAATAAAACCATAAAATAATGGTAATGTTCCAGAAGTGTTGTTTTGGGTAGAAACAAAAAAAATGATAGAATCTTGTAAATTCATATAAATGAAATCCATTTCAAATATTCGCATAAAAAAAGAACTTTGAATTATCTCAAAGTTCATTTTTAATTTTCATTTCTTTAATATGTTGCCTTACAGACTTGTAGCGAAGACGGGACTTGAATTTTTATGCTGTATATTCTCATAAATTAACAAATTGTTGTAAATCAGGGCTTTTACGGTATTCCATAGTTTAACATACTATCATAAATTACTATAAACTATCATCAAATTAGTCCCTGTTTTTTATAATTAGGGACTTTGAATTATAACCTTTCCTTAATGTTAAATATGGGTTTTGCAAAACTATTCATCAAATTCAAATTTAACTATTATAATTATATACAGAGCTTACAAAAAAGAAACTAAGGGTACATTGTTTTACAAATATACCTATTGGTATAGTTATATAGTATTAAAGTTGGCTTTATTGTATTTATAGCAAATTAAATCTTTCCATTGCACTTATTTTAGTTTCATCAGCAATATCAATATAAGGCTTCATAGCCTTGTAATCACTGTGTCCTGTCCATTTCATCACAACTTGTGGTGGGATACCTAAAGATAAAGCATTGCAAATAAAGGTTCTTCGTCCTGCATGAGTACTCATTAAAGCATATTTTGGTAAAACTTCATCAATTCTTTCTCCACCCCTGTAATAGGTTTCTCTAATAGGCTCATCTATTCCTGCTAATTCCGAAAATTCTTTAAGATAATCATTCATTTTTTGATTACTAATAGTAGGAAAAATTTTCTCATCAAACATTTTATCTATAAGGTATTTATCTAAAGTAGATTTACTATGTTTATTTAATTCTATGATTAGATTATCAACCGTTTTAATTGTAGTAATCTCTATATATCCATCTTTAATATCATTTCTTTTTAGATTAATAACATCTGAAAATCTCAATCCTGTATAACACTGAAACAGGAAAATGTCCCTTATTTTTTCTAAATGGGTTTTGTTTTCTGGAATTGTGAAATTCTTAAATTTCTCCAATTCGGATTGGGTGAGAAATATGATTTTTTTCTGTGTTGATTTTAATTTTGGTTTAAATAATTCAAAGCTACTATCATTCATATATCCCTTTTTAACTGCCCATTTTAGAAACCATTTTACAGAAGATATGATTTTACTAATAGTTGAGTTTTTATGCTTTAATTCATTCTGAAGGTATAATTGAAATTCTGACAATTTTTCTTCATTTAACTGAGATAGTGATAACTCAATATCAAAATCTTGCAAGTGTTTTTTAAGTCCTTGCATTTTTAATTTTGTTCGAAAAGCCCACTGATTTATTTCTGATTCTTCTTTAATAAATTTATCAAAAATACTAAATAAAGTATCTTCTATAATTCGTTTGTTTTTACCTATCCCCTTATTGAATTCTATTCTAAATTCATTATCATTAGGGATTTTATTCTCTTTTTCAAATGATAAAAATACTTTTTCACAGGCTTGTTCATATTCTTGAATTTTCCTATTAATTATATTAGCAGGAACTTTCTTGTTACCGTGTGTAGTATTTATTTTACAGCGTTGAGTTTCCTTACTCCACTTATCAACTTCTATTCTATAGCCTACATTAAAAGCAACAATAAACCCACTCCATTTTATCCTATAACGAAGTTTAGCAGTAGGGTTGTCTTTTTCTTTGTCTAATAAAAATTGTGCGTGGTATTTTATCATTTACTATTAAATTCTATGGTTATTCCACCTGTTCTTTCAAGTTCACTAAATTCGTATTCTTTTGAAATTAATAATTTACCATCTGAATATATATTTATTGTCTTCGTAAGATTTGTAGGTATACTATGGTCAAAATCTTTGCGATATGTTCCCATTATTCTTAATATTCCAGATAAAACAGGAGCTGTGGTTTCGTAAATTTCTATTTCTTTTAAAGGTATATTGGGGTCGCTTTCTACTCCACTATATCCTTGAAAAACAAATATAGTGTGTTCATTAATAGTACCTCCTTCTCCTCTCCAATTTATTTTATCATAAGTTTCATCCACTACAATATTTGGTGTGTGTTCGGAATATTTCAGAATAGGAGAGAAATCATTATTGTTTACTTTTTTAAACTCTAAATATAGAATTTGGTATAAGTCTTTATGATCTCCTTTATTTATAACTTCTATTTTAATTTTTCTTTCATCTTTGGAGATGCATTTTTTTACACTCTCGGTGGTAGGTTTTTTATAAATATCCCAACCATCCCATCTCTTCATTATATCTGTACAATTATCTTTCTTTTGTGCAGAAAAAAAGATAGCATGGAATGCTAATGCTACAAGGAGAATCTTTTTCATAATTACTTATTCTTTAGAATTTCCAATAATGTATCTATTTGTTTTTGACTTGTTTTTAATCTTTCATTTAATTCCTTTTGTGCTTCTTGATACCCTTTTTGAAGCTCTAATAAATTTGAAAAATCATTATGCGAAATAGTCACATTTCCTTCGATATTATTTATATTACTATTTATACTATTATTTCCTTTTGCTTTTTGCGTATTTATTGGTTTAATCATTTCACCTTTTCCTGTTAAAAGCCATTTTTCATTTAATTGAGGGTACACATTCAATATCTTATTTAAACTTCGAGAGCTGATATTTTCTCCTAAATTATTAACATATCCAGCAGATAAACCTACATTTTGAGCAAATTTATTTTGTCCAATGCCTAAATATTCTAAAAAAATTATTAATCTATCTTTCATAAAAATTTTGTTTCTGACAATCAGTTATTTACAATAACATTTATATAATAAAGTATATAAATAGTAGTATTTTATATAAAATATTATATATTCGCAATATAAATATAGTTATATTTTAAATACAAATTAACAACAAATATATAAAAATTATGGAAGTAAGTGAAACCATCATTGAAAAAATACTGAATGATAATAACTTCAGTATAGAATTAGCAAAAAGACTTGGAAATCAGCAACAATCAGTTCTTGGTTTAGCAAGAAGGAATAGCAGGAATCTAACCCTTTGGGAAGCGGTAATGTTCTATAAAGAACAAGGCTTTACAGAAGAAGAGATTTTTAAAAATTATCAGTTATATAATTCATCAGTAAAACCTAAAAAATCTAAAAATGAAAGAGTTAATTAAAATTACACAGCACAATGGAAATTCTTTTATTTCAGCTAGAGAATTATATAACTTTTTAGAGGTAGGAAAAGTTTTTGGAGCATGGATAAATGAGCGTATTGAACAATTTGAATTCATTGAAAATCAAGACTATGTAGTTTTTTCCGAAATTGGAAAAAACCCAAAAGGAGGACGCCCAATGAAAGAATACCTTCTTTCAATAGATATGGCAAAAGAACTTTCAATGCTGGAAAGAAACGAAAAAGGAAAACAAGCAAGAATATACTTTATAGAATGTGAAAAAAGGCTCAGAGAGCAAAGTCTAAATTATTATTCTATTGAAGTTTCCCCTGAAAGAATAGCAGAAAGAAGAAAAATATTACAAAAACAATTTGTAGAAGAACTTCGCAAATACTTTTATAGAGGGGATTTGACAAATGTTTCCAAAGAAAATAAAATTTCTTATAATAAAATAATTAGAGTGATGAGTGGAAACTCCTTTGACGACAGAATTATAGATATTCTCTATGAAAAAGCAATGAATAATAAGTATTCTTTGGAATGTAAAATGGAAGTAATGATAACCGACTTAAAATCATAAAAATGAATATTGATAGAGACACTCCAATGTGGCAACTGACTCTTGGTGATTTTTTACAAGCATTTCAGAAATATACCGAAATACCTAATAATCCAGAACAAGAAGTTATAGAAAAAAAAGAGTATGTATATGGAATTAATGGTCTAGCAGATTTAATAGGGTGTTCTAAAACCCACGCTTCTCGATTAAAAAGTCAAGGAATATTTGATGAAGCAATAATCCAAAGAGGCAGAAAAATAATTATTGATAGAGAAAAAGCTTTAGAGTTATTTAATAATAAATTATAAATACTATGGACATCAATCCTAATACTCAATTATTACACCTTACGGTGGCAGAATATATAGAGTTGCATAAGGTAGTAACTGGGCAAAAAAAAGAAATTAAAGAATATGTGTATGGATTGAAAGGCTTGGCAAAGATATTAGGTTGTTCAAGAACAACTGCTTCTAAAATTAAAAACTCTGGGATGATAGATGATGCAATATCTCAAGTGGGAAAGTTAATCGTAATAGATAAGAAAAAAGTTCTTGAAATTATAGCAAAAGAGAATGAATTATGAATTATACTGAATTAACAACCAAATTTTGGTCTATAAATGAAAAATCTCCATTAGGAGCATCTGCTATTGCATTATATTTTTTTCTATTGGAAAAATGTAGACAAAATGATGGCAAAGATTTTACAATATCAGATAATGCAATAGGTCAAAAATTATCTTTAACTAGACCAACTATTAATGCTCTTAAATCAAAATTAAGAAATGTTGGTTTAATTCAGTATCAAACAAGAAATGGGGTGCCAAGTATTTATAGAATAATAACTGATATTTCTTTCTTACAACAAGAATCACTCCAAAAAGAGACTTTAAATATTAAAAATAAAGTAAATCAAGAATCAGAACCATTCAAAAAAATGATAGAAAGCCCTATTATAAATGACATTCAACCTAAAATATTAGAAGAAAAAACAATTCATACATCAACAAGAGAAAATATAAATATACCCTCATTAGATGAGTTTATGAATTTTGCTAAAAGTTTAGAAATTTATGATGAAACAATGGATTTTGCTATCAAATCAAAATATGAATCATGGAGAGACAATGGCTGGGTCAATGGACTTGGAATCCCTATAAATAAGTGGCAAAACAATTTAAAAAACACACTGCCACATTTAAAAACCTCAAAAAAGAAACCTTCAGGACTTCAGCCAAATAACATTCCTACTATAAAACGCCCAAAACAAACTTACAATGAATAACACAAATATTAAATTAGAAAAAGAAATTTTAGCTTATTTAATCCAAGAACCACCCCTGTTCGCAAACCATTATACCAAACTAAATCTTAATCTATTCACAACAAAAGAAAATAGACTTATATACTCAGTTATTGCGGACTTATGGGAAAATGGTAAAGGGATAGATTTAATGATTGTAACATTAGAATTAAATAAGAGAGGGCATTCTCATTTAGACCATTATGTTATAGACTTGGTGACTAACTCTTTTTCTTCTGCAAACTTTGAATATCATTTAATGGTTTTGGTAGAACTATCTGTAAAAAGAGATTTTATAGATAAGTTTTCAAAATTATTGAGGTTTGCTCAAGAACCCAATATGGATATATTTGATATTCGTGATAAAGCTTTTGAGTATTTTGATAATTTATTTTTAGACCAATTTATAGACAACAATAAGCAATATCAAAGCTTTTCAAGTCTTGTTCATAAAGCAGAAGAGAGATTTGACAATATCAATCTTAATGGGATTACAGGTATCCCAAGTTCATTAGGCATCATCAATAAAACAATGGGTGGTTGGCAAAATTCAGACCTTACAATTGTGGCAGGAAGACCTGGAATGGGAAAAACAGCATTTTTAGTTCAGCAGGTAGTAGATTTAGCAATCCAAAATATGGCAGTGGGTATATTCTCATTGGAAATGTCTGCGGAACAAATTGCTGTGAGAATTATTACAAATTATACCAAAATTCCAAACTCTTCAATATTGAGAAAAGGTCTGAAAGAAGATGAAAGAGAGAGGTATTATCATTATAAAGAAGACTTGACCAAACTAAAAATACATATTGATGACACTCCATCAATATCTATTCAAGATTTAAAAGTTAAGGCTAAAATGATGAAATTGAAATATAATATAAAAGCCTTATTTGTTGATTATTTACAATTAGCAACTTATGAAAAATCACAAAATAGAGAACAAGAAATTGCCAAAATCTCATCAGGATTAAAGGCTATTGCAAAAGAATTAAATATACCAGTAATCGCTCTCTCTCAACTTTCAAGAGCTGTGGAAAGCCGACCTAATAAACGCCCTCAATTATCCGATTTAAGAGAGTCTGGTTCAATAGAACAGGATGCTGATGAAGTCATTTTCCTCTATCGTCCAGAATATTACAACATTGATGAATGGGATGATTATAATAATGCTCCTACAAAAAATGAGGTGGAAATTATGATAGCTAAAAATAGAAATGGAGGATTATTAGATGAGAGATATAAAGTAAATATGGCGATTTCTGAATTTAGAAATATAGAATATTAACCCAAAATAAAAAATATGAAAAATATAAATAAACAAAATCTTTCCAAAGACATTCAGCGACAAAAAATAATGTTTGGAATAAGTCTTTTTGCAGTGATATATCTTATCTATTTTGGAGCTCAAAATAAAGAATGGAGCTATTATTGTGCAATAGCTTCAGCTTATATTTTTACAAAGACTATAAATTTTTTAATAAAAATTTATAAAAATCATAAGCTTCTAAAATGAGAATCTTAAGTCCTTTTATTTCAAAATAATTGCTCTGTTGTCAATGAATTTAGATCTGTTTAGAACAATAAAACAAAAAGCTATGAAAAAAATTAAACCTAAATTGATAGTAATTTTCCTAATATTAACACTGTTAATACTCTTTTTTCTGAAAAAGTTAGAGTTTATATTTATGATACCTCCAAGTCCATTTTTTATTTAAAATCAATATCATGAATGAATTAGAACTATTTACAGAAGAATTATTTCCACCCACAAGGGAGGAATTAGAAGAAATTTTGGAAACTATACAAAAGCAACTGGAAGACCCAAAGTTTGAAGAACATTGGGCGTTTTTACACCAGCAGTATTTACTTAAAAAACAACTATTAAAAGATTTAGAAGATGAAAACTTTTGAAAATTACACTATCATTAAAGAAACAGAAAAAGCATTGCTTATCAAAGCTTTTATTTCTGAATTAGAAAAAGAAGTAGAATTTTGGTTACCCAAATCCAAAACAGAAAAAAAAGATGAGGGTTTAGAAATAGATGCTGAAACTTGGGTATCTAAAATAGAAGAATTGAAAATACCACAAGAGGAAGAGTGCGTATTTGTCTATGTAGATAAATACGAAGAATTAGAAAAATCCTACAAACTAATCCTTACTGCTACTCTCAAAAAAATAAATACTAATCCTTGGGCTTTTGTTCCCAAAACTTTGGTCAAAGACCTCGGAGAAATTGAAGAGAATGAAAGAGGAAAGTTTTATTTTAAAATTCCCCTTTGGTTTTGGGAAAAGAATTTAGAGAAAATCATTTCTGATACTTTGGAATTTTTCAATAAAGATAAAGAAGAAGAGGAAAAATTCAAGAAGAATGATTTTAAATTATGGAGTTTGGAATAATAGTAACTATATAGTTAAGTAGCTTTTTATTTTTAAAAAGAAAATCATGATAAAAATCATATTGCATAGGAATATAAAAGCTTATACATTTGCGAATGTTAAAATTTTGTTAAATAAATATTCAAATAGAAGATGAAGAAACTGGGTTTAATGCTACTGCTAATTTCTGGACTATCCAAAGGTCAGTATTTAGATAATTTAACCTATGGTCTGAAACTTGGTGCTCTGCATTCCCGTGTTACCAATCTTCCAGAGATGCTTATTGGTAGGGAAAACAATCGACAATTGTTTGATATTACAAGTAAGGGTGTTTTTGGAGTTGAAGGTGGTCTTTTTTTAAATTATAAACTTCCTGCTTCCAGAGTTGCTATTCAGCCGGAGCTATTATTTCGTTATTCAGGAGCAGAAGTAAATTACAACAACGAAACCACAGGTAGTAGTTACAAACTAGGACTGAGGTATTCATATTTGATGCTTGGCGGAATTTATAAGGTATATCCTTTCTTAGGGTTAAATATAGGCATAGGAGCTTTCTATTCTAAAAATCTTACTCCACATGCAATAAGTTATAACTCCAATGAGCGTAATGGTCTCTATGATACCAATTTTCGCCAGTTCTATAGAGAAGGAATTGTGGGGAAGGATGATTTTAATTTGAGCTTTTCCTTAGGATATGAACTTGAGGATAATTTCCATTTTGATTTAAGATATTATCTTGGTGTGGGAGATATGATAGGAAATAGAGTGACTTCTTTTCAATTTTTGGAAAACACTAATCGTAACTCTTATCTAAGTCTCTCTGTAGGATATAGTTTTCATAATTGGTAAAAAGAAATGAAAAAAATAGGATTTTTGTTGTTGCTGATTTCTGCTTCAGCAGCATATGGACAGCGTTCAGAAAGAAGAATTACTTATGGTGTATTTGCAGGAGGAATGTATTCTAAAATCACCAACATTGAAAAGGTACTTATCCCTGATAATATGTATGCAGGTTATACCATAAAAGAACCCTATAAATTTGGCTATGGAGCAGGTGCTTTCTTAAACTGGTACTATCCTGAAGTGAGAATCAGTTTTCAGCCTGAACTCTACTATTCCTACCAGCCTGGACAACTTGAATATACCGACACCAACGGACTAAACTATACCCTTAAATTTCCTTATCATAGCCTCAATGCAGGGTTTATGGTAAAGTTTTACTTTACAGAAGGTTTTTATGCAGGAGCAGGTCCTTATTTTAACTTTAATTTAGATAAAGATGTTTTGGAATACCGTTCCAACGGATCAGAGATGTCCAAGAGGTCGGGTGTTTATTTTGAGCCTGATGCTGTGGTACAGAATGTTTTAAAACAGTCATTGGAAGGGAAAGACTATTTCCATTTAGGTATGGGTATCGGTTATGAGTTTGATAATAAACTGAATATAGGCATCCGTTATCATTTGGGATTGTCAGACGCTTTGGAAACTCAGCAGAATGGACACCGCTACCGAGAGCAGAATAACATGGTCAATGCTTTTTTTCTCAATATCGGTTACCGCTTTACTTTTGACGCATACAATAACTTTTAAAATATACGAAAAATATGAGGAAACTTTATTTTTCACTAGGAGTTTTACTTTCCTTTTATAAGGTTTATGCACAAGAAAAATATCCTTCAGGAGTTCCCACTCCGATCTACTGGATAAAAACTGAAAAGGAAAAAGGAAAAACACAGGTAAAAGAAAAAATAAAAGGACAGGAAATTCATTTTGATAAAGCAGAAGGGCTTAGCATCAATGGAAATCCTGTTTTTTACATCAAAGAAGGAAAAACAATTTCTCTGCCTTTAGAAAAATCTGCAGCAGAACATTACTCACTTTTTGTAGTTTATAAAGGAGAAAAAAACGAGGGAGAATACCCCCTATGGTCTCTTTTAAATACATCTGCTGCTCAGTATAAACTAGTAGCTACCAACCGTCGTTTTGCTGATATGGAAAAAACTCTGTACAGCAGCTATCCGCAGGGAAATAATAGAGATAAGGTAAAAATTCATTATTACCAGCATTATAAAAATCTAGAGTCCAAGGAAAATAATACCCCAAATAAATCTTCTCAGTACGAACTTCATTTAGCAGGTAAAATAGCTCATCTGCCACTTGAAGAATTTTCTGGATATATTGGAGAAATTTTACTTTATGACCGAGTGCTTTCCCCTATGGAAATGCAGCAGGTAGCATCTTATTTATCCATTAAATATGGTGTTTCTCTCAGCCAGACAGAATATAAAAATTACTATAACAGTAGAGGAGAGAAAATATGGGATTATACTGAGCATAAGGAATTTAATCAAAATATTACTGCTGTAGGAAAAGATAAAGAGGGAGAAATCTCCCAAATGGCCAGCAGAAATTCTAACGATGAGCAGATGATTACCGTAGGGCTCACTGCAAAAAATGGCAAGGAAATTCCAGATGGTTATTTTGTTTTCTGGAGTGATAATGGTAAAGAATTAGAACTAAAAAAACAAAAAGAAGGTCAGCCCAGAGGACTCTCCAGAGTCTGGTTAATGGATTATCATAAACATTCTGATGTAGAACTGCATTGGAAGGCTGACCCTAGAGTTCTGCCTCCTCTTTCAAGTGATGAAGAAGCAAAGTCTAGTGAGAAAAATGATTACTATTGGCTGGTCACAGATTCTTCTAAGGAGCGATTATTTCATCCTACTTCAACAAAGTATCATAAATTAGGAAAAGTTTCCTCCCAAAAGCCATTGAGTTTTAATAATTGGGAAGATTCCGCCAATGGACAGACTGCCTATAGTATCTGGATGGCACCAGAGATGTTTTCTCATCTAGATATAGAAGCCTCCAAATGCAGGGAAAGTCTCTCTGGAAAAGTAAGATTTAATATTGTGGGAGGACAGGCTCCTTATCATGTAACCCTTCATAGAGAAGAAACTCCTTCCTATCAGCAAAGTATGAACTTAAGTTCTTCAGAACTTAATCAAAAGGCTCTGCGCCTTTCTTCAGGAAAGTATTTATACAACATTTCTGATGCTTATGGAAGGACTTACAAGGATAGCTTTTATCTCTCTGACGGAGATGCTCCACTACCAAATCTCAATTCAGAATATATCATCGCTAAAAAACCATTGCTGTTGTCTCCAGAAGAAAGCTTGCCTAAAGGGAACTATGCCTATCAGTGGTATCAAAATGGTCGTCTAGTTTCAGAAAACAAAAATTATCTCCTCAGCCAGGCAGGTGACTATGAGCTTAGAATCAAAAACGAGCATGGCTGTAAATCTGTTTCTAAATTCAAGACTTATGTAGAAAATGAAATTGCGGACTCCCAGATTCTGCTCTATCCTAATCCTGCTCCAGGAGGAAAATTTACGCTTCAGGCAGCGTTCCCTAAAACCACCAGCGGACAGGTCAGCATTTATACCATGGAGGGAAGGCTCATGCAGTCACAGAATTTCTATAATCTATCTCAGTATGAATATCATGGAAATATTGGTGTTTCAGGGGTATATATCATCCATATTAAAACACTATTGGGAGAAAACAGCTTAAAACTTATTGTTCATTAATTGTATCAACATGAGAAAAAAATACTTCTATAATATATTTTTATTTTTAGGGATAAGTGCCAGCTTGGGAGCTGTAACCTATGTTTCAAGGCATTTAGACTTTTTCAGCACTAAAGAAATAGAAAACAAAAATAAACCTGATACTACAGAAGAACATCCTAATTTATCTGGAAAGCTTCTTACTCCTTCCTCTGCAGCGGTCATCAGTCAGAAGGGATTTTGGGCTGAATTTCCAGAAGGAAGTGTCTCTAAGGCACTAAGAGTATCTGTTTCTGCCCTAAATAAAAGAAATCTTCCTGCTCTAGGAAGCAACATAATTAATCTAACAAAAAATGCGGAGGGTTATCGTATGCGGCCTGGGGGAATTTTATTTGAAAAGGAAATTTCTATTGAAATTGCTTATGACAAAACTAAAATCCCAGAAGGATATACTGAAAAAGACATTTCCATTTTCTTCTATGACAGAGCTAAAAAGCTATGGCAGAAACTTCCACAATCAGAAGTGAAATCTCATTTAGCAGAGAATGTCAGCGGGAAAACTAAGGAATCTTCAGACTTTATTGCGGGAATTATCAAACTTCCTGAAAGTCCCGATACTTCAGGTTTTACTCCTACCAGCATCAGTGGACTCAAAGCTGCAAGCCCTTTTGTTGGAGTACAGTCAGTTTCTCCACCTTCAGCAAGTCCTGACGGCTCAGCTTCAACCTCTTTTTCTATAGATCTTCCAGCTGGAAGAGCGGGTATGCAGCCAGGGCTGAGTATACAATACAGCAGTGATGGCGGTCAAAGCTGGCTGGGAACAGGATGGAATTTAACCCTTCCTTCTCTAAGTATTGATACCCGCTGGGGAGCACCTCGTTATGATGCTCAATATGAGACGGAATCTTATATTTTATCAGGAGAAGAACTTCTACCTAACACCCACAGAAATGAGTGGGAAAACAGAACTACAAACAAGCGTTTTTACCCAAGAAGGGAAGGGGGCTTTAACCAAATCATTAGAAAAGGAAACCATCCTAATAATTATCATTGGATGGTAAAATCTAAAAGTGGGGTTACTTTTTACTATGGGGGAGATGAAAACAGTATAGCTGCTTCTTCTGTGCTTGCAGATCCTCAGGGTAATATAGGGCATTGGGCGATTTCTTCTCAGAAAGACCTGAAAGGAAACAGTATCCACTATGAATATGTAAAAGATGGAGGGGTTCTCTACCCTAAAAGTATTTATTATACTGGAAAAAACAACACCAAAGGGGCTTACTCTGTACATTTTATTACAGACAAAGACTTGGGAGAAAACCTAAGAAATGATGTTCAAATTTCTGCAAGGCTTGGTTTTAAACAACAGCACGACAGGCTTCTTCGAAAAATAGAAATAAAGTACTCTGGACAAATGGTTCGCTCTTATGAGCTGGTCTACAGAGAGGGTGCCTTCAAAAAAACATTACTGAAAGAAATCCGCAGTTATGATGCCGAAGGACAGCTTTTCTATACTAACAAAATGGATTATTATGATGATGTCCATGACAGTAATGGCAATTATATTCCTTTTGGAACTTTTAAAACTTGGCAAGTTCCATCTGATAACATTGCCTATACTATTCTAGGAATAGATGGTTTTTCTGGTAAACCTACACTGGTGGGAACTTCCAACTCCGAGAGTGGAGGGGTAAACTTCCGAGTGGGAGTAGGAATTACAGGAATAGGCAGATTTAATAACAGTACCTTAGGAGGCGGTGGAGGAAGCAACTGGGGAAGCACTCATTCTAAAGTTCTCTTTCAGGATATAGATGGAGATAACCTTCCTGATAAAATTTATATTGATGGTAGCAGCGTTTACTATAGAAAAAACCTTACCGCTTTAGGAACAGAAGGTTTTGGTCCCAAAATTCCTATTAATCTCTCTAGTTTAGGAAGAACAAAATCTAACTCTTATAATTATGGGGTAGATTTAATGATTAACCTTAATAACAAAGCAGGTTTTCCTATCGGTTATAACAAACAGGTATCTAAGAATATCACTGAGAGTTATTTCATGGACTTCAATGGAGATGGGCTGGTAGATTTTGCCAATAGAGGGACGATATACTATAACCGTCTGGTAAATGGAGTACCAACATTCTCACCAAGTAGTACAGGTACACCTTCTCCTATTCTCAACACAGGAACTCTTAGTATCTCAGGAACCACAGGAATTACCCGAGAGGAATTGGAAAGAAGCAATCCGCTTCATGATGTGGTAAGAACCTGGAAAGCTCCAGTGGCTGGAAGAATTTCCATTTCCCATACCTACAAATTGATAGAAGATTTATCTCCTAAAAGAGCTGAGTATACAAAAAATGATGGCACTCCAAAAGCAGATGGGGTAAAGCTTTATTTTCAGCATAAAGGAAATCTTGTTTGGCAGGAAAATATTACTGCTGATGATTATGCCTTAAAATCCAAAACCGAAGAACTCAATGTACAGAAAGGAGATGTGCTTTACTTCAGAGTAAGCTCTAAGGAAGATGGAAACTATGATAAAACTTTTTGGAAACCAGAGATTACTTATACTTCTCTTGCTGCAGCACAGGATGAAAACAGCCTTGATTTAAAGAAATATACCATAGAGGATATTCTCTTTTCTTCTGAGCAGATGTATGCTTTTCCAAGCGATACTCGTCCTACATTAAGAGGTAACTTTGTAAAAGGGGCTACTACAGATGGTATTAAATTAAAATTTTATAAGATAGACCTTACTCATGGCAGTAAAACTCTTGTTCATGAGCAGTATTTCAGTGAAGCTGCTGCTACCTATGATTTGTCTTTAATCCCCCTGGGCAGTTTCCAGCAGGCTGAAGCACTGAAAGTAGAAATAGAAAGTGAAACAGAAATTAACTGGAGAAATATAGACTTTAGACCTAGTATAGAATATGTAGATGGCGAGGGGAGAAATGTCAGCCATCCTATTAATGCTGACTTTAAAATTTATGAGAAGCTTGATAACTTCTATACTCCACACTATATGATGCCTTCACAAAAAGGAAAGCTAAGGATTCATCTATATTCTGCTACTCCTCCTACTTCACCAACACCTGCTCCCGCTCCAGGAACCCCACCAACCAGTGGAGATATCCTTCTAACAGCAAAGCAGGAAGGAAAAGTAGTCGCGCGTAAACGCTACAAGGTAGTGAATGGGATATTGAGTCTGAATCCAAAACCTTCTGATATAGTATCTGATTCTGTGGTATTAGGAAAAGAAGTTTTTATAGAAGCTAATGTTTCCAATAAAAAAATGAAAGAATTCCTTGATGACCATCATTTTGAAATTAAAGCTCAAATTAAGGATTCTATAAGACTGGCGAAGACAGACCCTCGATATACTCCTACTCATCGTCATCATATTGCTACCTCCATTCAGCAACACAGAGATTATGGGGTTTATATTCCTTTTGAGGAGCCTCATAGTGAAGTAAAATTTGGTAAAGCCTTCAGAGGATGGGGAAGTTTTGTGCTTAATGGAACTAAAGCTTCTAGTACCATAGACCAAAGTCTGCTGGTAGAGAACTATGGAAATTATGACAGCTCTAACCCTCCTAATGTAGATCCTAGTCAGCATGATGGAAGTATTGCCCGTCCAGAAATGGAGGCTTCTAGTCATTATTTCATTAGAACAAAAGGAAATACTCCTATTTCAAGATTTACAGGATTAGAAGATGATATTTATATCAGCAGAGAGGAGTTTTCTCCTTCCAGATTAGGGGAAAATGATATTATTCAGTATTTAGACACTTCACTTCCTGTGCTTTCAGGAGGTAGTGGTAGAGCCTTAAATATGGTTAATGAAGGGCGTAGTGAGGTCTTCTCCATAGGAGCAAATTTCGGAGGGGGAAGTGTAGGAATTGGTGGTTCCAGAGGTTCTGGAGATACCTACATCAAAGAGACCATGGCGGATTTTAATGGTGACCGTTTCCCAGATTTTGTTCGTGGAGGCTTTGTGCAGTATACCACCCCGAGAGGAGGCATCTCAGCTCAAGCTGCAGAAATAGGAGACTTCACTCATTCTAAAACCTCTAACCAAGGAGGTTCTATCAATGGAACCTATACCCATCCTTTAGCTAAATCGTCTGCATCTAAAAATACAGAGAAATCTACCCAACAACAGCAAAATACTGCTACCCAAGGAGCACAAGATGCTGATAAGGCAAAAGCAACACTGGGACTCAGCGGAGGCATCTCTTCTGGAGAAGACCATGCAGAGCATACCTATACCGATATTAATGGAGACGGGCTGGCAGACAGAGTAACGAGTAGTTATGTTTCCTACAATACGGGATATGGCTTCTGGAGTCCAGAACCTTGGAATTTTGGAGAACTCAATAAAGGAGAAAGTACAGATACCAGTGGAGGTCCAAGTCTTGGTTTTTCAAGACAATCAGGATCCTTTACTGGAGGATACAGCTACGGAAAATCTATCACTGATATGAAAACCCAGCTGCTGGATATGACTGGTGATGGACTGGCAGATAAAGTAATCTACCAAGACCATGGAACTCTTGTTTATCCTAACCTTGGAAACCGATGGGATACCACTCCTCTTTTCATTCCTAGAACAGCTGGAAGACCTGTAGGAAGAAATGTCTCCATAAGTCATGGAGGGGGTGTGAATATTTCTATTGACCCGCCACCTATACTATTTATCCGTCTCAGTTTTAAAGGAGGAGGCTCCTATGGAACCAATACTAACCGTGTAGAGGCTACTTTCCTTGATGTAGATGGTGATGGCAACTTAGATTATGTACTCTCTGAAGATGAAAATGACCTGAGAGTAGCCTATTCTAATATCCGCAGAACCAATATGTTGAAGAGGGTAGAAACAGCAACAGGAAGCTGGTTTGAAATAGATTACGAGCGTAAAATGCCAACTTATGAAAACCCTAACAGCCAATGGGTACTCAAAGAAGTAAAGGTATTTGATGGCTATACTGGTGATGGAGAAGATTACACTATCTCAAGATTTGAATACAACAAACCTTACTATGACCGAAGAGAGCGCAGTTTCTATGGTTATGGCGAGGTAAAGCAGATGCAGATCAATCCACAAGATGGTACAGTACTGAGAACCAGCGTTCAGGAATATTATAATGAAGACTTTTTTAGAAAATCTCAGCTTAAGAAAAGTACAACCTTTGATAAAAACGGAGCGAAACTCAGCGAAAGCAGTGTAACTTACCACATCGCAGATGCACAAAGCGGGGCGGTAATCCCGTCAAACCAACTTTCTCTTCCGCAGATGGATACAAAATCTGTATTCATCGCACCAAAAGAGGAGAGAGAACGAGTATATGAGCAGAGCGATTACCTAGAAAAGAAAACAGAGAAACACTATGACCGAGTAGGAAATATCGTCAAGTACATAGACCATGGAGCAGGAAAACCTTCTGATAAGATAGAAGCTGATATCCGCTATTATGAAAGTGCAGCCCCTTACTTCGGGGGTATTGCCCAAAGTATTATCGTAAAAGATGCTAATGGAGAGGTAAGAAAACGGGAAGCAGACATCCACCCACAGACTGCAGAAGTCATCAAAATACGCCAGTTCTCTGGAGTAGGAATCTATATAGAGACACTGCTTTCTTATGATGAATACGGCAACCTGATACAGGTAACTGGTGCTGAGAATGAGAAAGGACAACGCTCACAGCTCAGCTATCAGTACAACCCTGAAACTCACAGCCATATTACCAAGATTAAAGATCATTTTGGGTATGAAAATACCATGGAGTATGACTACCGCTTTGGAGCACCAGTAAAAACTACTGACCGAAACGGGGAGAGTATGCTCTATACGCTGGATGCTAAGGGAAGAACCATCAGTATCTTAGGACCTAAAGAAGCCAAAGCTGGAAAACCCTACACCATCCGCTATGAATATCCGAACCTTAATCAGTCTCGTCCTGCTGGACAGCTGCCTTATGCACTGACCAGAAACTACGACCCTGAACATAACCGAGATATAGAAACCTATACCTATGCTGACGGGCTGGGAAGAGCGGTGCAGGTGAAAAAGACCGCAAGTATCTTCAGGGGAAGAGGACTTGCTGATGAAGAAAAACACATCATCTCTGGAAAACAGATCTATGATGCCTTAGGCAGGGTAGTAGAGACCTATTATCCATTCACTGCATCGGTGCAGAGCCAGCTGGTGCCCGCACCAAGCAGCAGCATATCACCTACTAAAACCCTCTATGATGAGAAAGACCGACCAGTAGAGCAGATTCTGCCTGATGGTTCCAGTGTGAAAACGGCTTATAAAATCACCCATCACAAGGGAGAAAACACCCTGCACACCACACAGACTGATGCGCTCAATAGACAAAGCCATACCTATACCGATGTGCAGGGAAGAGTGCTGACCCAAGTGCAGCCTGACGGCACAGAGACCCATTTTGAATACAGTGCCATAGGAGAGCTTACCAAGGTAACCGATGCACAGGGACACCAAACCCTGAGCGAGTATGACCTCTTAGGAAGAAGAACCAAATTAGTACATCCTGATGCAGGAACGACTATTTTAGTCTATGACAAGGCAGGAAATCTCATCAAGAGACAAACCAGTCAGATACGCGGAGAAATGCCTGATGGCTATATCACCTACCACTATGACTACAACCGCCTGCAGGAAATAAAATACCCGAAATACCCTGAAAACAGTGTCCGCTATCACTATGGGGCACAAAGTGAGCAGGCAGGAAGAAGAGGAAGACTCTGGCTGGTAGAAGATGCGAGTGGAGGAACTGAATACTTCTACGGAGATATGGGCGAGGTAACTAAAGAAATCCGAAGTCTGCGTATAAAGCCCGTAGAAGTGCAGACCTATGTAACCCAGTATGAATACGACAGCTGGAACCGTATCCAAAAGCTGGTTTATCCTGATGGAGAAAGACTGGACTTTGGGTATAATATTGCGGGGAACTTAACGAGCCTGAAAGGCTATAAAGCTCCCGAAGGCACTGCACCAAGTGAAGAGCATGCCTACACCTACCTGAAACAGCAGGGCTATGATGAGTTTGAGCAGAAAGTATACCGTCTCTACGGAAACGATACCGAGACCCGCTACCACTACGACCCTGTGATGAGACGCCTTGAACAGCTCAAGGCCGAAAGTCTTGCTCCAGCAGGAGGCGGGGGAAGTTTCCTTATCCAGAACAACCGTTATGCGTATGATTTGGTGGGGAACATCCTCAAGGTGGAGAACCAGCTCCCGATTATCCGCAATGCACTGGGCGGGGCTTCCAGCTATGAATATCAGTATGATAATCTCAACCGGCTGACCCGTGCCAAAGGAAACTACACCGGAGAGCTTACCAGTGCCAGCTATGAGCTGAAAATGAGTTATAATAATCTTAACTCCATCACAAAGAAAGAACTAAACCACCTCTCTGGAGGGGTGCAGAAGGGCTATACGCTGGACTACAGCTACAACAACCCTGCCCACCCTCACGCCCCAAGTGAAATCATGGAGATGGGCAAACCTAAAGCCCGAACTTACCAATATGACGGCAACGGCAACCCTGTCTACTACGAGGAATCTAAGAGCTTCCGCGCTATGGTCTGGGACGAGGAAAACAGGCTGAGAGGCATTAACGATAATGGAAAACTGCATCTCTACACTTACGACCACACGGGCGAAAGAGCCGTGAAAAGCAGTGGGGAGAGCAGTACGGTGGTGACCAACGGGCTGACATCGGCGGTTATCACTCACATGGACGACTATACCGCCTATGTAAACCCTTATTTCGTGGTGCAGAAAGGGAAATTTACCAAGCATTATTTTGAAGGAAGCAGCAGGATAGTGAGTAAGCTGGGCGAAGGAACCTTTGTGCATAAGAACACGGGCATCATGGCAGGAGGAATAGACTACATCCGCCAAAACGCCCAAATGCAGGAAGCAAGGGATAACTACATAAGAGGACTGAAAGTCCCGCCTGGTCCGCCGACACAGCACGGCATTTATGCCAGCCCTGAATGGACAGGGCAGCCTTACCCGAGCCTTGGTTGGCAGAGTATCCGCCAAGACCAAGAACCACCGGAAGGCTGGCCAAGACCACCGAAGTTCAATGAGCCGGGAGATGTGCCAGGTCCGCCTGTGCAGTACGGAGACCCGATTACGCCACAGACCGTAAAAGCAGGGTATGGCTTCGTTCCGAATGGAATACGGGAGAAAAACCTTTACTACTACCACCCAGACCATTTGGGAAGTTCTTCTTACATTACCGATAGGGAAGGACGGATAACCCAGCATACAGAGTATATTGCGTTTGGAGAGGTGCTCTTTGAGGAACACAGCACAAGCAAAACTATGCCGTATTTGTTTAACGGGAAGGAGCTGGACACGGAGACGGGGCTTTACTACTACGGAGCAAGATACTATGACCCTAAGACAAGTATATTCTTGAATGTAGACCCGCTGGCAGAAAAAACCATGACACCGTATGCGTATACGAATAATAATCCGATAATGTTGGTGGATCCTACGGGGATGGCAAGTGAAGACTGGGTAAAAGATAAAAATGGAAATATTTTTTGGGATAGCAGAGTTACTAACCAAGAACAAGCAGAAAAATATTGGGGTAAAGGAGTTAAACACTATGCACCTAATGACTATGGATATGAAACAGATAAAGGATATGTTTTATTATCTAGCGATAGGAAATGGGTTAGAAATGGTACTGAATATACCGCTCCTGATATGGCTGGAACAGAGTCAACAGCAACAAAAATTAAGAACTTTATATCTGACCATATAATATTAGAAGCAAGTGTTGGAGGTTCTGTGGGACTACAGATAGGAGGGAAATTGGGTGTCGTAAGTGGAGGTATAGGAGCATTTACACAATATACTCATGAAGGGAAATTTGATTTTATTAGTGGAGAATTTGGTTCCGACATAGGAAAATCTAATGGACGAAATAATCATTTTATAGAAGGTGGATTAGATTTAGGTAAAATTGCAGGTATAGGAGGTGAATTATCTGGTAGCTCAGCTTATAGTCATAGCCTAAATGATCTCTTATTACCCGATCTTAGAATGGATAATAAAAATATGACAATAGGAGTAGGATTAACAAGGAGACCTTTTGGACATAAAAAGGGATATGGAGATTTAAATATACAACCAGAAGCTAAATACACACCTAAAGAAAAAGCAATTAATATAGGAGTTGGAGTGAAAGCTATTATTGGAGTAGAGGTTAATTTAAAAATAGGAATAAAATGATAATAAAAGGAGTTGTACAAAATGATGATTCTATTATTTTTTATAAAAATGATGAGGTTTTTATTTATATGAATAGAAAAACCAAGTGGGGCGGAAGAGTTTATGGCGAAATATATGATGCAAATGATAAACTTTTGCTTAAAGTAAAATCGTTTCTTTGGCTTGGCACAAAGATTACTTATCAAAATTTAGAAATACCCTTTTCTAAAATAGGTTTTTTTTTCTACGATAGATTTATACTTGGAAAAAAAGACAAAATAGAATTTTTTTATTTTCTAATTTATTATAGATTGTATTGGAACAACAAATTTATTGCAGATGTAAAACCTGTGGATTTACTGAAATATAATATCCATTTAGAAATCGATTTCAATACTAAAGATGAATTAAAAATATACTATTCTACTATACTTTTCTGCACAACTATTTTATATGCGGATTTATATTAAGTAAAATGGGGTAATGCTCTTTATAGATTTAACTGTCTAATAAAAGAGCTAACATAATAATATAAAACTATAATATAGACATTCAAGAAGTGTTGTTTTCATTATTAAAAATTCACAACTCCTTATGGACTGAATAAAATAGAAGAATAGAAGTTCATTGAAAGCATAAAAACAGGAACGCAGTGCATTGCGTGAGGGATGGCAGCGGATACCCCACAGCCGTAGTTGTGGGGTTTTAGCATGGCTCACGGCGAGGAGTAATAGCGTACAGCCCGACCCGATGAAGCGGGAACAGCCTTGGCAAGGGGCACGCCCAAAGAAAAAACAAAAAGGCGGGGGAAATTTCCTTATCCAGAACAACCGTTATGCGTATGATTTGGTAGGGAACATCCTCAAGGTGGAGAACCAGCTCCCGATTATCCGCAATGCACTGGGCGGGGCTTCCAGCTATGAATATCAGTATGATAATCTCAACCGGCTGACCCGTGCCAAAGGAAACTACACCGGAGAGCTTACCAGTGCCAGCTATGAGCTGAAAATGAGTTATAATAATCTTAACTCCATCACAAAGAAAGAACTAAACCACCTCTCTGGAGGGGTGCAGAAGGGCTATACGCTGGACTACAGCTACAACAACCCTGCCCACCCTCACGCCCCAAGTGAAATCATGGAGATGGGCAAACCTAAAGCCCGAACTTACCAATATGACGGCAACGGCAACCCTGTCTACTACGAGGAATCTAAGAGCTTCCGCGCTATGGTCTGGGACGAGGAAAACAGGCTGAGAGGCATTAACGATAATGGAAAACTGCATCTCTACACTTACGACCACACGGGCGAAAGAGCCGTGAAAAGCAGTGGGGAGAGCAGTACGGTGGTGACCAACGGGCTGACATCGGCGGTTATCACTCACATGGACGACTATACCGCCTATGTAAACCCTTATTTCGTGGTGCAGAAAGGGAAATTTACCAAGCATTATTTTGAAGGAAGCAGCAGGATAGTGAGCAAGCTGGGTGAAGGGACTTTTGTGCATAAGAACACGGGCATCATGGCGGGAGGAATAGACTACATCCGCCAAAACGCCCAAATGCAGGAGGCAAGGGACAATTATATAAGAGGACTAAAGGTTCCGCCTGGTCCGCCGACACAGCATGGCATCTACGCCAGCCCTGAATGGACAGGACAGCCTTACCCGAGCCTTGGATGGCAGAATATCCGCCAAGACCAAGAACCACCCGAAGGCTGGCCAAGACCACCGAAGTTCAATGAGCCGGGAGATGTCCCAGGTCCACCTGTACAATATGGAGACCCGATTACTCCACAGACCGTGAAAGCTGGGTATGGCTTCGTGGACAATGGAATAAGAGAAAAAAACCTTTACTACTACCATCCAGACCACTTGGGGTCAAGCAGTTACATTACGGATAGAGAGGGAAGAATAACCCAGCATACAGAATATATTGCGTTTGGAGAGGTGTTGTTTGAAGAACACAGCACAAGCAAGACCATGCCGTATTTGTTTAATGGAAAGGAGCTGGACAGTGAGACGGGGCTTTACTACTACGGAGCAAGATACTATGACCCTAAGACAAGTATATTCTTGAATGTAGACCCGCTGGCAGAGAAGTATCCAAACATATCTCCATACACTTATGTTGCAAATAATCCAATAAACGCAATAGATCCTGATGGGAGAGATATTATATTTATTTCAAAAACAGGACAACAATTAGTTTATAGTAAAGGGCATTTTTATTATGCTAGTATACATAAAGATAAAAATGGAAATTATATAACTAGAAATACAGGGAAGAAGTATGATGGAAGAACGGATAATGTTAGTGTTACTTTATTTAGGTTGGCAAGGGTATATAGAGATATTGAACATTCAAAAAATAATATTTTAAAAACACAACTTCATACTTTAGAAAATTCTGATAATTTACACATTATACAGGAAGGTAGTGACAATAGTGTTACCCGCTCATTTAGTTTGGAAAAAAATGGTCATCTTATAAATATAGGTAGAAAAGAAACTGATTCTAATCATACTCTTACAACATTTAATTTTTCAAAAGAAGATAAAAAAACATTTCAAGATTTAGAAAAAGTAATTAGTACAGATGCAACAACCATAATACATGAAATGAGACATCAGTATGATTATGAAATAGGAAATATGGGTGATAGTCAACAAAAAAGAAGTTATAAAAGCCCTGCTGAAATTAGAGCTGTTTATAATGAAAATCTTTGGAGGAAAGAAAAAGGGCTTCCAATCAGAAGTACATATGGGGGTAAAAAAATAGATGTAAAGCTACTTAATAACCCTCCTAATAATAAAAATTCTAAATAATTATGAATAGATTAAAAATCTTAATTGTATTATTATTAATGTCTTGTTCTGGAAATGATGATTTATTTTCATTAGGTAGTATTGAAAACTTTACATCTTCCTCAAAAAAAGGAAATACCACTGAGCAAATAGTAGAAGTTCATGTAATGAAATTAAAAGAATATGTATTTGTCAAAGTACATAATTCTGAACAAGTAGGAAAGATTTCCATAGAAGATTTACAGATAATATACGAAAACTATTACAAACAAGATTGTTCTTATACAGTATTTCTATATGAGGTTCTTAATTTTAAAAGAGTGATTCCTATTAAATTCTTTTATAAGCCTAAGGAAATTTATACTCTTGATGAGAAAATCATGAATATATATAGAAAATTTGGCATGGAAAGGATTAAAAAAATATATACAGTAGAAAAAGAAGAAGGAAAATTCTATATAAACTCTACTCTAAATGATGAGAGTTTTGTAACGATTCAATACTTGTTTTATATTAATAAATATGAGTATCATAATGATGATTACAGCTCTTTACAATGGTTCATAAAGGTCTCAGATTTTAGTCTGTATAGTTGAGATTTTGGGTAATATTCCAAATGTGTTGTTTTTATTATTAAAAATTCACAATAAAACCATAAAATAATTAGAAAACCGTAAACGAGAGGACACCGAACCTTCACCGAAGGATTACCGAAGGGACACCGAAGAAAGAAAGCATATGGTAAATTATCAAATCCTTAAAAAGAGTAGCAGTTCTTTAAGAAAATCATAAAAAGCAGGGTATGGCTTCGTGGACAATGGGATAAGAGAAAAGAATTTGTATTTTTACCACCCAGACCACTTGGGAAGTTCTTCGTATATTACCGACCGAGAAGGAAGAATAACCCAGTATACAGAGTACATAGCCTTTGGAGAGGTGTTGTTTGAGGAACACAGCACAAACAAGACCATGCCCTATTTGTTCAATGGGAAGGAGCTGGACACGGAGACAGGATTGTATTACTACGGAGCGAGATACTATGACCCGAGAGTATCGCTGTGGCTGAATGTAGACCCGCTGGCAGAAAAAACCATGACACCGTACGCATATACGAATAATAACCCGATAATGTTAGTAGACCCTGATGGGAGAGAGAGCACAGATTGGTATCAAAATAAAAAAACAGGAGATATAGAGTGGAAAGATACCAATAAAGAATTAAAAGGCTATAATCATCTAGGAAGAAAAAATACAATAGGTATATCTCATAGGAGTTATACAGGTAAATATACTGATAGAATGTATTATTTAAATGCAAATGGTTCCATCACTGAAAAAACAGGAGATACCAAAATAACACTTTCACATATTGAAAATGGCAAATCTATTAAAACCCCTATTGGTACTACTATCACTTCATCAAAAACAAGTGTAAGTGGTATGGCAGTGCAAGGAACTCTTAGTTTTACCGTTGGTGGAGGAGCCAGTTTATCTTTTGGATATGTGAAAGATTCTTATGGAGATTCATCTTTCTATTATACAGTCGGTGGAACTTTAGGAATAGGTGCAGGATTGAGTTTAGATTTTATGCCTATAACAACAACTGATCCTAATAGATTATTTAGAGTAAGTGATTTTGAAGGATATGGAAACTCTTATGAAGTAGGACTAGGAGCAATTTCTGGGTCATATGGTGGAACGACAATAGAAAAAGGACTCAATGCTTCAGAACAATTTAATCCAAATAGATGGGGAAAAAAAGGAGATGGAGCATATACTACCAAAGGAGGTAGCTATGGTATAGGCTTGGATGTAGGAGCAGTTTGGTCGAGGTCTAAAACAAAATTGATAGGAAGATGAAAGATTTAAGAAAGTTTTATTATTGGTGTGTATTTATTGTGATACTATTGTTTTCATTATTACAATGGTATTTTTACCTAAATCCTACGACTATTGAAGAGGATAATAAACTATTACTATCAAAAATTAGAGAAAGAGAGATAAAAGCTGTTATTAAAAGAAAAAGTATCAATAATTACAAAAGAAGAGCTATATTCATTGTTTATGACAAAGATAGTATCCCTATTGATTATGAATGGGAAGAAAAAATAGGTATAGGAGATTCAATAATAAAGCCCAAAGGCTCTATACAAATTATAATTAAAAATGGGTCTGCCATAGATACATTAGATTATATAGATATAGTAAATAATATTCCAACTGTAGATTGGTAATTCTTATGATTGTTTAGAATTAAATATAACTGGTGGAAAAAAGGGAGAAGGAGCATATACTACCAAAGGAGGTAGCTATGGTATAGGTTTAGATGTTGGAGCAGTTTGGTCAAGGTCTAAAACAAAATTGATAGGAAGATGAAAGATTTAAGGAAGTTTTATTATTGGTGTATATTTATTACGATACTATTGTTTTCATTATTACAATGGTATTTTTACCTAAATCCTACGACTATTGAAGAGGATAATAGATTTGCGTACGATAAAATAAGGAATAGAGAAATAAAATCTATATTAAAAAGGCATAGTATAGATTATAGTAATCATTCAGCTCCTTATATCGTGTATGATAGAGATAGTTTACCAATATTTTCAGATTGGGAAGAAAAAATCCAAGTGGGAGATTCGATTATTAAACCCAAAGGTTCTTTAAAACTTTTGATAAAAAGGGGAGGCTATTTAATAGATACATTAGACTATGAGGATAATAATTCTATTATTTTACCAAATAATTGGTAATAAGAATAGGAGTAATGTTCCAAAAGTGTTGTTTTAATTATAAATAATATATAACTATCTGATAAACATAATAAATACAAAACAGAGAAAAAGATCTTTGAGAAAATCATAAAAAGCAGGGTATGGCTTCGTTCCGAATGGAATAAGAGAAAAGAATTTGTATTTTTACCATCCTGACCATCTAGGGTCTTCGTCTTACATCACCGATAGAGAAGGACGGATAACCCAGCATACGGAATACATAGCCTTTGGAGAGGTATTGTTTGAGGAGCACAGCACTAGCAAGACCATGCCGTATTTGTTTAATGGGAAGGAATTAGACCAAGAAACCAATCTAACTTATTTTGGGGCGAGATATCTGGATATGAAGACCAGCCTTTGGCTGAATACAGACCCGCTGGCAGAGAAGTATCTAGAAACATCACCATATACCTATACACTGAATAACCCAATAAAATTTATAGATCCTGATGGAAGGGATGTTATTCCATCAAAAGAGTTTCTAAAATCTTCATATGCTTCTATATATAAAAATTTAATGAAAACTAATACTGTATATAAAAATATTTTATCAAAGTATTCTAATTCAAAATCCTTTAATTTTTATTTAGATTATGGTGATAAAAATGTATCAGTAGGATCTAATGCTACAACATATAGTACTCGAACAATAACTACCCAAACACAGGGGAAAAAAATTATAGGAAAATCTATTGATGCAGTAGAATCAAAATCTTACTATGGAAAGTCCGCTTTGACAGCTAACAATTTTGAAAAAAGTGAAATTGCTATGGCAGGAACTTTAATACATGAGGCGTTACATGCAAAAATAGCCACAACTTTCAAGAAAGAGGAACATAATCATGATACTTTTATGGAATATCATGATACATATTTAAATGCTCTGAAAGAATATAATCAAGATAATAATTTAGGTTATACTGATCTGCAATTAAATGATTTGGTATGGGAAGGAAGTAAAGAATCGAAACAATTTAAAGATTATATACAAAAACTTTCTAAAGCCAATGGTAATACATATGAGGAAGAATTAAAATCTTATAATGAGAGAGTTAGTAAAATTATTTGGAAAGAAAGAAAAAATGAAGAAAAATGAAAGATATATTATTAGTAGTGTTCCTATGTATTAGTTCAGTATGTTTATCACAGAAGTTTATTAATATACGATTTGAAAGCACTCCTGAACAAGAGAATAAGTATAAGGTTTTTTTTGAATACAAAAGAATATTTTTAGATGATTTAATATTTAAGGAAGAAGGGTTATTTAGCAGAGATACATTAAATAATACTACAACAACTATTTTTAAAATAAGAAATGATAAATGGTATTTTAAAAAAAATAAAAAATGGTTTATTTTTTTTGATAAAGAAAAAGATATAAACTCAGTAATACTAATTAATGGAGATAAATATCTATTAAATTGGTGTAAAACTAATTTAATAGATAAGGAATCAAAAGAAATAATCTATTTATTAAAATTAAATCCAATAGGCTTCAGAATAAGTGGTTTACCTCAATATTTATTTACGCTTAAAGATGGTATAATTGCTATAGATGGACATAATATGCTTTTAATTAGAGAGGACAAGAAATATTTATGGGAATTATACAAATAGGGAATATCCTAAATATATTATTAAAAATTCACAATAAAAATAAATGAGGTATCATCCATATCACCAAAGAGAAAGCAGAAGGTAAATTATCAAATCCTCAAAGAATAGCAGATCTTTAAGAAAAATATAAAAAGCAGGATATGGCTTCGTTCCGAATGGAATAAGAGAAAAGAATTTGTATTTTTACCACCCAGACCACTTGGGGTCTTCGTCTTACATCACCGATAGAGAAGGACGGATAACACAGCACACAGAATACATAGCGTTTGGAGAAGTGTTGTTTGAGGAACACAGCACAAGCAAGACCATGCCGTATCTGTTCAATGGGAAGGAGCTGGACAGTGAGACCAATCTGACTTATTTTGGGGCAAGGTATCTGGATATGAAAACCAGCCTGTGGCTGAATACTGACCCACTCAGTGGTTATAATCCTATCAAAGAACATGAGCATTACATAGATGGACAACACAATGGTGGGATATTCAACCCTATGAACCTGAATACTTATACATATACCTACCAAAATCCGATAAATTTTATTGATCCAAATGGAAAGCAAGTTGATTTAAGAATGCAGATGGGGAGTCTAGAAATGTTGACATATGCAAAAAGCCCTCTTTTAAATGTAACAAAAAGAGAATTGAAGAATGGAAGATATATTCCAAAAGAATTTGGTTTTACTTCATCGGTAACACATTTGCTTAATTTAGTTTCAGGTGTAAGTTATGATAATATTTTAGCTACTAAAATTAGATTTTACAAACGGGGAGTTGGAGCATTGACAACAGGGGATAGCTCTTCAAATGCAATCATATCTAATTTTGATGTAAATCCAAATGATTTAATTAATTTTTTAGACTTAATGTCTCATGAAGTAGGACATATTCCACAATTAGATGAAACAAAAAGTAATACATTACATATTGGAAGAAGTATATTGGGATATATTAAAGCTGCAATTGAAAATTCTAGTTTGGATTATGAAGATTATCATGATAAAGCTCCATTAGAAAAGCAAGCAGAAAGAGGAACAACGAATTTTAGAATGTTTAATAGATTTATAAATAAATATTATGGAAAAGATAAGTTGAAATCTTTATTTGAAAATAAAAATAATACAGAAAAAGATAAAATAGAAAGAATAAACCAATGGTTCAGAGCATATATAAAAAATGAAACAAATAATAATAACTAATATACTTCTAATAGCACTCACTTCTTGTCATAAAAAGTATAAACCTGTTATCTATTTTGATACTAATAAACAAAAGATTATAGAGTGTAGCAAATATGGATTAAAAAATATTTACATAGACAATGATTCTGTGGATCACAAAGGATTTCTAATAGAGCAACAAATTCAAATTAAATGGGAAGATAATGATAATACAGCTCCAAATAACATCACATTAAATAAAATTCCACACTCATATAGAATATATAAAGATAATAAAATAATAAATAAGATAGAGCTAATGAAAAACTCATCTTATACTATTTCTCAGGCAGTAGTAGGAAAACCTATTTTTAGTATTAGAGTAAAGACAAATAAAGATGGAATAGTTTACAAGACCAGTCAAAATAAATGTAAATGAGATAATAAGTACTCCAAGAGAAAATTATATAGCAAGGAGAGAAAAATATATTTTAAAGATGTTATTCCAAATATAAAAAGTGTAATTATTCATTAAAAATTGGGTAATGTTCCAGATGTGTTGTTTTTATTATAAATAAGATATAATTATCTGATAAACATAATAAATACAAAAACAGAGAAGAAGATCTTTAAGAAAATCATAAAAAGCAGGATATGGCTTTGTGGATAATGGGATAAGAGAAAAGAATTTGTATTTTTACCACCCAGACCATTTGGGGTCAAGCAGTTACATTACGGATAGAGAAGGAAGAATAACCCAGCATACAGAGTATATCGCGTTTGGAGAAGCGTTGTTTGAGGAACACAGCACAAACAAGACCATGCCCTATTTGTTCAATGGGAAG
>CAUQKI010000001.1:0-352257 GCA_963518955.1 uncultured Flavobacteriaceae bacterium | reverse complement strand
TTTTTTATTCAACCTTAAATAAAACGCTGATTTGCAGCGTGGAAAAATTAAGGTAGATTTCCTATTTACCAGTCCTCAGGGTATTTCTTCCAGTCCTCAGGTATTCTTTCTGCTGATTTTTTATAAACGAAACATATAGATTCTAAAGGTTCTGAAAAGAATACTTTCTGAAATGATCGTAAATAAATATAATCTCCATCTATTTTTTTAATGTATATGAATATGTGGTTCCGCTTCTATCCGAAGATAATCCAAATTTATCAATAAACATCTTTTCATTTCTTATATAAAAACACGCCTCTGTTTCCTGATTTTTTGGGATTGGGTTCTAACCTCACTGCGCCATTATTATAAAATTGAATATAATAAGCTACTAAAACTGATGATTCTCTAGTCTGTTCAAAATTTTTATCACAATAACCGACAGCTACTAAATCATATATATAATTAGTATCTATTTCTTTTGGCAGATTCCTATTTTTTCGGTTAAATATTTTGTTATTTGTGGGAACTTGGGTCATTTTATCTTGTAGATATCTCTTCCCAATTATCTCACAAGAGGTAAATAATGTTAGGATTATTATTCCATATAATAATTTATCCTTTATCATTATATATGTTTTTAGAATTTTAACAATTACCCTTATTTAAAAAATCTGATTATATATGCATATCTCTTTTCGGGTAGTGTCTACTATTAGTATTCCAAAATTCCAGTCATCATTCTCATCTCCAATATATTTATAATATCCATTTGTATTATTTAGAAATTGTTTTGGTATACCATTGGGTGGCAAATCCTCTTTAATTGGAAGTTTATTCGATTTAGTAAAACTGCTGTCTAACTGATCATATGTCAAGATTATTGTTTTCTCTCCGTCTCCATTTGGCACCCATTCTTCTTCTCTGTATTTTTCATCAATATTCATATTACTCATATTGACTCCAAATTCTCCTTCAATCCAAGATCTTTCTATTTTATGATTTGCATATACAACAATTTCTAAAATGATAACTCCAAAAGTAAAGATTATTCCAAGCTTTTTTATCATATTGTAAACTAGCGCATTAAAAACCTATTTAATATTCAACTGATTCATTTTCAACCAATAGGAAGTCGCTTAGTAAGTTGATATCGTTTGGTTGGTTATATTTTATCTACTTTTTACATTAATTAATTTGGAGGTTTTACCAAATATCTACCCGCTCACATTCAAATGATATATACCCTTCTTCTATGTCTTTAGGTAAGGGAACATCTAATTGAATAGTAAACTCACCTATTTTTATATGTTCTTTATCTATAACTTTTCCTAAGAATTTATATTCAAAATTTTCTCCTTTTTTCTCAACTGAGCATTTTCTTTCAGAAGAACACACTATATTATTTGTATTTATAGCATATAAAGGAAGTCTTACTTCATGATAAAATGGCTGTGAAAAACATACTATCTGAAAATCTCCATCAGACAAGCAAACTTCTGCTTCTTGAGCTGTTTTTGATAACCAATTTACATTTTCAATTTTTATCATATTGTAAACTAGTGCATTAAAAACCTATTTAATATTTAACTGATTCATTTTCAACCAATAAGATGTTGCTTGGTATGTTGATATCGTTTGATTGGTTATATTTTTATCTACTTCTTTGTCTTTTAGCAGATGTTCTTCATAGAAAATATTTATTCCTGACTTTTGCTCTTTGTTTGGTGTCTCTTTCAGCTGATATTGTTTAATGTTTTTAATTGGTGAAATGATGGTCAGTTTATCATCTTTCACATATCCTAAATCCTGATAAGTCGCAATGTAAGCCCTCGGGACATAGTTTTCTGAAAACACATCCTGCCCTATGAATTTACTTTGATAAGTAAAATTCAGCAATCCGAAAAGCGTAGGCATCACATCTATCTGTGACATTAGTGTATTGAACTTCTGCGGTTTGACAAACTCTGGCGAGAAAATCATCCCTGGAATTCTATACTTATCCATAGGAAGCTCAGTTTTACCAGCACTCGATGCGCAGTGGTCTGAAACGATTACAAAAACAGTATTCTTATACCAAGGCTGTTTTTCTGCCATTTGGAAGAATTTTTTGATGGAATAGTCCGTATATTTCACGCCTCCATCTCGGGATTTGGCCGTCCCTGGTATATCTATCCTACCTTCTGGATAGGTAAATGGGCGGTGATTACTCACCGTCATCCAATGATGGAAAAACGGTTTGCCCTTCTTAGCATCTTCATTCATCGTTTCTATGGCTTTTCTTGCCATATCCTCATCACTCACACCCCAAATATTCGCAAAAACAATTTCTTCTGGCTTGAAATTATCCCTATCTACGATTTCATAGCCATTTCCACCGAAGAAGTCTTTCATATTATCAAAATAGCTGTATCCACCATAGAGATACTTGACATTATAACCTTTTGATTTAAATACACTTCCTGTGGTGAATTTGTTTTTATTGTCTTTTCTTTTTACGATACTTTCCCCAGCTGTCGGCGGAATACAAAGCGTAAGCGCCTCCAAACCACGAACCGTTCTATTCCCCGTAGCATACAAATTAGTAAAAACAAGGCTGTGCTGTGACAAACTATCCAAAAACGGCGTGATATTATCCTTGTTCCCATACATCGCCATGAATTCCGCAGAAAGACTTTCAACGGAAATAAGCACCACATTTTTTGTGATTTCTGCGCTGTCGGATTTTATCATCCTTGGCAGCCTGTCCGTATGCAGTCGCCCAAGTTCTTCATTTAAAGCCTTTTGTGTGTCCATCGTAGGATAAAAGACATCAAAATCCAAAACTTTATTATTGAATGCATCATAGAATTTGACCAGTCCATTTGCAGAAATTTCATTTTGGAATATGTTTGAAGAGTTTAATTTTATTTTAGATAAAGCAAAAACACTCGCAGCCGCCAAAATTCCATAAACCACGAGCGAAAGCCCTTTGATAAAGATATTCGGCAAGTCCAAAAGCCCTTGTTTCGTTTTGAGATAAACCCAAATCGTAAGCGCCAGCGAAACGATGAAAACCCCTGAAAACAAAGGAAGCACAGGATAACTTTCCAAAATATTCCCAATAACTTCATTGGTATAAATAAGATAATCTACCGCGATAAAATTATACCTCACCCCAAATTCATTGTAGAAGAAATATTCGCTCACCGCATTGAAAACAATGGCTAAAACATAAAGAAAAATCGTAATGAAATACAATATATTTCTAAACTGAACCCTTCTTTTCGGAAAGAAAAACATCATCCCAAAGAGAAATGTTTTTAATCCTAAAAATGATAAAACTATCTCTGGAACTACGCCTCCGTACTGTCTTGCTATATTATTGGGAACCAAGTATATATACAAGAACAATCCTACGAATATGGATAAAATAATCTGTCCCCATGGTCTTTCATACTTCTGATTTGATAAGAAAAGCAGATAGATGTACAATATCGCACTTGCTATAATGAAGACAAAAATATCCGAAAGCAATCCCAAAGAAAACATTTTAACAACATCCAAAACACTAAATTCCGTAGTGGTTATCGGATGAAAGATAAAAACGCATCTTAATAGAAAAGAGATGATAATGTAAATTATTCCTAAATAAACGAATGGTTTCAGTTTCATGAAATGTTTTTTATGAGTTGCTTAATTTTATTTTAAAATCTATCATTTTCAAAGCTGTCACTCCTGCTTCGACACCTTTGTTCCCAAGATTTCCGCCGCTTCTTGCGATGGACTGCTCCTTATTATCATCTGTCAAAACACAGAAAATAGCAGGAACATCTGTTTGCGTGTTACAGTCCTTAATCCCCTGCGTCACCCCTGAACAAACATAATCAAAATGCGATGTTTCCCCACGAATAACACAGCCGATAGCTATCACAGCATCAAACCGACCGCTCTTGCAGAGCTGCATCGCTGCGAAACTTAGCTCAAACGCACCAGGAACATAATAAATTCTAATATTTTCTGGTTTTACGCCTTCTTTTTTCAGAACTTCCTCTGCTCCATCTCGGAGATTAAAAGTCACAAAATCATTCCACTCAGAAACCACAATGCCGATGGTAAAATCATCGGCATCTGTTATTTGGAGTGGCTTATAATCCGAAAGGTTTACTGTCGCCATTTTATTCTTTTTTTATTTAAAAATATTTTACCATTTCTATGTACGCATCAGAAGCGCCACCATCATAGTCCTGATATTTCTCTTCTATCGTTGTGAAATATTTTTTAGCAACATCATTTTTCTTTAATGAAAGTGCCAGCATTCCAGCTTTTCTTGTGAAGTAATATGATGTGTATTCATCATCCGAAGCAGAAATAGCTTTTTCAAACTGAGAAAGTGCATCATCATTTTTATTCAAATTCACCATACAATCTCCCATTGCTCCGTGCTTCAGCGCCATCAGTGTTTTGTTTTTAGAAGAAAACTGGTCTAATAGGTCATAAGCTTTTTGGTAATTACCTTTATTAAACTCTATCAATCCTGCATTATAGGCTGAAAGTTTTCCTACATTGGTTTCAGAAAAATTTTCTGCAGTTCCTTTAAATCCTGGATTTGCAGTTTTCCCTCCCAGAGCCAAATCTTCTTTTCCTTCCACAAGATTTTTCTGAGCGGCAAGGTAAGCCTTCGTAGCTTCCTCATTCTTTGGCTCTACCACAAAGTGCTGATAACCAAAGTATCCCAAAACTCCCAAGACAACAACTCCAAAAGCTAAACCTATTTTTTTAGCATTTCTCTCAATGAATTTTTCTGAACGAACCACATTTTGGTCTAATTCCTGAAAAATTTCAACCGTTTCTTTTCCTTCTATTTCCTTTTTACTTGACATAGTTTCTACTAAGTTTAATCCGCAAATTTAATATTTTCAGACTAATTTGCAAATTTTAATCAATATTCTAAAATTTTAAACACCTCTGCTCCTTCTATCTGTTCTAGTTTTTCTCTTCCTTTCAAGTCTTTCAACTCAATTAAAAAACTAAACTGCGCAACCTTTCCTCCTTGTCTCTGCACCAACCTTGCCGCTGCTGCTGCCGTTCCGCCTGTTGCTAGAAGGTCGTCATGAACTAGAACCCTCTGTCCCTGCTGGATTTGGTCAGTTTTCATTTCTATTTCGGCAGTGCCATATTCCAAATCATATTTTTCTGCAATAAATGGCGGAG
Source organism: uncultured Flavobacteriaceae bacterium (assembly GCA_963518955.1). Taxonomy (GTDB): domain Bacteria; phylum Bacteroidota; class Bacteroidia; order Flavobacteriales; family Weeksellaceae; genus JABCPE02. The sequence goes on along the minus strand of CAUQKI010000001.1, from coordinate 347,082 downwards.
GAAGTTTTCCTTTTTTTCTTATTAAAACAAATGGAACACCGAGTTTCACAGCGATAGCAATACCGAAAATATAGCCACGGCTCTCTATTCCACAGACTACATCCACTTTGTCTTTGCTGAATTTTACCATTTCATCAACAGCCTCCTCGTATAATTTAGGATTAAGGAAAATGGGTGTAATATCTTTAAACTGTATTCCTTCCTTTGGGAAGTCAGGAATATTTGTTATTGTATTTTCTAATTTTGTGATTAGTTCTTGGTTTGCCATGGTTTTATTTTTTTTCTGATGAATTTACTTTATAACTTGAGATTTTCCAGCTGTCATCTACTTGTTTCAGACCATAGGAAACATTGAGCATGATGCTTTTTCCTTCTTTGTCTACGATTTGATAAACGGCATTTACACTCGCTGTCTTATCGGAAGATGATTTCACGGAAATATTTTTAACCTCAACGGACTTCACTGCCCCAAAACCCGTATTAGGGTTAGAGAACTTGTCATAAGAACCCCAGTTTGGATTGTCCACCAATTCATAAGCCGACCTAAGGCTCTGATTTCCAATTCTATTCAAGAATTTATCTACTACCGCTTCAGGTTTTACTTTTGGAGCTGATGAAGAAGATGAAGATGAATTTTGGTCTTTATTTTCAGTATTTTCTCCTGTTTCTGAATCTGTAGAGTTTTTGGATTCTTCTTTTTCCTTTTTCTCTTCTTCAGAAGTTTCTTCTTTTTCTGGTTTCAGACTTTCTTTATTTACTAAAACTCCTGCTTTCAGAAGCTGGTGAATTTTCTTAGTAGTTTTTACGCTGACTTTTATATCTATTTTAGAATCAACGATTTTGTCTGCTGGCAAAACATCTACTTTTAGGTAAAATCCTTTAAATTCATTACTGCTCATCAGGTTTTTAGCCGTGAGTAATTTTTCACCATTGCTGTAAACTTCCATTATCGTTTCTAATCCTGCATTAGAAAACTCAATAGGAGTTCCTGCCTCATCTACTAGTCTAGGCGTAACCCTCAATGCCCTTGCACCTGAAGCTCCGCTCCCATCTATAGGCGTTATGAGGATATTTAGAGCTGATGCTTTAATATCATTAGGATCTACTTCTGTCGCTGTGATATTTTGGAAAATGTTCATATTTCCTAAATCTGGCGGAGAAGTGCTGGACCATTCCACATTGTTTTTTTGTGCCACTCCATCTGCCATAGCAAAGATTTCGGGAACTTTTTTGCCATTTATTAGTTTTGCTAATGCTTCTAATTTTTGAATATCAGTATTTCCTTCTACCCCAAAGGTTTTCAGGATGTACAAGGCTTCATTAAATTTAGTTTGTTCCAATGTACTCAATGATGTTGACATTTCATTGATACTAGCCTGAAAAGTCTTCATAGATGAGCCATCTACTGTGTCTTTTTTACAACTTGTGAAAACCAATAATATCACAAGAAAGTAAGAATATAAACCTCTCATATCATAAAAATTATGTATGCAAAAGTAATAAATTATTGAAATATATTGAATAATAAAAACTATATTTATACTTTTGCTGAAAATTATAGATAATGAAAAATATATTAAAAGTAGTTTTGTTGGTATTATTACCTGCTGGTTTTGCTAAAGTAAATGCTCAGATTGTAACTAAAAGAGACAGCATAAACGGAAATGAATTTACCATCACAATAGATAAGAGAATAGATGATGTCATAGCATCTATGGAAAATGAATGCAAAAAAAAGTCTCTCCGAACAAATGATGACACCAGCTCCAAACCACTTTCTCAAGCAGAAATATGCAAGAAAAACCCTAGAATCTTAGGTTATAAAATCCAAGTAGGTGTGGTAAAAAGCACCGAAGAAGCCAATAATCTAAGAACAGAATTTAGACAAGCTTTCCCATCGATAAAAGTAGAAATAGACGCCTCTCTAAGACCTAATTACAAAGTATTGGCGGGAAGTTACCTGTCAAAAGAGTCAGCCGCAGCGGACTTGAAAAAGGTGAAAGCTAAATTCAAAGGTGCCATCTCTACACAATACAGAGTTTTCTGTGTGGAAGCCAAATAACATTTTTAATATATAATTCTATACAAAAACTCCCTTGCTGATTTGGAAGGGAGTTTTTATTTATAAAAATTTGGTGTTAATTTTTTACCAAAAGTCTGAAACCTTCTCCATGAACATTGATGATTTCCAGACCTTCATCATCTTTAAGGAGTTTTCTTAGCTTCGCTATATACACATCCATACTTCGCGCCGTGAAATAATTCTCTTTCTTCCAAATCTTTCTAAGCGCAAGGTCTCTCGGCATGAAATCATTTCTATGCATACAAAGCATTTTGAGAAGTTCATTTTCCTTTGGAGATAACTTATACTCAGCATCATGGACTTTCAACTGTCTCAAAACTGAATCAAACTCTATATTACTGATTTTAAAATGCTCCTGTTCATCTTCTTCCACCACAGCACTTCTTTGCAGGATGGCTTTTATTTTATACAAAAGAAGTTCAGTATCAAATGGTTTGGTAATGTAGTCATCCGCACCTATTTGGTAACCTTTTAGAATGTCTTCTCGTAAGTTCTTGGCTGTCAGAAATATGATAGGCATATTTTTATTGATTCGCTTAACATCTTCTGCGAGTGAAAATCCATCCTTTTTAGGCATCATGACATCAAAAATACCAATATCAAATTCATTTTCCATGAATTCTTTTAGTCCCTGTTCTCCATCACTTGCAAGCGTTACCTCATAATTGTTCATCATAAGATAGTCTTTTAGTACCGCCCCAAAACTTTGATCATCTTCAACCAACAAAATTCTATTATTCATATTTCTTATTTTTAGTGTTAATTATTTAGCTCATTGGTAGCTTCACTATAAAAGTGCTTCCCTGCCCTTTTGTAGATTCTACTAAAATCTGCCCTCCATGTAGTTCTATGATGCGTTTTACATAGGATAAACCTAAGCCCTGTCCCTTTACATTATGGACATTTCCTGTTTCTTCACGGAAGAATTTTTCAAAGATTTTCTTCTTGTTAAAGGCCTCCATTCCCATTCCTTTGTCAGAAATTTCTATTACATATTTATTCCCTTCGTTTCGGGTTTTTATGTTAATTTCTGGCTTTTCAGGAGAATATTTATTAGCGTTATCCAGAAGGTTTACAAGTGCATTGGACAAGTGAAACTCATCTATTTTTAATGTGAATTTCTCCGCTGTAAAATCCTCTGTAAGAGTCCCACCTCGCTCCTCTACAATTAGTCTAAAAGACTCCGCCAGTTTATGTATCAATTCCCTTACATTAGTCTGTTTCAAGCACAGTTGCATCTCTTTTCGTTCCAGCTTGGACATATTCAGAACGCTTTCCACTTGCTTTTTCATCCGAATGTTTTCCTGTTTTATGAGTTGTGAATAATATTTCACTTTCTCTGGATTGGTGGCTATTTTATCATTATTCAATGAATCTGTAGCGACTGAAATGGTTGCCAAAGGCGTCTTAAACTCATGAGACATGTTATTGATAAAATCGGTCTTGATATCGGCTATTTTCTTTTGTCTCATCATATAATTAACCGAAATAATATAAATCCCCAAAATCGTAAAAAGCGATAATGCCATTCCCAGCAGCATCGGAATATTATTTCTTGCTAAAGAATAGTCTTTATGAGGAAAAATTAAAGACAAAGTATATATCGTTCTATCCTTATTATCGGTAAAAAGAGGGTAAGAATACTGCGCCTTTCCTTCTTCTTTTTCTTTGAAAATGTCATTTGCTATGGATGTTCTCTCATTATTTTTATCCAAAATAGCAAATCCAAAATCCCCGCTAATTCCCATCATATTAAGCTCTCTGGTCAACACAGAGTCGAGAACTTTTAGGCTTACTCTTCTCTCCACAGGAAGATTGCTGGCATTTAGTTTTGCAAACTCTTTGAGCTGATAGGTGTTATTTCTTACCGTTTGGTTGATTTCAGTGGTTAGCTTTTCTGGGATTGCAGGGTCTTTTCTGATATTGATTTGCCCTTCATCCGTGTACATTTTCATTAGTTCCAAACTATCTCCGCTTTGTGATATTGGAATATTTTGGCTTTCTATGATTTTTTTAGAAAAGAGGATTTGTTTTTTTGTGGCAGAATCTGTTACCTGCTGGATATAAGTTTCTGTAGCTGGTTGTTCCTTAACAGAAACTACTGTCTTTCCAAAATTAGGATATTCCACATTCAGATACTGCTCTATCTCTATTCCTTCTATTTTTTTGGTTGTGGTTTCTAGTACGCTGTGCACTTTATTAGAAAAATCCTGCTCCAGAGCACGATAATAACCTCTAACCCAATACAACTGCAAGGAAATAAAGATGACTAATGATATAGTCATCGCAAAGGACAATATTAGAATAAAACGATTATTCATCTACAATATTTTGTTAAAATATCTACTTTATTATGTATAAACAAATTTTATACCACAAATATTAGAAATAATATGTTAAAAACGAAATATTTAACAAAATATTTTTCATAAAATCTATTTTTTTTCTAACAAATCTTCATCTATGAAATACTGAATTATGGCTTTCTTCATGAGTATCTGCTGTTCATTCGCCTTTAGTTCTGGTAGATTTTCTAGAATTTTATATTTAGGCCAGCCGTCCTCATCATAACCTTCAAATTTATAATAACCAAAAGGCTCCAACAGCCTGCACACAGCGATGTGTATCAGATTGATTTTATCATCTTTTGTGTATTTCTGCCAGCCGCTTCCCAGCTCCTGTATTCCTATCAAAAACAACAATGTCTCTATTGGAGGATTTTTTTCTGTGTCAAAATTTTTCACAAAAAATTCCTCTATTTGCTTCCAAATTTCTGCTTCATTCATGATTTTTTCTTTCTCTATTATTTTTTCCATTCATCTAGCAAAACTTTTCTCTTGGTTTCCTCTTTAATGGAATATTTTGGTGCAGACAAGCCGTGTAATAATGCTTTGCCTATATTTTGAATTTCAGTTTCTTCTATTTCATATTCGTTCCCTTGGTCATCTAGGACATATTTTTTGCCATCTCTCTGTGCATCATAATACATTCTGTCTGGCTTCATGTTTTTATATAGTCCTGTTTTTGTCGCATAACTACTGACACTTTCATAAATAGGAGACACCAATATTTTTTGCTTAAAAATAGCCCCACGGAAATTCCCCTGTGTCAGTATAAAAACTCCTTTTTCACCTTCGCTTATCGCATCATAGCTTATGGGCGTAATCTCTTTGCCTTGTATATTGACCAGCCCTATTTTTTCATCTTTTACGATATAAAACACAGATTCTGTTTCTTTATCAATATCTGAAATATCATCATATTTCGGTGGGATAATCACTTTTCCTTCTTTGTCTAAAAGAGACCATTTTCCGTTAATTTTTGCCTTAATGTATTTTTGCTCAAAGACTTCCGTTATCTCATATTTAGGCCGCAGGATGGTTTCTCCATTATTCACAACTCCCCAAAGCCCATTCTCCACAAAAGGCTTCATTTTAGGATAGTCTTCATAATGATAAAAAACATTTTTAGATTTTAGTTCATAACCATCTCCTAAAAAGAGTACCCAACCTTCATTATTATTGAATTTTTCTATTAAAAGTTGGTTTTTAGTATTCTTTCCTATTCTTACCCTGTCCTTTATGATTCGCCCATAAATAAGCGGAATATTTACACTTTCATTCTCAAAATAAACCTCCCAATATTTTCTCCTTTTTTTACCCTGAAGATGTCTGGTTTCTATCAAAACCGTGTCATTTCTATAAATGGGATAAGAAATTTTTAGATTTTCATTATTCTCAAATTCAATATCTACATAATAAGATGGGCGGATGTCCTTTATTACATTCAATAACCTCAGCATATGGTTTTGATATTCCCTTTGTTTCTCTTTGTGAGGGCTTGATTTAGTATAATATCTACCATTCAGAGTGGTGATATTATCAATTTTCACCATTTCTGAAACTTTGCAGGAATACAAAAGACTCACTAAAATAGAGAAAAAAAGTATGTTTTTAATCCTCCGCATTCTTTATAATTTTAATGTAAAGATACATTTTTTCTTTCATGTAGTTGCTGTGCTGTTCAAGAAATTAAAAATCTAATTTGTCAAAGAAAAATCAAACTTTCTTTTCTAATTTCAGCAAAAATGCATACTCCAAAGCATCTTCCTTCAAGCTCTCAAAACGCCCTGAAGCGCCGCCGTGCCCAGAGGTCATATCCGTTTTAAAAAGCAGAAGATTGTCATCTGTTTTCAGTTCTCTCAGTTTGGCTGTCCATTTGGCTGGCTCCCAGTACTGCACTTGGCTGTCATGCAGTCCCGTAGTAATGAGGATATTAGGGTAATCCTTAGCTTCCACATTGTCATAAGGAGAATAAGATTTCATATAGTCATAATATTCCTTTTCGTTTGGATTTCCCCATTCATCATATTCTCCCGTAGTGAGCGGAATGGTCTCATCCAGCATAGTGGTCACCACATCCACAAACGGCACCTGCGCCACGATACCACAGAACAGCTCTGGAGCTTCATTCATCACAGCACCCATCAGAAGCCCTCCTGCGCTTCCGCCCATAGCGTAGAGATGCTCTGGCGAAGTATAATTTTCTTTAACCAAAAATCTTGCTGCATCTATGAAATCATAAAAAGTATTTTTCTTGTGAAGCATTTTTCCGTCTTCGTACCACTCTCGCCCTAAATATTCTCCTCCTCGGATGTGGGCAATCGCATAGACAAAGCCTCTATCCAAAAGAGAAAGCCTCACGCTGGAAAACGCAGCATCCACAGTATGCCCATAGCTGCCATAGCCATAGAGCAGGAGCGGAGTTTCAGCTGATTTTTTCGTGTCTTTATGATAGACCAAAGAAATCGGAATGCTGGATTTCCCATCTCGCGAAGGCGCCCATATTCTTTCAGAAATATAGTTTCCGCTATGGAACTTTCCGCCCAAAACTTCTTGCTGTTTCAGCAGTTTAGTGGTTTGAGTTTTCATATTATACTCATAGGTAGAGTTTGGCGTAGTCATAGAAACATAGCCATAGCGCAAAGTTTCGGTATCAAACTCTAAATTCAGTCCGATATAAGCGGTATAAGTAGGGTCATTAAAGGGCAAATACCATGATTTACCCGACTGGTTATCAATAATTTTAATCTGAAGCAATCCTCTTTCTCTTTCTTCAAGAACCAAATAATTTTTGAATATCTCAAAACCTTCCAAAAGCACCTCTTTTCTGTGCGGAATCAGCTCCTGCCAATGTTCTTTTTCCGTCTGCGAAAGTGGCGTTTTCATCAGTTTGAAATTGGTGGCTTTTCCTTCATTGGTCAAAACATAAAAATCATTTTGATAATGTTCTACAGCATATTCCAAATTTTCTTCCCTTTTTTGGAAAAGTTTCCATTCCGCAAAAACATTATCAGCAGGGATAAATCTATGCTCATCCGAAATCGTAGAGGAACTTACGATAAAAATATACTCCAAAGATTTGGTTTTGAAAACACCTACATCAAAGGCTTCGTCTTTTTCATGGAAAATCAAAACATCTTCTTCCTGCGGCGTTCCTACCTTATGCCGAAAAACCTGAAATGCACGAAGACTTTCATCTTTTCTAATGTAGAAAAAATGCTCATTATCATTCGCCCAGACAATTTTCCCTGTGGTGTTTTCTATCGCTTCTGAGAAGTTTTTTTCTTGTTTTAAATCCTTTATTCGGATGGTATAAATTCGCCTTCCTGTAATGTCTTCTGAATAGACAAGAAGCGTATTATCCAGCGAAACGGAAATTCCGCCTACATCGTAGAAATCATGGTTTTGAGCTAAAATATTTACATCGAGCAAAAGCTCTTCTTTGTTTTCTAAAATCTGATGTTTTCTATAAAAAACAGGATATTCTCCACCCTTGTGATAGCGGGTGATATACCAATATTGGTTAAAGAAATAGGGCAGACTCTCGTCATCCTCCTTATAGCGGGCTTTCATCTCTTGGAAGAGTTCCTCTTGGAGCTGTTCTGTATCCTTCATGATGAAATTACAGTAGGTATTTTCGTCCTCTAAATAGGCGATGACCTCTGGGTTTTCTCTCTCATTGAGCCAGTAATAGTTGTCTATTCTCTGGTCTCCGTGTATAGTGAGTTTTTTTTCTATCTTTTTGGCTTGTGGTTGTTTCATTTTGGTATTTTTTAAAAATAACACCTCCCTTAACCCAAGAGAGATGTTAGTAACTAATTATATTTTAAAACAATGAAAAATTAATTTTATTTACTATTTGCAATATATTTTTCTATTGCCATAGCCATAGAGGGAGTTTCCTTTGTAGGCGCCATTACATCCACACGCAATCCTGCTTCTTCCGCAGCCTGTCTGGTTCCCTCACCAAAAACGCCTATTTTTTTATCTCCTTGTTTAAAATCTTCAAAATTTTTGAATAAAGATTTTATTCCTTGCGGACTGAAAAACACCAGCATGTCATAATCCTTAAGTTTGACATCAGACAGATCACTGCTTACTGTTTTGTACATCACCGCTTTCGTCCAGTCTATTCCAGAACTGTCCAAAACCTTAGGGATATCATCTCCCATCACATCAGAACATGGCAGGAGGTATTTTTCATCTGGAAATTTTTTGAACAAAGGCAGCATATCCACCACTGTTTTCTCTCCAAAACTTATCTTTCTCTTTCTGTAAACAATATGTTTTTGCAAATAGTACGCAACAGCTTCGGACTGGCAGATGTATCTCATGCTGTCCGGCACTTGGAAACGAAGCTCTTCTGCCAATCTGAAATAGTGGTCTATAGCTCCTCTACTCGTGAATATTATCCCTGTATACTGTGAAATATCTATTTTTTGCTGTCTGAACTCCCTTGCATCTACTCCCGCCACTTGTATAAAAGAACGGAAATCTACCTTTATTTTTTCCCTTTTTAAAAGCTCCAAATATGGAGAAGATTCTGCACTTGGTGCTGGTTGTGATACCAATATTGACCTTACTTTCATCATTTATCCTTATAGGTTCATAAAAATACAAACTTCCAAACCGCCAGCATAGGCAAAATTTGGAGCGTGCAAATATACAAAATTTTATAATACCACTCCTCTGGCAAAGGCTTTTCTTTATGGAGAAAATAACATGTATTTTTTACGACAAAAAAGATCAATCCTGTAATTACATATATAAGGTAAGCCTGCTGCTTATCAACTCCTAAATAGTAATGGACAATTACAGCCAACATTATTATAAGTGATTCCACAAAATAAAACCGCTGGGCAATGAATCCCAAAATCAGCCATTTTTTAGGTCTTGTAACCGCTCTATAAAACAATAAGGTAATGAGTGCTTTTAGTAAATAATAAGCACTTAGGATTATTATCATAAATCCTATCTTATTCGGAACCCAGCCCGAAATATCATTATCCGATACATAACGAGGAACAATAGGAATATACTGAGCCAACAAAAGAGCTTGGCTGACAATAAACACACAACTGACAAATATCCAGCTGAGCAGATTGTTCTGAGCCTCTCCATAAGACTGCAAAAGATATTCCCTGAAGGAAACCTCTTTCTGTACCCAGTTAAACAAAATCAAATATACTACTCCTAGTCCAAGAAGGGTAAAAATAACCCAATCATGGTTTTCAACGATTCTAACCACTCAAAAAAAATTTTCAACAAAAATAAGGTTTTATATTATTTTTAAACCTGAAGATTTAAAAAAGATTATATTTGCACCTTATTCTGAATGAAAAAATTAGTTATTATCCCTACTTACAACGAAAAAGAAAATATCCGAGATATTATTTCGGCTATATTTGCTTTGGGACAAGATTTTCATATTTTAGTCGTGGATGATTCCTCTCCTGACGGCACTGCGGAGATTGTAAAAAACCTTCAAAATGAGTTTCCTGCACATCTCCATTTGAGCGTTAGAAAAACTAAAAATGGTTTAGGAAAGGCTTATCTGCACGGCTTTGGCTGGGCACTTCGTCATAATTATGATTATATTTTTGAGATGGATGCAGATTTCTCACACAATCCCAATGACTTACCAAAATTATTGGAAGCCTGCCAAAATGCCGATATGTCCATCGGTTCCAGATACTGCAAGGGCGTGAATGTGGTCAACTGGCCCATGAGCAGGGTGCTGTTGTCTTATTTCGCATCGAAATATGTGAGATTTATTTTAGGAATTCCTATTCATGACACCACGGCTGGTTTTGTTTGTTTTTCGAGAAAAGCGCTGGAAAACATTGGTTTAGACAAAATTAGACTAAAAGGCTATGGATTTCAGGTTGAGATGAAATATCGCGCATTCAAAAAAGGACTAAAATTAGTAGAAATCCCTATCATCTTTACAGACAGAACGCAGGGAGAATCCAAGATGAACGGCGGCATCATCACCGAAGCCATTTTTGGTGTTATTAAATTAAAATTAAAATCATTATTCGGAACTTTATAACTATGAAAAAAATCTTTGTAATGGTTCTTTTTCTGGCGTTATTTTCTTGTAATAATTCTGCCGAAAAACCCAAAAACCTCATCAGTAAGGAAAAACTATCAGAAGTTATAGCAGATTTTGCCATCTATGAGCAGGCCTATGTGATTCAGCCCAAAATGAACTTGGAAGATGCCAATCTTTTTGTTTTGAAAAAGCATCATATTTCGGCTCATGATTTTAAGGATAGTTATAATTATTATGTCAACGACTCCAAAAGTCTGAATGAAATATACGACAATGCTAAAAAAATAATTTTGGAGAAAGACCCAAAAATGAAAGAATATTTAAAGAAAAATAAATTCGAAGACAATCCTAAACAATAAAATATTCCTCTATGAAGAATTTTTTTGAAGTTGAAAAAACTACCACTGGAAAAGCCCGCGCAGGGAAAATGACCACAGACCACGGAGAAATACAAACTCCTATTTTTATGCCTGTGGGAACTGTGGCAAGTGTAAAAACCGTTCATCAGCACGAGCTGAAAGAAGACATAAAAGCACAAATCATCTTAGGAAACACCTACCATCTGTATCTCCGCCCAGGAATGGAGATTATGCAGAAAGCAGGCGGACTTCATCAGTTCATGAACTGGGACAGACCTATTCTTACCGATAGTGGCGGCTATCAGGTATTTTCTTTGGCTGCAAGCAGAAAAATGACCGAAGAAGGAGTAAAATTCAAATCTCATATAGACGGAAGCTATCATTTTATCTCTCCTGAAAAATCAATGGAAATCCAGCGACAAATAGGAGCAGATATTTTCATGGCTTTTGATGAATGTACTCCTTACCCATGTGAATACAACCAAGCCAAAGAATCCATGGAGCTTACTCACCGCTGGCTGAAAAGATGTATTGACTGGACATCAACAAATAAAGAACTCTATGGACATCAGCAGAATTTATTCCCGATTGTCCAAGGTTCTGTTTATCACGACCTTAGAAAAATCTCCGCAGAGGTTATCTCAGAGGCAGGAGCCGCAGGAAATGCCATCGGCGGGCTTTCTGTAGGAGAACCTGAGGAAATAATGTACGAAATCACAGACATCGTTACAGACATTCTCCCAAAAGAAAAACCACGATATCTAATGGGCGTTGGGACGCCTTGGAATATTCTGGAAAGTATCGGGCTGGGAATTGATATGATGGACTGTGTAATGCCGACACGAAACGCCAGAAACGCCATGCTTTTCACTTGGAACGGTGTGATGAACATGAAAAACCAAAAATGGAAAGATGATTTTTCGCCGCTGGATGAATTTGGGACAAGTTTCGTGGATAGAGAATATAGCAAGGCCTATGTAAGGCACCTTTTCGCAGCGAAAGAATATTTAGCGAAACAGATCGCTTCTATTCACAACTTAGCATTTTATTTAGATTTGGTAAGAACCGCTAGAGAGCATATTCTTGCTGGAGATTTTTATGAATGGAAAGATCAAATCATACCTCAGCTGAAGCAAAGATTGTAATTTTTAAATTTCAATTAAACAAATTTCCTTTATTTAAGCTATTTATTTGTTACTAGGGAGGTCTTTTTTAAACTATAATTAAATAAATTTAGCTGTTTAAAAAAAATTGTTATATTTGCTGACAAATATCATATAATTATGCTGATAGAACATCACATTGAAATAGAACATAATTTTCAGAATATTTTCTGTGAAAAGTCTTTTGAGGAATGTCTTTCAGAGGAAGATTTCCAGAGATATTTAGATGAAAAGAAAGTTATCTCTATTCCAAAAGGCAAGTTAGTTTTCGCTGAAGGTGAGATGCCAAAAGGCGTTTTTTTCATACAAAAAGGCGCGATAAAGATCTATAAAATGGGGTTTAATAAAAAACAGCAGATTCTACGCTTCGCGAAGGAAGGTGACCTCATCGGTTATCGTTCATTGCTTTCAGAAGAGGAATTTGGTGCTTCAGCAGAAGCGATGTCTCCTGTGCAGGTAACTTTCGTTTCTGGAGAAATTTTTCATAAGCTACTTATGTCTAATCCAAAGTTGTCTTATGCCATGCTTCAGAAAATTTCTTGTGAACTAGGAGAGTATTCTAATACGATCACACTCCTTGCACAGAAAACAGTAAGAGAAAGACTGGCAGAGATACTTCTTTTATTAGAACTTAAACTAGGAACTGATCCTGAAGGTTTTATAAAAATTTCTTTGACAAGAGAAGAAATATCTAACCTGATAGGAACCGCCACAGAAAGTGCCATCAGACTTATCTCTGAGTTTAAAACTGGTCAGCTGATAGAGGTGGAGGGAAGAAATATAAAAATACTAGACCATAATAGATTGAGAAAACTAGGTCATGTAGATTACAATTAAAATTTTCATAAAATAGGCAAAAGCCTATTTTTTTATGTATTTTTGTCTTTCATATTAAAAATAAAAACTATGTCTGTACATTCTGAAATAAAAAAAATAACCACAGAAACCATCCGAAAAATGAAACAGGATGGCGAGAAAATATCCATGCTCACAGCTTATGATTTTACCACTGCCAGAATGCTGGATGCTGGTGGGATAGATACTATTTTGGTGGGAGATTCTGCTGCCAATGTAATGGCTGGATATGAGACCACCCTGCCTATTACCCTTGACCACATGATTTATCATGCACAGAGTGTAGTGAGAGGAATAAAAAGAGCTTTGGTGGTTGTGGATTTACCATTTGGTTCTTACCAATGTAATCCAGACAAAGCCTTAGATTCCGCGATCCGAATCATGAAAGAAACTGGAGCGAGCGCCATCAAACTAGAAGGTGGAAGCGAGGTAGCTGACTCTATCAAAAAAATCGTGAATGCTGGGATTCCTGTGATGGGTCATCTTGGGCTTACTCCACAGAGTATCAATCAGTTCGGAAGTTACAAACTCAGAGCTAAAGAAGATGCCGAAGCCCAAAAACTCATCGAAGATGCTAAATTATTAGAGAGTTTAGGTTGTTTTTCTTTAGTTTTAGAGAAAATCCCTAGCCAGTTAGCAAAACAAGTTACAGAAAGCATTTCCATTCCTACTATCGGTATCGGAGCGGGTGTTCACTGCGATGGGCAGGTATTGGTTTATCAAGATATGGTGGGAATGAATGAAGGTTTCAAACCTAAATTTTTAAGAAAATATCTTGACCTTTATTCTGAAATCACCTCAGCTGTGGAACAATTTGTAAAAGATGTAAAAGAACAAAACTTCCCTAACGAAAATGAAAGCTACTAAATTAAAAAAAAGCAAATGGAGTTTATTCCTTGCTTTTTTATTCAGCTCCTCGCTTGCCCATGCTCAGAACACTTCATATACGATGATTAGTGCGGGATACGCTTACCAAAATCAAAGTTTTGGAGAAATAGGCGGGAAACTATTCATTGCCCAAAAGGACACTGATAATGTAGCATTTCGTGTCGGAGCATCTGCTCTGATGGGAGCGACAAATGGTAAATTTGCGATAATGCCAAAAGTCCAAGGAGATATTTTATTCAATCCTAGAAAAGAGGTCTATGTCGCTCATGCCTATTACTACATGGCTGGTGTGGAGGCTACTACTAAGTATTTTGCGCCTTATTTGGGGATAAGTTTACTCGGTTTATTTGATATTACTGGCGGATATGCTTTTTCTTATCCGAACCAAACACTTCATGGAAAAGAATTAAAGGGATTTCGTTTAGGAGTTACTTTTAATATCCCAACAGAGCCTTTCAAGAACTCAAACAGCAAATCTAAAGGATAATTTTCTAGTAAAAAATTTGCTTTTCTAGTGTATTTTTATTTACTTTGTAATATAGTTTATTCAAAATTCTAAAATACATGAGGTAAAATTCTACATTTTCAATAATTGATATAATGGGAGAGGATTTGTCTTCTCTGTAAAAAATGTAGAGTTATGAAAATATCTGATAGTTGCCTCATATCACAATATCAAAAAGGTGATGAACAGGCTTTAGAAAAGTTAATTCAGAAACACCAGCAGGAATTATTTTCTTTCATTTTTTATAAAGTGAAAGATGAAGATCTAGCAAATGATTTTTTCCAAGATACTTTTATAAAAATCATCATCAAACTAAAAGAAGGGAAATACACAGAGGAAGACAAGTTCATCCTGTGGGCTAAAAGAATAGCCTCCAATCTTATCATAGATCATTTCCGTGCAAAATCTAGACATATCATCGTGTCTGAGACATCCTATATGGATGATGAATTTTCTATTTTTGACACCATCAAAGAAACTGATTTCAATGTTGAGGAACAGCTGATCCTCAGCCAGATACATGAGGATTTGAAAAACATCATCGTATTTCTTCCTGAAAACCAGCAGGAAATCATCAAAATGCGTTTCTATGACGAACTGACATTCAAAGAGATAGCAGAGCTGACAAATACAAGCATCAATACTACTCTCGGTAGAATGCGCTACGCCCTGATGAACATTAGAAAAATAATTGCAGAAAATAAAATTGTTTTAACATCATAATAATTAACAGTTTTTTTTCGTTCGAGAAATAAAAGTAAATATCTCACCTATGAAAAAAAACTACAATTTTGCTAAAATTGTACTTATGCCCAAAAAGAAAACCATAGATTTTATTCTAAATTTTTCTAAAAGTATCAGTGCAATTAGTTTAAACAAGATGGATTTTATTGCCTTCAAAAATTAACAAAAAACTCCCTTTTAAAAGGAGTTTTTATTATTTATTCTCTTCTAAAAGAGGTTCTATGTATTGTCTGTCATTGCTGAGGCGCGGGACTTTATTCTGCCCGCCCAGCTTCCCACGAGATGCCATCCAGTCGTAGAAGAGATTAGTTCTCGCTTTATGGATAATCGGCGGTTTCAGGGTCATGTTATTGTATCTTTTCGCCTCATAATCAGAGTTTAAGGATTTCAGTGTTTCATCAAAGATTTCAGAAAAACGCCCAAAATCATTCGGCTCTGTGGAAAACTCTATCATCCATTCGTGGCTGCCAGATTCGCCATCTTTCATATAGACTGGCGCACCTGTGTAATCCGTGATTTTCGCATTAGTTTCTTGGCAAGCCTTAGAAAGGGCTGTTTCCACATTGTCTATCATCAGTTCCTCGCCGAATGCATTGATATAATGTTTGGTTCTTCCCGAAATTTTAAATCTAAATGGTTTCAGGTCTGTAAATCTTATCGTATCGCCTATTAGATAGCGCCAAAGCCCTCCATTAGTGGTGATAACGACTGCGTAATTTTTCCCTAATTCTACATTTTCCAGCGAAACAGCTTTTGCGTTTTCTGTCCCAAAAGTATCCATTGGGATAAATTCATAGAAAATTCCATAATCCAGCATGAGAAGCATTTCATCGCTGCCAAATCGGTCTTGAATTCCGAAAAATCCTTCCGAAGCATTATAGATTTCATAATAACGGATATCCCTGCCTATCAGCTGTTTATATTGCTCTCTATACGGCACAAAACTAATCCCGCCATGGAAAAACACTTCCAGATTTGGCCAGACTTCAGAAATAGATTTCTTTCCTGTGTCTTTCAAAACCCTTTGCAGAAGCACCATCATCCAACTGGGAACTCCCGTGAGGCTTCCCACATCTTTATTTTTTACTTCTGAAACTATGGCTTTTAGTTTGGTTTCCCATTCGGACATGAGGGAAACTTCTCTGCTCGGCGTGGTGGTTCTCTCTACCCAAAAAGGCAGATTTTCTATCAAAATCGCTGATAAATCGCCGAATTTCGTTCCAAAACTTTCATAAAGTTCGGCACTTCCGCCTAATCTTAGATTTTTAAATTTAAATAAATTGCTGTCTCTATGATTGTTAATATAAATCGCCAAAAGGTCTTTCCCTGCCTTATAGTGGCAGTTTTGAAGGCTTTCATCTGAAATTGGGATAAATTTGCTCTTTGCGTTAGTCGTTCCAGATGATTTCGCGAAATGTTTTATTTTCCCAGGCCAAAAAACATCAGGATTTCCCTGTCTCGCCTTCTCTATAAAAGGTTCAAAATCCTCGTATGACACGATAGGAACCTGCTTATTGAAATCCTCATAAGACTTAATTTCTTCAAAATGATGAAGTTTTCCATATTCCGTATTTTTCGCTTGGGAAAGCAGGGAAAACAAAACTCTCTGCTGAGTCTCGATAGGATGTTCGATAAACTGGTTGATTCCTTCCATTCTTCTGAGAATGAAAAGATTGAATATTTTATTTAAAATAGAATTAAATGCCATAGTGACAAAGGTAAGAATATTTTAAAATTTCTGCCCTATTTATCCATTTCTTTGTATCCCACATCTACGAGATAGAGTCCGTGTGCGGGAGCGGAGGCACCTGCTTTATTACGGTATTTGGCTTGGATGATGTCATGTAGATCCTCTGGTTTTATTTTTCCTAAACCTACTTCCACCAATGTTCCCACGATAGCCCTGACCATATTTCTCAAAAAACGATTAGCCGAGATCGTAAAAACAAGGCTGCTGCCTTTTTGGTTCCACTGGGCGTGATAAATTTTACAATTATTCGTTTTTACATCCGTGTGCAGTTTAGAAAAACTGGTAAAATCTTCGTATTCAAAGAGGATTTTACACGCTTCGTTCATTTTTTCTACATCAAGTTTTTGTCTCCACATCTGCCACGAAAAAGCCTCTGTGAAAGGGTCTTTTTCTAATGAAATATGATATTCATAAGTTCTATAAACAGCACTAAATCTCGCGTGCATTTCTTCTTCAACCTGAAAAATTCTCTTAATGGCGATGCTCGGCGGGAGAAAAGCGTTCAGCCTCTTCACTAAATCCGCGCTGATAGGCTGGTCTGTATCAAAGTGGGCAAATATCTTTCGTGCATGTACGCTGGTATCGGTGCGACCTGCGCCTGTGGTTTTTATGTCTTCTCTCAGTAGTGTTGAGAGGGCTTTTTCTAAGACTTCCTGCACGGTAATCTGCTTTGGCTGTATCTGATAGCCAAAAAAATGAGTTCCATTGTAGGAAAATTCTATAAAATACCGCATAATTTGCAATTTAAGACTGCAAAAATCGTAAATTTCTATTACATTTGCCTCGTTTTGGTGGTCATTTAGCAATGAAAAAAATATTACTTCTCTCGGACACGCATTCTTATATGGATAATCGTATTTTGGACTACGCCTCACAGGCGGATGAGGTATGGCATGCAGGAGATTTTGGAAATCAGGAAGTAATAGACAGCCTCAGCGCCGTAAAGCCTCTGAAAGGTGTCTTTGGGAACATAGATGACGCAGGAATACGGAAACAATTTCCAGAAATACTGAGATTTACCTGCGAGGAAGTGGAAGTTTTGATGACGCACATCGGCGGCTATCCCAAAAAATACACTCCCAGCATCAAAGCAGAACTTCTCCAGCACCCGCCAAAACTCTTTATCTCTGGGCATTCTCATATTTTGAAAGTTATGTTTGACCAAGATTTGGGACTGCTGCACCTCAACCCTGGCGCGTGTGGAAATGTGGGCTGGCACAAGGTAAGAACGATGATGAGATTCGTGATAGATAGGCAGGAGATAAAAGATTTGGAAGTAATAGAACTCGGCACAAGATAAAATTATGAAAATAGGCGATAAAGTTTCGGTGATTGATGAGGATTTGGAAGGAACTCTGGTCTCGGTAAAGGATAAAACAGCGGTTTTTGAGGATTCGCATGGTTTTCGGCACGAATATCCTTTGGTTCAGCTTGTTTTGCGCGGAAATTTGATTTATGATGAAGTTCCTTTGACCAAAAAAGAAGAAACGAAAAAAAATATTTCCCAAAAGCACCAAAAAAACGCGATGAAAATAGACCTTCACTTTGATCAATTAGTGAAAAATCCTAATGAATATGACTCTTGGGAACGGCTTTTCATCCAAAAAGAGCGACTAATGGAGGTTTTGGACTTCTGCAAAGCAAATAAAATAAAACGGCTGGAAATCATCCACGGACTGGGCGAAGGCGTCCTGCAAGAGCTGGTCTATGATATGCTGCGAGGTTACACTGGGATAGAATTTGAGGAAAATGAATTTTTCAAGCATCAGTCTGCTTCGGTGGAGGTGATATTTTTTTAAACAAGGAGAAGTTCCGGTTGTTTTAGTGCTGTTATTGTTTCATTTTGCCATTTTAAAAGCTGGCAAATACCGCTATCATAATCATTTTTTATAATATACTCTTTTATTAGTTCAGCTTTTTGAATATCTTTTTTGAACCATTCTGCATTTTCATGCTTTTTTAAAGCCGTTATTTTTTCTATATTTTGTAATGCTTCAGAATATTTTCCAAGTATAAAATATGTATATGCTAAATATTCATCTCTTCCTATTTCATGCCCATAGTAAGAATTATTTAATATATAGGGTATAATGTCTTCAAAAGAGTTGAGAGTTTTGAACTTTTTGAAATTCTGTAAAGATAAATTTATGTCATTTATTTCTTCTTTTTTCCAATGATTTCCTATTCTCTCGCCTAAACTGAAATTATATGTTGAAAACGGAACATATAAACACTGGACAAAATATTGTAAGAAAAAAGCATCTTTGTCTGTTAATGAATCTAAATAAAAACCAATTAAAACAGATGCTCCAGACTTATCTTTTATTATGTAATAAGCCATTCTTCCATTTTTAATAAACTTATCTGTGAATTTTATTTCTTTTATAATTTTGTTCAGTTCTGTGGTTTTCATTGCTTTTTAGAATTATATAAAATCAAAATTTATTTTTCACAAATAGATGCGATGCAGCAGATCGTATTATTTTCAACAGGGAAAAATATAAGGTTTCCTTTTGTATTTTCTTTTAAAAAATTATTTTCTTCATAAATAGCAGAATTTATTTTGAATAATTCGTTGCTATCTTTCACAAAAAATTTCTTCACATAAGGAGGATACCAGTCTCTACAATATTCTTTTTTCACTATTAAAGGAAAGTTATGCTTCTTATCAGCAGATTTGAAAATTGTTTTATAATCTTGGTTTGAAAATTTTATTACTGCATATATTTCAATAATTTGGCTGCAATCTTGGCTGAGTTCTCCAAGTTTCGTTTTGGATATTTCATATTCTGCTTTTTGAATGGCAACAGGTAGATTTATATATTTTTCAAGCTCTTTTGTGTCCGTATATATGTTATTTTCGGTTTTATTTGGTTTAATACAAGACATACATATAAAAAACAATAGTATTTTTCTCATTTTTCAGATTATTTCACTTATTTTATTCAACCTTACAAAGATATTTCTTAAAAACAATCTTTTCACAAAATTTTCTCTTATTTTTGTGGAATGCAAATAGTTATTATCGGTTCTGGGAATGTTGCCTACCATCTGGCGAAAGCTTTTACGGAAAACCAAATTCCTGTAAAACAACTTTTCGGCAGGAATGAGGCAAGTTTGGAGAAAATATCCTCCGAGCTTGGGATTTCGTATTCTACAGAGCGTTTAGAACCTGCGGATTTATACATTATCGCGGTGAAAGATGATGCCATCGGTGAAGTTTCCAAAATCATCACGGACAAAAACAGCCTCGTAGCCCACACTTCTGGCTCTACCCGAATGGAAATTCTGGCTGGAGAATACCGAAAGGCGAGTTTCTATCCTTTGCAGACTTTTTCAAAGGAGAAAAAACTGGACTATTCCAAAATCCCATTTTTCATCGATGCTGAAAATGAAAACGACAAGGAAATTTTGATGAATTTAGCCAAAAAAATTTCCTCAAAAGCCATGCTCGTAGATGATGAAAAAAGAAAATACATTCATCTCACGGCTGTTTTTTCTTGTAATTTTGTCAATCATCTTTTTGCCAGAGCAAAAGAAATTTCTGACAGCCAAGACATTCCTTTTGAGTATTTTCTTCCGCTGATAGAAGAAACCGTTGATAAAATCCATTCTATCAACCCAAAAGATGCCCAGACAGGGCCTGCCAGAAGGAACGACCAAAAAATATTACAAATGCACGAAACTCTCTTGGAAAACGATGAACAGAGAGAAATTTATAAAATAATGAACCAATCGATAAAAAAAATGTATGAGTTATAAATCAAAATTAAAAGATATAAAAGCCTTCGTGTTTGATGTAGATGGCGTTTTCACGGATGGAAGCATCATTCTGATGCCAGATGGAAGCATGAGCCGCACGATGAATGTCTTGGACGGCTATGCTGTGACCAAAGCCATAAAAGCTGGCTACAGAATCGCCTGTATCACAGGAGGAAGCGACCCGATGGTGAAACACAGACTCAATTATTTAGGGATAACGGATTATTACCCAAAATCCAGCTACAAACTTCAAAATTTTGAAGATTTTAAAGACAAATATGGTTTAAAAAACGATGAGGTTTTGTCAATGGGAGATGATATTCCTGATTATGATATGCTTAGGCTGTCGGCTATCGGTGCTTGTCCCATCAATGCTGTTCCAGAAATCAAGAAAATTGCCGATTATATTTCGCTCATCCACGGCGGAAAAGGCTGTGTGCGAGATGTGATAGAACAAGTGATGAAAGTGCAGGGAAAATGGACAGAGGAGGACGATACCGCTTCTGTATAAATCAAAAAAATATGAAATTATACTTAGGTTCGCAGTCGCCGCGCCGCAAGGAATTACTCGGCTCTTTGGGATTTGATTTTGAAGTTGTTGATATAAAATGTGATGAGATTTATCCCGAAAATCTCCCTGCAAGTGATGTTGCTGCTTTTCTTTCGGAGCTGAAAGCCAAAGCTTTCCGAAGTTTGGAGAAAGCTGAAATTCTTCTGACTGCTGATACCGTGGTAGTTTTTGAAAATAAAATTTTAGGAAAACCAAAATCCAGCGAGGAAGCCAAAGAAATGCTCAAAACACTTTCTGGGAAAACGCACCAAGTGTACACTGCCGTAAGCATCAAAACTCATGATAAAATCCTGACGCAGACCGATGTGGCGGATGTGAGTTTTTTAGATATTTCGGAGGAGGAGATAGATTTTTATGTTGATAAATTCCAGCCGATGGACAAAGCAGGAAGCTACGGAATACAGGAATGGCTGGGAATGGCAAAAATTGATAAAATAAATGGGAATTTCTACACCATCATGGGACTTCCTACGGCGGTGGTGTATTCCTTATTAAAAAAGGCTGAAACTGAATAATTATACAATAAAACACGAAATAATAGAGTTTAAAATAAACGATGAAAAAAAACATATTCTTATTGTCCGTTTTTGTCTTGGCTGTGGGCTGTTCCACAAGAAAGAACAAGTTTGTCAATAGAGCTTATCATAATTTTACAGCTTATTATAATACTCTTTTCCATGGAAAAGAAGCCCTAAAAGCTGAACTAAAATCGCAGAAAGAAAGCCACAGAGACAATTTCCAAGAAGGGTACATAGAGATTTTTAGCCAAAATTCTTTGATTCCTGCCAGTGAAGAAGAAGACCTTGACGCTAATTTCTTTGGGGATGTTATCTCTTCTCCCATCCAAAAAAATAACATTGGTAATTTCCAAAAAGCAGAAGAAAAAGCCCTAAAAGCGATAGAAAAACACTCTATGGTTTTCGGGGGACAGCAGAAGAATAAAGAGATTTTTAATGCTTATCTTCTCCTGATAGAATCTCGTATTTATCAAGGAAAACTAAGCTCTGCCTTAGAGGCTATCAGCCAAGTTTATCAGACTATGCCAAAGGACAAAAGGCTTCCTTTGGTGAATATATACGAGGGGCTGATTTACTCCAAGATGAAAAACAACATCCGTGCAGAAGAAATTTTCTATGATTTAGATAAAAACTATACTCTTACCAAACAGCAAAAAGCGGTTATGAGTGTTTATCAGGCAGAAAATCTGCTGTATAGCAACAGGAAAAAAGAAGCCATAGACCATTTAGAAAAGGCTTTTGTCCTCAATAAATCCCGACAAACAAAAAGCAGAATCGCCTATCTACGAGGGCAGATTTTGGCGGAATTGGGAAATATGGAGGAAGCCAGAGAAAGCTTCGTAACGGCGTATAAATATTCTAATGATTTTGAATTAGAAGTAAAATCACAAATAGAAATCGCCAAAACTTTTAACAATGACAAAGACTATGAAGAGGCTAAAAAATATCTGGAAAACATAAGTAAAAAAGGAACTTACGCTTCCAGAAAAAATGAATTTTACTACGCTCTAGGGCTATTGGCAGCAAAAACAGGAAAAGAAAGCGAAGCCAATGAGTTTTTCCAAAAATCCGTCAGAGAGCAAATATCCGACCCGCATGTCCGTGGGCTGGCTTATTACGAAATCGGAAATTCACATTTCAAAAAAAGCGATTATATAAAGGCTGGTGCTTACTATGACAGTGCCGTGAGTGTCATAGAGCACACTCCTACAAAGGATAGGATAAAAGAACTCTCCACCAACATCAAGAACATTTCTAAAAACTACTACCTCATCAAGAAAAATGACAGCATTTTGGCTCTTACCAAAATGTCTGAAAATGAGCTGAATGACTTCTTTCAGAAACACATCAATGAACTGAAAGAAAAAGAAGAAAAAATAGAGCTGGCAAAGAGAAAGGAAAAGAAAAATAAGGAATTTGAAAACTATTTTTCTTATGACAACAGCTCTGATTTCAAAGGATTTGAAGATAATTTTACCAGCCAAAAGGGAAATAAATTTTATTTTGCTAACGAAATTACTGTTGCCAAGGGAAGCAATGAATTTAGAAAAATCTGGCAAAACAGAACGCTGAGGGACAACTGGAGATATGGAGAGGATAATAAGCTGAGCAGCTCTTTAAATGATTTAGAAAATGAGGCTTTGGGCAGAACTCCTGCTGATGCTAGGAGATTCGAAATTGCTTTCTATACAGAAAAAATCCCAAAAGAGAAAAAAGCGATTTTAGCGCTGAAAAAGGAGCGAGATAGTGCAAGTCTGGAACTAGGCAGAATGTATGAAACTTATTTCCAAAACACACCTCTCGCTACCAAAACATTATACGATTTGGTAGACAATCAGCCTGAAAAAGAGGTAAAACTACAGGCTCTATACCTCATCTTCTCCATGAATCATGAGAAAACTCCTAATCAGGCAGAAAGAGCCAAAAATATCATCATTCAGGAATTTCCAGATACACCTTATGCTATTTTCGTGAAAAATCCTAGAAATACCAATTTCACAGAATCCGAAGAAGAGGTGAAAAAAGTCTATCAAAAGGCCTATGCTCTGTATAATGAAGAAAAATACAAAGAAGCGCAGAACATTGTAAATCAAGCTATTGAAAAATATCCGAAAGATGCTCTCATTCCTAAATTTGAGCTCTTAAATGCGTTCATCATCGGAAGAAGCGAGAGCAAGGAGAAAATGATTTCTTCTCTACAGCAGATTGTCCTAAACTATGAAAGAACCAATGAAGGGAAAAAGGCTAAAGAAATATTAGATTTCTTAGTTCCATCTAAGAAAAAAGAGGCCGATGAAACGAAAAACAAGGACACAGAAAACAAAGAGCAAAATCCTGAACCTGAAACTACTGAAAACGAAACGGATATCATCTCTATAAATGAATCTGAAACTTCAGCTAAAATAGAGGAAATACCGCAAGAAAAACCAAAAGAAACTCCAAAAGAGGAACAAAAGAAACAAAAACCTACAAAACTAGAACGACCAGTCCAAAGCTGGGAAAAACAGTATTTAGATTAATATAAAACCAGCATCAGAGAAATATCTGAAGCTGGTTTTTTTATATTTTACATTAAAATTTATGTTATAAGAAATTTACTTTTTCTTCACTCCGTGAAAATCTTTCAAGTAAAATGGCTCAAAATAGACAATATCTTCAAAGTCTTTTTGCTTGTATTTTTCTACGGCTTTTTTTATCAAATATTTCGCTGATGGATAGATATTCTCATTATATTCCGCCTGCGAAAGTTTTAGTATCTGCTGTGCTTTCAGAGAGCCATCTCCTACGAAAAGTATTTTTTTGCCCTCATATTCCTGAAAAGATTCTTCGCCCAAAATCTTCGCGTTTGTCTCTACCAGCATCTGCCCTGATTTCCCATCAAAAACAGCCGTATAGACCTCCATTCTACGGGCGTCTATGAGCGGAATTACCAAATCATAATCGCCCAAAAAAGGCTCTACCATAGTTTCCAGAGAATTTACCGTTACCAAAGGAATACCAAGTCCAAAACAAAAGCCCTTCGCCGAGGCCGCTCCTATCCGCAGTCCTGTATAAGACCCAGGCCCTTTTCCTAACGAAACTGCATCCAAATCCTTCAATTTTATTTCAGCGCCTTCCAGAGCCCATTCTATATAAGTGTGGAGGTTTTCGGATTGTTTATAATCCTGCGATACTTTCTCACAAAGACAAAGCAGTTTTTCATCAGACGAAATGGCAACAGAGCAGTTTTTAGACGAAGTCTCTATGTGTAGAATTTTCATTCAGCAAAATTAATTTTTTTATTTAAAATCCTCAAATATCTATGATTTCAAAAGCGTTTTCTATATGCTTGATTTGGAATTGATTTTCTTCATTCGGAAGAATGGCAATTATATCAAACCTTGCTTCCTTGTCTATTTCATTTTCTTCCAAAAAATGGCTCGCAGCAGAGATGAGCAGCCTGATTTTCTTCTTATTCACCGCCTCTTCTGGACTCAGGAAAGTATCTGTGCTTCTAGCTTTTACTTCTATTATAACGATTTGATTTTCAGTCTCTGCAATGATGTCTATTTCAGCTTTTAGATAGCGGTAGTTTTTTACTAAAATTTTATAGCCTTTCTTTTCCAAAAACTCTACCGCCAGATTTTCGGATTCCTTCCCAAAGTCATTATGCTCAGCCATTTATGGAATTATAAGAATTCTACTTTTGCTTCCGTTTCGGAAATGTTTAGTTTTATTTCAGACCCTAAAATCAGCGGTACATTATCAAAAATATGCCCATTAGGAAAAGCGAACAGCTTTGGGAAAGAATATTTCTTGAGCCTTTCAGCGATGATTTCATAAGCCATAGCATCATAACTATACTCATAATCAGGGTTTTTTGCCTCATTTCCCATGTTAATCATCCCTCCGATGATGATGCCCTTTATTTTCCTAAAAACACCCGCCAAATCAAGGGAAATGAGCATTCTGTCCAGCGAATAAAAATTCTCGCCGATGTCTTCTATAAACAAAATTTTGTCCCTGAAATCTACCGAATACGAGCTTCCCAAAAGCGCATAGATCAGCGCCAGATTTCCACCGACCAAAACTCCCTCTGCGCTTCCGTGATTATTCTGCGGATGTGGAGTGACCTGATATTTAGGCTTTTCCCCGCTGAAAATATTGAAAATCTCTTCGTAACTTTCCGCTGAAACTCCAAAAGATGAGGTCTTCAGCGTCTGTCCGTGAATACTCGCAAAGCCCTTTTTCAAGAGAAAACTTTGGATAACGGTATTATCCGAATAGCCGATGTACCATTTTGGATTTTCTTTGAAATGATTTAGTTTTAGATGTCCCAAAAGATGCTGGCAGCCATAGCCGCCGCGCGTAGCCCAGATGGCAGAAACCTCATCACTATTCAATGCCCAGTTCAGGTCAGAAATTCGCTGTTTTTCCGTTCCAGAATAGCTGTACCCAAAGGAAAATCTGCCCAAGCAATGAGGACTGAGAACAGGCTCATAGCCTTTGGATTTTATAAGCTCCAGCGTGGATAAAATCTGCCCTTCTTCCACCGAACCAGCAGGAGAAACGACTGCTATTTTATCGCCTTTTTTAAGGGTTTTTGGGAATATGACCGCCATAAGTATCTGTTATTGAGTATCTTTTTACTTTATTTCTTCTCGTTTGATGCCTTTTTCTTCTAATCTTTTGTCCAGCTGGTTAAAGGATTTAAAACTTTGAAGGAAAATAAACACGCTCAGAATCAACAGAATAAAGCCTACACCTTTTCGGATTTTATTGGCTACCTGCTGATTGAGTTTATTGTGAAATTGTTTCGCCAAGTAGATTTTTGCCAAGTCTATCAAAAGATATGTCCCGATAACCAAACCGATGTAAAGCAAAAACCTGCCTGTGTCAGGATAGTTTTTTCTAATGAAAATGACGGTTACCAGCCAGAAAAGCACCACACCGATGTTTAGAATATTCAGCAGGAAACCATTGAGAAAAGTTTTCAGATAGTTTTGGTTGATGAGTCTTTCCTCGCCTGCGATGTGCATTCTGGTTTTGGAAACTATCATATAAATCCCATAAACAAAGATAATAAGCGCGGAAATCCTATAAAAACTCGGGTACTGGTCTATAATGTGGATAATGTCCTGACTGCTGAAATACGCCGCCAAAATGCACACTATATCCGCAAAAACCACGCCCAAATCCAGCGCCAATGCATGCCGAGGCCCTCGCGAAAGGCTGGTCTCCACCAAAAGGAAGAAAACAGGACCAATGAATACCAAACTAAGCATAAAACCCAAACCAACAGCTGAAAAAATAAGCTCTATCATAGGATGCGAATTCTTAATTGAAACTCCAAAAATACGGAATTTATTTTACTAAGATATTTTTGTTTTTTTATTATTATATATTAAAAAAACCTGTCTTATTACTCTACTATTTTAAAATCCAATTGTTTTTGGATGAGGTTGGCTTTTACTACTTGTATTTTTATCTCATCACCGAGGCGGTAGGTCTTGCCTGACTTGGTGCCGACAATAGAATGCGCCTTCGGATCATGGAAGTAGGAATCATCCATCAGGTCTCTCAGTTTTATCATACCTTCGGCGCCGTTTTCAGGAATTTCTACCCAGAAGCCATAGTCTGCCACACCCGAGATTACCCCCGTGAAATCCTGACCTACTTTGTCCTCCATGAACTTCACCTGCATGTATTTTATAGAGTCCCGCTCTGCATTGGCAGCCAGTCTTTCCCTATCGCTGCAGTGTTTGCAGTATTCTTCGTATTCCTCTCTGTTTGGCGATTTTCCACCATCTAAATAATGCTGGAGCAGTCTATGCGCCATAAGGTCTGGATAACGACGAATAGGCGAAGTAAAATGCGAATAATATGGAAATGCTAGTCCGTAGTGTCCTATATTCTCGGTAGAATAGACCGCCTTGCTCATACTTCTCATCGCCAAAGTTTCCACCATGTTTTCCTCGCCTTTTCCTGCCACATCTTTTAGGAGCTTGTTCATACTTTCGGCTATTTTTTGGGAATTGGAAATATTCATTTTGTAGCCGAGTGTCTGCACGAAATCCCTCAGTGCTTCTAGTTTGACTGGGTCTGGGTCATCGTGGATACGATAAATAAAGGTATTATGCGTCGGTTCGCCCTTTCTGGAAATAGAAACATACTCGGAAACTTTTCTGTTTGCCAGCAGCATAAACTCCTCTATCAGGTGGTTAGAATCTTTACTGATTTTAAAATAAACCCCGATAGGATTATTATTTTCATCAAGGTTAAATCTCACCTCACTGCGGTCAAAGGCGATAGCCCCTTTCTTTAATCTATCTTTTCTGAGAATCTTCGCCAAGTGGTCTAATGCCAGTATTTCCTCAGCCAAATCTCCTTTTCCTGTTTCTATACGCTCTTGGGCTTCTTCGTAAGAGAATCTTCTATCAGAGTGGATGACTGTACGCCCAAACCACTGCTTCACTATCTCTGCCCTGTCATTCATCTCAAAAACCGCCGAAAAAGCGTATCTATCTACATTTGGCTTTAGCGAACATAGGTCGTTACTGAGAATCTCTGGAAGCATGGGAACTACCCTATCCACGAGATAAACGGAAGTCGCACGGCTGTATGCTTCCTCATCTAGGAGCGTTCCAGGCTGCACATAGTGGGATACATCGGCGATGTGTACGCCTATTTCCCAGTTTCCGCTGTCTAATTTTTTCAGCGAAAGTGCATCATCAAAATCCTTGGCATCTTTCGGGTCTATGGTAAAAGTAAGCACCTCCCGCATATCTCTCCTTTTTTTCAGTTCTTCGGGAGTAATCTCTCGGCTGATTTTATTCGCAAAATCCTCTACTTCCTCAGGGAAATGGTAAGGCAGCTCATACTCGGCGAGGATAGAATGTATTTCCGTTTCGTGTTCGCCTGGTTTTCCTAATACTTTGATGATTTCCCCTTCTGGGTTTTTGGAGTTAATGTCCCATTGGAGCATCTTTACGACTACTTTATCGCCGTCTTTGGCTCCATTGATTTTAGATTTAGGAATGAAAATATCGGTATTGATGACCTTTTTATCACAAATCACAAACCCGAAATCCTTATATTTCACATACTCAAATGTCCCCACAAAAGAGTCTTTGGCTCTCTCCAAAACCTCTAACACAGAGCCTTCCAGCTTTTGCCCCTTGAAATTGTAAGTGATGATCAAGACCTTATCGCCCTGCAAAGCATCTTTTACATTTTTCTGATGGATGAAGATATCTTCATCCAGTCCCTCCACGCTTACATAGGCATTTCCATTCAGCGCAAAATCTATCGTCCCTGTCAGCGTTTCTTTTATCTGCAGGTTCACCATATATTTGCCTTTTTCTACTTCTTTTATTTTATCTTGGGCTCTGAGTTTGTGCAGAGTCTGGATGACCAGCTCTCTCTGGCGCGGGTTTTTGTAGTCTATGCCGTCTGCTATCTGTTTGTAATTGTATATTTTTGAATTTTTCTTATTCATAAATCGGAGAATGAGTCTTCCAATACTCTCCAATTTGTATTGTTGTTTTTGTGATTTATTTTTCTTCTTCATAAATGTTTTTCTTAAAAATTTTGTTCTTCAAATATAACATTATTTATGCTTTTTTCACCAAAAATCCCCCTTCATCTTTTTATAAGAAGGGGGTTGAATTACAAAAAACAAAAATCGTTATTTTCCTATGGTTTTATTTTATCCACTCTCAGCTGGTGTCTACCTCCTTCAAATTCTGTGGTAAGGAATGCTTTTGCAATTTCCAAAGCCTCTTCATTGCTCACGAATCTTGCTGGAATTGCTATCATATTAGCATCATTGTGCTGTCTTGTCAAAGCTGCAACTTCTGGGTTCCAAGCCAGTCCAGCTCGGATACCTTCATGTTTATTGGCTGCCAGCTGCATACCATTTCCTGTTCCACATATCAAAATTCCTAAAACACAGTCCCCCTTTTCGATAGAAGTAGCGGCAGGATGAGCAAAATCTGGATAATCTACACTTTCTTTAAAAAATGTCCCAAAATCCACCATATTATAATCTGCTTTTAGTTTTCTTTTTAGAAAATCTTTCATTTCATGACCTGCGTGGTCAGATGCTATTGCTATGTTTATCATATCTATTTTTCTTTTTGCAAAAATATTATTTTAGCAAGGTTTGAGACAAATTATTTTTTATGATTTTTGTAATGTTTCAGTCCGCATTCTAAGAATTTCTTGAAATCTTCTTTGTCCATGTATCCAGATACAGGCGTGTTAATCACTTTATTATCAGGAGTTACCAGAACATAGTGCGGCTGGGAATTGTTCTCAAAATTTATCTGCTGAAACATACTCCATCTGTCGCCGATTGTTTTTATCTTCTTCATCTGTCCATTTCCCATGTCTATTTTCATCTGCTGGTCTTGTGGAAGTTCATCTTTATCATCTATATAAAGAGAAGCCAAAACCACCTCGTTCTGAAGAATCGGTAAAATATCTGGCTGTGACCAAACGAATTCCTCCATTTTTCGGCAGTTTTCGCAGCCGTGCCCAGTGAAGTCTATCAGTATAGGTTTATTTTCTTTTTTTGCTAATTCTACCGCTTCGAAATAATCATGAATAGGGTGTATTCCCAAAATCCCATCTTTTTCATTATGAAAATAGCTCACATTGAGCGGCGGCAAAATTCCGCTCAGCATAGAAAGTTTCGGTCTGTCGCTCGGTATCAATCCTTGAACTAAATACACCAAAAAGCCTATTCCAGCCGCTCCAAATAATTTTCTCACAAGTGAAATTTTTGGTTTTTTATCATCATGTGGAAATCTTATCAATCCAAATAAATACAATACCAAACCAATGGTAAGAACCACCCAAATGGCAATGAACAGCTCTCGTTTTAAGAATGCTGTTTTCGCTACCAAATCGGCTTTGGAAAGGAATTTCAGCGCCAATCCCAGTTCTATGAAGCCCAGCACTACTTTCAGCGTATTCATCCAGCCTCCTGACTTCGGCAAAGACTGTAATGCCTGTGGAAACAGCGCCAACAATCCGAAAACAATCGCCCAAGCAAAACCAAAACCTGCCAAAGCAAAAGTAAGCAGCATAGGCACATTAGAAGAACCTGTAACTGCACTCCCCAGCAATGATCCCAGAATAGGCCCTGTACATGAGAATGAAACAATCACTAGGGTAAGCGCCATGAAGAATATTCCTACAATTCCTCCTGCCTCTTCTGCCTTTGAAGATTTATTGGCAATGGAACTTGGTAAAGCTATATCATAGTATCCGAAAAAGCTCCCTGCAAAGAAAACAAACACGATAAAAAATGCCAAGTTAAGCCATACACTGGTAGATATTTCATTAAAAATATTTCCTGCAACGCCGCTTATCAAGTGAAATGGCAAACTAAGCAAAGTAAAAATCAACAGAATGAAGAAACCATAGAGAACGGCATCTCTTCTGCCCTTCGCTTTGTCTTTTGCTCCTTTGGTAAAGAAAGAAACCGTCAAAGGCACCATAGGGAAAACGCATGGCGTAAGCAAAGCAATAATCCCTCCTACAAAACCTAAAAATAAATAAGTCCAATAGCTCTCATCTGTATTCGCAGTCTGCTCTGTACCACACTGAACAAGAGGGTTTTTATAATCAAGCCCTTGTATTTTTAGGTTTTTAGTATCTAATTTTTGGTTTTCAGACAATGTCTGCGAAACCTGTGTTTCATCTGTGGATGCATCTTTCGGAGTTTCGGAATTTTCTTTCTTATCTAAAATTTCTTCGTCCTTTATGTCACTTCCCTCTATCTTTATTTGATGCTGAAGCTCAATGGTATTGGGAGCAAGACAAACTCTGTCATCACAGGTTTGATAAGTAATTTCTGCCGAAACATTGGTAGATTTTTTAGCATCTTTTAGTTTAAATTTTTGTTTAAAAGACACTGTATTAGAATAATAGACTATTCTAGCACCAAACGCCTCCGAAAACTCATCTATTTTTTTTCCTACCTCAGTTACCTTTCCTATGGGTTCTATATTTTTCCCTAAAAGTTTCATCTCTGTGGGAATACCGCTATCCTCAGGAATATCTTTAGAATAAATATGCCATCCATTTTCTAGTTTTCCTATGAGGATGGCTTCGTATTCATTTTCGCCTAATTTATTGACTTCTAATTTAAATTTTACTGGGTCTTTTATCTGAGCATAAACTCCCGTAATGATAACACTAAAAAGAACAAGTAAAAGCTTTTTTATACTTTGCATTTTGTATTATTTCTTCTGTTAATATTTTTTATTCAAAATCTTGTAATTCCACGAGCTTTTTATAAGCTCCGTTTTTGTCTATAAGCTCTTTGTGAGTTCCCTGTTCTAGTATCATTCCTCGTTCCATCACTACTATCCAGTCTGCTTTTTGGATTGTAGAAAGACGGTGGGCGATAACCAGTGAGGTTCTGTTCTCCATCATTTTTTCTAATGCTTCCTGCACGAATCTCTCGCTCTCGGTATCCAGCGCCGAAGTTGCCTCATCCAGAATCATAATCGGAGGATTTTTCAGCACGGCGCGGGCGATGGAAACTCTTTGCTTTTGTCCGCCAGAGAGTTTATTCCCATCATCGCCTATATTGGTATTATACCCATCCGAAAGATTGAGAATGAAATCATGGGCGTTGGCGATTTTTGCGGCTACTTCTACTTCTTCTCTATCCGCATCTGGTTTACCCATGAGAATATTGTTATAAACGCTGTCATTGAACAATACAGACTCCTGAGTAACCATTCCTATCATTTTTCTATAATCCCTTACTTTTAGGTCTTTTATATTATTCCCATCTATTAGGATTTGTCCCTCTGTGGCATCATAAAATCTGGCTAAAAGATTGGCAATCGTAGTTTTTCCACTTCCACTTTGTCCCACCAAAGCAACTGTTTTACCTTTTGGAATGGTTAAATTAAAGTTTTTCAGTATGGTTCTATCTTCATTATAATAAAATCCTACATTCTTAAACTCTATGCTGTTTTCTAATGTCTGGATAGGAATAGGATTTTCTTTTTCATCTATCTTGATATCTGCATCCAGAATATCTATCACACGCTCCAGCGCCGGCCCTCCTTTTTGTATGGTAGAAATGGAATTGGCTAAACTTTTAGCGGGAGGCAGGATTTGGAAAAACATTGCTAAAAATACCAAAAACTCCTCAGGCGAAAGACTTTGGTTTTCAATGATTTGTTTCCCTCCATACCATGTTATTATCAAGAAGGTAATAGAACCCAAAAACTCACTCATCGGAGAAGCAAGTTCTCTTTTTTTACCTACGCCTACTGCGGCATTCAGCCACTTATTGATAGAAGCCGTGAAACGATTATTTAGCAATTTATCTGCATTAAAAATTTTAATAACCTTTGCAGATTTCAGGGTTTCATCCACGATAGAAAAAATATTTCCCATTTCGGTTTGGGCTTCGTGGGCTTGTTTTTTTAGGCTTTTTCCTATCAGCGCTATCAGAGTTCCCATCACTGGCAAAACCAATAAGGTGAAAAATGTAAGCTCTGGACTTAGATAAAATAAAGTAATCAAGGTGCTTATCAGCATAAAAGGCGAATTGACCAACTCTACTAAACTGCCCAGAATACTTCCTTCCACATCTCCCACATCATTAGACATTCTAGACATCATATCTCCTTTTCTTTGCTCTGTAAAAAATGAAACAGGAAGTGTCAAAATCTTTTGATACATAGAAGTACGAAGGTCTTTGGCAACACCTACACGATAATAAATAAGCATCAAAGAACCTATGTAACGGAAAATATTTCTCGCAAAAAACGCAAATGCTGTGATGACACATAACCACGCCAAAACTGTCAAAGCTCCATGCTCTCTCACATTCACCTCTACCAGATAGTAGGCATAGTCCTTCAAGTAGGAAAAATAATCTGACATATTCCCGCTATATACAGGCTCTACGGCTGGTTTTTTGTTATTAATAGTTCCAAAAAGCATCCCTAAAACAGGAAGTATAGTACCCGCAGATGCTATCTGGAAAACGGAATAAAGAATATTAAAAAATAAACTCCCGAAAATATATTTTTTATGAGGGTTGGCAAATGCCAAAATTCTTCTATAAGGATTCATTAAACATAAATTTCAACTGACCAAATTACAATTTTTTTCTTATACAAAAAACCAGCCAAAAAAAGACTGGTTTTTCACTCAAAATAAATCGTTGTAAGCTATCGGAGTCTGTCTACAGATTTTACAAGCCTCTCATCTCTACGGATATTTTTATTTGCAAGAAATAAAAACACAATAGAAATCAGTGGAAATATCGGCTCAATACCTTTCTCAGGAAAATCCATTCCTCCAGGTAAATTTAGTAACCAATAAACCAATAACCCTATCAACAAAGCGTTTATAACAATACTGAAATTATTCAGCAGTATTTGTCTTCTTCTATTTTTGTACATAAAAATACAGATGAATTCCACCACTCCTAAAAATCCTGCTCCGCCCAAAAACCCTGGAATTTCAACATCTTTTGATGTCAAAAAAAGTCCTCCAGTGGCAAGCACTGCGACAAGGATAAATATAGTTTGTATTCTTTGTAACATGTTGCAAAAGTAAAATATTTTTTTGTATTTATCAAAAATAGTGTAGATTTGCAGCATATTTTTCGATTAGAGGAGCAGTGGAATTCTATCATTTGTTCCTATTTACATCTTAATTTTACATTGATTTTAATTACATTTACTAAAAATTTATATGTTTAACATTGAAAACCTACAGTCAAAATCTACAACAGAATTGACTAAAATTTGTAAAGATTTAGGCATTAAAGTAGCAAGAAACAGCACAGAAAATGATAAGGTTTTCGCTATTCTTGACTTTCAAGCTGCAAATCCCAAAGTAGCAAAAGAATACTATAATGCAGCTGAAGAAAAACCTGAGAATACCACTGAAAACCAAACTCCAGAGAAAAAAACTACTAAAAGAAAAAGAGTAGAAAAACCGGCAGAAGAAAATGTTTCGGATAAAAAAGAAGAAACAGAATCAAAAACCGAAAAACCTGCCAAAGAGGAGAAAAAAACTACTCCAAAAACCAAAAAATCTCCTAAAAATACAAAAGAAAAAGAAGCTAATGCGCCAGCTGCGGCAGTAGAGGAAAATATTTCGGAAGAGAAAAACAATGATGGAGAAAAACCTCTAAAAAAGAAAAACAAACAAAAAGAAAACTCTAAACAATCAGAAAACAAAGAACCCGAAAACGAAGAACAAAATCTTCCTAAAAAGGAATTTAATTTTGACAATATTGTAATCGTAGAGGGTGTTTTAGAGATTCTTCCTGATAACTATGGATTTCTCCGTTCTTCGGATTTCAATTATATTTCTTCTCCAGACGATGTATTTGTCTCCACCAACCAAATCAGAAATTATGGTTTAAAAACTGGTGATACTGTGAAAGGTATCGTCCGACTTCCAAAAGAAGGAGAAAAATATTTTTCGCTTCAAAAAGCATTGGAAGTAAATGGCAGAGACCTTCATTTCATCAAAGACAGAGTAGCTTTTGAATATCTCACTCCGTTATTCCCACAAGAGAAATTTAATTTAGCTGGAAAAAATTCCACCCTTTCTACCAGAATAGTAGATCTATTCGCTCCAATAGGAAAAGGACAAAGAGCAATGATAGTAGCCCAGCCTAAAACAGGGAAAACTATGCTCCTGAAAGACATCGCTAATTCCATCTCGGCAAATCACCCAGAAGCCTATATGATGATTCTTCTGATAGATGAAAGACCAGAGGAAGTGACCGATATGCAGCGAAGTGTGAATGCAGAAGTAATCGCTTCTACCTTTGATGAAGCGGCAGAAAAACATGTAAAAGTAGCCAATCTGGTTCTGTCAAAAGCCCAAAGAATGGTAGAGTGCGGACATGATGTAGTGATTTTATTAGATTCTATTACCCGTCTGGCAAGAGCCTATAACACGGTAACTCCTGCCTCTGGGAAAATCCTCTCTGGTGGAGTAGATGCCAATGCACTGCACAAACCAAAAAGATTTTTCGGAGCGGCTAGGAAAATAGAAGGCGGTGGTTCTTTGACCATCATCGCTACAGCTCTTATAGATACAGGTTCTAAAATGGATGAGGTGATTTTTGAAGAATTCAAAGGAACAGGAAATATGGAACTCCAGCTGGATAGAAAAATCGCTAATAAAAGGGTTTTCCCTGCAGTGGATTTGGTGGCTTCCAGCACGAGAAGAGACGACCTGCTGCATGATGAAACCACTCAGCAGAGAATGTGGATTTTGAGAAAATATCTTTCTGATATGAATCCTGTAGAAGCTATGGAATTTGTAGAAAAACAAATGAAAGCAACTCTGAACAACGAAGAATTCCTAATGTCTATGAACAAATAAAAAAAACCTCGGAAATTCCGAGGTTTTTCGTTTTTAGGAGTTTTATTTTGTTGAGATTTTGTCCATCCATTCGAAAAGTTCTTCCAAATCATAGTCGCCTCTGTGTACTATGTCCCAAGGCATAGCAAAATCTACAGCTTTTTTATGATTTCTAAGAGTAGTCGCTAGAATTGTAGAAATCGCAAGGGAAGTATCCGCATCTTTGGCGCCGTGTCTTATTCTCCAGTTTTGAGTGGAGGTGTTTCTAACGAAATTCATCGGATTCATCATTTTTACGATATCCGCATCCGCCATTTGGGCTTTTGTATATTCATATGTTCTGGCTCCACCTTCGACAGGATATTCCGTTATGAAAAACTTGGCTGTATTATTATCAAAAGAAAATTTTGTAAAGTGTTTATTATCAACCGTTAAATCTCCAAACAAATTGTTTTCTCCAGCAGATAAATCCAAGGCATCAAACGCAGGAGCGGATTTACTTCTAGAAAGATATTCTTTGGAATAAGTTTTAAAATCCAGCCCTACTACTTTTTTATTTTTAAACTCAAGCCAAGAATATTTACTCAAATCATTTCCTTCCGAGATGGCTTTATTAGCTGAATTTATCACATATTTTTTCACATATTCTTTGAATGTTCCTTCTCCTTTATCATTGAGCGTCAATGTTTTTCCGTTTTCATCTTTTAGTTTTAGAGAATTGACATATTTGGGAAACATGGAAGCTAATTTGGGCTGAACAGCGATTTGTTCCTCAGTCAAGGTTTTTGTGAATATCTCAATATAACCAGGATGGACAAGATTTATTACCTTATAATCCTTCACATGTCCATACTGCCATTCGTAGGCTGCATCAGCATTGTCAAGATTGGTAATTGGGCAATAGGCAGAGACCGCAAAAATATCATCTCTCGCAGCAGCAGCGCCTAATTCATTCAAGTAAGAATGATAAATTTTCTGATTTCCACTCGCTCCCAAAAGCGCTGAAAGGGCTCCGCCTGCTCTTGTTCCGTTAGAAATGATTTTTTCGGCATTACCCGGCATTATTTTATCATTAAATCTAAGATACCTCACCGCCGCCTTCAAATCTACTATCGCAGCAGGAGCTTTGCCAATGTATTGTGCTTTATCATTAGTAAGTTTACGCCCTCTTGCTCCTGGAGATGCCACTACATAGCCTTTGGACAGGGCAACAAGGATAGCATTGTCCTTGCCTGTTCCTCGGTCTTTTATTGGCTCTCCTGCTTGTGAGGACATATATCTACCTACATCATTTGGGAGGAAAATAGGCGCTGTATCAGCATTATACTTTCTGATGTTTTTTCCCTCGTAGTATTCCACAGGGATATAAATGTTCATACTCTGATATCGTACATCCACAGGATGGCTGACATAGACTACATTTTCGTAAGCTCTGAAAGAAATTTCTTTTCCTGCTACCTGAGCCATTTTTACAGTGTATTTTTCTGAATCAAAATTCAGAGAATACTCTTTGGACTGGGCGTGCATCATAGAAGCCGCCACTGCCATAATTCCTATTGCTGTTTTTTTCATTTGACTAATTGTTTATGTAAATATAATTTTATTTTAAAAAAAATCATCTTCTCGTGGCTACCCAAGTGCCTCTTTGTCCCTCTTTTTTCCACTCGCCTTTACCGAAGCGCAGACTTCCTTGAATCATAAATTTAGAATCTCCTGAATACACCTGCTGCAATGTTCCATCATGCATCACACAGCCCATGCTTTGTTCTTCATAAAAAGTTCCCGAAGTCCTTGTTACTCTTTTCATATAGCCGCTTTTTGATACTTCCAAAGTGAAAGTCCCTCTTTCATCTCCTGTGTAAGTTCCTATCCAAGTTCCCATATAGGGCGAGATGTAGTTTTTTCTTTCTTGTTCCTTCCAATAGTTGTCTATCATTCTTTCACAAGAAAATAAAATCATCAATAGAAAAATGCTGTAAAATAATCTTTTTTTCATCATTTTTTGAATTTAAAATCAATTAAAAAAATCACAAAAATTATGCTTAAAATTTATCTCAAAGTTAGTGCATATATTTCAATCATTGATAAAATCTCTTGGGAAAATTGATTATAATATTTGATTTTTATTTACTTTTGGCGGAATTTTTAAATAGAATATATTATGTCATTTAACTTACCTAAACTAGATTATGCATACGATGCACTAGAACCTATAATAGATGCCAAAACTATGGAAATCCACCATACCAAGCATCATCAGGCGTATATAGATAATCTTAATAAAGCTATAGAGGGAACCAACCTAGAAGGGAAAAGCATAGAAGAAATCTGCAAGGTGGCAGATGCACCCGCGCTGAGAAACAATGGAGGAGGACACTATAACCACTCTCTTTTCTGGGAAATTCTAACTCCCAACGGCGCAAAAGAACCTGTGGGAAATGTGAAAAAAGCAATAGAAAACTATGGAGGTTTTGAGAAATTCAAAACTGATTTTTCAGAGGCTGCTAAGACAAGATTCGGTTCTGGATGGGCTTGGCTGTATAAGAAAGAAAACGGCGAAGTAGAAATCTGTTCTACTCCGAATCAGGATAACCCGCTGATGCCGAATGCTGGCTGCTCTGGAACGCCTATTCTAGGGATAGATGTCTGGGAACACGCATATTATCTAAATTACCAAAACAGAAGACCAGACTACATCAGTGCATTTTTTGAAGTGATTAACTGGGACAAAGTAGAGGAATTTTACAACAAATAAGAAAGAAAAAATTGGGATGAATTTTATATGAATTTGTTCCAATTTTTTTATTAAATTTAAACAAAAATTTATTGTAATGAAAAATAAGATTTATTTTTGGATAATAGGTCTAGTGATGACCTTGGTTTCGTGTAATGTAACCGCTGATGTTACCCTGCACAAAGACAAAACACAGAGTATAAAAATGGACATCGATGGGAAAGAAGCAGCGAAAATCTTTAAAGATGAGAATAAGAAGGGTAAGAAAGATAAAGATGACCTCCCAAAAGAATGGACCAGCTTGTATGAGATGAACCTAAAAAAGGATAAAAAAGAAAGAATCACCGCTCCAGACACCATAGCAGTAATGAAAAAAATATATGTAAAAGGCAGCTATGATAAGGATGATCTGACAGATATTTCCTTTAAAACTGATAAACTGACTAATAAAGAATTGTCCATTATGTTCAATAAAAAAGAGGAAAAATCCTTACCAATTCTTGATTTGTTCTCCAGAAATGAATGGGACGGAAAAACCCTGAAAATAAATACTTCTGTATTAAATGATATACTCGTCAAAAAAAATAAAGATCAAGAATCTGATTTAGATTGGATGATATTTACTAAAGACTATCGGGTAACTTTCCATTTCAATTCAGAAATAAAGAAAATAGAAGGAAAACATGATTTGGTAAGAAAAGTAAATAACAACACGGTAGAAATAAAGTTTAATGTAGATGATGTAAGGAAAAAAGGATTTAAATTCAAAAACGATGATTCTTTTATAACAATTACTACGAAATAAAAACCAAGCTATATAGGTACTTTTCATCAGATTCAGCCTCAAAAACTGAATCTGATTTTTTTATTAACAATGTCTGTGGCTAATGAGGAAAAACTATCTTTATTCCATGTGGAAAACTTCCAAGAAAAAATATTTTGAAATCCGAAATAAAATTCTAATGAGAAAAATTTTCCCACAAGTCAAGAATTATTTTCAAATAAAAACATTTGTTTTTGAATAAGCTTATTCACATTACACTTGGTCACATTGTCTTTATTTCAGACTTATTCACGAATGTTGATAAGCTTTTTTATAAATTTAAAATCAATGCTTTATGATGTGAATTATCTATGAATTTCAGCTAAAATATTTGTGCTAAACTTTCATAAAAAATTTATCCACTAAACCCAGCTGTATAACAATATACATCATATATCTTTTTT
The DNA here is from genome assembly GCA_963518955.1 of uncultured Flavobacteriaceae bacterium. Taxonomy (GTDB): domain Bacteria; phylum Bacteroidota; class Bacteroidia; order Flavobacteriales; family Weeksellaceae; genus JABCPE02. The sequence goes on along the minus strand of CAUQKI010000001.1, from coordinate 307,177 downwards.
AAATTAAATAGAAAAAATGAATATTGTAATAGTGTGATGTTTGGGGAATTTTTTGTCGGCTAAAATTTTTATTGGACGAATTTATAATTTAACTTTGCAAAAAGTAATCAAATAAAAATATGTACATATGAAAACGATTAAACAATTTGATTTTTCTGGTAAAAAAGCCTTGGTAAGAGTAGACTTCAATGTCCCTCAGGATGAAAACCTAAAGGTAACGGATAATACCAGAATCATAGCTGTAAAACCTACTATTGAAAAAATTCTTTCCGATGGCGGTTCGGTTATCCTGATGACGCATTTAGGACGACCAAAAGGAGAGAAAAACGATAAATACTCACTAAAACACATTCTTTCTGAGATAGAAAAAATTTTGGGTAAATCGGTGAAGTTCGCTGAGGACTGCATCGGTGAGGAGGCTGTAAAACTGGCTTCTGAGCTAAAAAGCGGAGAAATTCTTTTATTAGAAAACCTTAGATTCTATAACGAGGAAGAAAAAGGAGACAAAGCATTTGCAGAAAAGTTAGCCAAGTTAGGTGATGCGTATGTGAATGATGCCTTTGGTACGGCTCACAGAGCGCATGCTTCTACGGCTGTAATTGCTGAATTTTTCCCTCAGACTAAGTTTTTCGGGCTGCTTATGGCGAAAGAATTAGAAGCGATAGATAAAGTCCTTCACTCTGGCGAAAAGCCTATTACGGCGATACTTGGAGGTTCTAAAGTTTCTACCAAAATCACTATTATAGAAAATATTCTGCCAGTGGTGGATAATCTGATTATCGGTGGTGGAATGGCTTTCACTTTTATCAAAGCGCAGGGCGGAAATGTAGGAAATTCTTTGGTGGAAGATGACAAGCTGGATTTGGCTTTAGAAATTTTAGAAAAGGCTAAAAATCAGAATGTTAAAGTTTATATTCCTGTGGATGTTATCGCAGCGAAAGAGTTTAATAATGATGCCGAAAGAAAAGAAGTGGCAGCAAATGAAATTCCAGACGGCTGGATGGGGCTGGATGTAGGAAGTAAGTCACAAAAAATAAATAATGATGTGATTATGAGTTCCAAAACTATTCTTTGGAATGGTCCTTTGGGAGTTTTTGAAATGTCTAATTTTGCTGAAGGAACTAAGGCTTTGGGAGACAGCATAGCAGAAGCTACTAAAGTTGGCGCGTTTTCTCTCGTAGGGGGAGGGGACAGCGTGGCATTCGTGAAGCAGTTTGGCTACGCAGATAAGGTTTCTTATGTATCCACAGGGGGTGGAGCGATGCTGGAAAGCCTTGAGGGACTGGAACTTCCAGGAATATCAGCTATTAATAAATAATTGTAATTATAATAAAGAAGCGAACTCTAAATTTTAGGGTTCGCTTTTTTTATGAATATTTTACTCAAAAATATTTTATATACATGAAAATTTATTAAGTACAATCCCAATTATACATTACATCATCAAACTGGCATTTTGCCAAATCTTCTGGACTTATAAAAAAGTTAGCCACGCCGTCAGCCCATGAGATAGAAAAATCATTATTGTATTCAGAATTGATTTGTAATAAAAGTATTTTATGAGGATCGTCTTCCTCTCTTGGGTCTTCTTGTGCAAAATCAGGATAGCCGCCTATTTTATGCCCAAAACCAGTGGAAAGAAATTTGTAAAAAATACTTAGTATTTCTTTAGATAATCCCCAAAATCCTGAAATTTTATTAGGAAAAGTTTCATTCCATTTTTCTACTATTAATTTGTTAAAGTTTATGTCTTGAAAAGAAATACTTTCGTGAGTGCTTTCAAAATTCAGAGCCAAACTTTTATTCGGGTCAAAAGGAAGTTCAATTTCATATTCTTGTCCGATAAAATTTTTTCCTATTTCCTTTGATAAAATAGCTTTTTCGTAGAGTTCCTTAATCTGTTCCACAGGAAGATTATCTGAAAATTCAGGGAAATAAAGCACTTTTTTGGTATTGTTTTGACAAAGATTTTTAAAATCTGCTCCAAAATAATCATCCTTTGCTATCCAGAACTGCAATAGACCTTTTTTAGGATAGATATTGTTTTCGGGTAGTTGTTCACAGTTAATTTGCGCCAGCATAAAGAGTGGTTTGCCTTCAGCACTTGTAGGTAATGAACTTTCTTTTGGGATATAGGGCATGCCGCCAAATTTGCTATCGGTAAGTGCTAAACTATCAGATAAGGATAGTTTGATACGAATCATCTCCCGTTGCGTAATGGCATTAAGGTCAGCAACTAATTGCTCAATTTGTTCTTGTGTAGGAATCATTTTTATTATGTTTTTTGATAGACAAATTTAAAGAATATTAAATACTCATATCTTTTACTGATTTTATATTATTTTTTGAGGAAAGAATCATCACGATTTCGGCGATGTTGTTATTACTTTCTTCGGTGGTCGCATTGAATGTTATAATATTGTTTTTCAGGTTTTTATCAACTTTATTGATGTTTATTTCTTTTTGTAGAAAAACAGCATAGCATTCGGAAATTATTTCTGAAACTTCAGTATTCTCATCAATTTCAATTTCAAAAATCAAATTAGAAGATTTTTTCATAAAAACAGTTTCTACCTTTTTCAGTGCTATCATAATGATGAGCATAAAAATAATAGCAATGATGGCAATGTTATAAAATCCCCAGCCAATTCCTAAGCCTACGCAGCCAGTTGCCCAGATTCCAGCCGCCGTGGTCAGTCCACCCACTTCGCCTTTTTCTTTGATAATACTTCCTGCACCTAGGAAACCTATTCCACTGATAACCTGCGCCCCAAGACGCCCCAAGTCCGTTTTCATGATTGCTGCAAGACCTTTGAAATCTTTTTCAAAGCCGTAAATATTTAGTCTTAGTTGGTCTTGTACCATCGAAACTATCGCTGCACCGAAACATACGAGAATGTAAGTTCTGAATCCAGCGGGTTTGTGTTTTCTTTCTCTTTCGATGCCGACAAGCCCTCCAAAAATAATAGCCAATAGAAGTCGTAGAAAAACAACATCCACGGTCAGCTCTCCTACAAATTTAATTTTTGATATGTCGCTAAAAAATTCAAACATGATATTTTATTTTAATTTAAAATTTTCTTGAAAAAGTTATTTTTGAGTAAAAAATTGGCTTTAATAAACCTATTAAAAATCCATTTTCTAAGTTTTTTCGATAATATATATCAAACTTGAAAATTCACCCGTTTTTGATGCTTTAAAATTAGAAATCGCTCCGTGAATCGCTCCAAAAAGCCAAAAAAGAGGATTTTTCTTATATTTTTCACTTAGCATGGAGATATAATAAGAATCGAGCAGGAGAGGTTTTATTTTTCTGATTTTCCAATTTTCATTATTCATCAATTTTTCCATTCCTGATTTTGAGAAATGCCAAATGTGTCTTGGTACATCATAGGCAGCCCAAAATTCTTTGTATTTTTTTCCGTCGTAGGAAGTGTGGTTCGGAACGGCAATGATGAGAAGTCCATTTGGTTTTAATTTCTCATGAAAAATTTTCAGGTATTTTTCCCTTTCCTCTATATGCTCGAAAACATGCCATAGGGTGATAGCATCTAGACTTTCGTTTTCTATTTCTGTGAGTTCTGGATTGGAAATAAAAATCGTTTTTTCGGATTTTTGTTTTGCAAAATTTCTTGCATTTTCATTTGGCTCAAATCCGAAAGTGGTGTATTCGTTTTCTATAAATTTTACAAATTCTCCTGCGCCGCATCCGTAGTCTAATATTTTCAGATGAGTTCCTATTTCATTCTTGATTATATTTTTTTTATAATTGAGATTAAACTTCTGTAAAAATTTATATACTTTTTCTTTCAAACTTCCCGAATCCTGATGATGCGAAATATAATTTTTACTTTCATAATATTTTCCTAAATCATCGGGCAGGGGAGAAGTTTTATAAATCCCTTGGATTTCTGTTTCTATAATTTCAAATTCTTCCTGTGAGAGAAAGTGGTCTTTTATTTTCATTTTAATTTTTTATAAAACAATCACAATGTTTCATGTGAAACATTGTGACATTATTTTCCTAAATAAATTAATAAGACATTAATATCCGCTGGTGACACTCCTGATATTCTGGAAGCCTGTGCGATATTTTTTGGGCGAATATTATTCATCTTTTGTAGAGCTTCCGAAGAAAGCGAAGCTACTTTGCTAAAATCAAAATCCTCTGGAATTTTTATATTTTCCATTCTTTGGAGTTTTGCTACATTTTCTTTTTCTTTTTCTATGTAGCCTTTGTATTTTATATTGATTTCTGCTTGCTCTTGTATCTCTTCAGAATATTCTCTCGCTTTATTTCCTATGATTTCTATTTTAGAAAGTTTTTCTAAATTTATGTTAGGACGAGTTAAAATTTGAGATGCTCTGTATGCTTGGTCTACAGGATTGCTTTCGTTTTCTTCAAGAATAGGATTTATAACATTTGGTTTTAATGATAATTCTTTAAGGAATTCTTCCAGTTCTCCAGACTTTTTAATTTTTTCTTCTACTTTTCTGAGTCTTTCTTCTGATGCTAAACCTATGTTATAAGATTTTTCAGTCAGACGAATATCGGCATTATCTTGTCTTAGAAGTAGTCTGTATTCTGCTCTTGAGGTGAACATACGGTACGGTTCTTCTGTTCCTTTTGTGATGAGGTCGTCTATCAGTACACCTATATAAGCCTCATCTCTGCTGAGGGTAAATTCATATTTGCCGTGAACTTTATTATGTGCATTGATTCCTGCAATCAGACCTTGTCCTGCTGCTTCTTCGTAGCCAGTGGTTCCGTTGATTTGTCCAGCGAAAAATAAATTTTCAATCAGTTTGGTTTCCAAAGTATGTTTCAGTTGAGTAGGAGGGAAGTAGTCGTACTCTATAGCGTAGCCTGGGCGAAATATTTTAGCATTTTCAAAACCTGGTACATGTCTTAGTGCTTTGGCCTGAATATCTTCTGGAAGCGAAGAGCTGAAACCATTCACATAGATTTCAACAGTTTTCCAGCCTTCTGGTTCTACGAAAAGCTGGTGTCTGTTTCGTTCAGCGAAACGATTGATTTTATCCTCTATACTTGGGCAGTATCTTGGTCCTATACTTTGTATAGTTCCGTTGAACATCGGGCTTCTATCAAACCCAGAGCGGAGAATATCATGTACAGTTTCGTTTGTGTAAGTGATATAGCAGCTTCTTTGTTCTTTGAGTTTAGGAGTATCAAGGTAAGAGAATTTTTGTGGATTTTCATCGCCTTTTTGTTCCTCCATTTTGGAATAATCTAGACTTCTTCCATCTATTCTTACAGGCGTTCCTGTTTTCATTCTTCCTGCTTGGAAACCTAAACTTACTAATTGTTCTGTAATTCCAAAGGCTTTTGGTTCGCCCATTCTTCCACCGCCGAATTGTTTTTCTCCGATATGTATCAGTCCATTTAGAAAAGTTCCATTGGTAAGAACTACTGCTTTTCCACGGATTTCTACACCAATGTTGGTAATTACTCCCGCTACTTTACCATTTTCTATAATGATATTTTTCACCATATCTTGGAAAAAATCAAGGTTAGGAGTGTTTTCTAAAGCTAATCTCCATTCTTCTGCAAAGAGCATTCTGTCGTTTTGAGTTCGTGGCGACCACATGGCAGGTCCTTTTGATAGGTTAAGCATCTTAAACTGGATAGCAGATTTATCGGCTATAATTCCAGAATACCCGCCAAGTGCATCTATTTCACGAACGATTTGTCCTTTTGCTATTCCGCCCATCGCAGGGTTACAGCTCATCTGTCCGATGGTCTGCATGTTCATAGTAACCAGCATAGTTTTAGAGCCGAGATTCGCTGCTGCTGCTGCTGCTTCACAGCCTGCGTGTCCTCCACCTACTACGATTACATCGTATATTTTGTTTATCATATATTGTAAATAAGTTTATAAATAATAAAAATGTTTCACGGGAAACATTAAAATAAATTGATATAAAAATCTTCTTTCGCTCTCATTTCTTTTTCTTCTTCATCGGATTTGTCTTTATATCCGCAAAGGTGAAGAACACCGTGAGCCAGAACCCGTAGTAATTCTTTTTCAAAACCACTGGATAGGGTAGAGGCATTTTCCGAAATGCGTGGCAAAGATATAAAAATATCTCCGCTTATAGTTTTACCTTTTACATAGTCAAAAGTGATGATGTCCGTATAATAATCATGATTAAGAAAATCCTGATTTACTTTTAGCAAGTATTCGTCATTACAGAAAATATAATTGATATTTCCTACTTTTTTTTCTTCATTTAAAATAAGTTTTTCAATCCATTCTGAACAATTTTCAGGAAGGGAAATTTCCTCTACATTTTCAAAAAAATACTGTATCATTCTGCTTTATTTATTTCTAAAAATTAGAACCAATGTCCTAAAATCACACTAAAAATTCCTTTTCCTTTATTCATAGCTTTGCTATAATTTAGTTTTATTTGCCCAAAAGGAGATTTGTATCCAGCAGTAATTCCACCAGAAACATCACCTACTTTTAGAATATGATTTATTTTATGCTCATCAAAGGTATTCATAAAATTAACATGTCCTGTGATGAAATAATTTTTCTTAATTCTAAACTGAAAATCATTCCCAGCAACGATAAGATTATCCGTGGCAAAATTCCCAAACTGATAGCCTTGGAAACTTACAAAATTGACTAAATTCTGCTCAAAAATTCCACCTGGGTAGAAATGATAATAGTATGGAACATCTTTTCCAAAAGTTAATCCTCCAAAAAGATTCAGCCTATAAGTCACACGGCTGGAAATAGGAAAACTCATTCGGATGTCAGCTTTGGTTTGGAAAATCTGTTTTTCAATTTTTTTATTAAAAATATCCAATAATTTTCCTTCTATATTAAGGTAAAAACCTCTTGATGAGAAATCCTTGTCATTCCTCGTATCACTTTTAATGAAAACATAAGGATTGAGAAAGTTTTTTTCATTATCATAGCGGGTAGTTCCTATTTTGGATTCAAAATAATCATGGCTCATTCCTCCTCCTATGGCGTATCTATCTTTCCAAATAGATTGAAGATAAATCTCATTTCTAAACCATTTCCATTTTCCTATTTCATTTCTATTATCATCATTAAGCTGTAGGCTCATCCCAGAAGAATAAATCCCAAACCCAGGGAAGTAGCCATTATCTACAAAATAATTAAAATAATATCTCGGCTTATTTCCTCCTACGATAGCATCGAGGGAGAGAATAGAGTTTTGGAATAAAAACCTTTTGATGGTTGTATTGATGAGCAGTCCTGTTTTGAAAACTTCATCATAATGCAGGCCAAATTTTAGCATAAACCTAGCATCATCTTCTTCCAATTCCAGCTTTAAAATATTTTTTCCTTTATCCTGCATCAGGTCATAATTGATAAGTTTATAATTATTGGTAGCGTATAATTTATCAATCATTTGGTTTATTCCAGCATAAGTCTGCAGAGAAGGAATTTTAAGGTTCATTTTCCCTTTTACATAAGATTCATTAAAAATCTTACTATTCACCAAAACAAGGCTGTCTACTTTATAAACATTAGCATAGACAGGTTTGCTCATCATTTTTGGTAGGGAATCTCTTTTTGGTAATTTATTGAGTATGTCGATGTATTTTTTAGCCTCTTCATATCCTAAATTTAGGATTTTTTCTTTGTCGCCATAGCTTGTGGAAGAATATCCTTTTAGATTAGGATGAATTCTTATATCTGTATTTTTATACTGAACTTTATTTTCGTTTTGTATAGTGAAATCTATCACTTGGTCCAAAATCTTTATAGCCGAATTTAGCTCATCTTTATTCGCAAGAGGAAGACTTAAATCCACACCGATGACAATATCCATTCCTTTCTCTTTAAGTGGTTTTGATGGGAAATTTACTGTCATCGCACCATCTATATACAGACTGTCATTTATTTTCACGGGATTTATCAGCGAAGGATAGGCGGAACTTGCCATGATAGAATTCACCAAGTCTCCTTTTTCAAAAATTTTTACTTTTCCATTTTCTAGATTGGTTGCCACGCACATAAAAGGAATATTCAGCTTTGAAAAATCTGTAACATTAGAAACATTGTTAAACAAATCTTTCAAAAGGAAAAGATTTTTTTGTCCTTGTGAAATGGCTTTTGGCAAGACATTGAATTTACCTTTTTCAAAAGGAATATTCAGCAGGTATTTGTCATTATTTTTATCAAAAAATGGAGTTTCTTTTCGGTCTTTTTCATTGGCAAGAATTTCATAAAAATCAGTTTCTTTAATGATTTTTTCTATTTCCTTTGCTGAATAGCCCGATGCATAAAGCCCTCCAACTATCGCTCCCATGCTGGTTCCAGAGATGTAGTCTATTTTTACTCCCAGTGAGTCTATCACTTTCAACACGCCTACATGGGCAAAACCTTTCGCGCCGCCGCCCGCCAGAGACAGCCCTATTTTTGGGTTTTTCGGAATTTTTATGTTTTCTTTTACCTGAGTTTTATACAAAGTCAAAGAAAACATTATTATAAATATTTGAAGTAACTTTTTCATAATCAATCTTTTATATAAATTCTTTTAACTCTTCGTGAAATGGAAGTAAGAACCTCGTAAGGAATGGTTTGGCAATAGTCTGCAAACTCTTCCAAAGTCTTACAGGAATTGAATATAACAACCTCATCACCTTCCTTTGCAGGAATTTCGCCCAAATCTGCCATGAGCATATCCATACACACATTTCCCACGATGGGAACTTTCTGCCCTTTGATGATGACAAATCCTTTTTTGTTTCCTATCAGCCGAGTAATGCCGTCTGCATAGCCTATCGGAATGGTGGCGATTCTGGTATCTTTTTCTGCGATATATTTTCTGCTGTATCCTATGGAATCTCCTTTTTCTACTTTGGAAATTTGAGAAATCACGGTTTTAAATGTAGCCACATTTTGGAGCTGTTTTTCTATTTCAGCAGCGCAGGAAATGCCCATCATCCCAATGCCTATTCTTACCATATCATATTGATACTCAGTGAAATTGATAATTCCCGCTGTATTGAGAATATGCCTAATAGGTTTATAATCAATATTTTGGATGATTTTACTTGAAACTCGCTCAAAGGTTTCCAGCTGGTGCAGTGTATATTCCTTTTCTTTGGGAACATCCGCGCAAGATAAATGGCTGAAAATACTCGCTATTTTGACATTGTATTTTTTCAAGGAATTAATCAAATCATCTATTTCATCTTCTTTAAAACCAAGGCGATGCATTCCTGTTTCTATCTTGATATGGATAGGGTAGGTCTCTTGGATTCCTTTCGCTTGGAGCTGTTTCCCAAATAAATCCAAAACCCTCAGACTGTATATCTCTGGCTCCAGATGATAATCTATGATGGTGTCATAGCTGCTCTGCTCAGGATTCATCACAAGGATAGGTGTAGTCACACCGTTTTTCCGTAAATCAACTCCCTCATCTGCATAGGCAACTCCCAGATAATCAATGTGGTGATGCTGTAGATATTCGGCAATTTCGTAGCCGCCCAGTCCATAGGAAAAAGCTTTCACCATCGCACAGACTTTTGTCTCTGGTTTCAGTAAATTCTTGTGAATGTTTATATTATGCACGATGGCATTAAGATTTACTTCAAGCGTAGTATCATGCTTCTGTAATTCTAAAAGTTTTTTGATTTTTTCAATTTCAAAAACCCTCGCTCCCTTTAATAAAATGAGCTGATTTTCAATCGTATTGAGATACTGGCTGTCTATAAGTTCCTGAGTATTGTCAAAGATTTTGACTTTCCCTGAAAACAAATCTTTATACTTCGTGATATGTTCACCGATGAGAATGATATTTTCAAAATCCTGCTCGTTGGTAAGTTCCGCTACTTTTTTATACAATATTTCGTTCTCTTCTATCGTGTCCAAAATATCTGTAAGAATGAGCGATTTTTTCTGCTTTTGATATTGGTTAATGAACTGATATGCAATGATTAACGAATCCAAATCCAGATTAAAAGAATCATTGATAATCAGATTACTTCTAATGCCGTTCACACTTTCCAGACGCATCTCCACTGAATGCAGGTCTTGGATTTTGGTCACAATTTTTTCATTGGAGATTTTCAGTGATTTTAAAACAGCTGCAACCGCTAGAATATTGGAAAGTGTAGCCTCATCTCGTTTTTGGAGAGAAATACTGATTTCTTCATCAAAATATTTTATCCCGATGCGTTTATTAGGATTTTTATAATCGGAAGAAATACGGACATCATTTCTTTGATTTAGTCCGAAACTAATTAAATTTTTACTTGAATAAAGTTGATTTACTAAATTATAAACCAATTCATTATCTCCGTTATAAATAATAGTTTCACTTTCTTTGAAAAGAATAATTTTTTCGTTTATCAGTTCTTCTTCGTTTTTAAAATTAGAAGAATGAGCAGAGCCGATGTGCGTCAAAACGCCGATTTTCGGAGCGAAAATATTTTCCAATTTCGCCATTTCACTCGGTTTAGAAATTCCGACTTCAAAGATTCCCAGCTGGTGTTCCTCATTGATTTGCAGCAGCGAGATAGGAAGCCCAATCTGCGAGTTGAAACTTTTGGGAGATTTCACCGTGGAATATTCATCCCAAAGACACTGATAAAGCCATTCTTTTACAATGGTTTTGCCGTTACTTCCTGTAATGCCGATGGTGTTTTCTAAATGTGAATTTTCTAAATGTTTTTTAGCTAAAATTTGTAAAAATTCAATGGAATTTTTGGTGATAATCCATGTAATATCTTCGTATTCAGGATGGTAGTTTTCAGAAATAATGACTTTCACACCTTTTTCTACTACGGAAGAAATGTATTTTTCGCCAGAATTATTTTTGGTGTTAATGGCAATAAACGCCGTATCCGAAATAGAATAAAGATTTCGGCTGTCAAAAGAGATATTGCTGATGAGAATATCTGGATTCCCAATCAGTTTAGAATCTGTAAGTTGCGAAATTTGTAATGTGCTGTATATCATTGTTTTTTATTCAAAACTTCTTCTGTAAAAACTTTTCTGCTCACAGCTTCGTAGCTGTCTGTTTCTCCTAATTGTACCAAATCATCACTCCCTGAGGTTCTCATGGAATAATTCGCCAAATTTCCTGTTTTCTTGCAGATGGCGTGGACTTTTGTAACATATTCTGCTGTAGCCATCAGGTTGGGCATCGGCCCAAAAGGCCTTCCCATGTAGTCCATATCCAGCCCAGCAATCACCACACGAACGCCGTTGTTCGCCAGCTGATTGGCTATTTCTACAATGCTTTCATCGAAAAACTGTGCCTCATCTATGCCCACCACATCGCAGTTAGACCCTAGGAGTAGAATCTCATCGGGAGTTTCTACGGGAGTGCTTTTTATTTTATTTTGGTTGTGAGAGACTACCTCTTCATCGGCATAGCGGGTGTCCAGCTTGGGTTTGAAGATTTCTACCTGCTGTCCAGCCATCTCTGCACGGCGGAGTCTTCTGATGAGTTCTTCAGTTTTTCCAGAAAACATAGAACCGCAGATAACCTCCATCCAACCGCTTTGTTTGGCGTGATTGATTGTATTTTCTAAAAACATTGTAAATTAGCCTTTTGATTTTGATGTGAAAAATTCAAAATTAAATCCCAAATTTAAACAATTTTAATAAAAGAATTTATGAGTGGTATACTTTATTTTGTTCCTACGCCTATTGGCAATCTGGAAGATATGACTTTTCGGGCAGTAAAAATTTTGAAAGAAGTGGACTATATTCTTTGTGAAGATACACGGACTTCGGGAATTTTACTCAAACATTTTGAAATTTCTAAACCATTGAAATCATATCACTTACACAATGAACATCAAGCGACACTTAAAGTTATAGAAGACCTGAAAAATGGTCAGAATATCGCTATCATTACCGATGCAGGAACGCCTGGAATTTCTGACCCTGGATATCTGCTGGCGAAGGCATGTGCGGACAACGAGGTAGAAATGCAGTGTCTACCTGGTGCTACGGCTTTCGTGCCAGCGCTGGTGGTTTCTGGACTGCCTAATAATGAGTTTTTTTTCGTGGGATTTTTACCACAGAAAAAGGGAAGACAGACAAAACTGAAACAGCTGGCAGAGGAGAAAAAAACGATAGTTCTCTACGAAAGCCCGCACAAGATAAACACCACACTGGAGCAGATAAAGGAATTTTTCGGAGAGGGAACGAAAATCAGCCTCAGCCGAGAAATTTCCAAAAAATTTGAGGAAACCAAACGCGGAACCATAGAAGAACTCATAGAATTTTCCAAAAGTAAAACCCTAAAAGGCGAAATGGTTTTAGTGGTGAATAACCAGATTTAGCAATGAAAAAGAATTTAAAAAGAGCATTATTTTTGCTTCTGGCTGTGATTTCTGTGGCAGGGCTTGTGGTTACTTATCTATATTTAAATCCAACCATAGATGACCCAGACTTTCATTTAGAATATGAAATTGCAAATGGGAAAAAGAAATATAGCGAAGACAGAAATGACAATTATTCAGATATAGAATATCTATTTAACCATTTGACTTACTATAATGAAGAAGATGAAAAGAAACTGATAATACATTCATTAGACAAAGCATCTGATGGAAAGGAAAGAATAATTTTTGTTATAGAAGACAGAAAGGGAAATTACCCAATAGGAATTATTGATTATTTAGAGAATAATAAATATCGCCTTTTTATGGTGGAATATAAGAATGATTCAATATTTGTATGGAGAAAACCCCTTTTACAAGAACCAGATGCTGCTCTTTTTTTCAAAGGGAAACGAATTAAAGGAAAAATACCAAACTCACCATTTCAGAAAACAGATAAATAACTATGAAAAATACAAAAACACTTTTAGGAATAGTGGCGGTATTTTTACTATTATTTGGGATTTACAAGTTATCAACTTTTGCTATTTTTGATGAGGAATTCAAAGAAATAGAAGCAATCAGCATTCCGAATAAAAACTATACAATTAAAATATATCATATTCCCTCCAATGCTTCTAGTCAGTCATATATCCAAATAAGGAAATCTGAAAATGGAGTGGAAGAAGTTTTGCAAAATTACGATAGATATGACCATATCAATGGTTACTCTATAAGAAAGGATACTTTGAAATTAAAATTAGGAGATTTTATTCTATCCAAACAAGAAGAAAAAACATTTCTGCTTCCATAATATTCTTATAATCAATATAAAACATTTAAAAAGTAATAATTATGAAAACATTCTATTTTGTAGGTATAATTTTTATGCTTTTTACGAATTGTAAGGATACAAAGAATGAAACATATAAGGATAACATTGTGCCAGATATAAGTATCAATGATATAAAATTATCAGATACTACTGCTGTAGTTTTGGGATATAGTGATTTGAAATACAATGTTATAGAGGGTAAAGAAGCATTGCCCTATGCTATTTTTACTAATGAAAATAAAACTGAAATCCTTAAACTTTATCTTTTCTATGGAATGAAAAGAAACGAATTTTATCAAGCAGAAATAAGTCCATATGATAAGAAAACTATCCCAAATCCTACTAAATATGCAAACTTTTTCACGGAAAGCGGAATAAAATTAGGTATTTCTAAAAAGGATTTGATAAAGATAAAAGGAAATATTTTTGTAGAAACTAATCATGTTCTTCGGTATGAAATCTCAGATTATGAAAAGTCTCATTTTTTAGAAAAGTATAATTTGCCAATTTATTTTGCTGAATATACTTTTGACCAAGATAAGCTGTGTAAAATTTATTTTGGTTTTGAATATCCGTGAGGAATTTATTAAAGTAAAAGATTAGATATAGGCAGTAGATTTACCAAAATTTTAAGAAAAAAATGTATCTTTGATAAAATAATAAAACAAAAACTATATATTTAAAAGTTATGGCAAATTTGTTAGACGAAGTGACAGGACCTGTAAATAATTCAGGACGAGATGTACATGTGATAGATAGACAGCTGCCTGTCGAGATAGGCTTTGGCTCTACTCTTTTTCAGATAGCATTATGGGTTGTGATACCGATATTGGTACTATTGTATGTGCTGGTTATGGGCAGTACGCTGCAGAATCCTTTGCTTGTTGGTGGTGTGGGCTGTCTGCTGGGCATCTTGCCAGGTGTTATTTTCATCTTTATGAAGATATCAGCTCGTAATTATTTCCAGCAGTTGGAACAACGCATTCAGGCAGAGGCATCTAATATTGACAATTATTTAGAACAAAGAGTACAGATACTTCAGAATGTCGTAGGACTTGTTGAGCGAGCTGTTGACCTTGACAAAGATGTGATGAAAACAGTGGCAGCTCTTCGTAGTGGCAGTGTAAATGAGGACAACAGAAGTGATGTGAATGCACAGATTAACACTGCTTTCGGTAGACTTTTCCCACAGGTTGAGGCTTACCCAGAATTAAAGGCACACAATGCCATTGCTGATGCGATGCAGCAGAACAGCTACTTACAGCGCGAGATAACAGCAGCACGAACTGTGTATAACAGCCGTGTAACGCAGTGGAATACAGATATTTTCTCATGGCCTACAAAGATGATTGTAGCAGCACAGCAGGGTTACACCACGCGTATACCATTTACAGCATCAGCCGAAACACGCGAGGCAGCAAGAGGTAAATTCTTCTAAGACTTTGGAATATAGATGATTCAGGATATCTATGACCCATTAAACGAATACATCAATACCTTTCGTGACAAGTTTAAGAAGGTGGCGGAAGAAACCTTCGATGCGCTTGCTCACGAAGCACAGGTTGATGTAGAAGCAAATCGTACTACATGCCAGCAGATTTATAAAGGCGAGGCAGACATGGCAGATATAGCAAGCCGCATCACACGATGGAAGGTATTATGTGTCATCCTGTGGATAGGTGCGGTGATAGGATTTCCTGTTGTCTATATTAAGAGAAATGAGTTCCCGATGGAGCAGCTCTTATTAATAGGCGGCGGCTCAGTCTTGGCGGTTGTCTTTCTTTTGGTAAAGGTACATCCTACCTTGAAGTCTTTACGAAATGAGCGAAATGATTTAGCCAAGAAAGTAGATGATTTGAGAAATACAGCATGGGAGCAAATGGCTGAACTAAATAAACTCTACGACTGGGATATTCTGACACGAATGATGTCGAAAACTGTACCAAGGCTGGAATTTGATCCATATTTTACCACACAGCGATTGGCCGACCTTCGTGCTACATACGGCTGGAATGATTCCTTTAATGCAGAGCGTTCGGTGCTTTATTCCCATTCTGGACTTATCAATGGTAATCCGTTTGTCATTTGTAGAACACGAAAAATGGAAATGGGACAGAAGACCTACTACGGCGAGAAAACCATTTACTGGACGACAAGGGAAACTGATTCGGATGGGAAATCCCGCACTGTGAGTCATTCAGAGACATTGCGTGCGAGTGTGACAGCGCCTTATCCCGAGTATTATGAGCGTACCCGCCTTATCTATGGTAATACAGCTGCGCCCGATTTGATATTTAATCGCAAGCCAAGTGGATTGGCAGGTAAGGAAGGTTCGCTTCGCTTTAAATGGGATAAATTCTGGCTAAAGCGTAAAGCTCGTAATCTGACAGATGGAGACTTTGCCATGCTGACGAATGAGGAATTTGAGGTCGCATTCAATACAAGTAACCGTAATAACAACCAGCAGTTCGCCTTACTCTTCACGCCATTGGCACAGCAGAGTATGATGGCGCTTTTGCGGGATAATACCAATGGCTATGGTGATGATTTTAACTTTGATAAAAATCGTATGATAAACACCATCACGCCTTTGCATATACAAGAGCTGGATCTCGATATGAACCCAGATCAGTATTGTAATTTTGATTTTGAAAGAGCCAAGAAAGATTTTTACGAAATTAATGCAAGATATTTCCGAGCGATTTATTTTAGTTTTGCGCCGTTATTATGTGTGCCGATGTATCAGCAGATACGGTCGCATAAGGATATTTATGGGCGTGATATGGAGCAGAGAAGTTCGTTCTGGGAGCATGAAGCACTGGCTAATTTCTGGGGGCAGGAGCGTTTCAAACATCCTGACTGCGTGACGCAATGCGTCTTGAAAACTTCCGCAAAGGTGCAGAACGATGGCAGCACGATGATAGATGTCATGGCTCATGGTTTCCGTTCAGAACCTCGTCTTTCGTATATTAGTAAATTTGGTGGTGATGGCTCTTGGCATGATGTGCCAGTGAACTGGTATGAGTATTTCTCTGTCGAGGGAAATGGACAGATTACGATGCATGAAGATAATCACCAAGAAGATACCGCCATGACACAGACCCAGCGTTTGAACCGCATCGGAGAGGTGCTTGAAAAAACGCACTTAGATGTGTATAGAAGGCATATAGCATCTAAAGCGTAGTCAGATGGAATTTCCTAAAATTAAAAAATCAGAATATGCTGTTTTGATGGCAGATAGCAATACAGGAGTTGTATTAGATATATATTTTGATATTTACTATAAGAGTAGTAATCAAATTGTATATAAAGTATTTTCAAGTCTTGAAGAAGTAAGAGAATTTATAAAAGAAACTCTCAAACAAAAAGAAAATATTGAATTTATGGTATATGATAATAATGAAAATATAGTGGAATTTCAAAACAAAATTGACTATTAGTTGTAAGTAAAATCTATAATAGATATTACACTCCATCGTGGTAGGTAATTCTATTACTATTAAAAAATAACAACAAAACCTTAAAATCATCCAAAATAAATACAAAAGATAAATCCCTAATCTTTTAGGTTTTAAAAATAATCCTTAATTTTGAACCAAAATAATAAGAATATGAAATTATTAGAAGGAAAAGTAGCCCTCATCACAGGTGCGGCTACAGGTATCGGAAAAAGAATAGCAGAAGTTTTTGCAGAGCAGGGAGCTAAAATAGCATTCTCTCACATCGGTCCAGATGACTTAGCAAAACAAGTAGAAGCAGACCTAAATAAAATCACCACAGCTAAAGAATACCACTCTAACGCTGCCGATTTTGATGAGGCTCAGAAACTGATAGACGATGTTATCGCAGATTTCGGGCAGATAGATATCCTTGTGAACAATGCAGGAATTACCCGAGACAATCTTCTCCTTAGAATGAGCAAAGAGGAGTGGGACATCATCATGAAAGTGAATTTGGATTCTGTTTTCAACCTTACAAAAGCAGCTATCAAACCTATGATGAAAGCAAGAAGCGGGTCTATTATCAACATGGCTTCTGTAGTAGGTGTTAAAGGAAACGCAGGACAGGCAAACTACGCAGCGTCTAAAGCTGGTGTTATCGGATTTTCTAAATCTGTTGCTTTGGAACTTGGTTCTAGAAACATCCGTTGCAACGCCGTGGCGCCAGGTTTCATAGAAACAGAAATGACAGCGAAACTAAGCCCAGAAGTGGTACAAGGCTGGAGAGATGCCATTCCGTTAAAAAGAGGAGGGCAGACTACCGATGTAGCCAATACATGCTTATTCTTGGCGAGTGACTTATCTTCCTATGTTACAGGGCAGGTTATCAATGTAGATGGCGGTATGCTTACTTAAAATATTACAAAAGACTTTCTTCATGAAAGTCTTTTTTCGTTTTTAACTAAAAAATAAACACAATGAAAAAATATGATAATTTTTTTATTCCAGTTGATGACTTGGAAATGGCAAAAAAATATTATGAAAATAATTTAGGACTAAAAGTAAAGTTTGATTTTTCGGATAAGGGAATGGTAGCATTCAGTGTTGATGGTGAAGAAGCGGCAATAATATTAAAAGATAAAAACAAATTTAAAGACTTGAAACAGACAATATGGTTTGAAGTAGAAGATGTAAATCGTAAGTATCAGGAAATGAAAGAAGGCGGAATTAAATTTTTATCAGAACCTTTCAAAATAAGAACAGGATATGCTGTTGAGTTTGAAGATCCGTTTGGGAATAGGTTTGGAATAACCGATTATTCTGTAGTAGAATAGGTGTTTTTTATTTAAAACATAATGAAAGTTCATTTTTTTCGTTCTAACTAAAAAAATCAAACATAATGAAAAATTTATTATCAGGAATTTTATTCCTTTTCGGTGTGGCATTTTCTTTTGCACAGAATGATAGAGAGGTTGGCGATTTTATTTCTCTAAAAGTCTATGACAGGATTTCTGTAGAACTTATAGAATCCAAGAAAAACAAAGTGGAAATCATAGGCGACGGCAGTGCAAAAATCCAAGTAATCAATAAAAACGGAGAACTAAAAATCCGAACCAAAACACTGAAACTTCTGCAGGGAGATGATGTTAAAGTAAAGGTTTATTACAATGACCTCAGCGATATTCAGGCGAGCCAAGGTTCTGAAATTACTTCTCGTGATGTATTGAAAACCAACTTGCTTAAACTCACTGCTAATGAAGGTTCTAAAATCCAAATGAGGGTAGATGTCGACCAGCTGAATGTAAGAGGAAACTCTGGCGGTGAAGTAAAACTTTCAGGGAATGCAGATGTTCAGGAAATCGTGATGAACTCTGGCGCAAAATACAAAGGTGATGACAACGAGGGCGAAAATGTATCTGTAACTGTAAACGCAGGCGGAAAGGCAGAAGTCTACGCTTCCAAATCCGTAAATGCCACTGTGAGAGCAGGCGGAAGAATAGAAATCCACGGCAACCCGAAACACAGAGATGTAAAAAAAGTAGTAGGCGGAGTTATAGAGTTTAAATAAAAATTAAGCACCCAGAATATAATCTGGGTGTTTTTTTATTCCGAAAAAAGATTTTCTTCTTCCTTTTCGAAGAAAGTGTCTGTCAGTAGATTTTCCTTTTGTGATGCCGCTACGGCGAGCTGGTCGGCTCTTTCATTTTGTGGATGTCCTGCGTGGCCTTTTATCCAGTGGATAGCGGGTTTGTACTTGCTGAAAAGCGGAATAAATTTCCGCCACAGGTCAGGATTTTTTACATTTTTAAAACCCTTTTTTATCCAGCCCAATATCCAGTTTTTATTTACCGCATCAGCTACATACTTACTGTCGGTAAAAATATGAATATCATGCCCTTCTTCTTTGAGGTTTTCCAGAGCTGTGATTACCGCGAGAAGTTCCATGCGGTTGTTGGTTGTCAGCCGATACCCTTCCGAAAAACATTTCTCATAGTTTTTCTCTGGTGCCTGCATGATGATGCCATAGCCGCCTTTCCCAGGGTTGCCACTACATGCACCATCGGTATAGATTTCTATCTTCATATTTTTAGAAAGGCATATCATCTTCATCGTTCATAGATGAAGCGGAAAGATTATTCTTAGGTAAATCAAATGCTGCCGAAGGGTCTATACTTACTCGGATGTTATCAAAAGCATTTTGGTTTGGCTGAGCATAAGAAGACTGCTCATTAGTTCCAAATAAATCCAAATCCGAAAACTTTGCTAAACTTGATTGGAACGAAAGTCTTACATCTGTAACGGCTCCATTCCTGTGCTTTCCGATGATGAGTTCCGCCTGCCCAGCAGAAGGGCTTCCATCTTCCCAGTTTTCTATTTTATAATATTCGGGACGGTAGAGGAAAGAAACAATATCGGCATCCTGCTCAATCGCTCCTGATTCCCTCAAATCCGAAAGCTGTGGGCGTTTGTTAGGTCTTCCTTCCACACTTCTGGATAGCTGAGAAAGAGCAATCACAGGGACATTAAGTTCTTTTGCGATGGCTTTTAGGGAACGCGAAATAGTAGCAATCTCCTGCTCTCTGTTTCCTGAGCCTTTTCCACCATTGTTTGCGGTCATCAGCTGGAGATAATCTACCATGATGATTTTTACACCGTGCTGCATCACGAGTCTTCGGCATTTAGCTCTAAAATCAAATACAGAAAGCGCAGGCGTTTCATCGATGTAGAGGGGAGCATTTTCCAGCTCAGATACATTGTTAAACAGTCTTTGCCATTCCTCATCGCTCATTTGTCCTTTTCTCAGTTTTTCGGATGAAATACCCGTTTCGGAGGCGATCATTCTTGTGATGAGCTGTACAGAGGCCATCTCTAATGAGAAAAGCGCCATTGGGATTTGATGTTGAACGGCGATGTTTCTTGCCATGGAAAGCAGGAATGCCGTTTTACCCATCGCAGGACGGGCAGCGATGATGATGAGGTCAGAATTCTGCCAGCCGCCAGTTTCTTTATCAACATCTCTAAAGCCCGAAGGAATACCAGAAAGCCCTTCCTTATCTTTTAGAGCTTTGATTTTGTCGATGGCTTCCTTTACCAAAGAATTAGCCGTATCGAAACCTTTTTTGATGGTTCCGTTTGTGATTTCAAAGAAACCTTGTTCGGCTTTATCCAAAAGCTCGAAAACATCGGTAGATTCTTTGTAAGAATTGTCAATAACATTAGCAGAAACATTGATAAGTGAACGGAGAATGTATTTCTCCAGAATGATTCTCACATGGTATTCTATATGCGCAGAAGAACTCACAGCTGTGGTAAGGTCTATGATGTAGTGGTCGCCTCCTGCTAGGCTGAGTTTTTCGGTGCGTTTCAGTTCCTGAATCACAGTCATCATATCCACAGGATGGTTGTTTTCATAGAGTTTTAGAATCGCTCTGAAAATTTCCTGATGTCTCGGGTCGTAGAAAACTTCTGGTTTTAGCAAATCTATGGAGTGGTCTAAGCCTTTCTTGTCAATCAAAAAAGTCCCAATTACAAGTTTTTCAAATTCTACCGCATTAGGCGGAACTTTCCCTTGAGAAATAGACAGTTCCTTTGCAAAATTTCCATGTGTGAGAGATGATAATGTTTCTTTTTGTACCATGGGACAAAGATAAAGATTAAACTCTCAAAATTCTACGCAATGTTGAAAAGTAACTATAAATTATAACAAACAATTATAAATCAACAAATTATAAGTTTTAAGAATGTTAATAAAATTGCATAAAAAAATCCAGTAACGCATACTGGATTTTTTCTGATTTTTTTAAAGTTCCTCTTCAGGTTCATTGTTTTCAATGATGATTTCCTCATTTTTTGTCTTTGGTTCTTGATGAGGAATTTCGCTTTTTCCTTTTAGGTATTCAGGAAGATTAAGCCCAGCCATATTGAATAAATCATTCAGAGGCGGCACGGTTTTCATCATTCCTGAAACGAAATTAGCCGTGGAAGTATTCCCATCAGGATTGTTCCCGCTGTCCCAAACTGTAACTTTATCAATTTTAATATTTTTAACGGCTTCCACCTGAGTTTTAACCAATTCAGGAAGTTTTTCAATAAGCAATAGCTGGAACGCCGAGTTGGTATCTCCACCGGCAGCTTTTACGACTTGGTCATAACCTTCCGCCTGTTTTGTAAGGATTTCAAGGAGACCTTTCGCTTCAGCTTCCATTTTTAGGTAGATAGCATCGGCTTCCCCTTTGGCTTTCAGTCTGATTTTTTCGGCTTCTGCTTCTGCGTCGATGATGGCTTTTTGTCTGGAGATTTCCGCAGGAACTACAATGTTGGCATTTTGTGTAGAACGCTCTCTTTCAGCTCTCGCAGCTTCCGCTTTTTGTTCGGCTAAATAAGATTCCTCAAGGGCTTTCGCTGCCTGAACTTTTTCTGCTGTGATTGCTATTTTAAGAGCTTCGGCTTCTTTTTCTCTTCTTTGTGCATCGGAATTAGCGATGGTTATTTTCGCTTCGTTTTCCCCTTTTACAGCAAGGGAATTTGCAAGTGAAGTCGCAATTCTCGATTCTTTTTCAGCTTCGGCTTTACCAATGGATTCATCTTTCACAGCAGATGCGATGCTGATTTCTCTGTCTTTTTGAGTAATCGCAATTTTTACATCTCTGTCTCTATTGGTTTCTGCGATTTGTACATCTTTTTCTCTGTCCGCCTCAGCTTTACCTGTTTCCCCGATTTTTTCTTGTTCCGCCACGGAAATTTTCGCTTCGTTAATCGCTTTCGCAGCTGCTTCTTTCCCTAAAGCTTCGATGTAGCCAGACTCGTCTTTGATATCGGTTACATTGACATTGATGAGTTTTAGACCTATTTTTTTAAGTTCGGTATCTACATTTTTAGAAATATTTTCAAGGAATTTATCTCGGTCAGAGTTGATTTCCTCAATGGTCATCGTAGCAATTACTAAACGAAGCTGTCCAAAAAGAATATCCTTAGAAAGCTCCTGAATCTGCTCTGGCGAAAGCCCTAAAAGTCTTTCAGCGGCATTTCCCATCGTGTCTGTTTCAGTGGAAATAGCGATGGTAAATCGGCACGGCACATCCACACGAATATTCTGGCGCGAAAGGGCGTTCGTAAGATTGGCTTCGATGGAAATAGGCTTTAAATCAAGGTATGCAAAGTCTTGAATTACAGGCCATACGAATGCACCGCCGCCATGGATGCATCTCGCGGAACTTCCGCCTGTTTTTCCATAAATTACCAAAATTTTGTCCGAAGGACATCTCTTGTAACGCGAAATAAGAGAAACAAGAGTCACAAAAAGCACAAAAACTAATGCTACAATAATAATAAACGGGCTCATATAATTTTACTTTAAATTTTTTCTACAATTAAAATTTCATCTTTTATATCCACTACTTTTATAAGTTCACCAGACAAAATATCTGTCCCAGAGTTAGTTATCGCATAGAGTTCATGATTGGTTCCCTTCAGCGAAATAAGAACCTTCCCTTTTCCAAGGCCCTGAGCAGGAATTTTGATATAGACTTCTCCTGTTTTATTTTTTAAATCATTGATTTTAAAAGTATTGTCTTCTGATAGTTTAAGTAGTTGTTTAATAATCAAAAAGAAAATCAATACAAAACCAGCTCCCACGACTGCTGCAAGAATGGTAAGTAAAAATTTGTTTTCTACCATTGGGTAAAAAGCAACACCTGCCCAGCCAAACCCGAGTAGAAAATTGGTGAGGTTTCTCAATGAGAAAAGCTGAAAAGGAGCGTCTGCACCATCAAAATCTCCATCAAAATCAGGCTCTGTGCCATCCGTACTGTCACTTCCAATGAAAGTGAGTACTGCCTGAGCCACAAACACTAAACTGCTGAACAATGCTACATACCAAAAATAACGATGTAAAACATCTAAATTTTCTAAAAAATCAAACATTTATCTAAAATTTTAAGATTTCCTAAAAATACAATTTTTAGTTTAATTATAAAAAATAAAATAGGGTTTTTATGATAAAATTTTTGAAGAGGAGAAATAAAGAAAAGATGAAATTTTGATGACTTTATGTTTTTCTATTTTTGAACTAAATTTAGAGAATATTAAAATAATCATTAAATTTGCAATCCTAAAAAGATTTTGGAATGAATAAGTACATAAAATTAGTAATTGCAGGGCTAATGGTAGCAGGAGGAATATTCCTCATGTTCAACAGACAAGTAGGCTGGGGGATAGTATGTGTAGTTCTATCAATAGTTCCTATTATATTGTTTTTTAAGAATGAATATATTCTTTTATCTCTTTGGAAGATGAGAGATCAGAAACTGGATGAGGTTGCGAGGCTGCTTTCTAATATTACAGATTATAAAACTCAGCTGCACAGAAGCCAATATGGATATTATCACTATATGCTGGGGCTTACATATGCTGAAAATCCATTGAAAGCAGAAGGATTGATGAAAACAGCTCTTGAGTATGGAATGAGCATGAAGCATGATAGAGCCTTAGCGAAGTTTAATCTGGCGATAGCGGCTCTTTCTAGAGGTAATAAAACAGATGCTCAGAGATTGCTAAATGATGCTCAAAAACTGGACACAGCAGGAATGCTTACAGAGCATATCAGAACGATGAAAGAGCAAATGAAAAAACCAAACATGCAGAAACACATGCATAATCCTAATATGAGACACAGAGGTAAATTCTTCTAGTTTTGGGATTTGATTACAAATAAGAAATGGAGATTAATTATTAATCTCCATTTTTCTTAATATATTTTTAATGTCAATGCTGTGCAGGCAGGCCCAGTCGCCACGATAGCATTCTTTATTCCCAAAAACTGAACAAGGTCGGCAGGAAAGGTCATTCACTTGGACAATGTCTTCTTCGCTTTGTCCATAGCCGAGAAAACCGGCATAAGAATGTGTCTGCCCCCAGACAGATATACAGCGAGTTCCTACCAGACTCGCCAAGTGCATATTAGCCGAGTCCATAGAAATCATCAGTTCTAATTGTGAGATTTTTTCTAATTCTTGTTTCAAAGAAAGTTTCCCTGCGAGGGATTCCGAATTAGGAATTTGTTTTTCCCATTCGTTGAGGATTTCTACTTCCTTTTTCCCACCACCGAAGAAGAACAGCGGTTTTTCTTTGGCAATTTCTTTCGCTAATTCAAAAGATTTTTCCAACGGAAGCATTTTCCCAAAATGCTGTGCAAAAGGTGCAAAACCTACGCCGTTTTTTATTCCTTGCTGAGGTCTGAGCTGATGCGAAAGCGTTAATGAAAATCCCATTTTTCTCAAAACATCGGCGTATCTTTCGGTATTTTTTTTGAGTTGGGTTTTATTAAGGTTTTTGGTGTCAGTTAGTTGTTTTTTCTCTTTTCGCCCTTTGTCTATTTTATGAATAGGAAGTCTTTTTAGCCAAAAGAAAAAATTGAGAATATTGGATCTGAGGACATTATGAAAGTCGGCAACCATATCTGGCTGAAATTCAGACAAGATTTCGTTGGACAGTTTTTTTAGTCCAAAAAAACCTTCATATTCCTTTAAATCCACTCCTTTAAATTTGAGCTTTGGAATTCCATCAAATAAATCTTTGAAATTTTTTCTGGAAACCATCAAGATTTCTGTATCAGGATTTTCATCAAGAAATTCCTTGAGAACTGGCACCAGCATGGCGATGTCGCCAAATGCGGAAAAACGGTAAGCGAGTATTTTGGTCACGATTTTAGTTGATAAGCTACAGCGTAGAATTTTATTTGTTTTATCATTGAGGCAAGTCCATTTGCTCTGGAAGGAGAGAGGAATTCCTGCAGTCCGATTTTGGAAATAAAATCAAAATCAGCCGCCAGAATTTCTTCGGCAGTATGTCCGCTGTACACTCCCACTAAAAGAGAAATAATTCCTTTTGGCAAAATTCCGTCAGAATCAGCAAGGAAAAAAATCTTGCCATCGCGCAGTTCTGCATCCAGCCAAACCTGAGACTGACAGCCTTTTATTAAAATATCTTCATTCTTTTTTTCTTCTGGAAGACCTTTTAGTTCTTTGCCCAAATCTATGATATATTCATACTTCTGTTCCCAGTCTGAGAGAAAGGCAAAATCATCTATTAGTTCCTGTTGTTTTTCCTTGATACTCATTATGCGATTTTTGCAAAAATAAAAAATATAACAGATTTCAGGGCAGAAAATTTCTAAACAACTTTAAAAATAAAATATGACATAAAGTCAGACAAAAAAAATGGTAAAATATTTGATATTGTTTGTTGAATAATTACTAATTTAGTAATATAATTTATGAAGATTATGGAAAATAAGTTTTCGGAGGGTATGGACAGGGTGCTTCGCCATAGTAGGCTTGAAGCAAATAGACTGAAAAGCGAGTTTCTGAATACAGAACATTTTTTGCTGGGAATTATCGGCACGGAAAATTCTGCAAGAAATATTTTGGAAGCACTAAAAGCAGATTTGGTTCAAATTCGTAGAAAGATAGAAAATATCAGCATCAATAATAATTTTAATTCAAATCCTGAGAGAAGTATTATGCCTACTAAATTGGCAGAATATTCTTTGAAAAGAGCCGCATTAGAGAGCAAACAATATCGTTCTGATGAGGTCAATACGATTCATCTTTTATTGGGAATTTTATATAAAATAGATGACCCTACTACGCATATTTTGGAGGCGTATGATATTGATTATGAAAGTGTAGCGGCTGAATATAGAGCAATGCTCAAAAACAGCGGACAGCTGCCAAAAGCTTCTTTTGATGATGAGGAAGAAGATGCTGAGGATGCTGCATTTCCACAAACCAATAAACCAACTGGAAATATCGGAACAGGAAAAAGTAAAACGCCTACATTGGATAATTTCGGAAGGGATTTGACCACGATGGCTAAAGAAGGGAAATTAGACCCTGTGATTGGTCGTGAAAACGAAATCGAAAGGGTATCCCAGATTCTTAGCCGAAGAAAGAAAAACAATCCTCTGCTCATCGGTGAGCCAGGGGTAGGGAAGTCTGCGATTGCAGAAGGTTTGGCGCTGAGAATTCATCAGAAAAAAGTTTCGCGAGTTCTTTATAACAAACGAGTGGTAACGCTTGATTTGGCGAGTTTGGTTGCTGGAACTAAATATCGTGGGCAGTTTGAGGAGCGAATGAAAGCCATAATGACCGAGCTGGAAAAAAACAGAGATGTCATTTTATTTATAGATGAGTTGCACACCATTGTAGGAGCAGGAAGTTCCACAGGAAGTCTGGATGCTTCTAATATTTTTAAACCTGCTTTGGCGCGAGGGGAAATCCAGTGCATCGGAGCAACTACTTTGGATGAATACCGCCAGTATATAGAGAAAGATGGAGCGCTGGAGCGTCGTTTCCAAAAAGTGATGGTAGAGCCTACCAGCGTGGAAGAGACTATCCAGATACTAAATCAAGTAAAAGAAAAATACGAAGAGCATCATAATGTGACTTATACAGATGAGGCTATCCGAGCCTGTGTAAATCTTACTACAAGGTATATCACAGACAGATTCCTTCCTGACAAAGCTCTCGATGCGATGGATGAGGCGGGCTCTCGTGTTTATATCAAAAATATGAAAGTTCCTACGGCAATTACCTCGTATGAACAACAAATAGAGGAAGTTAAGGAGCTTAAACAAAAAGCTGTGAAAGCCCAAGATTATTTGGAAGCAAGAAAATACAAAGAAGAGGAAGAACGCCTGATGATAGAGCTAAACCTTGCACAGCAGGAATGGGATAACGAAATCAAAGAGCGAAAACAAATCGTTACGGAAGAAAATGTAGCGGAGGTGGTTTCTATGATGAGTGGAGTTCCTGTAACGAAAGTGGGCAAAAACGAATTGGACAAATTGGCACAAATGGACAATGTGCTCAATGGAAAAGTTATCGGGCAGGAAGAAGCTGTAAAAAAAGTTGTTCGGGCTATCCAAAGAAACAGAGCAGGTCTGAAAGACCCTAAGAAACCGATAGGAACATTTATTTTCTTGGGAAGCACAGGAGTAGGAAAAACTGAACTAGCAAAAGTGATGGCTCGTGAGCTGTTTGACTCTGATGATGCCCTTATCAGAATAGATATGAGTGAATATATGGAGAAATTCGCGGTGTCTAGATTGGTAGGTGCGCCTCCAGGGTATGTAGGTTATGAAGAGGGCGGACAGCTTACAGAAGCGGTAAGAAGAAAGCCTTATGCAGTGGTTCTTTTGGATGAGATAGAAAAAGCACACCCAGATGTATTCAATATTTTATTGCAAATTTTGGATGAAGGTTTCGTGACGGATTCTTTGGGTAGAAAAGTAGATTTCCGAAATACAGTTATTATCTTGACTTCTAATATTGGTTCAAGAGACTTGAAGGATTTCGGAGATGGAGTAGGTTTCGGAACAGCAGCGAAAAAATCCACTTCTGATGCCAGAGCAAGAAGCACGATAGAAAACGCCCTGAAAAGAGCCTTTGCGCCAGAGTTTCTTAATAGAATAGATGATATTATTTTCTTTAATGCTTTACAAAAAGAAGATATTCACAGAATAATAGATTTGGAGCTTGGTAAACTATATTCTCGTTTAGAAAAACTGAACTATAAAGTGGGGCTGACAGATGAAGCCAAAGAATTCATCGTAGAGAAAGGTTGGGATAAAGATTTCGGAGCGAGACCACTGAAAAGAGCTATCCAAAAATACATAGAAGATATCCTTGCCGAGATGCTCGTGAATAAGGAAATGCAGGAAGGAGATACGGTAATTTTGGAGGTGAATGAAAATAAAGATTCGCTCATCGGAAGAGTAAAATCAAAAATATAGTTTAAAACAAAAATAAAAAAGACACTAAAAAATGGTGTCTTTTTTATTTGATAGAGATTTAAAAATTAACAGCGCTGCCTCCACTATTCTCTAATTTTTTATCGATTTCATTGTTTTTTCCTTTGGAGAAATCATAAGCAACTCCAAAAACGAGCATGTTCTTATTATTCTGAATTTTAGTGTGATTTGTAAATTCAACTAAACTTTTACTATAACTTTTTGACTTGTATTCAGAAGGGACACCTATCCAATACATTCCCGATGTGAAAGTCCAGCCATTCTTTTTGTATTGTAAAAACAAATGGTTTTGATTTTCATTGGTGTACAAAAACGCACCATCCAGCGAAAACACAGGAACATTAAACTGATATTGAAGCGTGAAATTCTTGTATTGAGAAACCAGTGTAAGTCTGTTACTCAGGTACGAATTTTTAATTTCTATATCTTTTATTTTGATTTTTTCCCAAATAGGAGCCAGCAGCGTGGTTATTCTCAGATAATTGTTCCCAAATGGTTTGATAACTCCCACAAACTGGGCGCCTCCTTTGGCGTAGTGGTCTGCGTTTTCGTAGTTTAGAACATATCGGTTGGCAGAGTGGTCAAAAGAGTAATACTCCGTGATTGCGCTTTGGGTGTTGTTATAGAGAGCAATGATATTAAAGTCAAAATACTTATTGTTAAATGAATATTTCAGCTGGTTTTTCCACAGATATTCTGGTTTTAGATATGGATTTCCCTGTTTTACTATGTTGGGAACGAGCTGTACGATATTGCTGCTCAGCTGCTCGCCACTGGGAGTGGAGGGCTTATAGGAGCTTATCAATTGCAAAGCTTGGTTTTTTGATAATTGATATCCTAAAATCAGATTGGGAGTGAAAGACCATTCGTTAGTTCTTTCATATTGGGATTTATTGTTAATATTGGTAATTCCAACACCCAGACGATACATCAGCTTTTTTATTTTTCCAGAAAATTCGGTGTAGAAATACTGTTTGAAATAATTTACCTGATACTCAGAATGTCCTGCGAGATTAGTCAAGTCATTAGAAATATTCTCATTGCTAAATCTATACCCAGAGTTTAGTTTACCTATCTTAAAGGTGTGAATATGAGCAAGTTCTATGACGGAGTTAAATTGCCTGTTGCTGAGGTTCATATCGTTTTCAAAAACACTGGCGCCAGTATTTGTTACCCATTCTTTAGCCAATTTGGAATTTTGGGTTCGGAAAAAAGAACCGACTGCATTTAGAACAATTTCATCTTTTTGACCAAGATTTTTATTAAAGTAAAGGTCTAAAACAGGATTTATATACTTCTCATTATCATAGTTTAGTAATGAGTGTTGTGTAGCGAGCGCACCTTGGATAAATTCACTTTCTCCATTTGCCCTCGAAAAATAATGGTTCATATTCAAGTTTAATTTAGCTTGAAATGAATAGCTGTCTTCCTTTGAATTTGAATATGTTGCAGAAATTTCTTGGATTGTATATCCAAAATGTTCCTTTCTAAATTCATCAGAACGATATTTCTGACCATTCAAAAGATATTCGTAAGTGCTGTGATAGTTTCGGTTATCATAGTCTCTGAAACCCAGATTGTAATCCAGCCCAAAAGTATTTTTGCCTCTCGTGTGAGTGAAATACGCCGAACCATTCACGAATCCTGTAAGAGTGGCATTTTGTATGCTGGCTCCTCCTGTGTAGCCATTTTCTGGATTTCTTGTAATTACATTAACCACCAAATCAGCCTTGTTTGCCCATCTTGTAGGCGGAACATCGTAATAATCAATTCTGACAACGGTTTCGGGTTTTATTCCTTGAAGCTGTAGATTAGAGGATTCTCTTCCATTGATAAGGATAAGGATTTTCCCGCCACGGATACTGCTCACATTATTAGAAACAGGGTCTAATTGAAGCTGTGGAACACTTACCACCAAGTCTTTTGCGTACCGTGCAGACTTTATTGCATTTTCATCAAAAGAATAAGAAACATGGTCAGAAAACACTTTTCTTTTCTGAGATTTTATGATGACTTCTTGGATTTCTTTGATATTAGAAATGCTGTCTTTCGCCGTGTTTTCTTGACAAAAGCCTTGCAAAGACGCAAGGAAAGCCAGGGCATGAAGTGTTCTCTTGTTCATAGGGTTTATTTTTTGATTAGTTTGAGTTTTCTTGTATAGTTTTCACCTTTGACAAATATAACATAAACTCCAGTTTTCAACCCAGAAATATTATAATTATTCTGTTCAGGGAATATTTTTATAAGTCTTCCCGAAGCATCAAAAATTTTAACCTCACGAATGTTATAAAACCCTTGTAGATGAAATACATCAGCTACAGGATTAGGATAGAGAAG
The DNA here is from genome assembly GCA_963518955.1 of uncultured Flavobacteriaceae bacterium. Taxonomy (GTDB): domain Bacteria; phylum Bacteroidota; class Bacteroidia; order Flavobacteriales; family Weeksellaceae; genus JABCPE02. The sequence continues at coordinate 276,905 of CAUQKI010000001.1, read as the reverse complement.
TTCTGGTTTAGTTCCTTCTTTTTTAGAAGTGTTTTTTAGTTTTATAGTGATGATTTGTGTGTGGGTTGTTTCGTTTCCACAGCTGTCCTTAGCAGTCCATTTGTAAATGATTTTAGAAACCTTTCCATTTGTTTTTTCTTCACTTTTAGATGAAGTTACCGCTGCTGTTCCGCAGTTATCAGAGGCAGTGAGCGTCATCTGTGCAGGGACAGCATCGTCTTCCTCTATTGTGATGTTTTGTGGAAGAGGTTCTATGAAAGTAGGTGCAGTTGTATCTTCTACTTTTATGATTTGAACATGAGAAATGCTGTTGCCGCAGTTGTCTTTAGCGGTGTATGTACGCTCAATGGTGAAGTTATTTGAACATTGCCCGTTTATCCTTCTACCAGAATGAGAAATGTTGGCAGGAGAACAGCCTCCCTGTACGATTGGATTAACGGCATTTGGAATACTGCCACCACAAGAAAGATGAATATCTGCAGGGAGTGTATTTGCTAAGAACTGTAAGGGCTGTATAGTTTTTGGTTTTATAGTGATGATTTGTGTGTGGGTTGTTTCGTTTCCACAGCTGTCTTTAGCAGTCCATTTGTAAATGATTTTAGAAACTTTTCCGTTTGTTTTTTCTTCGCTTTTAGATGAGGTTACAGTTGCTGTTCCGCATTTATCAGAGGCAGTAAGTGTCATCTGTGCAGGGACAGCATCGCCTTCCTCTATTGTGATATTTTGTGGAAGTGGTTCTATGAAAACAGGCGCTGTATTATCTACTACTTTTATCAGCTGTGTATGTGTAAGAGATTGATTACAATCATCTGTAACGGTGAAGATTCTTTTGATAATGTGTTTGTTAGAACATCCTCCGTTTGTTTTTTCTTCTCTGTAGGTGATTTTGGGATTGCATCCTCCTTTCACGGTAGGCATAGTGACCGCAGGGATAGTATCTTCACAAGAAAGCGTAATATCCTTTGGTACAGAAGTAAAAGATAAAGAAGCAGGAAGAGTTTCATTTTTCTCAATGATGAAGCCGCCGCCATTTTTGGGATTGTAATTTGTCAAAGCAAAGGCTAATCCATCGATGACCTCTATTTTGATAATTCCAGCTGGAATAGAAATGGCTGTATTTCCAAAATTTTTGTTTCCAATGTTGATATTGGGCAGTGTGACTTCATAGCTTCCATTGTTGTCAATATTATTAGCCAAAGTGTGTTTATATGTTTTTCCAAAATCATCAGAAAGGAGAATTCTCACTTTTGTGTTTTTGAAAATATCATTGTCCACTTGCCAAGTAAGAGTAAGTTTTTCGCCTCCTTTGTATTTGTTTTTCATGGTATTGGTTAAAACAAAAGGAAGCCCTTCTTTTATGGTTACTTTGGTCTCTACAAGGTCATATTGAGTGATGTAGTCCGAAGGAAGCTGAGGCTGTGCATCGCTCACTCCTAACCAAAAAGTAAAAGTGCCAGTTTTCTGTGTGGGAATCCAGCTGTTAGCAACCTCATTCCCAGTTTGTTCGTTATATTCTCTTTTGAAACTGACAGGGGTGGTCGTTGTAGGTTTGTATGCTGTATATTGGGCGATAGACTCGCTATCACCAAGGCGTACATCTCTTTGATGAGCTGCGTATAGAAGCTCGGAGCTGTCAGGGTCTGTGGTAGGAATATAGAATTGGAAAAAAGTGTTTTCAGGGATAGTGTAGTGATTTTTGATTTGATTACTATCAATCTGTGGTGGCGCACTATTGAAAGGTATTCCCAGAGGAATGTTAGGGAAAGATTTATCTCCTACGACTTGCGTACGCTGAGAATCTGTATAGTAAGGAACAGAAGCTAATCGCTCACGGATACGATGAATACTTGACAAAGAGAAGAAATCTCTAGGGCTGCCATAAGACATTACCGATTGCCCTCGGAAATGCTCGGTTTTTTCACTAGCATAATCAAATGAAGGGCTGCTGAATGTATGTCTTCCACCAAATAAGTGTCCTATCTCGTGGGCGATTACATTCTTTGTAGGGCGTGCTAGTGCAGCGCCTTTATAGTTTTCATAAACGCCGTAGATGTAGGCAAGTCCTCTGATTCCGTTAGAAGAAGTATGAGAAATTACGATACCTACATCATAATTATTTTTTCCGATAAGGTCGTTGATAAGTTGAGTAGAGTGATTTATGATGTATGATGCGTTTTTGGAGCTGTCAAAAAATTCTTCACCTGAACTTTTGGAGATAAGTTTCTCATTATTAATTATTTCAAATCGCACACCTAAATCTCTAGTATAGATTTCATTAAGGAAAGTTTCTGTATCTGCCCAAAAAGTTTTTGCCTTGTCTATATCATTATTAAAAAACCAACTGCTAAATACATTATATGTGATAGGAACAGCCAATCGATAAACCCTAAGCACATTGGTATTGGCTATTTTAGGAATGCTGTTTCCTTGTTCTAAAACACTTAGTTCAGTATTTTCTATATGTGAGTGAAAAGGGTCTTCTGCGCTACATGCTTCGTTTTCTTCATTTTTAGTGAAAACGATATTATTCCCTTTTGAACTAATATTAAAGGAAGAACCATTGTAGGTGTAACTTCCTGAAACTGAGTTTTTACCAATGGACAGGCTGGCTACAAGAGAGTTTTGGTAATAACCGACAAAACTCTGGATGCCTTCCTTTTTCAAAGAACTGTTTCGTGGATACCACCTCAAAGGGATGCTCTTTTCTTGTGGAATGGGCATACTCCACTCCGAAAAATTAGGCTGAGAGAAAATCTTTTTAATTTCAGAGACCTTTAAATTTTGTCCCGAGAAGAAAACTAAAAAACACAGAAATGTAGAACTGAATAATTTTTTTATCATATGAAATAACTTTATTTTGATTACAAAATACAAAGTTAAGTCAATCTAACAAAACGATGAAGTTATTTTCAAAATAAAAAATATGATTGTTGTTATCTCTTTCTATGATATGTTTTTTTTGTAAATAAAAGTAATTGATTTATAATGTTTAATGTGATTTAATTCAACCAGTTTTTAAAATCTTTCACTCGCTCTCGGCTGATGCTGATTTCTTCTGCTGGCTGGAAGCGAAGTTCTACTTTATAATTCGGCGAAGTGTGGATGTTTTTGATGTAATTGATGTTAATAATAAACTGCCTGTTTGCACGGAAAAATGATGAAGAATCCAAAACACTTTCCAGTTCTTCTAAATTGAAATCCGTAGGGAATACCCTTTCAGAGGTCTGCGCGTAGACAATCTTGTTTTCGGTGTAGAAGCACGAAATTTCTTCCACAGGGATTATCTTTAAATTATACCCAATTTTAACCAAAACTCGTTTCAAAGAAGGTTTTTCTTTTTGGATAAGTTCCTTGAAATTCAGATTGTTATAAAACTGTTCCATTGGAAGGAAATTTTTGAATTTATCAATCGCTTTAGTTAAATCTTCTAAGGTGATGGGTTTCAATAAGTAATCAATAGAATTTAGTTTGAAAGCCCGCAGCGTATATTGGTCAAAAGCTGTGGTGTAAATGATGAAACTCTCCGTAGGAATCTGCTCAAAAATATCAAAAGAAAGCCCATCGCCAAGGACGATATCAGAAAAAATAAGCTGTGGATGCTCATGCGTTTTGAACCATTCTACGCCTTCCTCCACCGAGTGAATGACCGCCACGATTTCTAAATCAGGAAACTGCGAAAGCATTCTCTGGAGCTGTCTCGCCGCTGGTTTTTCATCTTCTATAATGATGACTTTCATTTTTTAGTTTTTAAAATTAATTTTATGCTTATAGATTTAAAACGAATGCTTATTCGTTTTAAACGAGTAGGCATTCGTTTGGAAAGTAATCGTTATTAAATTTCTTTTTCCTCCTTTTCCATGATTTCACGAACTTTTCTCTTTTCCCAAGAATTCCCAAAAGGAGAGAATACGCTCAGTCCGTTCATCACCACTCCGAAGCCCCAGCCTACAAGCGGCCACCAGAACCAAAGATGGTCGGGATTGTGATACAGATTAAGACAGATAAAGAAAGTGTTCATAACCAAATAAGTGATGAGGTGCATGTAGAAAGATTTGATTTCTTTCATTCTTTTGTAAGCTCTGTCATAAGCGGGATTTTCATTAGTTGTTTGCATAATTTTGATTTTTGAAGTTAATAAAATAGGGATTTTTACACTGAAATGATTTTCTGTTTTTTCTATAAACACTTTTTTGTTTGTAATTAAATTATACCGAGCCAAAATATTGTTTAAGCCAATTCCAGAGGGCTGGTGGATGGATTTTCGTGGTTGCAGGTTGTTTTCTACGATTAAATATTGGTTTTCTGAATATACTCTGATTTTCAGAGGTTTTTGTTCTGTGGCGAAATTATGTTTGATGCAGTTTTCCAAAAGAAGCTGTAACGAAAGCGGCACGATGAAGGCTTTTTTGACCTCTGGTTCTATTTCAAAATGAAAAGAAACGCTGTCTTCAAAACGAGCCGTGAGCATCTCGCAGTAGGTCTCCGCAAAGTCCAATTCTTCCTCTACACTTACTAATTCCTTGTCTTTTTTATCTAAAATATATCGGTAGATTTTGGACATTGATGCGGTGAATTCCTGCGCTTTGTGCGGGTTTTCATCAATCAGGGAACTCAGCACATTTAGTGAATTGAAAAGGAAATGCGGGTCGAGTTGGTTTTTGAGACTTTCAAAACGGACATTCGCCGAAGTTGCGATGATTTTCTGCTCCACCACTTGTGTCATTGCAGATTTTTTCCATTCTATCATGAAACTTCTCGCGTGGAGAAAAGCAGAAACTCCCAGAGAAATAAGGATATTAAAAATATGAATCCACCACATTTTCTCTGTCCAAAAAAACTCAACAGGCATTTTTTGTATCAAAATGAAATTGATGTAGTTGCACAAAAGCACACTCGCTACACTCATCAAAATAGTGAAAATAATTCCAAAAGTCACACGCTCATAGGTCTGTGATATCCAGTCCCATTTTTGGCTGAGAAAATTATTGAGCAGTATCTGGCTGAACCCAATGGTATAAATGTAAAGGGCTGAAATACAGAAATCTGAAAAGAACTTTTCCAAAGTGGGATTCTGCACCCAAAACATTCCTAAAAAAGCAGCAACGCCAAAGGAAATAAAAAGACAGATGAAGAAAAACTTTTTCATAGTTCTTGTTTTGATGATTCAAAGGTATAACAGATTTCCGATGAAAACTAAAAAAATAAACTGAGCGGTCGTTTTTGAATACTGAACTGTATTTTCTAATATAAAATTAAACAAAATCCCGCTCATTTCAGAATGAACGGGATAGGATATTTAGCGGAAAACTGATTTTATTTCAGTTGTCGGATGCCCATTTCATAGAACCCAAAACTTAGCAAATCAGCATTTTCATTGATAACTTGGTCTGTAGAACGCCCAGCACCATGTCCAGCATTCATCTCTATTCGGATAAGAATAGGATTTGGGCAGCTTTGTTTCTCTTGTAGTTCGGCTCCGAATTTGAAGGAGTGTGCAGGAACTACACGGTCATCATGGTCACTGGTGATAATCATCGTAGAAGGGTAGCACGCACCTTTTTTAACATTATGAACAGGTGAGTAGGATTTCAAGTATTCGAACATCTCTTTGCTGTCCTCTGCTGTTCCGTAGTCATAAGCCCAGCCAGCACCAGCAGTAAATTTGTTGTAACGAAGCATATCCAGTACTCCCACACCAGGGAAAGCCACTTTGGCAAGGTCTGGTCTCATAGTCATGGTAGCTCCTACGAGAAGCCCACCATTAGAACGCCCAGAAAGAGCCATATATTTTGGCGAAGTATATCCGTTCTTTTGTAGGTATTCTCCTGCTGCGATGAAGTCATTGAATACATTTTTCTTCTGCATTTTGGTTCCTGCATCGTGCCATTTTTTACCATATTCACCACCACCACGAATATTTGGAACGGCATAGATTCCTCCGTTTTCCATCCAGATAGCATTTACAGGCGAGAAAGAAGGCGTAAGGCTTACATTAAACCCTCCATAAGAATACAGAATAGTTGGGTTTTTATCATCTCTTTTTAATCCTTTTTTGTAGTTAATCATCATCGGTATTTTAGTTCCATCTGCTGAGGTGAAAAATACTTGTTCAGATACATAGTTGTCAGGATTAAATTTCACTTTAGGTTTTTGGTGAATTTGGTATTTACCTGTAGTCAAATTATATTTATAAATTGTGCTAGGCGTGATGTAATTTGTAAATGAAAAATACAGCTCTTTTTCTCCTGTTTTTCCTTCGAAACCATCTGCTTTCCCAGCTCCAGGGAGTTTGATATCGCGGATAAGTTTTCCGTTGTAGTCCAGCTGCTGCACGAAAGAAATAGCATCTTTCATGTACTTAGCAAATAGGTATCCACCGCCAGTAGAGATAGACAGCACATTTTCTTTTTCTGGGACTAATTCTGTCCAGCTGTTAGGATTATTGATATTAAATTTCACTATCTTTTTGTTTGGAGCATTTTTGTCCGTGATAGCATAGATGATATCGCCTTTGGTGTCGATTACATTTGTATTAAAATCATATCCAGTCTGTACAGGTACGAAGTCTGCTTTTTTCTTTAAATCTTTGATGTAAAGCTCGTTCCCGTTCGTAGCATTCGCTGCAGAAATGATTAGGAATCTCTGGTCATCAGAAACGCTGGCAGAAAGATATCTTCGCTTAAAGTTCTCTCCACCGATGATGAGCTGGTCTTCGGACTGCTTAGTTCCTAACTTGTGGAAATAGATTTTGTGCGTGTCTGTCTTTGCAGAAAGTACGCTTCCATCAGGTCTGTCATAGCTGGAATAGTAGAAACCTTCATCGCCAAGCCATGCAATTCCGCTGAATTTCACATCTACAAGGGTTTCATCAATTTGCTTTTTGGTAATGGCATCTAGGATGATGATTTTATTCCAGTCGCTGCCTCCTTCGGAGATTTTGTAAGCAACGAGGTTTCCTTTTTTATTAAAGCTGATTCCCGCCAAGGAAGTAGTCCCGTCAGCCGAGAATTTATTAGGGTCAAGGAATACTTTTGTTTTTCCGTTTTTGTCCTTTCTGTATAGAACATACTGCGCCTGAAGCCCATCGTTTTTATAGAAATAGGTGTAATCTCCCTCTTTGAACGGAGCAGAAATTTTCTCATAATTCCAGATGTCTTTCAGCTGTTTCGCGATGTCCTTTCTGAAAGGGATTTTAGCCAAATAATTATTAGTAAAATCCACCTCGCTTTTTACCCAGTTTTTGGTGTTTTGGGACATGTCGTCTTCCAGCCAGCGGTAAGGGTCTTCCACCTTCGTACCGAAATACTCATCGGTGTGGCTTATTTTCTCTGTTTTAGGATAATTGTGTTGAGCGTTCATAAATGAAATGGCAGCTAAACCCACTGCGCAGCATAATGTTTTGTTAATCATAACTAAAGATTTTTCCCAAATATAATTAAATTTCCCATTGTAAAAAGTAGTTTTCATTAAAATCTTTATTTTTGCCTTATGATAAATTTTTTAAAGACTAAAATTGCCTTGCTTTGGGCAAAAAAACATACCCAAAATGCTGAAATTTACAAACAAAATGCAGCAGCTGACCAAGAAAAACTTTTGTTTTCTTTACTAAGAACAGCCGAAAATACGCTTTTTGGAAAAGAACACCATTTTGGAGAAATCCAGTCTGTAAGGGATTTTCAGGAGAAAGTTCCTATCAGTGATTATGAGGATTTAAAACCATATATAGAGCGCATAAAAAACGGAGAAAAAGATATTCTATGGACTTCCCAGCCAGAATATTTCGCTAAAACATCTGGGACGACATCAGGCGCGAAGTACATTCCCATTTCAAAGGAAGGAATGCCTTACCAAATAGCCGCTGCACAATCGGCGATATTCCACTACATTGCCCAAAAAGACAATGCAGATTTTGTGGCAGGGAAAATGATTTTCCTGCAAGGTTCTCCAGAGCTGGAAGAAATCAACGGCATCAAAACAGGCAGGTTGTCAGGAATTGTAGCGCATCATATCCCAAATTATCTTCAAAAAAACAGACTGCCTTCCTACGAAACTAACTGCATAGAGGACTGGGAAACCAAGGTGGATAAAATAGTGGAAGAGACTGAAAACCAGAACATGACTTTGATTTCTGGTATTCCGCCGTGGCTCATCATGTATTTTGAAAAACTAATTAATAAAAAAGGCAAAAAAATCAAGGAAATTTTCCCAAATCTTCAGCTCATCATCACAGGCGGAGTGAACTATGAACCTTACCGAGAAAAAATGGAATATCTTTTGGGCGGTGATGTGGATATTATCCAGACCTTCCCTGCGAGTGAGGGTTTTTTCGCCTTTCAAGATGACTACACGCAGGAAGGACTTTTGCTTTTGACTAATCATGGGATTTTCTACGAATTCATTCCATTAGAAGAGTTTGGAAAACCTAATGCAAGGAGATTGACTTTATCAGAAATTGAACTAAATAAAGATTATGCTTTGATTATCAGTACTAATTCTGGGCTTTGGGCGTATTCCATCGGCGATGTGGTTCGTTTTATTTCTAAAAATCCTCACCGAGTTTTGGTGAGCGGGCGGACGAAACATTTTACCTCTGCTTTTGGGGAACATGTGATTGCTTTTGAGGTGGAAGAAGCCATGAAAGCCACAGTGGCAAAGCACCCAGCGCAAATTACCGAGTTCCACCTTGCGCCGCAGGTAACACCTGAAAACAATGAACTTCCTCATCACGAATGGTTTATAGAATTTGAGAAACAGCCAGAGGATTTGGAGGAATTTGGGAAAATGCTGGATTTGGAGATGAGGGAGCGAAATGTTTATTATGATGATTTGATTTCAGGGAATATTCTTCAATCGTTGAAAATCAGTTGTTTGGCTAAAAATGCTTTTCAAGAATACGCAAAAGCAGAAGGGAAACTGGGCGGACAAAACAAAATCCCACGGCTTGCCAATGATAGGAAAATAGCCGAGATTTTGGAGAAATTTAAGGAAATGGCGTAATCAAGCAATGAAAAATATAAAAACCTTATTGCCCAAAGACAAATTAGATGATAGTAATTTAGAGAAAATAAAATTGTTAAATGACTCTGATTTATCTCAACTTACAAGTGAATTGCTGACTTGGACACAAGATGCTAATTGGCCTATATTTCCTAAAATTGTAGAAATTATTGTGGCAAGACAAGATTTGTTCATTAGTGAAATTTCCAAAGTTTTCCAAACAGATGATTTGATTTGGAAATATTGGATTTTGACGAAAGTCTGTCCTAAACTTAGTTTAGAAAACATAGATTTCTTGAAAAAAGATTTTGATAATATGGTAAAGGTTTTACTGACAAATATAACAGATATAGAAAAAGAGGAAATTTTAGAATTGATAAATACATTAAGAAAATAAATAATGAACCTAAAAATATCACTTGATGCCCTAAAAGCTTTAAAAAATCAGGAGTTTAGAAACCTTATTACAGGGCGGTTTTTCATTATTCTTGCCTTTAAGATGACCTCTACGCTTTTGGGCTGGTGGGTTTATGAGCTAACAGGAGATCCGTTTTCTATTGGGCTGATTGGTTTGTCTGAGGTGATTCCTGCGGTGGGGTGTGCCTTGTATGCTGGGCATTTCATTGATATGAACGAAAAGAGAAGGCTTCTGCTCATCTGCAATTTTGCTTATGTTATTCTTCTTGGAGCATTGCTTATTCCTGCTTGGTTTCAGGGGAATTTAGGATTTACTAATGATGAGGTCACTTATTTTATTTATTTCGTTGTTTTTCTTACAGGGATTGCTCGGTCTTTTCTTGGGCCTATTGTCCCTGCGATGATACCCAAAATCGTAAGCAAAGAACTTCTTCCAAGAGCCATCACTATCAATCAGACTACATTTTTGGCGGCATCAGTCATGGGGCATGCGATGTGTGGATTTTTGGTTTCTCTATTGCAAATCAAAGGAACATTAGTAGTGATAGTTTCTTCTTTATTTGTGGCTTTCTTTTTTTATTTTAAAACAAAACCACAGCATTCAGAATTTAAAGACCAAGAAGTCAATGTTTATGAGAGTATAAAGGAAGGTCTGCATTATATCTTTAAAACAAAAGAAATTGTAGGTGCTTTGACATTGGATTTGTTTGCTGTGCTTTTTGGTGGCGCTGTGGCTCTTATTCCTGTTTTTGCAAAGGATATTTTACAGCTGGGAGCGGTAGGTTATGGTTTCCTAAACGCGGCTACGGACATCGGAGCAGGGATTTCTATTTTCACACTGACTTTCTTTCCTCTGAGAAGAAATCAAGGTAAGCTTCTGCTTTTCAGTGTTTTTGGATTTGGGGCATGCATTTTGCTCTTTGGTATTTCAGAATATTTTATTTTATCATTTTTAGCATTGCTGATGAGTGGTATTTTGGATGGTGTCAGTGGGGTTATTAGAGGGACAATAGTCCAGCTGAAAACGCCTGACCATATGAGGGGAAGAGTGATGAGCATCAACAGCATGTTCGTGATGTCCAGCAATGAGCTGGGACAGTTCGAAAGCGGAGTGGCGGCAAGGCTTTTCGGAGCAGTAAATGCCGTGGTCATAGGCGGATCTATCACGATGCTTATCGCTGTGGTGGTGAGACTTACCTCTCCAAAACTGAGAGAAATGGAGTATTAGATTTGCGAGAATGAAAAAATAATTTTAATTTTAACCTAAAAAAAGTTGAATTGTATTCAAAATTCATATATTTGCACAAAAATAAATTTAAAAATTATATTGTTATGTCAGACATTACATCTAGAGTAAAAGCTATCATTGCTGATAAGCTTGATGTTGAAGAAACAGAAGTAACTCCAGAAGCTAGCTTCACTAACGATTTAGGAGCTGATTCTTTGGATACAGTAGAATTGATCATGGAATTTGAAAAAGAATTTAACATTCAAATCCCAGATGACCAAGCTGAAAAAATTCAGACTGTAGGTCATGCAATCGCTTACATCGAGGAAGTGATTAAGTAGTAATTGTTTTACTGAAAAACTAAAAAAATTATGGAATTAAAGAGAGTAGTAGTTACAGGTTTTGGAGCCATTACGCCACTGGGTAGTAATGCACAAGAATATTGGGAAAATCTCACTAAGGGCGTAAGCGGTGCTGCACCTATTACTCTTTTTGATTCTACTAATTTTAAAACTCAATTTGCCTGTGAAGTCAAAAATTTTGACCCTCTTGCTCATTTTGATAAGAAAGAGGCGAAGAAAATGGACAGAAATACGCAGTTGGGGCTTGTTGCAGCAAAAGAAGCTGTGGCACATAGTAGAATAATAGAAGATGAGGTAAACAAGGATAGAGTAGGTGTAGTTTGGGGTTCTGGAATTGGAGGATTAGGAACTTTTGAAGCCGAAGTTTTAGGCTGGGCAAATACAGATGTTCCTAGGTTTAATCCGTTCTTTATTCCTAAGATGATAGCTGATATCACGCCAGGGAATATATCTATAGAATATGGATTCCATGGGCCCAATTATACTACTGTTTCTGCGTGTGCATCATCGACCAATGCTCTGATAGATGCCAAGATGCTTATCCAATTAGGAAAAGCAGATGTCATCGTATGTGGAGGGTCAGAAGCTGCTGTTACAGCCAGTGGTGTGGGAGGTTTTAATGCCTTGATGGCGCTTTCTACTAGAAACGATGACCCAAAAACAGCATCTAGACCATTTGACAAAGACCGTGATGGTTTTGTTCTTGGAGAAGGAGCAGGTTGTATTATTCTTGAAGAATATGAGCATGCCGTAAAGCGAGGAGCAACTATCTATGCAGAGCTAAAAGGAGCAGGTCTAAGTGCCGATGCTTACCACATGACAGCTCCACATCCAGAAGGACTAGGTGCGTATCTTGTGATGAAAAATTGTTTAGAAGATGCTGGTGTTCAGCCTAATGAGGTAGATCACATCAATATGCATGGTACATCTACACCTCTTGGGGATGTGGCAGAATCTAGTGCTATCGCTAAACTATTCGGAGAACATGCTTATAATATTCAAATAAACTCTACAAAATCTATGACTGGGCATCTTCTAGGTGCAGCAGGTGTTATAGAAGCTATAGCCGCATTAGGAACCATCGTTCATGGTGTGGTACCTCCTACTATCAATCATTTTACTGATGATGAACAGATAGACTCTCGTCTTAATTTTACATTTAATAAAGCTGTTCAGAGAGATGTGAAAGTAGCAATGAGTAACACTTTCGGTTTCGGAGGACATAATGCCTGCGTTCTATTTAAGAAAATCTAATGAATAAGATTAGGAGGTATATTTCGGACTTTCTATTAAAGAAAAGAAGAAATACAAAATACCCCGATAGGGATCTGAAATTTATTGCCGAGATTAGTAAACTCGTTGGATTTAAAATCCAAGATATAGAGCTATACAGAGAGGCATTTTCCTTAAAAAAAAATTCTAAAGATGGTGGCTGTTCCAAGAATTACGAAAGACTCGAGTTTTTGGGAGATGCTATGATAGGAAGCATCATTTCTTGTTATTTGTATGAAAGCTATCCTAATCACAATGAAGGCTATCTCACGCAAATGAAGTCTAAGATAGTCAATAGACAAAATCTTAATCGCTTGGGCGAACAGCTGTGTTTGACCAGCTATATTCAGAATTCTAAATTACAAGTTTTAGGAGAAAATATCTCGGGGAATTTGTTGGAAGCTTTGGTGGGAGCGGTGTATTTGGATGCTAATTATGAAATGTGCCAGTCCGTTGTTGAAAGATGGCTCCTTAACCCAAGTGAGATTACTAGAATAGAAAACAAAATAGTAAGCTACAAGAGCCTTCTTCTAGAATGGGGACAGAAAAAGAAAGTGAAGATACAATATGAAACTGCTGAGGAACTCCTGCCTAATAAGAGTATCTGTTTCAGGTGTTCGGTCTTGCTTAATGAAGAAAAAGTAGGCTGCGCCTCTGAGTCTTCAAAGAAAAAAGCCGAAGAAAAAGCGGCTAAAAGAGCGTTTTATGCATTAAATAAAAGAGAAAATATCCTTGAAAAATAACAAAATTTTCCTTGATTTTGAAGAAGAAGAAATTCTAATAGGGTTGATAAAATTGAAACAACAAATATCTAATCATGAGCTGTTTTTCAAGGTAAATCAACTCAATTTGTTTAATTTTCATAGGGCTAATGACCTAATAGCAGAGGATTATTTTAGGCATTATAAATTTCCAAAGTTTGAAACTTATGATGAAATTACACAAGCTAAATTTACTATCTTTGCTAACAAGTCTTTTTGGTCCGAAACAAAACAAACAAGTCCAAATGAGCTTTTTCAGCAGGGAGACGAAGAAAAATATTTTATAGATAAAGAAGTAGATTATATAATCTTTTCAAAAAATGGCTGGGAGGATTTTTCTAGTATAAATTTTCCTCAGGATTGGGTGGATTCCGTAGAAGAATTCCAGCTGTCTTCAGAACATGAACTATACCAAATAATAATTTATGATAAATAGAGATTTGAAAAAAACAAAGATAATAGCAACATTGGGACCTGCATCTTCTAGCAGAGAGACCATGATAGAAATGATAAAAGAAGGAGTGGATGTGTTTAGAATTAATTTTTCTCACGCCGACTATGATTTGGTGAAGAAAAATGTGGAACTTATCCGTTCTATCAACCAAGAGTATGGCTTTAATACGGCTATTCTTGGGGATTTGCAAGGGCCTAAACTCCGTGTGGGTGTTGTGAAAGAAGGTTCTTTTATCAACCCTGGGGACATTCTTACTTTTACGAATGAAAATGTAGAGGGTGATGCTTCTAGAGTGTATATGACCTACGAAAGATTTGCAAAAGATGTAAAAGTAGGCGAGAGAATTCTGATAGATGATGGTAAATTGGTTTTTGAAGTTATAGAAACCAACCAAAAAGATATTGTAAAAGCAAAAGCGATACAAGGTGGCCCGCTCAGCTCTAAAAAAGGCGTAAACCTTCCTAATACAGCGATTTCGCTTCCTGCCCTTACAGAAAAGGACATAGAGGATGCTAAATTTATGCTGGATAATGAGTTTGACTGGATTGCGCTTTCCTTTGTGAGACACGCGCAGGATATCAAAGATTTAAAAGATTTGATTCAAAATCACACCAATGGAAAGCTTAATACTCCTATTATTGCCAAAATAGAAAAACCCGAAGGTGTCGAAAACATGGATGAAATCCTAAGGGAATGTGATGGAATCATGGTAGCCAGAGGAGATTTAGGAGTAGAAATCCCAATGGAGGAAGTTCCTGTGGTTCAGAAAAAATTAGTAGAAGCCGCAAGAAATCACGCTAGACCTGTAATCATCGCTACACAGATGATGGAAACGATGATCAACAGTCTGACACCGACTCGTGCCGAGGTGAATGATGTGGCTAATTCCGTGCTGGATGGTGCGGATGCTGTGATGCTTTCTGGTGAAACTTCTGTGGGGAAATATCCTGTGGATGTGATTAAAAACATGGCTAAAATCGTGAGCAATATAGAAAAAGACAAACTCTATATGAGCAGTAACAAGCCTATTGAAAAAATACAAACCGAGGATGAAGACCGCTACATCACAGATATGGTCTGCTATTCAGCGGTGAGAATCGCTAAAAAAGCCAATGCAAAAGGTATCATCACGCTTACCAATTCGGGTTATACAGCGTTCCAGATTTCGGCTCATAGACCTCATGCCCACATCATTGTATTCTGTTCAGACAGAAGAGTTTTAGCGAAGCTTAATCTTCTTTGGGGAGTTAGAGCGTTCTATTATGACATGCAGAAATCTACTGATGAAACGGTTATCCAAGTGAATATGCTGGCAAGTAATTATGGCTTTGTGAAGCAGGGAGATTTCGTGGTAAATCTAAATGCGATGCCAGTGTATGAAAGCGGAAAAACCAATACATTAAGACTTTCAACTATTTAAAATATTGTTTAATCTAAAATTGATAAAAATAAAATTATGTATCCAGAAGAATTAGTAATTCCTATGAAGGAAGAACTTACAGAAAATGGTTTCAAAGACCTTACAACACCAGAGCAGGTTGTAGAAGCACTTGGACAGAAAGGGACTACGCTATTGGTTATCAACTCCGTATGTGGTTGCTCTGCTGGAGCAGCAAGACCAGGGGTGCTTTATTCCCTTACAGGAGATAAGAAGCCAGATCATTTGGTGACTGCTTTTGCGGGATTTGATACGGAAGCTGTAGCAGAAGCGAGAAAGCACATGGCGCCATTCCCGCCGTCTTCTCCATCTATTGCTTTGTTCAAAGATGGTGAGCTAGTTCATATGATAGAAAGACATCATATAGAAGGGCATCCAGCAGGAGCTATCGCTGCTAACTTACAGGCAGCTTATGAAGAATTCTGCTAAAAAGATACTTTTTAGAAAAAGAATAAAGCCAATCTTTAATTACAAAGATTGGCTTTATTTATTTTTATGAGAAAATTAATTTTAAAACTATTTTTAAAGTAAGATAAAATTTAATAAAAGGGAAATGTTATAAAAAAGAAAAAACCTTGGCAATCAGTGGATTATCAAGGTTTTAGAGTACCCCAGGCGGGACTTGAACCCGCACGCCAAAGGAGGCACAGGATTTTAAGTCCTGCGTGTCTACCAGTTCCACCACCAGGGCATGGAATGGAGCGAAAAACGGGATTCGAACCCGCGACCCCAACCTTGGCAAGGTTGTGCTCTACCAACTGAGCTATTTTCGCAACTGTGCGGATGAAGGGACTCGAACCCCCACGCCTCTCGGCACCAGATCCTAAGTCTGGCGTGGCTACCAATTACACCACATCCGCGGAAAAAATGAACTACTTTGTTCTTTTGTGATTGCAAATATACAAACTTATTTTTAATCTGCAAGTATAAATATATATTTTTTTATTTTTTCCTTTTAAAAGAGTTTTTTAACTTTACCAGCTAAAATTTATATTTCTATGGAATTACAAGGAACAGTGAAGAAAGTATTTGAAACTCAAACTTTTCCAAGCGGTTTTCAGAAAAGAGAGATGGTGTTACTTACAGAGGAACAATATCCTCAGCCCATCAGTATAGAGTTTTTATCTGAAAAAATTTCACTTTTAGACCAAGTGTCAGAAGGAGATAAAGTAAAGATAGGAATCAATATCAGAGGAAGAGAATGGACAAATCCAGAGGGGCAGGTAAAGTATTTTAACTCTATCACAGCATGGAGATTGGAAAAAACGGAAGGAGGCAGCTTTGATAAACCTGCATACACGGCACCTGCAGCATCACAATCTTCTGCGGTAAATGACAATCCATTTGATGAAGAGTCGGATGATGATTTACCATTTTAAATAAAATCTTATTATAAAATAAATCCTGCTGTTTAGTAGGATTTTTTAAATTTTAATAAATGTATCAATTAGATTCTGAAATTTGGTTTCCAGACCCGTACAAATATCATCCCGAAAGCGAGAT
Source organism: uncultured Flavobacteriaceae bacterium (assembly GCA_963518955.1). Classification (GTDB taxonomy): domain Bacteria; phylum Bacteroidota; class Bacteroidia; order Flavobacteriales; family Weeksellaceae; genus JABCPE02. The sequence goes on along the minus strand of CAUQKI010000001.1, from coordinate 260,473 downwards.
TGTTGCCGTAGGAGGAGATTTGTCTGCTCAGCGGCTGATTTTGGCTTATTCTTTGGGGATTTTTCCATGGTTCAATGAAGGTGATGAGATTTTCTGGTGGAGTCCAGATCCTCGGTTTGTGCTTTTTCCAGAAGAAATAAAGGTTTCTAAATCCATGCGAAAAATCCTGAGAGATGGTAAATTTGTTTTCACAGAAAATAAATGTTTTGAGGAAGTGATGAGAAATTGTGCGAGTATTTCACGAAGAGGGCAGGATGGAACTTGGATTTCGGAAGAAATGATAAAGGCGTACACAGAACTAAATCAGCAGGGAAAAGCCAAAAGCATAGAAGTCTGGGAAAATGGGGAATTGGTAGGAGGTTTTTATGGTGTGGAAATGGGGCATGTTTTCTGTGGAGAAAGCATGTTTAGCAAGGTGAGTAATGCCAGCAAAGCAGGATTTATTCAGTTTGTAGAAAAAAATGCTGACCGATACCAACTCATAGATTGTCAGGTTTATACGGAGCATTTGGAAAGCCTTGGAGCGAGGGAAATCCCTAAAATAGAGTTTTTGGATATTCTCCGTAAGTCTACGAATTGATTTTGATAACCTTAAATTCTCCTTTGAGATAGGCTATCTGCATCTCGTTTTTTATTTCTTTTGGAAGTGTGGTAACGGGAATGGTAAGTTTCAGGATTTTTTCCCAAGAGAGCGTCTGATGATAGAGCTCGTAGAAACCATAACCGATGAATTTTCCTTCTTTAAAAGCTAGAAAAGAAAGCTCGCCGAGTTTTCTCCCTTGCCCTATCCATAGCTCGTTCCTTCCAGCGAAAGAAATTTTCTTTTTCAAGGTTTTATAATCTAAATTTTCTTTTTGTAGAAAAGCCAATACTTTTTCTGCCTGAGAAGGATATTTGAAATTAAATAAATCCGTTTCGTTTTCATTCTTTTTAGATGAAGAAATGAAGAAAGAGCCTGTCTGTGGGCTGTATCTTATGGCGAAAGGTTTAGAAGTATTTCTTTTTACTTTTTTTTCTTTCAGCATCAGCTGGGCAATGATGTCCGTGCCTGTGAACTCGTAGTAGATTTGCTCTACATTTTTCTGAAACTGAATGTTTCTTTTGGATTTAGAGTTTAAAATTCCCTTTGTGGACTTGTAAATATTGTCGCTGAAATCACAGAAAATGATTTTTCCTGCTTTGTCTTGTAGGTAGAAAATTCCTTTTTCGGAAGGTAGATTTTCGGTAAGTTCGTTGATTTTATTGATGTAGAGTTTGGATTGTGTCTCTTCTTGATGTTGCTGAATAATCTGGTTTTCAGTGTCTTTTGAAATTAGAAGTTTAAACAAATCCAATGTCGCTCTGGCATCGCCACCAGCACGATGAGCATCTGAAAGCGGGATGCCCACAGATTTACAAAGTTTCCCAAGTGAGTAGCTTTCTACATCGGGAATGAGTTTTTTGGCCAATGGAAGGGTGTCTATGGTATTGATTTTAAAATCAAATCCTAATCTACGGAAAGACTGGCGCAGCATACGATAGTCAAACTCTACATTGTGTCCCACGAGAGTGGTGTTTTCGGTCATTTCTATCACTCGTTTTGCTATTTCGTGGAATTTTGGTGCTCTTTTGACCATTTTAGGCGTTATCCCAGTGAGTTTTTGGACATATTGGGTAATTTCGGCTTCGGGATTGATGAGTGTGATGAACTGGTCTACCACCTCATGTCCATCATAAATAAAAATAGCGAGTTCTATGATACATTCCTCTCTGAATCCTGCGCCGTTACTTTCTATGTCTATTACCGAATACATTTTACCATCAATCAAAGCTGCAAAGATAAAGTTTTAATGATAAATGGTCAATGTTTAGTCCTGTCCCTGCTTTATTTTGGTAGGTTATTTTTATAAATAAAAATAAATTCCCTTCGTTTTTGAAGGGAATTTTAAATAAAAAATTATTTTTTTGAACCTTTGGTGGTCTTTTTCAGTCCTATCATTCCCATGATGGCTTTTGCGCCTTCTCTCATTAGGGTTTTCCCAAAAGTCTGAACCATAGGGCTTCCTAAGATACTTTCAAACATAGAAGGCTCTTCCTTGGCAGGTTTGTTCTGCTGAGGTTTGCTGGTTTCTGTATTTGCGGAATCTCCCTGCTCTTCGTTCATTCTTCGTAATAGGATTTCGTAGGCAGACTCTTTGTCAATGGTTTGGTTGTATTTTCTTACCAATTCCGATTGATTTACGAGATTGTCAATCTCCTCTGGCGATAAGATATCCATTCTACTTTCTGGAGAGATGAGGTAGGTGTGAATCAGCGGAGTAGGGATTCCTTTTTCATCTAGTGCTGTCACGAAAGCCTCTCCGATACCAAGGGACTGGATGAGTTCACTCGCTTTATAAAACTCACTCATAGGATAGTTTTCTACAGCTTTAGAAATTTCTTTTTTGTCTTTTGCCGTAAATCCTCTTAGGGCGTGCTGTATTTTTAGTCCCAGCTGGCTCAAAACAGATTCTGGAATATCGCCAGGCACCTGTGTGATGAAATAGATTCCTACACCTTTAGAACGAATAAGTTTTACCATCGTTTCTATCTGTTCTAAAAGTACTTTTGGAGCATCTTTAAAGATTAAATGAGCTTCATCTATGAAAACAGCCAATTTAGGTTTATCCAAGTCACCTGCTTCTGGAAGGGTTAAATATATTTCAGCAAAAAGCGACAGAATAAAAGTAGAGAACAGAGCAGGCTTGTTCTGTATATCTACTACACGAAGGATATTTACCACACCCTTTTCATTTCTGGTTTTTAGCAAGTCTAAAACATCGAAACTAGGTTCTCCGAAGATTTGTGATGCTCCCTGTTGTTCCAGCGCCACGATGCTCCTTAAAATAGCGCCTAATGATGCAGGAGCGATAGAACCGTATCCATCAGCAAGTTCTTTTTTACCTTGTTCATTATCAGTTACATATTGTAATACTTTTTTCAAATCCTCCAAGTCTATCAGAGGAAGACCTTTGTCATCACAATATTTGAAAACTATAGACATGATGCTGGTCTGTGTATCATTTAGCCCTAGAATTTTACTCAAAAGCACAGGTCCGAACTCGGTAACAGTAGCTCTAAGTTTTATTCCTTTCTCCGCAGAGAGAGACATTAGCTCCACAGGAAAAGCCTGTGGCTGGTATGGTAGTTTGGTTTTATCATATCTTTCTTGGATACGGCTGTTCATTTCCCCTGTGGCAGCTATTCCAGAAAGGTCACCCTTGATATCCATTACCAAAGAAGATACACCATGATGTGAGAGTTGCTCTACGAAGGCTTGTAGTGTTTTGGTTTTTCCTGTTCCTGTTGCTCCAGCGATGAGACCATGTCTGTTGATGGTTCGCAGAGGGATATTTACATCTACTTCAGGGATGACTTCTCCATCCAAAATACCTTTTCCTAGAGTAAAGAAATGCCCTTTTGTAGTGTAGCGAGGCGTAGTTTCTGCTATAAATTTTTCCTTTTTTGACATTATTTATGATTTTAGGGTCTAAAAATAAAAAAGAATTTATAAAATAACTGAAAAAGGAGATAGAAATTTCTATCTCCTTTATGTTGGTTTTTTATATTTTCTTAGAATTTGTAAGTGATACCGATTTTACCACCAGATACATTACCACCACCACCTTCTAGGTTGATACCTAAGTTTTTAGTGAAGAAGTAACGACCACCAATCTGTGCACCAATTCCAAAAGGAGAAAAAGCACTTCCTGAATACTCGATAGAATCATCAGAATATTTGTGAGTCCAGTGATAGTATCCTACAGAAAGACCTGCATAAAGATCAAATTCTGAAGGGAGTCTTAATATTCTGTTGAAGTGGTAGTTACCATTAGCAGAAATACTAAAACCTGTGTGTTTCCATTCTCCACCATACCAAGATTCCTTTTTAGAACGATAAGAAGCCTCTGCTCCAATAGTAAAGTCTCTTGCAACTCCATAATCTACACCTACTACTACAGGAATCCCCCAACTAGAAATCCCTACACCAGCGTTAATTTGTACATTGTTTTCTTCTAAAGTTCCTTGTGCAGATGCTGTAACTACAGCAAAAAATAAAGATGCACATGCTAAAATCTTTTTCATAAAATAAAATTTAAATTTTTAAAACAGAGACAAAGATATACATATTTTTTAGATAGAAAAATATTTTGTATCAAAATAATATTTATAACTTTATAAAGTGTAAAAAATAAATTTTATAGTTATGGACAAAATAAAAAATCACATTGGGCTGATTATTGTTTCAGCAGCAATAGTTTTTTCTACTTTTTTGGCGGCTAATGCTTTTAAAAATAGAAATTCAAATAATGACACGATCAATGTTACAGGGCTTGGGAGTAAGGACTTTGAGTCTGACCTCATCGTGTGGAATAGTTCTTTTACGAAGAAAAGCGCGGATTTGAAAACTGCCTATGCTTCACTGGAAAAAGACAGAGATGCCCTCAAAAATTATCTATTGTCTAAAGGCGTGAAAGAAAAAGAAATCGTGTTTTCTTCAGTGGGAATTTCTAAAGATTTTGACAGAACCTATGATGAGTATCAGAATGTTCGTTCAGAAGTGTTTACAGGATACACACTGAAACAAAATGTGCAGGTGGAGAGCAAAGAAGTAGAAAAAATAGAAAACATCTCCCGCCAAGTTACTGAGCTTATCAATTCTGGTGTGGAGCTGTACTCTGAGCAGCCAGAGTATTACTATACTAAATTAGCTGAGTTAAAACTAAAAATGATAGCCGAAGCGACCAAAGATGCGAAACTTCGTGCTGAAAAAATTGCTGAAAACGCAGGAGCAAAACTCGGTGATTTGAAAAAATCTGAAATGGGAGTTTTCCAAATTATCGCGCAGAATTCTTCGGAGGACTATTCTTGGGGAGGCTCGTTCAATACATCTTCTAAAAAGAAGACGGCTAACATCACCATGAAGCTCTCCTATAATATTAGATAAATTTCATACCTTTGCGGTTTTCAGATTATTTATGACAAATACAAGTCCGAAAACAGTAGCATTTCATACACTGGGGTGTAAGCTTAATTTTGCAGAAACATCTACTATTGCGCGCCAGCTTATAGGGGCGGGATATGAGAAAGTGGAGTTCGATGACCCTGCGCAAGTCTATGTAATCAACACATGCTCGGTAACGGATAATGCCGATAAAGAGTGCAAGTTTCATGTGAAACGGGCAGTGAAGGCCAATCCAGATGGTTTGGTGGTGGTTTTGGGATGCTATGCACAGCTGAAACCAGAAGAAATTTCCGCAATAGAAGGTGTAGATTTAGTTTTAGGAGCAAAGGAGAAATTTAATTTGCTTAATTTCCTTGATGATTTAAGAAAGTCCGAAAGCTCTGCGCAGGTTCACTCTTGTGAAATAGAAGATGCGGATTTCTTTATAGGTTCTTATTCTATTGGGGATAGGACTCGTGCCTTTCTGAAAGTTCAGGATGGATGTGATTACAAATGTACTTATTGTACAATTCCGATGGCGAGAGGAATTTCGCGCTCCGATACGATAGAAAATATTGTCAAAAATGCCCAGCAGATTGCCCAGCAGGATATTAAGGAAATTGTCCTCACGGGAGTGAATATTGGTGATTATGGAAAGGGTGAATTTGGGAATAAAAAACATGAACATACATTTTTGGATTTAGTGACAGCGCTGAACGAAGTGGATGGCATCGAACGAATCCGAATTTCTTCCATAGAGCCTAATTTGCTAAAAGATGAAACCATAGAACTTGTAGCGAAGAGCAAGAGTTTTGTGCCGCATTTTCATATTCCGTTGCAGTCGGGTTCAGATGAGATTTTGAAAAAAATGAAACGCCGCTATCTCACGGCTCTCTATACGAGCAGAGTGAATAAGATAAGGGAAATCCTGCCTGATGCGGCTATCGGTGTGGATGTCATCGTAGGTTTCCCAGGTGAGACCGAGGAGAGGTTCTTGGAAACTTATAACTTTTTAGCAGAGTTGCCAATCAGCTATCTGCATGTATTTACATATTCTGAAAGGGACAATACAGAGGCGGTTAGTATGGACGGAGTGGTTCCTATTTCGGAGAGAAAGAAACGAAATAAAATGCTCAGAATTCTTTCTGAGAAGAAAAAAATGGCTTTCTACCAAACGCAATTAGGCAAAGTTCTGCCTGTTCTTTGGGAGCATGAGGAGAAAAACGGAATGATGTTTGGCTTTACAGATAACTATGTCAGAGTTCAAAAACCATATGACGAAAAGTCCGTGAATAAAGTAGAAAGAGTGAAATTAGAAAAAATTTCAAAGGAAGGAAATGTAGTGGTTTCTAGTTCTTTTGAGGAATTTTTAACAAAAGTTTAACCTCTATTGTCATTACAATGGAGGAAGTTTTTTTATTTTAGTGGATTGAATTTTCTTAAAATATTATGTCACAAAAAAGCATATACGGCGACAATGTCATCTCTCTGAGAGATGTAAAAATAGTTCAGAAGAATTTTACAGTTCTTTCTAATGTTAATCTGACCATAAAAAAAGGTAAGTTTAATTATCTCATTGGGAAAACAGGTTCTGGAAAAAGTAGCCTTCTCAAGGTTCTTTATGGGCATCTTCCACTCCGTGAGGGAGAAGGAGAGGTGGTTGGTTTTGATTTGACAAAACTAAAAGTATCTCGTATCCCTGATTTGAGAAGAAAACTGGGAATTATTTTTCAGGATTTCCAGCTACTTATGGATAGAACGGTGGAAAAAAATCTTCTTTTCGTTTTAGAAGCCACTGGTTGGAAGGATAGAAGCCTGATGGAAGAGAGAATAGATGATGTTCTCAGCAGTGTAGGAATGAAAACCAAAAAACACAAAATGCCTCACGAATTGTCTGGTGGAGAGCAGCAGCGTGTGGCTATAGCAAGAGCTTTGCTGAATCATCCCGAACTTATCTTGGCGGATGAGCCTACAGGAAACCTAGACCCAGAAACTTCTAATGATATCATGACTTTGCTAAGACAAGTGTCTGAGGAGAGAAATTGTGCAGTGCTGATGGCTACACACGATTATCATTTGATACAGAATTTCCCAGGACAGGCTATCCGTTGTGAAGATGGGACAGTGTCTGTTTTACAAGACACAAGTGTACTTTTTGAATAAAAAAACTTTAAATTTAATATTTTTCAATAAAAACTAAATTTAATTAGTTAAATAATATTAAATTGTATGAAAATTTAGTTAAAATATAAATTTAATACAATATCATTACTAAAAGCTCGTTTTTGATATTAGTAACCAATTAAATTTTTAAGAATTATGAAAAAGTTAGTTTTTGCAAGTTTATTCCTTGCGTTAGGAACATTAGCAGTAAACGCACAGTCTACTCCATCAAAAAAGAAAGCTGAGCCTTCTAAGAAAACGGCTAAACAATCACCTAAGAAATCAGCTCAGCCTAATGAAGCAGAACATGCTGTTCCTGTTGCTCATGAAAGCGGAAGTCATCCTTCAGTGGATAAAGAACAGCCAAAACAAAAGGAATCAGAGGATAAAAAGGAGGAACATCCTGTAAATCCACAGAAATAGATTTTATTGTTTATCATAGATAGCCACTTCTTTTTAGAAGTGGCTATTTTTTATGGGTAAATTCTTATCTTTGCGCCCAAAGTTTTAAAAGATGAGTAAAATTCGCGTTCGTTTTGCACCGAGTCCTACGGGTCCTCTGCATCTTGGTGGAGTGAGAACAGCACTATACAATTACCTTTTTGCTAAAAGCCAAGGAGGAGATTTTATTTTAAGAATAGAAGATACAGATACTGCCCGCTATGTGGATGGAGCAGAAGACTACATCATGGAGGCGCTGGACTGGCTGGGAATACAGCCTGTGGAAAGCCCTAAAAAAGGAGGGCCATATGCGCCATACAGACAGTCTGAAAGGAGAGAAATCTATGATAAATATACAGAGGAAATTCTAAAAACGGATTATGCCTACTTGGCGTTTGATACTCCAGAAGAGCTTGATAAAATCAGATTGGAATACGAGACTAAAGGAGAGGTTTTTTCTTATAATAATGTTACTAGAAACAGCCTGAGAAACAGCATCGCACTTTCAAAAGATGAGGTAGAAAAACTTTTGGCTGAAAAAGTTCCTTTCGTGGTTCGGTTTAAAATGCCTGAAAACCGAGTGATGGAGCTTAGCGATATTATCCGTGGAAATTTCAGTGTAAATACTGATACTCTGGATGATAAGGTTTTGGTGAAACAAGATGGAATGCCGACTTATCATTTCGCAAATATCATCGATGACCACGAGATGCAGATTACCAATGTGATCCGTGGAGAAGAGTGGCTGCCGTCAATGGCTCTGCATGTATTGTTATATGAAGCCATGGGCTGGAAAGCGCCAGAATTTGCGCATTTGCCACTGATACTAAAGCCAGAAGGAAAAGGAAAACTCAGCAAAAGAGATGGCGATAAATTTGGGTTTCCTGTATTTCCATTGAATTTTACCGATAAAGAAACAGGAGCTGTATCCAAAGGATATCGTGAAGAAGGGTATTTCCCAGAAGCGTTTGTTAATTTCTTGGCACTTTTGGGCTGGTCGCCATCTGATGGTAAAGAAATCTTGTCATTAGAAGAAATGGTTCAAGAATTTAATCTGCACAAAGTTCATAAATCTGGAGCGAGATTTAGCAAAGAAAAAGCAGAATGGTTTAACAGCCAATATCTTAAAATGAAAACGGATGATGAGCTGCTAGTTTTACTTAAAGAAATAGAAGCAGTGAAAAACTCTGTAGTCAGCGATGATAAGCTGATTACGATTATTGGGCTGATGAAAGAAAGAGCAGTTTTCGTGAAAGATATCTATGAGCAGGGACAGTTTTTCTTCTCTGCACCAGCAGATTATGATGAAAAAGCCATCAAAAAAGCATGGGCAGATACCACAGGAGAACTTCTTGCAGAGTTTGCTCAGAAATTAGAAAATGTGGATTTCCAATCAGAAATTCTCAAAAATCTTATTCATGATTTCGCTGCCGAAAAAGAATTAGGAATGGGTAAAGTGATGATGCCGCTGCGTTTGGCTTTGGTAGGAGAACTGAAAGGGCCAGATGTTCCTGATATCATGAATATTATAGGAAAAGAAAAAACTATAGAACGAATCGAGAAATTGATAGAAACTCAAAAAAATAAATTCATATTTGATTTTTAAATTTATTAGTATTTTTGAAAACTCAAATATTATTCAAAATTAGAAATATGGAATACTTGGATTTTGAACAACCGATAAAAGAGTTGATGGAACAATATGAAAAATGCGCTATCGTAGGCGAAGAAAGTGGAGTGGATGTTTCAGCAACTTGCAAACAAATAGAAGAAAAAATCATCAAGACAAAAAAGAAAATCTATGGCAACCTTACGCCATGGCAGAGAGTGCAGCTTTCCCGTCATCCAGACAGACCCTATACATTGGACTATATCCACGGAATAGCGGATGAGGGCAGTGTTGTCGAGCTTCATGGCGATAGATGCTTTGCGGATGACCCTGCGATGATAGGAGCGATGATAAAAATAAATGGTCAAAGCGTGATGGTTATCGGAACACAAAAAGGAAGAACTACGAAGGAAAGACAATACAGAAGATTTGGGATGTCTAATCCTGATGGTTACCGTAAGGCTTTGAGATTAATGAAGTTGGCAGAGAAATTTAATATGCCTATCGTGACATTGATAGACACTCCTGGTGCTTACCCTGGTCTTGAAGCAGAGGAAAGAGGGCAAGGCGAGGCTATTGCAAGAAATATTTTTGAGATGAGCCTTCTGAAAGTTCCTGTAATCGCTATCGTTATCGGTGAGGGAGCTAGTGGAGGAGCTCTGGGAATAGGTGTAGGAAATAAGGTTTATATGATGGAAAACACTTGGTATTCAGTGATTTCGCCAGAGTCATGTTCTTCTATTCTTTGGAGAAGCTGGGAATATAAAGAAACTGCTGCTGATACACTGAAACTTACAGCTCAAGATATGCTGAAAGAAAAGTTGATAGACGGTATTATCGCAGAGCCTCTTGGTGGAGCTCACTATGACCCAGCAGAAGCATTTGCTAGTGTGAAAGATACTGTTTTAAAGAATATAAAAGCATATAAAGGCTTTACTGAAGATGAACTTGCTACACAAAGACAAGAAAAGTTCGTAGCAATGGGACAATACAAAGGATAATTAAATAATAAAAAGCTGGAAATTTTCCAGCTTTTTATTTTTATTTCACGCCTAATGTTAGTTGATAATCAGCATTGATGGTTCTTGATTGTTGGTAATTTCCTCCACATACTACGGAAGAAATAGTGTATGAACCTTTGTTTAAAGACATTCTTCCCGTAGAGTTTGCAGCGACATTGATATGATAATTATTTTTCCCTGTAAAATTTACTACAATAGGGCATTTTGATAGATTTTTGACAGTTACATATGCGCTGTTTCCTTTGCTGCTTCCATTAAGTATTCTGGTAGCTTCCTCAGCAGTCTCTTGGTGACTTCTATGGTTGTTGGATTGGTGAGAAGTTGAGGTCTGTGCTGAAGAACTACTGCTTCCTAAACGGGCTAACTTTCTTCTAAATTCAGGAGTTTTAGGGTGGCTAGGGTAGTTTACTATGAAATTTGCAACCACCTTTGGGTCATTGGATTTTTCTGTCATTTCTATGGTATGTTGGGACTGAGCGAATATACCAGCAGACATAAATCCTAAAAGAAGTAAAATCGTTTTTTTCATCTTTATAAAAATTTGTATCTTTGCCAACTAATTATCTACAAAAATATAAAAAATATTATAATTATGTATACACCAGTAGCAGCAGATGTAGCTAAACTAAGAAACACAACAGGTGCAGGAATGATGGACTGCAAAAAAGCTTTGGTAGAAGCTGAAGGAGATTTTGAAAAAGCCATCGAAATCCTTAGAAAAAAAGGACAAAAAATCGCAGCAAATAGAGCAGATAGAGAATCTACTGAAGGTGCTGTAATCGCAAGAGTAAACGAGGATAACACACTAGGTGCTATCATCTCTCTAAACTGCGAAACTGACTTCGTTGCTAAAAATGATGCTTTCGTAGAATTGGCTTACGAATTAGCAGAACAAGCAATGAACTACGCTTCTAAAGAAGAGTTCTTGGCTTCTGATTTCCACGGAATTACAGTTGCTGAAAAACTAATCGAGCAAACAGGAGTTATCGGAGAGAAAATAGAAATCGGTGCATTTGAAAGAATCGAAGGACCTTTCTTGGCGGCTTATATCCACGCAGGAAACAAAATCGCAGCTATCACAGCATTGTCTGCTAAAGTAGATGGAGCAGCAGAGGCAGCGAGAAACATTAGTATGCAGGTAGCATCTATGAGCCCAGAAGTTCTTTCTTACAAAGATTTTTCTCCTGAGTTCATAGCAGCAGAAACAGATGCAAGAATTGCAGCAATCGAGAAAGATAATGAGGAGCTTGTAAGACTTGGAAAACCATTGAAAAATGTTCCTAAATATGTTTCTTATGCACAATTGACAGAGCAAGTTCTAAAACAAGCAGAAGAAGATGCAAAAGCTGAATTGAAAGCTGAAGGTAAGCCAGAACAAATCTGGGATAAAATCTTACCTGGTAAAGTTCAGAGATTCATCAGCGATAACACTTCTCTAGACCAAGAGAAAGCATTACTTGACCAAAACTACATTAAAGACGGAGACATGAAGGTTTCTCAATATGTGAAATCTGTAAATCCAGACCTTGAAGTAGTAAGATTCGTAAGAGTTTCTCTTTAATTAAAATTATAAATTTTACCCAATTCCTCTTAGCTTTTCGGCTAAGAGGAATTTTTATTTTATAAACATATATTTTATAAAAACTTTGTGATAAATATCAGCACTTGAAATCATCTTCGTATGGTTTTTTATTGTTAATTTTGCTAACAAAATATACTTTTTTAACACTAAATAGAAGAAAATGAGCGAAATAAGTGAAATAATCAGAGATTACTGGACAGAGCGCTCCAAAACATATAGTGATTCTACATTGCAGGAGCTTTATGGAGACAATGCCCAGAACTGGGAAAATATTCTCTATGGAGATATTGATAAAAACCAGAATTTGAAGATATTAGACATCGGAACAGGGCCAGGGATGTTCGCGGTGTTGCTGGGAAGAAATCCGAATTTTGAAGTGTCTGCTGTAGATTCCAGCAAAGGGATGATAGAACAGGCAACACAGAATGCACAGAAATTCGGAGCGAAGGTGAATTTCCAGCTGCTGGATGCACAGAACCTTCCTTTTGAAGATAATACTTTTGATGTGATTGTCACTAGAAATGTCACTTGGAATCTTCCTCACCCGAAAGATGCTTACAAAGAATGGAAAAGAGTACTGAAAAAGGGAGGAAAAATGATAAATTTTGATTCCAACTGGTATTCTTATCTTTTTGATGAAAATCTACATAAATACCATGAAGAACACCCAGACAAGAAACTCCAAGAAGTCCTGCCAGATGGAATGGAAGCACGAATGGAGAACATCGCAAAAACGCTTCCGCTTTCCAAGGAGAGAAGACCTGCTTGGGATGTTAATTGTCTTTTGGATTTAGGGTTTTCCAAAATGGCTTTTGATTATAATATCAATGATGAGGTCTATGACAAGGAACATCAGGAAATCAATGCTTATGCACCGATGTTTAGAATTATAGCAGTTAAATAATTAAACTTATAAAATATGAATAAAATCTGGTATTCAATAGCATTGGGGCTACTCGCTGTCTCTTGCTCAGGGAAGAAAGAAACACAAGGTAATAAGGCGCAGGCTAACGCTCCTAAAATGGAAAAAGTAGAATACACCTATCACGATGGGACTAGGGATTTAAAAGTAACCATCACTACACCGCCACAGCGTGCGGCTCTTTTTACGCCGCATATGACGGAGATGCTTTTGGCATTAGGTCTGGGAGACAGAATAGTGGTGGGAACTACGGAAGGTCCTGTTTCTAAGCAGTTTGAAAAGGAATATGAGAAAGTTCCAGATGAATATAAATTCATAGGACATAGTTTTAAAATGACCAAAGAGGCTTTCCTTCTCAGAGAGCCAGATTTCGTGTCAAGTGATGGAGACCTTAGCTCAGAATCCACAGGTTCGCCAGAGGAGCTTTTGGCTCAGGGAATCGCTCCATTTACACCAAAAACTATCCAGACTCCAAACGCTACGATAGAAACTGTGTATGAAGATTTCTATATGCTGGGAAAAATCTTTAATGTAAATGACAAAGCGAAGGAAGTAGTAGAGGGAATGAAATCTAAACTTGCCGAGGCTAAAAAAACATTCGTAGTTAAACCTGAAAATGAAAAGAAAAAAGTAATGATACTTTCTTCTATTAATAATGGTATTTGGGTTTTCTCTTCTTTGGCGGCGGATTTGGTTCGTCAGGCAGGAGGTGTCAATATTTATGAAGATGCAGGAACGGCGTATGAGTTCGTATCTTTCGAGAGTGTGGTGCATAGAAATCCAGATGTGATTTTCATCACTGACACACAGTCTAGAAACATGACACCAGAAGAAAAAGCAAACTTCATCAAAAATCACCCTATCTTGAAGGATATCAATGCCGTGAAGAATAATCAGATTTATGATGTGAATTTTGCAGATGTTTCACCAGGGGCTAGAAATGTGGATTTTATCATTAGATTAAATAAAGTTCTTTACCAAGGAGGAAAATAGAATATTGTTTGAGAATAGTTGTGTAAATTTCAATAATTTCGTTAAAAAATCGTGTTTTTATTGGTTTTTTAACGAAATTATTACGATATTAGCAAGATAAAATTAATACAACTATGGAACAATTGGTAGAAAAGATAGCTGGGCTTATTTGGTCTGATGTCTTTATCGTATTATGTGTTTTCACGGGAATTTATTTCTCCATTAGACTCGGTTTTCCTCAGTTTACCCAAGTAAGGGAAATGCTGAGGTTACTTTTTCAGGAGAAAGAATCAGAGAAGGGATTATCTTCTTTTCAAGCATTTTCTTTGGCTATTTCGGGGCGTGTAGGAACGGGGAATATTGTGGGAGTTGCCACGGCGATTGCCATGGGAGGGCCGGGGTCTATATTTTGGATGTGGCTGATTGCAATTTTGGGTTCTGCATCAGCATTTATAGAGTCTACTCTAGGGCAGGTTTATAAAAGAGAAATAGACGGCGAATACCGAGGAGGGCCAGCCTATTACATAGAAAAAGGGCTAGGGATAAAGTGGTATGCTGTTCTTTTTGCTGTGATTGCGGTGGTGTGCTGTGGGTTTCTTTTGCCAGGGGTACAGAGCAATAGTATAGCACAGTCTATGAATAATGCCTTTGGGATAGTTACTCAAACGGATTATTTTATTCCTATGAATATTTTTGGGGTAGTAGTTGTAGGGCTTTTAGTGGTGATAATATTTGGAGGAGTTAAGAGGCTGGGGCATGCTTCGGAAACGATAGTTCCCTTGATGGCGGGAGCTTATATTTTGGTGGGGCTGATAATTATTATTCTTAATTTTCATAGAATTCCAGAAGTATTTTCTACGATTATTTCTTCGGCTTTTGGGCAGGATGCTGTTTTCGGTGGGATTTTAGGAAGTGCCATTGCTTGGGGAGTGAAAAGGGGAATTTATTCCAATGAAGCAGGACAGGGAACAGGGCCTCACGCAGCGGCGGCATCAGAGGTGATCCATCCAGCGGAGCAAGGGCTGGTACAGGCGTTTTCTGTGTATATAGATACTCTTTTTGTTTGTACTACTACAGCATTTATGATTTTGTTTACAAATCAGTATAATGTAATTGACGAGCAAACTAAAATGATGGTGGTGGAGCATGTAAAGGGCTTGGATTATACAGGTTTTACGCAGTCTGCGATTTCTTCTCATTTTCCTTCGTTTGGGAAGGAGTTCGTAGCGATAGCACTCTTTTTCTTCGCTTTTACTACTATAATGGCTTATTACTACTATGCAGAAACCAATCTTACCTTTATTGTCTGTTCTAAATATCACCACTTGGCCATTTTTGTTTTAAGAATTGTTTTTCTTATAGGAGTGTATATGGGAAGTGTGCGAGAGGCTAAAATGGCGTGGATAATAGCAGATGTAGGATCTGGGCTGATGGCGTGGGTGAACATTATAGCGATTTTACTGCTGGGAAATACCGCACTGAAAGTATGGAAAGACTATAAAACACAAAAGAAAAATGGAATAGAAAAACCAACTTTTGATGTTAAGGAGTTAAATATCAAGAATGCTGATTTTTGGGAGAAAAAACAAAATCCCTAAAACTTTGGTTTAGAGACTTTGACAGGTTATAATATTATGAATGGATTTTTACAATTAGTGTCTTTTGGTTAGAAATTGTTACAAAAAAGATTATATTTTTTTATTCTAATTATTTAATGTACTCATTTAGTGGATGTAATTTGTTAATATAATGTGTAAAATCACAACACAAATTCCTACTAAAAACGAGATTAAAAATACTAAAATTAGAAGAAATATAATATAGGCTGTTTGACCATATTTTCCGAATTTTTCATTGCAGAAATTTCTTATCTTTTGTAAGAAAACGGATTCTTTTTGGATTTTCAGGAAACTTCTATCATATTCAAAACCATCTTCTTCATCTTTGATTTCAGCTACAATTTTAGAAATCTTCATGATGTGTTTTCCATAACTTTCATACATCCAGTATTTTCCTATAAAATATAGAATCACGCAGAATGTTAAAAATAGTATAATAAAAAAAATAATATTAGATTCCTTGTTATGTAAATATAAAGTAGAATATAAACCTAACATAATGGGAACAAATACGATATTAAAAGATTTATAAAGCTCTGAATTTAAAACCAATTCATACCTTAAATCCAAAATATTATGATAAGTATTAAGGTTTTTGGTATTCAGCTTTTTATAAAAAATATAGAATTTCAGATAATAATATCCTGTTATTGTAAGCGCTATAAATACTAGTATAACAAGTAGATAGGTCTGCTCAGTATTCTTTCCCATGAAAGGCAGCATCATAGCCCATAAAGAAAAGGAAACAACACTTATCCAAAATTCAGCCCGCATATTTTTCCGAATTATCTCCAGAGGCGTATGAATTTCTTTTTGTTTTTCCAAGGAAATTTTGGGAACGGATTCTATTTTTTCCTCGTTCCATACTTGTTTTAAGTTTTCTAAATCCATTAGAATTTTTTTATTAAATTATTTTATAATTCTTTGTTTATCAATTCGTTTACTAAGTCACTCAGTTTTTGTTTGGCGCGGTTTAGTTTTACACGGCAGTTTCCTTCCGTTATTCCCAGCTGTTCTGCCATTTCCTTTCCAGAATAATCTTCTAAATAATAGAATATCAGCGCTTTGTCTATCGGGCTCAGCAGGTGGATGGCATCATACATTATTTTTACTTTATACTCTTCTTCGGCGGTTTCTTCATTTTTGATGTCAAAATTCTGAATTTCTTCCTCCCGAGAGATGAACCCTCTTTTCTTTTCGGATTTCAGGAAAACTATCGCAGTATTCAGGGCTACACGATACATCCAAGTAGAAAATTTGCTTTTTTCCTCAAAACTTGGGTAGGCTTTCCATAGCTGATAAGTGATTTCCTGAAACAAATCGCTCTGGTCTTCAGGCTCATCCATATACATCTTGGAAATTTTGAAAAGCACACCTTTATGCTTTTCTACTCTCTCCAGAAATTCCTGCTCTAATGAAGACATTGATTGATTTTTTTAGTTAATTAGTATTAAAATTTAGGATTTGTTACACATTTATTTGAAAAAATAAAACCACATTTTTTATGTGGTTTATTTTATTCTTAGAGACTCTTTGACGAGTTCTATCATTTTTGGGTCGCCCGTTTGTTTTCCTTTTTCATCGGAGAATTTCACGGTCGGTATCCATTCATCATTTGCGCCAAGAACTCCTGTGAGTTTCATTACGATATTCATTGGTGTAAGTCCTACATCGTTGGTCAGATTTGTTCCAATTCCGAATGAAAGACCTACTTTTCCTCGGCAAGCTTGCGTAATTTCGGAGATTTTCTCTAGATTAAGATTATCCGAGAAAATAATGTATTTAAACAAAGGATTGATGCCGTGTTTTTCGTAGTGTTTGATGGTTTTCTCGGCGAAAGCTATCGGGTCGCCGCTGTCGTGCCTTACTCCATCAAAAAGTTTAGCAAATTTCTTATCAAACTGCTTGAAAAAAACATCGGTAGTATAAGTGTCCGAAAGGGCAACTCCCAAGTCGCCGCGATAAACATCCACCCAATGCTCCAAAGAAAGCGCATTTGCCATCTTAAAGCCATACTGAGCGCCATGGAACATGAACCACTCGTGGGCGTGCGTTCCGATAGGTTTCACACCGTATTTCATCGCAAAATGAACATTGGAAGAACCGATGAAATAGCTGTTGGAATCTTGGGTAAGGGCTTTCATCACTACATCATGAACCTTGTAGGAATGTCTTCTTCGTGTTCCAAACTCCGCGAAATTGACTTTTAGTTCGATGAGGTTTTTGGCTTTTCCTAAGGTTTTTTGGGTGATTTCATCATCGCCTTGGCGTTCCAGACCGTTCATTTTATAATAAAGTTCACTGATGAGCGACAGCAGCGGCACTTCCCAAAGTATGGTTCTGTACCAAAGTCCTTCTACGGTAACTTCTAAATCGTTTTCTATCTGATTGATTTTCACTTCGGAAGGGTCGTAGTGGTATCCTTCCAAAAAGTCTAAATAAGGCAGATTTAGGTATGGACAATTTTTCTTTAAAAACTCTTTTTCAGCTTTGGTCAGCTGGAGTTTTGCCATTTCATTGATGGCTTTTCTGAGGGCATCGTCAAAACCTTCTGGGAAGGAATGTTTCCCTCGGTTGATGAATACATATTTCACCCTCGCATCTGGAAAGAGCTTTACCACAGCGCATTGCATGGTGAATTTGTAAAAATCGTTGTCTAATATAGAGTTGAAAACTACGCTCATTTTTAAAATTCATTAAAATTAAAGCCATAAAAATACGAATTTCTATTATTAAAATTGTGTTTGAATAGACAAATAATTAAATTCGCCACAATTTTAATGAAATATGAAAGACCTGCTTAAGTTTTACTCACTATCAGAGATAGATTATAGACACCAATATCCTTTAATCGAGAAAATAAAATATTTTGCAAAGGGCATATTATTGTATTTTGTATTGCAGATTTGTGCTTTATTGCTGATGTTTTTGGTGGATGATTTCTTGATAAAGAAAATGGGTTTTACTTCCGTTTTTAAATTAATGATGGAAAGCCAAAAGAAAATAAAAGGATATTATGGCATTTTCATAGTTGTGATTTTAGGGCCTTTGGTAGAAGAGCTTATTTTTAGGTTGATTTTAGTTCCTAAGCGTAGAAATATCGCGATATTTACTTTTGTATTTTCGTTCTTGGTATTGAATAAAACTTATTATGTTAACAAAATAGATTGGCTATTGCTGGTGTCTTTGGTAGTGTCAGGATTGCTGTCTTTTCTTGTTTTTAATTTACTGAAACGAAACCCTAAAATAGAAACAGCCATAGGAAGAAGACAGAAAATAGTCACAATGGTGTCTGTTGTTCTTTTTGGGTTGGTGCATATTTCTAATATAGAGACTCTGCATTGGGAACTGGCATTGCTCTATCCTGTTTATGTTCTTCCGCAAATGATTTTAGGGTATATTTTTTCTGTACAGAGGCTGAAATTAGGATTTATCTGGGGATTGCTTTTTCATTCGATGAATAATTTAATGGTGTTTCTGAGATAAAAATCAAAAAGGAAAATCAGATAAAATATCATAATGTTTGGTTTTTTGCTTGTTTAGAAAATTATTCTTTACTTTTGCTATGTGCATTCAGAATTAGAACTTCAGCTAAAAACATTGCCTTCGGAGCCTGGTGTTTATCGTTATTACGATAAAAAGGGTGAGATTTTGTATGTAGGAAAGGCTAAAAACTTGAAAAACAGAGTTCTATCTTATTTTAATAAAAGTCAGATCGGATACAAAACCCGAATGATGGTTTCTAAGATTGTAAGGCTGGAAACCACTGTGGTTAATAGCGAATACGATGCACTTCTTCTGGAAAACAACCTCATAAAAGAATATCAACCTTTCTACAATATTCTGCTGAAAGATGATAAGTCCTATCCATGGATTTGCATCAAAAAAGAGCCTTTCCCTCGGATTTTTTTGACGAGAAATGTCATCAAAGACGGCTCAGAATATTACGGGCCCTATGCCAAAGTAAAACAAGCAAAAACGCTGATAGAAGTTATCAAAAACATCTATAAACTTAGAACTTGCAGCCTAAATCTCGCTCCCGAAAAGATAAAAGAAGGGAAATATAAAGTCTGTCTGGAATATCACATTAAAAACTGTGCTGGCCCTTGCGAAGGACTAGAATCTGAGGAAGAATATGCCCAAAAGCTAAACGCCATTCGTGGGATTATCAAAGGCGAATTCAAGGCAGCGCGGGAATATTTAGAAGCTGAAATGTACAACTACGCCGCAAAACTGGAATTTGAAAACGCCCAGCAGAGCAAGGAAAAATTACAGATTTTAGAAAATTACCAGACCCATACCACTATCGTAAGTTCCAATATAAACGATGTGGATGTCTTCGGTATTATCAGTGATGAAGCAGCGGCTTATGTCAATTATTTCAAAATTAAAAACGGTTCTATTATTCAGTCCTACACCACAGAAATTAAAAAAATGCTGGACGAAACCGATGAAGAAATACTGGAAGAGGCGCTGATAGAGATTAGGAATAAATTTAATTCCACTTCTACGGAAATTTTTCTTCCATTTCATCTTAATATAGAAATTCCACATGTGAAGCTGATTGTCCCTAAACTGGGCGACAAAAAGCGTATCGTAGAGCTTTCCGAGAAAAACGCAATGGAATACCGCGTGGAAAAACTCAAGCAGGTGCAGATAGTAGACCCAGAAAGACATACCAACCGCATCATGGCGGAGATGAAAAAACTCCTCAGGCTTCCCGAAGAGCCGCGCCATATAGAAGGTTTTGACAATTCTAATATTCAAGGGACAAATCCCGTTTCGGCGTGTGTAGTTTTCAAAGATGGGAAGCCCAGCAAGGCGGATTATCGGATTTTTCATGTAAAAACAGTGGAAGGACCGAATGATTTTGCTACGATGGAAGAAGTCATCTATCGCCGATACAGCAGGCTTTTGGATGAGGGAGAACCACTGCCGCAGCTGATTTTGATAGACGGCGGAAAAGGTCAGCTCAGTTCCGCAGTGAAAAGCCTGAAACTCCTTGGATTGTATGGGAAAATTTCCATCATCGGAATAGCAAAAAGATTGGAAGAAATTTTCTTTCCCGAAGACCCAGTTCCATTGTATTTGGATAAAAAATCTGAAACCTTGAAGGTTCTCCAGCGGGTTCGGGATGAGTCGCATCGTTTCGGTGTAAAGCATCACCGCACGAGAAGGAAAAATTCTACAATAAAATCAGAATTGGAGGAAATCCCTGGCGTAGGCGAGAAAACCATCCAGCAGCTTTTATCTAAATTAAAATCCGTAAAAAGAATAAAAGAAGCCTCACTGGAAACGCTGGAAGAGATTTTAGGAAAATCCAAAGCAAAAGCAGTTTGGGAGCATTTTAACAGCTAAAAAAGAATGAATAAAGTTCCTAATTTTTACTCGTAAAAGCGAAATCAGGAAATTTTGTCTTATTCAGAACATCGTTTTTAAACCATTTTCGGAAATTTTGTCTTGTTTTATGTGATAGAATGGTTTTTGCAATTTAGATTTCAGATAACTTTTAAAATAAAAAATTATGAATCTAAATCAATATACAGTAAAATCACAAGAAGCCATCCAAAAAGCACAACAGATTGCTTTGGATTTTGGCAACCAGAGTATAGAGCCTCAGCATCTATTGGAAGGAATTTTCCAAGTGGATGAGAATATCTCTGCTTTTCTGATGAAAAAAGCAGAAGCCGACCTTAACTTGATAAGACAAAGAAACAGAGAATCTTTGGAAAGTCTCCCAAAAGTGGAAGGTGGAAATATTTACCTTTCTCAAAGTGCCAGCAAAGTCCTTCTAGAAGCGCCTAATATCGCTAAAAGAATGGGCGATGAGTATGTGACTTTAGAGCATATTTGGTTGGCGTTATTAGAGGTGAGCTCTTCCGTTTCGCAGATGTTGAAAGACATGGGCGTGACCAAATCCCTTTTGGAAGGAGGAATCAAAGAACTTAGAAAAGGTTCAAAGGCGACTTCGGCAAGTTCCGAAGAGACTTACCAATCACTTAATAAATATGCAAAAAACTTCAATGAACTGGCAGCAGAAGGGAAATTAGACCCAGTAATCGGGCGAGATGAAGAAATCCGAAGAGTGTTGCAGATTCTTTCGCGAAGAACCAAGAACAATCCTATTCTCATCGGTGAACCAGGAGTAGGTAAGACCGCTATCGCTGAGGGAATAGCCCATAGAATCATCAGTGGAGATGTTCCAGAAAACTTGATGGACAAAACGCTTTATTCACTTGACATGGGAGCACTGATTGCAGGTGCGAAATATAAAGGAGAGTTCGAAGAAAGACTAAAATCCGTAGTCAATGAAGTGATAAAATCCGATGGGCAGATTATCCTTTTCATCGATGAAATTCACACCCTTGTAGGTGCAGGCGGCGGCGAGGGAGCGATGGATGCTGCGAATATCCTGAAACCAGCTTTGGCGAGAGGAGAACTTCGTTCCATCGGTGCGACAACGCTTAACGAGTATCAAAAATACTTTGAGAAGGACAAAGCGTTAGAACGCCGTTTCCAAAAAGTAATGGTGGAAGAGCCAGACACAGAATCAGCGATTTCTATTCTTCGTGGAATCAAAGACAAATATGAATTCCACCACAAGATTAGAATAAAAGATGAAGCCATCATCGCGGCGGTAGAAATGTCTCAGCGATATATTTCGGATAGATTTTTACCAGACAAAGCCATTGACCTAATCGATGAAGCTTCTGCAAAATTAAGAATGGAAATCAATTCCAAACCAGAGGAATTGGATGTTTTAGACAGAAAACTTATGCAGATGGAGATAGAGCTGGCGGCAATTTCCAGAGAGGGCAACCAAACCAAGATAGACCATCTGAAAGAAGATATTGCGAAAATCACTGAGGAGCGAAACCAAATCAATGCAAAATGGCTCAGCGAAAAGCAGAAATCCGAGGATTTGACTCAGATTAAAAAAGATATTGAAAGCCTAAAATTAGAAGCTGAAAGAGCTCAGCGTATGGGTGATTATGCAAAAGTTTCGGAGATACAATATGGAAAACTTCGTGAAAAGGAGGACGAGCTTCAAAAACTGGAATTGGCGATGCAGAATCAGCAGAATGAGCTTGTAAAAGAGGAAGTTACCGCGGAAAACATCTCTGAAGTGGTGGCAAAATGGACAGGAATTCCAGTGACTAAACTACTTCAGTCCGAAAGAGAAAAACTGCTTCATTTGGAAGATGAACTCCATAAAAGAGTAGTAGGGCAAGAAGAAGCGATACAATCCGTGGCCGATGCCATCCGAAGAAACAGAGCAGGACTGAATGATGAGAAAAAACCTATCGGATCTTTCCTTTTCCTCGGAACTACGGGAGTTGGTAAAACCGAGTTAGCAAAAGCCTTGGCGGAGTTCTTATTCGATGATGAAAATAATATGACCCGTATCGATATGTCTGAATATCAGGAGAAACACTCTGTTTCTAGATTGGTAGGAGCGCCTCCGGGGTATGTAGGCTATGATGAGGGCGGACAGCTGACCGAGGCAGTGAGAAGAAGACCATATTCTGTGGTGCTTCTGGATGAGGTAGAAAAGGCACACCCAGATGTGTTTAATACCTTGCTTCAAGTGTTGGATGACGGGCGATTGACAGACAACAAAGGGCGCGTGGTGAATTTTAAAAATACCATTATTATCATGACTTCTAACCTTGGTTCTCACATCATTCAGGAGAATTTTGAGAAAATCAATAAAAGTAATTTAACTGAAATCGTAGAGAAAACAAAAGAAGAGGTATTTGACCTGTTGAAACAAACTCTACGACCAGAGTTTCTCAACAGAATAGATGAAATAGTACTGTTCCAACCATTGAACTACAATGAAATCGGGAAAATCGTTCAGTTCCAACTAAGAGGAATCAACAAAATGCTGGAAAGCAGAAATATCATCTTGACTGCAACGCAGGAAGCGATAGATTTCATTCTGAAAAAAGGCTACGACCCAGCATTTGGAGCTAGACCACTGAAACGAGTAGTACAGCAGGAAGTTCTGAATAAACTCTCAAAAGAGATTTTGGCTGGAAATGTAAAAGAAGGCGAGAGAGTGACAGTAGATTGTTTTGATAATAAGCTGGTTTTCAGACCTACTGAGTAATTGTTATAATGTTATAAAGACCATTTAGACCTGCTGAATAATCCAACCTTGTTATTGATCTTTTTCATAGAATCCTTATGGCGGGTCTAAATGGTTGTTTTAAATGTGTAAATCCAAAAATAAAATCCTTCAAATTTGAAGGATTTTTTTCTTTACCTTTGTCACTTAAATGAAAAACGATATGACTGAGAACAAAAATTTACCAAAAGTAGGTGTTATCGGAAGTGGTAGTTTCGCCACCGCAGTAGTAAAAATGCTGATGGAAAACTGCGAAAAAGTTCATTGGCTACTTCGTAATGACGGCACAAGGGAAGCGCTGGTTTCGCAAGGGAGCAATCCACACTATCTCACGGCAGTGAAATTTAACCCAGACCGATTGGTTTTGACAATGGATATCAATGAGTTGGTGACAGCCTGCGATGTGATTATTCTAGCAACGCCATCTATCTATTTGGCAGATACTATAGAGAAGATGACTTGTGATTATTTAGGGAAGATATTTGCTTCGGTGATTAAAGGAATTGTTCCAAAGCATAATGATATTGTGGCAAATTATCTCCGTGATACATTCAAAATAGGATACGGAAGCCAAGCAGTTCTAGCAGGGCCCTGCCACGCCGAAGAGGTTGCCATGGAGCGCTTGTCTTTCCTTACTGTGGCAGCTGCCAACAAGGAAACTACTCAGATGCTGAGCGACTTGTTGTCTTCACGATATATAAGAATTAACCAAAGTAATGATATTCTCGGAAATGAATACAGTGCAGTTCTCAAAAATATCTATGCGATAGGCGCAGGAATGGCGAATGGACTGGGCTATGGGGATAATTTCCAAGCGGTGTATATTTCTAATGCTGTTCGGGAGTTGGAAAGAATTCTAGATGCAGTATATCCAGAGCCAAGAGATGTTAATGAAAGTTCGTACATCGGGGATTTGCTCGTTACAGCTTACTCGCTGTTCAGTAGAAACAGAATGTTTGGGAACTACATCGGGAAGGGCTACACCGTGAAATCTGCTATCCAGTCTATGAGCATGGTGGCAGAGGGCTACTACGCTACTAATGGTATTTATCAGATTATTAAAAACAATAAAATAGATGCTCCTATCGTGCAGCATATTTATAGAATTCTTTACGAAGAGAAAAACTGCGAAGAAGAATTTACAAAACTTGTTCAAAAGCTAAACTAAAATGAAAGAATACATAGAATACAACACTAAACAAGGCATAACTGACCTGCTGTCCGAAATAGAATTAGACGATGAAAAAGGCTGGGTAGAAGGAATGCACAAAGGAGAAATGATAGCTTCTATCAAACTTCCCAATAATAATTTTAATTATAATGAAAATGGTGAGTTGGTGGAGGAATACTCATCTCAAAAATATCTAAGAGTAGATTATCTGGCGAGCCTCAGACCTGTGAGTTTTGATTTTAAAATTGTGGCGTATAGATTTTTGGATTAATTAATTTAATAAATAGTTATAATATGAAAACCATTGGAAAATTTTTATTGATTTTATCCCTTTTATTGGGAACAGGAAGTTTATTCTCTCAAAAAGTGGTAACACAAGAAATAGCTAAACCATCTGAGGGGAAGTCGTTAGTTTATATTGTTAAATCAGGAGCGGGATACCTTATAAATTTTAGAATATATGATGGGGACAAGTTCTTAGGTGCATTGAATGGATTTAGCTATATGGTATATGAGTGTGAACCAGGGAAACATTTATTTTGGGCGGCATCAGAAAATAGAGATTTTATAGAGGCTGACTTAGAGCCAAATGGTGTATATGTTATAAATGCTAAAGGGCAGATGGGAGTTGTTGTAGCAGGAGTGAATTTAACTCCACTGAATCCAAATGAGTTCAAAGATAGAAGGTTATTTTATCAAGTGATAAAACACTACACTAAACAAACTGACTTCAATACTAATGTAGATAAGTCTGAGAACATTAAACAAGCAATGGAAAAGTATGAAGACCTTAAGAAAAAGAACTCATCTAAGATACAATATTTAGATCCTAGTTGGCAGTTTAAAAACGCAGATAAACCTCAAAGAGATAAAAAAGAGGACAATAACTAAAATGAATCAATCGAAAAAAGGATTTATCTATACTACTATTGGTGCTACATTGTGGGGGATAAATGGGGCTTTTGCGGAGTTTTTGTTTTTGCAGAAAGGAGTAACATCTGACTGGCTGACACCTTACAGGCTTTTACTGGCGGGTGTTTTTTTGCTGGTTTATCTTTATGCCAAGGATAAGAATAAAATCTTTGATATTTTTAGAAATACTAAAGATTTGATAAGGGTTTTTGTCTTCGGAGTTTTTGGTATGCTGGGGACACAATACACCTATTTCACTACGATACAGCATTCTAATGCAGGTATTGCTACGGTGCTTCAGTATTTCGGGCCTACACTTATTTTGCTTTATGTTTGTTTTAAAGAAAAAAGAAAACCGAAGCCCTATGAGGTGGTCGTTTTGTTTTTATCTCTTTTGGGTGTGTTTATTCTGGCTACGCATGGAGATATGAGCACTTTGAAGGTTTCTTCTGTGGCGCTGTTTTGGGGAATGCTCTCGGCGATTACTTTGGTCATATATACGGTGCAGCCAGCAGAGATTTTAAAGAAATATGGAACGGCAGTGGTCATCGCATGGGGAATGTTCATCGGTGGAATTGCACTTTCTATAACAGCGAAACCATGGGAACAGCCCGTGAAGGTAGATATTGTAGTAATCGTATTTTTATTGCTGATTGTCCTTTTGGGAAGTATTTTTGCGTTTCTGTTTTATCTGTCAGGTGTAGGAATTATAGGACCTACGAAGGCAAGTATGATAGCCTGTATAGAACCTGTGGTAGCTACGATATGTTCTGTAGTATTTTTAGGAAATCCTTTTTCCTTTTTGGATGTGATAGGGTTTGCTTTTATCTTGTCCACGGTGTTTATTGTAGCATATATTTCGGATAGAGAAAATAAAAAAAATACCACTCAATAAGTGGTATTTTTTATTTTAGTTTATTTCACGCCTTTTTCTTTCATGGCTTTATTCAGTGGTTTTAGGATGGCTACTCCCAGCAGTGTGGCGATGAGCAGCAGAGCGAAATTTACCCAGAAGAAATTGGCTTTGTCTTCATAGCTGTACCACATACTTGCTAGTATACCAGAGAGTTTGTTCCCTATCGATGTAGAAAGGAAAAATCCTCCCATCATCAGCGCTGTAATTCTCGGTGGAGAAAGTTTAGAAACCAAAGAAAGTCCCATAGGAGACAAACAGAGTTCGCCTATTGTGATGATTCCATAAGCGGCAAACAGCCAAAGCGGTGATACTTTGGAAGCGCCGTTGTCTCCTGCATATACAGCAGCTACCATCACAAGACAGCTGAGAGCCGATAGGAATAATCCCAAAACTATCTTTGTAGGAGTGGAAGGTTCTTTGTCTTTTCTACGAAGCATCATAAAGAATCCTACCACCACTGGTGTAAGGGCAATGACCCAAAAAGGATTGATAGATTGGAACAACTCAGTATTATAGAGATACACTTTCTTGTCTGGATTGGCTTCCAGCTCGGCTCTTTGTTCCTTGTTTATATTTTTGAAATAAATGTCTTTTCCTTGTTCTTTTTTAGGTTTTCCATCTTCATCTTTTACAGTTTGGAACTGGTTGTCATGAACGACGACTTCCTTTGTATTGTAGTCTTTTGTATCAACCAAATAGATACTTTCCAAAGGTTTTTCTAAAGCCGCAGGGACACTTCTGTCCGTGTAGTAATTTGCCCAGCGGGTAAGGGCAGTTCCATTTTGTTTAAATACAGCCCAGAACATCATACTCACCGCAAATATCGCCAACAAGGCTCCGATAGGCTTCTTGTCCTCTGCATTTGCACTGATGTAAATAAAAATATAAAACAAAATAACAGGAATACACGCAAATATAAAGGCATCCGTAGAGTTTGACCCAAAGATATTCCCAGGGATTACCCAACCGATAGCTCCTGCGATGATAGCAGGAAGGAATACTTTTACCAAGATGGAACTGATAGTGGTATCGCCCTCTTGGACAGGTTTCATCACATTGGCATGAACGACATGTTTTTTACCAATAGAGAAAATAATCAGCCCTAAAAACATTCCTACACCAGCCGTCACGAAAGCCTCGCCCCAGCCGTATTTATTTCTCATATAGGCCGCAATGATGTTACATACAAAAGCCCCGACATTTATCCCCATGTAGAAGATGTTGTATCCTGCGTCTTTATTGGCTTTATACTTGTCATCAGAATAGAGATTTCCTAAAAGTGTAGAAATACTCGGTTTAAAGAATCCGTTACCTACGATTATTAGTCCCATTGACACATAGAACATGGACACATCTTTGAAAAGTCCTAAACCAATGTATCCCAGCCCCATAAGCGCTCCACCGATGTAAATCGCCTTGATGTATCCCAGCAGTCTGTCTGCAAGAAACCCGCCAAGAAAAGGCGTAAGGTAGGTAAGGGCAATGAATGTCCCGAAGATGTCATCAGCATGTTTGCTATCAAAGGCAAGACCGCCCTTGTCAGCATCAATCATATACAACACGAAGATTCCTAAAATCAAATAATAACCGAATCTTTCCCACATTTCTGTAAAGAAGAGATAGGGTAAACCTTTTGGATGTTTGTTTTTCATAATTTTTCAACTAAAAGGCAAATATAGAGATAATTTAATAACTTCTTTTGTGTATAATGTATAATTTTTACCTTTGCATAAATAAAAAATTATGAAAAATATATTCTTGTCATTAGGTCTTGCATCAGTATTGTTTTCTTGTTCTAAACAAAATAATACAGTAATAGTTGATAATCCTACAGATAAAGCAATTTCCTTTGAAGTAGATGGTAAACCATATAAAATGGAACCAAACTCTACACAAAATATTGAACTTGAAAACGGAAATCATACTCTGAAAACTCCAGAAGGAAAAGAAATAAACTTTGAAAAAAGTGAATGGCAGACAGAGTCTATCCTTAATCCTACTAATTCTGAATATGTTCTTTATACAGAAGCTTACACAGATATTCCTTTTGAACAAAATAGAATGTACCAAATGAGATTCAAAAATGTGAAAGTAGATGGAAAAACATACTACGCACCGATAGAAATCACAGGTGGTTACTATATTCCTCATAGAGATGGTGCTCCATGGAAATTTGGTCTAGATGAAGATTTTACTGAAACTATAGATATTAAGAATTATCAAGAAGGTTCCACATATAACATGATGGTTTCTAAAATATATCGTAAGAAAGATTTTGTGAAAAAACATGCCGATGAGGTTGTAGAATAAGTATAATCAGCAAATAGATAACAAAAATGGTCTATTATTTCCGTGTAGAATACAAAAGTTATTACAACATAGAAGTTCCAGATTTGCTCTGTCCACTTAGTGGAGAGATGGAACCTATGCGCTTGGTTTTATACCAAAAAGAAGTAGAAACCTTACTGAGTAAACAATATGTAAAAAAGCCATCAGGAGTCTTTTTTAGAATATCTGATAATAAAGATATTCCTGCATCTAAGTGGACTTCTGAAATGGAAGCTTTTTTCGAACAGCAAAAAGCAGCAAATCCCATTCCTAAAAAAGGACTGAAAGTAAGCTGGCCTGGGAAGTTTATCATAGCATTTGCAATAATTCTTATATTGGCATTTTTTGGTTGGTTAGGCTATACGCTTTTTATAGAAAAGCCAATGAAAGAGAATGCAAAAGCAGAATTATTACAGCTCCCTAAAAAAGGCGAGCAGTATAGAGTAGGTGTTCCTGTGACCAATTATGACTCAAACGGAAAAGCCACCTCCAAAGGCTCAGATATGAAATGGGTAGAAGTGCAGGAGGTAAATTCCGCTGACAGCACTTGTGTTATTAAATTGATGGAAGAGCTTTCTTATGGTGCAGTCATAGAGCCGCATGTTCAGAAGGCGCAGAAGGATGAAAAAACATTTATTACTAAATTTAAGATTCTTTCTGATAACGAAATAGAATTTGCCGTAAAAGACGGAGAAGGCTTTAATGCAAGGACTTATGGCAGTTTGGATAATGTAAAACGATAAATATTTAAAATTATATTTTTATGAGCAACGAGAACAAAAACGAAACAGATGAAAAATTCATCGAGAGAAGTATGTACGAAAACAAATCAAGTAAAAACCCGCTACTCCCTCTTTTAGGTAGTTTGGTGCTTGCAGTTGGTGTTTTAGGTTTTGGAGTTTATTACTACTTAGAACTTGTAAAATGGGAGAAAGAAGGAGGAACTATCAAGATGAATAGACTTATCAATCTTCTGTATGATTTAGGTGGATCTATTACAGTTTTGCTATTCTTTATTGGAGCAGCACTTTATCTCGCTTATGCAGGGTATAACAGTTATAAAAATAAGAAAGGAGAATAAATAAAAAAAGCCAGAATTTTTTTCTGGCTTTTTTATTTTTATAGGTTATTTAGAATAAAATCTGTCATCTTTTGGTGTAGGTGAAGTCTTGTGTTTCCACCATATATTCCATGATTTTTGTCTGGATAGGTCATGAACTCAAATTCTTTGTTTTTCTGAATAAGAGCTTCCGCCATTTCTACTGCATTTTGATAGTGGACATTGTCATCCGCTGTTCCGTGGATTAGCAGGTATTTACCTTTCATTAGGTCAGCGAAATTGATAGGCGAGTTTTCGTCGTATCCTTTTGGGTTTTCTTGTGGAGTTTGTAGATATCTTTCCGTATAGATCGTATCATAATAACGCCAAGTGGTTACTGGTGCTACAGCAATTCCTACCTTGAAAACATCTGCTCCTTTGGTCATCGCCAGACTTGCCATATATCCTCCGAAACTCCATCCGAATATTCCAATTCGTCCAGCATCTACAAAGCTCTGTGAACCAATCCACTGTGCAGCAGCGATTTGATCTTCTATCTCGAATTTTCCTAAATTCTTGTAAGTTGCTTTTTTATACTTCGTTCCACGATAGCCCGTTCCACGCCCATCTACACAAAGCACAATGTATCCTTTTTGAGCCAAAAGGTTAAACCAAATAGCATTTCTGCCGTCCCAAGCGTTGCTTACCTGCTGGGAGCCAGGCCCAGAATACTGGTACATCAGCACAGGATATTTTTTGTTAGGCGAGAAGTCTTTGGGTTTTATCATCCAAGCATTCATCTGGTCGCCGTTTTTGTTTGGAATTTGGAAAAATTCTTTGGTTACGAAACCATCTGACTGCAGTTTTTTCAGTGCAGAATTATTATTCTGTAATTCTCGCAGAGTTTTTCCGTTAAAATCCCTTAAAGTGTAAGTGTTCGGCTGTTCTGCGGAAGAATGTGTGTTGATAAAATATTGGAAAGACTTGCTGAAATCAGCATTATTAGTTCCATTTAATTCAGAAACTATCTGCTTTTTCCCTGTCTTGATGTTTATTTTGCTCACCACTCTATTGGTGCTGCCTTTTTCGGTGGTCTGCACCAAGATTTCAGAATTTTTAGGGCTAAAACCATAATAATCAGTGATTTCCCAGTTGCCTTTGGTGATTTGTTTTTTGAGTTTTCCGTCAGGCGTGTACCAATAAAAATGTCTGAAACCATCTCTTTCCGAAGCCCAAAGGAAAGAATTGTCCTCCAAAAACTCCAAAGAAAGATTGTCCGTTTCTATCCAAGCGGCATCCGTTTCGGTTAGGATTTTCTTGGTAGAATAGTTTTTAGTATTTATTTTGATGATTTCCAACTTGTTCTGGTGTCTGTTGGAAGTCGCTATCGCAATTTCATTTGGCAGCGAAGTTTGGAAAACCTGTGGAATATAATAAGTTTCAAAGTTAGCAAGATTTATTTGTGTGGATTTATTTAGTTTTAAATCATAGGCGTATACCGAAACTTTTGAGTTTTCTTCTCCTGCTTTCGGATATTTGAAACGAAAATCCTGCGGATACAGATTTCCATTGAAAACCTGCATGTTCATTTCTTTTACTTGGCTTTCATCAAATTTCACGAAAACCAGACTTTCGCTGTTTTTTGTCCATTGGTACATATCTGCATGTCCAAATTCCTCCTCATAAACCCAGTCTGCCAGTCCGTTGATGATTTTATTTTTCTCACCATCGAAAGTAATTTGGGTGATTTTTTCTGAGCTGAGGTCTTGGTAATAAAGATTATTCCCAGAGATAAAAGCAACGAACCTTCCATCAGGAGAGAATTTAGGCTCCTGAACCCAGTTTCCGTTGTTTAGGGCAGTTGTTTTTCCGTTTTTACTTAGATTTACTACATGGTATTTTCCTAGGAAAGAATGGCGGTAGATGGGCTGTTGTTCGTTCAGAACCAGTACTTTACTCTCATCGTGAGAAAATGTATAGTCCTGTATCTTAGCCTCTAAGATGGTTTCTATTTTTTTTCCTGTTTTGTAGGAATATTTTACGATTCCCTCTTTTTCCAAAACTGTGTAGTGTTCTCCATCATTCATGGAGTTTATCCCATAGATAAACTCGGTTCTGTAATACCCTGAGTGTATTTTATTTAAAGTGATTTCCTGAGCGGAGTTCAGCGTAAAGACACTAAAAATGACACAAGAGATTAGTTTTTGATATAAAATCTTCATTTTAGATAAATTTTAGAAAGTTACCCAAAGATAATGATTCTTTAGAAGAAATTTAAGAAAACTTAATATAAGTTTAACTTTCATGGGTTTAACCTTGACCAAAAAAACGAATCAAACAAATAGAAAATCGTAAAAATTTGAACATTATGAAAAAGTTAATTTTAAGTTTAGCATTAGTCGGAGTATTTGGTTTTGCATCAGCACAAGAAGCTCCAAGGGAACATGACTGCCATAGTCCAGAGCAGAGAAAAATGGAAAGAGGTAAAGAAGGCAGAGGAAAGAGATTAGAAGAACTAAATCTTTCCGAAAAACAAACAAAACAACTGGAAGAGCTTCGCAAACAGCATAAAGCAGACAAGGAGAAACTTCATGAGAAGCATCAGAGAAAACTCAAAAAAATCCTGACGCCTGAGCAGTATGAAAAATGGCAGTCCAGCCACGCAAAAAGAAAGGATGAAAGAAGAATGCCGCCTCCGCCACCTATGGAACAGCCAGAAATAAAAGGAAATTAAAAACGAAAAAGCAGAAATATAGATTTCTGCTTTTTTATTTTAAAAATTATTTATCAGCCTTTGTGGTTGTAAGTTTTCCGTGCTCTATTCCTTTTACAGAAATCAGGCTGTTAGCAAGTTCTATCAAAGTAGAAGCCTTTCCTTTCACAGCGATGATTTCCATGCACAAATCATGCTCCAAATGGAAGTGCAGAGAAGACAAAATATTGTCATGATATCTATGCTGGATATTGGTCAATTTATTTACCAACTCCCTTCTATGGTGGTCAAACACCAAAGTAATAGAACCAGCCACCATGGCATCTTTATCCCATTTTTCAGCCACTAAACTCTTGTTAATCAAGTATCTAATGGCTTGAGAACGATTCTTGAACAAATTGTCCTCACTATATTTATCCAAAGCTTCCAAAAGGTCTTCTTCCAAAGAAACACCAAAACGAACAATACCCATAGTTAATAGTATTAAAAATAACTATAACAAATATAGGGAATTTCTACAATAGAAATAATATTTTTTATTAAAAAAATGTTATTATTTCATTATTTTTGCGACAAATCTTTTGATAATGACCAAAAAACAAAGAGCCGATTTTGTGAGAAGAGAGCTGGACAAACTCTATCCCACAGTTCCTATTTTCCTGCACCATACAGATGCCTATACGCTGTTGGTAGCGGTGGCTCTTTCGGCGCAGACTACGGATAAAAAAGTGAACGAAATCACTCCTGAGCTTTTCCGAGTTGCAGGAACGCCACAAGCCATGGCAAGACTGGAAGTAGCAGAAATAAAGGATTTAATAAAAGAAATCGGTCTCTCAAACACCAAAGCCAAAAACCTAAAAGGCATGGCAGAAATGCTGCTCAGTGATTATGAAGGTGTGGTGCCGCAGACTTTTGAGGAATTAGAAAAACTCCCAGGTGTAGGACACAAAACCGCCTCTGTGGTGATGAGCCAGTGGTTTGGTTTCCCAGCGTTTCCCGTGGATACACATATTCATCGGCTGATGAAACTTTGGAAGCTGACAGAAGGTAAAAATGTAGTCCAAACCGAAGCTGATGCCAAAAAACTTTTCCCTAAGAAAGATTGGAATAAACTACATTTGCAGATTATTTCCTACGGAAGAGAATATTCTCCAGCGAGGAACTGGAGTTTAGAAAAAGATTTTATCACAAGACAAATGTTTGAAAAATAAATGACACCGAAAGTTTCCATCATTACGCCATCGTATAACTCTTCAGAATTTATAGAAGAGACCATAAAATCCGTTCTTGACCAGACTTTTCAGGATTGGGAGTGGCTGATTACCGATGATAAATCAAGTGATAATACGGCTGAAATCATCAAAAAATATAACGACCCAAGAATAAAACTGCAAGTCCTCGAACAAAATGGAGGCGCGGGAAACGCACGGAACAAAAGCCTTGAAAGGGCTTCAGGAAGGTATATTGCATTTCTTGACTCTGATGATCTTTGGTATCCAGAATATCTGGAAACTATGATAGGCTTTATGGAAGAAAAAAAAGTGGAATTAGCCTATTGTAGCTATTCAAGATGTGATGAATATACAATGGAGCCAATTCTAAAAGACTTCAAAGCGGATACAATTGTCACTTTTTCTAATTTGCTGAAAACTTGTAGACTAGCTCCTGTTTCTACCATTTATGACACAAAGAGAGTGGGTAAATTTTTATTTCCTGTAAAAAGTAAGCGAGAAGACCATGTGATGTGGCTAAATTTATTAAAAGTAATTCCTAAGGGATATCCTGTGGAAAAGACTTTGGCTAAATATAGAATGCGCGAAGGCAGCGTTTCCCGAAAGAAAAAAGACATCATAAAAGACCAATATTTGGTTTATAGGGAATTTATGGGATTTTCGGTGGTAAAGTCCTTGTATTACACCTGTCTATGGGCAGTGAACGGCTTTATGAAATATTCTAAATGGTTCAAAGGATGAAACCTTTCCATTTCAAACAATTCAGCATTTTGCAGGACAAAAATGTGTTCCGAGTGGGAACAGATGGCGTTTTGCTTGGAGTATTGGTATCTTGTGAGGCGGCTTTCAGGGTGCTGGAAGTGGGTACAGGAACAGGGCTGATTTCTCTGATGACTGCCCAACGAAATCCCAAAGCCGAGATTTTAGCGCTTGATATCAATGAAAAAGCGGTGGAGCTGGCAGGGCAGAATTTTAGCAATTCGCCGTTTAGAGATAGGATGAGAGCTGAGCTTTTTGACTTTAAAAATTATATTTCTGAAGAAAAATTTGATTTAATTCTCTCCAATCCACCTTATTTTGAGCAGATGGATTCCTCTCAAAAAGATATTTTGGCGCGGCAGCAGGTGGAGCTTAATTTTGAGCAGTTGATACAGAATTCTTCGGCTTTACTTGCTGAAAATGGATTGTTTTCAGTGATTATCCCAAAATCATCGGAGACTTTTTTTATAGGAAAATGTGCAGATTTTGCGCTGAAACTTAGGCGAAGAGTAATAGTGCGCGGCACTCCACAAACTGAAGCAAAACGCTGTGTGCTGGAGTTTTCTTTTTGTGAGGGAGAGCCTCAGGAGGAAGGACTAGTTTTAGAAGTTTCGCCACGATGCTACTCGGATGAATATCTGCAGCTTACGAGAGATTTTCATGTTTTTGAGAAGAAGTAGGGAATAAAAAATATTTATGTTTTATTTCTGATATTTAATAATATTTTTATTATTAGACGAATTATTCTCCAGCAAATCAGAAATACAATGGTTTGTAGTATAAAAATCAAAGAAAAAGATAAATCTACCATTGCTAAACCAAATAGAAGTATATTCACAGGTAAGGTAAAAATAACTAAAGGCAGCCAAAGAGGGTGTTCGTGGTTGAAGCCAAATGTTTGGAATTTAGGGAAACTTACGAGTACAACCATAGTCCCTAGTAATACATATACTAAAAGATAGAAGTAATAATTTTCTGTTTTTCATTCACATAGAAACTCTGTTGAGGTTAATAGTCCTCTTTTGAAATGGAATTCAGCATAGCATTTATCTTGCTCTTGGGTATGGCATAAAGTATCAAAATAATAGACTAACACTTCTGCATCATTGATAAATTTTTTTTCATTGGGTTCTCCAAAAACATTTATAAATTTTTCTTTTGAAGAGTGGTCTAGGTTGTGTTTTGCTATTAGTTCAATAGCGAGGTTCTCAGTTCTTAGTTTTAGACAGCCGTTTTGGTCTTTTTTCCAGTCATTGATAATCGCTTCATTTTGTTTAGGTTTATCTTTGAATAAATTTTTCAAAAATATACCTGCGGCTAATAGTCCTAATCCTATAATGACATATTTAATTATATTATTTTTCATGGGTTTTCATCTAAATCTGAGGTGTTCATTAGTTTGGAGTAGAAATTAGAACAACCATATTTTTTCCTAATGTATTCTGCTAAATATATTCCCGCTAAAATCCCACATCCTTCAGTAATGATGCACCATAATAAAGACTCGGATAAGTTCCACACGAAGAAACTGATAATATTACTCGCTATTATTGGGCATAAAGCAATCAACAGCCAATAATTTCTATAAATTTCATTTAGCAGAAATGATTTTGTTGGTTTCTTCTATGAAATCCAAAATCTGCTCTCCGCCCAGTTTTTTCTCTGCTGAAGTGATAAAAATATTGGGCAGTTCTTCCCAAGTTTCCAAAAGAATTTTTTTGTATTCCGCAACGCTTTTTTCTGCGGCAGCTTGGGTTTTCATCTTGTCTGATTTAGTGAAGATGATGGAAAAAGAAATTTGGTTTTCTCCACACCATTCTATAAACTCCAAATCTATTTTCTGCGGTAGGTGGCGGATATCTACCAAAACAAACAAATGAACGAGGTTTTCTCTGTTGAGAATATAGTTAGTAATCAGCTTTTCGAAATCTTTTCTTTGTGACTTAGAAACCCTTGCATAGCCGTAGCCAGGCAGGTCGGTAAGATACCATTCTTGATTGACCAAAAAATGATTGATAAGCTGTGTTTTCCCTGGTGTCTGCGAGGTTTTCGCTAAGTCTTTTTGGTTCATCAGGGCGTTTATCAGAGAGGATTTTCCTACATTACTTCGCCCGATGAAAGCGTATTCTGGGAGGTTCGGTTCTGGGCAGTCCTGCCATTTTTGGCTGCTTTTTACGAATGAAACAGATTTTATTTTCATTTCTAAATTTTGTATTTGAAAAATGGAAGCTAGTAACTAACTTCCATTTGTTAAACT
Organism: uncultured Flavobacteriaceae bacterium; assembly: GCA_963518955.1. Taxonomy (GTDB): domain Bacteria; phylum Bacteroidota; class Bacteroidia; order Flavobacteriales; family Weeksellaceae; genus JABCPE02. Next base: position 223,722 of record CAUQKI010000001.1, on the reverse strand, counting down.
TTATCTTTTAACCAGTTGTAGAGAATTCCATTAAATTCCTCTGGTTTTTCCATCATCGCGGCGTGTCCACATTGGTCTATCCAAAACAGATCCGAATTAGGTATCAGCCTGTTCATTTCTATGGCCACATCTGGCGGAGTTACATTGTCTTGTTTTCCCCAGATGATGCAGGTAGGACACTTGATGTTAGGCAGTTCATTCTGCATATTATGTTTGATGGCGCTTCTTGCAAGCATTACTGTTTTTATGCCTTTTATTCGGTCATTTACAATGCCGAAAACTTCGTCTACAAGCTCATCTGTCGCTACATCAGGGTTGTAGAAAACTTCTTGAGTTTTTCTTTTGATGTATTCTTTGTCGCTTTTTCTAGGAAAGCTATCTCCGAAAGAACGCTCGTAAAGTCCCGAACTTCCTGTAAGGACAAGAGAATGAACATATTCTGGACGAGCTAAAGTAAGTATAAGTCCTATGTGTCCTCCCATGGAGTTTCCTACCACAGTGACAGGTTTTCCTATTTCTTGTTTGATGAATTTTCCTACAAATTTTGAAATCGCTGTAAGGTTGGTATTTAGCACAGGTAAGTCATAGATAGGCAGCTGTGGAACAAATACTTTGAAACCCTTTTCAGCGAAGAATTCAGCCATTTCCTCGAAATTGCTGAGTCCTCCCATAAGCCCATGCAGAAGAACCATAGGATGGCCTTCTCCTTTCTCTATGAAGTGATACTTTTTATCTTTTTTTGTCTTAAAAATCATACCAATACTCACAAAAGTAATCGCAAAGATATTAAATAAAAATGTAAAAAATAGGTTTTATCTCAAAAAAAATGAATATTTACTACCGAAATCATTTTATCATAAGATATAATTTATCCACATGAAAGATAAAATTAGATTTGTTTTAAAAAAATATCTATAATTTTGTAAACTTATAGTATATCAAAGTAAGTTAGAAATGTATCATAAACCTGTTTTACTTGCAGAAAGTGTAGATGCCTTGGTAAATAATCCTGATGGTGTGTATGTAGATGTTACCTTCGGTGGAGGAGGGCATTCTCGTGAGATTTTGTCCAGACTTTCCGAAAAGGGCAGGTTGTTTAGTTTTGATCAAGATTCAGATGCGTTAAATAATGCGATAGAAGACTCTAGATTTACTTTGATCAACCAAAATTTTAGGTTTTTAGAAAATTCACTGCTGATGTATGGTGTCGCTCAGGTGGATGGTGTTTTGGGAGATTTGGGAGTTTCTTCTCATCAGTTTGATAAAGCGGAAAGAGGGTTTTCCATCAGGAGTGATGCGCCTCTGGATATGCGGATGAACAAAATGCAGGATATAGACGCTTATAAGGTGGTGAATGAATATGATGAGGAAGCTTTGGCGGATATTTTCTACTATTATGGAGAGCTGAGAGAAGCAAGGAAACTGGCAAGAGAAATTGTCAATAAAAGGAAGTCTGTAGATATAAAGACCACGGAAGATTTGAAAAAAGTATTTTCGTATGTTCCTGCACATAAGAGCAATAAGTTTTTTGCACAGGTTTTCCAAGCGATAAGAATAGAGGTCAATCAAGAATTGGATGCTCTGAAAGAAATGCTGGTGCAGTCCTCCAATGTGTTGAAAAAAGATGGGAGGCTGGTAATTATTTCATACCATTCTTTAGAAGATAGATTGGTTAAGAAATTTTTGAAAAATGGAATGTTTGAAGGGGAGCCAGAGCGAGATGTTTATGGAAATTATCAAAAAGTTTTTGAGCTTCCATATAGAAAAGCGATAGTTCCTACGGAAGAAGAAATAGAAGATAACTCACGGGCAAGAAGTGCAAAAATGCGTGTCGGGATAAAACTTTAAATAAAAAAATGGCAAAAAGAAAACATCATCACCCTTCAAGGAAATTCACCGCAATGGATCTTCTGAAAGGAAACTTCCTGAATAAGGAAGAGGTGAAGCAGCATTATAAATATATTTTGTTTTGCTTTGTGCTTTTGATGATTATGATTTTTACCAACGATTTGGTAAATAGCAAAATAGGACAGGTCAATGCTCTGAAAAGTCAGGTGGAAGAATACAAATCTCAGAATGCCTATACCCAGAGCAAATTGATAAAAATAAAACTGGAGTCAGAACTCAGCAAGGAGGTTTTGAGGGATTCTTTGCAGGCATTGGAATCTCATCCTTTGAAGATATTAGTAAAAATGGATAGTTTGGACTATGGCAGAATCAAATGATAAAAAACGAGCGAAAACACTCTATTGGGGCTACCTTTTTGTAATAGTAGCAGCGATTCTGTTTATAATTTTTGGGGTTAGAATTGTCTATTTGCAAAATAATTCAAATGTGGATGACATACAAAGAACCATTCAGGCGAATTATAGAGCAGATACCATCAAAGCAGCGAGAGGAAATCTATATGCTGCCGATGGCTCTATTCTAGCAACCACAGTTATAAAATATAATGTTTTTGTAGATTTTAAAATTATAAAAGATTCTGTTTTTGATAAGAAAGTGGGAACCTTGTCCGATTCTCTACATAAGATGTTTGGGAAAACCAGACAAGAGTTTAGAAGTTCTTTGAAACAACAAAAAAGAAGACAGAATCAATACTATACATTGGCATTAAATCTTGATTTTGAACAGGTTAATCGATTGAAAAGATTTCCCATGTTCGGTAAATATGATGCAAAAACCAAAACTTATAAAAAGGAAAGATGTCTGATAATAGAACCGAAATACAAAAGAATTCTGGCGACTAACCAAATCGGAGCAGGAACTATCGGAATTGATGATGAACGAGGGAAGTCGGGCTTTGAAGGTGCTTTCAGTAAGTATCTTTCTGGGAAAGATGGTAGAAGATGGGTGCAGAGAGTAAATGCTAAACAGTGGAAGCCTATTGATTTCTGGGAAATAAGAGAGCCTATCGATGGGCAGGATGTTTATACTACACTAGATTTGAGGATACAGGATATTGCCCATTCTGCTTTGGAAAAACAGCTCTATGCATTTAGCGCTCATCATGGAAGTGTTTTGGTCATGGAGACTGCGACTGGGAAAATCCGAGCGATGGTGAATCTCCGTAAAAATGATGAAGGTAGGTATGTGGATGCGTATAATTATGCCTTAAGGGATGCTACAGAGCCAGGGTCTACTTTTAAGGTGGTTTCTCTTTTGGCGGCGATGGATGACGGCTTTATAGACAAAAATACAACTGTAAATACAGGCGGTGGTATTTGGGAATATAACGGACAGCGGATAACTGACAGCCACATGGGAGGAACTTATGATATTAGTCAAATATTAGCATTGTCAAGTAATGTAGGTTCAGCTAAACTGATAGTAAAATCATATTCGTCTAATCCACAGATATTTATCAATCATCTTAGAAGATGGAAAATGTTTGATAAACTGGATATAGAACTCCCAGGTGCAGCTAAACCTATGATTGTAACGCCAGAGAGCAAAAGATGGAATAAGGCGACACTTGCATCGATGTCTTATGGTTATGCTTCGGCATTCAGTCTGTTGCAGCTTGCTACTTTTTATAATGGAATAGCCAATGATGGTAAAATGGTGAAACCGCTTTTCATCGATAAAATCATGAAAGATGGCAAGGTGACACATACTGCGACTCCGCAGGTCATGGTAGAAAGAATGGCATCTCCTAAGGCTATCCAGATGATGACAGAGGCTCTCACCAAAGCTGTAGAAAAAGGAACAGCCAAGAGTATCTTTACACCTAATCTAAAGATGGCAGGGAAAACAGGAACTACTCGTTTTGAATACTGGAAAGGAGGCGGAAAATACCAAGCTTCATTTGCAGGGTTTTATCCAGCGGATGACCCTAAATATACTTGTATTGTGATGATTAACCAGCCACAAGGGAATTATTATGGTGGAGTGGTGGCAGCGCCTGTGTTTAAAGAAATTGCAGGGAAAACATTCCTAAAAACACCGCTGAATATAGGTGAAGAAATGCTGGATGATAAAAAAGTAAATTTAAATAAACTAATCACTCCTAATCCTAAAATAAACATAGTAGGCAGAAAAATGCCAAGTCTGAAAGGATTAGCAGGGAAAAATGTGATTCCTCAGTTGGAGAACTTGGGGTACCGTGTTAGTTATAAAGGAGTTGGAAGGATATTAGAACAATTTCCAGAAGCAGGAACAGTGATGAAGAAAGACCAGAAAATTTATCTAAGAATGCAGAATTAAATGAAATATGAAATAAAGGCGAATAAGAGAAGAAGTTTTTTGATGTTTAGCCTTTCTATGCTTTTTGTAGTGTTGGGATTTCTCCCATTTTTAGGGGTGGGGTTTAGAGAGTATAGGAAATATGTGCCTGTGTTTCATGATGTAATTTTTATTGCAGTGATTATTTTTTTTGGATTCACAGCATTGATTTATTTGAAGATGATACTAAGCACCAAACCCGTGATAAGTATTTCTGAAAAAGGAATTTGTGATAATGTGTTCTTTGGGCTGATAGAATGGGAAGATGTAGCAGGTTTTAGAAAAGTGAAAATCCAAAAACATGATTATGTTTTGATTTTGCTGAAAAACCCAGAAAAACACATAGAAAAGTTTAATTTTTTTAAACAAAAATGGTTGAATTTTAACCATAGACAGTATGGAACGCCAGTGATGATACACACTGAAAATTTAAAAATAGACCAAGAAGAATTATTGAATATAGTCCGAAAAGAATGGGCAGAATATAAAAGAAATAAAAGAGAATGATTTTAAGTCAAATATTGAGTAGAGTATCTATTTTGGAAAACCTCGGAAGTTTGGAAAAAGAGGTTTCTGAGATAGTTTTTGACAGCAGAAAAGTTGTGAAAAATGCTCTTTATACAGCACTGAAAGGCAGCGTTTCAGACGGGCATCTGTATATAGATTCTGCGATAGAAAACGGGGCGAGTGTGATTGTTTGTGAAGATTTTCCAGAGAAAATAAATGAAGCAGTTACCTACATCAAAGTAAAAAACGCCTCCAAAACTTTGGGGAAAATAGCGAGTAATTTCTATGGAAATCCATCGGAAAAACTTAATCTCATAGGGATTACAGGAACCAATGGTAAAACCTCTACGGCGACTCTGCTGTTTGATGTTTTCCAGAATTTAGGGTTTTCTTCAGCGCTGATTTCTACGGTGGAATATAGAATCGGTGAAGAGATTATCCCATCAACCCACACCACGCCAGATGTCGTAAGGCTCAATCAGATGCTGGCAAAAGCAGTAGAAAAAGGCTGTAAATATGCTTTCATGGAGGTTAGTTCCCATGGAATTCATCAGGACAGAATAGAAGGACTGAATTTTAAAATCGCTGGTTTTACGAACATCACACACGACCATTTGGATTATCACAAAACCTTTTTGGAATATCTGAATGTGAAGAAAAGATTTTTTGATGAACTGCCCGAAACTGCTGTTGCCATTACCAATATCGATGATAAAAATGGAAATGTAATGCTCCAAAGTACCAAGGCAAAAAAGAAAACCTACGCCTTGAAAACCATGGCGGATTATCAGGCGAAAATCTTGGAAGTTGATTTTGATGGGATGCTGTTGAATTTCAATGGGAAGGAGTTTTGGACAACTTTGACAGGAAAATTTAATGTTTATAATCTGCTTTTGGTTTTCGCTATCGCTTCGGAATTAGGATTTGAAGGAAATGAAATTTTACAAGCGATTTCTAAACTGCGAAGAGTGAACGGAAGATTTGAAACCATGAAGTCTGACAGCGGTATTTTCTTCATTGTAGATTATGCCCACACGCCCGATGCCTTGGAAAATGTCTTGGACAGCATCAATGAAATTCGGACAAAGAACGAAAGGCTGATTACCGTTTTCGGCTGTGGAGGAGATAGAGATAAAGAAAAACGCCCTAAAATGGGAAATGTAGCTTCCGCGAAATCCACTTTGGCTATCATCACTTCTGATAATCCGAGAACTGAAGAGCCTTTGGAGATAATTAAAGAAATAGAAGCAGGCGTAGAACCACAGAATTTCAGCAAATATACTTCTATTCCAGACCGAAAAGAGGCAATAAAAATGGCGATAAAATTTGCTGAACCAAAAGACATCGTCCTCGTTGCAGGAAAAGGACACGAAACTTACCAAGAAATCAATGGTGTGAGACATCATTTTGATGATAAAGAAGTGATAAAAGAATTATTAACCCTAATGGGAAAGTAACCTATAAATAACTGACCAATAAAATGTTATACTACTTATACGAATATTTAACGAATCAGGGAGTACATATTCCAGGATTGAATTTATTACGATATATTTCATTTCGTGCAGGGATGTCTGTGCTTTTGTCCTTGTGGATAGCCCTTGTTTACGGAAAGAAAATAATTAATTTTCTACGAAGAAGACAGATGGGAGAGCTCGTGAGAGACCTCGGATTGGAAGGGCAGAAACAAAAAGAAGGAACGCCGACGATGGGCGGTCTGATTATCATTATTTCTACGCTGATTCCAGTTCTGTTATTCACAAAACTACATAATGTTTATATCGTTCTCCTTGTGGTTTCGGTGCTTTGGATGGGGGCGATTGGTTTCATTGATGATTATCTCAAGAAAATCAAGAAGAATAAAGACGGCTTGAGTGGTAAATTCAAGGTGATTGGTCAGGTAGGTTTGGGGCTTATCGTGGGGGTAACGATGTATTTCCATGAAGGAGTGGTTATCAAACGAGAAGTTCCAGACCTACCACAGGCAACACAGCACAGCGTGGTAGAAAAATTCTCTTCTGAAGAAAAAGCGATAATTTCTACAGTTCCTTTTGTTAAAAATAATGAATTTGATTACAGCAAAGTTCTTTTCTGGATGGATGAGCAGGATGCTCAGAAATGGTCTTGGATAGTTTTCATTCCTGTGGTTATTTTCATTGTGACGGCTGTTTCTAATGGAGCGAATATCACCGATGGGATAGATGGTCTCGCAGCAGGGACAAGTGCTGTGATACTGCTTACTTTGGCATTTTTTGCGTATGTTTCAGGGAATATCATTTTTGCGGATTATCTCAATATAATGTTTATCCCAGACACGGGCGAAACGACCATTTTCACGATTGCACTTGTAGGAGCAGTTATCGGATTTTTCTGGTATAATACCTATCCAGCGCAAGTGTTTATGGGAGATACGGGAAGTCTGATGCTGGGCGGAGTAATCGCGGTTTTGGCGATTATCCTTAGAAAAGAACTATTGATTCCTGTGCTTTGTGGAATATTTTTGGTGGAAAATCTTTCAGTGGTTTTGCAGGTATTGGTTTTCAAATACAGAAAGAAAAAATACGGGCTGGAATATGCGCAGAACAACCGATTGTTTAAAATGTCGCCTTTGCATCACCATTATCAGAAATGCGGTTATCACGAGAGTAAAATCGTGAATAGAATGATTATCATAGGTGTGATTTTGGCGGTAATTTGTTTAATAACCTTGAAAATAAGATAAAATTTAATTAAAATGGGATTCTTTTCAAAATTATTTGGAGGCAAAAATGAGGATGAAATAGATTTCAATATTTATTTGGAGTTTGCTAAGTTGATTAGCCTTGATGACAAAAAAGTTTTGTCAGAGGTTAAAGAACTGATTACTAATACAAATGCATTTATTTCAAAGAATAAAGAGTTCTATGAAAATAGAGGAATAGACCTAGATAAATGGAAAAAATCAAGGCTCATTTGGATGGGGTTTGCGGATATTTTGATTAGTAATGGTTATGCAGAGGAGTTTGACTGGAAATGCGAATTGGAGAGTTTTGAGTTTTTGCTGACAGAGTTAAAATCATTTAAGGCTTATGCTCTGGAACTTCCTCCATTGGCTGAAGACAAACACGATGTCTATGGATGGATAAGCGCTATCAATACCGCTTGGCATGGGCGTGGTGTTTATTTGATGCAGATGTATATAGACACTGACAGCTATGTGATTTTTCCTATTGAAGCCAGCAAAACAGAGTTTCTGGAAACAGAAAGCAAAAAGATAAATGAAATGTTCATGATTTGTTAAATATATTTTAAGAATGTTACCATATTTACCTCCTAATAAAGAGATAGAAACTCCAGCTGTATTAAAACAACTGGTAAAATCTCATAGACATTTAGCAGAACTTAAGGGAATAGCGAAAACTATTCCAAATGAACATATTTTAATCAATACACTTACTTTACAAGAAGCAAAAGCAAGTAGTGAAATAGAAAATATTGTAACAACACATGACGAACTTTATAAAGAAAATATCTTTATAGAAACTAAAAATCCAGCCTCAAAGGAAGTGATGAACTATAACCAAAGTTTAAAAAAGGGCTTTGAAATTGTTAGGAATGAAAAGTTATTACTAAATAAACATATTATTATCATTCAGCAAATTTTGGAACAGAATAATGCAGGTTTTCGTAAACAAACAGGAACAAAATTGATTAATTCTTTTGGAGAAACGGTTTATACACCTCCACAAGATTCTGAAGAGGTACTAAATCTGATGTCAAATCTTGAAAAATTTATCAATGATGATAATTTTGTAGACTATGACCCTCTTGTGAAAATGGCAATAATTCATTATCAGTTTGAAAGTATTCACCCATTTTATGATGGTAATGGAAGAACAGGACGAATTATTAATATTCTATATTTGGTATTAAAAGGACTTTTGGATATCCCTATACTTTATTTGAGTAGGTATATTATTGAAAACAAAGGGAAATATTATCAAGTTTTACAAAATGTGAGAGATAAAGAAGATTGGGAAAGTATGATTTTGTATCTACTTAAGGGAGTAGAGGATACATCAGTACAAACCATTGATTTAGTGAAAAGAATAAAAAATTTAATGCAGGAGTATAAAATAAAACTCAGAGAGGAACTTCCTAAAATATATAGTCAAGATTTGCTTAATAATCTATTTAAAAATCCATATACTAAAATAGAGTTTTTAGAAAAAGATTTACAGATAGTAAGAAGAACATCACAGAATTATTTAGACATGATATCAGAAATTGGATTATTACAAAAGATAAAAATAGGAAGAAGTAATTATTATATAAATAATGAGTTAATAAAAGTATTGATAGGAGAACGATAATTGAATAAATATTATCTGGAAAAAAAACGCATTTTTTTTCCAGATTAAAAATAACATGGAAAAAAAATGCGTTTTTTTTCCACATGAAGTTAAAAATAATTTTTCATTGTTAATATAGAAAAAAATGAAAATAATAATATTAGGTGGCGGTGAAAGTGCCGTAGGAGCAGCTGTTTTAGCAAAGAAGAAAGGTTTGGAAGTTTTTCTTTCGGATCGCGGTGTTATTAAGGAACATTATAAACAGCAGCTGCAGGCAGAAGGGATAGATTTTGAGGAAGGAGAGCATAGCGAGGAAAGGATTTTAGCCGCAGACTGGGTTATAAAATCACCTGGGATACCAAAGAAAGCTCCTCTAATTCAGAAGATTAAAGAAAAAGGAATCCGCCTGTCATCAGAGATAGAATTTGCGGCAGAATTTACCGATGCCAAAATCGTTGCTGTAACGGGAAGCAACGGCAAAACGACCACCACATCACTAATTTATCACATTCTGAAAAACAGCGGATTAAATGTCGGGCTGGGCGGAAACATTGGTAAAAGTTTTGCGATGCAGGTGGCTATAGAAAATTTTGAATATTATGTGTTGGAAATCAGTAGTTTTCAGCTGGATGATATTCAGCATTTTAGACCATATATTAGTTTGCTTTTAAACTTGTCGCCAGACCATTTGGATCAATATAATTATAATTACGAAGAATATGCATTAGCAAAATTCCGAATTGCTGAAAATCAGGAAAATGACAACTATTTCATTTACAATAAAGATGATGAAATGAGCATAAAACTCCTTCAAGAACTGAATCTGAGAGTGAAAAAAATTCCGTTTTCCATGAAGGAAAAACTTGATGAGGGAGGTTATTCTGTGGATGAAAATTTGGTGGTTAAACTTCGTGAAGAATTTTCTATGAAAATAGAAGATTTAGCTATCGTAGGGAAGCACAATGTAGCCAATAGCCTCGCTGCGAGTATTGCGGGTAAATTATTGAATATCAGTAATGAAAGTATTAGAAATTCATTGATGACTTTTCAGGCTGTGGAACATAGATTGGAAGAAGTAGCGGAGAGAGACGGCGTGAAATACATCAATGATAGCAAGGCAACCAATGTAAATGCCACATATTACGCATTGGAAAGCATGAAGCGACCAGTGATTTGGATAGTGGGAGGAGTGGATAAAGGAAATGACTATTCCGAAATAGCAGATTTGGTGAAGAAAAAAGTAAAGGCTGTTATCTGTATGGGGCTGGATAACTCTAAGATTATCGGTTTTTTCCAAGGGATAAAGGAAAGTATTTATGATACATCGAGCATGGAAGAGGCAGTTCGTACAGCTAAGAAATTAGCTCAAAATGGAGATGCAATACTACTTTCTCCATGTTGTGCGAGTTTTGATTTGTTTGATAATTACGAGGATAGGGGCAGAAAATTTAAAACAGAAGTTTTTAAGTAAAAACAGAAACTTATAAATGACTCAAAATAAAACACAAAAAAGAATTTTTTTTAAAGGAGATAAGGTATTGTGGTATATTATTATCGCAATATCTATTTTCTCTTTTTTCCCTGTTTATTCTGCAAGTACGAATTTACAATATATCGTAGGGGAAGGAACAACAATTTTCCATTTAGGAAAACATGCAGGGCTTATTCTGTTTGGACTTTGTATAATGGCTGGTGTTACCCATTTTATAAAATATGAATGGATTGGAAAATTGAGCGGATTAGTCCTAGTTATAATGGTGCCTGTTTTATTATTAGCGAGTTATTTTGGGAGTAATATTGGCGGAGCAAGTGCAGGTCGGTGGGTTTCACTTGGACCAGTAAGATTTCAGCCATCTACATTTGCTTATTTAGTACTGATAGTATATCTCTGCCGTCATTTGGCAAAAAATATGCCTAAAAATAAGGATAAGATTTCCTATTGGAATCATGCTTTGATTATTGTACCTATTTTGGTCATTTTTGCTTTGATTGCAAAGGATAATGGTTCTACAGCACTTATGATTTTGTTAATGTCCATAGTGGTATTGTTTGTGGGGCAGTATCCATTGAAATATATTATAAGAATAGGGGCAGTCGCTATCGTTGGAGTTACGATGTTTTTATTTGTCGCATTGAATACGAATACTTTCAAAAATACCCGTGTTCATACTTGGATTAGTAGGGTGGAAACATTCGTTAATTCAGATAAGCTTAATGAGTCCGAAAATGAAGCATTGAAAGCAAAAAATTACCAAATCAATCAAGCTAAAGCCGCGATAGTACATGGAGGATTTTTAGGTGTGGGGCCAGGGAAAAGTGCATTGAAGCAGTCTCTTCCTCAGTCTGCATCAGATTTTATTTTTGCTATCATTGTTGAAGAATATGGATTTTTAGGGGCAACTATGTTGATGGCCGCCTACTTTATCATGCTGATGCGGATAGTCATCATCGCTAATAAAATACCAACATTTTATGGCTCCTTATTGGTTTTATCAATAGGAATGATGATATTTTTACAATTGGCGGTGAACATTGCCGTTGCGGTGAATATTATCCCTGTTACAGGGCAGCCGCTTCCTTTGATAAGTTATGGGGGAACTTCTATGCTGGTTACCTATCTTCAGCTCGGAATAGTTTTAAATATCAGCTCGAGGATACAGGTTTTAGGAGAGGAAGGTCTGGGAGAAAAACAAATAGCCAAAGAAATGAATGATATTGCATAGATTAGTATCATTTTGAAAAATAAAAGAAATGGAGCATCAAGATAAAACTAATGAACAACGAACAATAAGGGTTTTAATGAGCGGCGGTGGCACGGGAGGACATATTTTCCCTGCTGTGGCGATAGCCAACGAGATTAAAAGCAGGTTTCCCAATGCCGAGTTTTTGTTCGTGGGAGCGAATGGAAAAATGGAAATGGAGAAAGTTCCTCAGGCTGGCTTCAGAATAGAGGGGCTGAATATTGCTGGGTTTGATAGAGGTAATTTGCTTAAAAACATCGGTCTTCCTTTCAAAATTATTTCTAGTTTATGGAAAGCGAGAAAGATTATTAAAAACTTTAAACCAGATTTTGCTGTCGGGACAGGTGGTTTTGCTTCTGGCCCTGCTCTGTATGTGGCATCATCTCTCGGTGTTCCGATTTTTGTACAGGAACAAAACTCCATTTTAGGGAAAACCAATCAGTTTCTCGGAAGAAGAGCCAAAGCCGTTTTCATGGGATATCCCAATATTAGCAGCTTTCTTCCTGCAGTATTCACAGGAAACCCTATCCGAGAAAATATCGTCACAGATATTATAAATACCAAAGAAGCGAAGGAAAAAATGGGCTTAGACCCGAATAAGCTTACCATTCTTTCTGTGGGTGGTTCATTAGGTTCAAAAACCCTAAATAATGCTTGGAGAGAGCTTTTACCTAAATTAAAGGAAAAAAATACCCAGTTGGTGTGGCAGACAGGAAAACTTGAATATCAGAATATTATATCGCAATGTGGAAGTGATGAACAAGGTATTCAAATCAAGGAATTTATCTCAGATATGGCATTGGCATACTCGGCGGCGGATGTGATCGTGTCAAGAGCGGGAGCTATCGCGATTTCCGAGCTGGCAGTGGTAGGAAAGCCTATTCTTTTGGTGCCGTTTCCTTATGCAGCAGAAGACCATCAGACCAAAAACGCACTGGCTTTGGTGGAAAAAAATGCAGCCAAAATGGTCAAAGATTCCGAAATGAATGAAAAATTCTGGAATACGCTGATGGAAATCTGCGAAGATGAGAATTTGAGAAAAGAAATGTCCAGCAATCTAAAATTCTTTGCAAAACCAAATGCAGCAAAGGAAATAGTGGATGAAATTTTTAAGATAATTAAAATCAAATAACCAATGTGTAGATATGCGATGGTTTCTTACAAACCGCATTATGCATGTTTTAATTGTAGGAAAACCTTTAAAAGAAGGCTTTTTTATGACATCAGAGAAGGCAGGCAGAGTGATATAGCCAAATGTCCTCAATGTGGCAAGCCTATGGCAGACATGGGATTAGATTTTGCCTCGCCATCTAAAAATGATAAAAAAGCGTGGGAGCATATCCAAAAACTCTATCAAGTAGGGATTACCTTTCATTCCTGTGGCTGCTCAGGGCCTGGCTACATCCCGCGGGACAGAGATGCGCTTCTTGCCTATTTTAAAGGAATCAGGGAAGGTTATGAAGAGCAGCTTAGGTTTTTTAGAAGTAGAACAGAACCAGTGAGTAAAGCTGAAATACAAAGGGATAATGACAAAAATTTTTATTACATCTGTCGAATTCCTTCAAAACTAAAATCAAAAAATGGTTTTGTAAAAAATGAAGATGCCATTGATTTTTGGATTGGTAAAATAAAAGAAGTAGAAGAAGAAATATCAAAAATTTGAATTAGAATATCAAAAAATGAAACAATATAAAAACTTTTATTTCATAGGAATCGGAGGGATAGGGATGTCCGCTCTTGCCAGGTATTTTAAAAGTCTGGGAAAGAATGTTTTAGGATATGATAAAACCGAGACTAAACTGACTAAAAAACTGCAAGAAGAGGGAATTGTTATCCAGTTTGAAGATGGAATTACAGAGGAAATCGGTGCTTTAGATAAGGCTGAAACGCTTGTGATTTTTACACCAGCGATTAAGGAACTGCAGATTTTGGATTATTTTAATCAGCAGGGATTTTCAGTTTTGAAACGAGCAAAAGTCTTGGGAATGGTCACCGAAAATACCGAATGTATCGCAGTGGCGGGAACTCACGGGAAAACGACTACTTCCTGTCTTGTGGCTCATCTCTGTAAGGAAGCTGGACTTCCGTTTTCGGCTTTTTTAGGAGGGATTTCGGAGAATTTTGGGTCTAATTTTATGTTTAATGGCAATCAATATTCCGTTTTGGAAGCCGATGAATACGACCGAAGTTTCCTCAATCTGTCACCAGACTGGGCGATAATAACTTCTACGGATGCTGACCATCTCGATATATATGGCGACAAAGAAAATATAGAACAGGGCTTTGAGGATTTTGCGAATTTGGTTCCAGATGACCGCCAGCTTTTTGTAAGAAAAGGAATAAAAATCACCAGAAACGCGCAGACTTATGCAGTGAATGAGAAGGCGGATTATTATTCTGATAACCTTCAAATGAAAGGCGAAAAAATTAGTTTTGATTTTCATACAAAAGATGGAGAAACTCACCATTTTGAGTGGGAAATCCCAGGGATACACAATGTAGAAAATGCCACAGGAGCATTGGCTCTGCTTCATCATCTTGGAGTGGATTTTAAGGTTTTGAAGAAAGCAACAGCTGGTTTCAAAGGGATAAAACGCCGCTACACCAGACATAAATTTGCCAATGGGAAAATCTATGTGGATGACTACGCCCACCACCCGACGGAGCTGAATGCAGTGATAAATTCCATCCGAGAATTTAATCCTGATAAAAAACTTTTGGTGGTTTTTCAGCCGCATCTTTTCAGTCGAACGAAGGATTTTGCAGATGGTTTTGCAGAAAGTCTGTCCAAATCAGACGAATTGTTACTTCTGGATATTTACCCAGCGAGAGAATTACAAGAAAATTTTTCCGAAATTACTTCCGAGTGGTTGTTAGAAAAAGTAAATTTGCAAAATAAAGAAGTTTCTACCCTTGCGGCTGCATTTGATAAAATCAAAAGTAAGGATTTTGATGTTCTGCTCACGGTAGGTGCAGGAAATATAGATACCCTCTATGACGGCATAGTGGAGTGGTTGGAGAATAGATAAGATGAAAAAGAAATATAGGTTTTTGAAAATCATTTTCGTGGCGGGAATTTGGATATTTCTGCTCAGATTTTCTTTACAAAGGTTTAATAATAGACCTGTGGAGGATATCGTGGTGAAAATGCTGCAAAAAGAACCTGTGTTTTTTATCAATGATAAAATTGTCAGAGAAATCATAAGAAGTGAAAATCCGACAAATAGGATAGGAGATTTGAATATTTTGTCCTTGGAGAGGGCGATAAGAGCAATGCCCATGGTGGATAGTGCGAATGTTTACTTGAAACTAAATGGACAATTAAATTTGGATATTAGCCAGAGAATTCCTATTTTTCGGCTTTCAAAAAAAGATAAATCTTTTTATGTAGATGAAAAAGGAGTGGAATTTCCTGCATCTGGTGACTACTCCTACCAGTGTATGTTGGTTTCAGGAAAGGTAAATCCAGAGGAATATCCCATGCTGGTGGACCTTGTGAAAATCATAAATAGAGATGATTTTAGCAAAAATTTCTTTGTTGGGATTAGTAAAAAGGGAAATGATTATTATCTGATGACCAATGATGGGAACTATGTTGTGGAACTAGGAAGGCTGGAAAATTTAGGATTTAAGATAAAAGGATTTAAGACTTTTGTAGAAAAATATTTGATTTATCAAGACCAAATGAAATATTCAAAGATTTCAGTAAAATATGATAATCAGATAGTGACTACTCTACGAAAGGGAAATGAAGATAAAGAATCCAAAGAAAGAGTCTATAAACCTGATGAAAAAAATAAAGAGGAAGTAAAGAAAGACTCTGACACTCAAAGCAAAAAAGAAGAAACAAAACCAAAATCTGAGAAATCAGAGGAAAACAAAGATAAAAAGAAATAGTAAAAACACGAATATTAGATGGAAGCAAATGAATATTCAGTAGGACTAGATATAGGGACGACAAAAATAGTAGCCATAGTAGGGCGTAGAAGTGCTCATGGGAAGATAGAGGTGATGGGAGTAGGAAAGAGCAAGAGTCTTGGTGTACGAAAAGGTATTGTGCATAATATTGCTCATACCATTAGTTCCATTAAAGCCGCTATCAGCGAGGCAGAAAAGTCAGCAAAAGTTCCTATCAAAAAAGTAACTGTTGGTATTGCAGGGAAACATATCCGTTCCTTACAGCATACAGATTATATAGGGAGACAAGACCCAGAGTCATATATCACTGAAGTGGATATATCAAAACTAAAGGAGCAGGTTAAGAAAATAGCTGTGCATCCAGGTGAAGAGATTATCCATGTCCTTCCACAGGAATATAAAGTAGATTCTGAAGAAGAAATTATAGAACCAATAGGTATGCATGGAACCCGTCTAGAAGCGAAGTTTCATGTGGTAGTAGGACAGATGGCATCCATCAAGAATGTGGTTCGTTGCGTCAAAGAAGCAGGTTTAGAGCTGGAAGCTTTGACTTTGGAGCCGTTAGCATCTGCAGAGGCTGTTCTGACCCAAGAGGAGAAAGAAGCAGGAGTTGCTATCGTAGATATAGGAGGAGGAACTACAGATGTAGCTGTTTTTAAGGATAATATTATCCGTCATACTTGCGTTATACCTTACGGAGGAGGGATTATCACGGAAGATATTAAGGAAGGTTGTTCTATTATAGAAAAACACGCAGAGCAGTTAAAGATAAATTTTGGTTCAGCAGTTCCTGAATTAGAAAAAGAAAATGCTTATGTTACCATACCAGGACTTCACGGAAGGGAAGAAAAGGAAATTTCTTTAAAAACCCTTGCAAGTATTATCAGTGCGAGAGTGGAGGAAATCCTAGAGATGGTAAATAATGAATTAAAATCCTATGGAGCTTATGAAATGAAGTCCTATGGAGTTAATGAGCAGAAAAGAAAACTTATCGCAGGAATGGTGCTTACAGGTGGAGGTTCCAACTTGAAAAACCTTCGTCAGTTGGCAAATTATGTAACAGGATTTGACTGTAGAATAGGCTATGCCAATGAGTATATCATTAATGATAAAAACCAACTTTTGAGAAGTCCAGAGTATTCCACAGCTATTGGATTACTGATGGAGAGTCTTAGAATCAATGAAAAACAAGAAAGGTTAGAGCTACAAGGCAAAAAAGAAGATGTTTCCAAGCCAGTAGAGATAGAGCCAGAGCCAGCTCCAAAACCTGTGGAGAAGCAGACAGAAAATGTATCACCAAAAGATACTCAAGAAGAAGTTAAACAAGAAGCATGGAGTGTGCGTTTCTTGAAAAAGTTTAAGAATTTTTTTGAGGAAGAAGAAAATTAATTAAAAGAAAAATATAAAAAAACAAGGATATAAAAAGATAACATAAACATATGGGAGGTTTTAATCAAGATATAAAAATAGACTTCAATTCTCCTAAAGATAAATCGTCTATTATTAAAGTGATTGGTGTAGGTGGTGGAGGAAATAATGCACTACAGCACATGTACGAAAGAGGTATCCATGGAGTTGATTTTATCGTGCTAAACACAGATGCACAAGCGTTGGATGAACATTCGGTATCTAATAAAGTTCAGCTTGGAACACGAACAACAGAAGGGCTAGGTGCAGGAGCAGATCCAGAAGTAGGCGAAAAGGCCGCTATCGAAAGTATGGATGATATCAGAGAAGCTCTTGGTCATAACACCAAAATGGTATTTATCACCGCGGGTATGGGTGGTGGTACAGGTACAGGTGCTGCACCAGTGGTTGCTCAGGTTGCTAAAGAGTTGGGTATTCTCACTGTGGCGATTGTAACTTTGCCTTTTGATTTTGAAGGGAAAAGAAGGCTGGAGCAGGCTTATTCTGGATTAGAAAAATTAAGAGAAAATGTAGATTCTTTGATTATTATCAATAATGATAGACTGGCAGAACAATATCCTGATTTAGACTACGAAGAAGCATTTTCTCAAGCAAACGAAGTACTGACCAATGCTGCTAAAGGTATGGCTGAGGTTATTACCGCACCATTTAAAGTTAATATTGACTTCCGTGATGCTAAAACTGTTCTTGAAAATTCAGGAACAGCATTGATGTCTATAGGAATAGCATCAGGAGAGAATAGAGCAGAGGATGCAGTGAAGAGAGCACTAGATTCCCCATTGTTAAATGATAATAAGATTACAGGAGCGAAAAAAGTTATGCTTCTCATTCTAAGTGGAGATGAGCATAAAGCAAAAATGAATGAAATTAAATTCATTAGTAGTTATATTCAGAATGAAGCAGGTGGAGGAAACAAGGCGGATGTTATTTTCGGGGTAGGAACAGAGGATGGATTAGGAGAGTCTATTAAGGTCTTAGTGGTAGCGACAGGATTTGCACCTGAACATGAGAAAAATACAGCTATCCCAGCAGAGCGTATTATTCATGATTTGAATGGAGGTATTAAAAAACCAGATATACCAGTTGTAGAATCTCAACCCGTTAAAGAAACTCCTGCGAATGATGTTCGCAGACCAAGTAATAGACAAGAAGTTAGGGAAGAGCAGAAACGACAGTTTTTTCGTTTAGATAATAATTCTAACTCAAACTCAAACTCCAATTCTAATTCTCCTACCAATAGTTTTTCAGTAGAAAAAGCGGAAGAAAAGTTTGATTTTCACCAGACAACTGTACTAGAGGAGAGAAGAGAGGATGATTTCGCGACGGGTTTTAAGTTCAGAGAGGAAGAAGAACCTTCTTTTTTCGAAGCGGAAGAAGAGCCAGTGAAAGAATATGATCTATTTTCTTATGCTGAGCTGGAGCCAGTTTCTTTTACATTTGATTTAGAGGAAGATAAACCAAAAGAAGAAGATCTTTCTTTTCAAGTGAAAGAAGCGCCTGTTAATTTCAGAGTGGAAATGAGAGAGGAAACTGCTCCTCAAAAAGAAGAACCAAAAGTTTCTGTAACTAATAATCAACCTCAGCCACAAACTTCTAAAAATGATTTTCCTAATATAGAACAGAAAGAGGAATTTACCATCATTGAAAAAAGAAGAACGGAAGAGGAAGATAGCAGAATACAGGAAAGAAGAAATAAATTAAAAGAGTTTAATTCTTCTAAATTTCAAGGAAATGATGAGAAAAAAATAGACATCTATGAAATGATTCCTGCTTTTAGAAGAAGAAATATAGATGTTGATTTTGAAAATCCATTAGATAGGGAACAAAAAATATCTAGTTTTATTTCCGAAAATGACAAAGGAAAAATGGAAGTAAGACGAAATAAATTCTTAAATAAAGATGTAGACTAAAATAAAAACTCCACTAAGTGTGGAGTTTTTATTACATGAGTTTAAAAGTAAATTTGTCGTAATATTTACTTATTTGCGTCAGACCAATATTGATACTTACTCCTATAGAAAAGCCATTTAGGTTCTTTTCAGAATCAAAAGGAATAGAATATCCTCCATAAACATTCATAAATTTCAAAAAAGAAAAACCTACAATAGGGCTGAAATGTTTAGTAGAAACCACCAAACCAGCATACCCACCGCCATCATAATATCCTACTTTTAGTTCTGGGATAAAATGGTCTTTGCTGTCTTTTCCTCTGAAATAACGCCCGAAAGCCCCTATTGTGATGGATTTGTCCTGTCTTCCTGCATTGTAGTCTATACCTACAGCGAGTGTATTTCTTCCAATGTAGTTGTAATCCAAGCCAATAGCTGTTTTGTCAAGGACACTCCTTTTAAAAGAAAAACCATCCTGTGCATACAGTCCTGCAGAGAAAGATATGAGCAAAATACTAAAAATATTTCTCAATTGATTTTTTCTATTTTCCATAATTTTCGGCTTTTTCTTGGTCAAATTCTCCTTCCCATTTTGCGATGAAAACGGAAGCCATACAGTTTCCTATCACATTCAGAGAGGTTCTACCCATGTCCATCAGTTCATCAATTCCTAAAATAGCAGAAATGATAATTAGCGGAAGCCCAAATTGTTCAGCTGTAGCGATAAGGACAATCAGAGAGGCTCTCGGTATGGCAGCTACTCCCTTACTTGTAATCATCAATGTAAGGCACATCAGTAGTTGCTGTCCGAAAGTCAATTCCATTCCAGCAGCCTGAGCCACGAATATAGATGCTAATGATAGATAAAGCGCAGTTCCATCAAGGTTAAAGCTATATCCTGTAGGCACCACAAAGGAAACAATTCTACGAGGCACGCCAAAAGCTTCCATATTGCTCATTACTTTAGGCAAGGCAGCATCAGAGCTTGTCGTAGCAAAGGCGATAGAAACAGGCTCTTTGATGGCAGAAACGAAGTTCTTGATTGGGATTTTCAGATACATAGCCAAAGGCAGTAATACCAGCATAACAAATGCAAATATCGCGGCATAAAGAGTCAGCAGGAGTAAGAACAGATATTTTAAAATGTCTATTCCCATATGTCCTACCGTGTATGCCATCGCTGCACCTACTCCCACAGGAGCAAAATACATCACTATTTTAGTATATTTAAACATCACTTCCGCTAGACTTTCTACAAAATCTATCATTGGTTTTTTCTTTTTCTCATCCAGCATAGCCAGCCCGATACCAAAAACCACAGAAAAAACTACAATTTGTAGTACCTGATTTTCATAAATAGATTTTATAATATTTTCAGGAAAAATATCACGGAAGAAAGCCGTGGTCTTGTATATCCATTGGTCAGCCTCAGGAATTTGTTTCAGAGCCTTTAAATCATTCTCTTTGACTCCCGAACCAGAAGGAAGGTCGTGCTGAGGAAATTGGCTCAAATCTATCCCTACGCCAGCATTGGATATATTGATGGATACCAAACCTATTAGGATAGCAAGAGTGGTCGCTACATTGAAATAGAGTAAAGACTTCCACGCCATTCTTCCTACTTGTTTTAGGTCAGAGTGTCCAGCAATTCCATAAACCAGAGTTGCAAATAAAATAGGACCTACAATGGTTTTTACTAATTTGATAAACCCGCTGCTCAGAGGCTGTAGAGCCATCGCTACACCAGGAAACTCCACACCTATCACCACGCCCACAATCATGCTGGTAAGTATCCAAGTCGTAAGGTCTTTTTTCAAAATGGCATAAAATAAAAAAGCTCCACCGATGATAAAATGCGTCCCAGAGAGCACCGCCTTAGAAAGAGGTGAAAAAAAGTTAATTCCATAGACAACAGCTCCAAGAGTCATTATCAATAATGGAAATAATCTAAATATAAATGAATTCATTACTACTTTTTGTTTGTTGCAAATATAATGAATAAACTAAAAAGAGGAAACATAAGAGTCTTTTAAGCAAATTATTAAATCATCAGGAAGGTTTATCAGAATCGCTTAGAAGTTTAAAACTCATCCTGTGATAAGGCGTAGCGCCATATTTCTTAATGGCTTCTCTATGGGCTTTGGTGGGATAGCCTACATTCTTGTCCCAGGCGTACTCAGGGAATTCTTCGTGGAGTTTCAGCATGAGCTGGTCTCGGTAGTTTTTAGCTAAAATAGAAGCAGCTGCGATAGAAAGCACCTTGCTGTCGCCTTTTACAATGCACTCATGTGGAATAAAATTATACGGATGAAACCTATTCCCGTCCACTAAAATCAGCTCTGGCCGGGTTTTTAGCTGGTCTAATGCTAAGTGCATCGTATGGATGCTGGCATTTAGGATGTTATGCTGGTCAATGAAAGACGGTGGAACTTCTGCAATCGCAAAATCCACAGCATTTTCCCTGATGTATTGGTCTAATTCTAACCGAACCTTTGTGGTGAGTTTCTTGGAGTCATTGAT
Source organism: uncultured Flavobacteriaceae bacterium (assembly GCA_963518955.1). Classification (GTDB taxonomy): domain Bacteria; phylum Bacteroidota; class Bacteroidia; order Flavobacteriales; family Weeksellaceae; genus JABCPE02. The sequence continues at coordinate 202,164 of CAUQKI010000001.1, read as the reverse complement.
GAGGTTGTGGTCAAAATTTTCATCAATAATCACAGCGGCAGCGACCACAGGGCCTGCCAGACAGCCTCTCCCTACCTCATCACAACCAGCCTCGATGCAAATTCCAGACCAAAAACGCTTTAAATTCATAAATATTCAATAAAAATTAGGTTTTAAATAAAATTTAGCACAAATTTAATATTTTTTTTACACATCTATTGTTTTTATTAAAAAAATGTTATAAAATTGTCAAAGAAAAACCAAAATAACTTTTAATTATGAAGAAACTAACATCAAATGTCTTGGCAGTTGTTCTTTCTTCTTCCTTTGTGATAGGAAACGCACAGGAAAAACCAAAAGACTCTGTGAAAGTCAAGGAAATCGGCGAGGTGGTAATTACTGCTCTGGGAATTAAGAGGGATAATAAATCTCTTGGGTATTCAACTACGAAAGTAGGCGGAGATGACTTGTCAAAAGTTGGGAATCAGAACTTAGTCAACTCGCTTTCGGGGAAAGCAGCAGGACTTCAGGTAATCTCTTCTGGCGGGGCGCCAGGTTCTGGGAGTAGATTGGTAATAAGGGGAGGTGCGAAATCTCTTACTAATTCTAACGAGCCTCTGTATGTAATTGACGGAGTTCCCATCACTAATGCGAATGATGGGAACTCAAACACCGTTACAGGAATTTCTTCTCCAAACAGAGCAGCGGATATCAACCCTGATGATATTGAGAGTATCAATATCCTGAAAGGTGCTGCTGGAGCTGTTCTTTATGGAAATAGAGGTTCTAATGGGGTTATTCTCATCACAACGAAATCAGGGAAAGCAAGAGCAGGGAAGCCACAAATCACCCTTTCTACGCAGGTTGCGGTAGATAATGCTTTGGTTCTTCCAGATTATCAGACAGTCTATGCACAAGGGAGTAGAGGTGTGTATGGAGAAGGAACTTCTTATTCTTGGGGACCAAAAATACAAGGACAGACTGTATATAGTGAAGCGGCAGGTAAAAATGTGACGCTCTCTGTTTATGACCCGAGAAAGCAGTTTTTACAGACAGGAGTGACAAGAAATAATAATGTGTCTTTGTCACATTCATTTAATAAATCTAATATATTCTTGTCAGCAGGACATTCCTTGCAGACATCCATAGTTCCGAACCAAGAATATGAGAAAACTAATTTTAGGTTTAATGGAAATACACAGGTTACAGAAAAATTCAATGCGGGAATAAATGTCTCCTATAACACTACGAAAGGAAATGTTCCATTTTCTGGACAGGATGGGAACAACCCTATTTTCGCCTTGTTCCATACGCCTGTAAGCTGGGATTTGAAGGGGTATGGCTATGTTAATCCTACTACGGGCGAACAAATCAATTTCCGTGGAGGAAGTTTTGATAACCCATATTGGTCAGTTTATAAGAACTCTGCTAAAACTTCTAGTGACCGTTTCATTGCGAGTTTGAACTTAGGATATGATTTAACAAAATGGTTGAAACTGACTTATAGATTAGGAAATGATTATTTTGTAGATAATAGAGTAATATTCAGGGATATATATTCGGGTTCAAAACCTAAAGGATACTTATCTTATGATGATATAAAGAGAAATGAGCTTACTTCCACATTGATGGCAAATATCAATACTAATATTAATGATAACTTGGCATTAATAGTGATTTTAGGGCAAGATTATAATAAGAGAACTCAGAGAAATAATATTATTACAGGAACAGAATTGGCCGCTCCAGGGTTGGTAAATACTAATAATATTGCTACTTCTGATCCACTATACAATCATGAAACCAAAAGAACATTATTTGGTTTCTTTGGGGATGTTTCTTTGAGTTACAAAAATTATTTGTTCCTAGACCTAGTAGGAAGATATGAAATGGCATCTACTTTACCAGAAAACAATAGAAGTTATTTTTATCCTGGGGTAAAGTGGTTCATTCATTTTCTCGGATGCATTTAAGATTAATAAGGATATATTAAGTTATGGTAAAGTGCGTGCGGGGATTTCCAGAACGGCAAGAGATGCGGATCCTTATTTAGTTTTTCAAGCATATAGAAAAGCAGAGTATGGTGATGGATTTGTACCAGGGTTTAAATTCCCATATAGTAATGATTTAGCAACTTTTGTAGGATATACAGTAGCAAACACTTGGAATAATCCTGATTTGAAACCAGAATTTACAACAGAATATGAGGCAGGAACAGAACTTCGTTTCTTGAAGAATAGAATTGGTTTAGAGTTCACATATTTTGAAAACAAGAATACAGATGGAATTATCAATCTTAGGATTTCTCCTGCATCAGGAGCTGTTGTATCTATAGAAAATACAGGAAAAACTTCCTCTAAAGGTATAGAAGCAGGACTGAAAGTAACGCCAATCAAAACGAAGGATTTCAACTGGGAAGTTAATTTTAATTTCAGTAGAATCCGTTCATTGGTGGAAGAAACTCACCCTAAGACAGATAGAATATATATGGGAGGTTTCTCTGGAAACCCTGCTATCTATGCTGTAAAAGGTGAAAGATATGGTTCTATCGTTGGTAGCGCTTACATGAGAGATGCGAATGGAAATATTTTGGTGGGAAGTAATGGTAAGCCAATGATCCAGAGTGGTCAAGTCCTAGGGCATGTAGAACCAGACTGGACAGGAAGTGTAGGAACATCCTTTAAGTATAAGGGTGTATATCTTACTGCACAACTGGATATTAGACAAGGGGGTTATTTGTTTAATGGAACGGAAGAATTGTTGGATTTCTATGGTGTATCTGCTAAGACATTAGAAAGAGAAAAGGGAACAATAGTTTTCCCTGGGGTAACATCTGCAGGCACACCAAATACAACGGCTATTGCGATAGATCGAAATTATTATGGTTCACTTCCAACAGAAGCTTATGTGTATAAAAATGACTGGGTAAAACTTCGTGAAATCAGCTTAGGATATAGTTTCCGACCAGCAGGATTTGATTTCATAAGAAGTATAGATGTGGGTGTATTTGGTAGAAATCTTTTCTTATGGACAAAGGTACCTCACATAGACCCAGAATCAAGTTCTTTCGGGACAGGAAATGCACAAGGGGTTTCTCGTTTTGCATTCCCTTCGACAAGAAGCTTTGGTGTTAATTTAAAAGTTCAATTCTAAAAACTAAGAAAAATGAAAAAAATTAGAAATAATATATCTAAATATGCTGTTCTTTTAGCTTTGACAGCAACTCCTTTAGTAATTACCTCTTGTAGACAGGAGTTGGATATTAATGTTGATCCTAATAATCCTTCACAAGCTTCTTTGTCAGGACTTCTTAGCGGCTCACAGGTTGGTTTTGCCTTTGCTCTTGGTGGTGAGGGAACTAGAATGCCAGCAAGTATTGTTCAGCATTATGCAGGACATAGAGCACAGCCTCTTGACTATGCTCAATATAGAATAACCTCATCAGCTACAGATGGAACTTGGACAGCTCTTTACAATACACTAATGGATATGAAGGAATTGGAAAATAAAGCTGCAGCTTCTGGAAGTCAGACATATGTAGGAGTTTCTAAGCTTCTTCAGGCTCATGCATTCAGTGTAATTACAGATATGTTTGGAGATGTCCCTTTTTCTGAGGCTTTACAGGGAAGATCTAACATTACTCCAGCTTATGACAGACAGGAAAATATCTATCCGGCGCTTATTACCATGATAGATGAGGGGCTAGCAGCTCTTTCGGTAGGAACAGAAACTATTTCTGGAGATGTAGTCTATGGAGGAGATGTAGCAAAATGGAAAAAATATGGAAATTCACTAAAACTACGATTACTAAACCATTTAAGCAGCAGACAACCCAATGCAGCAGCGAATTTCTTGGCTTCTAATCCAAGTCTTATAGAAACTAGTGTGGATGATGCAAAGGTGGTTTTTGGTTCTGTAGCTGCTAATGCTAATCCTATCTATCAGTTTGATGTGCTTTCTGGAAGAAGTGACCAAGCAGTATCCAGTACAATTGTAGATAAGATGAAAGCATTGTCAGACCCTAGGGTAGGTGTTTATTTTGAGCCTGTTGCTAATAATGTTTTAGGATTAAAAGGACAGTATTTGGGTAATGCACCAGGAAATGATGAAGAAGACTCTAAAAAGAATAGATATTCCCGTGTAGGAAGCGCTTATGCATCTATAAAAGCTCCTGTGGTTCTGCTGAGTGCAGCGGAAGTTAATTTCATCAAAGCAGAAGTGTATCACAGAGCATCTGATTCAAGAGCGCAAGCGGCGTATCAAGCAGCGATTACACAGGATTTCGCAGCATTAGGTTTATCTTCTTCTGCAGCAGCATATTTAGCAAATGCTAATGTAGCTTATAATGGGACTTTACAGAGAATCATGGAGCAAAAATGGATTACCATGTTCCAAGCATCTTATGAGTCTTGGGTAGATTGGAGAAGAACAGGCTATCCTGCTCTCACACCAGCAGCGAATAACACTACTTCCAATGTCATTCCGAGAAACCTACCATATCCAGATGTGGAAATTAACTCTAATAGAGCCAATCTAGTGGCTGGGCCAGGGATTCCGATTCCATACACAGGGCTGAGCAATAGAGTTTGGTGGGATAACTAATAACCTCTTCATTTTTAACTAATTTTTTATAAAGGGAATCTCTTTTTCAGGGATTTCCTTTATATTTTTTATCTTTGCGATTATTTTATTCATTATGGTTAGAGAGATATTACTTGAAAAAATACAGAAAGTTTTAGCAGAGAATTTTGGTTTGGTGGATTTCGTTCCTGAAATTCAGCAGACAAAACCTGATTTCGAAGGAGATTTTACGGTCGTGACTTTTCCTTTGGTTAAAGTTTTGAAGAAAAGTCCAGATATCATCGCGACAGAACTTGGCGACAAGGTACTTTCGGAGGTGGATTTTGTAGAAAATTATAACATTGTGAAAGGTTTTCTTAACCTAAAATTAAAGGACAATGTTTTCTTGCAAAGTTTTAAAAATCTTTCCGAAAATTTAGAGAAAATCACACCTAAGAACGAAACCATTATGGTGGAATATTCTTCGCCAAATACCAACAAGCCTTTGCATTTGGGACACATTAGAAATAATCTTTTAGGTTTTTCTATTGCTAATATTTTGGAAGAAGAGGGTTACAATGTCATCAAAACCCAAATCATCAATGATAGAGGAATTCACATTTGTAAATCTATGCTGGCGTGGGAAAAATTCGGGAATGGAGCAACGCCAGAATCTACGCAGACCAAAGGCGACAAGCTGGTAGGAAATTACTATGTGGAATTTGATAAACATTACAAAGCAGAAATAGCCCAACTGAAAGAACAAGGCATGGACGAAGAAACGGCTAAAAAACAAGCGCCGTCTATTTTAGAGGCTCAAAAAATGCTTTTGGACTGGGAAAATGGCGATGAAAAAGTAAGAAACCTTTGGGAGAAAATGAACGCTTGGGTTTATGCGGGATTTGCGGAAACTTATAAGCGCCTTGGGGTAGATTTTGACCAAGTTCAATACGAAAGCCAAACTTACCTTTTGGGTAAAGATTTGATAAAAGAAGGTCTGTTCAAAGGTGTTTTCTTCACCAGAGAAGATGGCTCTGTATGGTGCGACCTTACCGATGAAGGCTTGGATGAAAAACTTCTTCTTCGTGGGGATGGCACATCTGTCTATATCACGCAGGATTTAGGAACGGCAGTGGGGCGTTTCGCGGATAATGATATACAGAGACTTATCTACACGGTGGGAAATGAGCAGGATTATCATTTTCAGGTTTTGTTTAAAATCCTTAAAAAACTCGGCTACAGCTGGGCGGATCACCTTTACCATCTTTCCTACGGAATGGTGGAACTTCCTAATGGGAAGATGAAATCTCGTGAAGGAACAGTGGTAGATGCCGATGACCTGATGCAGGAAATGTATCTTACGGCGAAGGAAAAAGCGCAGGAACTTGGAAAGCTGGAAGCCCTGACCGAAGAGGAAAAAGAAAAATCTTATGAAATCGTAGGTCTTGGAGCGTTGAAATATTTTATGCTAAAAGTAGATCCGAAGAAAAAAATGCTTTTCAATCCAGAGGAAAGTGTCGATTTCAATGGGAATACAGGGCCATTCATTCAGTATGCTTACGCTAGAATTCAGTCTTTATTGAAAAGAGCTGAAGGAACGGATTTCAATTTCTCTGAAAACATCGCCCTTAGTGAGAATGAGAAAGAACTTATCATTGCTCTGAGTGAATACAAGGAGACCGTAAGCAAAGCGGCGGCGGCACTCAGCCCTGCCCATTTGGCTAATTATGTTTATGAAGTGGTGAAACTCTACAATGCTTTTTACCAAAACAATCCGATTTTGAACAACGAAAACGAAGAGGTGAAAAAATTCCGACTATATCTGTCCCAACTCACAGGTGTGGTGATTAGAAAGTCTTTACACTTGCTCGGAATAGGCGTGGTGGATAGAATGTAAATGAAACTATGAAAAAAAGTATAATTTTCTTTGTAATGCTTATTCTTTCTTCATGTGGAGGAATAAACAAACTGAAGGTAAAAGACATAAATACCGAAAATTCTGATATTAGTGGAGTTTATGAAAATACAAAAAAAAGGTAATATTCTTAAACTTTTAGATAGAAAATTATCAAAAGATACTCTTACGCTTGATAAAATGGAAGGGTATGATAAATTTTCTATTTTCGTAAAAGATGATAAGAATCTGCAGATAGAGATTATACGAAATGATAATTCTAAAATTACAAGACAGTATAAGTATAGAAAAAAGAATAATATATATCTTCTAAAAAACCAAAATGTAAAACCTGCTCTTATTCCTTATGTATTAGGAGCTTTTAATGTTAAAAAACTTCATTTGTATAAAAATCAGGATAATGATTTGGGTATTGTAGAATCTACATCACGAAGAGGAGCAGTATTTCTTTTGTTATATTTTACATGGACAAAGAGTTATTATGAATATTATACATATCAAAGGTTAGAGTAATTTAGGTTTTATAAATAAGTAAAAAATAAAAATCCCTCATTTAGGAGGGACTTTTTGTTGAGGTTTTTATATTATTTTATCAGCTTTTTAAGATAATCGCCGTAGCCGCTTTTTCCGTATTTTTCGGCAGATTTCAGGAGCTGTTCTTTGTTGATAAATCCTTTTTTGTAGGCAATCTCTTCGATGCAGGAGATTTTCACGCCTTGTCTTTTTTCAAGAACTTTTACGAATTCAGACGCCTCGTGAAGGGAATCAAAAGTTCCTGTATCCAGCCAAGCTGTTCCTCGGCTCATCACACCTACTTCTAATTGACCTTTTTCAAGATAAATTTTATTGATATCGGTAATTTCCAATTCTCCCCTCGCCGAAGGTTTTAGGTTTTTAGCATATTCAACCACAGAATTGTCATAGAAATAAAGACCAGGTACGGCGTAGTTGGACTTCGGCACGGCAGGTTTTTCTTCTATGGAAACGGCTTTTTGGTGTTCATCAAATTCTACCACACCATATCTTTCGGGGTCGGAAACAGGGTAGGCAAATACACAACCTCCTTTCACTTGGGTTTTGCTTTCCAGCAGCTGAGGAAGACCAGAGCCATAGAAAATATTATCGCCCAAAACCAGCGCCACAGAATCTGACCCGATGAACTCTTCTCCTAAAATAAACGCCTGAGCCAATCCATCTGGAGAAGGCTGAACTTTGTATTCAAACTTGCACCCGATTTGTGAACCATCTCCCAATAGTTTTTTGAAAGCTTCTTGGTCGTGTGGCGTAGTGATGATGAGTATCTCTCTGATTCCTGCCAATAGAAGGGTAGAAATAGGGAAATAAATCATAGGCTTGTCATATACGGGCATTAACTGCTTACTTACTGCGATGGTGAGCGGGTAGAGCCTTGTCCCAGAACCTCCCGCGAGAATTATTCCTTTCATAGTATTTTATTATTTTAGAAACTTGTTATAATCATTTTTATTTTTTACCAAATGTAAAGAATTGTTAGTATAATCAAAGACATAAAAAGGGAAATTTATATTATTTTTACCTAAGATAAATCCTGTTTCAGTTTCTTTGATTTCTGTACGAGGTCTATTGTTCAGTTTTTTCCCAAAAATAGAATATAAATAGGTGTCTTTGGTGCTGATAGTGTATACATTCCACCCATTTAGAGTAGCTTCTGGAGCATATATATTTAGCATAGATACCACTTCATAGGGATCTTCTATAGTAGCTTCATCAGTGATGAGTTTATCATAATTTGTTTTATTTTCTATGATGATAATTTTTTCATCTTTTATGTTTTTGGGAAGATGAGAGACTAAGCTTTTGATGAGGTTTTTATTATAATTGCTGGCGTATATCCAAGAGTTTTTTTCGGATATTACACAGATGAAATTAACAGATAAAAATAAAAATAATAAGGTTTTCAGAAAATTTTGATAACTTTTCTTTTTTGTAAAAGCCAAACCATTGTAAATTAAATATCCTAAAAGTAAGGAAGAAGAAATTTTGACCCAAAGTAAAATCCTGTTCTCAAAACTAAATGAGGTAACCGGATATTGAGAAATAAAGAAAATGATGATTGTCATTAAAAAAGCACTCAAAAACACTAAAAAATAGCGTTTTGGGATGGTTTTATCAAATTTACAGAAAATGGATACCATTCCAGAAATAACCAGCCCGAGAGCTAATAAGATGTAATCAAACCCAGAATAATCAGCAATTGCTAAGATGCTTTGTTTAGCAATATATGCAAAGTCAAGGATGAATAATTTGAAAAAAGAGAAAATTAATATAAAGCTGTTTGAAAGACTAAAAGTAACCTTAGATGCGGCATAATCAAAATGCCCAGGATAGATAATTTTTACTAAGAAAAACTTATAAAATGCAGCGATGAATAAACCTAAACCAATAGAAAGAGATAGTTTTAGGAGTATTTTTTCTCTGTTCGTAATTACTAAAATAAATATGGATAAAGAAATCAAAAATAAATGTAACTCTTGGAATAGCAGTGAAATTCCTAATAATATTCCAGATATCAAATGATAAATCAAATTATCTTTTGATGATAGGTATAATATACTTTGGAAATACCATATGTATATTAAATAAGCCCCACACATCACAAAAGAGAATAAATTAGATGAAGATAAAGGAAATACAGTGACTAATATACATGCTAATAGCGTAAAAGCACTATATTCACTAAAAAACTTATCTAAAATTAGTTTTAGCAGCCATGCCGCGATGGGAAATAGAAAATTATGAATGAAAAACAAAGGTGTCCAAAATCCCCCTAAGTAAGTTGCGAATGTTATCACAATAGGAGAAATTGGGCGTGTGTGTCTGTTAGGGTCGGAGGTGTATAGGTTATAAACTTCTGATATACTATATTTTCCTTCCTGATATTGGTATAATATTTCTAAATGATTCAGGTCATCAGATAGCACAGCATTATCCCCAAGTAAGACAAATGCCCCTTGTAATAAGATAAAAAATAACGCGGTTAATAAAAAAATAGTTTTTTCTACTCTCATAATTCTTTTATCGTGTTGATGATATATTCCACCTGTTCATTAGTAAGTTCGTAGAACAGAGGAAGTCTCACAAGACAATCAGAAAACATGTCTGAGTTCGGGAGCTCGCTTTTTCGGGTAGAATATTTTTCATAATAAGAACTCTTGTGCAGCGAAAGATAATGGAAGACGGATAGAATTCCTTTGTCTTTCAGATGTTGGATGAATTTTGTTCTGTCATCTACATTATCACAAACGAGATAAAACATATGGGCATTGTTAGTCGCATATGCTGGAATGAGAGGAAGTTTCGGTTTTTTAATCGAAACAGGTTCAAAGCTGGAAAGTCCCTCGTAATAACAATTCCAAATTTTGATTCTTTTATCCTGAATGTCTTTCATGTTTTCTATCTGAGCCCAAAGAAAAGCAGAGATAATTTCACTCGGCAGGAAAGAAGACCCAGTGTCTACCCAGCTGTATTTATCTACTTCGCCTCTGAAAAACTGCGAACGGTTTGTTCCTTTTTCCCAGATGATTTCAGCTCTTTGGATAAAGCGGTCATCATTGATACAGAGCATACCGCCTTCGCCTGAGATAATATTTTTGGTTTCATGAAACGAAAAAGCAGAAAGATGCCCAATGCTTCCCAATGCTTTATTTGTTCCATCTTTGGAAATATAGTAGCTGTCGATGGCTTGTGCGGCATCTTCTATTACGATGATTCCGTGTTTGTTAGCTATAGACATTATTTTATCCATATCACACGCTACACCAGCATAATGAACCACCACGATTGCTTTGGTTTTTTCTGTGATTAAAGCCTCTATTTGGTCAGCATCTATATTAGGATTGTCAGAATAAGAATCTGCAAAAACGATATCTGCACCTTGTCTTACAAAGGCTAGTGCAGTGGATACGAAAGTAAAACTAGGAACGATGACCTCGTCACCTACCTTGATATCTGCTAAAATAGCAGCCATTTCCAATGCATCTGTGCAGGAAGTGGTAAGCAGTGTTTTTTTGAAACCAAATTCTTTCTCGAAGAATTCTTGACATTTTTTAGTGAAGAGTCCATTTCCAGAGATTTTCCCTGATTTTACGGCATCTTCTATATATTGCATTTCTTTACCAGTAAGGTAAGGCTTGTTGAATGGTATCATAAGTTATAGTATAAAAATTTTATATCATTAAAGATTATTGGAATTATTGCAATTATAATTATTAATAACAATTTATTATTACTAAGTTTCAAATATCGGCAACCTGTCAAAACGGAGATAAAAAGCATCATTTCTATTCCTGAAAGCCAGCGTGTTTCTACATGAGAATAAGCCACAAAACAAAATATAAAACAAAAGTATAAAAAAGGCAGCAAAAAGAAGTTTTTTCTAAACAAAAATATTAAAGGAATGAGTATAAAACCACCTATTGTCTTAAAATAGTATTTAAAAAGAAAAAGCAGATTAAACAAAGTCATTTTTATGAGCTGCACAGGATGGTTGAAGACAACATCGAGGAAGCCTTTCGGAAGGCTGTTTTCTCCATTTTGTTTTAGATATTCTCTTACATCATCAAAGGTATTAGCCCTCCAGATAGACCATGGTCTGATATTAAAAATACCAGTACTCTTTTCTATTTCTGTGATAGCTAAATGGTTTTTCTGAATCCAGTTGACATCTTCTGGATTTTTGTTGTAAAAACTAAGACCATTCCCTACTATGATAGAAGGAAAATGGATAATAAGTATAGTGAAAATGAGAGGAATAACGAAATAGATTAGGTTTTTCACTTTTGCATTAGAATAGTATATCATGTATAAAAAGAAAGGAAAAAACAGAATGGCTATTTCACGAGTACCAAGACATAATCCGAGTATAAAACCTATGATAGAGAAATAATAATGTTTAGGCGATTCAATATTTTTAATGGAAAAGTATATGATGATAAGGTATAACAATCCCATGAACGAATCATCATTGGCTAAAATATTAATGAATTTTTGGCTGATGATATAAAAAATATAAATACTACAAAGGAAGTAGGTGAAAAAGATGTTAATATCCAGCCTAATAGATATTTTATATAATAAATATACACCTAAAATAATGGTCAAAATAATACACAGACTATTGAATATAATAAAAGTCTCCTTAACATCTCCAACTAGCAAATAGATAGGATAAAGAGCAAAATTATACATTACAGAAGTCCCTTTTTCTATTTCAGAATATGCTCCATTGGAAATAAATCTTTGGAATAGCTCCATATATAGATCTCCATCTGTGATGGCACTCCAGTCTTTATTTAAAAAGAGAAAAGTACAGATTCCTATTTTTAGTAATAGAAAAGGAACAAGCACAAAATAGAAATTTATAGTTTTCATCATAGTTTATATAAAAATTATAATCTTGAATATTTTTTTTCTTTAAGCATCAAAAATTTTTTCTCTATATAATTATATGAAAAATAACTAATGAAAAGAGTAATTCCGATGGTTAAAATATACTGCATGACAAGTAGAAAAATTATTGCTCCTCCACTGTTTAAAGGGAATATAAGTGTTTTTAAATATTCTAAAACAGGAAAAACTAAAAACATAATAAAGGGGTGATACATATATATGCCGTAAGATATTTTTCCCATTTCATCAAAAATCTTTGAACGAAAATAAAAATGATTATTAACCGTCAAAATAATAAAAGACAAGAAAAATATACTGATAACGAAAGACTGTGTATATTTATCAAAAATAGAAAAAAATGACAGGAGAAGTATAATAAGTATATTGATAATGTAGAAAATCTTTTTATCTATGAGATGACTTATTTTATTGAAATAAGATGAATTAATAAACAGTCCGCCAATACAGCCTATGAATAAATATTCATATCTAAAAACAGCAAAAAAATCTACTTTAAAGAAAAAATTTAAAATAAAAAGAAGAATAATGCTGCATAACAGCCATAAATAAGGCCTACTTCTAAAAACAAATAATAATAAAACAGGCCAGAATAAATAAAATTGTTCCTCGATAGATACAGACCATGTCTGAGAGCCGCCTACTAATGTAATGCCCTCGGAAAGCCCATAATTAGATAAAAACCCTAAATAATATAGAATAGTTTTTGGTGAACTATAATCTGTAGCGAGAACCGCTTTGTAATAGGTGTTTGGGAAAGTTTCAAATAAGCCGAAATAAGCCGAAATAAAAGGGATAACGAACAAAGAAAGCCCTATGATAATGTAGTATAAAGGCCAGATTCTCAGAACCCGTCTCATATAGAATTTTTGAAAATCAAAAACACCAAATTTCTTTTTTTCTCGAATGATTAAATGTGTGATTAGAAAACCACTCAATACAAAGAAAAAATATACAGAGTGCTTCCCCAAAGACTGGATGAAATGATGAAAATGCGTATTATTTGCAAGGGAATATGTGTCATTTAATGACGCGTTTCTATCATCATATTTTAGTAGCTCTATATGATGAACCAAAACTCCCAATGCTGCAACAGCCCGAAGTTCATTCAGCCCTTTTAGAAAGATGTTGTCGTTTTTCATCATCTTACAAATCTTGCAGGATTTCCTACATATAGTCCTTTTTCTTCAATATTTTTTATTACAACTGTTCCGCCTCCTGTTTTTGTTCCTTCAGTGATAGATATATTGTCTATTATTATAGAATTTATGCCTATTATACATTGTTCCTTAATATCCACAAATCCTGCTACAGAGACGCATGGAGAGATAAAGGTATGAGTTCCCACTATGGTGTCATGAGCAATACTGCTGGAAATGTTAATCAAAACATTATTTCCTATTTTTACATTTTGGTCAATCACACATCTTGGATAGATGACCGTTCCAGCTCCTATTTCAGCGGAAGGATCTACATAACAGGATGAATGAATAAACTTATAGAAAGGAATATCATTTTGATATTTTTCAAACAGTATCTTTCTGGTATTCATGTGGTTATATCCCACACCTATCAGCAGTTCATCAAAACTATTTTTCGAATATTCTTCTAAAATATCATTAGTTCCGCCAATAACAGGAATAGAGTCGATGATAGTCCCTTTTGGCTGGAAATCATCAAAAAAAGCAACTACTTTATCCTCTGTATCCGTGTGTATATGGTGGGCAATCTGCTGTGCCAAGTGTGCAGAACCTATTATAGCTATTCGTTTCAATTTAGATTAAATATTTTTGCTTATGTAATTTTTTGCTTCTGCCCCAGTATTAAATATTAGATCCAATATAGAGACATTAGGCATAAAATCTCCATTAATTTGTTCATATTCAGGATATCCACTATAATCCATCCATTCTACATCTATTCCATTTAGTTTGAATAAACCCTCATCTATATAAGATTTAGCAGCAGGTCCAGATAAATATACTTCACTTCCAAGTTGTTTACAGATATTGAGAAGTTTTTCATTTTTACCTTCAATCAATTCAAAATCAGAATCTCTTTTTATTTCTGTCTTTATTTCCAGAAAACTAGATATTTCTCGAATTAAATACTCATTAATATCAGTCAGCCTATCCATTTCCCCAGCTTTATTATATAAATGTTCTATCCAAGGAAAAACCTCTTTAAAGTATTTGGACTTAGCATACGACATTTGTAAGGTTCTAAGATGTTTTATATACCAATTTTTATGTTTTTCACTAATAAAAGTATTGTCGATTGATTGAAGGAGGGAGTTGCTTTGTACAGGTATTGTAAGCCATTGTTGACCCTGATTTGTTTTTATGATATTACGATTTCTCCAATCATTTTTTGTGTATTGGACATGATCATATAAAACAAAAAAATCAACGCTTTTAATCATGTCAAAATACCCTCTCCATGGGATATAATTTGATTGTAAAATAGCTGTTTTCATATTTTTGAATTTAATTACACTTCTTCATCAATGATAAATGTAGGTCTGCCTTTTGTTTGGTCAAAAGTTTTTCCTAAATATACTCCTACAATACCTATACAGCTGATGATAATCCCTGATAAAAACCAAATAGACAATATCAGTGAACTAAAACCAGGCTGTGTAATTTTGTGCGTAATAGACAAATACAGATAATATATTCCCAAAACAAAAGATAAGATAGAAATACTCAACCCAAAGTTTATAAACAACCTAAGCGGCTTATCCGAAAAAGATATAATAACATTGAAAGCTTGTTTAAAAAGCCTTCCCACACTATATGTAGATTTTCCTTCCTCGCGTTCTCCATGTTCTATTGGAATGGAAACACTTTTAAACCCAATCCAGTTAATAAATAACGAAAAGAATTTAACATAGTCTTTCATATCTAGGATGGACTTGATGGTCTTTTGGTGATAAATCCCAAAATTCGCTACATTATTATCAAAATTTGCTCCCGATAAGTAATTAAATACCTTGTAGAACAATCTGGATGTTAATTTCTTTAGGAATTTGTCTTTTCGGTTTTCTCTCTGTCCTAAAACAATATCGTATCCTTCCAGTGCTTTTTTGTAGAGCTTGGCTATTTCTTTGGGCTGGTCCTGCATATCACAGTCCATTACTACCACCCAGTCGCCTTTTGCTCTTGTAAGTCCAGCAAAAATAGCACTATGCTGACCAAAATTTCTGCTCAGCCGAATGCTTTTTATTTTAGGATTTTGGCTGGAAAGTACTTTCATCACTTCCCAAGAGTTGTCAGGACTTCGGTCATCTACCAATATGATTTCGTAGTCCTCGCCGATTCTCTCCATTACTAAATTAATTTCAGAAACGAGAATCGGAAGGATTTTTTCAGCTCGGTAAACAGGACTTACAATAGAAATCATTAGTTATACTGTTTTTCGTAGTATTTTTGGTATTCTCCGCTGGTTACATGTTCCAGCCAATCTTTATTGCTTAAGAACCAATCGATAGTTTTAGCTAGACCTTCTTCAAAAGTTACAGAAGGCTTCCATCCCAAATCTTTATTCAATTTTGTGGCGTCTATAGCATAGCGTTTGTCATGCCCTGGGCGGTCTTTCACAAAAGTGATTAGCTTCTCTGAATATCCAGCAGGATTTCCAAGTTTTGCATCCATTTGTTTAATCAATTCCTTGATTAAATCAATATTCTGCCATTCATTAAATCCACCGATGTTGTATGTTTCTCCTGTTTTCGCTTCATGGAAAATTTGGAAAATAGCACGAGCGTGGTCTATCACGAACAACCAGTCACGGGTATATTTTCCATCACCATAGATTGGCAGCGGTTTTTCGTTGATAATATTAGAAATACAAAGTGGAATCAGTTTCTCTGGGAAATGATTTGGGCCATAGTTGTTAGAACAGTTAGAAACAATGTAAGGAAGCCCATAAGTATTTCCATAGGCTCTTACCAAGTGGTCGCTGGCAGCTTTACTCGCAGAATATGGAGATTTTGGGTCGTAAGGCGTTTCTTCAGTGAAAAATCCTGTTTCTCCCAAAGCACCATAAACTTCATCCGTAGAAACATGGTAGAAAAGATTTTTTCTCGGTTCGTTAGGAAATCTTCCGTGTGTATGCTCTGGATTTAGTGTCCAAAATTCTTTACAAAGATTAAGCAAATTAGCAGTCCCAATTACATTGGTATTGATGAAAGCATTTGGGTCTGTGATGCTTCTGTCCACATGGCTTTCCGCAGCGAGATGTATCACCGCGTCTGGATTATGTTTTTCAAAAACTTTTTTTAGTTCTTCAGGTTTTGTGATGTCTGCTTTTTCAAAGATATAGTTTGGTTCCTTTTCTATATCTTTCAAGTTTTCAAGGTTTCCTGCGTATGTAAGGGCATCAAGGTTGATGATTTTCGTTTGCGGGAGATTTTTCACAAACTCACGAACAACATGAGAACCGATAAATCCTGCTCCGCCAGTGATAATGATAGATTTCATAATTTTATAGTTCTAATTTTAAAGAATTTCCATCCAAATAAACTGCTTTGGATTCCGTGATTTTTATTTTTTGTTCCTCAGAAAAACCGATAGTTTCTCCATTTTTTAAAGTAACATCATAAGCTAAAATATAGTTGAGCACAGGAAGAATAAATTCGTGCAAATCACCTCGTGACATTTGGCTGTCGATGATTTCTATTTCCTCTTTTCCGAAATCTTTCATTCCAAAAGTATAAAGGCTGTTTTTCCCTTCTTCTGAGCCGATAAGTCCGATGTAAATCCACAGAATCACAGGAAGATTTCCTTCTAATAAAAAGTCTGCAAAGTCAATATATAAACCTTTTGGAAGTAGTAGAGTCTGGCTTCCTTGGTAAATACCTATCGCATCAGGAGAAGTTCTGAGAATAGAAGCGTTAATCATCGTCATCAGAGAGAATTTCTCAACCTGACTTTTAGTTTTATCTAAAATAGAGACAATAGCATGGCTGTCATGCTTTGGAACTTCTTTTTCCACATTATTCCATAGATAGGAATAACCAAATATTGGCTCCAAATCTTCACTTGGAATAGGTGCTGGCATTTTTGCAATGGCAGCCATCATTCCGTTGATAATGAGAGTTGCTGCTTCATCATCGCCAGAGATTTCAGAAACTTCTAGTCCCCAGTGGGATTTTAAATCTTCTAAAACTTTATCCAGCGAATAACATTCTCCTTTAAACATTGGCATAGAAAGCGCTATGCCGCTATTCTCTTTTTCAGGTTTTGGTGTTTCCCTTGTCTCTTTTTTCTTGAAAAAATCAAAAAGTCCCATAATTTTATGTTTTTATTTTATAGTTTTTCTACCGATAGATTTATAATAAAATCCGGTGTTTTCTATTTGGTCAATAGAGAACATGTTTCTACCATCGAAAATAGCTTTGTTCTTCATCTTTTCTGCCATAAGCTGGAAGTTAGGATTTTTGAACTCGCTCCATTCCGTTGCTATCAGCAGGCAGTCAGCGCCTTCTAGGCAAGAATACATGTCTTTGGTATATTCTATTTTGTCGCCAAAGATTTTCTTTACATTTTCCTCCGCGATGGCATCATAAGCCGTTATTTTCGCTCCTTTTTCTAATAAAAGAGAAATATTATCCAAAGATGAAGCTTCTCTGATGTCATCAGTATTTGCTTTGAAAGCAAGTCCCCACATCGCGATTTTCTTATCTTTGATGTTTCCGCCAAAATATTTTTCAATTTCAGAAACGAGGATTACTTTTTGAGCTTTATTTACATTTTCAGTAGCATTAAGGATTTGGAAATCAAAGTTTTCTTCTTTTCCTGATTTGATGAGGGCTTTCACATCTTTCGGAAAACAGCTTCCTCCATAGCCTATTCCTGGGAAAAGGAAACGATGCCCGATTCTGTCATCACTTCCCATACCGAGCCTTACTTTGTCTACATCAGCTCCTACTTTTTCGCAGTAGTTTGCGATTTCGTTCATGAAAGTGATTTTCACAGCAAGGAACGAATTGGCTGCATATTTAGTCAGTTCCGAAGATTTTTCATCCATGAAAATGATAGGAACTCCCGTGTTAGTGAATGGCTGGTAGATTTGGGCAATGATATTTTTAGCCTTGTCCGAACTAGAACCCACTACGATTCTGGCAGGGTTCATGGAATCTTCCACAGCAAAACCTTCGCGGAGAAATTCTGGATTAGAAACTACATCAAAAGGAATTTCTGTTTTTGCAGAAATGGTCTCTCTCACTCTGTCCGCTGTGCCTACTGGAACGGTTGATTTATTGACAATTACTTTGTAAGAAGTCATCAGCTTACCGATGTTTTCAGAAACCTTCAGAACATAAGAAAGGTCTGCGCTGCCATCCTCACCAGGAGGCGTCGGCAAAGCGAGATAAATCACATCACACTCATCTAATGCTTCTTTTAGTTGAGTAGTAAAAAACAATCTGTTTGCCTGTATGTTTCTTAAAAATATTTCTTCCAAGCCAGGTTCGTAGATGGGAACAATTCCCTTCTTCATGTTTTCTACTTTTGTTTCATCTATGTCCACACAATAGACCGTGTTTCCTAACTCAGCCAGAGTAGTCCCTGTAACTAGTCCTACATACCCTGTTCCTACAATTGCAATATTCATTTAGTATAAAAATCTTTTCAATCTACAAAGGTAATATTTTTTAGCGAAATAAAATCTTTTCGGTGATAATTTGCTATAAATGAATAATTTTCTTAAATTTGCAGACGGATTTACGGGAATAATGATGAAAAGGCTTCAAAGGAAGGCCTTTTTTATATATCCTGAAATTAAGTACAAATATGGATTTTAAGACAAGGGTAGAAGAGCTGATACAGGCTTTTTTAGAGGAAAGAAAAGATATTTATTTGGTTGATTTGAAGATATCTGCAGGAAATGATGTGGTGGTTATTTTGGATGGAGATGAGTCGCTTTCTATTCAGGATTGTTTAGATGCCAGCAGAGCGATAGAGTTTAATCTGGATAGGGAAGAGGTGGATTTTTCTCTTCAGGTGATGAGTGCAGGACTGAGTGAGCCTCTCAAATTGCCAAGACAATACAAGAAGAATGTAGGAAGGGAGCTTGAAGTCACAACAGAGGAAGGAGAAGTGATTAAGGGAGAGCTGCAGCAAGCGGATGAGAAAAAAATAGTTTTGATGCTGAGGTATAGAAGACCAAAACTCGTAGGAAAAGGAAAAGAAGATGTGGAGGAACAAAGGGAAATTCCTTACCAAAGCATAAAGAGAGCAATGATAGTAATTAAGTTTTAAAAATTTTAGTCAAAGTAAAAAAATATGGATAATTTAGCATTAATCGAATCTTTTGGTGATTTTAAAGATGAAAAAGGGATCAGTAAGATAGATTTGATGGCGATTATAGAAGATTCGCTAAAAACCTTGCTGAAAAAAAGATACGATTCTGATGACCATTTTGATGTAATTGTAAACCCTGACAAGGGAGATTTTCAGATATTTTTGAATAAAAAAATCGTTGAAGATCAGATGTCAGAAGATGACGATTTGGAAATAGAAATTTCTGAAGCGAAAAAAATAGACCCTACATTCGAGGTGGGAGAGGAATTTACCCAAGAAATCCCATTGGCACAATTAGGGCGAAGAAATATCTTGACATTGAAACAAATTTTGGCAACAAAATTACAAGAGCATAATAATGCTGCAATGTATGAAATGTTCAAAGATAGAATAGGTGAAGTAATTGTAGGAGAAGTGCACCATATCCGTGGTAAGCAGGTTATCATCTTGGATGATGAAGGGAATGAATACATTTTACCAAAAGAAAATCAAATTCCGACAGATTTCTTCAAGAAAGGAGAAAGCATTAGAGCGGTGATTGAAAAAGTTGATTTCAAAGGTTCTAAACCTCAGATTATCGTTTCAAGAACAGCACCTAAGTTTTTGGAAAAACTTCTAGAACTAGAAATTCCAGAAATATTGGATGGAACTATCATCTTGAAAAAAGCGGTAAGAATCCCAGGTGAAAAAGCTAAAATCGCTGTAGATGCCTTGGACGAAAGAATAGACCCTGTGGGAGCTTGTGTAGGCGTGAAGGGTTCCAGAATTCATGGAGTGGTGAGAGAGCTTAGAAATGAAAACATCGATGTAATCCAGTGGTCTAAAAACCCAGAAGTATTGGTAAAAAGAGCATTGGGAGGTGTGGAAATCAACAAGGTGGAAATCAATGAAGAAGACCACTATGCACTAGTATACGCTCCGGTGGATGAAATTTCAAAAATCATCGGAAAACAAGGGCAAAACATCAAACTGGCCTCTTGGCTTACAGACTATGAAATAGATGTATACAGAGAAAAACAAGAAGATGATGATGTAGAACTGAAAGAGTTTGATGATGAAATCGAGCAGTGGATTATAGATGAATTTACAAAAGTAGGGCTGGATACAGCGAGAAGTATTCTAGACAAGGATACAGATGTATTGCTAAACTTAGTAGATTTAGAAGAAGAGACAATAGAAGAGGTTAAGAAAATCTTGAGAGAAGAATTGGAATAAATCTTCTTTGTCTAAAATATAATAGAATAAACAAAAAAACAAAAGTATTCAGCTTTTTGCTGAACAAAAAGTAAAAATATGCCAAAAATCAGATTAAATAAAGCAGCAAAGGAACTTAATATTTCCATTCCAAGGGCAGTAGAGTTTTTGCAGAGTAAAGGGTTTGAGATTGATAGCAATCCCAATGTGTTGTTGGAAGCAGAGGCTTTCTCCGCATTAGAGCAGGAATTTGCAGCTGATAAGAAGCAGAAAGAGGCTTCACAGGAGGTAGTGATTTCTAAAGTTCCAGAGGTGAAATTAGAAACAGAAGAACCAAAAGCTCCAGAAGTGATTAAGGCTCAAGCTCCTAAAACTAAGATTATAGGCAAAATAGATCTGGAGGCGAAGCCTAAAAAGGAAAAAGAAGTGGAAGCAGCTTCACCAAAAGAAGTTGTGAAAGAGGAAGTAGCAGCTCCTAAACCAGAAATTATAAAAGAGAAAAAAACTGAGCCTAAGGCTGAACCAAAACCAAAAGCAGAGCCTAAGGCAGAGGCAAAACCTGTTGTGGATACTGAAGAGTCTTCTGAACCAGAAAAAATAGAAACAAAATATCAAAAACTGGACGGACCAAAAATCCTTCAGACCGAAAAAATAGACTTGTCTCAGTTTGAAACTAAACCAAAACCTTCTGACAAGAAGAAACAAAGAAAAAGAATCCAAAAACCTGCTGGAGAGGATGCTAAACCAGCTAATAATAAAGCAGGAGCGGATAAAAAATTTGCTAAAGATAAGCCACAAGGAGGAAACCGCGATAAAGGAGGTAAAAAAGGAGGAAAGAGAGAACGCGTAATGCCTGTGGAGCTTACAGATGAGCAGGTAAAAAACCAAATCAAAGAAACTTTGGAAAAACTTACTAACAAAGGAGGTAAGTCCAAAGGAGCTAAATACAGAAAAGAAAAAAGAAATTTCCGTAGAGAGCAAGATGAGCTTCAGCAGGAGCTGGAAGCACAAGATAGAACTCTGAAAGTTACTGAGTTCATCACAGTGAACGAGCTTGCAGCCCTTATGGATGTGAGTCCTACGGAGGTTATCTCTGCATGTTTCTCTCTTGGGGTAATGGTAACCATGAACCAAAGATTGGAAGCAGATATTCTGACATTGGTAGCCGATGAATTTGGATACAAAATAGAATTTTCCGATGCTGATTTGGAAGACAACTCAGAAGAGGAAGTTGAAGACAGCGAAGAAGATTTATTGCCAAGAGCACCTATCGTTACTGTAATGGGACATGTGGACCATGGTAAAACATCATTGCTGGATTACATCAGAAAAACGAATGTTATCGCTGGTGAGTCGGGAGGAATTACCCAGCATATCGGTGCATATAGCGTTCAGCTGGAGAATGGCAGACACATTACTTTTCTAGATACTCCTGGGCACGAGGCGTTTACAGCGATGAGAGCCAGAGGAGCGCAGGTAACGGATGTAGCAATCATCGTTATCGCTGCCGATGATGAGGTGATGCCACAGACTAAAGAGGCGATTTCCCACGCGCAGGCGGCAGGCGTACCTATGATTATTGCATTAAACAAAGTAGATAAACCTAATGCCAATCCAGATAAAATCCGTGAGCAGCTTTCAGGATTGAATATCTTGGTGGAAGAATGGGGAGGAAATGTACAGTCACAGGAGATTTCAGCTAAATTTGGTAATAATGTAGATTTACTTTTAGAAAAAGTTCTCCTTCAAGCTGATTTATTGGATTTAAAAGCTAATCCTAATAAACCTGCATCAGGAGTAGTGATAGAGGCATCTTTGGACAAAGGAAGAGGGTATGTTTCTACACTATTGGTTCAGGCAGGAACACTCAAAGTAGGAGATTATGTCCTTGCTGGGAAAAACCACGGTAAAGTAAAAGCCATGCTGGATGAAAGAGGGCACAACCTTCAGAAAGTAGGGCCTTCTACACCAGTGACAATCTTAGGACTAGATGGAGCGCCTACAGCAGGGGATAAATTTAAGGTTTATGAAGATGAAAGAGAAGCAAAATCTATTGCAAATAAGAGAGAACAGCTCCAAAGAGAGCAGACAATAAGAACGAAGAAACATTTGACTCTGGACGAAATCGGACGAAGAATAGCCCTTGGAGATTTCAAAGAGCTGAACATTATCCTAAAAGGAGATGTGGATGGTTCTGTGGAAGCCCTTACGGATATGCTTCAGAGATTATCAACAGAGGAAATCCAAATCAATATCCTTCACAAAGGTGTAGGACAGATTACAGAGAGTGACATCTTGCTTGCGACTGCTTCGGATGCTATCGTTATTGGATTTAATGTAAGAGCTGGAGCAAATGCAAAAGACCTTGCAGAAAAAGAAGAGATAGAAATCAGAACTTATTCCGTAATCTACGACGCCATAGATGATGTGAAAGAAGCGATGGAAGGAATGCTTTCGCCAGAGATTAGAGAACAAGTGGTGGGTAATGTAGAAATCCGTGAGGTGTTCAAAATCTCTAAAGTGGGAAGTATCGCAGGATGTATGGTGCTTTCTGGTAAGGTAACAAGAAATTCCAAAGTTCGTCTATTGAGAGATGGAATCGTGAAATACGATGGCGAGCTGGAAAGCCTTAAACGCTATAAAGATGATGTAAAAGAAGTAACCAAAGGCTATGAATGTGGTCTTAACCTAAAAGGCTATAATGATATAGAAGTAGGTGACCTTCTTGAAATCTACGAAGAAGTAGCGATTAAGAAAAAACTGAAATAAATTTTATTAGATTAGTAGAAAAAACTTTGGCAAGACTCTTTTGTCAAAGTTTTTTCATTTATGGATGGATTTAGTTATTTTTGCTAAAAAATAAAATCGTGGATGTTTCTATTTCCATCATTGTTGCTATCTATAACCGCAGGGACGAACTCACAGAACTCTTGGACTCACTTCTTCTCCAAGAGGATAAGGATTTTGAAATAGTCATAGTGGATGACGGCTCTTCCGTGGAGCTGCTTCCTGTGGTGGATTTGTATCAAGGGAAACTAAACATTCAGTATTTCAAAAAACAAAATTCAGGGCCAGGACTCAGCCGAAATTACGGAGCAGAACGAGCTAAAAACAGCTGGCTGGTTTTCTTGGATAGTGATGTAGTTGTCCCAAGGGATTATATTAAAAACATTAAAAATAATCTCCAAACTGAACCGACCGATGCTTTTGGTGGAGCGGATAAAGCCGATGAAAACTTCTCCAATCTGCAAAAGGCAATTTCCTATTCTATGACTTCGGTTTTTACAACGGGCGGAATTCGTGGAAGCAAGAAATCGGTCAGTAAATTTCAGCCTAGAAGTTTTAATATGGGAGTGAATAAGGCTGTTTTTTCGGCGGTGGGAGGTTTCTCGGATATGAGAATCGGCGAAGACCCAGACCTTTCCATGAGGCTTTGGGAAAATAGTTTCAGCACTTGTTTTTACGAAAATATAGCAGTCTATCACAAACGAAGAACGAGCCTGAAAAAATTCTCAAAACAGGTCTATCAGTTTGGTGTTGCCAGACCTATTCTCAATCAGCGCCACCCTCAATATACGAAACCTACTTTTTGGTTTCCGTCCTTGTTTTTGTTAGGGTTTTTAGGAAGCCTGCTGCTTGGTTTTTGGACAAAAATACCGCTTCTGCTGTATGCTTTTTATACTTTGTTGATATTCGTACATTCATTATTTAAGATGAAAAGCCTGCCGATTTCGGTGATGACCATTGTCACCACTTATGTCCAGATGTTTTCCTACGGCTGGGGATTTCTTAATTCTTGGGTAAAACTAAACATCCTAAAACAAACGCCTAAAAAGGCTTTTCCTACACATTTTTATTAAAGGAAAAGTTTAGTTTTTATTGATTTTTATTTCTTTGTCAAAGATATTCACGCCGCCTTTCACGCCAAAATCCAGCGTAGTCACGGGGTAGGCCAGACAGATGCCTTCCTTGTCGAATCGTTTTTTTATCCGTATGATGGCTTCGTTCATCGCTTCGTAGAAATCATCATTGGTTTCAAATTTTATCCAAAACCGAAGTACAAAATCAAGTGTAGAATTTCCTATATCTGTAAAATACAAATCTACTTTTTCATCAGGAAGCAGAGTTTTTATTTTCTTGATTTCATCAAGAGCGGTAGCCTGCACAAACTCCAAATCATCTCCAAAAGAAACGCCTGTTTTTAGGATAATTCTCCTTTTTTTCAAAGTGGAAAAATTGGTAAATGTTCCGCTGTAAATAATTTGATTTGGGATAAAAACATCCTGCCCAGGAATGGTTCTTATGGTCGTAGTTATCAGGCTGACCTGCGTGACAATGCCGTATTTATCATCTATCTCCACCCAGTCGCCCTCCTTGTATGGGCTGTGTGTTTTTAGAAGCAGTCCCGCAAAGATATTAGATGCTACATCTTTGAAAGCGAAACCAGCGATAATTCCCACAATTCCAGCTCCTGCAAGCAGATGCGAGAAAACTTTGTCTAGTCCCAAAAGCTCCAAAGCGAGATAAACTCCTGAAAACAGGAAGAAACAATAAACCGTAGAAGCGATGATATGGGCAATGTTTGTATGAACCTTGAAAGCTCGGCGACTGATTCTTTTGGCTATTTTGGCTAAAAAGATAAACAAAATAAGCACGATGACCGCCTCCACTATTTTTGGCAGGAAATGCACGATGGATACTTCCCAGTTTTCTAATACTTTTTCTATTTCTATGCCCATTAGAGAATCTTTCATAATGTTACTTTTTTTTGGTTAAAATTATTTATCAAAATAAATAAGCTTTGTCTCGATCACCTTTTTGCCTGTTTTTTCTAAGGCGTTTTGGTAATCTGACACTTGTTTTTGGTGTTTTTTCCTTTCTTCTTCACCTGTTTTGAAATCAACGATAATGTAGCCTTCCTCCGTTTTTATGACGCGGTCTGGTCGGTAGAATTTTTGCTCTCCATCCTCCAAAGTGACGAGGATTTCTCTTTCATTGATGATTTCTTTCTCATTTCCACTGAAATACGGAGCGTATTTTTCATCATTCAGAACTGGCAAAATTCTCTTTGTGATGATTTCTTTTTCTTTCTCGGTAATCGTTCCCAAACGGAAAAAACTATCCAAGACTTTTTCCATATCATCTTTGTGGTTTATTTTCGCTAAAATATCGTGAATGAGAAGCCCCATTCTCGTTTTCTCTTTTCGTTTTTGATAACTTTTGGATGGCGTGGCGATTTGGATATTAGCCAGCGATTCTCCTTGTTTGTGGATAGATGAGATGCTCATCGTAGCCCATTCTTTTTTCTTTTGTTTGTTTTTTTTTCTGAGCAGCTCCTCATTTGTTTCAAATAAATCAAAGCTGTCCACATTTTCCGTATTGTATTGATCTACAAAGTCAAATATTTCCAAATAATTTGCTGAATTGTTTGGTTTTTGGAGATAAAGGAAAAGCTGTTCCACAGGGCGTGTGGTGGCTACATACTGCACACAGAGACGGTCGATGAAGTTTTTATAGACATTCTCACTGTTGAATATTTCTATATCTTCATCGTAGGTTTCTAATCCTTTATCGAAGCCCGAGATATTCACCGCGCTGAGAGCGTTTTCTCCCTCCAAATCATACCATTCTGTGAATTTAGAATCTTGGCTTTTGTTTTCCATTGGCAGGAAAACCACAGGAAACTCCAGCCCTTTGGCTTTGTGGATGGTCATTATCTGCACGGCATCTATATTTTCGGAGGCTTGGATAGAGATGTTTTTGCCTTCTTCTTCCCAGAATTTTAGAAAATCTTTCAGGGTCATTCCTGTGTTTTGGGAGAAGCCATAGAGCATTTCTAAGAAATTGAGAATGAAGTCCATTTCCTTGTCTTCGGCAGAAAATTCATAAACGAAATGTTCTATAAAGTTGTAAAGATTGAGGTTTGGAATATGGGAATGCGCCAAATCCAGATTGTATCTTTTTTTGATAAAGTCAAATAATTCCTTCTGCTCTTCAATAGCCAAAATTTCCAGCATTTCTACTGAAAAATCATGGATTTTGATACGCCCTAAATCATTGAGATAGTAGAACAGCATCACCAGAAATTTTTTGCTTTTCGGAGCGGCTGTCCAGTTTAGAAATTCTATCAGAGCATTCAGGGTTTTAGAGAGATTAAGCGTAAGCCCTCGTTCAGAAATGGTTTTTATAAAAGTTTTTTCTCCATTGTATAGCACTTCTCTGCTTCCCAAAAGCTGAGAATAGTTGAATATATCATTGTTCCCTCTACACAAAATGGTAATATCCGAAAATTTAAAGCCATTATCCAGACACTGCTGGATGTCCTGCTGCATCTGGTCTGCGGTATCTTGGTAGAAATCCTCTTTTTTGGCGTTTTCTATCAGATTTACTCTCACTCTGCCGTCGATGCCTGTTTTAGCTTCCTGCTGGGCTTTTTCGCCAAAAATTTCTTTATGCTCAAAATCTCCCTGCTCAGAAATGTATTGGTAAAGTTCATTATTAAACCTTACGATATTCCTCGCACTTCGGTAGTTTTCTTTTAGTGAAATGACATCGGCAGGGACAGGCGCATTTTCTTTATGATTGATGATGTTCAGCATCAGCTGGCTCTCTCCGCCTCGGAAGCGGTAAATGCTCTGTTTAGGGTCTCCCACAAGGGTAAAACTCGTATTGTCCGAAGAAATCGTGTGGTCTCGCAGCGGCAGGAAATTCTGCCATTGCAGCGCCGAAGTATCCTGAAACTCATCAAAGAAGTAGTGCAGATACCGAGTTCCCACCTTTTCGTAAATGAAAGCCGAAGGCTCATTTTTCAGGTTTTCATTAATGATAATATTAAATTTAGAAAGCAGAACCAAATCGTTTTCTTCCTCTATTTTGGCAAGTTCATCTTGGATTTCCTTATTTACCCGAAGCGGAAGCAAGGCGTGAAGAATTTTTTCTTTTTTCTGCATCAGGATATAATTGCTGATGAGGTTTCTCCTGCTTTCCATCAAATGATTGAGGATGTCAAAAATATCCTGCTCCTTTTGTTTTGACTTAGATGAAGCACCTTTTTCAAAAACTGCCAGCGCGGACTCTTCGCTAGATGGGAAAGGAAAATCTCTTCGCTCCTTGTTGTAGAACTTAGCCACTTCATGGAAAAACTTGGCAATGCTGTTTCTCCCTCCGCCTGAGAAATCCTCTATTTCCAGACCTCTTTCTTTGATAAGCGAAATAGCCTTCTGCGCTGTTTCTATAGAGGCTTTTTTGATTTCGGTGAGGTTTTTTCTAATGTTGTTTTTGGTGTCTTCGTAGGCTTCCCAGTCAAAATCTTTATTCTCCAAAAGCCTTTTGTAGTGAATATCTTTTACAAATTCCTTTGCTGATTGGTAGAGCGTTTGGCTCAGATTTACCCGCTCGTTATTATCCAAACTATAATTCACGAAGTCTATGAAAGTCTCCGATACCTTTTTGTCTCCGCCTATCTTGTCCAGCATCTGGTCTACGGCTTCTATCAGGTATGGTTCGGGCTGAATTTCCAAATTAAAATTCTGCGCCAGTCCCAGCTCGTAGGAAAAAGAACGCACCAATTTAGAATTAAATCTATCTATCGTGCCGATGTTCAGCATGGAGTAGTGATGCAGAATATAGTCCAGAACCGCTTGGGAACGGCGGTGCAGTTCATCGATAGGAATATTTTTGCCCTGTTGGCGGAATTTTTCCTGTATATCCAGCAGTTCTTGGCATTGGGCATAGTTTTCAGCCGTGAATTTTCCCAGCCACTGGAGTATTCGTTCTTTCATCTCATTGGCAGCCTTGTTGGTAAAGGTAAGGGCAATGATATGCCGAACAGCATCTGGTTCGCTGGGATTTTCCAGACAAAGCATTAGAAGTCTCTGTACGAGGGTATAAGTTTTGCCCGATCCAGCCGAGGCATTGATGACAGTATAAGTGGATTTCATTTTTAGGAAAAATTTTCTCAAAAGTAAGTAAAAAAAAAATCCCTTCAAATAGAAAATAATTTTTAGAATTCATAGGTTTTCGTTAGATTTGTGAAACGAATAAAAATTAATTATAACATTAAAAAAATATTAAAATGGGATTTATTTCATTCATCGAAGCAAGACAGATTTTAGACTCTCGCGGTAATCCTACTGTGGAGGTAGATGTATTTACAGATAGCGGTGCCATGGGGCGCGCAGCAGTGCCTTCTGGGGCGTCCACTGGGGAACATGAGGCGGTGGAGCTTCGTGACGGCGGCGCAGAGTTTTTAGGAAAAGGCGTGGAAAAAGCTGTAGAAAATGTAAGGGAAATCATCGCTCCTGAAATCATCGGGCTTCCTGTCACTCAGCAGAACCTCATCGACCAAATCATGATAGAGGCTGATGGAACTAAAAATAAAGGAAAACTCGGGGCTAATGCTATTCTTGGTGTTTCTCTGGCAGTGGCAAGAGCCGCAGCGGCGCACCTTAGAATGCCTCTTTATAAATATGTGGGTGGTGTAAATGCCAATACTCTGCCTGTTCCGATGATGAATGTCATCAATGGAGGTTCTCACTCTGATGCTCCCATCGCGTTCCAAGAGTTTATGATTATGCCAGTGAAGGCAGATTCTTTCTCTCATGCTCTTAGAAAAGGAACGGAAATTTTCCATCATTTGAAATCTATTCTGAAATCTCGCGGACTATCCACAGCGGTGGGTGATGAGGGAGGTTTTGCACCGACTTTCAAGGGAACGGAAGATGCTCTGGACACTTTGCTCCAAGCGATAGAAAAAGCAGGATATAGACCTGGTGATGATATTATGCTGGCATTGGACTGCGCTTCTTCGGAGTTTTATAAAGATGGAGTTTATGATTATAGAAAATTCGAGGGAGAAAGCGGAGCTTACCGCACGAGAGAAGAGCAGGTTTCCTACTTGGCTGAATTGACACAAAAATACCCGATTATTTCCATCGAAGACGGAATGCAGGAAGATGACTGGGGAGGCTGGAAACTCTTGACAGACAAGATAGGCGACAGAGTGCAGCTGGTAGGAGATGACCTTTTCGTGACTAATGTGGAGCGACTTTCACAAGGAATAAAACAAGGTGTAGCCAACTCTATTTTGGTGAAAGTAAACCAAATCGGTTCTCTTTCTGAAACGATGGCTGCCGTACAGATGGCTCAGCATAACAAATATACTTCGGTAATGTCCCACCGCTCAGGAGAAACAGAAGACTCTACCATAGCAGACCTTGCTGTAGCGATGAACTGCGGACAAATCAAAACAGGTTCGGCTTCGCGTTCAGACAGAATGGCGAAATACAACCAGCTACTAAGAATAGAAGAAGCTCTTGGCGAAACGGCTATTTTCCCAGGGATGGATGCCTTTAAAATCAAGAGATAAAAATTAAATTCATGAATAAAATGGAAAATCAAAATTTTCAAAATCCTTCGCCTATCTATCGAGATAATAAAAAAGTCTTAGCAGGAGTTTTAGCTATCATGTTAGGAGGTTTTGGTATTCATAAATTTATTTTAGGATACACCAAAGAGGGAGTTCTTCAAATATTAATGAGTTTTTTCTCGTGTGGATTAGCGAGTGTTATTCCTTTTGTAGAAGGGATAATTTATCTTACAAAATCCGATGAAGAATTTTACCAAATTTATCAAGTAGGAAGAAGACCTTGGTTTTAAGATAATAATCCAAAATAAATAAAGGATTTCTTTGTGGATTGGATACCTTTAAAAAAATAAGAGATAATGAAAAGAAGATTAGTATTATTTCTGATGTTCATGGTTCAGTTTTTCATGGCGCAGAAAAAAGTGGAAGATTATCTACATTTAGGAGATAAATATAGATTTGATAATAAGGATTATAAACTAGTATGGAGTTCTCATCCAATGGATAATTTCTACAAGCAGGAGTATATTTTGCCAAATGAAAATGTAGAAAAATACACGAGGATGATTATGATTGATTTCTTGGAAGGAGATTTAACTCCAAAGGATGCCATAAGCAATAATGTCAATAATTTGGAGAATAGCAAAAAGCAAAATCCTATCATAAATTATCAAATGTATGAAAGAGAGGATGAATATATACTTGATTTTATAACGAGTAAAAACTCTCAGGACGGAAAGGAAGTTCTTATTTTAGAAAGAAATGTTTATCGATATTTTAGAATAAATACACCGAAGAGAAAGGGTGTTCTGCTTTTCGGTATTAGTGATAGAGCATACACTAAAAAAGAGATGGACAATATGTTTTCTATCTTGAAAAATAAAAAACTTGATTTAGTAAATAAAGTAATCCAAATAGAAGTTCCTAAAATAAAATAATTTTTAAGGAAGGATAGATAACAAGTCTTTTCTTACATTACAACAAAAAATTATGAAACTAAATATTAACAACGAAACAGGAAGATTAAAATCTGTAGTTCTTGGTCAGCCAGTATCTATGGGCGCAGACCCTACTCTGGAGGAGAGCTATGATGCAAAATCATACCACACCATCCAGCAGGGTGTCTATCCAAAGGAAGAAGATATTATCAATGAAATGACTGAGTTTGAGAAAGTTCTCAAGAAATATGATGTGGAGGTTATTCGTCCAGATATTATCAAAGATTATAATCAGGTATTTGCGCGAGATGTGGCTTTTGTCATAGAAGATAAGATGATATTGTCTAACCTTATTCCAGACAGAGCCGATGAACAGGAGGCTTATTCCAAAATATTTGAACAAGTGGAGTGGCGTAAAATCATCAACCTGCCAGACACAGCCCACATAGAAGGGGGAGATGTGATAGTATGGAATGATTTTCTATTCATAGGAACTTGTTTTAGTGAGGATTATAGAAATTTCAAAACGGCAAGAACTAACGAATACGCCATAGAAACCCTCAAAGAGTATTTCCCTAAAAAAAGGATAATAGACCTAGAACTAAAAAAGAATGACACTGTTCCGTATGAAGGTATTTTGCATTTGGATTGTACATTTAATCCCGTAGGAAAGGACAAATGTATCATCTACAAAGATGGTTTTGTGGATGAGAGCGATTATAGGCTGATTTTGGATATTTTTGGGGAAGAAAATTGTTTTCATGTTACCAAAGAAGAAATGTTTGAAATGAATCCAAATATTTTTTCGATTTCGCCAGAAGTAGTCGTTTCGGATGCGGCTTTCACTAGGATGAATAGACATTTACAAGATGTTTGGAATATTAAAGTAGAAGAAATCCCTTATCGTGAGATTTCCAAAATGGGAGGGCTTTTAAGATGCTCCACTATGCCGCTGGTAAGGGAATAAAAAATAGAGAAAATGCAGACAACCAACACCGTTCTTATGATAGAGCCTGTGGCGTTTGGCTATAATGCCCAGACTGCTGAGAACAACTATTTCCAAATAAACTCCGAGAACGAAAACACTCAGCTGAAAGCCTTGGCTGAGTTTAATGCTTTTGCGGAAAAACTTCGTTCTCATGGAATCAATGTTATCGTGGTTAAAGACACTTTGGAACCGCATACGCCAGATTCTATTTTTCCAAATAACTGGGTGAGTTTCAGTCCAGAGGGAAGGGTAGTTCTCTATCCGATGTTCGCGCCGAACCGAAGAGATGAGCGCCGAATGGACATCATAGAAAAGCTGAAAAATGAGGGTTTTGAGGTGAAGGAAATCGTGGATTTTACCCAGCACGAAAAGGAAAACAAGTTTTTGGAAGGAACGGGAAGCATCATCTTCGACCAAGATAATAAGATAGCATACGGCTCGGTTTCTGTTCGGCTGGATGAGGATTTGTTCCGTGAATTTTGCGCGAAAATTGGTTTTAAACCTGTTGTTTTTCATTCGTATCAGACCATAGACCACCAGCGAATGCCTATCTATCATACCAATGTGATGATGTGTCTGGCAGACCAGTTTGCGGTGATTTGTCTCGATTGTATAGATGATGAAACGGAGCGAAAGCAGGTGGTAGAAACGATAGAAAAATCAGGAAAAGAAATCATAGCAATCACCGAGGAGCAGATGCATAATTTTGCAGGGAATATGCTCCAGCTGCATGACGATAAAGGAGAAAAGTTCCTGATAATGAGCCAGACGGCATACAGCTCACTCACGCAGGAGCAGATAAAAAATATTAAAAAATATAGCGAAATCATTTCTTCTGATTTGAGAACGATAGAAATCAACGGTGGCGGCGGTGCCAGATGTATGCTTGCGGAAGTATTTTTACCAAAGAAATAGAAGAAAAAAGTTTTAATCATGACAGAAAACATCAAAAAGTTACAAGAGTTATTGGACTGCGAGGTCATTCCTGTTGCCCAAAATACAGACCCAAGACAATTGGTAGAAACTTATCTAAATCTTTGGAAGGAAGGCAAAGAGCAGAAATTCACGCCCGTGATAGTGACGGCGGATGATATATTGCTCGAAAAATTTGAATTAGATTTGGAGGATTTGGACTTGCCTTTTACAAAGGAAGGTATGAAAACTTATCGTGAAAAAATCCTTGCTGAAGTGCAGAAACTGAACGGAGCCGATTTTTACAAAGAAGAGAAAAAAGAGCTTTTGGGAGAGGTTTCTGCCGATGAAATCCACTGGGAAGTGCCAGAGGATGAGGAGCTGATATTTAGTGCTTATTTGGATATTGACTATGATGATGAGAGCAAAAGCACGATAAAAGAAGATGTAGTCATCGTAAAACTTCCAACAGAGAAATCCTATGAAGCCTTTGCATGGCTTCCGATGGGTGGGTTAAATGACTGTCCGCTTCCAGCTGAAATGACTGCGATGGCAAAATATTGGCACGAAAAACACGGAGCAGAGTCAGCGACAATCACCTATGATACGGCAGAATTTTACCTAAATCAGCCAGTTTCTGATAAAGAAGCCTTGGTGGAACTTGCCATAGAGCAGTATCTCTTTGATGTGGATATCGTGGAGCAGGGCGTGGGTGATGTGGAATCCCTTGTGGAGACGCTTTATCAAAACAAGCAGTGGTATTTTTGGTGGGATTAAACTAAAAATGGGAAATATGTAATATTATAAAAAGTGTTGGGTTTTATTTATATAAAATCCAACATTTTGATAAATAGGGAAAATAGTATAATGAAAATAAAAAACTACATATATTTTATATTTTTTATTGCTATATCAGTATTTACAGTGAGTGCTTATTTTGATATAAAAAATAAAGAAAATTTTATAAAATATAATAAACCTGTTAAAGTATATGTTCTTAATATTCATAGGTTTGCAAAATCATCATCTACCTGCGATATTAAATATAATAATAGAATATACAAAGGAATACCTTACCCAGGCAAATTAAAAGAGGGCGAGTATAGTGATGATATTTTTTATTATGATGAAGAAGAGGATATCATATTTGTAGGAAAAATAGAATGTAAGATTATATATATCTTACTATGTTTATCTTTCTTCTTCATGTTTTTATGGCTAAAAAGTATATGGAAGTAAAATAACATCCCAAATGGAGACAAAACGAATTTTATCAATAACCATTATAGCGGGTTTTATAATAACGATGCTTGTAATTCAAATTGATAGAAAGATTCATGAACGAAATATGTATGAATCAGAAATAAAAGGTGTGGTTTGGGATATTTTTCTAAAAAGAGGAGGACGTCATTATTATAATAAAGATAATAAAAGTGAATATTTTACAGATGATGATTTTTTTCAAGACAGAAGTCGAAAAAATATAGTAATAGGAGATTCTATATATAAACCTTCCCATAGTAAAGAAATTTATATCTATAGAAAAGTAAATAATAAGTACAAATTAGTTGTTGAAAGCAGGTGATTTTTCAAATTACTTGGTTTAATATGAGTGAAATCCAACACTTTGATAAATAGGATATAAAATATAAAACTATAATATAATGAGAAGAAAAATAATAGTATTGTTATCTGGGTTTGTATTATCTGGATGTCATGTTATAGTTGATAGCTTTGAAGATACAGAAACAAAAGAAGCTCAAAAACTTTATGTTATATCTGACCTTAGGTTCAAAACCTTTATTTATAATAATGGTAGTGATAGTGTATTTATAAAAACCCCTTTTGATAAAGGCTTTAAAAAAATGGAAGTAGATGTTATCAATGAAAAAAATGAATATAATATGAGAATATCGGATCTTAAATATTATAGAAAAATTAAAAAAGACACCATAATCATAAAAGTAGGAAATAAGATAGAGAAATATGTAATGATAAGCAACAAGAAGTAATATAATAATTTTCCAATAAATAGTTCTTACTCAAAATAAAAATCTCCTTATCATTTTGATGAGGAGATTTTGTTTAATTTCCTAAAAAACAATAAAAACTTTATTTCAAACTTAAAACAGCCAGTCGGTAGCCATCTAGCCCAAATCCAGAGATGACACCGCTGCAATGAGCCGCAGTTACTGATTTTTGTCTAAATTCTTCTCTTGCATAGATGTTGCTGATATGGACTTCTATTTTTGGTTTTTGAATGTTTCTGAGACAATCCGCAATCGCATAGGAGTAATGAGTGTAGGCAGCAGGATTGATGATAAGAGCTTCATAATCATCTTCTTGCACTCTGTTGATGATTTCTCCCTCTACATTGGATTGGAAAAATAGAATTTCATCTTCGGGAAATTTTTCCTTTAGATTTTCTAAAAAATTAGCTATAGAAACCGTTCCATAAATTTCAGGTTCACGAGTTCCGAGGAGGTTTAGATTAGGACCATTGACGATTAGAATTTTCATACCATTATTTTTTTTCTAAAGCTAAATCTACTACTTCTTTCATCGTTTTCACATAATGGATTTTTAAATCCTTAAAATAATCTCCCTTGATATCTTCCACATCTTTTCTGTTTTCCTCGCAGAGAATTACTTCTTTCACGCCTGAGCGAACCGCTGCCAAGAGTTTTTCCTTAATTCCTCCCACAGGAAGCACTTTTCCTCTCAGGGTGATTTCGCCTGTCATTGCAAGATGAGGTCTTACTTTTCGGTTGGTGTAGCTGGACACCATAGAGGTAAGCATCGCGATTCCCGCAGAAGGGCCATCTTTCGGTGTAGCGCCTTCTGGGACATGGATGTGGATGTTTTTACTTTCTAAATCCTCAGCGTCTATTCCCAGTTCCTTATGTTTTGCTTTGATGTATTCCAAGGCCAAAGTCGCACTTTCTTTCATCACTGTTCCTAGATTTCCTGTCATGCTGAGAGTCCCTTTTCCATTGGATAAAATACTCTCAATGAACAAAATATCTCCTCCCACACTTGTCCAAGCCAGACCTGTCACCACGCCTGTTTCATTGGAGGTTTCAGAAACGGCTTTGCTCATAGGAACACCTAAAATTTCATCAACTTTTTTAATGCTGATTTTAGGGTCATATTCTTTATTCATCGTGATTTGAAGAGCCACCCAGCGGGCAATAGCCGCCAAGTTTTTCTCTAATCTTCTCACGCCGCTTTCCCTTGTGTGGGCTTCTATGATGTGTTTTAGTTCTTTTGAACCTAATTTTAATTCTTGCGCAGACAGCCCATGTTCGTGGATTTGTTTTTTCAACAGGTGTCTTTTAGCGATTTCTACTTTTTCCTCCAAAGTATATCCCGAAAGGTTGATGATTTCCATTCGGTCAAGCAAAGCCCTTTGGATGGTAGAAAGGCTGTTCGCTGTGGCGATGAACATTACCTTTGATAAGTCATAGCCTATTTCTAAATAATTATCGTAAAAGCTGTTATTCTGTTCAGGGTCAAGGACTTCCAGTAGGGCAGAGGATGGGTCTCCGTGAGTTCCTGTGCCGAGTTTGTCTATCTCATCCAAAACGATGACAGGATTAGAAGTTCCAGCCTTTTTGATGGATTGGAGAATACGCCCAGCCATGGCGCCAATGTAGGTTTTTCTGTGTCCTCGTATTTCGCTTTCATCATGCAGACCGCCTAAAGAAAGGCGAATGTATTTTCTTCCCAAAGCATCTGCTACGGACTTTCCTAAGGAAGTTTTTCCCACACCAGGAGGCCCTACAAGGCATAGAATAGGCGATTTCATATTATTTTTGAGTTTCAGAACAGCCATGTGTTCCAGAACTCTCTTCTTGATGTCTTCCAGCCCAAAGTGGTCTCTATTGAGAACAGCCTCGGCCTTTGGAAGGTCAAAAGTATCTTTGGTATAATTTTCCCAAGGCAGGTCTGTGAAGAAATCCAGATAATTTCTCTGCACATTATAGTCAGGCGAGTTCGGGTTGTGTCTTTGCAGACGGTTGATTTCCTTATTGAAATGATTTTCTATTTCCTCACTCCATTTTATTTTTTTTGCTTTGGCTTTCAGCTCTTCTATATCATTTTCTGTGCCTCCGCCCAGCTCTTCCTGAATGGTTTTAATCTGCTGATTTAGAAAGTATTCCCTCTGATGTTTGTCTAATTCCTTAGTGGTTTTCTGATGGATTTTATTTCTTAATTCCAGTTTTTTGAAATCTTCCTGTAGGAGTTCATAGCATTTTTTTGCACGAATGGAAAGGCTTTTTTCTTCCAGCAGTTTTTGTTTATTTACTGTCGAAAAATTACCATTCACGCAGATGAAATTCAGCAAATCTTCTGCTCCATCTATGTTTTTAATAGCGAAATTAGCAGTGTTAGGAATGTTCGGGTCAAGCTCTATTATTTTTACGGCTAAATTTTTGATGTTGTCTATCAGCGCATAAAATTCCTCTTTGTTTTTCGGCGAAGAATCTCTCAGCTTCTGTATTTCAGCTCTGAAAAATGGCTCTGTGGAAATGTAGTTTTTCGCACGGAAACGGTGGACACCACGAGTGATGGCGGTGATATTTCCATTAGGAAGTTTGATGATTTTGATAATCCTCGAAATCGTCCCTATGGAGTTCAAATCACCAATTTTTGGTGTTTCTACATCAGAGTTTTTCTGACAGATGACACCTATGTATCCCTTGTTATTATAGGCTTCTTCCAGCAGTTTTATAGATTTTCCTCTTCCAGCAGTGATGGGAATCACCACATTAGGAAACATCACCATGTTTTTCACAGGCAAAATAGGAAAAGACTCCTGCTCCTCCTTCGGCTGTTCGTTTTTATCATGAATTTCTTCAGTTATAACACCGAAACCTTCATCCATAAGATTTTCAAAAGAAATATCTTCAAATTCTTCTATCATAATTTTATTAAAACTAAAAGATTAAATGACAAAATGTCACTTTGGTGTTTCTTGTTTTTTTATTGATGTAAATAAAAAAACAGTCTCTCATATGGCACAATTCCTATGCCAAGAAAATTTTACGACAAAAATGCATAAATATCTTTAAATTCAAATAAAAATTCCGAAATTTGTATTATGGAGGTTGATAAAGTGCACATTCCCATAGTAGATATTCCGCTGGAAGGAGGCGTGAAATTGTCCGTGAAGCGCGAAGATTTGGTTCATCCACAGATTTCGGGTAATAAGTATTGGAAAATGTTTTATAATGTAAAGACATACCTTGCCCGAGAGGTGAAAAATCCTTTGATAATCACTTTCGGGGGAGCGTATTCTAATCATATCGCGGCGGCATCTGCAGTTGGAGAAAAATACAATATTAAAACTCTGGGTGTTATCCGTGGAGAGGAGTTGGAGAATAACTGGCAGGGAAATCTCACGCTGGAAGATGCACAGAGGAGAGGAATGGATTTTTTGTTCGTTACCAGAGAGGCATACAGAGACAAGGAAAAAATCACCAGAGACTTGCAGAAAAAATTTCCCGAGGCCCTTATTGTCCCTGAAGGCGGGACCAATGAACTGGCTGTGGAAGGGGTGAAACACATGCTGGATGAGCGGACAAAAGAATTTGATTATATTTGCACTGCGGTTGGGACAGGAGGAACCATTTCAGGCTTGTCCAAATTTGCAGAAGACCACCAGAAAATATTGGGGTTTAAGGTGGTAGATGACCCTACTTTGGAGAAAAGAATCCAAGGGCTGAGCGGAAGGAAGAATTTTACCCTCTTTGATGCTCATGATGGTAGATATGGGAAAATTATAGATGAAAATATTCAGTTTATCAATGATTTTTATGAGCGGTATGATGTCCCTCTCGACCCGATATACACAGGGAAAATGATGAGAAATCTGATGAAACTGATACAGGAAGGATATTTTCCGCAGGGCAGCAGGATTTTAGCATTTCATACAGGAGGTTTGCAGGGGATTTTAGGGGCAAATGAATGGTTGAAAAAGACAAAAAAAGAACTAATCAAAATAAAATTTAACTAAAAATGAAAAAATTATTGTGTTTATTATCAGTAGCAGGTTTAGGGCTGTTTTCTCACGCTCAGGATTGGAAAACAGATGACCAATACATTCAGAATTTCGCTAAATATGCAGTGGAAGAGATGGAGCTGTATAAAATTCCAGCAAGCATCAAACTCGCACAGGGGATTTTGGAAACAGGAGGAGGACAGAGCCGTTTGGCAAAAGAAGGGAAAAATCACTTTGGGATAAAATGTAAGGAAAACTGGACAGGGAAGACCATGAAACACACAGATGATGCACCAAATGAGTGTTTTCGTGTGTATGATGACCCGCGAGAATCTTACAGAGACCATTCTTTGTTTTTGACAACGAGAAAGTATTATGTAGGGCTTTTTAAATTAGATATCAAAGATTACAAAGGCTGGGCGTATGGGCTTAAAAAAGCTGGATATGCTACCAATCCTAGATATGCACAGATTTTGATAAACAGAATAGAAAAATACAGACTGCATGAATTTGATAATATAAAATCACATGAAGTTTCTGCAAAGTTAAAAGAATTGTATCCAGAGTATAAATCTGAAAATCAAGAAATTAAAAATCAAGAGCTAGTTAAGGAAAAATCCACAAAAGAGGAAGTGAGAACTGAGCCTGTATTGCGCGAAGAAAAAGTAAAAGAACCAGTAGTTCAAAAGCCAGAAACAAAACAGGAAACAGAAGTATCTAAACCAGAAATAGAATCTGGTAAAAAAAAAGAACCAGAGCTACACGAGTACGAAGAAGGAAGGCTCACAGAAGAAGCCGTTCTGCATAGCCTAAATGAGAGGAATCATCCTAATTCGAATTTGAAATATGTGGTTTTGGGAGGAGATATCTCTCTTTCTGCTTTGGCGAAAAAATATAATCTCAGAGTGAGCGACCTGAAAGATTATAATGATTTAAAAACATCTGATTTGAAAAAAAATCAGATTGTTTTTTTAGAGCCTAAAAAATCTTACGGAAGCCAAGAAACACATACCGTGAGAAAAGGCGAAAAAATGTATGATATTTCCCAGAAATATGGGATAAAACTAAAGTATTTATATCTAAAAAATAGAATGGAGGAGGGGCAAGAACCAAAAGAGGGACAGGTGCTTTACCTTCAAAATAAAAAACCAAGAAGGGAGAGATAGTATTCTCCCTTTTTTATGGAATGTTCAGATATTTGTGCGTTTGTACGGAAGCTATCCATTTAGGATTTTGTAGAATGTAATCTGTTATTTTTGGATAGTTTTGTTCCCTTTTGCTCCACTCAGACTGCAGATATAGTTTGCATTTTTCTGATACTTTGGCAGCTTGTTCCTCAGCGAATTTGAAATCGTGATTGTTGAAAATAACCACTTTCAGTTCATCAGCTTTTTGGTAAATTTCTTCTTTGGGGAGTTTTACTTTCTTGGGTGAAAGAGTAATCCAGTCAATATGTCCTCTTAGATTGTGAGAGCCAGAGGTTTCCACATGAATCGTACAGCCTAATTCTTTTAGTTTTTTTGTTAAAATATTCAAATCCCACATCAGAGGCTCGCCGCCTGTGATGATTACAGTTTTACAGTGTTTAGCCGCTATGGCAGCGATTTCTTCTGCATCCATCAACGGATGAAGTGTGGCATCCCAGCTTTCTTTGACATCACACCAGTGGCATCCTACATCACAACCACCTAAACGGATGAAATAAGCCGCCCTGCCAGAGTGGGCGCCTTCTCCTTGAATAGTATAAAAAT
Organism: uncultured Flavobacteriaceae bacterium; assembly: GCA_963518955.1. Taxonomy (GTDB): domain Bacteria; phylum Bacteroidota; class Bacteroidia; order Flavobacteriales; family Weeksellaceae; genus JABCPE02. The sequence goes on along the minus strand of CAUQKI010000001.1, from coordinate 161,810 downwards.
GCTCCATAACAGGGAGCATTTTACCTTGATTTAATAATATTTTTTGTTCACTACTAAAATCTGACATTTTTCACTCACTATTTTTTATAAGCTAAAAGCGTATTTTTCATCAGCATGGCTCTAGTCATAGGGCCTACGCCACCAGGAACGGGTGTTATAAAACTAGCCTTCTTTTCGCATGCTTCAAAATCTACATCTCCTACTAAATGATAACCTCTCTCGCTATCATCATTCACTCTCGTAATCCCAACATCTATGACCACAGCGCCTTCTTTTATCATATCTCCTTTTAGATAATTAGGAATACCTAATGCTACGATGACGATGTCTGCCTTTTGGGTATATTCTTCGATATTAGGCGTGTGACTGTGGATGAGCGTTACTGTGGCGTCAGTTCCTTTGGCGCTCATTAGAATACTCATAGGACGGCCAACGATTCTGCTTCGACCGATAACCACGCATTTTTTCCCTTTGGTGTCAATGTTATATCTCTCTAAAAGCTGCATAATCCCAAATGGAGTAGCAGGCAGAAGAGAGTCCATCTCTAAAGCCATTTTCCCAAAGTTTTCTGGGTGGAAGCCATCCACATCCTTTTTAGGGGCGATAGCCATGATGATTTTTTCTTGGTCTATACCTTTGGGAAGAGGAAGCTGCACGATGAATCCATCTATTTCCTCGTTCTCGTTTAGTTTTTTTATTTCTTCTAAAAGTTCATTTTCACAAATTGTGTCAGGGAATTTTAGCAATGATGAGGTAAATCCCACTTCTTTACAATCCTTGACTTTGCTGTTTACATAGGCTTTGCTGGCACCATTTTCTCCCACCAGTATAGCTGCTAGGTGAGGCGCTTTTTTGCCGCTTTGTACTATTTTCGTAACTTCTTCTTTTATCTCTTGTTTTATTTTCTGAGAAACGCTCAGTCCATCTAAAATTTCAGCCATAATATTATTAGTTTTTTAAAGTTCTTTTCGTAGCCTTGCCACTGGAATGTTGAGCTGTTCTCTGTATTTAGCAATGGTTCTTCGGGCGATATTGTACCCTTTTTCTTTCAGTGCAGTAACCAGCGCATCATCCGTGAGAGGCTTCTTTTTATTTTCCTTGTCGATTATTTCTTGCAGATGGTTTTTGATTTCTTTTGTGGAAACTTCTTCCCCTTCATCATTAGTCAAACTATCTGAGAAAAGATTTTTTAGATAAACTATTCCATGCGGCGTATCAGCATATTTGCTCTTAACTACCCTAGAAATAGTAGAAATATCAAATCCTGTGATGTCAGAAATATCTTTCAGAATCATAGGTTTTATGTTTTTTTCGTCCCCCGTGATGAAATATTCTTTCTGCATCTTAGCGATGGCTGTAATGGTCTGTATCAGAGTATTTTGTCTTTGGTTAACAGCATCTATGTACCATTTCGCAGCATCTAATTTTTGTTTAATGAAAAGAGCCGCCTGCTTGTGTTCAGCAGAGCTTTTGTCATTAGAATATGTCTCTAAAATTTCTTTGTATTCGTTAGAAACCCTCAGCGTAGGAGCGTTTTTATTGTTAAGTAACGGAATTACCTCATTGTCCTTTACCTGAATGATAAAATCAGGAATAATTTCTTGATTGATGGTAATGGTCTGTGTATCAAAGTTTCCACCAACTTTTGGTGAAAGTTTTGCAATCTCTTCTAGGACATCTTTCAGCTGTTCCTCATCGATATTATACCGCTGGATAATTTTAGAATAATGCTTGTTGCTCAGTGCATCAAACTGATTTTTCAGTATGCTGGCAGCAATGCTCACATTGGGATTGTCACTTACTTTTTTCTCTATTTGTAGAAGGAGACATTCTTGTAAGTTTCTAGCGCCCACGCCCGCAGGTTCTAGTTTTTGGATATAGTTTTCTAAAATGTATTCCAATTTAGGAATATCGGTATAAATCCCCTGTGAGAAAGCCAAATCATCTACAATTGATTTTAAATCCCTGCGAAGATACCCGTCATTGTCAAGGTTTCCTATCAGATATTCGGCTATTTTTAGCTCTTCATCAGAAATATTACTAAGTCTAATCTGCTCCAAAAGATACTCATAAATGGTCTGCCCCTCGGTCAATAAACTTTCGTTATCAAATTCCTCATCATCTGGCGAGTAGTTGCTGGATGCTGTTTTGTAGCTGGGTTCATCATCATACAGATACTCATCTACATTGAAATCCGTTTCTATGCTCTCCGTTCCCTCGCTTTCGTAGTCGTTTCCTAAATTGTCATAATCCTCCTCCTTGTCATCCGTTACTTTTTCCAAAGCAGGATTTTCCTCTAACTCACGCTCCAGCTCCTCCTCAAATTCCAGCGTATGAAGCTGAATAAGCTTCATTAACTGAATCTGCTGTGGAGCGAGTTTTTGACCAAGTTTAAGTTGTAAATTTTGTTTGAGCATATCAGTTTTAGATTATTAGTTCTAGGAGGTTATCCATTGATTCCTCCCATTTCTATCTGGTTGTTTTCATCTATTTCTATATTGGCTAAATGGTCAAAGAAATAATTTGGCTCTGCATCTAAATCAAAATTACAGCTAATCTCTTCACTATCAATATAAAAATTAAGAGAACGAACGCCGATAGCTTCTTTAAATTCCTTTTCAGAAATTGTTCTATCAAGGCTGAATTCATCAAAATATTCAGCAACTCCTTTCTTTGCTATTTCTTCTGAAATCCAGTCATTCAGCCCTTCAAAAATAGATTCTTCTTCAATAAAAGTATCTAAAATCAAATCCTTATGGCTTTCTATCCACTGGATTTTTTCCTCTATTTTCTGAAAATATTTTTTTTGTTCTTCTTTGGTTGCTTCTAGTTCTTCATCAAATTCAATATAAATTTCTGTATCAAATTTGTTCCAAATTTTAGCAACAGCTTCAAATTCGGGATAATCTCTATAAGTTATTTTCATAATTCTTAAAATTCTGCGTTTCTTGGTGTTCTTGGGAAAGGAATCACATCACGGATGTTGGTCATTCCTGTTACGAATAATACCAATCTCTCTAGTCCAAGCCCGAAACCAGCGTGCGGCACAGAACCGAATTTTCTAGTATCCAGGTACCACCATAGTTCCTCTTCATCCACATTCATGTCTTTCATCTTTTGGACAAGAACATCCAGTTTTTCTTCTCTCTGAGAACCACCAATGATTTCACCGATTCCAGGGAAAAGAACATCCATCGCCGCAACGGTCTTTTGGTCATCGTTCAGCTTCATATAAAACGCTTTGATGTCCTTTGGATAGTTGAATAAAACCACTGGGCTTTCAAAGTGTTTTTCCACCAAATAGCGCTCGTGCTCAGATTGTAGGTCTGCTCCCCAAGCTTCTATTGGGAATTGGAATTTACCTTTTTTATTTTCTTTAGAGTTAAGCAAAATCTCGATAGCCTCAGTGTAGCTCAGCCTTACGAAACGTTTTTTCACTACATTCTGAAGTTTTTCTATCAGTCCTTCTGCCGCTCTTTCTTTTTCAGGTTTTTGTTTTTGCTCCTCTGCAAATCTCTTATCAAGAAGTTCTAAATCATCTTTGCAGTTGTCTAATACATAGTTGATTACATATTTCAAGAAATCTTCCGCCAGGTCTATGTTGTCTTCCAAATTGTTGAATGCAACTTCTGGCTCCACCATCCAGAACTCTGCTAGGTGTCTGGTTGTATTAGAATTTTCTGCACGGAAAGTAGGTCCGAAGGTGTAGACTCTCCCAAGTCCCATCACCGCGGTTTCCACATTTAGCTGTCCAGAAACCGTAAGCGAAGTTTTCTTACCAAAGAAATCTTGGTCGTAGTCCACATTTCCATCTTCTGTTTTTGGAACATTATTGAGGTCAAAGTTCGTAACCTTGAACATTTCTCCTGCTCCCTCAGCATCAGCTCCTGTGATTAGAGGCGTGTGGATGTAGAAGAATTGGTTTTGGTTAAAGAACTGATGAATCGCAAAGCTCACAGCGTGGCGAATTCTAAACACAGCCCCAAATAGATTAGTTCTAAATCTCAAATGAGCTTGTTCTCTCAGTAATTCCAAAGAGTGTTTCTTAGGCTGAAGAACCGTTTTTTCTAGTTCATCAGTGAAATTATCTCCTAAAATTTCTATTTTCTTTGCTAAAACTTCTATGTTTTGTCCTGCTCCTTGGCTTTCTACGATTTCTCCTGTTACTTTCAGAGAGGATGCTGTATGGATTTTTTTGATAATTTCTTCATCAAATTTTTCGAAATCCACTACAATCTGGATGTTATTCGCTGTAGAACCGTCACTTAGCGCGATGAATCTATTAGAACGAAAAGCTCTGACCCAGCCTTGGATACAGATGTCGTGGTGAATATGTTTTGTGTAATTATCAAGAATTTCTTTAATCGTTAATCGTTTCATAGGATGATATTATTAAAACAGCAAAGATAAAATAAAAAGATGGAAATAAAAAACCGCTGTAAATCTACAACGGTTTTTATTTTAATTGAAAATCAATTATTTTTTCTTAGCACCTGCTACTGCGTCAGCTAGTTCAGCACCTGGCTTGAATTTAGCAACTTTTTTAGCAGCGATTTTGATTGGTTGTTTAGTAGCTGGGTTAATACCAGTTCTTGCAGCTCTTTCTGTTACAGAAAAAGTTCCAAATCCTACTAACGCTACTTTACCATCTTTCTTTTTAAGTGTGTTAGTAACATTTTCAATGAAAGATTCTAATGCCTTCTTAGCAGCCACTTTTGTGATTTCTGCATCCTTTGCGATTGCGTCGATTAATTCAGACTTGTTCATAATAATGTTATTTTATAAATTTATGTTCAGCAAATATAAAATAAATAAAACAAAAACCAAATTTTTTATAGCATAAAATGAGGTTTTTAGAAGATTTTAAGATAAATTTAATTGATTTTTACTTTTTAGTTCCAAAAAATCCATGATTTCCGAGAGGAATAATAGCCGCAACTATGAAAAGATGGTTGTTTGGACTTGCATGGTTTTTGTGAGACTGGTAGATGTAGAAGAACTGCGGGTTTAGCCAGTTGAAAAGCTTGATGTCCGCCCCTAAATACACTCTATTTCTAGCAAAATCGCCTTTTTTCAGGTCAATGAAAATTTCATCATGAGCAAAGAGATTGACAGATTTATCAAAAATTTTAGCTCTGTGTACGATGCCTAAACGCCCTCTATAAAAATCAAAGTCCTCTCCGCCTACTATGAATCTATGCAAATAAGTGTTTCGGTTTTGCAGAATCCATTTGTTTTGTTTGTCCAGAGGAAGGGAGAAAGTCAGCATCGCATTGATTTGGTGCTCTTTCGCTTCGCTTGCTGTGCGCCTGAGGAGATTTTAGAAACACATAAAGAGGCATGAAGGAAATATACTTGTTGATTTTGATATTAGGCATCACCATGGCTATCTGTGTATGCTCTGGCGATGTACTCACCCCACCGTATACCGTGATGCTGTGCTCTTTTGGGATGTTTATAGAAACTCCCATTGTCAAGAAAGATTTTTTGGTGTCAGCATCTTGGGCTTTCATGGTATTGATACCAAAAAATACTCCATATAATGCTAAAAGTAAAATTAACTTTTTCATTAGTGTAAAATTTAGAAATTTAAGGCTACAAAAATACTAATTAAATCTTAGGTTTGTTTAAAAAGAAATCAATAATTTTGCAGCATGTTAATAGAAGTTTTTAAATCAAAAATTCACAGAGTAAGTGTTACAGAAGCGAATCTGAACTACATAGGAAGCATTACCATAGATGAAGACCTGATGGATGCCTCTGGAATCATCCACGGCGAGAGGGTTTATGTGGTGAATGTCAATAATGGAGAGCGCTTTGACACTTATGCGATAAGAGGCGAGAGAAAATCAGGAGTAATCTGTCTGAATGGTGCGGCGGCGAGAAAAGCCCACAAAGGCGATATTGTCATCATCATAGCCTACGCACAGATAACACCAGAGGAGGCCAAAACCTTTGAGCCCAAAGTGGTTTTCCCTAATGAAAAAACGAATTTATTAGAATAATAATGAGCCTCAGAAGAAAGCAGATAAAGAATATTTTTACGATTTTAATTTCAGCGGGTTTGGCTATATTTTTTATGTGGCTGGCTTTGGGAGATTTGGATTTTGATAAAGTGAAAGCATCTTTTGCTGAGATTAACTATTTCTGGGCGTTGATGTCTGCTTTCTTTGCTGTTTTGGCGTATTGGTTTCGTGCGGTGCGCTGGAATCTTCTTTTGGAACCGATGGGCTACCAAATCCGTAATTCTAATGCCTTTTGGACAATAGCCTTCGGGTATATGATGAATCTTACCATTCCAAGAAGCGGCGAAATCGCGAGGGCGACCACACTTTTCAGAATCGAAAAAGTTCCAGTAGAAAAATCCATCGCTACCATAGTCATAGAACGATTGGTGGATTTGGTTTTTATGCTTTTGTTTTTGCTTCTGACTTTTATTTTTAATGGAAAGGTTTTAGCGTCGTTTTACAACCTACTTACCACACGAAAAGTCTCTGAAAAAAAGGAACTGACATCTATGGATAGTTTCTTGCTAAACCATGGAGTAGATGATTTAGATGCATTTTATTTTAATCTAAAAATAGCCCTTGTAGTCCTTGTTTTGCTAGGAGCGGTTGTTTTTATGATTAAATTTAAAGAAAAAATAATTTCTTTCATTAAAGGTTTGATAGAAGGCTTTTTAGCTGTCCGAAAAATCAAGAATAAACTTGCTTTTGTGCTTCATTCGGCAGGGATATGGATTTGCTATTTTCTTGCGGCGTATTTGGTTTGTTTTGCCTTGAAAGAAACTTCTGATTTCACCATCGGTGATGGTTTTCTGCTCGTTACGGCGGGAACGCTTGGAATGATGGTGCCTACTTCTGGCGGTGCAGGTTCTTACCATATCGTAGTTAAAATCGCTATTGTAGGGATTTTCATTTCTCTGGGAAAAAGCCACTTACATGGTGAGGAAGTAGGGATTTCCTATGCGCTGATGTCCCATTTGATACAGACTATTGCTACGCTTGTCTTTGGGCTGATTTCTATTTTTGCGTTATTTGGAAAGAAGAATGATAAATAGTTTATGATTCCTGAGGCGTGTCAAAACTATTTTTCCATTGATTTATAAAGTCTTTAAACTGTTTGTTATCAAAGACTTTGTTTCTGATTTTGCTAACGGAAAAAATTCCTTTTCTGTCAGAAATCATCAGGATTTCATCAGCTTTTTGGCTTTCAAAAGGGCTGATTTCTGCCTGTTCTATTTCGGCTAATCTATTTTTGTGAACGAAAGTGACAAAATTCTCCATCAATGGCGAGATGTAGGCGCCTTCGGTCTGTTTCGGTATACGGATGGTGTTTCCTTCTAAAAACAAGAAATTTCCCCAGATTCCTCGTGCGATTCTTTTGTTTGGGCTTAGAATCAGCAGGTCGTCCAGTTCGTTTTCTCCAGCGTATATTTCGGCATAAATATTCTCTGGGCAATGAGTTAAGATATTGCTTAGAATATTAGTGTTTACAGTGATTTCCCTAATCAAATCTACCTCTAATGTTTTGCTAATCTGCAAAATATCTTGTGTCGGTTTTGCTTCAATGAAAAACTGAACAGGAGATTTGGCTAAATTTAAATCATGAGTATTTCTATAAACTAAAAAATGAATAAACGCGTTTTCAAGGGCGTCGGCAGCTATTTTTTGTTCAAGAATATCGATGAAATATTCCAGATTGAAAGAAAGTGGAATGTTCATTCTCATCTTTCGCATAGAGGCCATTAGGAAAAAATAGCATTCTTCGGTAAGGATGAGTTTTCCGTTTCTCACAAAAAAATACACGCTCACGGCATCGCCATAGAGAAAAGCACGATTGTCATTCATTAGGCAGCTCCTAATTTTATTTTTAGATTTTCGATAAGGTTTTCCCAGTACTGCTGAGTTTCTTCTTCGTCGCCAGCTTCACAGAAGTCGGTAATGTTCAGAGAAAGGTCATTTGTAATTTCATCAATTACAATATTCAACTCAAAGAAATATTTAGTTCCTTCATCCTCTTCCCATCGGAATCTCACGGACTGTTCTACTTTATATCTGGTAAGGGTTGCTTTTTCTTTTGGGCCGCCGTTCCAGCTGAAGTAGAAATCATCTCCTTTTTCTGTCACTTCATCAGCGAACCACTCCGCCAGCCCTTCTGCAGTGGCAATGTATTCAAACAGAATTTCTGGAAGGCAGTGAAGCGGAAATTCAAATTGTATTTTAGTTTTAGCCATACATATACATTTTCGGGTCGCAATATATCATTATTTTTTTAGCTTTAAAATATTGTCCAAGTGATTTTTGTCACTATAAATGAAAAAAGGCAAAAAATCATAAATTTTCGCCTTTTTATTTGTCTTTTGAGTTTGCTTTTTTCTGTTATGATACCTTGTCAAGGGCATTTAGAATAATAGCGCAGCCTTTTTCTATTTCTTCCTTGCTGAGGATAAGCGCAGGAGAAATTCTCAGATAATCATTTCGATAGAGCTGACAGGATACGATAAGTCCGTCTTTCATGCACTGTTCCACCACACGGATGCAGTAGTCAGGGCTTCCTAGATTGACCGCCAGCATGATTCCTTTTCCGTTGATGTATTTTATTTTAGGGTGAACCAAAAGTTTTCGGAATAGTTTTTCTTTTTCCTCTATTTCATCCAGTAGTCCGCTTTCTAAAATTTCTTCCAAAGTAGCCAAACAAGAAGCGGCGATAAGCGGATTTCCTCCAAAAGTGGTGATGTGGCCTAATTTAGGGCTGTGGGATAGACAGCTCATGATTTCTCTGCTGCTCATGAAGGCTCCCACGGGAAGACCGCCGCCCATTCCTTTACCCATTGCTAAAATATCTGGAACAGTGCCATAATGCTCAAATCCAAAAAGTTTTCCCGTTCTCCCGAACCCTGGCTGTATTTCATCTAAAATAAGCAGTGCGCCCACTTCTTCGCATCTCTTTTTTAGTTTTTTCAGATAGTCGTTTTCTGGTGTGATGAAGCCTGCTGCGCCTTGTATGGTTTCTACAACTACACCTGCTGTTTTTTCGGTGATTTTGGCTAAGTCTTCTTCATTATTAAAATGAATGAAATTTACCAGCGGAAGCAGCGGACGGAAGGCTCTCTTGTGGTATTCATTTCCTGCCACGCTGAGCGCTCCGTGGGTGTTGCCGTGGTAGGCATTGTGAAAGGCTATGATTTCCTCTCTTCCGGTGTATCTTTTAGCGAGTTTTAAGCTGCCGTCTATGGCTTCTGCACCACTGTTTACCAGATAGGTAACTTCCAGCGGGTCAGGCGTAACCTTTGCTAAAAGTTTGCACAGTTCTATGGGTTTTTCTAGTGCGTATTCTCCGTAGACCATCACATGCAGGTACTTGTCTGCTTGTTCTTTTATGGCGTTTATGATTTTAGGGTGGGAGTGTCCCAGTACATTGGCAGAAATCCCAGAAACAAAGTCCAGATATACCCTGCCATCTTTACCATATATATAGTTGCCCTCCGCTCTTTCTACCTCAAAACCAGAGGCAAAATGCGAGGTCTGTGCTTGATAGTTGAAAAAATCTTGTTTCATTATAGAATAATTTTGGGCAAATGTACTGTTTTTGATTAAAATAGGGGGTGAAAATTTTGTTTAATCCTAATAATTCACTATCCCCGTAGAGGGAAAAGGAGCTTGAAATTCAAAAGTTTAGGGTTGTTTTTTTACGAAATTTAACATGATTAAACTTATGTATTGTGATGTAGTAGTTATGATGATGAATTTCTATTGAATGAAAAAACAAAGTGTTTTTATAGAGAAGAGGGTTTTCCTTTATGTAAATATATTTAGAATTTAACAATGACAAACTTATAATTAATTACAATGAAAAAAGTATTATTTTCAGCATTTCTGCTATCAGCTGTAGCAGTAAATGCACAAATAGGAAAAGTGGGAGTTAATACTAATAATCCTAAAGCAACACTAGATATTCAGCCAAGTCCAGCAAATGCTCTCCCGACGGCAACTACTAATGAGGGGGTTCTTATTCCAAAACTATCTAAAACTAGAGTAGCAAATATAGCAACACCAGAAGATGCTACAATGATCTATGTAAGTGATGTGACCTATACAGGGGCAAACCCTGCAGTGGCGGATATTACCAGCAAGGGATTCTACTACTATGATGCAGACCCTGTGATGCCTATTAACTCTAAATGGAAGAAACTAAATGTAAATGCAGGAGGAACTAACCTCTACAATACAGATGGAGCTCTAACAGACAATAGGACTGTAGACATGAATGGCAAAAATCTCTCTTTCACAGGAACAGGAAATGTAGGGATAGGAAAAGCAGCAACAAGTGCATATAAATTAGATATTTCAGGGGAATTAAATGCAGAAGGAATGTTGAGGTCATATGTTAATCATGATGTTGGGGGATCTTTGAGTTTGGTCAATCCTAAAAAGACAGGGAATGATATGAATGAATGGAGGTTATTCAATATGACAGGGGCTTACGCAAAAGGCTTACAGTTTTGGAAATATTCACCAAGTGGAGTAGGAAATGGACCAGTGATGACTTTAGGAGATAATGGATTTGTAGGAATTGGACTACCAACAAATGTATCCCCAGCACATAGGGTTCATATTAAAGATGGGCATTTTTATGCAGAAGAAGGAGCATTATATTCCCAATATTCTAACAATGAAGGAGGTAGGATAGTTTTAAGAAACCCAAATAAAATGGGAGGAATAGCAAATGAATGGGTATTGTTTAATATGACAAGTACTTATGGTACCCCATCGTTACAATTTTGGAGATATTTCCAAAGTGGAGGTGGGGGAATGGTGATGACTTTAGCAGATAATGGTAATGTAGGTATAGGTACAAGTAATCCAGCACATAAATTTGTTGTAGAAGGAAATGCAGCAATAAATAATGGGAACTTTTATCAATATGGAGGAGGAACTATGTATACAGGATCAGGAGGGATTTGGGCAAATGGGTTGATATATGCATCACAGGATATATCAACAACATATGTTAGAGTAAGAAAAAGTGGTAATGGTTCTAATATATGTTCTGCAGCTGAAGTAGGGTGGATACGCTATGATGATGTAAATGCAAAGTTTCAAGGCTGTGCAAGAGATCAATGGGGTGGTTATATGGCATAATTTTAATTAATAATCTTGATACTAACAATTCTTTCAAGCTCTGACTAAAATTTAGTCAGAGCTTTTTTTATATAATAATGAAAGAAAAATTATAAAAACATAGAGAATGGAAGTTAAAAACTAATGAAAAATTTTAGTATTCATTTAAAAATCTGTATTTTCGCAGACTAAATAATTTTTAAAGAGTTAATTACAATGACACTTTTAGGACAGATAAGAAAGAAATCTTGGCTTGTGGTGGTATTCATCGCTGTAGCCCTTGTATCATTTTTCATTAATCCTGATACTGTAGAGAAGATGATGGGAAATGACCCGAATGTCTTCGGTGAGGTGAATGGAGAGAAAATAACTAGAGAAGAGTATCTAGAAACTCTCAATATGATGCAGCAGCAGGCACAGCAGCAAGGGCAGTCGCCTAACGGTCTGGAAGAGCAGGCTTGGCAGAGTATAGTACAATCTAAACTTATCAAACAGGAGTTTGAAAAATTAGGTTTGAAAATGACAGAAGAGTTTTTCTGGAATCAACTGCCGTTTGACCCTATGTTTGCCCAAAATCCTAACTTTAATGTAAGTGATTTTAAAAAGCGGATAGAACAGCTAAAATCAAGCAATGTGGATGAATATAATTCATGGCTTAGTTTTAGAAAAGGTATAGAGTACAGAATCATGGCTCGTCAGGTGTTTACCAACCTTTCTGTAGGGCTTACTTCTAATAAGAAAGAAGCTGAGTTGATGCTGAAATACAGAGATGAGCTGGCGAATATAGAATATGTGAAGATAAGCTATGATGATTTCGCGAAGAAAAATCCAGTGAAAGTTACTTCTCAGGATTTGGTAGAATACATCAAAAAATATCCACAAACTTTCAAAGTGACAGAGAGCAGAAATTTAGGATTGGTTTATTTCAAAGCTGAACCTACACAAGCTGATGAAGCGGCTACTTTGGCAGAAATCAACAAACTTTATAACGAGGGAGTGGATGTAGGAAATGGATTGGAAAATTTCAAGACAAATAAGAGCGATAGTTTATTCGTGCTAACGCATTCTCAGGCTGGTTTTGACCCGAACTATTATTCTAAAGAACAGCTTCCAGAAGGAATCAGAGAGCAGGTGGCAGGAGCAGCACTTGGACAGACTTTTGGGCCTTATAAAGAAGGGAACTATTATGTAGTTTCTAAACTTTTGAACAAAAAAGCTACAGATTCTATCCGTTCAAGACATATTTTGATTGCTTATCAAGGTCTTCCGACTGCACAAGGCGAAGCTGGAAAGAGAACAAAAGAACAAGCTAAGCAATTAGCAGAAAAAATAGCATCAGAATCAAAAGCAAATTCAGCGAAGTTTGAAGAATATCTTAATCTTTCTGCTGATGGTTCTGCTCAGAATGGTGGTGATTTAGGATGGAGAACTACAGGACAGGCTGGTTTCGTTCCAGAGTTTCAAAATTATCTTGATAAAAGCCCTAAAGGCGCTGTAGATGTGGTAGAATCTCAGTATGGATACCATATCATCAACATCACAGACAGAAAACCTGGTGCGATGTCTTATAAAGTAGCGAATTTGGTGAAAGAAATCAAAGCATCTAATGCTACAACGGACAAACTACACTCCCAGTCTACAAGTTTCGCTCAGCAGATACAAGGAAAAGGATTTAATGAGTTTGTAAATGTTGCAAAGAAAAATAATTATAACTTCCAAAATCCTAAACTTGTTCAGAGATTCCAAGGACAGCTTTTAGGAACAGATAAAGATGCTGAAATCCTAAAATGGGCTTTTGACAAGAAGAGAGAAAAAGGAGAGAGCGAAATGTTTACAACGGCTAATGGAGATAGAATAGTGGTTTATCTGAATGGCAAACAGTCTGAAGGTCTTGTAGATCCAGAAGCTGTAAGAGAGCAGATAGAACCGATTGTAAAAAATCAGCTTTTGGCTAAAGAAATCGGAAAAAAAATATCCACAGCAAAAGCTCAGGATTTGGCAGCGATTGCTAATTTGTTCGGTGTGAGCAAAGAATCAGGACAAATCAATCTGCTTAGCCCTGTTTTAGGAGGAGCAGTAGAGCCTAAGGTAGCAGGAGCAGCCTTTGCGATTGGTAAAGATAAAACATCTAAACCGATAGATGGTAATGCAGGAGTTTATGTAGTAGTAAACAAAGGTGTGACTGTGAACAAGCAAGATGCAGGAGACATCAAACAACTTCAGCAGCAGCTTATGCAGCAAAACTCAAATGTTTTCCCACAAGCATTCATCAGAAGTCTGCAGAATAATGCTGATATCAAAGATTATAGAATACAAGTTTATGATTTAGCGGGTCACTAATTCAAAAAATAACGAAAAAGAGGTTTTTTCTAAAAGCCTCTTTTTTGCCCTTATATCAACAAATGTTTAACTACTGGTCTTATGAAAAGTAAATTAGAAATAGAATACGAAATTCTAAACATAGATACACTCTCGGAAACAGAAAAAAAACTTTTTGAAGAAGCGAAAAATTCCCGATTAAAGGCATATGCACCTTATTCTAAATTTTTGGTAGGCTGCTCTATTCTACTAGAAAATGGCGAAATCTACACAGGGAGCAATCAGGAGAACGCTGCTTATCCATCTGGGCTGTGTGCAGAGAGAAGCGTGATTTTTTGGCTGGGAGCTAATTTCCCTAACCAAAAAATAGAAAAGCTGTTCGTTATCGGTGGTTTGGAGGAGAATCCAGACTTAGACAGGATAGTTCCTCCGTGTGGTTCATGCAGACAGAGCATCGTAGAATACGAAGTGAAACAAGCACAAAATATAGAAATCTACATCGCGAGTATCAGTGGAGAAAAGATTATAAAAATAAATTCCATAAAGGATTTACTGCCTTTCTCTTTTGATACTACTTTTTTATAAAATAAAAAATGCTTATCCATTGAGATAAGCATTTTTATTAGCATAATGTCCTTATTGCGCATAGATTTGTGATGCATAAAGACTCCATCCTTTGTCAGTTTTATAAGCTGCTAGACTTCCTGCTGGGACATAAATTTTGACTAAATGTTTACTAAATATTTCAAAAATGCTACCTTCAAGAATAGGAGGATTAGTTGCGTGTATAGTTACTGTTATAGAAGATATATGAGGGTATACATGATGAAGAGGAATACCATATGCAAAAGCTTCAGGACCAATATTTGTTACACTGCTGGGGATTACAATATTGGTTAAAGGGTTACCAAAAAATGCATATTTTCCAATAGATGTTACACCATTAGGTATAGATATATTGGTTAATCCATTACCACTAAAAGCCCCTTTCTCAATAGATTTTACACTGTTTGGAATGGTTACATTAGTTAAATGGTTACCAGAAAAAGCTTCTTCCTCAATAGATTTCACGCTGTTTGGAATGGTTACACTAGTTAACTGGTTATTAGAAAAAGCTTCTTTATTAATAATGGTTATTTCATTAGGAATAATAATACTAGTTAACTTGTTATTTTTAAAAGCCCCTTCCTCAATAGATTTCACACTGTTTGGAATGGTTACATTAGTTAACTGGTTATTAGAAAAGGCTTCTTTATTAATAATGGTTATTCCATTAGGAATAACAACACTAGTTAACTTGTTATTTTTAAAAGCTCCTTCCTCAATAGATTTCACACTGTTTGGAATAGTTACACTAGTTAACTGGTTATTAGAAAAAGCCTCTTTACCAATAGTTTCTGCTCCAGAAATAGTAGCATTGGTTAAATTGTTACTATGGAATGCAAAATCCCCAATAGTAGTTACTTTATTAGGAATAGTAATGTTAGTTAATTTATTATAGGTAAATGTATAGTTACCTATTCTTTCTAGATTATCAGGTAAAATAATGTTAGTAAGACTGAAACTATGAGGAGAGGTGTGGTTATAGTTATGAAAAACCCAATTAGTTATATTGGTAACTTCTTTCAGTTCTGGGTCGCTTTGCATATCTATTTGTGTAGTTTCCTTATTAAACCATTGTAGTAGAGTTTTCCCATCACGGCTTAGTACATAGTTTCCTTTTAGGCTGGATGAATTACCATTTCCTAATGATAGTCCACTGCCCCAGCCTTGGTCAGTTTTTGGACCATAAAGCATCTTGTTTTGGGTGTCTATGTACCAGTCTCCATTATTTCCTATATTTTGTGCAGGGATACCAGTTCCAGCATGTATTTTGCTTCCTGCAGTACCATTACTGCCTTCTCTTCCTTTTAGGTTGATGGGTGTTCCCCAGCTGTCGCTTGTTTTTGGACCATAGAGGTCATAGGTACTTTTATTGAGATAGTAATCTCCTATCTCACCTATGTTTAGGGTAGGAGCGGTAGTTCCAGACAAAATGGTAGATCCATTTTTACCATTGGTTCCATTGATGGTTTGTGCTTCATCTCTTGAGCAGTAGGTTACTGCTGTGGATAGGGTAAGTACCATAGCCCATTGTAGAATTCTCTTCATTGTATTAAGTATTAAAATTGTTATATTACTTATTCTCCTGAAATGAAATGTCCGAAGAAATCTTTTTTGGTTTTCAGATAATCTCGGTTTTCTTCGTTGGGTTTTATCTCCAGCGGAATGCGGGAGTGTAGTTTTATTTTGCTATTTTCTACGAAACTGATTTTATCAGGGTTGTTGGTGATGAGGTTGATTTCCTTTATCCCAAGTATTTCTAAAATATCAACCGCCACACTGAAATTCCTATCATCAGCAGGAAGTCCCAGTTCTAGATTCGCCTCCACAGTGTCTAAGCCTTTTTCTTGTAGAGCGTAGGCTTTCAGCTTGTTGATAATACCGATATTTCTGCCCTCTTGCCGTAGATAGACAATCACGCCACCGTGTTTTTGGGTATACTGCATCGCGGAGGAAAGCTGCTGTCCACATTCGCATTTTTTAGAATGGAAAACCTCACCTGTAATGCATTCAGAATGAAAACGGACATTCACCACGCTGGATAAGTCCGTATTTTCTGCTATCAGAGCAAGGTGCGGCATCCAGTCTTGTTCCTTTTCAGAGAAAGCGATGATTTTGAACTTTCCGTACTCTGTAGGGACATTAGCCTCAGCCTGAATTTTTACCATTCTATAAAGTGTCTTTTAGGGATTCTATCAGAGTGATATTGGTTTTGATATTTACTAAAAACCTGTTGAGAATCTCTTGTTCATCTTCATTGAGATTGTTTTTTAGCTTTTGTATTTTTTTATAAGATTTTTCATAATTATACAAAGCCTTTTCTTTTCCCACAGTGTTGTGCTCTTTCACAGCGTATAGGTATTCTGTGATGTAGAATTTTAGATTAGAAAACTCCTCATTTACAGGTTTTTGTGAAAAAGAAGAGCACGAACTAAAAGCATTGGTAATGTCCGAAGAGTATTTTATCAGGTCTAAATTATCACTGATATTTTTGACTACATCTTCAGGCGATTTTTCAGAGATGTTGGCAATCAAGGCGGTAGTAGGAGACAGATTGTTTTTCTCTGTTGCACACGCAGATACTACAAAACCACATATTCCGACAATTCCCAGTGCTTTTAGTACATTCATTATTCTTTCTTTTTGTATAATATAGGATTTAGAGTCTCATCATTATACATTTTCATTTGTTTATAAGTTTTTATTTTTACGAGCCCGTTTTCTATGTCATTCAGCAGCTGGTCAATAGCAGAGCTAAGGTCTTTCTTTTGCTCCAAAAGAGTATTCAGCTTCATTTGGCATTTCTCTCTATGCTCATCACTTGCAGATGCTCTATTGGCTTCTAAATCCATATGGTAGACTTTTAGAGCCAAAATGGACAGTCTGTCCACCGCCCATGCAGGTGTTTCTGTGTTTATCTTGGCATTGGCATTTGGTGTGGTGTTTTTGTATTTGTTTAAAAACCAACTGTCTATAAATTCCACTAAATCGGTTCTTTTCTGATTAGAAGCATCTATTCTTCGTTTGATCTCTAAAGCTTTGACAGGATCTATATTTTCATCACGGATGATATCCTCCAAATGCCACTGAACTGTGTCAATCCAATTTTTGTCATACAAAATCTGTTCCAAACTATTATTTTCATAGTGATTTGGTTTCACTGCATCTACATCATCAGTGATGTGATAGTCCTCTATTGACCTATTGAAAATGCTCCAAGCGTATTCAGAGAAAGAATTATTATTCATAAAATTTATTTAGTTGTTTTGTCTTCAGTATTATCGTTTTCTTTGTCATCCTCTTTCATAGATTTTTTAAACTCTTTGATTCCAGAGCCTAATCCTTTCATAAATTCAGGAATTCTTTTTGCTCCGAAAAGCAATAAGATAAGGATAGCAATGACTAAGATTTCTCTCATTCCTAGTCCCATAAATAGTGGTGTTAGAATACTGTTCATAATTTTTTATTTTGGTAGAACAAAATTAAACATTTTTTTAGGATAAAGCTAATGATAAAATTAACTAGTTACCCAGCTCAATGGATCTACAGGATTTGTTTGATTCCAAACTTGGAAATCAAGAGTGTAAGTCCCATCAAAGTCAAGTCCCACTTCTCCTATATTTGTTCCTGCGGAAATAGTCTGATTTTTAGAAACATAGGTACTGGCTAAATTACTATAAATAGTAAAATAATTTCCATGTTTTACCATCACGGTTTTTGAACCACCACTGGCCAAAACATTTACCACCACACCAGCAAAAACGCTTCTTGCCTTTGTTCCTGCATCCACAGCAATTTTGATTCCATTGTTTTCTATAACAACTCCCTTGTAGACAGGGTGTGGCTGTCTCCCGAAGCGCTGTGTAACCCGTCCACGCTGCACAGGGAAAGAAAGTCTTCCTCTATTTTCCGCAAAACTATTACTAGAAGAGCTTCCTGCACCAGCTGATGCCATTGCCCGCTCATCCACAGCTTTTTTCTCAGACTCTGTTTTTTTGGCTACAGCTTCTGCATTTACTCTGGCAGCCTCGGCTTTACTTGCGGCTATTTTTGCTTTTTCGGCAGCTTCCATTTTCGCTTTTTCGGCTGCTATTCTTTTGGCCTCGTTGTTGGCTTCTATGGCTTTTCTTTCCTCTTCTGCTTTTTTTCTAGCGATTTCAGCTAGTCTTCTTTCTTCTTCTTCGGCCTTTCTTTTTGCTCTTTCCGCCTCTTCACGAGCTCTTCTATTGGCTTCTTCTATTCTCGCTTTTTCTTTTTCGGCTTCTATTCTCGCTAGTCTTAGTTTTTCTTCACGCGCTTTTCTTTCAGCCTCTTCTTTCGCTTTTGCGATTCTGATTTCTTCAGCGATGATTTTTCTGATTTCGCCTTCTAATCTTTTGGATTCAGATTGTTTTTGTTTAAGTTCAGCCACTAGTCTGGCTTCATTCTTTTTGAAATCTTCTAATAAAATTTCTTTTTCTTTTCTTTCC
Organism: uncultured Flavobacteriaceae bacterium; assembly: GCA_963518955.1. Taxonomy (GTDB): domain Bacteria; phylum Bacteroidota; class Bacteroidia; order Flavobacteriales; family Weeksellaceae; genus JABCPE02. The sequence continues at coordinate 143,296 of CAUQKI010000001.1, read as the reverse complement.
TGAGCGATTACTTCTAAATCTTTAGCCTGTTTCAAGAGAAGATTCTCCTTGTCTTTTTTGGATTTTTCTCTCAGGGCGATTGTGCTTTTTATCTTTTTGGCTTTATCAGATATTTCTGCAGCTTTTTTGTCTTGGTATTCTCCATATTGTTTCAGATACTGCACTCTACGAAGCGCCTGTCCCAAGTCTTGGGAAGACAAAATGAAAGTTACTTTGTTCTGTACTCCTTTGTTTTTATAAGCTTTTACGAGGATTTCGGCATAATTTTTACGGAGAACTTTCAGCTCTCGGTTGTATTTGTTGATTTCTAACTGACGAAGATAAATATCATCCTCTATGAATCTTTTTTCTTTCTGTGTATTGCCATAGACTTTCTCACGAAGGGCAATTTTTTTGTTGATATCATTGAGGTAAGATATGGATAGTCTGGCTTCTGACTTTGTTTTAGCCAAGTTAGCATTGATGGTTTCGATTTGTTTTTTTAATTCAGCATTCTGCTTTTGTAAATCTTCCTTGCTTTTTTGAGAAAGAAAGAGAGAAGCAGAAAAAATCCCAATAAATAAGCTTATCTTCCTGAAATACATTAGAAATCTCGTTTTTTATAATTACTTGGAACCGAATATGGGGTTTCCATTCTAGAAAAGTCAAATTTCGTGTTTTCTATTAAAATTTGGTCAGTTTTCTTACCTTTTATAACTATTTTAACATTTTTAGGGAGTTTTACACCATTGATATCTACCCAATTATCATAAAATAATTCCAAATTATCCGCAGTTTTTGTGTCTTTTAAAGAAACTTTGGTAAGGTTCAGCTCGTTAGAAAAACGAAATTCTGTAAGGTATTCGCTGGTTTTTCCATCGATGTTTACTTTCTGTGTGTTGTTTGGTTTTAGGATGTATTCTTCGGCTTCTTTGGTTAAGTTAAAATCTTTTTCATTGACAGGAAAGAAAACTTTTCCGACCAATAAATTTTGAAGTGAAGAATAATCTAAAAAATTGACTTTCAGTAAATTGTTAAGATAAGAAAAATCAGAATCGATATAAGTTCTGCTCAGTTTTTCGTAGGCTTTTAGCCCTTGTGGAGTAGCTATTCCGCGGCCTACATTCATAAACAGAGCAGACATATTCATCCATATTTTCTGGTTGTTTTCTATGTAGATAGTTGCATGGATAGTAGGAACGAATTTTCCTATTTCTGCATCTATTTTAGAAGTGATTTTAAGGGCATCAAAATCAGATTTTTTCGTGATAGCATCATAGAAATTTTTGTTGCTGGAGACAGCAGGAACTTCTGAGTTAGCAACGATGCTTTTTTTAGCACCACAAGAGGCTAAAAACATCATAATGGCCGATAGAGCTATTAATTTCTTCATTTTGTTAATCATTAAAATCACTTCTAAAAATTTTTTATTCAGAGAAATCCAATACGGAAAAATCTCCCAAAGAAAGATTGATAGAAGTTCCGATATACTTTGCTGAGTTCCCAATCATGGAATTACTCAGGTTAGCAGACTGGATTTCTGTTCTTTCTTGGATTAGAGAGTTATCTATATTAGAATTTTTTACTATTGTGTTATTACCCAGAGAAACTCTCGGTCCGATGATAGAATTTACGATTTTCACATTCTCTCCGATGAAACATGGAGGAATTATCAAACTGTTTTCTATCTGTGCAGAAGCTGGATACTGAGAAAGATTTTCTTTTTCGTATTCTAGAATCTTACCATTGGTCTGCACGGTGATGGTTTTGTTTCCGCAGTCCATCCAGTCATTTACCTTTCCTAAAGAGAATTTTGCTCCTTTTTTTCTTAGGTTTTCTAGTGCAGTAGTCAGTTGGTATTCGCCACCATCTTTGATATCATTACTCATGATATAGTCTATCTCTCCCATGAGTTTTTCTGCACTGTTGAAATAGTAAATCCCAATAATCGCCAAATCAGATACGAATTCTTTTGGTTTTTCTACAAAGTCCGTGATGAAGCCATAGTCATCTAACTTTACTACTCCGAAGGCACTCGGGTCATCTACTTTTTTTACCCAAATTACACCATCGGAATTGGTATCTAGATGAAAATCAGCTCTAAATAATGTGTCTGCAAAAGCGATGATTACAGGCCCCTGCATACTTTCTCTAGCGCAGTTGATAGCATGAGCCGTCCCCAAAGCTTCTGTCTGGTGGTATATACTTCCTTTTGCGCCTAATTTCTCTGCAACAGCCAATAAATCCTGCTCCACTTGACTCCCGAAATCACCAGTGATGAAGGCAACTTCATCTATTTTCTGATTTACCACCTTTGCGATGTCCTCTACCAATCTTTGCACGATAGGTTTTCCTGCGATAGGAATCAAAGGTTTCGGCACAGTCAAAGTGTGCGGTCTTAATCGGGAACCCTTTCCCGCCATAGGTATTATTATTTTCATAATAGATGTATTTTTATAATTTTTAAAATGTTATTTCGTTCCAGAACTTCCAAAACCTCCTGCACCTCTTTCTGTTTCATCAAGGGTTTCTACTTCTTCCCACTGGGCAGTTTCGTGTTTTGCGATGACCAGCTGGGCAATTCGCTCTCCATCATTGATGACAAATTCATCTTTGGATAGATTTGCGAGAATCACACCGACTTCTCCGCGGTAGTCTGCATCTATCGTTCCAGGGCTGTTTAGGCAAGTAATTCCGTGCTTGGCAGCCAGTCCGCTGCGAGGTCTTACTTGGGCTTCGTATCCAGCTGGCAGAGCTATGAAAATACCTGTCGGAATAATCGTTCGCTCTAAAGAACCTAAACGAAAAGGCTCTGTGATATTCGCATACAAATCCATTCCAGCCGAAAGCTCGGTCTGATACTTTGGAAGTGGGTGTTTGGATTTATTTATAATCTTAATTTTCATTTTTTCAAAAATTTTTTCAAGAGTGCTCTTTCCTTAAAAACGACAAATATCAGAAAAATTACAAAAATAATGTTACTGATGATGTAATTTTCTCTAAAATATTTAAAAGAAATCATTCCCAAACCTATGGAAAGAAGCAGGTAGACTACTATTTTTCCCGTATTATAAGGAATCGGATATTTTATCTGTCCCCAAATATAGGAAATTATCATCATAGACATGAAAGTTAGCAGCGCTGCCACTGCACTTGCCCAGTATCCATATTCAGGCACGAAGAAATAATTGATAGACACTGTAATCGCTGCACCAATGAGGGAAATATACAGCCCCACTATGGTCTGGTCAGAGAGTTTGTACCAAATGGATAAATTAAGATATATACCCAAAAATACCGCTCCAAGCATAAGGCACGGAATCAGCTCTATGCCTTCGTAGTAGAGAGGATTGTTGATATATATTTTGGAAATCCAAGAAATATTAGTGATAAGTCCTAGGAAAATCACGCAGCTGCATATCACGAAGATGTCCATCAGCAGGGTGTAAGTTCTCTTCGCATTTTCGTTTTTAAAACTTGAAAAGAAATACGGTTCTATCCCCAGCTGGTAGGCTTGTCTAAACACGGTGATGAATGTCGCTATTTTGTAAACGGCTCCGTATACGCCTATCTGGTGTTTGCTTTCTTCCTCAGGGAGGAGGTATTTTAGAAATTGTCTGTCCATTGTCTGGTTGATGATGCCCGCCAGCCCTGCCACCATCACAGGCCAAGAGTAGTTCATGATTCTTTTCCATAAAGAAAAATCAAAACTCCTAAAACTGAAATTCACAAACTCCTTGGAAACGATGAGCAGCGAAACGATGCTCTGAACCAAATTTGCCACAAAGACATATCCCACGCCAAATTCAGCATCATATTTCAGTCCGAGGAATCCATTGGGTAAATTGGGAAGAATATTGATAAAAAACACCACCAACCCAAAATAAATCACGCTTCCTGCTACCTTGGATACTACATACCGTAGTGGTTTTCCCTCTAAACGAAGAACAGCCGAAGGAATCGTAGAAAAAGCATCAATAGAAAGAATAAACAAAAATAAAATCAAGAAATGCACTTGGTCTGGCGTATGAAAATATTCTGTAACCTCGCGCCGAAATACCCATCCCAAGACCAAATAAATAAAAGACATTGCCAAGATGCTCATGGAACAAGTAGAAACCAGCGTTTCTTTGCTGATGTCTTTCTCTTGAGCAAAACGAAAAAACGAGGTCTCCATGCCGTGCGTCAGAAAAACAGTAACCACTCCTGCGATGGAGTACCAATCCACGAAGGGCGCAGACTCTGCAGGCGAAAAAGCCCTCGTAATGATGGGTGCGATGAGGAAAGGAAATATCCTTACCAGTACCGAACTGATGCCGTAGAGCGCCGTTTGTCCTAATAGTTTTTTAATCAAAACTTTAATTTTGATGCAAAAGTAAGATTATTTTATCTGAAAATTGTACTTTTGTTCACTATGAAAAATAATATTTCTTGTATTTTAGTTTTTATTTTTGGGTGTGTAGGATATTTACAGGCACAGTTTTCTCCCAAAAATATCACCAAAGATTTGGATAAAAAAGCCGTGAAATATGCAGACAGCCTTTATGCTAAACTCAGTATGGATGAGCGCATCGGGCAGCTCTACATCGTGGCGCTTTATACCAATAAAGACCAAAACCATATCTCAGGAGTGAGGAAACTGGTGGAGCAGGAGAGGATAGGAGGAATTATCCTAATGCAGGATGATGCCGAGCAGGAAATAGCACTGGTAAATGAATTTCAGAAGAAATCCAGAGTGCCGATGCTCTTTGGTATGGATGCAGAATGGGGGCTTTATCAGAGAATAAAAACTGCGCACAAATTCCCTTGGGCGATGACTCTTGGAGCGATTCAGGACAATAATTTGGTCTATGAAATGGCTTCTAAAATAGCAGAAGATGCAAAGAAAATGGGAATTTACTGGAATTTTGCTCCTGTGGTGGATGTGAATACCAATCCTAAAAACCCGATTATAGGCAATCGTTCGTTCGGTTCAGATGTTCAGAATGTAATCGCTAAATCGCTGGCGTATGCACAAGGTTTGCAGGATAACGGCGTGCTGGCAGCGATAAAACATTTCCCAGGGCATGGGGATACGGATGTAGATTCGCATTTGGATTTACCAGTGGTGAAACATAGTCTGGAGAGGCTGAATAAAATAGAATTGGCACCCTTCAAAGCCTTGATGGACAAGAAAATAGGCGGAGCGATGATAGCGCATCTCTATGTCCCACAGCTGGAAAAAGGGAAAAATATCCCTGCTTCTATTTCTTATGATATTGTAACCAATTTGCTGAAAAATAAATTCAGATACGAAGGGCTAGTCATCACCGATGCCCTGAACATGAATGCTGTTGCTAAAAAATATCCTGCTGGAGAATTGGATTTGAGGGCGTTCAAGGCAGGGAATGATGTTTTGCTTTTTAGCCAAGATGTGCCGACAGGGAAGAAATTGATAAAAGAAGCGCTCCAAAAGGGAGAAATCAGCGAAAAAAGGCTGGAAGAAAGTGTGAAAAAGATTTTGAAAACGAAATATCTTTTGGGGCTTCAGAATCTGCGACCGCTTAGTTCAGAAGGAATCAATAATGTTTTAAACAATGATTCTCACGCGAAAATTTCAGAGAAGTTGTACGCCAATGCTTTGACTTTATTAAAAGACGAAAAACAGCTTTTCCCACTTAGAGAAAAGGAAGTGTATTATCTCCCGTTAGAAGAGGCTTCGCACGAGGCGTTTTTACAAGAATTGTCCAAAGAAATTAAAGTTAAAAAAATATCTTTCAAAGAAATCCAGTCTATTCCTGAAAATGCAGTGGTAATCATTGGACTTCATAAGGATAATTCTACGGCTTACAAACCTTACAAAGTATCATGGGAGAGCAAAAGGCTTATTAGTCAATTGAAATCAAGAAACAAGGTGATTCTCAATGTGTTTGGAAGCCCGTATGCTCTTCAGGATGTGGATATTAGCGGAATTTCATCGATTTTGGTTTCTTATGAAAACAATCCTCTTTCTATGAAAGCTACAGCAGAGGCTTATTTAGGAAAACAAAAGATAAACGGAAGGCTACCGGTGGTAGTGAATGAACAAATAAAATACGGAATGGGAATAGATATCCCAAAACAAAAATAAACAAAGAAAATGTTAAAAATAGGAATATTATGTTACCCTACTTATGGGGGGAGTGGAATAGTGGCGACAGAACTTGGAATGAACCTTGCCCGAAAAGGCTACGAAGTGCATTTCATCAGTTCGGAGCTTCCAGCAAGGCTGGATATGACCAGACCTAATATCTTTTTTCATAAAGTGAATGTACAGGCGTATCCCTTATTTAGGCATCAGCCGTATGATATCGCGCTGTCTTCTATGATATATCAGGTGGTATGCATGTATCAGCTGGATGTTCTCCATGCTCATTATGCTATTCCGTATGCCTATGCCGCTTTTACAGCGAAACAGATGCTGAAAGAAAAAGGCAAGGATTTACCGCTGGTGACTACGCTTCACGGAACGGATATTACTTTGGTGGGACAGCACCCGAGCTATAAGCATGCGGTGGAATTTTCTATCAATCAGTCTGATGTGCTGACTTCGGTTTCGGAAAGTTTAAAGCAGGATACATTGGCTTTTTTTGACATTAAAAAAGAAATCCATGTGATTCCGAACTTCATCGAAGAAAGACACTTTGAGCAGTGTTCGGTTTGTTTTAGAAATCAGTTTGCCGAGGATAACGAGAAGATTTTGGTGCATATTTCTAACCTTAGACCTGTTAAAAGAATTCAGGATGTTTTGGAGATTTTTGAAAAGGTAAATCAGAAAATTCCGAGCAAACTAATCATAGTAGGAGAGGGCCCTGAAATGGAAAAAGTAAATGCTTTCTTATCAGAAAAACCAGATTTTATTGACAAAATAAAAATCATGGGGAAAGTAAATGACCTTCGTCCAGTGCTTACCTATGCAGATGTGTTCCTTCTTCCTTCGGAAAAGGAAAGTTTTGGTCTGGCGGCGCTAGAGGCTATGGCGGCAGGAACACCCGTGGTCAGCAGTAATACAGGAGGAATTCCAGAGGTTAATATTTATGGAAAAACAGGATTTTTGGCGAATGTAGGCGATGTGGAGAAAATGGCCGAATATACACTTCAGATTTTGTCTGATGAAGTTCTTTTAAAGGAAATGAAAACAAATGCCACAGAAGTAGCAAAGACTTTTGATTATAAGAAAATCATTCCGATGTATGAGAATTTATATCAGGAAACGATAAAAGAATTTAAGAACGAAAAATAAAATGGATAAAGAAATTTATTTTGCTGGTGGGTGTTTCTGGGGAACGGATCATTTTTTCAAACAAATCAACGGAGTAACGGCTACGCAGGTAGGCTATGCTAATGGAAATATAGAAAATCCAACTTATAAGCAGGTGTATACCGACAGCACGGGTTTTGCAGAGGTGGTAAAAGTGGCTTATGACCCAAAGGTGGTAAGTCTGAAAATGCTTTTGGATTTGTTTTTTAAAACAATAGACCCTACAAGCCTTAATCAGCAGGGAGAAGACATCGGAACGCGCTACAGAACAGGTATTTATTGGGTAAATTCAGAAGATGAAAAAACAGTGACAAAGGCACTTTCGGAACTTCAAAGAAATTATGAAAAACCCATAGTGGTGGAAAACGAGCCTTTGAAAAATTTCTACAGCGGAGAAGAATATCATCAGGATTATTTGGATAAAAATCCAAGTGGATACTGCCACATCAATCCAGAATTATTCGAATTCGCGAAAAAGGCTAATCTGAAATAGTTTTATCCATCAACACCTTTCCTTGGTAGATTTTTTCATAACGAATGAGCTGTTCTCCTTTGAAATAGCCGATATAATAAGTACGCTCTTGACTGTGTGTTTCGGCTTCTTCTTTGGTGATTTCATCGTATAAATAAGTGGGCTGGTCGGTTGCTTTTTTATGCAAATCAGAGCAGTTGAGAAAATAGCGAACGACCACATTTTCTTTGTACAAATAGAGTTTCTGTCCATTCATAGGGATTTCGGCAAAGACTCTTTCTTGTTTAATGGGGGTAATAGGTGTTTTAGGCTCAAAAGAGGGATCAGCGTAAAAAGCATATTGAGGATCAATGTGTATTTCTGAGCTTTTTATTTTGAACACTTTACGCTCCCATTGGTTGCCTAATAAGAAATACTGAAAACCATCCTTTTCCCCACAATATTCATAGGTAAGTAGGGATTGTATCGCAAAGGCTTCTGTGGCTTTACGCTCTTCTGTCGCTCTTTTGCAAGAAAACAACGCTAACAAAGAGGCTAATAAGGTCATTTTTTTCATTCTTTTTTACTAAATATATAAGTATCTGCTTCTTCAAAGTTAGGGTACTGCCCTCCAAAGACTTCTCTTACTACAATTTTACCGAGGTAACGTTCTAAAGGCAAGTAGATATCCTCAGCATCTGTACAGATGAACTCTAAATAAGGCATTTTTAGCAAAGGAGAGGCGTCTTTTATAGGGTTAAAACATATCTTTAGATTTCTAAGTGTTTCTATACCTACCAAATCGCTAAGGTCTTCTATTTTGTTTTGCTCTAAGTTCAATTCCTCCAAGGATAGATGCTTCAAAGGGGAAAGGTCTTTTACCTCATTGTGATACAAATATAAGGTGGTGACCTTCTTAAGGGCTTTCAATGGAGATAAATCGCTGATTTGGTTCCTATCTAACTGCAAATATTCAAGATTGGACAACCACGCCAAGGGGGATATATCGGTGATTTGGTTTCTATCCAACCAAAGTTCGGTAAGGTTTTGTAATTTAGCAATTCCTTTTAAAGAAAAGAGCTTATTACACGATAGTTTCAACACTGTTAGCTTGGAAAGTTCACAAAAAGGAGTTATATCACTCACGCCACTGTCATAAACTTCTACTTTTTTAAGTTTTTTATACTTAGCGAGAGGCGTATAATCCGTTGCCTTGACATTCAAATAGAGTTTTTGTAGCTTCTCCAAGGGTGGTAAGGATTCTAAATCGGTAATATTCTCCGATAGCAACTCTAATTCCTTTATATTGGGGAACATTTGCAAGTCGGCTAAGTCCTCCGAGTGCAAATCATCGTTATGAATGAGCATTTTGGTAATCAAAGTCGCTCCTTCTTCTTTAACCAACACTCTCCTTCCTTCTTTTACAAGAAGGTCTTCGTGTTTCTTTTTCAGATATTGCTTTACTTTTTGCTCTATAAGCTTGCTTTTAAAGGTAATGTAACTCATTTAGTTGTTTTTTCTAAAAGTGATTCCATAAAACTTGTTATTCCAGAACAATTCTGTTTTCTTTTCAGCCACTGATGCTGGGATACATTGTTCTATGGCGTTCAAATCAACCGTTTTGCCTTCAAAATAGGATTTAGAAAAGACGCTTTTCTTGTACTGGGTCTCCACAAAGTCGGCAGTCTCATCGGCGATAAGGAGTTTGCTTCCTGGTTTGGCAACTCGGAGCATTTCGCTCATAGCAAGGGCTTTATCGTTGAAAAAATTAATGCCTCCGTTGTGAAAAACAATATCAAACATATTATCAGCAAAAGGTAATTCCTCGGCTGGGCACTGCACAAGGGTAAGGTTTGTTTTCTTTTGCCACTGCTTTTTACATCTTTTGAGCATTCCCATCGAGATATCAGCCCCTACAAGGTTTATCGTTTTCAAATCAATCCCTTGGGGTAGATAACGCAAGTCCGCCCCTGTACCTATGGAAACATAAAGCACCGAAATAGCATTCTTCCATTCCAAGCGGCTCATCAATTCCGTACGCAAGCGGTCAATGGCGTTTCCATACTTGAGTTTTCCTATCCATTTTTCTCCAAAATCATAAAAGAAAGACATCCAATCGTACATTTTCATATATTTTTGATTGTCTCCACTGACAAAATGGTCATTCATACAGCAAAAAATACCATTTTCTTGCTTTACATCTTCTATTTTTATATCAGATTTAAATATTTGGGATATATCTTTCATTGTATTTATATTATTGAATTATCTTTTCTTAATCAAAATATCTCCTTCACAAAGCCAAAGGGGTTCATTTTCTATCTTTAACTCCTCCCAACATTGTTTTTCTTCCGTTTCAGCATCATCTACAATACGAAAATTAGCAAAATCTGTACGAGGCGGAGGCAATACAACAATATACTCTATCTCTTTAGGCTCCAATTGATAAGTATCAGAAAGTTTTTTGAGAAACAATAACTGCTCTAACTCCTTTTTATAGCTTACAAGTGTTTGTTTCTCCCCTTGCAAAAGAGAAACTTCTTTAAGCTGATGAATTGTTTTCTGAAGTTCGTCTTCTATAAGTTGTTTTGCTGTTTTCATTTTGTATTCTATAAGAAAAATTCTCTATATAAATATTACCAATTTCTTTCTGCAAAAAAGAGAATATATAAGATAGATATTAAAAAACTCAGGTAAAATGGGAGCTTATTTCTTTTCATAAAATAGAGACAAATCCCTGATATAAGAAACAATATAAAGAATACATTTGTTATGATATAGTTTCTTACAGAACAATATGACCAAGTATTGCAGTTTAGTGGATATTCTTGTGCATTTGTAGCTATATTGTAAATATCTATTAAAAGAACCGCAATAAGAACTATATAGATAAGTATTATTGCATATTGGAATATTTTTTATGCATAAATTCATTTTTTGCTAAATTTGATATGTAAAGTTATGAATATCATTCTGTACTAATAGAGATATAGAAAAAATCTTGAGTGTTTTTTTCTTATTTATCATTATAGGTGTGCAGTTTTCATTTTTTAATATGAAAAAAGCGGAAATTATTCCGCTTTTTTTTGTTTTTCTTGTTTTGAACGAAGTTTGATGTTTAAAAACTCTACTGTTAAACTGAATGCCAAGCAAGAATAAATAATATTTTTGCTAATGTGCTGGTGGATGCCTTCCGCAACGAGTAATACACCGATTACAACCAAGAAAGAAAGTGCGAGCATCTGCAAACTCGGGTGAGCGTTTATAATGTTGCTCACCTTTCCAGCGAAGAGCATCATTATCGTCATAGAGATAATCACGGCCGCAATCATAATCGCTACATTATCAACAAGTCCCACCGCCGTAAGGATAGAGTCCAAAGAGAACACCATATCCACTAAAATAATCTGCACGATAACCATCGTAATCGCCGCAGAGGCTTTGGATGTATTAGATTCTTCGTGTTCATCACCTTGCATTTTGTGGTGGATTTCCATCGTGCTTTTCACGATAAGGAAAAGTCCTCCACAGAGTAGAATGATGTCTTTCCAGCTTAAAGCCAATGCATTTCCAGGTTTTTGTGGGTCATTGAACCAATCTAATGTAAGAACAGGGTCGCTCAGCCCGATTAACCAGCTGATGGTCAATAGTAATCCCACACGGAAAATCATCGCAAAAAACAGCCCGATATTTCTGGCTCTATTTTGCTGCTGAGCAGGGAGTTTATTGGACAAAATGGAAACGAAAATAATGTTATCCACTCCCAAGACCACCTCCAAGAAGGTCAATGTTAATAAACTAATCCAAATCTGCGGATCCGCAAAATTTGGCATTGATAATGATAATAGTTCCATAGATAAAAGTTAAAATATGCGCAAATATAGAAAAATAAATTAGTTAAAAATACATAATATGAACAGGGTTTTGTTTTAAATCATTATCACTATCTTTGCCCTATGATTAGGGTAACTAAAATTTTTACTTTTGAGACTGCTCATATTCTCTACGGATATGATGGAAAATGCAAGAATATACACGGGCATTCCTACAAACTTTTTGTGACGATAAAGGGAAAACCGATAGATGATATTAACAACGAAAAGAACGGAATGGTGCTTGATTTCGGCGACCTCAAAGCCATTGTGAAAGAAGAAATCGTGGATGAATGGGACCACGGACTGATGGTAAATGCACTCTCTCCTCATAAGGATTTAGGGAAAGAATTGGAGCAGAAAGGGCATAAAGTCATCTACTGTGATTATCAGCCCACTTGCGAAAATATGCTCTACGAAATCGCTGATAAAATCAAAAAAAGACTGCCGAGCCAAGTGCAGCTAGTATATCTAAAACTCCACGAAACCGAAAACTCCTACGGAGAATGGTTTGCAGAGGATAATGAATAATTAAACAAAATGAAAATAGAACTCCAAGAAGGAAAGAAAATTTATTTCGCATCAGACCAGCATTTCGGGGCGCCTACGCCTGCCGAGAGCAAACCTCGTGAGGAGCGTTTCGTGCAGTGGCTGGATGAGATAAAGCATGACTGTCAGGTGCTTTTCCTGATGGGAGATTTATTTGATTTTTGGCACGAGTGGGACTATGTAGTTCCCAAAGGTTTTATAAGAGTTTTAGGGAAAATCGCTGAGCTGAAAGACAGCGGAATAGATATTTATTTTTTCGTGGGAAACCATGATTTGTGGATGAAAGATTATTTCCAAAAAGAGCTGGAAATTCCTGTTTTTTTTGAGAAACAATATTTTAAGATTGATGGAAAAAAATTTCTCCTCGCTCATGGAGATGGCTTAGGCCCAGGGGATAAGGGATACAAGAGAATGAAAAAAGCTTTTACCAATCCTGTGTCTCGCTGGCTTTTCAAGTGGCTTCACCCTGATATCGCGATGAGGCTGGCGATATATCTTTCCACGAAAAACAAACTGATTTCAGGCGAGAAAGACAAGCAGTTTTTGGGCGAAGACAAGGAATTTCTGATTCTTTACGCAAAAGAAAAACTGAAAACAGAAAAGATAGATTATTTCGTTTTTGGGCATCGCCACCTGCCGATGGTTTTGGATTTGGATAAAACAGGGTCGCTCTACATCAACCTTGGCGACTGGATTTCTTATTTCACTTATGGTGTTTTTGATGGGCAGAAATTTGATTTGCTGGAATATAAATAAATGGACAAATGAAAGGAATTTTTGATATAAAAACGGAGCAGGATTTTAGGGAAAAGTGTTTGGAAACTTTTCGCTATCAGTATGAAAATGTGGAGGTTTATAGAAAATTTGTTGATTTCTTAAATATCAATCCAGACCAAATCACTCAGATTTCCGAGATTCCTTTTCTGCCGATAGAAATGTTCAAAAACCACACTATTTTAGATAAAAATAAAGAAAAGGAAAACTATTTCCAGTCATCTGGAACGACTAATATTCAGACGCTTTCTAAACATTGGATTGCAGATTTTGGCTTGTATGAAGAGAGCATTTACAAAAGTTTTGAGCAGTTCATCGGGAAGCCAGAAGATTTCGTGTTTTTAGGGCTGCTGCCAAGTTATTTGGAACGCCAAAATTCATCGCTAATCTATATGGTAGATTTCTTGATGAAAAAATCTGGTCATCAGGAAAATGGCTATTTCTTGTATAATCACAGAGAGCTTCTTGACCTTCTCAAAAAGCTGAATAATAAGAAAATCATTCTCTTTGGGGTTAGTTTTGCGTTGTTGGATTTTGCAGATTTCTGTAAAGAAAACGATGGTTTTGATTTGGCTAATAATCCAGACCTAATTATCATAGAAACGGGCGGAATGAAAGGCAGAAAAGAAGAAATGACCAAAGATGAGCTTTTGGAAATATTGAAAACCAGCTTCCAAACCGAAAAAATCTACTCCGAATATTCCATGACGGAACTCCTTTCGCAGGGGTATTCTCTGGGGAATAATGAGTATCTGTGTCCAGCGTGGATGCGTATTTTGGTTCGTAATACAGAAGACCCATTTTCCTACATGGAAGAGGGCAGGACTGGGGCTATCAATATTATAGACTTGGCGAATAAACATTCGTGTAGTTTTATCGCAACACAAGATTTAGGGAAAATCCACAATGGAAAATTCCAAGTTTTGGGAAGAATAGACCATTCTGATATCAGAGGTTGCAGCCTTTTGGTAAGTTAAAAAATAAAAAAACCGAGAATTTATCTCGGTTTTTTATTTAGAATCTGATGATTTCTTCCATTTTAGCATTTTCCTCGCTTACGAGTTCATCATCTACTAGGATTTTTCCACTGTGTTCATCGATGATGATTTTCTTTCTCTGTGCTATTTCTACTAATTTCTGTGCAGGAATTGTGAAGTAAGAACCTTTCGGTGCGCCTCTTTCTATACCTACCACAGCAAGTCCGTTAGCCGAGTTGTTTCTGATTCTTCTGTAAGAAGAAAGTAGTCTTTCATCGATTAGGGTTGCAAATTCTTCAGATTTTTTCACTAAAAATTCTTCCTCTTTTTGAGTTTCTGTAATTAATGAGTTTAGCTCAGATTTTTTGAAGTTTAGGTGAGATTCCAGCTCTTCTATTTTTTCTTTGTTTTGTGAAAGAACCTCATTTTTTTGTGAGATTTTAGCTTCGAATTCTCTTATTTTTTTCCCAGCCAGCTGGATTTCTAATTCTTGAAACTCCATTTCTTTGGATAATGCTTCAAATTCTTTATTGTTTTTTACATTATCTTGCTGAGTTTTATATTTTTCAATCAAAGTTTGAGAATGATTGATAACCTCTTTTTTAGTGCTGATTTCCTTGTTGAAATCTTCAATATCTGTTTCTAATTTAGAAATTCTTTTATTAAGACCTTCGATTTCGTTTTCCAAATCCTCCACTTCTATCGGCAGTTCGCCTCTGGTACTGCGGATTTCATCTAACCTAGAATCGATATATTGCAGGTCATAAAGGGTTCTTAGTTTTTCTTCAACAGAGATTTCTATATTTTTCTTAGCCATAACTTATAAGAAATAATTTACAGGGTTGGTATTAATGCTTGATTTTGAAACTGCAAATGTAGTGAATTTTTCTGATAAAATTTCATATAATTGTTGAACTACAAATTGCTCCGACTCAAAATGCCCGATATCACACAGCAAAATTCTATTTTCAGCCGTGAAAAAATCGTGATATTTCATATCTGCGGTGAGGTAGGCATCGCATTGGTTTTGCAGGGCATTTTTGATTCCGCTGGCTCCGCTGCCGCCTAAAATAGCCACTTTTTTTATCTTTTTACCAGTAAAACCACTATGACGGATGATTTTTAAATGAAATTTTTCTTTCACGAAATTCAGAAATTCTTTTTCCTCCATTTCCTCAGGTAATTCGCCAAACATTCCCAAACCAGAATATTGGTTTTCGTTTTCTATCGCATAGATTTGGTAGGCAACTTCCTCGTAAGGATGAGCGAATTTCATAGCGGAAATAATCTGATTTTTTTTGAATTTTTCAAAAATCACAGAAATCTGAATTTCATTGACTTTTTCAGTTGTTCCTTTTTTGCCTAAAAACGGATTAGAACCGTCTATCGGGCGGAAAGTTCCCTCGCCACCGATGCTGAAACTGCATTCATCATAAAAACCGATGTTTCCAGCACCAGCCTCAAATAGAGCCTTTTTAACCTGCTCGGCATAATCCACAGGAACATAAGTGATTAGCTGTAAAAGATTTTCTTTTTTTGGAATTAAAATTTTAAGCTGGTCTAAACCTAATTCTTTGCAAATTCTGTGGTTCACACCGAAATAATGATTGTCCAGTGCAGTGTGAAGGGCGATGATGGCGATTTTGTTTTCTATCGCTTTCAGGACAGCTTTTTCTACATAATTTTTGCCAGTGATGGACTTTAATCCTGAAAAAATAATCGGATGAAAGGTTAAAATCACATTTGCGTTTTTTTGTACAGCTTCCTCTACGACGCTTTCCAAGGCATCGTGGCAGATTAAAATGCCTGTGATTTCCCGCTCTGGATTTCCGCAGAGAAGTCCCACATTATCAAAGTCTTCCGCCTGTTGGAAAGGAATGATTTGGTTAAGTTCTTTTATTAGGTTTTGTATTGTCATTTTGATGAGATTATCAAGAATTTTGACAAAAATAAAAAAAGAACTCCTAATTTAGGAGCTCTTTATCAATCTATTTTACTTTTACTAATTCTACATCAAAAATCAGCCAAGCATTAGGTGGAATCACACCGCCAGCGCCTCTTGCTCCGTAGCCCAGCTCAGAAGGGATAAGAAGAGTAGCCGCATCGCCTTCTTTTAGAAGCATAATTCCTTCGTCCCAGCCTTTAATCACTTGACCAACACCAATAGGAATTTCTATCGGTTCTCCTCTTCTGAAAGAGTTGTCAAACTCCTGTCCGTTTACTAGTCTTCCTGCGTAATGAACAGAAACTACATCTCCTTTCTGAGGCTGTTTTCCGTTTCCTTGTTTTGTTATTTTATAGAACAAACCAGATGGAGTCTGCTGCATTCCTTCTTTTAGAGAAGCGAATTTTTTCTCCTGTTCTTGTCTGTTTTTTTCTTGGATTTTATTTTTACCTTCGTTGAAGATTTTTGCAGGATCATAAGATTTGTAGCTGTCACCTTTAGTGAAGATTTCTACTTTTTTGATTACTACATCTTCTTTTGGTTTGTCTTGTGCTCCTTTTTCTACTGTTGCGATAGCGTCAATAGTTTCCAGACCGCTGATTACTTTCCCGAAAATAGTGTGTCTTCCATCTAGCCAAGGTGTAGCCACTTCTGTGATGAAGAACTGAGAGCCGTTTGTGTTAGGCCCAGAGTTTGCCATAGAAAGGAAACCTTTTCCTTCGTGTCTTAAATCATTTTTTTCATCATCAAATTTGTACCCTGGGTCGCCCATTCCTGTTCCTGTAGGGTCGCCACCTTGGATCATAAAGTCTTTAATCACTCTGTGGAAGATGATTCCATCGTAGTAAGGCTGTCCTTTTCCTTTCGCCTTGTTTTCTATAGTTCCTTGTGTTAGTCCTACGAAGTTAGCCACCGTAACGGGAGCTTCCTTGTCAAAGAACTGGATAATCATGTCTCCTTTTGAGGTTTCCATTTTTGCATAAACCCCATCAGGAAGTTGTTCGTAAAATGCTTTGTCTATATTCATTTTTTTATAAATAGGTTTACAGTTTGTTAAAATTAAAGCAGAAATCAATAAGAATAAGATTCTTTTCATAATATTAAAAAATTATTTTATAAGTTTTAGTTTAATGATTAGAGGCATGTCGTAAGGGATTTGGTCGCCGTCTCCGTAAGTCCCATACGCCAGAACGGAAGGAACGAGAAGGGTAGTTTCTTCATCAGGATTTAGATACCGAACGGCATCTTCTATGGCATCTAGTTCCTCAAATTTTCCCAGAGGAGCATCTTTATAAACTTTAGGTTTTTCGTAGAATTTTTGTAAATCAAAATCGTACAATTCATATTGGAACGAAACCAGCTCTCCGTCCTGCTTTTTCTTTCTTTGTTCTAGGTTTTCTATATTACTCCAGTAGTTGAGCTGGGTAGGATAGAATTTTTCTTTCTGTTTAGAAATCCATTCTTGGATTTGTTCTCTTTCCATGGTGTTCAGCTGTTTTGCTCTGTTTTTGGAAACGCCCATTTCTTCATTGGACATTCCTCCCACAGGCGTGTAGACCTGTGTGCTTTGGGAGCAGGAAACGAATAAAAAACCGATGATAAAAACGATATTTTTCATAAATAAATTTTAGCCCAGCTTTTTTCTAATGGCAGCAGGAAGCCAGATAAATAGTCATTGTATGTTTCTTTGGCAAAGTCGAAAACTTCTATATTGTGTGGGATAGAGCTGTTTTTTATTCCTTTTTTGAAATCAAGAAGATTGATGGTTTTGGTTTCTCCTTTTTCTATATAAGAAACTTTCATTCTGTTCAAAAAATCCAACCCAAATTCCGTGTCGATATCCCTTATCATACTCGTAAGCGAATCTACCGAGCATCCGCCGGCTTTTGCGTTTTCTTCATCGATGAAGATGATGAGAAACTGATTTCTTTCTATTTTAAATGATGCCGAAAGCGGTTCGCCATGCGTAGTCCAGCCCGATAAAAAATCATTTATTCTTTCTGAAACGACCTGTATCTCCTCTGATTTTAAAACACGAGAAGAAGGATAGATCATTATTCTAGGATTTTTGGTTTCTATGTTGTCAGGAGTTTCTGCTTTCACAATTAAAGTATTATAACTTGGGAGGCAAATTTAGTAATTCTTTTTTATTCGTGATGCAAGTTTTCTGAATAGATATGTAATTAGCATCTTAATATTTTGAATATTCTTTTTAATTTAAAACTGATAAATATCATTGTTTTAATAGGTTGTAATTACTTGTAATTTAGTAACTTTGAAAGATGAAATACAAAAATTTTACTTATGAGAAAACTTTTATTGTTGTTGAATTTCTTCATTATTTTCAACAGTTATGGACAGAGTCTTGTGTCCAAGTTTGATGTAGCGCCTAATGGTGCTAATTCGGTTACTTTTGTAGATAAGAGTATAGGGGTTCCTAGATCTTATCAGTGGGAATTTCAGGGAGGGGTACCAGCTGTATCCACAGAGAAAAACCCTAAGGTATCTTATTCCTTACCAGGGAAATATAGTGTAAAATTAAAAGTTACAGATGCTAAAGGCATTACCTCTACATCTGTGAGAACATTAGAAGTGTCCTATACAGTAGCAAAGGAAATAGATCTGAGCACAGGGACTAAAGAAGATGGAACTCTGATGTCTGAGAATGGAGAAAAAGATGCAGACTGGACACATTATCTGGATGAAAAGCTAACAATAGGAACAGTTCCACATACTAGAAAACCATATTTGAATAAAACAAACAATCCTGTATTTGGAAATTGGGAGTCAGCAGAATTAAATAAAAAAACATCGGTAACAAGATGGATTACGACAAATAGTAGAGGTAAAGATAATAGATGCTACTATGTTAGTAAAACTTTTAAAGTTCCAACTGAAGGCATCTTAAATCTAAAGGTTCTTGCGTTTACTCGAAATTGGGTGTATTTAGTTAAGAAAAACCCAAATGGAACAGAAGATAGTAAACAAATAACACGAACAAAATTTATTCAGCCAGGACCTAAAGGATGGTTGAATTCGGAAAATCCAGAGGTGGGCAATTATAAATTGGAACAAGGGGAGTATTATATTAAAGTTGAGGTTTATACTGGCTCTGATTTAGATAAACAGTCAATAGATGTAAATGCAAAAGTGGGATTAGGGGTAGGAATAAAGGCTGTTTTATCTCCTCCTGCTGATTTTAAAGCAAATGCGACCACAGTTAATTTCGGAACAAATGTACAGTTTTCTAACATTTCAGCAGGAACTCCAGTTAGTCAAAGTTGGACATTTACAGATGCAGGAAATCATGTAACAGATAAACAAAAAAATCCACTCATTAAATTCAAAAGTGTGGGGTATCACAATGTGGAATTGTTGGTAGATTATGGCAAACAAATAGTATCTAGTTTAAGTATAGACAACTACATGAAAGTGGCAGGGCTGGACTACACTAAAGCTCCTAATAGTTACATCTTTGACCATAAAAGTTCAAATAGTGGATTGTTTATCCCTGTGAAAAAAGCTTATGAAATGTGGAAAAATGGACTTCATATTGAAGGAGGAGCGGTGCCTAATGGGCAGGCTGTGGCAGAAGTGTATTGGGAAGATGTACATGGATTGATAAGAACAAAACCTAATTATCAACTGGAAATCATAGGTTCAGGAGAGTCTGCAAAAATAAAAGTACCTGTTAATAAAGCTAAAGAAGGAAATGCACTAGTAGTATATAAAGTTAATGGTGAAATATACTGGTCATGGCATGTGTGGGTTACGGATGATCCTAGCAAAGGAACCAACTATATGGCTTATGATGAAACTAAAAGACTTAGAAATAATGGTGTAGAGGAACTTATACCTAAAGCGGAATGGGGTTGGATGGATCGTAACTTAGGAGCTGTTTCTAGCAGCCTTACAGAAGAAGGATGGAATAGAAACAATGGATTATTATACCAATGGGGAAGAAAAGATCCTATTCCTCCGCTAGCAACTAGAGGATGGGATTTTTATGAAGTTTCGGGTAGTATTGGAAGAGTAGGGAATATAAACTCACATAACAATAATGTAACTAAGAGTCTAGAAAGAGATATGGTAATGTATGTTCCTTTCACTAAAGCAAAATTAAAGGATAACATTGAGCTTTCTATTCATAATCCAATGAATCTTATTTATGTGAATGATGATAATTCAAAAGAGCAAGCGTATTATCGTTATTATAAAGACGGTAAACTAGTTGGTAAATGGCCTGTAAATTGGTTTGGAAGTCCTTCTTTTAATGATGGAAGGTCAACAGCAGAGGCTAATCTTTGGTCTGATAATTCCCAAGGTAAATTCTTTAACCCAAAAATATCACCTAAAAAATTAGTAAAACCTTACCATGATAAATCTTCATATGATCCATGTCCTAATGGTTGGAGGGTTCCTTCTGTATTGACAGCAAACAAGACTTTGGGAGAAGGCTTTGTTTATTCAAGAAATATTCCTATGGAGTTTAGTCCCTATGGTCCAAAAACATCAGAGCATAATAAAAACGACTTATATACTGTTATGCCAACCAATGATAAAATGCCTAATTTTTTGAAAGGAATAAAAATGTATCCTGAAATAGGGGCTGATTTATCTTCTGTTAATGGACAGAATATGGGTGTTTTTCCTGGTACAGGTATGCTGTCAAGGATTGAACATAGTGGAGAATATAGTGATATGCATGAGACCTATCTCTGGACTGCTACAATGGTCAGATGGTGGGATGAAAAACAAGCCGTGAATCCAATAGCGTTAAGAATCATTCCTGATCCTGCACAAAGTGATATACCAGACCCTGAAATGTCATCAGTCATAGGACGTTATAAATATAATCCTCTATTTTGGGAAAGAACATCTTCTGATGCTATGGGGGTACGCTGTATAAAGGATCCTCTATATGTGGTGAATGAATATGACTTCCCTACAGAGTATTTTAGAGATGAAGTGGCATATCCTACATTTACTGATGGACTTGAAAATCCTAATTCTTATCAAATAGTAAAAAAAACCACAGAGTCTATTGTTAAGATACCAATTAACAAAGCATTTTCTGTACATAGTGAACATTTGGATAATAAGCAAATATTAAAAAATACCAACTATAATAATTTGAAAGTTAATGTGCATTGGACTACTAACAAAGACCTCATTAAGCATGTTTCTATTTCAAAAACCAATCCAGCTAATTTAGCAGAGATAAATAATACATTTATTAATGTAAAAATAACACCTAATCAAAGTGGGAATGCAGTAGTTACTCTACACAATGGAAGTATTACTAATCCAGTGTATTGGTCTTGGCATATTTGGGTAACAGATTCTGAAGTAAAAACAGTAAGATATGTTACTGCTGAGCCTAATACAGCAGCATATAATTATATAAACTATGTTGCAAAGGATCATATAATAGATTTTGAGTTTATGGATAGAAACTTAGGAGCATTGGATGCTTTTCCATCTGTAGTAAATGCAAATTCTCCATCCGTTCAAGAACTAAATAAAATAAAAGTATCTGGAGGTATGCAGTACCAATGGGGAAGAAAAGATCCTATACCTTCTTTTATCAATCCTGATGGTTCTTCTTACTCTATTTATTTAGGGAATACTAATGCCGTTGGGCAGACATCTTATACAGAACTGAATGGTGGCAATTATGAAAGTAGGTTTGTAGTTCCATATAATAGTTATGCTAATAATGTGATATTAACAGATAAAATATCTGATAAGGTAAGTAAGGTTTTGAGCTATTCTGTTAAAAACCCTTTGGTATTTATGATTCCAAGCAAACAGGCACCTCCTCATAAAAACCAGCCAGCTTATACTAATGGAACAGACTGGCTTATAGATGAGGCTAATATCGCTTCTGATAGATGGGGTCGTGCGGATAGAAAGTCTCCATTTGATCCTTGTCCAGAAGGATGGAGAGTTCCAGATGCATCACATGTAGATATAGCTACTGGTAGAGATTTTGGAAGATCACCTTGGGGAAAGAGAAACTGGGCGGAATGGAAAGGTCTTCAAAAATGGTATAGTATACAAGGATATTTTAATGGGAAAATAATAAAATCGTCTCTTGGATATGTTTTTGAAGACAAAGGATATTATATAGGAAATTATCCATTTACTGGTGCTAGAGGTCATAGAAATGTGCTTTATGGTGGTGCTATTACATCCAAAGTAAATGAAAGGCATATGGGTGTTTGGACTAGTGCTATGGGTGATGCTTTGTTAGGAAGACCTCGTGCTCTTGTGATAGATAAAAATGGAGTAATGAGTATGTTTGAAAATAGCTTGGATCCATATTTTGCTATGAATTGTAGATGTGTAAAAATCAAAACAACTGCGGATGGTAAACAGGAAGGAGCTATTCCGAGATTACCTATACCTAAATATACTGTAGCACAACCAGCAAAACCATTAGCTGTAAATACGGTTCAGAATATGCTTAAAGAGGAGAAAACCTTAAAGGCTTATCCAAATCCTGTCACTGATATTCTAATGATAGATGGAGACCCTGGAAAAGAATATTTTTATCAGTTGTATGACAAAAATGGAAAAATGCTGAAAGAGGGTAAATTTGTGAATAATCAGATAAATATAAGCAATTTGCTACCTGATATTTATCTGATACGAATAAATAACTCTAAAGAAGCTATAAAAATTATAAAAAAATAATGTAAATAAAAAGCCCTCTTTCAAAAGAGGGCCTTTTATTTTTAATAAGAGTTTTATTTTTTTCCGAAAACAGAAATGTTGATGTATTTCTTTGGGTTTTGTTTTAAATCACTTATAAGCTCGTTTAGTGAGTTAGAAGTTTTAGTTAGATTATTGTAAAGTTCTTCATCTTTCATTAGTTTTCCTAGAGAGCCTTCTCCTCGGTTTATTCCTGCGATTACTTGGTTTAGCTGATTGGCTGTTTTGCTAAGTTCTTCTATGGATTGGTTCAGTTTTTTAGCATCTATTTCATCTGCTACTTTTCCAAATTTATCTACTGTGTTTTTCGTAGAAACCATCGTTTGGTTTGCGTTATCGAGTAGAGAACTAATTTTATGTTCATTAGAAGTCAAAAGTCTGTTGGTTTGGTCAGCTGTAGTTTTGAAAGCAGATACAGTGGCGTTTAGATTAGAAAGAAGCATTTTTATTTCTCTTCTGTTCTGCTCATCAAGGATTTTGTTCGTGCTAGATAGAGTAGAATCTACTTTTGTAAGAACGCTGGAAACTTTTGGTCCCATTTCGGATGCCATAGCATTGATCGCAGAAAGCTGGAATTTTCCTCCCAATGTATCGCCGTCTTTCGCGATTTGGTTGTCATAAACTAAATTTATTTTCAGTTGCTTACCCCCCATTAGACTTGGTTCAAAAATTTCTACTGGTGAGTTTTTAGAGAAAGAATACTCATCATCTACAGAAATTCTTACTACGAAACTTATTTTGCCATCTTTAGATGTTATAGGAATAATCTGGTCTACTAATCCGACTTTTAATCCGTTGATAGTGACTGCGTTAGAAGGTTCTAATCCATCCACATTGTCATATTTTACGAAGAAAAAATTATCCGTAGAAAATACATTTTTCCCTTTCAAAAACTGAAAAAATAACATGAAACTTATAATTGCAAAAATCGCAATAAGTCCCGCTTTTACTTCTTTTGATAAATTCATTATTATATATGATGTATATTTTGAAGGTGCAAAGATAAGAAAAATCAAAATTA
Organism: uncultured Flavobacteriaceae bacterium; assembly: GCA_963518955.1. GTDB lineage: Bacteria > Bacteroidota > Bacteroidia > Flavobacteriales > Weeksellaceae > JABCPE02. The sequence continues at coordinate 119,732 of CAUQKI010000001.1, read as the reverse complement.
TAGAAACAGGCTTTTGTTAATAAAATGTTAATAAAAAGTTTAAAAAAAATGCAGACACCCAAAAAGCCTTAAATTCCCTGAAAACAGCAATTTTAGTTTTAAATTTTTGTTAAAAAATGGACTAACTGACAAAAATCATTTTTATTTTTGTCGAGTTTTTCTAACTTTGCCCCGTTCAAAATAGAAGTAACTCAAAAAGTTTACCCCCTATGAAGATATCCCAATTGATGAAAAAAAGTGTTTTATTTTATAGTCTTATGGCAGGATTGTTGTTTTCTCTTCAGTCTTGTGTGTCCAATTATGTAGTGGCTACTCCATCAACATATAAACCAGAAGTTTTAGCAGAAGAAAAGTCTCATTTTACATCTTTGACTCAAGAGTATAAAAAAGAACTAGAATCAAATAAAGCCATTGAAAAACCCGAAGAAAAAACGGTTTCTGCAAGAAAAATGGCAAAGAAAAAATCTTCTACTATAGATGGGATTCTTAGCGAAGCAAACACTTACATCGGGACGCCGTATAGATTTGGTGGGATGACTAGAAGCGGGATAGATTGCTCTGCATTTGTTCTTTCGGTTTATGGTTCAGCCACAGGGATAAATCTTCCTAGAATCTCTTCAGCTCAGGCTCAGGAAGGAGAAAGAGTAGAAAGAGAACAACTAGAAAAAGGGGATTTACTATTTTTCCAAACTAGAGGAAGCAGAATTTCACATGTGGGTATCGTTCAAGAAATTACACCAGAAGGAGAAATCAAATTCATCCACGCATCTACATCCAAAGGTGTTACAATATCTTCCCTAAATGAAAAATACTGGGGCTTGAGATTCAGATTTGCAAAAAGAATATTGACCAATGAAAAGATCCAAGAAATGGCTTCATTGTAGATTTCTAAAGACTATATTTTAATTTATAATAATAGGAGAGGTTTCACTTTTGGGAAATCTCTCTTTTTATTTAGGATTAGAGGTGATATTTATAGAATGTTTAATTCAAAAAAATAGTTAAATTTGTCATAACATATTTTAATCATGTTGGAGAGAAAAAAAATAGAAGATTTTTTTAAAAAAATAGGAATAGAAGAATTGGTAACCAATCTGCAAATCATTGAAAATGATGTCTATATAGATATGGTTGCCCATTCTCCAGCTATGCACGAGAAGAAAAAACTAGAAACAGCGATAAAAGAGGCGTTTTCCAAGGAATTTGATAATCAATATGTATTAAAGCTCAAAATCTCTTCTCCAGAAACTAAACCAAAGCCAAATATCCGAGGAAAAGAAATACAAGGGGTTAAAAACATCATTGTCATAGCATCAGGAAAAGGAGGCGTAGGCAAATCTACTGTGACGGCTAATTTGGCTGTAACTTTATCAAAAATGGGCTTCAGAGTAGGGCTTTTGGATGCGGATATATATGGTCCATCTATTCCCACAATGTTCAATACCGAAGGCAATAAACCAAGTTCCATTCAAATCGAAGGAAAACACCTCATGAAACCCATAGAGCAGTATGGAATAAAAATGCTGTCCATAGGATATTTTTCAGGAGCAAATAAAGCCGTAGTTTGGCGAGGGCCAATGGCAGGGAAAGCCCTTCACCAGATGATTCGTGATACGGACTGGGGAGAGCTGGATTTTCTACTTATAGACCTTCCTCCTGGAACGGGGGATATACATTTGTCTGTGGTTCAGGAACTTCCTGTTACAGGAGCGATTATTGTAAGCACGCCTCAGCATGTGGCTCTGGCAGATGTGAGAAGAGGAATCGCAATGTTTCAGATGGAAAGCATCAATATCCCTGTTTTAGGGCTTGTGGAGAATATGGCGTATTTCGTTCCAGAAGAGCTTCCAGATAATAAATATTATATCTTTGGGAAAGAAGGCGTCCAAAATTTAGCCAAAGATTTAGGAATTCCTGTTTTGGGCGAAATCCCTTTAATACAAGGAATAAGAGAAGCAGGAGACACAGGAAAACCAGCTGCTCTGAATGACGGAACTAAAATATCAGAAATCTACACAGAAATCACGAGAAATATGATAGAAAGCCTCATAGAAAGGAACAAAAACCTCCCTCCGACAGAGGCGGTTAAAATTACCACAATGGCAGGTTGTTCAACTAAAAAATAAGTGAAATCCTCATGGAAGAAAGCATAGAAACGAAAGTAAAAAAAGCATTGGAAAGTATCAGACCGTTTTTGAATAATGATGGCGGTGATATAGAATTAGTAGAAATAAAAGACAACAAGGTATATGTCAGACTTTTAGGAAACTGCTCTGGATGTCATATCAGCAATTCTACTATAAAATTAGGCGTAGAAACCACTGTAAAACAGCATGTCCCAAGCATAGAAAGTGTGGTAAATATAGAATGATTTTTTAGGTCAATATTATTAGGTTTAAGGCAAAAAAAGCCTTAAATTTGCTCAATATATAAATTATTTTACATCATATTATTATGGAACAGTACAATGTAGAGCAAGAAATTCAAAAATTTGTTGCTGGGGTTGAAGCAAGAAACCCAAACGAAACTGAGTTTATTCAGGCAGTAAAGGAAGTTGCTGCAACGGTAATTCCTTTCATCGCGACTAAAAAACAGTACCAAGGCAAAATGCTTTTGGAAAGAATGGCTGAGCCGGAGAGAACGATTATTTTCAGAGTTCCTTGGGTAGATGACAATGGACAAATCCAAGTAAACAGAGGCTACAGAGTACAGATGAACTCTGCTATCGGGCCATACAAAGGAGGAATTCGTTTTCACCCTTCTGTGAATTTGAGCATCCTTAAATTCTTGGCGTTTGAGCAGACTTTCAAAAATTCCTTGACTACACTTCCTATGGGTGGTGGTAAAGGTGGTTCTGACTTTGACCCAAGTGGAAAATCAGATAACGAAATCATGAGATTCTGTCAGTCTTTCGCAACAGAATTGGCTAAACATATCGGTCCCGACACGGATGTACCTGCTGGTGATATCGGTGTAGGAGCTAGAGAGGTAGGCTACATGTTTGGACAATATAAAAGATTGAGAAATGAATTTACAGGAGTATTGACAGGAAAAGGTCTTTCTTTCGGTGGTTCATTGATCAGACCAGAAGCTACTGGTTTCGGAGTTGTATACTTTGCTGAAGAAATGCTTAAAACTAAAGGAGAAAGCATCAAAGGTAAAATCGTGACTGTATCAGGTTTCGGAAATGTGGCTTGGGGAGTTGTTAAAAAAGTAAATGATTTAGGAGGTAAAGTAGTAACTATCTCTGGTCCTGATGGATATGTGTATGATGAAGAAGGAGTAAGCGGAGATAAAATCGACTTCTTACTAGAACTAAGAGCTAGCGGAAACAACAGAGCAGAGGATTATGTTAAAAAATATCCAAATGCTAAATTCTTCGCTGGAAAACGCCCTTGGGAAGTAAAATGTGATGTAGCTATCCCTGCTGCTACTCAAAACGAGCTTAACATCGATGATGCTAAAAACTTGGTAGCTAACGGATGTAAGTGTGTAACAGAGGCTGCGAACATGCCTTGTACACTAGAAGCAATGGAGCTGTTCTTGGAAAATAAATTATTATTCTCTCCAGGGAAAGCATCTAACGCTGGTGGAGTAGCGACATCTGGTTTAGAGATGACACAGAACTCTATCCGTTTGAGCTGGTCTGCAGAAGAAGTAGACGAAAAACTACAAACTATCATGAGAGGAATCCATGAAGTATGTAGAAAATACGGAAAAGAAGAAGATGGATATGTAAACTATGTAAAAGGAGCAAACATCGCAGGTTTCGTGAAAGTTGCTGATGCTATGCTTGCACAAGGAGTAGTTTAATTTCTCTTTCAATAAAAAAGAAAAGCCTTCAAATTTTGAAGGCTTTTTTATTTACTTAATGTTTCTTGATTTTTTGATTTCCTCTATTACTTCTTCGAATTCTTCCGTTTTTTCTGGATGTTTTTCTTGAAGAATTTTGTACGCTTGGATGGCTTTGGTGTAGAGTTTTTGTTCTACATAAAGCTGAGCAAGCGTTTCTGTCATCAGATGGGAAATATCATTGCTCTTTTCTTTTACAATAAAATCAACATCTTCTTTTATTGGAGAGATTTTTGGATTGTTCTCTATGAACTTGTCAATGATTGCTGCTTTTTTGTCTTGTTCAGAAGGAGTAACGATTTCTGAACGGTCTATTTTTAGCCAGCTTTTCCAAGTGCTGATGAACGAAGTTACATTGCTATTAGATGTAGGTTTCACTACTTCTGAAACTTTTTCTGTTTCTATTTCTACTTTTGGTTCTGGTTTCTTGCTGTTTGCCGCTTCTTCCGTTGTAGAAATATTTTCTTCTTGAGCAGGATTATTAGAAACTTCCACGGCATCTTCTTTTTCGGTGTCTATTTGTTTTTGATAAATATTCACAGGCGAATAAGATGTTTGTTCTTCTTGTGCATCAAGATTTGCCTTTTTAGAAGCATAAAAATCAATAGCCGTTTCCCTTGCTTCTTTTTCAGTTGAGCTTTCAGAAATTGTTTCTTCTGAATAGTAAATGCTTTCTTTTGGCGTAGGAGTTTCTTCTACGAAACTAGTTTGTTTTCTAGCATAAAAATCAATAGTTGTTTCTCTTTCTTCTTTTTCAGTTGAATTTTCTGAAGTTGCTTCAGCTGAATAAAAATCTTCTTTTTGTGCAGGAGTTTCTTCTACGGATTCGGTTTGTTTTCTAGCGTAAAAATCAATAGTCGTTTCCCTTTCTTCTTTTTCAGTTGAATTTTCTGAAGTTGTTTTAGCTGAATAAAAATCTTCTTTTTGAGCAGGAGCTTCCTCTACTGGTTCTGCTTGTTTTTTAGTATAAAAATCAACAGTCGTTTCTTTTACCTTGTTTTCTTCAACTGGTTTTGCAGGAGATTCCTCCACATATGCAGTTTGTTTTTTGTTATAGAAATCAATCGTTGTTTCTTTAGGTTTTTTCAGATTAAATGTGCTTGGGCTAGCCAATTCTTCTGCGGAAAATCTCTCTTCTTCAGTTTCAACAATAATAGGTTCAGTTTGAGTTTCAGTCTCAACCTCTTTTTCCTCTACTGCTTCTATTGGTGAGCTTTCCTCAGCTTTAACCTCTTCAACTTCAACTTCTTCTTTTTCGCTAATAGTTTCAGTTGTTTCTATATTTTCTTCTTTTTCAGCGGTAGAAGGCTCTTCTGTAGCAACTCCAGATTTTAGTTTAGCCATTTCAGCAGCGATGTATTCATCGATGGCTAGTTTCTTCTGTTCATACTCACTTTTTTCTGGAGAAGAGGCGCTATACTGAGGTTCTTCCACAGGTGAAACATCTGGTATAGAAGGAGTTTCAATATTTGTTACTTGTTGTTCCTCATTTGTATTTTCTTCTACAAAAGATACTGGTTCGCTGATTTCCACGGATTGTGTTTCAACAACCAAATCAGTGTTTTCCACAACTTCCTCTTCAGCAGGAACAGGAGTTTCCGCTACTTTAGTCTCTTGAATTTTAGGAGTTTTTGTAGTGAGTTCTGTTTTGAAAGGAAATGCCTTTTCTACTAAGGCTGCAGCCTTGTTTTCATTGGTTTTGTTAATCAAATTGTACAAAATTCTCTTGTCTGTCGTATAGGCAGCCGTTTTTGCCAATTCTTTTGGGAAATGTTCATTATAAAAACGATGAACACCCAAAAGATAAATAGCCCTCAAACTCTGCATATAAGGGAATTTTTCTATTTCTGTTTCCAATAAGTTTAAATCCTCTACCCTAAGAGTTTCAGGGTTTTTTATAAGGTCTATTATTTTTGTTTCCATTACCAATTTGCTACAATTTCATTAAAAATCTGGTTAATAATTCTTTCATTCACTATTCGTACTTGGCTGCTTTCTATAGCATTGATGTCCAAATCACTACTAAATGTGGCCTCTCCAGAAAAAGTTTTGTTAAAGTTTTTCTCAGGCTCTATTTTGTTTTCATAATTTACATGTACAGTAATCGTAAGTTTGTTTTGTGCAGCCTCCGTTGTCCCTATCGTAGTAGAAGAAATAGAGGTCGGCGTGATGCTGTAATCCGAGATATAGCCTTCTATTAGGATATCAGGGTTTTCCGAAGTTCCTTTGAGGGAGGTTCTCTGCAAAAACATATTTTGTAATGCCATCGTGAAATCTTGGCTCAAATCAGAATTGACCAAAGCGGCATTGTTCGGAAAATTTTTGATTAAAATCGTTTTCGTCTCAGGACTGAGCGAAGACCCCGTGAAACTGTAGCACGAGGAAAGGATTATTCCCGTGGCAGCTGTCATCAGGACGATTTTTAGTTTTATTTTAGTTAAAAAATTTCCCATCAGTCTTCCAAATTATATTGTTTTATCTTTCTATAAAGCGTTCTCTGCGAAATGCCGAGTTCATCCGCCGCCTTGTTTCTTCTTCCGTTGTGTTTTTCCAAAGCTTTTATGATGAGGTCTCGCTCATTATTCTGCAAAGATAAAGATTCTGGCTGAGCTTCTTCTAATTCTATGTCCTCTATATTGTTATAATTTTCCATATCAGACCTTGTGATGATGGTTGGATTTTGTATTTCTGCTGGCGGCGTTTCGAAATAAAGGAGTGAACTAGGGTTTGCTGATGATACATCTGGCGTGTAAATTCTATTGATTAGATTCTGTTCATGCATAGAGAATTCTCCTGTTCCTCGGTTTTTGATAAGTTCCGAAGTCAAAGATTTCAAATCATTGATATCATTTCTCATGTCAAAGAGAATTTTATACATGATTTCCCTTTCCGAACTAAAATCAGAATTATTATTTGATTTAGAATGATTAGAAACCATAGGAAGTCTATTGTCTGCAGGGATATATTCTGCAAGTCTTTCGGCATTGATGGTTCTGCTCTGTTCCACCACGGTCATTTGCTCCACCAAATTCCTCAGCTGGCGGACATTCCCAGGGAATGAATAGCCTTCTAAATACCGCACTGCATCTTCGGTGAGGATTAGTTCAGGCATTCTGTATTTTTCAGCAAAGTCAATGGCAAATTTTCTAAATAATAAATGAATATCGCCTTTTCTCTCGCGGAGTGGCGGCATATCCACCTGAACGGTATTTAGTCTGTAATACAAATCTTCACGGAATTTTCCTTCCTGAATGGCATTCATCATATTTACATTCGTTGCCGCTACTATTCTTACATTGGTTTTTTGGATTTGCGAGGAGCCAACTTTCATAAACTCTCCACTTTCCAAAACTCGGAGCAAACGAACCTGTGTCTGCAAAGGAAGTTCGCCCACCTCATCCAAAAAAATAGTACCACCGTCTGCCACCTCGAAATAACCTTTTCTCGTGCTGGTTGCTCCTGTAAAAGCGCCCTTCTCATGCCCGAAAAGTTCCGAATCTATCGTTCCTTCTGGGATAGCACCGCAGTTTACCACGATATAGGGCTGGTGCTTGCGCTTGGATTCGGAGTGGATGATTTTTGGGATAAATTCCTTCCCTGTACCACTTTCTCCGATGACCAAAACCGAAATATCGGTAGGAGCCACCTGTATCGCTTTTTCCAGCGCTCTGTTTAGCGCAGGATAATTTCCGATAATACCGAAGCGGTTTTTTATGTTTTGTAAGTCAGACATTTTTGAAGTTAAATTAACTTTAATATTTAAATTAAACCACTCTTCCAATAAGCGTTCCCTGTGTGCTGTCGTAGGCGTATACGGAAACGGTATCGCCTATTTTCTGGCCTTCTTGTTTGTCAAAAACGACTACTACATTTTGGGAATTTCGGCCTCTCCATTGGTTAGGGTCTTTTTTGGAAGTTCCCTCTATCAGCACTTCGTGGTTTTTGCCTACATATCCTTTCAGTCTCATAGTAGAAAGTTCGCCCTGCAAAGCAATCACCTCGGAGAGTCTGCGCTGTTTTACATCGGCAGGGACATCGTCCTTCATCTTCTTGTGCGCAGGCGTTCCTGGCCTTTCTGAATAGGCAAACATATAGCCATAGTCGTATTCCACCTCTCTCATTAGGGAAAGTGTATCTTGGTGGTCTTGTTCCGTTTCTCCACAGAAACCAACGATCATATCCTGCGAAAAAGCAATATCTGGAACGATTTTTTTCGCTTCTTTTATTAAATCTAAATATTCTTGGCGGGTGTGCTGTCGGTTCATGGCTTTCAGAATGTTGTCGCTTCCGCTTTGTACGGGCAGATGCACATATTTACAAATGTTGTCATATTTTGCCATCATACGGAAGACATCCAGACTCATATCCTGCGGATTGGAAGTCGCAAAACGAATTCTCATCTCAGGAACAGCCTGTGCTACCATTTCCAGTAGCTGTGCGAAATGCAGGGCAGTTGCCTTTTGCATCTCGGAAGCTTTGTCAAAATCCTTTTTCGCACCGCCACCATACCAAAGGTAGGAATCTACATTCTGTCCAAGGAGAGTGATTTCCTTATAACCATTTTCCCAAAGTTCTTTGCACTCGTTGATAATAGAATGAGGGTCTCGGCTTCTTTCCCTTCCACGAGTGAAAGGCACGATGCAGAAAGTACACATATTGTCGCATCCACGGGTAATTGTCACGAAAGCAGTTACGCCATTTCCACTCAGACGCACAGGACTGATGTCAGCATAAGTCTCTTCTTTGGAAAGAATCACATTGATGGCATCACGCCCTTCCGAAGTTTCTTTCAAAAGGTTAGGTAGGTCTCGGTAGGCATCTGGCCCTACGACCAAATCCACCAAATGTTCTTCCTCCAAAAGTTTGGTTTTCAATCGCTCCGCCATACATCCTAAAACACCTACGGTGAGGCTTGGCTTTTCTTTTTTGAGGATTTTAAACTGCGAAAGTCGCATTCTTACGGTCTGTTCTGCTTTCTCACGAATAGAGCAGGTGTTGAGCAAAATAAGGTCTGCTTCCTCTAAAACCGTAGTAGTATTGTAGCCGTTTTTTTGTAAAATGGAAGCTACAATTTCGGAGTCAGAAAAATTCATCTGACAGCCATAGCTTTCCAAAAAAAGTTTTTTCGTATTTCCATCAAGGTCTGCGATTGCATAGGCTTCGCCTTGGCGTGTTTCATCTATGTACTTCTTCTCCACATTCTAATTTTTTACGAAGATATAAAATTTCTGCCAAATTGACAGATTTAAGTTGGAAATTTTCTATTCCCAAAAATATTTTACTTACAGAACTTCTATTTGATTTTTTAATAAATCTTCAAAAACTTCTCTTTTTCTGATGAGGTGCGCTTTGTCATTCAGCCAAAGAACCTCGGCAGGTTTTAGTCTGGAATTAAAGTTAGAACTCATCTCAAAACCATATGCACCTGCATTTCTGAAAACCAGAATATCTCCTTCGCGGACTTCATTGAGTTTTCTATCCCAAGCGAAAGTGTCTGTCTCACAGATATTTCCCACCACGGTGTAGATTCTCTCCGTTCCTGTAGGGTTAGACAGGTTTTCTATGATATGGTAGGAATCATAGAACATGGGTCTGATGAGGTGGTTGAATCCAGAATTTACTCCCACGAAAACCGTAGCAGTAGTTTGTTTAATGACATTGGCATTTACCAAGAAATGTCCAGATTTTCCCACCAAATATTTCCCTGGCTCGAACCAAAGTTCCAGCTCTTTATCGTTTTCTTTACAGAAGCTAAGGAAAGCATTTTCCACTTTTTTACCAAGTAGAGCGATGTCTGTTTCCATATCATCTGAGTGGTAAGAAATCTTGAAACCGCTACCCATGTCAATGTATTTCAAATTAGGAAAATGCTCCACTAGTTCGAACATGATTTCCATTCCTTGTAGGAATACATCAGGGTCTCTGATTTCACTGCCTGTGTGCATATGCAGTCCTTCAATATTAAGCTTTGTGGATTTTACTAATCTTTCTATATGACGAAGCTGATGGATAGAAATTCCAAATTTGGAGTCAATATGCCCCGTAGATATTTTGTGGTTTCCTCCTGCGTATATGTGAGGATTTATTCTGATAAAGATAGGGTAGGAATCGCTGTATTTATTCCCGAACTGCTCTAAAATGGAGATGTTATCAATGTTGATATGAACTCCCAGTTTCATAGCTTCCTCTATCTCTGTGAGGTCTACACAGTTAGGCGTGAATAAAATTTTCTCAGGAGAAAAACCTGCCTTTAGCCCGAGTTTGACTTCGTTGATAGAAACACAGTCAAGGTTTGCGCCCAGCTGTTCTACATATTTTAATATATTGATGTTAGTCAATGCTTTACAAGCATAGAAAAATTTTGTCTTTTCTGGAAAAGCTGAAATTAAATTTTGGTATTGATTTTTAATTGATTCAGCGTCATATACATACAAAGGTGTCCCGAATTCACTGGCAATATTCAGTAAAATATTATTATTCATAATAAAATCGATTTATATTGATATAAAAAAGCCTCAGTGGAAACTAAGGCTTTTTGATTTTTATCAATGCTTTTTTAAGCATTTGGTTCTACAGATACGAAAGATCTGTTATCTCTCTTTTTAGTGAAAACTACTTTACCATCTACAAGAGCAAATAATGTATGGTCTTTACCCATTCCTACATTTTCACCTGGATGGTGCTGAGTACCTCTTTGTCTTACGATGATGTTCCCAGCAATAGCTTCCTGACCACCAAAAATCTTCACACCTAATCTTTTAGAGTGAGACTCTCTACCGTTTTTGGAACTACCAACTCCTTTCTTGTGTGCCATTTTATTTTATGGTTTTTAAGGGTTTATTACTTTTTTAATTCTTTAAATTTAGCGATGTTTTTCTCAATCAAAGCATCTACTTCTGCATGAGGAAGAGTTGCTTTTCCTTCTGCAAGAGATACTAGAGTTTCTCTATTTTCTTTAGACTGAGAAAGGTTGAACTTTTTCAATTTGTAGTTAAGTTCGTGGTCTTCGCTGAAATCTACGGTGTCTCTATCTGCACCAGCAGCTTCTGGCTTAGCAGTTTCCTTTGTACTCTTCTTAGCTCCTCCTGAAAAACCAGTGATAGAAGTAATCTGAATCTGAGTCAACTGTTGTCTGTGACCATTTTTTACTTTGTAACCTTTTCTTCTTTTCTTTTTGAAAACGATTACTTTATCAGCTTGGACATGATCCAAAATCTCTGCTTCTACAGCGATTCCTTTTACAGCTGGGGCGCCTACTGTTACAGTTCCGTTAGAAGTCAAAAGAACTTTGTCAAAAGAAACTTTTGCTCCTTTGTCTCCTGCTAAACGGTTTACAAATAACTTTTGGTCTTGTTCTACTTTGTATTGAAGCCCCGCTATCTCTACGATTGCAAACATTGTTATAAGTATTTAATTTTAAAATTAGTTTGCAAATATAAACTTTTTTTTTCTACTACAAAAATCCTATCACTTTTTTAATAAAAAAAACTTCTCTCAAATCCGAGAGAAGTTCTTGTATTATTTTTGAACAATTTTAGTTTTTGGAAGTTCTACTGTTCCTGGATCTTTCCAAAGCCCGTCTTTTATTGCTTTTTTCTTAATTGCTTCAGCTCTTTTTCCACTATCTGGGTGAGAGTTGAACATTCTTTGGAATCCGTTTTCTTTAGCTCCTCCTGCTAGAAGTTCTAATTTTTTGAATGCAGTGTAAGCTCCTACTACATCATAACCATTAGATTTCATGAATTGGTATGAATAGTCATCCGCTTGGCTTTCTTGTTTTCTACTGTGAGAAGAATCTAAGAATGCATTTGCCATGCTTCCTAGTTGAGAGTCGCTAAGTTTTGATACTGTGTTACTTGCAGCTCCAGCAGCATCTACAAGTGCAGCTCTGGTGTATGCAGATTTGATAGCATCTTTAGTATCTTCGTTTTTCACATGCCCGATTTCATGTCCGATAACAGCCAAAAGCTCATCATCTGTCATGATATCCATAAGAGAAGAGAAAACTCTCACACTTCCATCAGCAGCAGCGAAAGCATTGATGTCTCTTACTACATATACTTTATAATTTAAAGTAAGTCCATCTTGGTTTTTGTGTTTTCCGAACAGACGGTTTAGTCTTTTTGTGTAGGGGCTGTTTTTGTCAGCTACTGGATTGTTTTTATCCATCCAGTCTACAGATTCTTTAGAAAGTCTTGCCGCATCAGCGTTAGAGAAAGTCAATGCTTTTACTCCTTTTGCTCCTGCATCCAGCGCTTTTCCTAAGTTAATTTTTTGAGCATCAGCAAAGTGAACTGCTCCTGCCATAAGACCTAAATAAATTACTTTTTTAAACATAATTTTTTGTTTTTGAATGATGCACAAATTTACTAAATATTATTCAGAAAGGATAAATTTTAATTAAAAATTTTATTTTTGGCTAAAAATTCTCGCTTTTGATGAAAAGAGATTTATACATTGATTACGCGAAGGGGTTGGCAACTTTGTCGATAGTTTTTATCCACACTGTTTTTTGGTCTGGGCAGTTTTATGTTTCTAATGAAATTAGGATTTTCAGTCTGCTTTTTGATGTTCCTATTTTCTTTGCACTCAGTGGATTGACCTCTTCTGGGAATCTTGATAAAACCTTTCGCAGACTGCTGAAATTACAAATTACATATATGATTTTTGTGACAGGATTGTTCTTTTTTGACAGTTTTTTCAAGGTTTTTTTGCAGTCCTTTTTTGACAAAGAAACATACCAAAATTTCTTTCTGATATTCGGTTCTAAATATACGGAGAATAGTCTGAGCCAGCCTTTTGATTTCAAAGTCTTGGGAAACTGGTGGCTACATCAGTATGGCACTTGTGATGTTTTTCCTGTAGTGATGGGTAGTTTTTGGTATTTGAAAACTTACTATATCGTTACTTTTTTTGGAGTCATCATACTGAGGTTTTTCTCAAAATATATTTGGTGGATTGTAGGTTTTTGTGTGGTTTTCATATTTATTTTTAATTTTAATCCAGATTTTTATCCTACTGGGCAGGTAGGTTATACGGTTTTTTATTTATTGATTTTTCTTGTAGCTTACCAGCTGAAAAACAAGAAACTGACCAATTCTCAAGTTCTGCTTTTAATCGGTTTTGTGGTGCTCAGCCTTGTGGGAATGTTTTGGAGCTATGGGACAAATATTTTTTACAAGCTTAATAAACAGAAATTCCCGCCGAAAATCCCTTATATCGTTTGGTCTTTTGTTTCCTTGGCGATGGTTTTTATCTTTTATAATAGGCTAAAAATCCAGAAAGAAAATCTGCTTTCGTACATAGGTCAGAATGCGATATTTTTCTATTTCGCACAGGGAATCAGTTCTTCTTTGGTGTATTTTTTCATTCCTGTTTTTAGGGAAAATTTACATTGGGTCGTTTTGATGATTTTGATTTATGTTTTAAATGTCTTACTGGCTGTCATTATTGCTAAATTTCTGAAAAAAATAGATGAACAAGGTTGGAAAATTTTGAATTTCTTGGTTGAAAAAATCAAATAAATATGCTATATTTGGAATAAAGTTTTTTTTACAAATCAAAGACAATCAATATTATAAATTTGTAAAACCAATTTTCAGTAAGTTTAAAACCAATTTACAATAATTGTCAAGGGATTTGATGGAAATTTGTACCAATAATTCAAAAAAATAAGAATATGAAAAGAGTATTTAGAAATTCAGTAGTGGTCTTTATGGCTGTGTTTATGATAACTTCCTGCGCTAAAAAAAATGAGGCAGAAGCGACTCATTTAGACCTTGATTTAAAAAACTTAGAATCTGAAGCAGTAGTGGATAGTGCCGCTGCGCCCATGTCTATGGCAGCAAGCCAAGAAGTGGAAGGTAAAAAATTTGTGAGAAAAGCAAATGTAGATATGGATGTTTTAGATGTATATCAGGCGACTATCTACATAGAAAATACACTGAAGGAGATGGGTGGTTTTGTGACGAGTAGTAATTATCGTAGTGATGTTTTGGAGGAAAATATCTTCCCTCAGTCAGAAGAAAAATCTCTATATGTCCGTAAATACACCACTAAAAACCAAATGCAGGTGCGGGTGCCGACTGAGAAATTGTCCGATTTCCTAAAGTCACTGAATGACAAGAGTATTTTTCTCCGAGAACGCACCATCACGGCACAAGATGTGAGTGCTAATGTAAAAATGGCTGAACTGGAAAAACAAAGAATGGAGAAACATAAAGCTCAACTTTCCCAGCAAACCAATACCACAAAAAATGCAGAAGCAACAAATGATAACGAACGAGAGCTTAATTACCAGAAAATAAATGATTTTAATCTCGCTGATGAACTGAAATACAGCACGGTGGATATTTATCTTTCTGAACCGAAGTTCAAGATTTCTCAAGTGGAAATGCCGAATATCAGAAGCTTGGAAGACAAATACAAAGGAAGTTTTTGGTATGATTTTAAAGAAGCTTTCGTGGATGGATTCTATGGATTCCAGAAGTTCTTAATACTCGCTGCAAACGCATGGATGTTTATCTTAGCAGGCGTTTTAGGAATTTTTGTTTGGAAAAACAGAAAGAAATTTTGGAAAAAATCAGATAAAAAAGAAGAAGAAAAATAAATGATGAAAATCCCTGCACACAGCAGGGATTTTTTCAATTTAAAAGACTAAATTTGTGTTTTTTAATAATTAAAATTTATGCTACCAAAAATAAACCCTACCCAGACCAAGGCTTGGAAAGGTCTGAATGAATATTTTGCTGAAAAAAACTTTGATTTGAGGGAACTTTTTGCTGAAAATCCTAATCGTTTTGAAGAATTTTCTATAAAAAGAGAAAACTTTTTGTTTGATTTTTCTAAAAATCTAATTGATGAAAAGGTAAAAAGTCTTTTGCTCCAGTTGGCTGAAGAATGCGAACTGAAAACAGCAATTTCCGCAATGTTTTCAGGTGAAAAAATAAATGAAACTGAGGGAAGGGCGGTTCTCCACACAGCTTTGAGGGATTTTTCTGACCAGCCGATTTTAGTGGATGGGAAAGATATAAAACCCGGTGTGAAAAGAGTGTTCTCTCAGATGAAAACTTTTTCGGAAAAGGTGATTTCTGGCGAACACAAAGGGTTTTCGGGAAAGGAAATCACGGATGTGGTGAATATTGGGATTGGTGGCTCGGATTTAGGGCCAGTGATGGTCTGCTCGGCATTGAAACATTTTAAAACAAGGCTGAATGTACATTTCGTGTCTAATGTAGATGGAAATCATTTAGCTGAAATGCTTAAAAACCTCAGTCCAGAGACCACACTTTTCATCATCGCTTCTAAAACTTTCACCACTCAGGAAACCATGACCAATGCTCATTCTGCAAAGGATTGGTTCTTAAAATATGGCAGTCAGGGAGATATAGCAAAGCACTTTGTGGCGCTTTCTACTAATGTTTTGGAGGTTAAGAAATTTGGAATCGCAGAAGAAAATATTTTTGAATTTTGGGACTGGGTCGGTGGCCGTTATTCGCTTTGGTCGGCTATTGGACTAAGTATAGTATTATCAATTGGTTATGATAATTTTGAACAACTTTTAAAAGGAGCAAACGACACGGATATTCATTTCCAAAAAGCAGATTTTTCTGAAAATGTTCCGGTGCTGATGGCATTGCTGGGCATTTGGTATAGAAACTTTTTTGATGCAAGTTCGCACGCTGTTCTGCCTTATTCTCAGTATCTTGACCGTTTTCCTGCTTACCTTCAGCAGGGCGATATGGAGAGCAATGGTAAGTCTGTGGATAGAAATGGAGAATTTGTATATTACGAAACTGGGCCGATTATCTGGGGAGAGCCAGGGACTAACGGACAGCACGCTTTCTATCAGCTTATCCATCAGGGAACAGAGCTGATTCCGTCGGATTTTATCGCTTATGTGAAGTCTTGTAATTCAGTTTCTGACCATCAGGAAAAACTTTTGGCAAATTTCTTTGCGCAGACAGAGGCTTTGGCGTTTGGAAAGGACAAAGAGCAGGTTTTAGATGAGTTACAAAAAACCAATAAATCTGTTTCTGAAATAGAAAAGCTGGTAAATTATAAAATTTTCCAAGGAAATATTCCGACAAATTCGTTTTTATTCAAAGAATTAAATCCTTTTTCGCTGGGGCAGCTTATTGCTTTGTATGAGCATAAAATATTCGTTCAGGGAGTGATTTGGAATATTTTTAGTTTTGACCAATTTGGGGTGGAACTTGGGAAAGTCCTTGCAAACAGGATTTTACCTGAACTTACCAATTCTGATAAAATTTCTTCCCATGATTCTTCTACGAATGGACTGATAAACTATTATAAAACAAACAAATAACAAAAACCAATGACTATGAAAACTTTATTGCTAATAGTTTTAATTTTCTTTTCAGGATTGATGCAAGCTCAAGATGACTTGCTGAAAAAATCCGAAAAAGGGGATGCAGAAGCGATGTTTTATCTCGCATCATCATATTTTTTGGGAGAAAAGGGTTATCCACAGGATAATGAAAAAGCGCTGCTGTGGTTCCAAAGGTCAGCTGACAAAGGCTATGCAGAGTCTCTGAACACACTCGGAACTATTTACATAAAAGGCTGGGCTGGAGTGAAACAAGATTATGGAAAAGCGGTGAAATTGTTAGAAAAAGCCGTGAAATCCAATCATGCTGATGCTTGTAATAATTTAGGGCTTCTGTATCGAGATGGCACAGGTGTAAAACAAGATTACAAAAAAGCAATAGAACTTTTCCAAAAAGGAGCTAATCTGGGGAGTTCCTCTGCGATGGATAACTTGGCGTATATGTATTATATGGGCTGGGGCGTGGAGAAAAACTACGAGAAAAATTTGGAGCTGATAGAAAAATCAGTGAAAATGACCAAAGACAAGCAACGACTGGTGCAAGTTGCCTATTTTTACCTTAAAGGGGAAGAAGTAAAACAAAATATCCCAAAAGCCATAGAACTCTACACTTGGGGGCATGAGAATTTCCCTACTGAGGTAGCTTTTCCTAATTATTTAGGGATGATTTATATTTATTATAATGACAAAGGTGAAAACAAAGGAGACTTTACAAAAGCCCTAAAATGGTATAAAATAGCGGCTAATCTGGGTGATGTGGATGCGGTGAATAATATAGCTTTCATCTATCTGCAAGACAATCCACAAGTTAAAGATACCCAGCAGGGAATAGAATGGATGGAAAAAGCAGCCAATTTGGGAAATCCAAAAGCCATCTATAATCTCGGATACCTCTACACGCTCGGTGGAGATTTGCCAAAGAACTATGACAAGGCGGTGGAATGGTTCAGAAAAGGGGAAGCCATCGGTGAAGAAATGAGTATTTCCTCACTAGGAGCAATGTATCATGCAGGAATTAAATTTAAAAAAGACCTGCAAAAAGCCAAAGAGTATTATCTAAAAGCTACAAAAGATGAAAATCTTGCAAAAGCACTCTTTGAGCGAAATGAAAAACTTATAAAAGAAAATCCCACAAAAGTATACGCATGGAGGGCGGAAAGGGAATAGGATATAAATATGTTTGAATAGGTAAAATTATACAAACAGAAAATGGGAATGATTCTGAAAAATTAGTGTAGAAATAAGAATAAAAAATGTAATGGAATAAGCATGATGAGTTATGACTAATGAGAGATTTAAAAATTGGTTGAAATATTACAGGGCTTCTTTGATAGATTCTTCTAGAGGTAGTAAATATGCATATTTAGGAGGTCCACTGAATAGAAATAGTTTCAATATAGAACAGCTTTCCAAGGAAGAGGTTAAGCAGGTTTGGGATGAGAAAAATATGTATTCCTTTAGTATTGGAGAATATATAGAGAATATGGATCAGGTGGATGCTTTATATGGTAATGAGGATGCATGTTTTGAAGTTATTAATTTGGGTAAAAAGGGTAATGAGATAGACTCTGTTAAATTTAATAAAATAGAGATAGCGCCTATTTTTATTCAAAACTCAAAGGAGCATACAGAATTTGAAGGTGATTCTGAAATCCATTATCCTTATTGGATTCCTGCATATTTACGGCAAGATGGAAAACTTTTTCCTCCAAAACAAGATGAGAGACCAGCTTTTTTGAGAGAATATCTAAGTCCAAATCCTAAAGATAGCCCTACCATAGCTGAAATGGCCAAGGTAGATTCTGAATCATCAAACCTTGATTTTAATAGAAATACATGGAAGCAGTATTGGGAAGATTGTGAGGCGTATTTTAATAAAATAACAGATAAGAAATACACAGATTATCAGCAAGGTGTAATTAAATTTAGACTATGTAAATATGAAGATGTCAATACTACCAAGCATATTCTTGCTCTTTATAATGACTTGATTTATAAAGATAATTCTAAGGTTAATTATAATATTTTGGAAATGTTGTTAGATGCTAACAAATTTCAAAAAATAAATGATACCAAAGATATTGAGGATGTCCTTGTCCCCAATCATTATGGGCATATGGGAGAAGAGTTTCCTTTATCCAAATCACAGAGAGAAGCATTTGCGAAATCTCAATATGAGAATCATTCAGATATTTTTGCGATTAATGGTCCTCCTGGGACAGGAAAAACAACGATTTTACAAAGTTTTATTGCTAATAGTTTAGTTAATGCAGTACTAAATAATACTCCACCACCACTCATTGTAGGTTGTTCTTCTAATAACCAAGCTATAACCAATATTTTGGATAGTATGAGGCTTGAAAATAAATCAAAAGATGTATTGCAAGAGAGATGGTTGCCAGGAGTGAATTCATTTGGGTTATATCTTACAGGGACATCCAAAAAATCAGAAGAACTAAAAAAATATCAGTGTGCTACAAGTCCATTTTTTACAGAAGGTTTTGTATATCAGATGGACGAGGAAATAAATATCAGAGAATGTGTAGAATATGTAATTGATAAGTTTGAGGAGTATGTAAAACATCATCATCTTGACTATGATTTTTCAAAAAACACCAAAATAGAGAGTGTACTAGCGTATTTGAGAGAACTTATAGAAGAGTGTAAAAAAGAGATAGATGACTATACAAATGTAGCTCTTTTGAAATACACCATTCCAGCTCTTTTGAAAGCGAATGATTTTGATAATGAAGATGAGATATTTCACAAAATAGAAGATGTTCAGCAGAGTATTCAAAAGACAAAATCACTCATCAGCTCTTTGGAGGAATATAAGAAACTCTTAGAAGAAAAGTATCAGAGTTTTCCTTTTGATATAAAACATCTTCCTTTTGCTAACTTTAAAAAGATTAAAGAAAATGCATTTAAGTTGATACTTAAAGAGCATCAGGAGTTGTATTCTCCACAAACAAAATTTTATAATTATTTTGAAGTGCAATCTGCTACAGATGAGTTAGTTTTAGGTACGCAAAAACAAATTAAACAATTAGAAGATACACTCGCACAATTGGAAAATATATTAGAGGAGTCTAAGAAAAGACATCAAAATTATATATATAAAATACAATTGTGGAATAAGGAGTATCAGCACAAATGGGATAATTTAATAGAAAAAACAAAAGATGAATATCAAGGGCTAAACTGTATTGAAGATATGGCAGTGAAGCTGGATATTTCTCTAAGACATAAATTATTCTGGTTGTGTGTTCATTATAGGGAGGTTGAGTTTATAAAAGAACAATCTAATAAAGATACAGCGGCTAGCAAAAATGAAAGAAGTAAAAATAAATACAAAGTAAAACTTGAAAGAATAGCAAAGTTAACACCTCTTTTTATTTCTACTTTTCATACACTGCCTAGATATTGTTCTTATTACTCGGTTTCAGAAGGAAATGTTTTTTATAATGACCTCTTTGATTCCATGATTGTGGATGAAGCGGGACAGGTCTCGCCAGAAGTTGCCATTCCGTCTTTTGTATTTACAAAAAAACTTCTTGTGGTAGGAGATATATATCAGATAGAACCGATTTGGGGAGTTTCAGAATTTGTGGATTATAAAAATGCAGAAAAATATCATATAATAGAATCGGAAGAGCAGTTTAAATCTTTGAGGGATTGTGGATATTTAGCTTCTAGCGGAAGTGTGATGAAATTAGCTTTATACAAGTCTCATTTCACTTACCAAACTAATAATGGGGAGGTTAAAGATGGGGTGTTGCTCAGAGAGCATAGAAGGTGTATAGACCCAATTGTTCATTATTCCAATAAGTATGTGTACCAGAATAGTCTGATTCTTAGAGGAGGAAAATCTCATACAAAATCTCATAATCTTCCTAGTGTGGGATATTTGCATATCAATGGATTTTGTGAAAAATATAATTCTAGTAATAGAAATATTGCTGAAGCGAATACGATTATATTGTGGTTAAAGGACCAGAAAGAAAAACTTGAAAAAGCTTATAATAAACCTTTACAAGATATTGTTGCGATAATTACTCCATATTCAGCTCAAAGAGATTATATAAAGAATCTGATTAGAATCAATTTGTCTCAGGAATTGTCTAACTCTATGACTGTGGGAACTGTGCATGCTTTACAGGGAGCAGAGAAACCAATTATATTGTTTTCTCCTACTGATTCAGATCCTAATAAGCCTTTGTTTATGAATTATGGAGGGAAACATAATATGTTAAATGTAGCGTTAACTAGAGCTAAACATTCTTTCTTGGTATTTGGTAATATGGTTATTTTTAAGCAGGGACAAAACACACCATCATCTAATCTGGCAGAACTTTTATATACTTACCCATATAGTTCTTTGGATGATACCTTTGTATATACAAAAAACACCTTGTTTACAGATAATACAGATAAAGTAAACTATCTAACTACATTGGAAGAACATAGAAATGCTCTGAAAAAATGTTTCAAAATTGCTGCTAATGAGATTATCATTAGTTCACCATTTATTTCCATAAATGCCATAAATGAAGATGGTATTTCAGAACTTATAAAAGAAACTTCTAACAAAGGAGTAAAAGTTACTATACTTACAGATGAATATTTAGATAAAGTAGATGGAAAGCTAAAACCTCACTCCCAAGAAGGAAGAAAATTACTAAAAGATTCTGGTGCGAAATTAATTATTTATAAAGGAATACATAATAAGACAATTTGTGTAGATGATAGATTGCTTATTGAAGGTTCTTTCAATTGGCTTTCTGCTTCTAGAGATGAAAATAGTAAATATGCAAGAAAAGAAACATCTTTAGTTTTACAAGGTGTTAATGTTCCTTCCAAAGTTGATAGGATAAAACAAATGTTTAATTTGTAAAAAGTTTTAAGAATAAAAAAAGAGTTATCATCTGATAACTCTTTTTTTGGCGCCTTTTGCTGGGCTCGAACCAGCGACCCTCTGATTAACAGTCAGATGCTCTAACCGACTGAGCTAAAAAGGCGTTTTGTTCATTTTTAGTGGTGCAAATATAGCATGTATTTTAATATTAACCAAATAATTTTCTAATAAAAACATGAGTTTAATCTTAATTTATTCATTATCAGTTTGAAAAATATTCATGTTTTTAAAATAATTTATAAATGTCATTTCCAAAAACGAGAAGCATCAGCCCTAAAAGCAAGATTACCCCAGCCATTTGTGCATATTCTAACACTTTCTGAGAAGCAGGTTTTCCTGTAATCATTTCCCAAAGTGTAAATACCACATGCCCGCCATCAAGCCCAGGGATAGGAAGCAGGTTTAGAAATGCTAACCAAACGGAAAACATCGCAGTAAAACTCCAAAATGCTGCCCAGTCAATCTCTGTAGGCATCATTTTCACGATTCCAATTGGTCCAGAAACTTGTTTGTAGCCTTCGGTTTGTTTGTTGAATAATATTTTAAATTGTTTAACCTGCTGAGTTAGTGATTCTATTGTTCTTTCAAAACCTCTTCCTATTGCTTCAAAGAAACCGAAGTTTTTGGTCTCTTTGGCTTTCTCCAAAACAGCCATTGCTAGGGCTTCATCTACTTTAAAGCCAAGTTTACCTTCCTTGTCTACACTAGCCTCAGCAGTTTGGTTTTGTCCGTTTCTAATAAATTCTAAGCTGATTTTTTTATTTTTATTTTCATTAAGAGCAGCTGTTAGTTCATCAAAGAACATTACTGATTTACCATTGATTCCCACGATTTTATCGCCCTTCATCAGACCAGCTTTTTTTGCTCCACCAGCAAATGCTGAGTCCACTATCACGAGTACTCTTGGAGCGATATAGCCTCTTCCACCAGATTTTAGAACTTCACCAACGCCTTCTTTATTGATGTCAAAAGTTACTTCTTTTCCTTCTCTCATTACAGTTACTTGGTCAGCAAAGAGCAAGTTCATTACAGAATTATTGAAAGACAGGGCAGGTTTTCCATCTATTTTTAGAATTTTATCTCCTGGTTTTAGTCCCATTTTTTGTCCTGCTTCATTTACAGAAATTCCATTCTCTATTTTAGAATTATCATAGAAAACTTCTCCTTTGAAGAAACTCAATGAAGCGAAAATTATCCACGCCAAAAAGAAATTAACGGTAACTCCACCAAGCATGATGATAAGTCTCTGCCAAGCTGGTTTGCTACGGAATTCCCAAGGTTCAGCAGGTTTTTTCAGTTGTTCCGTATCCATGCTTTCATCCACCATTCCTGCTATCTTTACATAACCACCCATAGGCAGCCAGCCGATACCCCATCTTGTGCTGTCTTTGTGCTTTCTCCAGTCGTCATCAGGCAGGTTTTCTGTATTGATAGGAACTTCCTTTTTTTCTCCATCTATCTCAATAACTTCTGTATCAGGCTGATTTTTAGAGAAAAATTTGTATTGCCATTTTCCGTTGATTTTTTTCATTGAAAATAAAGAAAACCAAGGGTCAAAAAATAGGAAGAATTTCTCTGCGCGGGTCTTGAACCACTTTGCAGGAAGATAATGTCCTAATTCGTGAAGAGCTACTAAAATAGAAATACTTAGAATGAACTGAAATATTTGTATTGCTAAATCCATCAAATTTAAAATTAAAATCGTGCAAAGGTAATAAAAACATTATTAAATATTTTTGGATTAAAAATAAAAATAATAGATTTACAATCAAAAATCAGAAAAAATGAAAATAACAGCGTTAAATTTGGATATTCGATGGAAATCTCCAGAGGAGAATATCAATATCATTGAAGAAAAATTAAAAGATGAACAAGCGGATATATTTCTTCTTCCAGAGATGTTTACTACTGGATTTTGTGTTGATACGGAAGAGGTAGCGGATAGTAAAGGCGAAACCCTTGCATGGATGAAGCGTTTTGCGGAAAAGAAAAAATCAGCAGTGGGAGGGAGTGTTTCAGTGAAGGAAAATGGACAGTTTTATAATAGATTTTATTTCGTGGAACCTTCTGGGAAAGTCCATCAATACGATAAAAAACACTTGTTTTCTTTTGGTGGAGAGGACAAAATCTATACACCAGGGAAGGAGCGTGTAGTGGTTGATTATAAAGGAGTTAGGTTTTTGCTTCTGGTGTGCTATGATTTGAGATTTCCTGTATTTGCTAGAAATGTAGATAATTATGATGTAATGATAGATGTAGCCAGCTGGGCTGAACCTCGTATTTTGGCATGGGAAACACTGTTGAGAGCTAGAGCTATTGAAAACCAGTCGTTTGTGTTCGGTGTTAATAGGATAGGGATAGATGGTTCTGGGCTGAATTATCCAGAAAGCACCCATTGCTTTTATGCAGATGGGACAGAGATATCAGATAAAAATGGAGATATCATATCAGCAAATATAGATTTGGAGAAACTAAATTCTTTTAGACAGAAATTTAAAGTTCTCAGAGACCGAGATGATTTTGAACTAAAATAAAAAATGGAGCCATTATAAAGCTCCATTTTTTATATAAATATAATTTCTTAAAAATCCTCGTCAGAATCTATCGTGAAAGAACGGGATTTGAAGTCTTTGTCGTGTTTTTCAGAAATTACATCTTCTCCTTTTTGTTCAATAATGAAATCTTTAGTTTCATTAAACATTTCTAAGAAACCTTTGAAATCTTCTTTGTAAAGATAGATTTTGTGTTTTTCAAAAGTTGCTTCACCACTTTCATTAAAATTTTTCTTGCTTTCTGTGATAGTAAGATAGTAGTCGCCTGCTTTTGTTTCTCTCACATCAAAGAAATAAGTTCTCCTTCCTGCTTTTAACACCTTTGTAAAAATTTCATTTTCTTGGCGTTCTTTGTAATCACTCATTTTATTGTTATTTTAATAATGCTCAACAAATTTAAGATAATTTTTTAAACTTTCATAGAAAAAATCAAAAAAACTATCAAAAATCATGTATTTGGTTTACAGATTTATTTTTTTACTGCTCGCCACGGTTTCTCTGTGGGTGATGATGATGGCAGTGCAGTTGGCAACTTCCTTTTCTATATTGGTCAAAATGTTTTGTTCGGTTTTGGTGTCAAGAGCCGATAGACAGTCATCAAAAATCACGATTTGAGGCTGTTTGATAAGGGCTCTGGCGATGCAGATTCTTTGTTTCTGCCCACCTGAAAGCATCACGCCTCGCTCACCTACCACGGTCTGGTATTTGTCTCTGAAGAGCATCACATCATTATGAATGTCGGCTATTTTTGCGAATTTTTCTATCAGTTCAGGCGTAGGATTGTCTATCGCAAAGCCGATGTTATTCTCTATCGTGTCAGAGAAAAGATAACTTTCCTGCGGAATGTAGCCGATGAATTTTCGGTAAAGTTCCAGATTATGTTCTTTTAGGTTTTTGCCATCTATCAGTATTTCTCCTTCATCTGGGTCTATCAGTCTGCAAAGAAGGAGAGCGACGGTAGATTTCCCACTTCCTGTTTTTCCTGTGATGGTGATGAATTCTCCCGCATTTACTTTAAAACTTAAATTCTCCACAGCTTTGATGCCTGTATTGGGATAGGTGTAGCTCACATTTCGGAATTCTATATCGCCTTTGATTTCGTAGATATCATGATTGGTATTAACGATATCGGAATGAATATCCATAAACTCATTTATCCTCTGCATGGAGGCTTCTGCCCGTTGGTTGATAGAAGTCACCCAGCCTACGGTACTGAATGGAATCACCATAGCATTGGCATACATAAAGAAATTGGCAATCATACCGATGTTGATTTCTCCATCAATGTATTTCTGCCCGCCGATGAATAAAATAGCGATATCCAAAATTCCCACAATCAAAATCATAGAAGTGTAAAAGAAATTTTCGTATTTGGCTAAATCTACGGCTCTGTTTTGGTAATTTTTGATTTTCTCGCCGTATTTGTCTTGGACATATTTTTCTTTGTTAAAGAATTTCACCACTCTAATTCCCGAAAAACTATCCTGCACGAAAGTAGAAATGGCCGACTGGCTTTCCTGCATTAGTTTTGATTTTTTTCCTACAATTCCACTTACTTTATACACGGAAAGAGAAAATATAGGAAGCAGAATGAGGATAACGAGCGTCATTTCCAAATCAGTCCTTATCATATAAAAACTGGTAATCATCAGCAAGATGATGAGGTTCGCTACATACATCACGCCAGGGCCGAGATACATTCTAATGGCGATAATGTCCTCGCTGAGGCGGTTCATAAGGTCGCCTATACTTGTCTTTTTGAAATTTGTAAGGGAAAGGCTTTGGTAGTGCTGGTAGATTTCGTTTTTTAGTTCGTATTCTATTTTTCTGGATGTCACTATGATGGTCTGTCTCATCATGAACCGAAAAACTCCTGCAATGATGGATGAGCCTATGATGATGCCTCCATTGATAAGAAGAGTTTTTATAATAGTGTCGCTGTCAGTGTTTTCACTGCTCAAAACCTGCTGTATAGCATCTATGGTATCTCCCAGATATTGTATCCAGAAGATATTGAAAAAATTACTGAGAAAAATAAATAATACCCCTAGCGAAAGCATATTTCTATGTTTCCAAAAATAGGGATTAAGGGATTTTAGGGCTTTCATTCTTTTTTACATATTTGTAGGGAGGATAATCATAAGTGTAGTTCCTTTTCCTTCTTTGGAGCGGATGGAGATTTCTCCCTTATAGTCTTCTATCATTCTTTTTACCATTGCCAGTCCAAGGCCTGTTCCGCTGGATTTGGTGGTGAAATTGGGTTCAAAGATTTTTTCTAATTTGTCCTCAGGGATTCCGTTTCCGTTATCCTCTATGGATAGGCTTATTTTTTTATTTAAAAGTTCCAGATTGATTTTGATAAAAAAGTCTTGCTTCTCATTTTTTGCTTGCTGGGCATTTAGGATGAGGTTGGTCATTATCCTTTGGAAGAAAGATTTATCAAAGTTGATGAGAATATTATTCTGTTTAGGGTAAAATGTAATTTCATTTTTATCATCAAAAATCCTTATGAGGGATAAAATCTCATTGTTCACATTGATTACTTCATTCTTTTTTTCGGGTAGTTTCGTAAACTCTGAAAAAGCTCCAGCTACTTTTGCTATTAGGTCTATCTGGTCTTCCATGGAGGAGCAGAGTTTTTTTACTTTATCTTCTATCTCAGGGTCGTTTTTATCAAATTTCCTTTCAAAATTTTGAATGAGGAGTTTCATGGGAGTCAGCGGATTTTTGACTTCATGGGCCACCTGTTTCGCCATTTCGCGCCATGCAGACTCTTTCTCTTTGAAGAATAGTAGTTTTTTTTGTTCCTCTATCATCCGTATGGTTCGGTTATAGGAATTGATGAGCGGAGTAAATTCATCATCGTTATAATATCGGATGGGTTTTAGTTCTTCATTAAGGTCTATTTGTGTGATTTTTTGTGAAATTTTCCTAATGTTTTTCGTGAGTTCATCGGAAATTCTCCAGCTGAGCCATATTCCAAGCATGATGATAATGATGTTCGCCGCAACCATGATTTGGATATACTGATTAAAGGTATCCAATCGGGTGTTATCACTATGATAAAAAGGGAAAAAAACAATGGCGACAGGCTCCAGCATGTTGTTTAGAAGTGGGATGTAAGAAGCTGTTAGATTGTCTTCCTCATCTTTTATGTATTCCACAACATCAAATCTATTTCCCTTTTTTAGGATTTTTTTTAGGACTTCTTCTGGAATTTCTTGTGGAGAAACTTGGTTTTTCTCTTTGTTAGAAAGCAGGAATTTCCCTTGTAGATTATAAATGATAATATCCTGCTTGTTGATATCGGAGATTTCTAAGATTTTTTTCTCCAAAATGGGTTTTATGTTTTCTTCGGTTACAGTCGTGTGGCTCACTGCATAGTCTAGTGAAGCCATCAGAATTTCTACTGTTTGGCGTAGTCTTTCTTTGTTTTGGGTTTCGGTGTTTTTTTTGAAAACGAGATAGGAAATCACCGTTACACCTATGATACTCAGTAGGGTAACCAGCATAAATCCGAAGAAAATTCTCGTTCGTATATTTCCTTTGATGATGGAGCTCATGGGCTATTTTTTCATAAGTTTTGCTACATATTTCCCAATGATGTCAAATTCCAAATTTACTTTACTGCCAATCTCTAAATTCTTTAAATTAGTATGTTCCCAAGTGTAAGGAATTATCGCCACCGAAAACTCATTTTCTCCGCTGTGAGCCACGGTTAGGCTGATGCCGTCCATGGTGATAGACCCTTGTGGAACGGTAGTAAATCCGTCTTTCTCGGTGTATGCTATCGTGATGTAGTGGCTGCCGTTTAGGTTTTCAATGGATTTTATTGTCCCCGTTTGGTCTACATGTCCCTGCACGATATGCCCGTCTAGCCTGCCGTTCATCAGCACGCATCTTTCTAGATTTACTTTTGTGCCTATTTTCCAGCTTCCCAGATTGGTTTTTTCCAAGGTTTCTTGTATCGCAGTTACTCCATATAGCTGATTTTCAATTTTTTCTATGGTCAGGCAGCAGCCGTTATGAGAAAGACTTTGGTCTATTTTTAGTTCATCTGTAAAAGGGCAGCTCATCGTAAAATGAACACTTGTTCCCTGAGTTTCTATATTTTCTACTGTGGCAGTGGCTTCTACTATTCCTGTAAACATAAATTTAAAGTATTTTTGGATAAATCTGTTTTCTTCTCAAAAAATTAAACTAATTTTGCTCTTTTAAGACCCAAAGTTAAGCAAAATGGAATTTAAACATAAAATAAAAGTAGGAATTTCTATCGGAGACTATAATGGAATAGGTCCAGAAATCATTCTTAAAACATTGAAAGACAAGAGTATGCTGGATTTTTTCACGCCTGTGATTTTTGGTTCAGGGAAGCTCTTTTCTTTTCAGAAAAATGTATTCAAACTGCAGTTTAATTTTAACTATATCCTCCACACCTCCGAGGCGGTAGATGGGCAGATAAACATTGTAAATCTTCGCAAAGATGAAATGGAGGTAAAGTTTGGTATGCCCACAGAGGAATCTACCAAGCTAGCGATAGATTCGTTGGAAGCTGCCACAAATGCCCTGATGAAAGGTGAAATAGATGTGCTGGTAACTGCACCCATCAACAAGGATGAAATGATAAAACACGGTTTCCCATACACAGGGCATACCGAGTATTTGGAGAAAAAATTCGCTGCCAAAGGATTGATGTTTTTGGTGACAGAAGATTTAAAAGTTGCTGTTTCTACTCATCATATTCCACTAGCGAAAGTAGCGGAAACGATTACGAAACAAAGGATAATAGACCAAGTAAAACAGATGAACAACTGTCTGAAACTGGATTTCTCCATCGAAAGACCAAAAATCGCAGTGCTAGGGCTGAATCCACACTCGGGTGATGGCGGAACGATAGGAATGGAGGAAAAAGAAATCATAGAACCAGCCATCAAGGAATTGTTCGACCAAGGTTTTATGGCTTTTGGGCCTTATCCAGCGGATAGTTTCTTCCAGCCAGAAAAATACAAGCATTTTGATGGAGTTTTAGCGATGTATCATGACCAAGGGCTCACACCATTCAAAACCATAGCGTATGAAAACGGAGTGAACTATACCGCAGGAATGCCGCTCATCAGAACATCGCCAGACCATGGAACTGCTTATGATATTGCAGGGAAGGGCGTTGCGGATGCTCATTCCTTTGAGGAGGCGGTTTTCACAGCGATAAAGATTTTCAAAAATAGAGTAGAAAATTTAGACCTCATCGCTCATAAATTAGAGATAAGAAAAATAGCTCAGAATGTAGAAGACGAAGATCTTCCAGAAGGAGAGGAATAAGAAAAGCACCTGATTTCAGGTGCTTTTTCTTTTTATTATTTTTTTACTCGTTTTATTTTGTTGGCGTTTTTCTTTTCTTCCTCTTTCCTGCGTTTGTTTTCCGCTTGGTCATAGAGGGTGGTGTCTGTTTCGTAGATGATTTCTACATTTTTAGGCGAGTCCAAGAATATATCCCTCCATTTCCGTGGGCGGTCTTTGGTATTCCAGTTAAACTCTGGGAATTTCCGCTTCTCTGGAGCTATTTTGCTCATAGGATATATGTCCGTATTTGCACCGATGTTACACGCTACGATGTGTAGTTTTTGTTCCTCGAAAAGCGCCTCAATTTCTCCACATGACGAAAGCGAAATGCCTAGCCTGTCCATGTTTTTTGTCTTTGCGTTTTGGCTTTCTACATAGTTGATAGCCTGTGCGTTTTCGGTTACTTTTATCAGATGAATATTGTTGTTTTTGTAGTAGGCTATCATCTGTTTTCCTTTCACTTGATTAAATTCATCTTTTAGATTGATAGAATCTACCTTGCTGATTGCTAGAGCGTTTCCGATTACTTTTAAAGAATCTATGCTCTCGCTTTGTGTGTTGAGGTAAGCTTTGATAACATCGCCTGTCACTTGTCGTTCACCTGTCCAGAAAATAGGTTTTCTGATGAGGTGAAGCTCTCCATCAGTTTCATTAAAGCTAAGTGAATCAGCTCTTGCCTGTGCATTAGATTTGAACATTCTGGCTTTGTGATAGGCTTTCAGGAAACTTTTTTTCATTCTGCTGGAATCGGCTTTTTGGTAAGCGATGATTCTTTCGGCAGAGAAAAATAGTGAATCGTTTTTAAAGATTTTCACAGCATAAGGCTTTCCTGTAATCATCGCAGAATCTTTATTTTCAAATATCTCGCCATAAGAGCCTCTTACAAAGCGGTTTTCCCGCGGGTCATCCAGCAGTACATTTCCTTTTGCAGTTCCGAAGCCTGTGTTTTGGTTGTAATACATGGCATCGCCCTTCAGGGTTTTCCCATTGTAGTAGATTCGTGAATTCTTGCTGAGAACGACCTCCTTGCTGTTCATTTTATAGTATCCTTTCTCTGTGTATACCGAGTTGGATGGATTACTTTTGTTGATAATCGTAGTAGGGCCGTAGAACTCTGCGGTGTTGGTGTTTTGATTTTGTTTGATTTTAGTTCCTTGCACTTGGTATTGGCTGTTATCTATATTTACATTTCCTGTGACATCTACCACTCGGCTGGTGATGTTGTAGGTGGCAGTTTTGGTTCTGATGGTGTTGCTGCCATTATAGATAGTTCCTCCCGTGTTGAAATAGGCCGTGTTCGGAATTCGGTCATAGTAGAGAATATCCGTTTTTATGGTTTGTTTAGGGTCGGTGAGGACTACATTTTTCCTTGCGATTCCACGCTGGGAGTTGCCGTCATACTGGATTTCTCCTGCGGTGATTAGGTTGCTGTCAGAGGTCTGCAGCTGGGTGTTCCCTATGGCCTTGGCGAAGTTCGCTTCGGAATAGAAAATC
Organism: uncultured Flavobacteriaceae bacterium; assembly: GCA_963518955.1. GTDB lineage: Bacteria > Bacteroidota > Bacteroidia > Flavobacteriales > Weeksellaceae > JABCPE02. The sequence goes on along the minus strand of CAUQKI010000001.1, from coordinate 89,230 downwards.
ACCGTGTCGGCTTTTAGTGTAGAGCCTTTATGTTCTAGATGCACATTTCCTGTCATGAAGGTATTTCCATCGAACAAATCTTGTCTTTTCTGGGTAAGGTCTGCATGGATAATTTTTACCTTTACAGGCTCATCTTTTCCTTCTTGTTTTTGTTCAAAAAAAGGGTCTTTTTCCAAATTGCCGTTTATGGAAGTAATCTGCCCAAAGACAAACAAAGTGGACAGCAGGAAAAAAGATATAAACAGTTTTTTTGTCATAAAATGGGTGTTTTTATGGAGTGGCCTCCTTCTTTTGTCCGTAGAAATAGAGCGTGTGGCTGTCTATGGATACACCGAAAGTGCTTTCTATGGATTCCTTTATCGCTTGGATTCTTGGGTCGCAAAACTCTATGATTTCCTCTATTTCTTTCTGCGAACTATCTTTGTAGATAACGATATGGTCGTGCTGGCGATCAAAATAGGATTTTTCATAGGTGGAACTTTCGCCGAACTGATGTTTTCTGACCAGCCCGGCATCTAGAAAAACCTCTATCGTGTTGTAGATAGTTGCCTTACTGATGTGGTATTTTTTCTGCAGCATTAGTAGATAGAGGTCATCTACATTAAAGTGCTTGTCGTAATTGTATATCTCCTCTAAAATAGTGTATCTCTCAGGAGTGTTTCTCAGTCCCTTTTCTTTCAAGTAATTCCGCAGAACTTCCTTGATGGCTTCTATACTTTTACTATTCACTTTGTTTTCCATAGTGGGCAAATTTAATTATTTTTTACGAAGTAACAATTTAATTGTATCAAAACCAAATCCCAGCGTTTTTTATACTCAATAAAAAAACCGCAGAAGGCTCTGCGGTTTCTTGCTATTGATTTTTATTTTACAGGATTTCCTTTGAAATCTGTTTTGTAGTAACCAAATTTTTCTTGTCCATTAGATTTCAGTTTTCCTTTTATAGAAACATCTATCAAATTCTTTTTAATTTCAATGGTATAAACATATTGGTATTCAAACTTCTCATCATCTTTGTATTTCTTCCAAGCATCATCTACTACTTTTTGTATTGTTTCAGCTGTTACTTCTTTAAAGTCAAATAACTCGTCTTCCAAACGGAAATCCTCTGGATTACCACCGATTACATCAATTTCCATAACCTCAGGAGCTTTCCATCCTGAATTAGAAGAATAACTGATTCCCTGCACTCTTCTTTTATCCTCATTGTCTTGGTAAACAATATTTACCATAAGTTCATCTAAATCATCTGTTTTAACCACTTTATCAGAATTTTTGGTAACCAGAAATCTTACTTCATCAGTTACTTTTGCATTTTCGCCGAGTTTTTCTACTACGGCATCATACCATTTTTTAGTTTGTGCTGGATCAGAAAATAGTTTATAATCAATCTTTTCTTTTCCCGAAGCCTCATTTGCTGCTTCCTTTGCTGCATTTACAGCTTCTTTTGCTTTGTTACAAGATTGTAACCCCAGTAGTGATGCTGCTAAAATACCCGCAGCGATGAATTTTTTTGCTTTCATAATATTATTTTTTAAAAAATTATTCGTACAAATTTAAAAATTTTTTACAATATTTTTTCATTAAAATAGAAAGAAATGTCTATTTATATAGTTTTTTGGAGTGTAAGAGTAGGATTTTTAGGAATAGTTTGTTTTTCAATAATTTAAATTCTAAAACCAAGAAAAAATAACTTTTTTGAAAATGGAATTAAATAAAAAAGAGAAACTTTGATTATTAAAGCTTTAATTCAAAAAAAAGATTATCTTTGCAGCGTTTTTGTGGGAAATTTTGGCGAAAACAGAGAAAATTTATACTTAACTTCTTCCCGATTTTTCAGTCCCACGCACCGCCAATACTGAGAAAAAAGGAATACAAAGTGATATTTTTATGTCAAAACAAGAAGAGGTTCTTATGAACCAAAATGTGGCTCCAGAGCAGTTTGACTGGGATTCTTTCGAGTCTGGTCTTAACGCTGAGGACAGAAAAGAAAAAAATGAATTAGAAGAAATCTACAAAGGTTCTTTGAACGACCTTTCCGAATCTGATGTAATCATCGGAAAAGTGGTAAGACTTACAGACAAAGAAGCTATCGTAGATATCAACTTCAAGTCTGAGGGAGTAATTTCTCTCAACGAATTCCGTTACAACTCTGGCCTAAAAGTAGGTGATGAAGTGGAAGTAATGGTAGACAGAAGAGAAGACAAAACAGGTCAGCTTCAGCTTTCTCACAAAAAAGCAAGAACGCTGAAAGCTTGGGATAAAGTAAATGAATACCACCAGTCTGGTGAAATCGTAAATGGTTTCGTGAAGTCTAGAACAAAAGGAGGTATGATCGTAGATGTTTTCGGTATCGAAGCATTCTTACCAGGTTCTCAGATCGATGTGAAGCCTATCAAAGACTACGACCAATTCGTAGGAAAAACGATGGAGTTCAAAGTAGTGAAAATCAACCCAGAGTTCAAAAATGTGGTAGTTTCTCACAAAGCTCTTATCGAAGCTGATATCGAAGGACAGAAAAAAGAAATCATTTCTCAATTAGAGAAAGGACAAGTTCTAGAAGGAACTGTTAAAAACATTACTTCTTACGGAGTATTCATCGACCTTGGTGGTGTAGATGGACTTATCCACATCACAGACCTTTCTTGGTCAAGAGTAAACCACCCATCAGAATTCCTTTCTGAAGGACAAACTGTAAAAGTGGTAATCCTTGATTTTGATGATGAGAAAACAAGAATTCAGCTTGGTATGAAACAGCTAGAACCACATCCGTGGGAAGCTCTTTCTGCTGACTTGAAAGTAGGAGACAAAGTAAAAGGAAAAGTAGTAGTTCTTGCTGACTATGGTGCATTCGTAGAAATCGCTCCAGGTGTAGAAGGACTTATCCATGTTTCTGAAATGTCTTGGTCTACTCACCTTAGAAGTGCAGGAGATTTCGTGAAAATCGGTGATGAGGTAGAAGCAGTAGTGCTTACTTTGGATAAAGATGAAAGAAAAATTTCATTGGGAATCAAACAATTGACTCCAGATCCATGGGCTGACATCCAGTCTAAATATCCAGTAGGTTCTAAGCACAAAGGAACTGTTAGAAACTTTACTAACTTCGGTGTGTTTGTAGAATTGGAAGAAGGAATAGATGGACTTATCTACATCTCTGACCTTTCTTGGACTAAGAAAATCAAGCATCCATCTGAGTTCTGCGCTGTAGGAGATAAACTAGATGTAGTAGTTCTAGAACTTGATACAGAAGCAAGAAGACTTTCTCTTGGACACAAACAATTGACTGAAAACCCTTGGGATAAATACGAATCTAAATACGCTGAAGGAACTGTACATACAGGAACAGCAGTAGATGTTTTTGATAAAGGAGCTCAGGTTCAGTTCGAAGATGCAGAAGTAGAAGCATTCTGCCCTTCAAGATTGTTAGAAAAAGAAGATGGTTCTAAAATCAAGAAAGGAGAAGAAGCTCAGTTTAAAGTAATTGAGTTCAACAAAGAATTCAAGAGAGTAGTAGTTTCTCACACAGGTCTTTTCAGAGATGAAGAAAAGAAAAATGTAAAAGAAGCTGCAGCTAAGTCTTCTTCAAGCGAAGAAAAAACAACTCTTGGAGACATTGATGCTCTTGCAGAATTGAAAAAGAAAATGGATGGAGGGAAATAATCCATCCCATTTCTAAATACAAAAATCCCGCTGCTGTTTAGCAAGCGGGATTTTATTTGTCTTTATACAAAAGGAATATTACTCTAAAATTTCTTGTAATTCCAGCCAGCGCATTTCGTGGGCTTCTAATTGGCTGGTGGTTTCTTCCAACTTCTGCGAAAGTTCAGAAATAACGCTGTAATCCGTTTCGTTATTCAGTTTTTCTAAAATTTCATCTTGTTTTTCCTTTAAAACAGGCATTTCTTTTTCTATGTTTTCCAATTCCTTTTGCTCCTTGAAGCTGAGTTTTCTTTTAGAATTGGTATTTTTATTTTGTTTTTCTTCTACGGGTTTAGCAGGTTCGCTTTTCTTGGTGTTCTTGCTTTGGGAAAGTTGGTCTCTGTATTCTGTAAAAGAGCCAATGAAATCCTTTATTTTTCCTTCGCCTTCGAAGACTAGCAAATGGTCTACAATTTTATCCATAAAATATCTATCGTGCGAAACAATGATAAGACAGCCCTGAAACTGTACCAAGAAACTCTCCAGCACGGTAAGCGTAGGCAGGTCTAAATCATTAGTCGGCTCATCAAAAATGAGGAAATTTGGGTTTTGGAAGAGTACGGAAATCAGATATAGTCTTCTTCTTTCGCCGCCGCTTAGGTTTGAAATGGTGGTGTATTGTGTCTGTTCATTGAAAAGAAACATTTTTAAAAACTGCGATGCCGAGATACTTTTTCCATTTGCGAGAGGATAATATTCCGCGATGTCTTTCATGAAATCTATCACTCGCTGGTCTTCCTTGTAGATAAGTCCTTTTTGGGAAAAATACCCGAATTTAATGGTTTCTCCTACTTCTATTTCTCCGCTGTCGTAGGTTTCCAGACCTTGGATGATGTTCAGCAGGGTAGATTTTCCTACGCCGTTCTTTCCTATGATGCCGACTTTTTCGCCTCGCTGAAACTGATAACTGAAATTATCCAAAATGATTTTATCTCCAAATTTTTTATTGATGTTTCTCAGCTCCAAAATCTTTTTTCCCAGCCTTTTCATCCCAAAATCCAGTTCTAATTCCTGCTTTTTGGTGTCCATTTTAGCAGTTTTCTCTGTTTCGTAGAAGGCTTCTATACGGCTTTTGGACTTTGTGGTTCTGGCTTTCGGCTGTCTGCGCATCCACTCCAGTTCCTTTCGGTAGAGGTTGTTGGCTTTGTCTATGGTGGCGTTTAGATTGTCTTCTCGTATGCTTTTATTTTCCAAATATTGGGCATAGGCACCATTATGGACATAGAGTTTTTTATCTTCTATTTCCCAGATAATGTCACACACGCTGTCAAGAAAATAGCGGTCGTGCGTTACAAGAAGCAGGGTAACCATGGCTCTGGATAGGTATTGTTCCAGCCATTCCACCATATCTACATCTAGGTGGTTGGTAGGCTCGTCCATGATTAGTAGTGTGTGTTTGTGTTCCACTCTCGTTTCTATCAGGAGTTTGGCGAGGGCTACGCGTTTTATCTGCCCGCCAGAGAGATTGTCCATTTTGGCGTTTAGGTCGGTTATTTTTAGCTGGGAGAGGATTTGTTTCATTTCGTTTTCCAGCCCCCATGCTTTTTGGTTTTCCATTTCTATGAACGCCCTTTCTATGAATTCGGTATCATCAGAAGTCAGCGACTTTTGGTAATTTCTCAATGCCTGCATAGGTGGCGAATCTAGACTCATGATAAATTCTGTGATGGTCTGTCCGCTCTCAAAGTGTATTTCTTGGTCAAATAAAACCACTTGAATATCTTTATTGATGACTACCATCCCGCTATCTGCAAAGTCTTTGCCCATTAGGATATTGAGCAAAGTAGTTTTTCCACTTCCGTTTTTGGCAATGATGGCGATTTTGTCCCCCTCATTGATATTAAAAGAAATATCCTCAAATAAAGTAGCTATGCCATATGTTTTGGTAAGATTTTCTACGCTGATGTAATTCATTTCCCTGAAAAGTTAATTTAAAGGCTGCTTCTGCCTATTTCACTTGCCAAATATCGGAAAAATAGAGCATAGTAGAAGTCAAATTTATTTTAAAAGTAAAAATAAATACATTATTATATTTGATAACCAATTAGTTAATTTCAAGTCGAAAAATATTTGTCAATATTTTGATTAAATAAAAAACTTTTACTACTTTTGCACCATTCAAAAATGGTTCCGTGGCCGAGCGGCTAGGCAGTGGTCTGCAAAACCATCTACAGCGGTTCGAATCCGCTCGGAACCTCAATAATAGCTCTAAGGAATTTCCTTGGAGCTATTTATTTTTTGAAAACCAATGTTTTTGAAAAAAACATGATTTTTATCATATAATCAGATAAAATATTTTATAAAAAACGCAGTTATATCCCTAATGACTAAAAGAAACAAACATAATAGTAAAAAAGTTTCTTTGTATTTAAAACTAAAACAATCAAAAATTTAAATTATAACATTATGAGAAAGGTTCTTTTATGTGGAGCTTTTTTAGCTCTCGCTGCGTGTTCAAGGGAAGAGGAAGTTCAAATTCCTGATTCTAAACAAGCTCACTGGGATTATGAAAACCCTAACTGGCATAATCAAGGGTATTCTGAGTGTGCGGGATTGGTTCAGTCACCGATTGACATCGTAACTACTGCAACTACAAAGGCAACGCTTCCAGCGATTACTTTTAATTATTCAGCATTTTCTGCTAAGGCTGTGAACAATGGGCATACTGTACAAATTAATACAGACGGAAAAAGTAGTATTACCTACAATGGAGTTGCCTATAAACTTAAACAATTCCATTATCATGGGCATAGTGAACATTATATAGATGGTAAATCGTTGCCATTGGAAGTACATTTTGTTCACCAAAACGAAACTACAGGAGCTATCGTTATTTTAGGATTATTGATTAAAGGAGGAGGAGCGGATAATGCTCAGTTCGCACAATATATCAATTCTTTCCCTAGTGTTAAGAATCAAGAAGTTACTACGACTAATACAATAAATCCATTGGCGATGTTGCCAACCAATAAAAAATATTATAACTATACAGGATCACTTACAACTCCTCCTTGTTCACAAGGTATGAACTGGATAGTGTTCAAAGATGTTGTGACAATTTCTGATGCACAACTTAAAAAGTTCACAGATTTGTATAATCATAATTATAGACCAATTCAAAAAACAGGAAGTAGAACTGTTTTTGAGTCCTTATAATTAGGATGAATAATTAAAAATCTCAAAGAATTTTCTTTGAGATTTTTTTGATTAGATATATAAGGTAAAGAATAGAAATATATATTTTTTTATTTTTTTTCTTGATATTCAAAAAAATGATTATATTTGCACACTGAATTGAAAAAATAGTTTAAACATAAAATAATTTAAATCATGGCAAAGGAAACGTTTAATCGTAGTAAACCGCACTTGAACATTGGTACAATTGGTCACGTTGACCACGGTAAGACTACTTTGACTGCTGCAATATCTAAAGTATTGTCAGACAAAGGATTGGCTGAAAAGAGAGATTTCTCTGCAATTGACTCAGCTCCAGAAGAAAAAGAAAGAGGTATTACAATTAATACTTCACATATTGAATATGAAACAGAAAACAGACACTATGCCCATGTAGACTGTCCTGGTCACGCCGATTATGTTAAAAACATGGTAACTGGTGCTGCTCAAATGGATGGAGCTATCCTTGTGTGTGCTGCAACTGATGGGCCTATGCCACAAACGAGAGAGCATATCTTGCTTTGTCGTCAGGTAAATGTTCCAAGAATCGTTGTGTTCATGAACAAAGTGGATATGGTGGATGACCCAGAATTGTTAGAATTGGTAGAACTTGAGTTGAGAGATCTTCTTTCTTCTTATGAATATGATGGAGATAACTCTCCAATCATCAAAGGTTCTGCTCTTGGTGCTCTTAATGGTGAGCCTAAATGGGTTGCTACAGTAGAAGAATTGATGAACGCTGTAGATAACTGGATCGAGCAACCAGTGAGAGATCAAGATAAGCCGTTCTTGATGCCGATAGAAGATGTATTCTCTATTACAGGTAGAGGTACTGTGGCTACAGGTAGAATTGAGTCTGGTGTTATCAATACAGGTGATCCTGTAGATATCATTGGTATGGGTGCTGAAAAATTAACTTCTACTGTAACAGGGGTAGAGATGTTTAGAAAAATCCTTGACAGAGGAGAAGCTGGAGATAATGTTGGTCTATTGTTGAGAGGTATCGAGAAAACTGATATCAGAAGAGGTATGGTTATCGCTAAACAAGGATCTGTAACTCCACATAAAAAATTCAAAGCTGAGGTTTATATCCTTTCTAAAGAAGAAGGAGGAAGACACACTCCATTCCACAACAAATATCGTCCTCAGTTCTATGTAAGAACAACGGATGTTACAGGTGAAATTTTCTTGCCTGATGGTGTAGAAATGGTAATGCCTGGTGATAACTTGACAATTACAGTAGAATTGTTACAACCAATCGCTCTTAATGTAGGTCTTAGATTTGCGATTAGAGAAGGAGGTAGAACAGTAGGTGCTGGTCAAGTAACTGAAATTTTAGACTAATTATTTAGTATAATAAAGTTTTCCCGAAAGGGATCTTTCGGGAAAACTTTTAAATTTAAATCAAACTACGGGCATCGTCCAATGGTAGGATACCGGTCTCCAAAACCGTTGATCTGGGTTCGAATCCTAGTGCCCGTGCAAATTTAGACTAAGGTATATTTTATTTATTGTGTAATCATAGATGGGATTTCCTTAGTTTTTTCTTATTGGTGATATATTATGAGTTTTATAAGTTTTGTTAAAGATTCTTTTTTAGAGTTTAGAGAAAAGGTTGAATGGCTGAAGTGGAAAGAATTACAGTCCTCTACAGTTGTTGTAGCTGTGTCTACATTGATATTGGCCCTATTTACATTTGGGGTAGATAGCCTTTTTAGTATATCAATCAAGAACTTGTATTCATTGTTTATAGGATTTTTTAACTAAAATATTTCTCATGGAAGATTTAAAGTGGTATGTTCTGAAAGCCGTTAGTGGGCAGGAAAATAAAGTAAAATCCTATATAGAAACTGAAGTTAGAAGACTGGGGTATGAATCTTTTGTTACTCAAGTAGTGATTCCTACGGAAAAGGTAGCGCAGATGAAAAATGGAAAAAAAGTCTTTAAAGAAAGACCTTATTATCCAGGATATCTTATGGTAGAAGCTAATCTTATGGGTGAGATTCCACATATGATAAAGAATATACCAGGAGTTATTTCGTTTTTGAGTTTGACAAAAGGAGGAGATCCTGTTCCTATGAGACCTGCAGAAGTTAATAGAATGTTGGGGAAAATGGATGAACTTTCTGAATTTGCAGTGGATGTAGAGATTCCTTTTGTTGTAGGAGAAAATGTGAAAGTTATAGATGGGCCATTTAATGGATTCAATGGTTCTATTGAGAAAATTCATGAAGATAAGAAAAAATTAGAAGTTAAAGTTCGAATATTTGGAAGGGAAACTCCATTAGAACTAAGCTACATGCAAGTAGAAAAACTTTAATTAAAATACAGCCACTCTTTTTAGGGTGGTTTTTTATTGATATTTAGAATAAAAAGTAAATTTATTTTTGTAGATAAGAAATAAATTTATAATTTTGCAGTCCGTAAATGGAGTTGAAATATTCAGGTGAGAAGGATATTTCAACTATTCATTTACAGATTTATAAAATGCTTCCACATTTTTTATTTTTAATTTATTTTAATAAAGAAACATGGCAAAGAAAGTCTTTAAAATGGTAAAACTTCAAGTGAAAGGAGGGGCAGCTAACCCTTCTCCACCAGTAGGTCCAGCATTGGGTTCTGCAGGGGTGAACATTATGGAGTTTTGTAAACAATTTAATGGAAGAACGCAAGATAAGCCAGGTCAAATCCTTCCTGTAGTAATTACAGTTTATGAGGATAAATCTTTCGAATTTATCATTAAGACACCTCCAGCAGCAGTTCAGCTTTTAGAGGCATCTAAGGTAAAGAAAGGATCTGGGGAGCCTAACAGAAACAAAGTAGGTTCTGTAACTTGGGAGCAAGTACAAAAAATAGCTGAAGATAAAATGGCAGATCTTAACTGCTTTACATTAGATTCAGCTTTGAGTATGGTTGCTGGTACAGCAAGATCAATGGGATTAAAAGTAACAGGAACGAAACCTAACGCTTAAAAATTAAGGAATGGCAAAATTAACTAAAAAGCAAAAGGAAGCTGTAGCTAAGCTAGAAAAAAATAAGGCATATAGCCTTGAAGAAGCTTCAGCCTTAGTAAAAGAAGTAAATACAGCAAAATTTGATGCTTCTGTAGATATCGCTGTGAGATTAGGTGTAGATCCTCGTAAAGCTAATCAAATGGTAAGAGGGGTAGTTTCTCTTCCTCATGGAACAGGTAAAGATGTTCGTGTATTGGCTTTGGTTACTCCTGATAAAGAAGCAGAAGCAAAAGCTGCTGGTGCTGACCATGTAGGTCTAGATGAGTACTTAGAAAAAATCAAAAACGGTTGGACAGATGTAGATGTTATTGTTACTATGCCAGCTGTGATGGGTAAACTAGGTCCATTGGGTAGAGTATTGGGTCCAAGAGGTCTAATGCCAAACCCTAAGTCTGGAACAGTTACTATGGAAGTAGGTAAAGCAGTAGCAGAGGTGAAATCAGGTAAAATTGATTTCAAAGTGGATAAATATGGTATTGTACATGCAGGTATTGGTAAAGTATCTTTCGATGCAGATAAGATTAGAGAGAATGCACAAGAGCTTATTCAGGCTTTAATCAAATTAAAACCAACTGCAGCAAAAGGAACTTATGTGAAGAGTATTTACCTTTCTTCTACAATGAGTCCAGGTATTGCTATCGATACTAAATCTGTAAACTAAAATCTGAAAGACAATGACAAAAGAAGAAAAAGTATTAGTAATACAAGAATTAAAAGAATTGTTACAAGATGCCAAAGTGGTTTATGTAGCAAATCTTGAAGGAATGAATGCTGCTGCTACTTCAGATTTTAGAAGACAAGCATTTAAAAGTAATGTTACGCTTAGAGTTGTAAAAAATACATTGCTTCAAAAAGCGATGGAACAAGTGGAGGGAGTAGATTACTCAGAAATGTTCTCTACATTCAAAGGGAACTCTGCATTGATGGTAGCAGAAGTAGCAAATGCTCCTGCAAAACTTATCAAGAATTTCAGAAAGAATGGAGCATTCCCTGCTTTGAAATCAGCTTATTTGCAAGAAACTTTCTATATTGGTGATGACCAATTAGATACTCTAGCGAATATCAAGTCTAAAGAAGAGATGATTGGAGAAATCATAGGATTGCTTCAGTCTCCAATCAGAAACTTGATTTCTGCATTGCAAAACAAACCAGAGGTTGCAGAAGCGAAAGCAGAAGCTCCTGTGGCAGAAGAACCAAAAGAAGAGCCTGCATCTGAAGAAGGAGCAGAGTAATTTTAGGTCTTCACTGAGTAAAATAGACACTCAATAAAATTAAAATAAATCGTTCAACAATTAAAACATTAGAAAAATGTCAGATTTAAAAAAATTAGCGGAAACGCTTGTTAGCTTAACAGTAAAAGATGTAAATGAATTAGCTACTATTCTTAAAGAAGAGTACGGAATCGAGCCAGCTGCTGCTGCAGTAGTAGTATCTGGTGCTGCTGGTGGAGGTGCTGCAGCTGAGGAAAAATCAGAATTTGATGTAATCCTTAAAAACGCAGGTGCTTCTAAATTGGCTGTAGTTAAGTTAGTTAAAGACTTAACAGGTGCTGGTCTTAAAGAAGCTAAAGACATCGTAGATGGTGCTCCAGCTCCAGTAAAAACAGGAGTTCCAAAAGACGAAGCAGAAGCCCTTAAAAAGCAATTAGAAGAAGCTGGTGCTGAAGTAGAATTGAAGTAATTATTAAATTACAATAACAAAAAAAGCTGTTTCATTTTGAAACAGCTTTTTATTTTTCACTGATTAGATAAAGATTAAAATTAATTAAAAGTTTTTATTTTTTAAGGGCTTTGATTATAACAGGAGTCGTAGTTACTACAATCAGCCCGATGATGATGTATTCCAAATGTTTTTTCAAATCAATTCCGAACTGGTCGATAAAAAGTTTATCCAAATAATGTCCAGCAAAAATTAGTGAAAAAGACCATAAAAGCCCACCTATAATATTGTATAAAAAGAACTTTTTGCTATCCATTTTCACTATGCCCGCTACAATAGGAGCAAAGGTTCTAATCATGGGTAAAAATCTTGCAATGATGATAGCCATTGCTCCATTTTCTTCATAAAATTGCTGTGCTTTCAGCAGATAACTTCTTTTAAAGAAAAAAGATTCTTTCTTTTGGTAAAGTTTCTGACCGCTTTTTGAGCCAAACCAATAACCTACAGAATCTCCAAGAATAGCAGCAATACCCACAGTAGCGGCTAAAATCGTAGTATTGAGAAGGTCACTTCCTGTTTCTCCAAAGGTTTCACTGATAATTGTAGTGGAATAAATCCCAGAAATAAACAACAGGCTGTCCCCAGGCAGGAAAAATCCGAAGAACAATCCCGATTCTGCAAATACGATGAGAAGCACCAGCCAAAAACCGCCCAATTTAATGTAAAATTCAGGGTTTACTAAATCTTTCCAACTTTCAAAATGTTCCATAAAATCTAATAATCAACAAAGATAATTTATTTAAGAATATCAGCTATAAAATTTTATATCATTAAATCATGAGTTTCGTCACTTTGTCCTTCTGCCATTAGGAAAGATTTCAGGAAAGGAGTGATGTTGCCATTCATCACAGCATCTACATCAGAGGTCTCATAGCCAGAACGAACATCTTTTACCAATTTGTAAGGATGCATCACATAGTTTCTAATCTGGCTGCCCCATTCTATTTTCATTTTTCCTGCTTCTATTTCGTTTCGTGCCTTGTTTCTTTCTTCCAATTCTATTTCGTAAAGCCTTGATTTTAAGAGCTGCATGGCTTTTTCTTTGTTTTGAAGCTGAGAACGGCTTTCAGAGTTTTCGATGATGATTCCCGTAGGGTGGTGGCGAAGTCGCACGGCGGTTTCTACTTTGTTTACATTCTGTCCTCCTGCACCGCTGGCTCTCATGGTTTCAAAAGTGATGTCGGATGGATTGATATTAATCTCGATAGTGTCATCCACCAAAGGATAAACATAAACGGAAACAAAGCTGGTATGGCGTTTTGCGTTGCTGTCAAAAGGAGAAATTCTCACCAAACGATGCACGCCGTTTTCGCCTTTTAGGTATCCGAAGGCAAATTCGCCATCTATTTCTAATGTCACGGTTTTCACGCCCGCTACATCTCCTTCTTGGAAGTTGAGCTCTCGCACGCTGTATCCCTGCTTTTCTGCCCACATGATGTACATTCTCATCAGCATAGATGCCCAGTCGCAGCTCTCCGTTCCTCCTGCTCCAGCCGTGATTTGGAGGACGGCAGAAAGCTCGTCTCCTTCGCTGGAAAGCATATTTTTAAATTCCAGATTTTCTATTTTTTCAAGAAGTTTTGGGAAAATGTCTTCCACTTCTTTTTCGCTGTCTGGGTCTTCTTTGGAAAACTCTACCAATACCTGTAAATCTTCAAATTCTTTATGGATTTCCTCATATTCTTCCACCCATTTTTTCTTGGAGCGAAGCTGTTTCAGAAATGCCTCGGCTTCTTTCGGGTTGTCCCAAAATTCTGGCGAAGCAGTTTTCTCATCATCATTGGATATTTCTACCTTTTTTCGCTCTATTTGAAGGTATTTGTATAAATCTTCTATTCGGTTCTGTGCGTCTTTTATTTGTTCGTTACTAATCACAAATTCAAATTTTTACAAAAATAATAGTTTTTTGGTGATTTTAGTAATAAAATTTATTTTCCGTTAAAAGTATTCATCGTATTGGTAATTCCTGCGAAAACGAAGGACAGGCAGGCATCTGCGAATTTTTCGATTCTTTCTGGGAGTTTTTCTTTTTCCTCCTCGCTCCATTCACCGATGACATAGTCTATCTGTTTTCCCTTTTCAAAATCAGAGGAAATCCCAAATCTCAGGCGGGCGTAGTTTTGGGTTTTTATCATTTCCTGAATATTTTTCAGACCGTTGTGCCCAGCATCAGAACCCTTTGATTTTAGGCGTAAAGCACCGAAAGGCAGCGCCAAATCATCTGTCACGACGAGGATATTTTCCAAAGGAATGTTTTCTTTCTGCATCCAGAATTTTAGGGCGTTTCCAGAGAGATTCACATAAGTGTCTGGTTTTAAAAGAATTATTTTTCTGCCCTTGTATTTTCCTTCGGCTGTCCATCCGTAGTTTGCAGAGCTGAACTGTGCATCTATTTTTTCGGCAACTTTTTCCACGATTTTAAAACCGATGTTATGTCTTGTATTTTCGTATTTTTCGCCTTTGTTTCCTATTCCTAAAATTAAGTATTTCATTGTTTTAACTAAAATTGTTTCCTATAGAGGAAGATAATATTTATTGATAATTTTCATTAAAATAAACTTGCTTGAACCAAAGTTCAAACACAGGATCAAGCAGTTCGTACGAGTTTTCTTCTTTGTGGATTAAATCCTTCTGCAAAAGAATGTTTCTATTTTTGGATACAGATGCGGAAGTTCCCATTTGGTATTTTTCCAAAGTAGATTTAGAAGAAAGCTGTTTTTCTTTTTTTACCAAAGCCTTTATAAAGTTAATCTGCGTATTGCTGAGTTCTTCTATAATCTGTTGGAAAAACGGAATGTTGCTTTGGATTAAACGAGATAACGCATTTCTGAAAACCTCTTCTGTCACTTCTTTCTCCGTTTCGCTCCAGATATAGTAAGAGAACTGCTGAACATACCAAGAATGATTTTTCATCAAATCTGCTATTTTTTCGGCAAATTCCTCTGAAATTTTTTTATTGGTTTTGCGGAAATTTTCCATTATAAAAGGAATCCATTTCTCCTTTTTTATTTTTGGTAACAGAAACAAGTCTCCGAAGCGGTAGAAAGGCTTGGAGGGTTTGCTGAAAATGTCAGTCATCATGTGTCTTTTGCTCCCATAGAGACAGTAGACCACATTTTTCTGCTGCTGCCACACGGAACGCATTTTCTTTTCTAAAGTTTCAAAATCATGATACTGGGCTAGGTTCTGAAATTCATCAATACAAATAATGAATTTTACGCCTTTTTTTTCTGCCAAAACTTCGGGTAAATTTAGAATTTCGAGGCTGTGTTTTTTAACTTCTTCCCAATCAAAAGAAAGACTAAAATCACTATCAGGCTGTATGCCGATGCTGATTTTAGGAATGAGATTTTTGAAAACCTCGCGGGCATTATTCGTCCATTCTTCCCATTTTGTAGAACTCGCTTTGATAACTTCTCGTGCAAAAATCTCCAAAAATTCATGCTCTGAATTAGCCGAAAACAAGTCTATTTTTACGGTTTTGTAGTTGGGCTCTTCCTTGTTGATTTCTGCAATGGCTTTGGCAACCAATGAGGATTTTCCCCATCTTCTCGGTGAGATGATGATGGTATTTACACCGTTGATTAGGTTTTTTTTTAGTTTTTGTAGTTCCTCTTCTCTGTTAGTAAAAGCCTGAAGATTAACAATATGCCCAAAAGAAAAAGGTGATAATTCTCCCATAATTATAAAACTTCCATTTCGGTAACTTACCATTCAGTAACTTACTATTTGGTAAGACAAAAATAATAAATAATTTTAATATACAATTATAATATTGTTTCTTAAAACTAAACGCTTCATTTTAAATGGATTTGTAATCAAAATCGGCACCGAAAATAGAAGGGTGTTTTGTATCTTTGTGCGAGATATTTAGTGTTTTGTATGAAAATCATTTTTAAAGACTATTTAGATATTTTTGAAAAATATCCAAAAGATAAGTATTTAACAAGAGAAGAAAGAAAAGAAAGATATAAGTTACTACAAGAATATGAAAAAAGAAATTATAAAGATGAAGTAAGTATTGATGAATTCCAAGATTTTATTAACTTATATATAGATAAAATTGATATATCTTC
This sequence comes from uncultured Flavobacteriaceae bacterium, assembly GCA_963518955.1. Lineage (GTDB taxonomy): Bacteria > Bacteroidota > Bacteroidia > Flavobacteriales > Weeksellaceae > JABCPE02. Next base: position 73,548 of record CAUQKI010000001.1, on the reverse strand, counting down.
ACAATTTATTGGAAAATTTTTAGAAGTAATAAAAAAAGATATAAGTAATGGTGGAACTTTTGCTTTAAAATTTTTAATTGGAGATAAAGATGAAAATGATAATTATCTTAAATTTTTTAGCTTACTTTATGATGAATTTGGTGACAGAATTAATTTAATAAATAAACTTTTAGAAAAAGAGCCAGATTATTTACCAGCTATAAAGCAAAAATATACAATTTTATCAAATTATATAGATTTTTCTATACATGAGATACCTTGGGGACTTTTACTTGATAAACCTATTTCAGAAAAAAATGCAAAAATAGAAGCTTTAGCTGACTTAGAAGAGTTTTCAAAATTGTCAAAAAAGTTAGAAAAAGACAATGAAGAATATATAGAAGATTGTAGAATTTACTATAATGCTTGGTTTGATTTTTTAGATAACAAAGATAAATACAAATCTTATGAGGAATATTTAGAAAAAAATAATATAGAATATTGATAAGGAGTGTAGGTATGAAAAAAGAAGTTATAATAGCACTTGATTTTCTAAACATTTTAATATGCAATTATAATATTTTAAAAAACTAAATGTCTTGTTTTAATGGATTTATGACCAAAATCATCAGCCAAGATAGAAGTAGGTTTTGTATCTTTGTGCGAGAAATTTAATAATTAAAAAGAAGTGTTAGTTTTTATTTTGGTGTTCGGATGATTTCAAAAATCTTAAACATCAAGTAAAACTAAAAGTCCTCACTTTTTTGTATTTGTTCATCTGTGTTTAGTGCTTGGCAGGAAAATAAAATTATTATGAAAAAAACAGCTTTATTTTTATTTATGCTATTTGCTTTTGCATTGAAAGCGCAAGAAACGATTTTAATAGGAGAGATATCAGAGAAGAAGATAAAATATTATATTTATCCGAAAACAGTAAAAGAATCAGAAAGACCAGGTTATATTACAGCGTGGTTTTTGCAGGAGTATTCCGCTCCCAAAAAATTACTTAATAGTAAATATTACATAAAAACAAAAACTCAGTATCTAATAAATTGTAAATACAATAAGGCAGGTGTAATAACCACTTTATTATATTCTAAGGATGATACTCTTATCTACAATACAGAGAGTACAGATGAATATTTAGTTAAGGACGAATCGATGCCTCCTGGGTCTACGGGAGAATTTATGATAAAAACAGCATGTTATGTTTATGACCTTATGAAATCTAATCAAAATCAAGAATAAAATAAACCCAACCTAAGCATTTTGCTTAGGCTGGATTGTTGATTGAACTTAGAAGTTGACTGATTTCCTCCACGCTTTCCATGTTGTCTTTTCGCATGAGTAACTGGTTGTTTTTCTCTTTCAGCTGGGCTTGGTTTGGGTTTTGTGTCAGATAATTCAGCAGGTGTTTGAATTTTTCACTTTGATAAAATTTGTCCTGTGGATTGTCTGGGAAATATCCTAAAAATACGCCTTTTTTCATCACTATTTTCTCAAAGCCTATCTCCGCCGCGAGCCATTTCAGCTCCACGGATTTTAGCAAATTCACTGCTTCTTCTGGTAGTTTTCCGAAGCGATCTTCCAACTCGTTTTGGAATTTTTCCAGCTCTTTTTTGTTTTCTATTTCGGCAAGTCTTTGGTAGAGGAGAAGCCTCTCCGAGGTGGAATCTACATAATGGTCAGGCAGCATCAGCTCAAAATCAGTGTCGATATTCACTTCTTTTACCGATTTGAAAAGTTTTTTCCTGTCTTCTTCATTATTAAATAATTCCTCAAACGACTCATCATCCTGAAGCTCCTCCAAAGCCTCCTGCATAAGTTTTTGGTAAGTTTCAAAGCCCATTTCGTTGATAAATCCGCTCTGCTCTGCACCGAGTAAATCCCCAGCGCCACGGATTTCCAAGTCTTTCATCGCAATCTGGAATCCGCTCCCCAAATCCGAAAACTGCTCTATCGCTTCTAGTCGTTTTCTGGCATCGGAGGTTATCATATCATATGGCGGCGTGATGAGGTAGCAAAAGGCTTTTCTGTCGCTTCTGCCCACACGACCGCGCATCTGGTGAAGGTCTGCAATCCCAAACCTCTGCGCATCATTGATGAAAATAGTATTCGCATTCGGGACATCCACGCCGCTTTCTACGATGGTCGTAGAGATGAGGACATCATATTTCCCATCCATAAAGTCCAAAACTCTCTCTTCCAGCTCTTTCCCGTCCAGCTGTCCGTGTCCAGTGATGATTTTGGCATCAGGCACGAGCCTTTGGACAAGACCAGCGATTTCCTTTAAATTGTCAATTCTATTGTTAATGAAATACACCTGCCCATCTCTTTGAAGTTCGTAGGAAATGGCGTCTCTCAGCGTTTCTTCATCGAAACCTATCAGCTGGGTTTCCACAGGCTGTCGGTTCGGCGGCGGTGTTTTTATTACGGATAAATCCCTTGCTGCCATTAGCGAAAACTGCAGTGTCCTTGGGATTGGTGTAGCGGTCAGGGTAAGGGTGTCTATGTTGGTTTTCAGGGTTTTAAGTTTGTCTTTTACATTTACTCCGAATTTATGCTCTTCATCAATGATTAAAAGTCCTAAATCCTTGAATTTCACCTTGTCCGAAACCAGCTGATGCGTTCCTATCACGATGTCTATTTTACCGCTTTCCAAACCTTCTAGCGTTTCTTTTTTCTGTTTTGCTGTTCGGAAACGATTGAGATAAGAAACATTGATAGGAAAATCTTTCAGCCTTTCTGTGAAACTCCTAAAATGCTGAAACGCCAAAATGGTCGTAGGAACCAGCACAGCCACTTGTTTGCCATCAGTAGCCGCTTTGAAGGCTGCACGAATAGCGACCTCCGTTTTTCCGAAACCTACATCGCCGCAGATAAGCCTGTCCATAATGGTTTCCGCCTCCATGTCTTTTTTTACATCATGGGTCGCTTTCTCTTGGTCTGGTGTGTCTTCGTAGATGAAACTCGCCTCCAGCTCATCTTGTAGATAGGTGTCTGGCGAGAAGGCAAAACCTTTGGAGGTTTTTCTCTGTGCGTAGAGTTTTATTAAGTCAAAAGCTATTTGTTTTACTTTCGCTTTGGTCTTTTGTTTAAGGTTTTTCCAAGCAGGAGAGCCCAGTTTGGAAAGGGCGATTTCTTTGCCTTCCGAGCCGTTGTATTTTGAGATTTTGTGCAGAGAGTGGATGCTCACATACAGCAAATCGCCGTTTTTATAAGAAAGCTTGAAGCATTCCTGCGTTTTGCCATCGTTATTTACTTTGACTAGTCCCATGAATTTACCGATTCCGTGGTCTATGTGTGTGATGTAATCTCCAACCTGCAGCTGCATCAGGTCTTTCAGGGTCAAATGCTCAGACTTGGCGAAAGAATCTTTGGTTTTAAATCTTTGATAACGGTCAAAAATCTGATGGTCGGTATAAACTGCGATTTTATAATGACTATCCACAAAGCCCTCATGAAGCTCTGACTGAAACGCCATAAAAAGATGATTAACCGCATCCTGCTGATGTTCAGTAGCTAAGGTTTCTATAATTTCTGTCAATCTGTCCTTTTGTTTCTCGGAAGAAAAGGAAATCCAGACCTCATAGCCTTGTTCTTTTTTGGTGATTAAATCCTCTATCAAAAGTTCAAAATTCTTGTGAAAACTCGGCTGTGGAGTTTGGCTCAGCTGAATGATTTTTGATGAAGGACTATTTGAAAAATCAATGGTTCTGAATTTTTGAAAACATCTTGAAAACTCCTCACTGGAAAGAAACAGCTCGTGAGGCTCTCGGTGTTTGATGGTTTTGCTCAGTTTATCAAATTGATTTTGAGCCTTTTGATAAAAAGTTTCAATTTTATCCAAACAAGAATAAGCGTTTTTGATGATAATCAAGCTGTCCGAAGGTAGCAAGTCAAAAAATGGAACTTTCTCGCCTTGTGTGGAAAGATTGATATTAGAAACCAATTGAAACTCATCTACTTTCTCCACGGAAAGCTGGGTTTCTATGTCAAAAGTTTTGATGCTTTCTATTTCATTCCCGAAAAATGTGATTCGGAAAGGTTTTTCATTGGAGTAGGAAAAAACATCTACAATTCCGCCTCTGACTGCGAATTCACCAGGCTCGGAGACAAAATCTGTCAAATTAAAATGAAACTGATTGAGCAGTTCTTCCGTGAAATCAAAATCCAGTTTTTCGCCCGTTTTTATACGGTGAGAAATCATTTTGAAATCCTCTTTTTTCAGAACTTTTTCATTCAGAGCAGAGATATGAGCTACGATTATTTTTTGTTTGTTATTGATATTCAGTTGGTTAATCACCTCTGTTCTCAAAACCAAATTAGCGTTTTTAGTCCGCTCCTCCTGATAAGGCTCTGTGTAGGAGTTGGGCAGGTGCAGGACATTTTCTTCGCCAACAAGTTCCTCCATTTCGGTGGTTGTGTAGTGGGAATCCTCCTTGTCATCGGTAATCAAAAGAATTGTTTTTTGCTGGCTTAGGAAAGCCTCGGCAGCGAGAATGCTGACGGCAGAACCTACTGCTCCTTTCACGGAAAGATGCTCGGTTTTTTCCCAATTTTGAAAAATCTCTTCTCCGAAATTTTGGTTTAAAAGTTTGGTTAATAGTGATTTGTCTATCGTTTGTAAGCTCATTTTTAGGTATAAATTAAATGACAAGAAGCGATTTCGGAATGGCTCCGAAATCGTTTCTCTATTGGTGCAAAGGTAAGATTATTTAGCGAAAAAATCCTATCTCATATAGTGGGCAAAGTACAAACAGCTTGTCTGTAAGTCTTTTACGGTTTGGGTTCGTTTGTAATGTTTTTTCAGCTCCGCGAAGTAAGTTCGGAATTTTTCTCTCTTCGTAAGATTCATTTGAGCTTCAAAAACTTTTACTTTTTCTGAATAATCTGGGTCAGAATAGTCGATGTAAAAATTCTGATTGGCTTCCCATTGATAGAATTTCCCTTGCTCTGCGCTTGCCATTTGGAAAATAATTCTGGCTTTTTGCTCTTTGTTTTTAGAGTGTTTTAGGGCTTTTTCGTAGTAGCCGATAGCAAGGTCAAAATTATCTGGCTCTATGAATCCGCTGTCGTAAAAGGTTTTGTAGGAGAAATCATATTTTCTCTCGCTTGCCTGTTCATGGAAGTGGAATTTAGGGCTGTTGCTGTTGTTCATATCCAAAGTGAAAAGCTCACGGAAATACCCTAAAACAGAGGTGTTATAGAGTAGGTTGCCTATGAGCTGATTGGCTTTCGCGCCTTTCACGGATTTTTCTTTTCCTATTTCTTCGAGCTGAATCAGGGCTTGTGCAAGTTCTAACTTGTTCATTTTCTGTTTAATAAAAGGGAAGAGGTTGAGGTCTTCTGCTTTCATGGATACTTCCTGCGGGCTGTCAAAACTTTCCCAGACATTATGCCCAAAAACAAGGCTTGAAATATGGTTGTAGCCATCGTATTTATCTTTGAAATAGTCTTTTGCTTTCTCTTTATCATCGCCATAATAATAGACATTGTTAATATAAATATCCTCAAAACTTCCTGCTTTCTCGTAGTGAGTTTTAGCCTTTTTGAAATCAGCCATACGCATCGCGTGGTCGCCGTAGATTAGCTCAAAGAAAGCCTCTGCGTTAATGTTTTTTATAGACCGCTCGATGATGAATTTTTCAAAGCTCGTTTTGTTCGGCTTTTTGTAGAAAGCTTCTATTTTCTTTGTCAAAGCGAGATTTGGGTAATATTGTAGGGCGTGGATGCTGTTATTTAGAAGGAATGATTTTGCGTCCTGCTGTTCTACGAAATATCGGTTGGCAATGATGTCAATGATGAAATCTCTGGTGCCGAGATAGTTATACCAGCCGTTTTCATTTTTGCTGGGTTCTTCTCGCAGGATTTTGCCGTATTTTTTCATTAGAATTTCCTCAAACTCTGTCGTTATTTTGGTTTGAGAAACGATTTCGTTCAGCATTTTCATTTTTTCTATCTGCTGGATATAGTCAGAATTGGTTGTTTTTATTTTATTTAAAACCAAATTGCTTCCATTGAAATCTTTATTCAGAAAACGAAGATAAGCGTCGCTGAGTTCCCAGAAAACATCTTTGGAAGTAGCCTTTATTTCAGTGATTATTTTTTGTAAATCTTTGGAAAAATCGGTAGATTCCGTGTAGTAGCTTTCTGTTCTTACAGGAAGAAGTTTGTCTTGGCATTTGTCCTTATTATTACAAGAAGGATAAGTCATGAGGTAGTTTCTCTCCAGTTCGTTAATCGCTCTGGCAGCGAGGACTTTTAGGATTTTAGAATCAGCATTGTTTTTCAGCATTTTCTGCATCAGCGGCATGGGATTGCTGTAGCCGTTGTAAGCTAAAAGGAAATACGCCATATTTTTTTCTTCGGCAGTTTTAGCCTTGCTGAGCAGTCCTTCGAAATCGCCTGAATTAGAGAATTTCATAGAAGTGTAGGAGCTTTGTTTCAAATCTCTGCTGTGGATGAAAACTTTGAAGAAATTCCAATTTGCAGCTTCTTTTTTACCTAAACCATTCTGTGCGCCAGCCATTTGCTGTAAGGCATAATAATAAATGGGCGACTTTAAATTCAGAGGAACGACCAAAGTTTCAAAATAATGGATCGCCTTTTGGTAGTTTCTTGTATAATGGTTGAACCTTACGATTTGATAAGCGTATCGTAGTTTTATTTCTTTGTTTGTCGATGTTTTGTAAGCTTTCATCAGGCTTTCCATGGTTTTGGAATAGTTGAGCTGAGTGGCATTTTTTCTATTTTTATCAACATCGAAATAAAACGAATCTTCATCTGCAACAAAGTTAATCGCCATATAAGGTTCCAGTTCTTTGGCTTTGATGAGGTAGGTCAGCCCTTGTTTATACTTATTAAAAAACTGAGCACCAAGCTTTTTGCTTAAAACATGTGTGAGCTTCCCATGAGACCAGTCTTGAAGGTGTTTTAGACTGATAGTCTGCACGAGAGCCAAAGTTTCATCATAGGTAAGCTTGTTGTCAAAATATTTTTGCCAAGATTCTATATTTTCGCTTCGGAATTTATTTTGGCTTTCATAAAAAGGCGTGTCATAGGCTAATAGAAAAGGCTCGTATTCAGGCGAGTGTATCATTTCCTGAGCGAACAAGTTGAAATATTCATAGTCTAAATTAACATCCGCACAGGCGTTTGCTTTATGAACAAAAAATAAAAGCGAGAGGGAAACAACAAGTTTTTTCATAATTCTATAAAGTATATTTTTCTACAAATTTACTATCCAGATGATAGTATATAATATTATAATGGTCTAATTTTTTATCCAAAAAATGTTTTACTTCGTCTAATTGGTTTTGGGAAATTTCCTCAATCTTGATTTTAAATCCTTTGCTGAGGTACACACCAAAATAAAAATCATCTTCCAACACTTCAAATTCTGTTTCAGAAATTTTCTTAAAGTTTTTGTTTCGGGATAAATCATTTATCGTCAGCGCATTGATGAGTTTCTTTTTCCCGACATGATTGCTCACGATTCCCCAAGAGTATAAAGGAAGGGCAATGTCCATTTTTATGGGATATTCCTCAATGTTCATCAGGTAATTTTTGAGTGTGGGAACATCTAAAATCGAATTTTTCGGCTGGTTTTCTAGTGGCGAATAAGTGGCGTAGCACATTAGGTAAACCTTTTCCACGGGCGGAAATCCTGTTTTTTCTTTGTCTTTCACTTGGTGAAGCCGAAGGGTGCAGGTGATTTTTTGTTTTGAAATATTTTTTAGTTCTTCTAAAAACAGAAAATAATCCTCTCTCGTTTGTTCCGTCCAGTCGCAGTCTATTTGTATTTCGGAAGTCAGAGAGAGTTTGTTTTCGTTTTTTATATTTTCTATAAGAGAAAGAGTATTTTTCGCAAGGGAATGGATTTCTTCTTTTTTGATTCCAAAAAAAGTCCGATTTGTTATGAAAATTACAGGCGTGAGAGGAAGGTCGCTTTTTTGCGAAAAATGAATTTTCCCAACAAGAGTAAACTTGCCTTCTTTTTTATCAATATCAAAAAATCTGGTGTATATAGTTTGTGATTGGGATTTTTTTAGGTTTTCTTGCTCTTTTTTGTCCAAATTCCACTCTGTTCGCCAGTAATAAAAAAAGTAGGAATGTTCCTTTGGATTAGAACAACTGATGAGTAAAAATAAAATGAAAACATGGAATAATTTCATAGATTTCAAAGTTAGAAAAAAATAATAAAATACAGAAAAAAAACGACTTACAATTTGTAGTTTCAAAAAAAAACCTTAAATTTGCACACTTATTTAGTGGGAAGATTGTGTTTGTTTATGAATAAAATCTATGTAAACCACTGAATATGAGTGTAAAGAAAAATAATTTAAATAAATTTTTAATTATACAATGTCAGGTATTATTGGTAAAAAAATCGGTATGACCTCTTTGTTTAACGAAGAAGGAAAAAACATTCCTTGTACAGTTATTCAGGCTGGTCCGTGCTCGGTTTTACAGGTCAGAACCGAAGAAGTTGATGGTTATTCAGCTGTTCAATTAGGTTTCGATGACAAGAGTGAAAAGAATGTCGGAAAGGCATTAGCTGGTCATTTCAAAAAGGCTGGTTCTGCTCCTAAGGCAAAAATCGTAGAATTCCATAATGGATTCGAGGATGTGAAATTAGGAGATGAAGTAAATGTAGATATCTTCGTAGAAGGAGAGTATGTGGATGTTACAGGAACTTCAAAAGGTAAAGGTTTCCAAGGTGTTGTTAAAAGACATGGTTTTGGTGGTGTAATGCAGCAGACTCATGGACAGCACAATAGATTGAGAGCTCCGGGTTCTATCGGTGCGGGTTCAGATCCATCAAGAGTTTTCAAAGGCTTGAGAATGGCTGGTAGAATGGGAGGTGAGCAGGTTACTGTTCAAAACCTTCAAGTGTTAAAAGTAGATAAAGAACAAAATCTTTTAATAGTAAAAGGTGCTGTTCCGGGAGCTAAAAATTCTTATGTAATTATCAGAAAATGGAATTAGTAGTATTAAATACATCAGGAAAAGAAACCGGAAGAAAGGTACAGTTAGACGATGCTATCTTTGGTATCGAGCCTAACCAGCACGCGGTTTACTTAGAAGTGAAACAATATCTTGCGGCTCAAAGACAAGGTACGCATAAGTCTAAAGAAAGAAGTGAAATCACTGCTTCTACTAAAAAATTGAAGAAACAGAAAGGTTCTGGTTCTGCAAGATATGGGGATATCAAATCACCTGTATTCAAAGGAGGGGGTAGAGTTTTCGGACCTAAGCCAAGAGATTATAGATTTAAATTAAATAAAGCATTAAAAAGATTAGCGAAAAAATCTGTTCTTTCTCAAAAAATGAGAGAAGATTCTATCAAAGTTTTAGAAGAGTTGAATTTCTCTGCTCCTAAAACAAAAGATTTTGTTAATGTAGTGAATGCTTTAGGTTTGGAAGGTAAGAAGTCATTGTTTATTCTTGCCGAAGCAAACAAGAATGTATTTTTATCTTCAAGAAACTTACCAAAAGCAAAAGTGATGAATTATAACGAAATCTCTTCTTATGATTTAATCAACGCTGGTCAGGTAGTATTCTTCGAAGGTGCAGTAGAGAAGTTTCAAGAAAATTTAAGAAAATAAATCATGTCAATCATTATTAAACCAATCATTTCAGAAAAAGCGACTTATCTTACAGATTTGAGAGGACAATATTCTTTTTTAGTAGATACTAAAGTGAATAAAATCCAAATTAAAAATGCTGTAGAAGAAGCTTATGGTGTAAAGGTAGCAAATGTTAGGACTATGATTTATGCTCCTAAAATTTCTATGAAATACACTAAAAAAGGTCTTCAAGTTGGTAAAACTAACAAATTGAAGAAAGCAGTTATAGAACTTCAAGCAGGTGAAGTTATCGATGTTTTTGCAAATTAATAATTAATTATAAATAATAGTAATGTCTGTTAGAAAATTAAAACCTATCACCCCGGGACAGAGATTCAGAATTGTAAACAATTTTGATGAAATTACTACCAACAAGCCAGAGAAATCTTTGACTTTTGGTATTAAGAAATCAGGTGGGCGTAACAACACAGGTAAAATGACCATGCGTTACACCGGAGGTGGACACAAAAAGAAGTACAGAATCATTGACTTTAAAAGAAACAAATTTAATGTTGATGCTACTGTAAAAACTGTAGAGTATGATCCAAACAGAACAGCTTTTATCGCATTACTAGAATATGCAGATGGAGAAAAGAGATATATCGTAGCTCCAGCTGGTATCAAAGTAGGGCAAAAAGTAGTTTCTGGGGAAAATGTAGCTCCTGAAATAGGAAACGCTATGAAATTGAAGAACATTCCTTTGGGTTCAGTAATTTCTTGTATAGAAATGAAACCAGGACAAGGGGCAATTCTTGCAAGAAGTGCAGGTTCTTCAGCACAGTTGACTTCAAGAGATGGAAAATACGCTATCGTTAAATTGCCTTCAGGAGAATCAAGAATGATCTTGGTAGAGTGTATGGCAATGATAGGTTCAGTATCAAACTCAGATCATCAGCTTACTGTTTCTGGTAAAGCAGGTAGAAGCAGATGGTTGGGTAGAAGACCAAGAACTAGAGCGGTAGTTATGAACCCAGTAGATCACCCAATGGGTGGTGGTGAAGGTAGATCATCTGGTGGTCACCCAAGATCTAGAAACGGTAAACCAGCTAAAGGTTACAAGACTAGAAAGAAAAACAAAGTGTCTAACCGTTACATCGTATCTAAAAGAAAATAATTATGGCAAGATCACTTAAGAAAGGACCTTTTATTCACCATTCATTAGAGAAAAAGGTTCAAGCAAATATAGAGTCTGGTAAAAAGACAGTAATTAAAACATGGTCTAGAGCATCTATGATTTCTCCAGACATGGTAGGACAAACTATAGCAGTGCACAATGGGAAATCTTTTATCCCTGTATATATCACTGAAAATATGGTAGGTCATAAGTTAGGCGAATTTTCTCCGACAAGATCTTTCAGAGGTCACGCGGGTAATAAAAATAAAGGTAGCAGATAATAGTCATGGGAATAAGAAAACAAAACAGTGCATTAGCTAGAAAAGCAGCAAATAGAGATGTGGTAAAAGCATGTCTAAATGATTGTCCTTCTTCTCCAAGAAAAATGAGATTAGTTGCTGATATCATCCGTGGAGAAAATGTAGATAAAGCATTATATATCCTAAAATACTCTAAAAAAGAGGCTTCTAATAAGTTAGAAAAATTGTTGTTATCAGCAATTGCTAACTGGCAGGTGAAAAATCCTAACGCTGATATAGAAGCAGCAAATCTTTTTGTAAAAGAGATTTATGTGGATAGTGCTAGACAATTAAAAAGATTGAGACCAGCACCACAAGGTAGAGGTTACAGAATTAGAAAAAGATCTAACCATGTGACTTTAATTTTAGGTAATAAATCAGAAAATCAATAATCAAGGTATGGGACAGAAGACAAATCCAATTGGTAATAGATTAGGAATCATTAGAGGTTGGGATTCTAACTGGTTTGGAGGAAATGATTATGGAGATAGAATCGCAGAAGACTATAAGATCAGAAGATACCTTGAGGCTAGATTATCTAAAGGTGGAATCTCTAGAATCTTTATAGAAAGAACATTAAAGTTAGTTACAGTTACAATCACTACAGCAAGACCAGGTTTAATCATTGGTAAAGGTGGTCAAGAGGTTGATAAATTAAAAGAAGAGTTAAAGAAAATCACTGATAAGGATATTCAAATTAACATCTTTGAAATTAAGAGACCAGAATTAGACGCTGTATTGGTTGCAGATAGCATTGCTAAGCAGATTGAAAACAGAATTTCATACAGAAGAGCTGTTAAAATGGCTATCGCTGGTTCTATGAGAATGGGAGCAGAGGGAATAAAAGTTCAGATTTCTGGAAGATTGAACGGAGCTGAAATGGCAAGATCAGAGTCTTTCAAAGAAGGAAGAATTCCTCTATCTACATTCAGAGCAGATATAGATTATCATATCGCAGAAGCACACACTACTTATGGTAGATTGGGTGTTAAAGTGTGGATTATGAAGGGAGAAGTATATGGTAAGAGAGAGCTTTCTCCACTTGTAGGGCAACAACAGAAGAAAGGTCCTGCATCAGGAGGAGGTAAAAAAAGAGAAAGAAAATAATTAATGAAATTTTAGGTTTGAAATTGAAAATTTTAAATGCCGTTACCTTTTAAAATCTAAAATTTAAAATCTAAGATCTAAAATTCTAAAATTATGTTACAACCAAAAAGAACCAAGTTCCGTCGTGTTCATAAAATGAAAATGAAAGGTAATGCTAACAGAGGAGCTCAGTTAGCTTACGGAACATTCGGAATTAAAGCCATGGAAGGTGCTTGGATCACTGCAAGACAGATTGAGGCGGCTCGTATCGCTGCTACAAGATATATGAAGAGAGAGGGGCAACTATGGATTAAAATATTCCCAGATAAGCCAATTACTAAAAAACCAGCTGAAGTAAGGATGGGTAAAGGTAAAGGTGCTGTAGAATACTGGGTAGCTGTAGTAAAACCAGGAAGAGTAATGTTTGAAATCGGAGGAGTACCTTACGAAGTAGCAAAAGAGGCGTTAAGACTTGCTGCACAAAAACTTCCAGTAGTTACGAAGTTCATAGTAGCTAATGATTTTGTTCAACCACAATAAATCTCGAAATTATGAAACAAGCTGAAATTAAGAACTTAAGCGTAGAGGATATCAAGGCGAAATTAGTAGAGTTGAGAGCTACTTACAGCAAAACTAGATTGGCTCACAAAATTAGCCCAGTAGAAAATCCTATTCAAATCAGAGATTTAAGAAGAACAATCGCAAGACTTGAAACCGAGTTAACTAACAAACAATAATTTTCATTTTAAGCATGGAAAGAAATTTAAGAAAAGAAAGAATAGGAATAGTTTCAAGCAATAAAATGGAAAAAACCATTGTTGTTAGTGAAACTATGAGAATGAAACATCCTATGTATGGTAAATTCGTATTAAAAACGAAAAAATATACTGCACATGATGAGAACAACGAGTGTAACGAAGGTGATACAGTTTTAATCCAAGAAACTAGACCTTTGAGTAAGAATAAGAGATGGAGATTAGTAAGAATTATAGAAAGAGCTAAGTAATGTTACAAACTGAATCAAGATTAAAAGTAGCTGATAACACTGGTGCTAAAGAAGTGCTAGTAATCAGGGTTCTAGGTGGTACTAGAAGAAGATATGCTTCTGTTGGTGATAAAATCGTAGTTACTATTAAAGATGCTACTCCATCAGGAAATGCAAAGAAAGGACAAGTATCTAAGGCTGTTGTAGTAAGAACTAAAAAAGCTGTTCGCAGAAAAGATGGTTCATACATCAGTTTTGATGACAATGCTTGTGTTTTGCTCAATGCAGCGGGAGAAATGAGAGGAACTCGTGTTTTCGGACCTGTTGCTAGAGAGTTGAGAGATAAAGAATATATGAAAGTAATTTCATTAGCCCCTGAAGTTTTATAAATTCTAGAAAGATGACAAAGTTAAAAATCAAAAAAGGAGATAATGTAATTGTTACAACAGGTAACAAAAACATTAAAGGTAAAACGGGTGAAGTTATTGCTGTAATTAAAGATAAAAATAGAGCTGTAGTTGCAGGTCTTAATATCGTAAAGAAGCATGTAAAGCCATCTGCGTCTAATCCACAAGGAGGAATTGTAGAAAAGGAAGCTTCAATCCATATTTCTAACTTAGCGCTAGTAGATCCTAAAACAGGAAAAGCTACAAAAGTTGGATACAGAATGGAAGGAGATAAAAAAGTAAGATTTGCAAAAAAATCTGGTGAAATTTTATAAAAGACTAAAAGATGGAATACATAGCTAGACCCAAAAAATTATATAAAGAAAAAATTGTTCCAGCAATGATGGAAGAATTTGGGTATAAGTCTGTAATGCAAGTACCAAGATTAGAGAAAATCGTACTTTCTCAAGGTTTGGGAGATGCAGTACAAGATAAGAAGATTGTAGATTATGCGGTAGAAGAGCTTACAGCAATTACTGGACAAAAAGCAGTAGGAACAATCTCTAAAAAAGATGAAGCTTCATTCAAATTGAGAAGAGGTGTTCCAATTGGAGCGAAAGTAACACTAAGAGCAGACAGAATGTATGAGTTTTTAGATAGACTTACATCTTCTGCACTACCAAGAATCAGAGATTTCAGCGGAATCAAAGCTGATGGTTTTGATGGAAGAGGTAACTATAACTTGGGTATTACCGAGCAGATTATCTTCCCTGAGATCGTGATTGATAAAGTAAAAAAAATCCAAGGTATGGATATTACTTTTGTGACATCTGCTAAAACAGATAAAGAAGCTAAAGTTTTATTAACTCATTTCGGATTACCGTTTAAAAAGAACTAATCATGGCAAAGGAATCAATGAAAGCGCGTGAGCGCAAAAGAGAAGCACTAGTTGCTAAATATGCCGCTAAAAGAAAAGCTTTGAAAGAAGCGGGAGATTACGAAGCTCTACAAAAATTGCCTAAAAATGCTTCTCCAGTTAGATTGCACAACAGATGCAAACTTACAGGAAGACCAAGAGGGTATATGAGAATTTTCGGAATTTCGAGAGTTACTTTCAGAGAAATGGCAAACCAAGGACTTATCCCTGGTGTTAAAAAAGCAAGTTGGTAACAATTTTTAACAAATCGAGATAATTAAGTTGTAAAAATTGCAAAACTAATTATCATTAACCAATAATTAAATAAAAAGAAAAATGGTAACAGATCCAATTTCAGATTTCCTAACTAGAGTAAGGAACGCACAAAGCGCAGGCCACAAAGTGGTGGAAATTCCTGCATCGAAAATTAAAAAGGAGATTACGAAAATCCTATTTGATCAAGGGTACATCTTGAACTATAAGTTTGAAGATAATGCTGTTCAAGGGACTATCAAAATCGCTTTGAAGTATGACAAGCAAACTAACAAACCAGCTATCAAGTCTATTCAGAGAGCTTCTAGACCTGGTTTGAGAAAATACGCTGGTTCAGATGAACTTCCAAGAGTATTGAACGGTTTGGGAATAGCTATCATCTCTACTTCTAAAGGAGTAATGACTGATAAAAAAGCAAGACAAGAGAAAGTAGGAGGTGAAGTAATCTGCTATGTATATTAATTTATAAATAGGAATAATGTCAAGAATTGGTAAATCAATTATAACAATCCCAGCAGGAGTTACAGTATCATTTTCTAATAATGTAGTAACTGTGAAAGGACCAAAAGGTGAACTTTCTCAAGAAATCACTAAAGGGATTACGATAGCACAAGAAGGTGCTGAACTAACAGTAAACAGACCATCTGATTCTAAAGAACATAGATCTCTTCATGGTCTTTATAGAGCATTAATCAACAACATGGTAGTTGGTGTTTCAGAAGGGTTTACAAAACAGTTAGAATTAGTAGGTGTAGGTTATAGAGCATCTCACTCAGGACAAAAACTGGAGTTGGCTCTAGGTTTCTCTCATGGTATTTTAATGGAACTTCCAAAAGAAATCACATTAAATACTGAGACTGAAAAAGGTAAGAACCCAATCATCACTTTATCATCTCATGATAAACAATTATTGGGAATGGTGGTTGCAAAAATCAGATCATTTAGAAAACCTGAACCTTACAAAGGAAAAGGTGTGAGATTTGTAGGAGAAAATGTTAGAAGAAAAGCTGGTAAATCTGCTTAAAATTTAAGGAAATGGCATTAACAAAAGTAGAAAAAAGAAACAGAATAAAGAGAAGAGTAAGAGGGAAAATCTCCGGTACTCAAGCATCACCAAGATTATCTGTATATAAGAGTAATAAAGAAATTTATGCTCAGTTGATCGATGACAAAGAAGGTAAAACTTTAGTATTCGCTTCTTCTAGAGAGAAAGAAGTAAACGCTAAAGGAACAAAAACTGAAGTAGCAGCAGCTGTAGGTAAAAGAATTGCTGAAAAAGCAAAAGCAGCAGGCTATGAAAAAGTAGTTTTTGATAGAAATGGTTTCGTATATCATGGAAGAATAAAAGCTCTTGCTGATGGTGCTAGAGAAGGAGGTCTTCAATTCTAATTTTAAAAGTATCGAAATATGTTAGGAATAGATAATATAGAAAGAGTAAAACCTGGAGGATTAGAATTAGTAGATCGTCTAGTTGCTGTGAACAGAGTAACCAAGGTAACCAAAGGAGGTCGTGCTTTCGGATTTTCTGCTATCGTTGTAGTAGGAAACGAAGATGGAGTGATTGGTCATGGTCTTGGTAAATCTAAAGAAGTTGCATCTGCAATTTCTAAAGCAGTAGAAGAAGCTAAGAAAAACTTAGTGAGAGTACCTGTAATCAATCATACAATTCCTCATCAAACATCTGCAAGATACGGAGGAGCTGATATCTTCCTAAGACCTGCATCTCATGGTACGGGACTTATCGCGGGGGGGGCGGTGAGAGCCGTTCTAGAATCTGCGGGAGTGCATGATGTATTGTCAAAATCTAAAGGTTCTTCTAACCCTCACAATGTGGTAAAAGCTACATTCAAGGCGTTGTTAGATATCAGAAGACCAGAGGAAATCGCAAGAATGAGAGGGATTTCTCTAAATAAAGTGTTCAACGGTTAATTTTTAAAGAAAAATGGCAACAATTAAAGTAAAACAAGTAAGAAGTGCTATTGGTAGAACTAAAACTCAAAAATTAACACTTGAGGCATTAGGTCTTAGAAAATTGAACCAAGTAGTAGAGCACGAAGCTACACCATCAATTTTAGGAATGGTAGCAGCAGTAAAACATTTAGTAGAAGTTCAAAAATAAAAATAATCTTAAAAGGTTTAATGCTGAGAGATTGGCATTAAATCTTTTGATTTGAATTTTAAATTTAAGACAATTATGAATTTAAGTAATATTAAACCAGCATCAGGAGCTACTCATAACTCTAAAAGATTAGGTAGAGGACAAGGTAGTGGTAAAGGAGGAACTTCCACAAGAGGTCACAAAGGTGCTAAATCAAGATCTGGTAACTCTACCAAAATAGGTTTTGAAGGAGGACAAATGCCTTTACAAAGAAGACTTCCAAAGTTTGGTTTCAATAATGTGAATAGAAAAGAGTATAGAGCAATAAACTTGGATACTATTCAAGCATTAATTGATGCTAAAAATTTAACTGAAATTACTAAAGAAGTTTTGGTTGAAAACGGATTGTCTTCTAAAAATGAATTAGTAAAAATTATGGGTAGAGGAGAACTAAAATCAGGAGTTTCTATCTCTGCAAATAAATTTACTAAATCTGCTGAAGAAGCAATAAACAAAGTAGGAGGTAAAGCAATCACTCTATAAAAAAAATAATGAAGAAAGGATTTATACAAACACTCAAAAATATTTGGAGTCTTGATGAATTAAGAGAAAAAATATTATTTACTATTTCTCTTGTATTGGTGTATAGATTCGCATCATATATTTCCCTGCCTGCCATTAATTTGGACGAGGTAGGGAATCTTTTGCAGCATTACCAAAATCAAGGAGGCAGCAAACAAGGAACAGGTTTTTTGAGTTTGTTATCATCTTTTACAGGAGGTGCTTTTGGTAGGGCTTCTATATTGGCTTTGGGTATTATGCCATATATCTCTGCATCAATTATAGTTCAGTTGATGGGGATGCTAGTTCCATATTTTCAAAAATTACAGAAAGATGGCGAAAGTGGAAGAAATACTCTAAACCAAATAACAAGATGGCTTACAATAGGAGTGTGTCTAGTTCAGGCTCCGTTTTATCTAGGTACTATAACGAATCAGTTTTTACCTTACGCACAGTTCAGAACAGCTTATTATGTAGAACCTGAGTCTGTGATGTTTTGGTTACCTAGTATCGTAATCCTTGTAACAGGATCCTTGTTTTCTATGTGGCTGGGAGAGAAGATAACTGATAGGGGTATCGGTAATGGTATATCTATATTGATAATGGTGGGGATACTAGCAGATCTTCCTATGGCTTTTGTAGATGAAGTTACTCAGCAAACTAGCAAAGGAGGATTAGGTTCTATCATTATTTTAGTAGAAGTTTTATTCTGGTTATTAGTTATTGTTTTAGCTATATTGTTATCAGTTGCTGTAAGAAAGATACCAGTACAATATGTGAGCAGAGCCCATGCAAGAGGGGGACACAACAGCGTTTTGACAGAGGGAGCTAGACAATGGATTCCTTTGAAAGTAAATGCAGCTGGTGTGATGCCTATCATTTTTGCACAGGCAATCATGTTCATTCCTGGATTATTGACTAAAGTAGATGAGACAAATACATTTTTAGCAGGCTTTAAAAATGTTTTTAGCTGGCAGTATAATGTGTTGTTTGCTTTGTTGATTATAATATTTTCTTTCTTTTATACAGCCATCTCTATTCCTACCCATCAAATAGCTGAGGAACTGAAAAGAAATGGCGGATTAATCCCTAAAATTAAGCCAGGGAAAGAAACAGCAGATTATATAGATGATATTTTATCAAAAATAACTTTGCCAGGTTCGATTTTTTTAGCTATCTTTGCAGTCCTTCCAGCAATAGTTCATGGTACTTTTGTACAAACAGACAGATTTTCACTATTTTTTGGTGGAACATCATTGTTGATTATGGTGAGTGTAATATTAGACACTGTGCAACAAGTAAACACTTATCTTTTAAATCATCACTATGATGGATTGATGCAGTCAAAATTATCAAGAACAACAAAAAGGTAATAATATGGCAAAGCAAAAGCATATAGAACAGGATGGAGTAATAGTGGAGGCGTTGTCAAATGCCATGTTCCGTGTAGAACTAGAGAATGGGCATGTTCTCATAGCACATATCTCTGGGAAGATGAGAATGCACTATATAAAGCTCTTACCAGGTGATAAGGTGAAATTAGAACTTTCTCCATATGACTTGACTAAGGGAAGAATTACTTTTAGATACTAGAAGTATATTAGTTAGAATAAAATTAAGAATATAAGATGAAAGTTAGAGCATCAATTAAGAAAAGAAGTGCAGACTGCAAAATCGTAAGAAGAAAAGGCAGATTGTACATTATTAACAAAAAGAACCCTAAATTTAAACAAAGACAAGGCTAATTAAAATAGCATACAATTAAATTATGGCGAGAATTGCAGGTATAGATTTACCAAAAAACAAAAGAGGCGTAATAGGACTTACTTATATTTATGGAATAGGTAGAAGCACTGCGTCTGAGATTTTGAAAAACGCTGGAATCAGCGAAGATAAGAAAGTCAACGAATGGAATGACGACGAATTGGCTGCTATCAGAAATTATATCTCTGAAAATGTAAAAGTAGAAGGAGAGTTAAGATCTGAAGTTCAATTAAACATCAAGAGATTGATGGATATTGGATGCCAAAGAGGGATTCGTCATAGACTGGGATTACCTTTAAGAGGCCAAAGAACGAAAAATAACTCTAGAACTCGTAAAGGAAAGAGAAAAACTGTTGCTAATAAGAAAAAAGCAAGTAAATAATCGTTAGGAATTATGGCAAAACAAGCAAAAGTAGTTAAAAAAAGAAAAGTAAAAGTAGAGGCGATTGGAGAAGCGCATGTTCAAGCTTCTTTCAATAATATTATTATCTCTTTGACCAATAAAAATGGAGAAGTGATATCTTGGGCTTCTGCAGGTAAAATGGGTTTTAGAGGCTCTAAGAAAAACACTCCGTTTGCAGCACAGGTTGCAGCAGAAAACTGTTCTCAGGTAGCTTATGAAGCAGGTTTGAGAAGAGTGAAAGTGTTTGTGAAAGGACCTGGTGCAGGTAGAGAATCTGCAATCAGATCTATTCATAATTCAGGAATAGAAGTGAGTGAAATAATAGATGTTACACCTATTCCACACAACGGATGTAGACCACCAAAAAGAAGAAGAGTATAATAATAAAAATTTGGTATTTCATTTTTAATTTATAAGAATGCAGTATCAGATGTCAAATCTAAAATCATATGGCAAGATATATTGGACCTAAAACAAAAATTGCTAGAAAATTTGGTGTAGCAATTTATGGAGATGATAAAAGTTTTGAAAAAAGAAGAAATCAACCTCCAGGTCAACACGGACCAAATAAAAGAAGAGGAGCTAAAAAATCTGAATACGCAGTTCAGTTAGCTGAAAAACAAAAAGTTAAATATATCTATGGAATCTTAGAAAAACAATTTGCGAATATGTTTGATAAGGCTCATAGAAGTAAAGGTGTAACAGGTGAAGTTTTGTTACAACTTTGTGAATCTAGATTGGATAATGTTGTATATAGATTAGGTTTTGCTAAGACTAGAGCAGCTGCAAGACAGTTAGTTTCACACAGACATATCACTGTAAATGGAGAATTGGTAAATATTCCTTCATATTCTCTAAAAGCAGGAGATGTTGTTGCAGTAAGAGCTAAGTCTAAATCACTTGAAGTTGTTGTAGATGCATTAGCATCTAAATCAAACTATGAGTGGTTACAATATAACGACGAGAAGAAAGAAGGAGTATTCATTTCTACTCCTGAAAGATTACAAATTCCTGAAGATATTAAGGAACAGTTAATCGTCGAGTTATATTCTAAATAATTTTTTAATCAAATTCTTGCTCAACCCAATTTTATATGGCAATTTTACAATTCATAAAACCCGATAAAGTAATACTTCTAAACTCCACAGAAACTAGAGGTCAGTTTGAATTTAGACCATTAGAACCCGGATTTGGAACAACTATCGGTAATGCTTTGAGGAGAGTCTTGTTATCTTCTCTCGAAGGATATGCTATTACATCTATTAAGATAGAAGGAGTAGAGCATGAGTTTTCAACAATTCCAGGAGTAATAGAAGATGTAACTGAAATAATTCTTAACCTTAAACAGTTGAGATTAAAGGCTACAGCTGAAAATACTCCTGCTGAACAAGTAAGTGTTAAAGTTTCTAATCAAACAACAGTAACTGCTGGAGATTTCTCTAAATTCATCAAAGGATTTGAAGTATTGAACCCAGATTTAGTTATCTGTAACATGGCAAAAGATGTTTCGTTTGATATTAAATTTAATATAGATAAAGGTAGAGGATATGTTCCTTCTGAGCAGAATAAACTAAATAATGCTCCTATCGGAACTATCGCTATTGACTCTATTTACACACCTATTAAAAAGGTTCAGTATAGTGTTGAAAACTATCGTGTGGAGCAGAAAACAGACTACGAAAAACTAGTTTTGGACATAGAGACAGACGGTTCTATCTCTCCTCAAAATGCTTTGACAGAGGCTTCTAAGATATTGATTTATCACTTTATGTTATTCTCTGATGAAAGAATAACACTAGAGACAGAGGCTGTAAAAGCATCTATCCAATACGATGAAGAAACACTTCATATAAGACAATTATTGAAATCCAAGTTAGTAGATATGGATCTGTCTGTAAGAGCAATCAATTGCTTGAAAGCAGCAGAAGTAGAAACTCTTGGAGAATTGGTTTCATTCAGTAAGTCTGATTTGATGAAATTTAGAAATTTTGGTAAAAAATCGCTAACAGAACTAGAAGAATTAGTTCATTCTAAAGGTTTGAACTTCGGATTTGATGTTAGCAAATATAAATTAGACGCTGATAAATAATTTTATATCATGAGACACGGAAAGAAATTTAATCATTTAGGAAGAACTGCCTCTCATAGAAAAGCATTACTTTCCAATATGGCATGTTCTCTTATAGAACATAAAAGAATAAATACTACTGTAGCTAAAGCTAAAGCTCTTAGAGTGTATATAGAACCTCTTTTGACTAAATCAAAAGAAGATACTACACACAATAGAAGAACAGTATTCTCTTACCTTCAGAATAAAGAAGCAGTTACTGAATTATTCAGAACAATTGCTCCAAAAATCGCTGAAAGAAATGGAGGATATTGCAGAATCATCAAAACAGGATTTAGACTTGGAGATGGTGCTGATACTGCTATGATAGAGTTAGTTGATTTCAATGAACTATATAGTGCAAAATCAGATGCTAAGAAAACTACAAGAAGAAGTAGAAGATCTTCTTCTAAAAAAGAAACTTCTGAAGCAACTGAAGTAAAAGCAGAGGAATCAGCTGAAAAAGCAGGAGAATAAGTTTTTTTACAACTAACTATAAAAAATAGTCCTTATCATTATTGGTAAGGGCTATTTTAGTTTTGATGATATAAAAAAGAAAGGAGACTTTATAAAGTCTCCTTTAACCAACTAAAGAACTCTCTTTGCCATACTAAGGCATTCTGAGGTTTTAGCACCCAGTGGTTTTCATCTGGGAAGTATAAAAATTTGGATTTGATATTCTTAAGCCTTGCTACTTGGAATGCTTGTTGTCCCTGCTCATAAGGAACTCTGAAATCCATATTTCCTTGGATAATCATTATTGGCGTATTCCAGTTGTTCACATAGTTGCTCGGATTGAATTTAGTGTAAGATTTTGAAGAAGGATTATCCCAAGGAGAGCCTCCCATATCCCAATTTGCAAACCAAAGCTCTTCAGTAGTACCATACCAAGATTTAGTATCAAAAAGCCCATTGTGAGAAATGAAAGTTTTGAATCTGTTTTGGTGGACTCCAGCCAGCATCAATACAGAATAACCTCCGTAGCTAGCTCCCACAGCACCCATTCTATCCTTGTCTATGTATGGAAGTTCTTTTGCGAAGTCTGCTGCAGACAGGTAGTCTTGGATGGATTGTCCTCCCCAGTCTTGGCTGATTTGTTCATTCCATTTTGTTCCCCATCCTGGCATACCTCTACGGTTAGGAGCGATTACGATATAGTCATTGGCAGTCATCAGTGAGAAATTCCATCTCAGGCTGAAATATGGCGTAAGAGCAGACTGCGGCCCTCCTTGGCAGTATAGAAGAGCAGGATATTTTTTGTTCGGGTCAAAATTTGGTGGGTAGTGGAACCATACACCCATTTCCTTGCCATCGGTAGTTTTTACCATTTTAAGTTCAGAATGACCTAATTTTAGTTTTTGGTAAAAATCAGCATTGACATCCGTTACCTGTTTCATTTTTCCATTTTTTAAATCCACGGAATAGAGTTCTGGGCTGTGGAAAGCATCATTTCTATTCACCAAAAGTGAATTTTTATTTTGTGCAAAAACAGCATTTACATCAAAATTACCTTTTGTAACTTGTTTTACGGTTTTGTTTTGATTAACAGTAAATAACTGTTTAGTTCCTCTGAAAGCAGCCGTGAAATAGATATTCTGAGAATCATTAGCCCAGAAGACATCTCCCGTTACGCTGTCGTCCCAGTTTTTAGTAAGGTTGGTTTTACTTCTATTTCCCCAATCCATCACATAGATATCATTTTTATCGGCTTCATAGCCATCTCTTGCCATACTTTGCCAAAGTAGATATTTCCCATTTGGGCTGAATTTAGGGTTCATATCGTACCCCATCATTCCTTCTGTAAGGTTGCTGGTTTTTCCTGTTTCCAGCTCGTATAGGAATATGTCCGTATTGGTGCTGACAGCATATTCTTTTCCAGTTTTTGCCTTAGTAACATAGATGATGTGTTTAGCATCTGGTGACCAAATGAAATCTTCCCCTCCACCGAAAGGTTTTTGAGGCGAGTCATAGGCTTTTCCTCCTAGTAAATCTTTGGCTGCGTTAGGATTTTCTTTAACACTAACTACAAAAATATGATTGTATTTCCCTGCATACCAAGTGTCCCAGTGGCGGTGGTTTAGGTCTGTGTAGACTTGTGCAGAGGAGTTAGGAACATCGCTGTATTTGTCTTTGCTGTAGATTTTTTCTAGCTGAACTTCTCTACTGAAAGCCACTTTCTGCCCATCGGGAGAAATCTTAATATTTTGGGCATCTTTCCCAATGGTATAAAATTCTTTCCAAGATTTTCCATTGTCATTGGAACGATAGATTTTACCATCTTCAAGGGCGTAAATTCCGTTTTTATCCCATTGGATAAAAGATTTTTTTCCTAAATCAAACGGAACACTTTGAGAGGAAGATGTGTTTAGCAAATAGGTTTTATGAACATTTTTTTCTGTCTCCAAATCGGTCTGGCTGGTTCTGTAAACAACCAATGAATGGTCTGGAGAAGCTCCTTGAACGCTTATTTTCCTTAGCTTCCAGAGGGTTTCTGGTGTCATCACTTCCTGTGCGTTCATCAACAGAGGAGCGGCGATAGCTAATGCTGTATACTTTAAATTCATGAGATATGATTTTTAATGGGTTTAAAATTAACAAAAACTTTCAAAATATAAAATTTTTGATAGTTTTGATGGAAAAAGCGAGTAGGGTCTTTTTCTGAAAAAGAAACAATCAGAGAATTAGAAAAACTGAAACAACCAAGATTAAATAAAGGGTTCATTTCTGGATTTTGTCTTTTTTGATGTTGATATTTACTACCTTTGTGGCTAAAATTACCAAAAATTATGTTTGAAAATAAAAATCAAGAACTTACACCTATTTCTGCATTGGGTGAATTTGGGCTTATAAAACATCTGACGCAGTTTTTCCCTGTTGAAAACACCTCTACAGAATTGGGTGTGGGAGATGATGCAACTATCATCAATGCCGAAGGGAAAAAAGTTCTTGTCAGCACAGATATGTTTACTGAGGGAGTAGATTTTAATTTAGGATATGTTCCTCTGAAACATTTGGGCTATAAGGTGGTAGTGGCAGGAATCAGCGATATCATTTCTATGAACGCTGTTCCTACTCAGATTATGATTTCGGTAGCTGTTTCTAATCGCTTCCCTGTAGAGGCTTTGGAGGAAATTTATGCAGGAATTCAGCTGGCATGTCGACGATACGAGGTCGATTTAGTAGGTGGCGATACTACCAGTTCTCAAGCGGGATTAGTAATAAATGTCACTGCAATAGGACTGGAAAGTTCTGAAAAAATCATCAACCGAAGTGGAGCGAACCCAAATGATTTACTGGTAGTTACTGGTGATTTAGGAGGAGCATATATGGGCTTGCAGATTCTGGAGAGGGAGCATTCTGTTTATCTCAAAAATCCTAATATGCAGCCAGAGATGGAGGGCTATGACTATATTTTGGAGCGCCAGCTAAAACCAGAGGCGCGAGCAGATATTAAAGAGATTTTAGAAGAATTGGGCGTAAAACCTACCTCTATGATAGATATTTCCGATGGGCTGGCATCAGAAGTTCTGCATCTTTCTGACAAGTCAAAAGTAGGTTTTAGAATTTATGAAGAAAAAATACCAATGGATGAGCTTACCATAAGTACAGCAGATGAGTTTAATCTCAATCCTGTGATGACAGCGCTGAATGGGGGAGAGGACTATGAACTGCTGTTTACCATATCTCAGAATGATTTTGATAAAATTAAAAACAATCCAGATTTTACCATCATCGGGCATGCTGTGGAGGAAGAGCAGGGGAATTATCTGGTTCTCAGAGGGTCTAATGAACTTGCTGAACTTACAGCGCAGGGCTGGGATGCTTACTTGAAGAGTAAAAAGAAAACTGATTAACCAGAATTAAAAATAAAACTTATGCACAACAAATATGATGTTGCCTACCTAAAAATGGCTCTGGAATGGGCAAAACTTTCCTATTGCAAGAGAAAGCAGGTAGGCGCGCTCATCGTAAAGGACAGAACCATCATCTCTGATGGGTATAATGGCACGCCTTCTGGTTTTGAAAACTGCTGCGAAGATGAGAATAATAAAACCAAATGGTATGTTCTCCATGCAGAAGCAAATGCCATTCTGAAAATATCCCGAAGCACACAGTCCTGCGAGGGGGCGACATTATATCTCACCCTTTCGCCGTGTAAAGAGTGCAGCAAACTGATTTTCCAGTCTGGGATAAAAAGAGTGGTGTATATACAGGATTATTCTGATAATGAGGGACTTTCGTTCCTGAAAGATGCGGGGGTTGAAATACTAAAAATATCTAAGGAAGAATTAGAGAATGACTTGGAATGAAGCTATTGAAAACTATGCTAATTATCTGAGGTTTGAGAAAAATGCTTCAGAAAACACCATTGAGGCATATGTTTCCGATCTGCAAAAATTACAAAATTTTGCGGAGCAGAATTTGGCAAGCGTTACGCCCATTACTATTTCTTATGAGCATTTGCAGGAGTTTCTTTACCAAGTATCAAAAATCAATTACAGCGAAAGGACACAGGCGAGGTGGATTTCTTCCATTAAAGGATTTTTCAGTTTTTTGCTGGAAGATGAACTTCGTGAGGACAATCCTTCCGCTCTTTTAGAAACGCCTAAATTAGGGCTTTATCTGCCTGATACATTGTCTTTGGAAGAAATAGAAAAACTAATTTCTGCAACGGAAGAAAATACCGATTTAGCAAAGAGAAACCGCTGTATGATAGAGGTTTTGTATGGCTGCGGGCTGCGTGTTTCGGAGCTTACAGAGCTTCAGATTTCAAATATCAATTTTAAAGAAAATTACCTCAAGATACAAGGGAAAGGCGACAAGGTTCGCTTTGTTCCGCTGGCTGATTATACAGCAGATTTTATTAAAAACTACATCAATAACATCCGAAGCAAACAAAAAATAAATCCCAAACATTCCGATATATTATTCTTAAACAGCAGAGGAGCGCAGATTTCTAGGCAAATGGTTTTCCTTATCATAAAGGAAATAGTGAGAAAAGCAAGCATTCAGAAAAATATTTCGCCTCACACTTTTCGCCACTCTTTTGCGACTCATCTTCTTCAAAATGGAGCGGATTTACGGTTTATACAGGAGATGCTCGGGCATTCCAGCATTACCACTACGGAGATTTATACCCATCTGAATACGGAAGAACTCCATGAAACGATTTTAAAATATCACCCAAGAAATCAATAGAAAAATGAATGAATTAAATTTTTGCCCAAAATGTGGAAAAAAATCACTCTGCTGGGAACAAGGAAAAAGATGGAGCTGCCCAGAATGTGATTTTGTTTTGTATCATAATTGCGCCGCGGCGGTGGCTGTGGTTGTCATCTGTGGCGATGAAATTTTACTGACTAGGAGAAATCAAGAGCCAGCCAAAGGAAAACTAGATTTGGCAGGAGGTTTTACAGACCCTCATGAGAGTGCAGAATTTACCTGTTTTCGGGAACTGAAAGAGGAGCTGGATATAGAAATAGACACTGGAAAACTTAGATTTTTGATGAGTCTGCCGAATATCTACTATTACAAAGGAATAGACTATAATACGCTGGATTTGTTTTTTGAATATCGTGTGGAAGAAAAATTTTCTGTCAATTTAGAAAAATCAGAAATAGCTGAAACTGTTTGGATTAAGAAAGAAAACATTCAGCTGGAAGATATTGCTTTCCCTTCGCAGAGATTGTTTTTTGAAAGATTTTTAAATAAAAATTGAGAAAAAATTTGTTAAAAAATCAAAATTATATAAATTTGTATCGTTGCATTCCATTTGCAAATATTTTTTTACGGTATATAATTTTATAAATAGATTTTCACGATGAGTTCAAACAAGATTCCTGCTGATGGTTTGGCAGGTCTTAAAGAGAATTTTACCAAAGATGCACTTGCTGGGTTTTTGGTATTTTTGTTAGCATTACCATTGAGTATGGGAGTTGCCAAAGCAGCGGACTTTCCTCCGATTTTTGGAGTGGTTTCTGCGATTATTGGCGGAATAGTGGTTAGTTTTTTTGCTGGTTCTAGACTTTCTGTCAAAGGGCCTGCGGCGGGACTTATTTCCATAGGTGCAGGTGCAGTGGCGGCGTTTGGCGGTGGAGAAACTGGCTGGAAAATGGCAGTGGCGACTATTACGGTGGCTGGTGTTATTCAGATTATGATGGGACTACTGAAACTGGGTAAATATGCGGACTTGTTCCCTTCTGCGGCGGTGCATGGAATGCTGGCAGCGATAGGAATTATCATCATGTCTAAACAGCTGCATTTGCTTTTGGGGATTAAACCTGATGATTTGGCAGGAATGGGCGTGATAGATTTGCTAAAACACTTGCCAAACAGCATAATGAACGCTGATAGAGAAAATACGATTTTGGGGCTGACTTGTTTGGCGATTCTTTTTGGAATGGGAATGATTAAAAACCCAATAGTGAAGAAAATTCCTGCTCCGTTAGTAGTTCTTTTGGTAGCGATTCCGATGGGAATTTATTTTGAAATGGATGCCAACGAAAAGGTAGAAATCGGTAGTATTTTTGACACTTTCAAAGATGGAGTTTTCGTTGCTGATTTTTCTGGAATGTGGACTCAAACAGGTGTTTTTGTGCAGTATGTTATTTTGTTTTTGCTAATTGGTTCTATCGAATCTCTTTTGACAGCCAAAGCCATAGATTTAGTAGACCCATACAGAAGAAAATCAGACTTTAATAAAGACCTTTCTGCGGTAGGTTTCGGAAATGTGCTTTCTGGACTAGTGGGCGGACAGCCGATGATATCAGAAGTGGCGAGAAGTTCAGCCAATGTATCTAATGGAGCGGTGACAAGATGGGCGAATTTTTTCCATGGATTGTTTATGCTTTTGGCGGTTATCTTTGCAGTGCCACTTATTGAGATGATACCAAACACGGCACTTTCTGCGATGTTGGTTTATGTAGGATTTAATCTGGCTCATCCAAAAGAATTTACACACATTTTCCATATTGGAAAAGGACAGTTTGTTATCTTTGTTTCTACGGTGATAGTTACCCTTTTGACAGACCTTTTGGCAGGTGTAGCTTTTGGTATTGTATTAAAAATCATTATCAATATGATGAATGGAGCTAAAGTTCAGGATTTCCTTCATTTGAATATGAATATAGTAAATAATGACCCTGAAATAGCGGAAGTAGAAGCGAAAGGAAGTCTTCTGTTTAGTAATAATATGAAGCTGGGAGAGTTTTTAGATTCATTGAATAAATACAAGGAAGTGAGATTTAATCTCGGAGAATTGGAATTATTAGACCATACTTCTCTTGCTACTATCCAAAAATGGAAAAAAATTCAAGAGGATGTTTCAGAAATGAAAATTAGCCTCAATGGATTAGAAAATCACTCTAAATCAGGAGATTCTGAAGATTCTGTACTGAGAAAAGGAAAAAGACACCCATTTTAAAATAAGAAATGCTGCAAAATTTTGCAGTATTTTTGTTTTATGCATTTTTGATATTTTTATTATGTTTTCGGCTCATTACCCATTCAGAATCAGTGAGATTGTAGATTTCCTGAATGTCTTTCAAGATGTTTTTAAAATCTAAATTTAGGTCTTTTAGTTTTCCTGTGGAAATATCAAAAACCCATCCGTGAACGATAGGATATTCATCTACAATATATCGCTCCTGCACGCAGGCAAGTTTGATGACATTGATGCATTGTTCCTGAACATTTAGTTCCACCAATCTGTTGTTTCGTTCCTTTTCATCGGCTATGGCATCTAGTTCTATGCGGTGAAGTCTGTAAATATCTCGGATATTTCTGAGCCAAGGATTCAGCAGTCCCAAATCTTCTGGGCTCATTGCTGCTTTTATTCCTCCACAGTCGTAGTGCCCACAGACAATGATGTGTTTTACTTTTAGGTGTTCTACAGCGTATTGTATAGCAGATATTGCATTCAAATCCAGCGTATTCACCAGATTAGCAATATTTCTATGCACGAAAACCTCACCAGGCTTCAGTCCCATGAGTTCTTCTGTGGTTACTCGGCTGTCTGAGCAACCTATGTATAGATATTCTGGGTTCTGTTCTTTGGCTAGATTTTTGAAAAAATCAGCATCTTCGCCAAGTTTTCTTTCTACCCATTTTTTATTATTTTCAAAAATAACTTTATAAGATAGTGCCATTTAAAAATCAAATTTTATTGTTAATGTATCCTTCTGTAGCATTTTCATTAGGGATGATTTGGGCAGGATTTCCCACAACTACGGAATTAGAAGGAACATCCATATTTACATACGCATTTGGCGCGATGAGGACATTGTCTCCGATGGTAATTCCGCCAACTATCACGGCATTGGCGCCTATCCAGACTTCGTTGCCTATTTTAGGGACACCTATGGATTTTCCTCTGTTGGTCTGTCCGATGGTTACGCCCTGTGCGATGTTACAATTTTTGCCAATGATGGTTTTGGGATTGATGACCAATGCTCCCCAATGCCCTAAATAAAAGCCTTCACCGATTTCCGTTTCTGGATAAATCTGGAAACCGTATTTTATCTGATAATGCCTTAGGATAAACCGATAAATTTTCCCTATTAAAGAAGATTTCGGATATTTCTGTGCATTACGAAACCAATAGATGTAGTGCAGATTGGGACTGAGGCATTTTTTTAGCATTTGAAAATGAGAAAGCCACTGCCCACAGGCACGGTAAAAATCTTTTTGTATGATAGTGTATTTCATCTAGTTATCAATGATATCCATTATTTTTTTTACAGAGTTTTCAAGGTTGAAAGGCATCGTGTAGTTTTTTAGTTTTTCTTGATACTTGTTGAAGTTATCCGCATTGCTGAGGGCTTCTTTCATTCCTTGATAAATTCCTTCTTCGGAATTTTCTACAATCAGTCCCAGTTCGCCATCATTCAGCATTTCTCGCACTCCGGAAACATCGGTGGCGATGATATTTTTTTTCAGTGTAATAGCTTCAAACAGCACAGTGGGATAGCCTTCGTATCTTGAACTGAGGACATAGAAATCCGCGCTTTTGAAATAAGGATACGGATTGTCCGTGAAACCGAGCATTTTAGTGGTGTTTTCTACGCCGAGTTCTGCTTTTAGTTTTTTGATATTTTCAAAATCATAGCCATCTCCCACGATTAAAATCTGATGAAAAAATCCTTCATCCAAAAGCCTTTTGTGGGCTTTCAGCAGTCGGTCAAATCCTTTCTGCGGGAAAACCGTCCCAACGGACAAAAACAAAGGATGCTGATAATCGCCAGTTAGAGGTGCTTCGCTTTTTCTTAAAATTTCATCTGTGTCCAGTGGGTTGTAAATTCGGATAATTCGCTGTTTTTCATCTTCATTTTTAGCCAAGTTTTCAAAATCTTTTTGGATATGCTCGGAAATCACCATGATTTTATCAAACTTAAAAAACTTCCTAATTTCATCATCTGTATAGTTGTGAAATTGGGTCTTTCGCAAGTCGTTATGAATCCAAACAATTTTTTTCGAAGAGGTGATAGGAGAGTTTATGATTTCGTCTCTTACTCCATGAATTGCCGCAAATTCTACATCATATTTTTTGTCTTTAAGAATGAATTTATAGAGTAGTTTTGGAAATTTTTTCAATAAAAATAGATAACTCACACGAAGCGCTTTTATCGGAATGTCCTGCAGCCTGTTGGTAGGAATCATCTCTCCTTTAATAAGATAGAGGATGTTTATCCAGCTCGGGATTTCGGAAAGATATTTCCCAGAATACAGATTCAGCAGGAGATCCACTTCGTATTTATCGGGAGGGATATTTTTAAGGAAAGTCGCCAAAACCTTTTCTGCTCCGCCGTGGCGGAGAGAGCCAATACGAATAAGTATTTTTTTCTTTTGCATGGTTTTACTCGTGTCTTATTCTTTCTTCTTCCAAATCTATACGATGGATGAATTTTCGGATGATATCCTCATTGATTTTTGGGTATTTATTATTAATTTCAAAAAGAATATTTCGCTTTTTACATAGCACATCGATGTAGATTTCTTTGATATGGTCAGGGATTTTCAGCTCCTCTTCTGTTACTAATCGCTGTTCCCATCGGCTCACTACAGCTCTCAGCTCAAAGCTGTTTTTCATTTCTTCTTTGTAATTGGTCGTTAGATAATCTATTGAACTTTTAGCCAATTTTCTCAGAATAAATCTCTCGGTTTCGTGCTCAGGGAAATGGTCATTGAATTTAGGGAGTTTTAACTTCTTGATAATGAAAGGTAAAGTAAGTCCCTGAAATACCAAAGTCACGAAAATAGCCACGAAAGTGATGTATAATATAAGGCTCCTATTTGGGAAAGGTGTACCATCCTCTAGTGTTAGTGGAATAGAAAGAGCCGCTGCCAAGGAAACCACTCCACGCATCCCAGACCATCCGATGATGAAAGGTGCTTTTAGATTTATTTTAGGGTCAGCTACAGTGATGAAATTGCTCATTACTTTGGTTACAATGACTGCACCATACGAAGCCAAAAGACGCACGACAATCAGCACTACTGTCACTAAAATTCCATAAATAGAAGCGTCATATAAGCTTATTCCGTCTTTTTTTAGCCCTTCTACAATGTCAGGAAGTCCCAAACCAATTAGCAAGAATACCAAACCATTCAGCAAGAAAGTGAAACTATGCCAAACATTAATACCTCTAATTCTGGATGAACTGCTCAAAATATGAATATTATGATAAGCTAAATACAGCCCTCCACATACAACCGCCATTACCCCAGAAGCATGAACCTCTTCTGCGATTATGTACATGATGTAAGGCGTTAATAGAGAGAGGATTACATCGATATCTTCATTGGTAGGGAGTAATCTGTGAATTTGCATAACGACGAACGCTATAAAAAGCCCAATACCTGTTCCTCCGAAAATCATCCAAGCGAAACTTCCCGCTGCATCCTGCCATATGAACTGCCCAGTAGCTACTGCTGCCATAGAGAATCTTAGGATTATAAGAGAGGAAGCATCATTGAATAAACTTTCTCCTTCCAGAATAGTAGCGATTCTTTTAGGGACTTTCACGAATTTCAGAATAGCTCCAGCACTCACCGCATCAGGAGGAGAAACTATCCCTCCAAGAAGAAAGCCCAGTGCCAGTGAAAACCCAGGAATATAATGATTGACAAACAATGCGACAGAAATTGCGGTCAAAAAAACCACAATAAACGCAAAACTGAAAATAATTCTCCTCCAGCGCCAAATCTCTTTCCATGAGTTAGCCAGTGCTGCTTCGTATAAAAGCGGAGGCAGGAAAATAATAAAAATCAGATGTGGGTCTATTTTTATATTAGGTGTGTTTGGAAGGAAGCCCACGCCCAGCCCTGCGATGAGCAGAAGGATAGGGTATGCGACTTTTATTTTATTGCTCAGCATCACAATTCCCATAATGATGACAGACAGCAATATAAAAAATGAAAAATATTCTACCATATATTAAAGATTAAGTCTAAGTTTTCGCAATATACTAAATTTTCGTTAAAAAAGTTATAAAAAATTCATAGGTATGTCAAATTTTCATTCATAAAGTGAGAAAAACTGACAAAAATGTCACAATTTGATTTTGGTATAAATTTAGAGAGTATCATTCAAAAATTAAATCATTTAATAATTTAATAAAAGAAATAATTATGTCAGTAAATTTTAAACCATTAGCAGACAGAGTATTGGTAGAACCAGCTCCAGCAGAGACAAAGACAGCATCAGGATTGATCATTCCAGATACAGCAAAAGAAAAACCACAGGAAGGCGTAGTAGTAGCTGTAGGAAATGGTAAAAAAGACGAGCCGCTTACTGTGAAAGTAGGAGACAAAGTTCTTTATGGAAAATATGCTGGGCAAGAATTAAAATTAGACGGCAAGGATTATCTTATCATAAGAGAGTCTGATTTGTTAGGAATTTTGGGATAAAAAATTAAAATATCATGTTCTATACACTACAGCTAAATGCTAAATTACAGCCTTATGATAGGCACGATTTGGAAGATTTAATAGAAGAATTTCTATCAGAAGAAAATTTAGGAGCGACATCTGGAGGCGGTACTATGATGGATAAGAATGGAGAGGTGGAGTATTGCGATATTGAGCTGGAACTCAATAGTCCCGAAGCTGTGAAGGAGCTACTGCACAAACTAGAAGAAATCGGTATCCCGAAAGGTTCTAAACTATATGGCGAAGATTTTTCACAAGAAGTAGGAACTGCAGAAGGATTGGCAATTTATATTAACGGAACAGACCTGCCAGAGGAGGTTTATCAGAACTGTGATATCAACGAAGTTTATAAAAATATTGAAGAAATTCTAAACGATGCGATAGTGGTTACTTCTTATTTTGAGGGAAGCACCGAGACAGCTCTATATTTTTATATCAATGGAAGTTTTGCAGAAGCGAAGGAAAAAATCAAAAACTTTGTGGAATCCTATCCTCTCTGCGAAAAATGTAGAATTGTCCAAATTGCATAAAAGATTATAATTTAAAACAAAATTCAAAATAAAAATATGAAAAAAATAACTTTAAATAATGGTGTAGAAATGCCACAGTTAGGATATGGGGTGTTTCAGGTTTCGCCAGAAGAATGTGAGCGATGTGTTTCTGATGCTATCTCAGTAGGATACCGCTCCATTGATACGGCTCAAATCTATCAAAATGAAGAGGGTGTAGGAAATGCAGTTAAAAAAAGTGGTATTGACAGAAAAGAATTTTTTCTCACTACAAAGATATGGCCAAGTAATTTCGGGTATGAAAAAGCGAAATTATCCATTGACAAATCTTTGGAAAAATTACAAACGGATTACATAGATTTATTGCTTATTCATCAGCCTATAAATGACTATTACGGAGCATATAGAGCAATGGAAGAAGCCTATAAAGAAGGAAAAATCCGTGCCATAGGTGTAAGTAATTTTTATGCAGACAGATATTTGGATTTGGCTCATTTTGTTGAGGTAAAACCAGCTGTTAATCAGGTAGAAACTCATGTTTTCCACCAGCAGAGAGAGTTGCAGGAAATTATGAAAAAACATGATACCAAACTGATGTCTTGGGGGCCTCTTGCAGAGGGAAAAAATGATTTTTTCAATAATCCTGTACTGAAAAAAATCGGCGAGAAATATGGAAAATCAGTAGCGCAAGTAGCACTTCGCTATCTATTTGAAAACGATGTGATTCTTATTCCAAAATCCGCCAACAAAGACAGAATGGCACAAAATATTGATATTTTTGATTTTCAGCTTTCAGCCGAAGATAGAGAAATAATCAGCCAGATGGATGAGAGAAAACCACTTATTTTTGACCACAGAAATCCAGAGATGATAGAATTTTTGTTAAGTATTGTTTAAAAAAATAGCTTTAAAATATAATTTAAAAAAATGGCAAAAGAAATTAAATTTGATATTGAATCAAGAGACGCATTAAAAAGAGGTGTAGATGCATTGGCGAATGCAGTAAAAGTGACATTAGGGCCTAAAGGGCGAAATGTAGTGATTGAGAAATCTTTCGGCGCTCCGCATGTGACCAAAGACGGAGTTTCTGTAGCGAAAGAAATCGAGCTGGAAGACAAAGTAGAAAACATGGGTGCTCAGATGGTGAAGGAAGTAGCTTCTAAAACCAATGACATCGCAGGAGATGGAACGACTACGGCTACTGTTTTGGCTCAGGCTATCGTGAGAGAAGGGCTGAAAAATGTGGCAGCAGGAGCAAACCCAATGGACCTGAAAAGAGGTATTGACAAGGCGGTTTCTACAGTGGTAGAAAACCTTAAATCTCAGTCTCAGCAAGTAGGAGATAATAATGACAAAATCAAGCAAGTAGCTTCTGTTTCTGCTAATAATGATGAAACCATCGGTGGGCTTATCGCTGATGCTTTCGCGAAAGTTGGTAAAGAAGGAGTAATCACTGTGGAGGAAGCGAAAGGAATAGACACTACTGTAGATGTGGTGGAAGGTATGCAGTTTGACAGAGGTTACCAGTCGCCATATTTCGTGACTAATCCAGACAAAATGGTGGCAGAATTGGACAACCCGTACATTCTTTTAGTAGAGAAAAAAATCTCTTCTATGAAGGAATTGCTTCCAGTTTTAGAGCCTGTGGCTCAGCAGGGAAAATCTTTATTGATTATTTCCGAAGAAGTAGAAGGCGAGGCTTTGGCAACTTTGGTTGTGAACAAATTAAGAGGTTCGCTTAAAATCGCAGCTGTGAAAGCTCCAGGTTTTGGTGACAGAAGAAAAGCAATGTTAGAAGATATCGCTATCCTTACAGGCGGACAAGTGATTTCTGAAGAAAGAGGTTTCACTATGGAGAATGCTTCTATCGAGCTTCTTGGTAAAGCTGAAAAAGTAGTAATTGACAAAGATAATACGACTATCGTAAACGGAGCTGGGGATGATGCTCAAATTAAAGCGAGAGTAAACCAAATCAAAGCACAGTTAGAATCTACGACTTCTGATTATGACAAAGAAAAACTTCAAGAAAGATTGGCCAAATTGGCAGGTGGTGTAGCTGTGCTTTATGTAGGTGCTGCATCTGAAGTAGAGATGAAAGAGAAAAAAGACCGAGTAGATGATGCCCTACATGCGACGAGAGCTGCTGTAGAAGAAGGTATCGTAGCTGGTGGAGGAGTTGCCCTTGTAAGAGCGATAGAATCTCTGAATAATCTTCACGGAGTGAACCAAGATGAAAACACAGGTATCAAAATCGTGAAAAGAGCGATAGAAGAGCCACTAAGACAAATCGTAGCCAATGCAGGAGGCGAAGGCTCTGTAATCGTAGCGAAAGTATCAGAAGGTAAGGCAGATTTCGGGTACAATGCAAAAACTGATGAGTTTGTAAACATGCTGGAAGCAGGAATCATAGACCCTACGAAGGTAACCCGTGTAGCCCTAGAAAACGCGGCATCTGTAGCAGGTATGCTTCTTACTACCGAGTGTGTCATCACAGAAATCCCAAAACCTGAACCACCAATGCCACCAATGGGAGGCGGTATGCCAGGAATGATGTAATCATATTACATAGATAAATAAAAAACCATCTAAATTCAGATGGTTTTATTATTTTTGTTCTGTATTATTTTATATATCATGAAAAAGGATATTATTTTTGCCTTATTGGGTTTGATGTTAGTATCGTGTACGCCTTCTTTTTTTACTTCTTATTTTGCTAAAATAGAGGATTTGAGTAGGCTTGATGGCAGGTATTATGCCAAGTCTGATGTGGAGTTAGGAAAAGATACCTATCAGCGAAAAGCACATTTGCTAAGATTGTTTAATATGGATGGAAATATACAGGCTACCTACTATGTAGATGTGAAATTTGAAGAACCAAATAAGGTGCATCTCACTTATCCTATTTTAAAGAATGACAGCCTTGTCTTTGAAAATAAGACTTTTACAGGAAAACGAAAGAAAAAAAGTTTAGAAATTACTTTTGCAAATCAAGATATTTATATTCCTTTAGTTTATTCTAGTTCTAATATTGATAAGCTGAGAATAGGTTTAGACAAAAAAAATAACAGTCTTTTATTAGAAAAATACACCTATTTTGGCGGGAGTATTCTTATTTTTGGGGATGGTTTCGGAGGAGAAAGGTATTTCCCTTTCTATAAATATGATGAGTATAAAGCTGCCAAACCTTTCTATAAAAATGGGAAGTTTGGGATTTCAAGAGCAAACGAAACAATAATAGAACCGATTTATGATTATGTATATAATTTTGAAAATAATTATTTCATAACTGGTAACAAAGGAAAGGAAGAACTTCTGGATATCGATGGAAAGCAAATTATCTCTCCCAGATATGATAAAATAGTAGATATTCTCCCTTTGTATGGCAGAGGTGGCTTGTTGGGAACCTTCTTTAAGGTAATGAATAATGGCAAAATAGGTTTGGTAAATGACAGAGGTGAAGAAATTATTCCTACAAAATATGATGATATAAGATCTCATAATGGTTATTTCTCACTTAGCCTAAATAATAAATCTGGCTATGCCACAACCGAAGGCGTGCTGTATCCTGCAATATATGATTTGTTGTATAATGATCATGCTGATTGTGGAAACCGAGTATATCACGCGGCTAAACGAGATGGAGAAGAGTATATTTTGGATAATGAAGGGAATGAGTATAAATCCAAAAAAAAGTTTCCTAAGGTATGGATAAGCCAAATTACACAGGTCTGCCCTGATTTAGAAACCAAAAGAAAAGTCTCTCCTGATGAGGACGAGAAATAAATTTCCCTTGCCGCTCTTATTGAGTGGCTTTTGTTTTTATTTCGGTTTAAAATAAAAAGCCTATCTTTACGGACTTTTTTTGAAAAAATCTGAAAATATGTCACAAAACAATACTTTAAAGGGAGTTCTCTTGGTGGGACTCGGAGCGACCAGCTACGGAATGCTGGCAACTTTCGTGAAACTCGCTTATTCAGAAAATTATACCACAGCGGAGGTGACTGCTTCGCAGTTTGTTTTTGGGATTTTGGGAATGTTTTTCATCGGTCTTTATTACAAATTTAAAAATAAAGAAACCACTGAAAACCCTTCTAAATCAGATATTGCCAAACTCATGCTGGCTGGGACTTCTCTGGGGATGACCAGCGTTTTCTATTATCTCGCAGTGCGGTATATCAATGTTTCCATTGCCATAGTTCTGCTGATGCAGACAGTCTGGATGGGCGTGATTTTGGAATACTTTTTGGATAAAGTAGTTCCATCCATGCAGAAAATCATTTCTGTGGCGGTGGTGCTTACAGGGACTGTCTTGGCGACCAACCTGCTTCACTCAGACCTGAATATAGACTGGCGAGGGATTGCTTGGGGGGTACTTGCGGCTTCATCTTTTACTACTACGATGTTTACTGCCAATCGTATTGCTCCTCACATTGTACCGCACAAACGAAGTCTCTACATGCTTTTTGGCGGGGCTGTTATAGTGGCTGTTTTTGGCTTTATCACTCAGTTTGGGCCAAATAATTTCCAATGGGCAAAAGAGCTTTTTTCTGGAATAAATGAAAATAATGTTATCCAAGATTTTAATTTTGGGATTTTCACCAAATGGGGAATTGTCATTGCTGTTTTTGGGACAATTATTCCGCCGCTGCTTATGAATGCTGGTTTCCCTCATACAGGGCTGGGGCTGGGGAGTATCATCAGTTCTGTGGAGCTTCCTGTTTCCGTGATGATGGCTTTTTTCATCTTGGGCGAGACGGTTATTTTCAGCCAATGGGTAGGAATTGCCCTTATTCTGATAGCGATAGTTATCATGAATATTCAGTTTAAAAAGAAATAAAATTTATATTAAAGAAAAATAAACAATCAAACCAAAGCTAAAATACAATGTGTTTTTAGCTTTTTTTAACCAAAAAATATATTTATGATTTCAAAAAAATTGTTTCCTCTGGCGTTGGGAGGTTTAGGAATTGGCACTACGGAATTTGTGATTATGGGGCTGCTTCCAGATGTTGCAAATTCGCTGAGGGTTTCTATTCCACAGGCGGGATATCTTATTTCTTCCTATGCGCTGGGCGTGGTTATAGGGGCGCCTATTTTGGTGGCATTCTTATCTAAATATCCACCAAAGAAAACTCTCATCGCATTGATGATTTTATTTACCGTGTTCAATGGACTTTCTGCCGTTGCACCAGAATATTATACGCTTCTCACTTTCCGATTTTTGTCTGGACTGC
Source organism: uncultured Flavobacteriaceae bacterium (assembly GCA_963518955.1). Classification (GTDB taxonomy): domain Bacteria; phylum Bacteroidota; class Bacteroidia; order Flavobacteriales; family Weeksellaceae; genus JABCPE02. Next base: position 34,274 of record CAUQKI010000001.1, on the reverse strand, counting down.
CTCATGGGGCATTCTTCGGAGTGGGAGCAGTGGTAGCGACCAGATTAGCACAAGAGGGCAAACAAGCTCAGGCGATAGCCGCAATGTTCTCAGGGCTTACGGTGGCAAATCTTGCGATGGTTCCGCTGGTGAACTACATCGGACAGATGGTCAGTTGGAGAGTGGCTTTTGGGATAGTGTCTGTTTTAGGATTGCTCACGGTTTTATTTTTAAAATTATGGCTTCCTCAAATGGGAAACCTCCGCAATGTGGGACTTCGCCAAGAGTTAGAATTTTTCAAAACACCCAAGGCGTGGCATATCATTGGGATTGCAGCGATTGGTTTCGGAGGGCTTTTCTCTTGGTTTAGCTATATCGCTCCTTTGCTTACGAAAGTTTCTGGTTTTCCAGCAGAAAATATTTCTTATCTGATGGTTTTGGCGGGCGCTGGAATGGTGGTAGGGAACTATCTCGGCGGGAAACTCGCAGATAAAATCATTCCTGTGAAAGCGACAGCGTTGTTACTGCTTATGATGGTGGTATTGTTGTTTTTGGTGTTTATGTTTTCGGAAAACCAAATGGCTTCATTGGTTTTGACTTTCATCTGTGGGGCGCTGTCTATGGCGGCAGGTTCTCCGCTTAATATCCTGATGCTTCGCGCAGCCAAAAACTCGGAAATGATGGCAGCAGCGTTTATGCAGGCGGCTTTTAACATTGCAAACTCTCTGGGGGCGTTCTTGGGTGGTATTCCTCTTAGTTTGGGCTTGGCTTACAATTACCCTTCGCTTGTAGGAGTTGTGCTGGCAGGATTGGGCTTTTTGCTGACCGTTTTTTATTATAAAATTTATAAAACAGAATAGAAAAAGCAAAGTCTTTTGACTTTGCTTTTTTTATATGAGATGTTTATATATCAATTCCTCTCATTCTCCTATATAAATGAACCGCATATTTATCTGTCATCCCCGAAATATAATCAAGTATTTTTAAAACTCGATTATAAACATCTTCTTCAGTTAATTCCTGAACTTGTATTTCATCTTCAGGTTGAAATTCTTCAGGCAATAAACTTCTCATTTTTTTCTGTTTTGCCGTTTCTTCCTCTCCACAAGTAAAACAAATATTACTTGTTGTAGCAAAAGATTTTATTAAAAATTCAATAACTTCAAAACCGCTTGCTTCGCTTTGTAGAACGGGAGGATGTTGGTAAACATATTTTCTAACAAGAACTTTTATATATTCTAGGTTATCTATAATATCTTTATCTATACAAGATATTAAGTCCTTGTCAAATTTTCCTTCCATTATATCATTATAATTGTTTTTAAATACCTCAAAACATTTATGAATAAGAACATTTATAACTTTACTTCTCAAGTAAGATAGCTGTTGCTTATAATCGTCAAACTCTTTTAGTTTGTCTTCATAGAAAGAATTATCCTTTTTAGCTATGTTACATAGTATTTCTTTTGGAGATTTATTAATCACCTTTTCTTCAAGTTCGTTTTTCTTGTTTCGCAATTTTATGGTTCCATAGGTTTTCTCAAAGTCAATTAAACCTAATCTACACCCATCTTCAAAATCAATCATTCCATAAGCAATATCATCTGATGCTTCCATTAAAAAAGCTAGAGGGTGTCTGTGGTAAGCAATATCATCTTCTCCTATATCTTCTATGCGTATCAAACCTAATTCCTCAGCAATATTTTTAAACATTTCTTTCTCAGCTTGAAAGAATCCATATTTTGCTTGACTTTTTAACTCTTTAATATTAGAAGGCTCCTTTTCTAAATAAGACTCTCTTGGATATTTTGTAAAAGTTCCTAACAAAGCATAAGTAGGATTAATTCCCCTTCCATAATTATTTGCTATTATTCTAAATCCATTTGCATTCCCTTCAAAATTAGATAAATCATTGTATCTTTTAATTTCAGGTAAAGCTATATTTCGATCAATCTTTTCTTTATCCTCTTTGTAATCATTAAAATGATAATATTTACCTTCTTCTTTGTATTTTTTAAATTTAAATATTCTTTGCCTAAAATAGTTAGAAATAGAATCTTCTCCAGAATGTCCAAAAGGAGGGTTTCCAATATCGTGGGCTAAACAAGCTGCTGCAATAAGTGCCCCAATATCAGAAGATGTGTTCTCTCCTAAGGCATCTTCTCCTTCTTTTTCTTTAATAAGATCTGCAACTAATTTACCAAAAGAACGACCTACAGATGCAACTTCTAAACTATGTGTTAAGCGAGTATGTACAAAATCAAACTCAGGAAAAGGTATTACTTGTGTTTTATCTTGTAGTCTCCTAAAAGGATAGCTAAAGGTAATTTGGTCAAAGTCTCTTTCAAAAGGACTTCGAGGATCATTAAATTGAGATGGTTTATCTTTTTTATTTCCCTCTAATTCAGAAACTCTTTTGGTAGAGAGCAATTTTTTCCAATCCATTCTTTTATTTTTCATAATTAATTTTTTAAAATAATTTCTAATTAAAAATAAACTTACCCAAATGCCCTTTTTAGGAGGCTTTCTACTTTTGGTTCGCCGCCACGGAAGGCTTTGTAGAGTTCCATTGGAGCTTGGGTTCCGCCTAGGGAAAGCAGGGTTTTGTATTTTTTTGCAATTTCAGAATTGAAAATTCCATTTTCCTTGAAATACTGGAATGCATCCGCATCTAGGACTTCCGCCCATTTGTAGGAATAATATCCCGCCGAATATCCTCCTTGGAAAATATGCGAAAAACTTGGAGAAATCGCAGTTTCCGCATTTACAGGATAAAGACTGCATTTTTCTGTTTGTTTAGTTTCAAAGGTTTTGATGTCCTGCACGGCTTCGGGCTGTGTGTGGTAAGCCATATCCAAAAGACCAAATCCCAGTTGTCTCAGTGTTTGATAGCCTTCCATGAAGTTTTTAGACTCGTTGATTTTCTTGATTTTTTCATCCGAAAGCACTTCGCCTGTTTGGTAATGTTTCGCAAAAGTTTTCAAAAATTCTGGCTCGTAGCAGTAGTTTTCCAAGAATTGAGAAGGAAGCTCCACGAAATCCCATTTCACCGAAGTTCCAGATAGGTTAGGATATTGGGTATCAGCCAAAATTCCATGGAGTGCGTGCCCAAATTCATGGAATAATGTCGTTACCTCTTGGAAAGTCAGTAGGCTTGGCGTGTCTGCGGTCGGTTTAGAGAAATTACACACTACGGAAATATGCGGTCGTGAGTTTGTGCTGTCTTTTTTCCATTGATTTTTAAAGCTGGTCATCCATGCGCCTGCTCTCTTGCCTTTTCGAGGGAAATAATCTACATAAAGCACCGCTTTTAAGTCGTTGTTCTCAAATACCTCATAAACACGCACTTCTGAGTGATATTTCTGAATGTCCGTAACTTCTTTAAAATCAAGGTTAAAGAGTTTTTCTGCCAAATCAAAAACAGCATCTTGCACCTTTTCCAATGGGAAAAATGGTTTTAGTTCCTCATCATTGAGGTCAAATTTCTGTTTTCTCAGTTTTTCTGCATAGTAGGCATGGTCATAAGCCTCCATTTTGTCTATTCCATCGGCTTTTGCCAACTCTTTTAGTTGGGCAATTTCCTTTTCTGCGTAAGGCGTAGCTGCTGTAAGAAGCTGATTTAGAAAATCAAAAACTTTCTTCGGACTTTCTGCCATTCTCTCCTCCAAAACATATTCCGCAAAGTTTTTGTAGCCGAGAAGTTCTGCTTTTTGCTGTCTTAGATTGATGATTTCTTTGATGAGGTTCTGGTTGTCAAACTCACCTTCGTCAAATGCTTTTTTGCCATTTGCCAAAGCCAATTCTTGTCGCAGATTTCGGTTGTCTGCATAGGTCATCGCTGGGATGTAGCTCGGATATTGCAGCGTAATGGCATAGCCTTCCAGTCCTCGCTCTTTGGCTTCTTCGGCGTATTGTGCTAAAATAGGCTCTGGAATTCCAGCCAAATCCTCTTTATTGGTAATGTGTTTGAAATAAGCATTAGTCGCTGCCAGCACATTTTGCCCAAAGTTCAGCGATTTTACAGACAAATCAATGTCTATTTTTTCTAATTTCTTTTTGTCTTCCTCGTTTAGCAGGGCTCCATTTCGGACAAAACCTTTGTAAGTTTCGTTCAGCAGGTTTTTTTGCTCTTCGTTTAGGTCAAGATTTTCTTTTTCATCAAAAACCTTTTTTATTCTTTGGAAAAGTTTTTCGTTTTGAGAAATTTTAGATGAAAATTCTGTCAAAATAGGCGAAACTTCTTGTGCTATTTTCTGAATTTCATCATTGGTTTCAGCAGAATTTAGATTGAAAAAAATACTGGAAACCCTGTCCAGCTGTTCGCCAGAATACGCCAGCGCCTCTATGGTATTTTCAAAAGTGGCTTCGGCAGGGTTGTTTGCTATTGCATCAATTTCTTTTTCTGATTGGGCGATAAGCTCCTGAAAGGCAGGTAAATAGTTTTCTTCTTTAATCTCCTGAAAAGGAGCTGTTTCATATTTTGTATTGAATTTTTGGGTAAGGATATTCATTGTTTTGAATTTAAAATTTTACAAATTTAATGATTTCAGTGATTTGGTATTCGTTAAAAAACTAATTTTGTATTATTAAAAATAAAACAAAATGAAAAGAGACAAAAATATAGTTCCACTTTCCCAAGATCACCATTTTGGACTGCTTAGCGGCTGGAAAATAAAGCAGGGAATTAAGAAAAATATTTCCTATGAACGCATTAAAAACTACATAAACTATCACTGGGACAACAGCCAAAGTTTCCATTTTGATGAAGAGGAGAAAATCTTGTTTCCTTATTCTGATGATGAACTGACACAGAGAGCCCTTGATGAGCATAAAGAAATAAGAGAACTGCTGAAAACCCTAAACGAAGTAGAGGATTTTGAACTACTTACGCTCTATGCAGATAAAGTTACAGAGCATATTCGTTTTGAGGAGCGGGTGCTTTTCCCTCATTTGGAAAATATTCTTACAGAAGAACAGCTTGCCGAAGTAGGAAAAAAATTAAATGAAATCCATCATCATGCCGAAGATGAATATCACGATGAATTTTGGAAATAACTAATATTATTCCTGTAAAGCCTTGATTTCATCTCTCAGCCTTGCCGCAGTGATGAAGTCAAGATTTTTCGCCGCGGCTTCCATTTCTTTCTGCTTCTCGGCGATTATTTTTTCTATTTCTTCCGTGCTGTGCTTTTGCTTCTGTTCAGTAGCTTGTTTCAAAATTTCTTTTTGAGTGTATTTGGCATCAGGGAAATCTTTACTCCTACCAACTAATGTTTCGGAAATCTTTTTATTAAGAGCTTTTGGGACGATTCCGTGCCGCTCATTGTATTGGATTTGTTTTTCGCGGCGGTAGTTGGTCTCATCTATGGTCGCCTGCATGGATTTTGTGATTTTGTCAGCGTACATTATGGCTTTACCATTGATGTTTCTCGCAGCCCGTCCCACAGTCTGAATCATGGAACGGCGAGAGCGGAGCATTCCTTCTTTGTCAGCATCCAAAATAGCAACCAGCGAAACCTCTGGTAAATCAAGCCCTTCTCTGAGGAGATTGACTCCGACCAAAACATCAAATAAACCGACGCGCAAGTCCTGCATAATCTGGATACGCTCCAAAGTCTCCACATCCGAATGGATATAACGAGTTCTAACCCCAAATTTTGTGAAATATTTGGTGAGTTCCTCCGCCATTTTTTTAGTTAAAGTCGTTACCAAAACCCGCTCATCTTCTTCGGCTCTTTTTTGGATTTCTTCCATCAGGTCATCTATCTGGTTTTCAGTCGGTCGTACTTCTATTATTGGGTCAAGAAGCCCTGTCGGACGGATAATTTGCTCGATGTATTCTCCGCCTGTTTTTTCCAGCTCATAGTCGGCAGGAGTGGCAGAAACATAAATCACCTGATTTTGCATTTCTTCAAATTCCTCAAATTTCAATGGTCGGTTGTCCATCGCTGCTGGAAGCCTAAATCCATATTCCACCAAAGCTTCTTTTCTGCTTCGGTCTCCGCCATACATGGCGTGAATCTGCGGAATGGTAACATGGCTTTCATCGATAACCATCAGAAAATCCTTTGGGAAATAGTCCAAAAGGCAGAAAGGACGCGTTCCTGGCGCTCTTCCATCGATGTACCGAGAATAATTCTCAATCCCAGAGCAGTAGCCGAGTTCTTTTATCATTTCTAAATCTAGTTCGGTTCGCTCTTGTAATCGTTTGGCTTCTAATGGTTTGTCTATTTCTTTGAAGAAATCAACCTGCTTTACCAAATCATCTTGAATATTCCGAATGGCAGAGTTGAGCGTTTCTTTGGAAGTTGCAAAAAGATTGGCTGGATAGATATTGATTTTATCAAAATTAGAAATGATATTCCCTGAAACAGGGTCAAAACTTTGTATTTTTTTTATTTCATCACCGAAAAACTGTATTCGCACTGCACTATCAGCATAGGCAGGGAAAACATCCACCACATCGCCTTTTACACGAAATGTCCCTCGCGAAAACTCGTTCAGCGTTCTGGAATAGAGCGCATTTACCAGTTTGTGGAGAAGCTGTGTTCGGGAAATTTTAGAATTAAGTTCCAGTTCTATCAAAGATTTATTGAATTCCGTAGGGTTTCCAATCCCATAAATACACGAAACAGAGGCTACTATCAGCACATCTCGCCTGCCAGAAAGAAGACTTGCCGTAGCAGAAAGCCTGAGTTTTTCCACTTCCTCATTGATACTCAAATCCTTTTCTATGTAAGTTCCCGTGCTCGCAATATACGCCTCGGGCTGGTAGTAGTCATAATAACTGACAAAATATTCCACAGCGTTCTCAGGGAAAAACTCTTTGAACTCCATAAAAAGCTGAGCTGCCAGAGTTTTATTATGAGCCAAAACCAAAGTAGGTCTTTGGATTTCATTGACCACATTAGCGATGGTAAAAGTCTTTCCAGAGCCTGTTACTCCGAGCAGAGTCTGGTATTTTTCGCCATTTTCTAGACCGTGAACTAATTTCTGAATGGCCTGTGGCTGGTCGCCTGTGGGCTGGTATTCTGATTGGAGTTTGAAATTCATTAAAACTTAATTTTTACAAAAATACTTATTTTTTGATTTTGGAAAGAGTAGAGAGTTAATAATATATTAAAAAATGATGAAAGTCTTTTTTGTTACGAAAAAAATATTATATTTGCAAGTATTATTAATTATTTAAAATTTAGAACACAATGAAAAAGACAGTTTTAGTTTTAGGTTGCTTATTAGCAATAGGATTTTCATCAGTATCTTGTAATAGAGATGATAGTATGCCGGAAGCACAGGTGACACCACCAGTAACACCACCAGTAACACCTCCAACAACCCCATCACCAACAATAACAGTAATTAGTGAGGCGGATCTTCCTGCTACAACAAAAGGAATTTTGGGACGAATCTTGAAATCTAAAGCACAAGTTGATGGTGTAGAAGATACGGAAAGGTATGTTGGAGAACAAGCTGCTTATGCTAAAATTTCTCCAGCAGATGCTCAAAATGGGGCAGTTTATCAAGTTACTTTGAATAATGGAGTAAAATTAGGATTTAGACAAGATGGTTCTTGGGCGTATGCTGATGGAAATAATACACCATTGAAAGCATCAGTTTGGACATATTTAGCTCCTCGTGTAGAAGCAGAAGTTAGAAAACTTCCTGGAGTAGCAATTACTAAGATTACTAAATGGGAAAAATCACTAGCTGGAGTTTATACAATAACATTCCAAGATGGAACTAGTAAGAAGTATAAAGAAGATGGTACAGTAGTAACACCATAATTTTCAGTAAAAGGAAAATAATTATAAAAAAAATCGTTTAGAGTTTATCTAAGCGATTTTTTATTTTTTTTGATTAAAATAATAAAAAAATGTATATCAGATATTAAAAATACTTTTTTATTATGAGAAAAATATTATATTTGCATATATTATTAATCATTTAAAATTTATAACATAATGAAAAAGACGATTTTAGTTTTAGGATGCCTATTAGCAATAGGATTTTCATCAGTATCTTGTAATAGAGATGATATACCAGATACAGGACCATTTACAGAATCAAAAGTTGTAGAAACAAAGATTCAGAGATCAGATCTTCCTAAAAAAGTAGATCATTATTTATCAGCAGTTTTAGGAGAGAATATGTATGATGCTACTTTTACCAATAAAAATGTAGCAAATCCTTATAGTGGAACACAAGTTTATAGTGGTGTAGCAGCGGAAAAAGTTACAAAACAAGTTCAAGATGGAGTAGTTATTCTTTATCAAGTGGTTTTATCAAATGGGGCTATATTAGGGTTTGATAAATCTGGTGATTGGGCTTATTTGAGTGGCTATAAAAAGACAGTAGAAGAGGAAAAAGATGGGAAAAAGATAAAGAAAGTGGTAGATGTTCCTCTTCCAAGGTCAGCATGGGATATGAGTCTTCCATATGCAGTTCAAGCATCTGTTGCGACTATTTCATCAACTGCAATTAATGAAATAATGAAGATAGAAATAGGAGATACATTAAAACATGGTATTGTTTATACCATAACATTAAAAAATGGTACTGTTAAGAAATATAAAAAGGATGGTACAGAACCAACTGAATCTTAATTTTCAATAAAAGAAAATAATTATAAAAAATCGCTTAGAGTTTATCTAAGCGATTTTTTATTTTAGTGCAAAATAAAAATCCCCATAAGAAATAGGGATTTTCATTTTAATATTTAGTATTTTTTCTCAACTAAAACTCTCCATCCGAAAGGATCTTCGGCTAGGTTGGTTTGTATGTTGATTAGGTCTCTTTTTAGAGTAAGCGCAAAGCTTTCCTCCTCGCTTAGTTTAGGTAGTTCAAGTCTTTCGTCATTGTAGCCAATAGCTTCGAAAGAGCTGGTAACCACAGCAGTTCCCACACCCCATACTTCTTTAAGGGTTCCATTTCTATGAGCATTTACCACATCTTCTACAGCGATGTCTCCCACGACTACATCGATACCTCTTCTTTGTGCTAGCTGGATAATACTATCTCTGGTAACCCCATCTAGAATTCTGTCAGATGTTTTAGGCGTATAGATAGTATCGCCTATTCTTACCATTACATTCATCGTTCCACTTTCTTCAAAGTATTTATGAGTAGCATCATCCGTCCAGATAATCTGCTGGTATCCTTCTTCGTTTGCTAATTGTGTAGGGTAGAATGCTCCAGCATAGTTACCTGCTGCTTTAGCAAATCCAACTCCACCATTCGCCGCTCTAGAGTAGTAGTCAGAGATTTTCGCAGAAACAGGCGCTGTGTAGTAGCTTTTAGCAACGGTAGCCAAGATAGCAAACATATATCTGTTAGCAGGCCTAGCCATAAGAGCTTCTTCGGTAGCGAAGATTACAGGTCTAAGGTAAAGTGAGAACCCTTCTCCGAAAGGTACCCAGTTTCTCTCTACATCTACCAAAGCCTTTAATCCTTCCATGAAAACTTCTTCTGGAATGGCAGGCATAGCGAGACGCTTGGTAGATTTGTTAATTCTTGCGAAGTTCTTTTCTGGACGGAAGAGGAAAACATTATTGTCCTTGTCTTTGTAGGCTTTCATACCTTCAAAACAAGCCTGTCCGTAGTGTACGCCCATCATCGCTGGGGTAAATTCCAGCGGTCCGTAAGGAACGAGCCTCGGCTCTCCCCATTTTCCGTTTTCGTACTCACAAATTACCATGTGGTCTGTAAAACCGCTCCCGAAAGACAATTTATCTTTGTCAAGCGTTTCCAAGCGGGATTTTGTTACTTTTTGAATAATCATCGCAATTTCTTTTATTGAATTAAAATTGATTTAAATGTATAATAATATCAGCAAAGGTAAGGATTTATTTTATATTCAAAAAAAGACCTATCTTTGTAAGGAGGCAGGGGCAGGTTTTTAAATAAAGCCGAAACAATGTAGATTTATCATTCACTCTAATGAATTGGATAAAAATAATAGCAGGAAGCCAATTCACAATAGTGAATAGATATAAAAAAGAGAAGAGGAGCAGATTCACTGCGGTGAATGAAATATCAATAAAGGAAACCATACTATTCACTATGATGAATAGGAAGAAACAAAGGAAAAGAGATTAATTTACTCTAATGAATAATTAAAAATAAATATATATGAAACCAAACATTTTTGAAATTGCGACAAAAGAATTAAGCCAAGATGCCTTTATTACTTGGCTTTTGAAATGGGCAGATGATTCTTATAAAGCCACAGATGAAGATTTGCATCAATGCGGGAAAGAATTTGTTTCTGCATTGATAAAAAAACAAAACCCGAATTTTTCTGAATCTATAAATAAAGTGGAAGCAAAGAGGCAGAAAGAAAAAATAGATGTATGGGCAGAAGTAAATGATAAATATCTTATCATTATAGAAGATAAAACCAATAGCAGGGATCATTCTAAGCAATTAGAAAAATATAAGGAGATTGCAGAGAAATGGTGTCAAGAAAATAATAAAGAAAAGCCTATTTGTATCTATCTAAAAACAGGGAATGAGTGTGAAGCAAACCTTAAAAAAATAAAAGAAAAAGGGTATTCTATATTTAGTAGAAAAGATTTTATTGATTTATTTAATAAGTTTGAGCAAATAAAAAATAATATTTTTGTTGATTTTAGAGATAGAATGTCACAAATAGAGGATTTAACGAATAGATATAAGGTGGAAAAAATTAGTGAATGGAAAGACCCTAAATGTGATGAATATAAATATTTTGAATGGCAGGGATTTTATATGGCGATTGAAACAAAGATAGAAAATAAGGGATGGTTTTATGTAGATAACCCTAATGGTGGTTTTCTTTGTTTTCTGCTAACTTGGGGCTTGTATTGTGAGCGGTATCCTATTTATATTCAATTAGAAGAAAAAAAACTTTGTTTTAAAATTTCTACAGACCCTAGACATGTAGATCTTCCAGAAGGTGAAAAAAGAAAAATAAGAAGAGAAACAAGAAATGAATTTTGTTCTATTTTAATAGAAAAGGCAAAACAAAAAGGATATAATGAAATAAGAAAACCAGATATGTCTGGTAATGGAAGTTATATGACTATTGCTATTGTGGAACAAAAAGACTGGTTAGGAGCAGATGAAGATATTGTAAATGTAGATAAAGTAGTAGAAAATCTGAAGAAATATTTAGCATTTTTAAGAGAATTTGTAATAGAATATAATGAGGAAATAGAAAAGGGATTTATGATAAAATATAATAAAAAATAGAAATAAGATGAAACCATTAAATTATCAAGCAAGAGTTACCGAACTTGGAGACACGGCTCTTCGTTTGATGAAAGCATTTAAGGCAGCTCCGGCAGTGCAGGGAGATTCGTTTTTACTGAGAACTTTTTTAGAAATAGAACAGCAGGCCAATGAGATGACCTCCGCTGTGAAAAAAGACCAAGCTTTATCCAAATTAGAAGAAGCCGATGCACAGAGAGACCAAGCCATCAGGGTTTTGGATAAACTCTTGAAAGGTTATGAAAATATCCCTTTGGAACCTCTAAAAGACCATGCTAAAAAATTGAGAGATATTTTTAAGAAATACGGCGTGAAGATAACAAGTGAGAATTATGCCAGCCAATCTACTCTTATTGGCTCCCTATTAGAAGATTTTTCCGCAATAGAGCTTGTTCCTTCAGTAGATACCCTTACAGGAGTGAGAGAAGCCCTTGCAGAGATTAAAATAAAACAGGAGACTTTTGCAAGTCTTCGTTCAGATTATGAAAAAGCACAGGTTTCCCAAAAAGAAAAGAGCAGTGCCACGAGTCTGAGAAAACCGCTCTTAGACCTTATCAATAAAAAAGTAATGCCGTATTTGGTAGCCATGAGCATAGCCCAGCCAGAAATGTTTAAAAATTTCTCCGCGGAAGCAGCAGAGATTATCGCCAGTAACAATGAAGCCATAAAAGCAAGGTCTAAAAAAGGAAAAGGAGATGGAAAGAGTAGTGAAAACCACAGCGGACAATAGTAGAACGCTTTATATAGAAAAGCTGGATGAGTGCTATCACTCCCACCACGGGGCATTGCAGGAGGCAGAGCATGTTTTTATAAAAAACGGATTAGAAAAACTGGATAAAAAAGAAATCAATATTTTGGAAATGGGTTTCGGAACGGGGCTGAATGTGCTGGTGACTTTGGAAGCCTTCCTTGCGGGAGGAGTTTCTAAAATCAATTATTTTTCCTTGGAGAAATATCCCATCAATGCAGATGAGGTTCGGCTTCTCGGCTATGATGAATTGTTCAGCACCGAGCTGACAAAAAAAGCCTGCCGCCAAATTCACGAGTGCGACTGGGAGAAACCGCAAGAAATCTATCCCGATTTCTTCTTAACCAAAATAAAAACAGATTTCTTTGACTTGGATAAAATAACTCTGCCCGAGATTGATTTGGTTTATTTTGATTGTTTCGGAGCGAGAGTTCAGCCCGATTTATGGGAGAAGCCTTTGTTTGAGTTAGTCAAAACTAAAATGAAAAAAGGAGGACTTTTAACAACATATTCTTCCAAAGGAAGTGTTAGAAGGGTTTTGCAAGAGTTAGGATTTGAGGTTCAAAAATTAGAAGGGCCAAAAGGAAAACGCGAAATGCTCAATGCTATTTTATTATAAAACAAAATCCCTTAGATTTTTCTAAGGGATTGTTTATCATTTCAAATTTTTAGAAAGTAACTCTCATACCAAGTCCGAATCTTGCCGCATCAAAATCAGAGTTTCCTGTGTAGAACCAAATTCTAGGTCTCCAGTCGAAAAATATCCCTAGTGGAGCTCCTGGAATCTTGAAATCTATACCAGCAGCAGGCGCAAGAGAGAATATAGTGTTCCCCCCTCCTTTAGGGAAAGAAATACCAGGACCCATACCAATGTACCAAGCTAATCCTCTTGCAGAACCTCCAAATTGTTGTTCATAATGATACATAAAGCTAAGGTGAGTAGCACCTCTTCCAAATAATACTGCAAATTCTCCTGCATGATTTGAAGCAAAGAAATGTTTAACATGAGGACCAACTACAGTTCCATCTCCTACATCAGCAAGAATACCAATTCCTGTGTTATAGGTTGAACCTCTCTGTGCATTCATTTTTGATAATCCAAAAGAAAGCACCATCAAAATGCTTAATAATTTTACTACCTTTTTCATAATTAGAAATTTAATTTTTCAAACTTACTAATAATTAACGAGAAAAGACAAAGTTTATTATACTTTTATAAAAAAATCCCTAATTTTGGGGAGATTTTTAGCGTGTTATTTATAACTTATATAATTATGGCAGAAAATTTATTTATCCCAGAAAATGGAACAAAAATAGAAAAATACGAAGCGCTATTGCCTCAGCTGGAAGCTCTTGTAGAGGGCGAAACGGATCTGACGGCTAATTTGGCCAATGTTTCTTCGGCGCTGCATCAGGTTTTTTCTTGGTGGTGGGTAGGATTTTATTGGGTGAAAAATGAAGAACTAGTTTTGGCGCCATTCCAAGGGCCGATAGCTTGTACTAGGATAGAGTTTGGTAAGGGTGTTTGTGGAACAGCTTGGAAAGAGGAAAAATCCCAGCTGGTTCCTGATGTGGAAAAATTCCCTGGTCATATCGCGTGTAGTTCTGCTACCAAATCAGAAATCGTAGTTCCTGTTTTTGATAAGAATAGGAAAGTCGTAGGTGTTCTAGATGTGGATAGCGAACAGTATGGAACACTAGATGAAACGGATGTATTTTATTTAGAAAAGGTGGCAGAGATAGTTTCTGCGAAAATCTAAACATGGGTTTAGATTTTATTCTTTTCCTTTAACAGAGAATTTTTCGTAGCCAGTGTAGGGTTTTAGGTAGCCCTGTTGCCAGTTGGAAATCAGCAGACTTTCCAGATATTCATCATCTCTGTATTTGCGTGGGTTGTATTCCTTTTTGAGGTCTATGTCGGCTACATTTCCCTGTACATTCCACAGAAAAGCATTAAAACCGCCTTTGAGTTCTTTTATTAGTTCATAGACCGTTTTTCCTGTCGAACGGTTCATAAGTTTCGCGAAAATCTGCCCTTCAGAGGTGGTCAAATCCCTTAGTTTGGTTTCGTATTGTGAAGCCAGTTCTTTTTGTTTTTCTCTTATGTGTTTTCTTTTTTCTCCTCCTTTCATGTTTTGTATATCGGCCTGCAAACTGCGGTATTGCTCTAATGCAGTGAGAAACAGAGGATACACACGAGAGAGTTTTTTGTTAAGGAAAAAGTAATAATTTCGGTCAAGCTGGTTGTTGAATTTCGGTTTTGCTCCAAGGTATAGTTCATCCATGATGACTATCCGTTCTCCATCGATTTCATAAACTTTGGCTTTCAGAACATTGTCATAATAATATTCTTTTCCATATTCATCTATTAACATTTCTGTATTGGGTTTTTCCTGAGCGTTTAGAATAAGCCCGAAACAAATAAGAAATAAATAGTGTAGTTTATAAAAAATCATTACTTTTACATCAATTTTTAATTTATTCAACAATACAAAAATCATTCCTTTTATGGTTAAATTTAAAAAAGAATCGTTAGAATTTTTAGAAAAATATTTAAATACAGCATCTCCCACAGGATTTGAACAAAACGGGCAGCAGCTTTGGTGTGACTATATCAGCCCTTTTGTGGACAAAGTGGAGGTGGATTATTACGGAACGGCATACGGAATTATCAATCCTAAAGCTGAGTTCAAAGTCGTGATAGAAGCCCACGCTGACGAAATCTCTTGGTATGTAAACTATATCACGGATGATGGACTGATTTATGTTATTAGAAATGGTGGTTCAGACCAAGTCATCGCTCCATCTAAAGTGGTCAATATTCATGGTAAAAAAGGCGTAGTGAAGGGAGTTTTCGGCTGGCCTGCTATTCACACAAGAGCCAATCAGAACGAGCCAACACCTAAATTGGACAATATTTTCATTGACTGCGGAGCGACTACCAAGGAGGAAGTAGAGGAGCTGGGTATCCATGTAGGTTGTATGATTACTTACCCAGATGAGTTCTTTGAGCTGAATGACAGATATTTTGTTTGCAGAGCATTGGACAATAGAATGGGAGGTTTCATGATTGCTGAGGTGGCTCGTATGCTGAAAGAAAACAAGAAAAAACTGCCGTTTGGGCTTTATATTACCAATTCTGTTCAGGAAGAAATCGGGCTTCGTGGAGCGGAAATGATAACTGAACGCATAAAACCAAATATTGCGATAGTTACGGATGTTACCCACGATACTACCACTCCGATGATTGAGAAAAAGAAAGAAGGCGACCAAAAATGTGGAGCAGGGCCTGTAATCGCCTATGCGCCAGCAGTGCATCACAAAGTAAGAGATTTGATAATAGAAACTGCCGAGAGAAATAACATTCCGTTCCAAAGAGCAGCGTGTAGCAGGGCTACAGGAACGGATACGGATGCCTTTGCTTATTCTAATGGAGGGATTCCATCGGCACTGATTTCTTTGCCGCTTAGATATATGCATACTACGGTAGAAATGGTGGATAAGAAAGATGTGAGCGATATTATAAAATTGATTTACAATACTTTATTACAAATTAAACCTAAAATAGAACTAAAATATTTTTAGTAAAAATTAAAAATTATGAAAATCAATCTTCCAGATAAACTGTATTATTCAATAGGAGAGGTGGCGTTGGCTTTCGGGGTCAATGCATCACTGCTCCGCTATTGGGAGAAAGAATTTCCCATTCTCAATCCTAAAAAAAACAAGAAAGGAACCCGCTATTTCACGCCAGAGGATATTAAAAACTTGAAGATTATTTATCATTTGGTCAAAGAAAAAGGCTACACGCTGGATGGAGCTCGTATTGCGCTGGTAACCAATGATAAAATAGAGGAAAGTGTAAATATCATAGAAAGGCTGGAATTTGTTAAAAGTGAACTAAATAAGCTAAAAAATTCACTAATTGACAAAGAATAGGCATAAATATATTGTTTAATTAAAAAAAATAGTTTTATATTTGCTATCCAAAAAATATAATAAATCATTATGGAAGTAGTTCAACAGAAGAAGGGACATCCTAAAGGACTTTACCTCTTGTTTTTTACTGAGATGTGGGAGCGTTTCAGTTATTATGGAATGCGTGCGATACTTATGTATTATCTCACGAAAACATATTTGCAGGGAGGATTAGGAATAAACTCAGCAGAAGCAAGTATTATTTATGGTAACTTTACGGGATTAGTGTATTTTACACCATTGATTGGCGGTTGGCTAGCAGATAAATACCTGGGGCAGAGATTAGCTGTTACTATTGGCGGGATTACGATGATGTTTGGGCAATTTGCTCTTTTTCTAATGAATAATATGACAGGGCTTTATATTGGGCTATTCTTATTAATTATAGGTAATGGGTTCTTTAAACCTAATATTTCTATATTGGTAGGGAATTTATACAAAGATGGAGATGAAAGAAGAGACTCCGCATTTTCTATTTTTTATATGGGGATAAATTTAGGTGCATTAATAGCCCCTATCGTAATAGGTGTTTTAACAGATGATATTTTTGCAGCTAAGGATAATAATGGAGAAATAATATCTTATGGGTATAGATATGGATTTTTAGCATCATCTATTGGTATGTTATTAGGGCAGGTGGTGTTTAATTTGTTAGCCCCTAAGTATTTAGGAGAGATAGGAACAAAACCTGTTGTCAAATTCGAAAAACAAGAGGAAGGGCAACAAGTAGATACTTTAAATAAAGAAGAAAAAGATAAAATAAGTGTGATATTTATTTTATTCTTATTTGCAGTATTCTTTTGGGCTGGATTTGAACAAGCAGGTTCTTCAATAGCATTATATACAGACAACTATATTGATAGAGATGTTACATTACCATTTATTGGAGATTGGACGATTCCTTCATCTTGGTTTCAGTCGGTAAACCCTTTCTTCGTTGTTACTTTAGCTCCATTGTTTGCAATGTTTTGGAGTTCTCCTCTAGGGAGAAAAATATCTACACCTATTAAAATGGGGATGGGGATGGTCATTCTAGGAATAGGTTTTTGGTTTATGTTAGGTGCCGTTTCGGAGAGAGGCGGAGATATAAAAGATACAGCAGTAAAGGCAAGTCTTTTTTGGTTAGTAATGACATATTTTATACATACAGTAGGGGAATTATGTATTTCGCCAGTCGGGCTTTCAGTGGTGACTAAACTTTCACCTCCTAAATTGGCCTCTGTGCTTATGGCGGTATGGATGTTGTCTTCTTCGGTTGCTAATTTCTTAGGAGGATTTATTGCTGCTTATGTTGAAAAAATGGGAGCAGGGCAAATTTTCACATATATTTCAGGATTTGTCATTGTTTGTGGAGTATTGCTTATATTGCTTAATAAGCCTATCAGTAAAATGATGCACGGAGTGAAATAAATAAAATTTGTTAAATAAAAAATAAAAGACCGTTAAATTTCGGTCTTTTATTTTTTCAAAGAAAAAAGTTTTTATATTTGTCGTTTATAAATTTTAGTATTCGAATGAAAAAAATAGCAATTGTATTTTCTGTGTTTTCATCAATGTTTATGATGGCACAGGTAAACTGGATGAGTATGGACCAGGCGCTGGAAGCACAGAAAAAAACGCCAAAAAAGATAATGATTAAGTTCTACACAGACTGGTGTTCTATGTGCAAAATGATGGATAAAAATACTTTTTCCAATCCTGTGATTACAGAATATATCAATGATAATTACTATGCGGTGAAATTCAATTCAGAAGGGAATGAAGATGTAACTTTCCAAGGAAAAAAATTCAATAATCCAGACTTTAACCCAAAAAGAAAACCTACTTATGGAGGCGGGCCTCAGCACCAGTTTGTAACTTATTTCGGTGTGAAAGGATATCCTACCACAGTTTTCCTTGACGAAGACCAAAAGTTTTTGACAGGGCTTGTCGGTTATTTCAACCCGAGAGACATGGAAGCGTATTTGGCTCTTTTCGCGACCAATGAATTTAAAAAAATAAAAA
This sequence comes from uncultured Flavobacteriaceae bacterium, assembly GCA_963518955.1. Lineage (GTDB taxonomy): Bacteria > Bacteroidota > Bacteroidia > Flavobacteriales > Weeksellaceae > JABCPE02. The sequence continues at coordinate 16,318 of CAUQKI010000001.1, read as the reverse complement.
CTCAGCAAGAGTGGCAGTCTTACAGAGAGAAATTTAAACATAAAATTAAAAGCTAATCTTTATGAAAAAACTAATTTTATTGATGGGAATTTTTGGGATGAGCCTTCTCCATGCACAGAGCAATATTCCTGAAGCTCAGAAAGGAGTGGAGTACGGCGCGGGCGTTCCTGAAAACATTACTTATAATGTGCAGTCTATAGACCAAGTGATAAAGTCTCTAAAGAAGAAAAACGAGATAGACAGAGTAACCATCAAAGGAAAAATAACGGCAGTTTGTCCTAAAAAAGGATGCTGGGTTACATTAGAAAACACTCAGAATGTAGAGGTTTTCGTGAAGATGAAAGATTATGCTTTTTTCCTTCCGCAGAATATTGCTGGTAAAACTATCCTGTTGGATGCGAAAGTGACTAAACAAGAAACTTCCGTGAAAGAACTTCGTCATTATGCCGAGGATGCAGGAAAATCAAAAGAAGAAATCGCAAAAATCACAAAACCAAAAGTAGAAATACGAGTTTTAGCAAACGGAATCAAAGTCATAGATTGATAATTTTTTAGGTTAAACAAAAAACACTCCTTTTTGGAGTGCTTTTTTATTAAATATCTTTGGGTTTCTTCTTTACGAATAATGTGAGTAAAAATCCTAAACATAGCAGAACCAGCCCGATGATGTAGGAATAAACTCCTGCCTGCTCTTGGAAATAATCTTTCATATAAGCCGTAATCTGTGGGCCTATCAGTCCGCCTATTCCCCAGCCTACCATCATGATTCCGTAGAGAGAGGCCATCAGGTTAGGGTTGTATTGTTCTTTGACCAAAGAAGGCATTACCCCAAGGCTTCCACCATAGCACAATAAAACCAAGCAAACGCCCAAGAAAAACACGATAGGATTTTGAGTAAAGATAAGGATAATGAAAATGCAGATTTCTATCAAAAAAATCATCCTAAAAGTCTGGATTCTTCCAACTTTATCAGAAACGCCTCCCCACATAAATCTTCCAAAACCATTACACAGAGAACTTATCCCTATCAGTGTAGCGCCGTGCTGCTCCAGCTCTGTGGCATCTGTCATTCCCTCGGCTCTGAGGTAATCTTGTAATAAAGGCGACTGGAACGCGATGAAAATCATCCCAGCAATCACACTGAACATGAAAAACAACCAAGATGCAATGTATTCGCGCTGGATAATGGTTTTATAAATTGCTGAAAATGAGATTTCTGCTGTGTTTTGGGAAGTGGTGTTTTTTATGCTTAATTGATAAGTAAATATCGGTAAAACAATCAGCAGCATACAGCCAATCGCAAGGAAAGTAACGGCCAGATTTTCCTCAAATAAATTCAAGAAAAATGGTGCTAATATTTTAGACATGATTAAAGCGCCCAGCCCAAACCCTGTGACCACCAGCCCAGTAGCGAGACCTTGTTTGTCTGGAAACCAGCTTGATACGGCAACCACGGGCGTTACATATGCCATTCCCAAGCCTATTCCGCCGATAAACCCAAAACCGATGTATAGTAAAGGTAAAATTTCTAATTTTAGAGCAAAATAAGAAACGATATATCCCAGCCCATAGAGCGCAGCTCCCATAGTAGCGAGGTTTTTTAGTTTGAACTGATGTAGTTTTGCGCCGCACCATGCCGATGTCACTCCCATCATCAGGTTAGAAATACTGAATGCCCACGCCGTTTCTCCCTGTGTCCAGCCATAGGCCTCGCTGACAGGCTTTTGAAAGAAACTCCATGCATAGACCGTTCCCAAAAATAAATGGGTAAGAATAGCCGCAATAGCTATGAACCAACGATTTTTATTCTCCATATAAAATAATTAGGGCGCAAAAATATATAAATAATTTGAAACGAAAAAAATGTAATTCTTTCAGGATTTTGAAATAAAAATTACCCTCAATAATAGAGGGCAATTCGCAATTTTAAATTTATAAATGAAAAAACTAAACTTTTATTCTGCTGTCATTTCAAAGTCTCCTTTTATTTGAACTTTGTCGCTGATCATCGCTTCTGGATATCCTCCACCGACACCAAAATCAGAGCGCTTGATAACTCCTACCACTTGGTATCCGTAAGTTTTTTTCTTACTCATAGGATTTACCACCATTCCTTTGTACAGCATATTTACGGTAACAGGCTTAGTTACACCATGAAACGTAAGATTTCCCGTTACTTGGTACAGGTTTTTCTTCATCACTTTGATGCTGGTTCCTTGGAAAGTCATCTCTGGGAATTTTTTAACATCAAAGAAATCTTCGTTTCGGAGATGGTTGTCCCTTGCCTCTATATGCGTGTTGATAGAATTCACATCCACTACAAAATTGATTTTAGAGTTTGTGAAATTCTTTTCATCAACATTTATATTTAGAGTTGCTTTCTCAAAATTCCCTGTAATTTCACTAATTCCCAAGTGCGTTACCGAAAACTGTATTCTGCTGTGCGCAGGGTCTGATTTTAAAGCGTTTTGGGCAAATGAATTTACAGCCATTAGACCCATAAATAATAATGATACTATCTTTTTCATATTCGTTAATTTTATTGATACAAAGATATGGTTAATAACTATTCAAAAAATTGATTTATGATAAGATTTTTAAATTATTTATGCCTAAAATTAGCCAATTTCTATTCCGTTTTCTACCTTTTCATCAGGCGTCACGAAAGATAGTTTCCCGTCTGGTTTGGTTGTAAGCAGCAGCATTCCTTGAGATTCTATTCCTCGGATTTTTCTTGGAGCGAGGTTTAGAAGAATCATCACTTGTTTGCCGATGATTTCCTCAGGGCTGAAACTTTCTGCAATTCCCGAAACCACGGTGCGAACATCTACGCCGGTATCTACTTTTAGTTTTAGTAATTTATCAGCTTTTTCTACCTTTTCAGCTTCTAAAATCGTAGCCGTTCTAAGGTCTATTTTTGTAAAATCATCAAATGAAATTTGTTCTTTCATAGGGTTTGCGTTAGGATTAGTTTTTTGATTGTTTATTTTTGTGTTTTCCAGCTTTTTGATTTGAGCCTCTATCACATCATCCTCTATTTTAGAGAAAAGTAGTGGCATTTCATTGATTTGGTGCTCTGTTGGGATAGGCGGCGTGTTTAGAACTTCATACCAGTTTTTGTTTCCGAGATTTAGTCCAGATTTCATTTTTTGGGAAGTGAAAGGCAGGAACGGCTCACACAAATACGCCAGCGCTCCAGCAACCTGTAATGCGCAGAACATCTGTGTTTTCACGCGTTCAGGATTGTCTTTTATCACTTTCCAAGGTTCTTCATCTGCAAGGTATTTATTTCCTAATCTTGCTAAATTCATCATTTCGGTAAGGGCATCACGGAAGCGGAATTCATCTAGGTTTTTACCGATTTTTTCTGGAATTTGCTGCATTTCGTGGTAAAGGTCTTTATCCACTTGTTCAAATTCATTAGGCTGAGGAACGATTCCGTTGTAATATTTCTGGGTAAGAACCGTCACACGATTGATAAAATTTCCAAAAATACCAACCAATTCCGAGTTGTTTTTGGTCTGAAAATCTTTCCAAGTAAAATTATTATCCTTTGTCTCTGGCGCCGAAGAAAGCAGTGCGTAGCGCAGTGCATCCTGCTGGTCAGGGAAATCCTCTACATATTCGTGAGCCCATACAGCCCAATTTCTCGAAGTAGAAATTTTATCATTTTCAAGGTTAAGGAATTCAAACGCAGGGACATTTTTCGGCATGATGTAGTCTCCGTGAGCTTTCATCATCGATGGGAAAATGATGCAGTGGAAGACAATGTTATCTTTTCCGATGAAATGAATAAGGTCTGTTTCTTCATTTTGCCAAAAATCTTTCCAGTTTTTGCCGTTTTTCTCTGCCCATTCCTGCGTGAAAGAAATATAACCGATAGGCGCATCAAACCAAACATAAAGCACCTTGCCTTCGGCGTTTGGAAGTGGAACAGGAACACCCCAGTTTAGGTCACGAGTCATGGCTCTTGGTTTTAGTCCGTCATTGAGCCAAGATTTCACTTGTCCGTATACATTAGGTTTCCAGTCGTCCTGATGTCCTTTGATAATCCATTCGTTTAGGAAGTTTTCATACTCATTTAGAGGAAGATACCAGTTTTTGGTTTCCTTTAAAATAGGTGTGTTACCGCTGAGCATGGATTTTGGGTTGATAAGTTCCGTAGGCGAAAGGGTAGAGCCACATTTTTCGCACTGGTCACCATAGGCGTTTTCGTTGCTGCATTTAGGGCATGTTCCTACGATATATCTGTCAGCAAGGAATTCTCCTGCCTGTTCATCAAAAAATTGTTCAGAAATTTCTTCCTCGAATTTACCTTTGTTATAAAGGTTTAGGAAGAACTCTTGGCTTACTTCATAGTGTTTTTTGGAGGTCGTTCTGGAATATTCATCAAAGGAAATCCCTAAATCCGCAAAAGATTTTTTGATGATTTCATGATATTTGTCCACCACATCCTGCGGAGTGATGCCTTCTTTTTTTGCCCTGATGGTGATGGGAATTCCGTGTTCATCAGAACCACAGATAAAGGCAACTTCCTGTCCCGTATTTCTCTGAAATCTTGCATAAACATCGGCTGGGATATATACACCCGCCAAATGCCCGATATGCACAGGTCCATTGGCATAAGGCAGGGCAGCGGTAATCATTTTTCTCTTTGACATATAATTCCTTATTTTTTGCAAATATAAGGATAATTGACCTATTTTTTGGTAGTTTTTATTTATGAGAAATAACAGTTTTTGTGCATAAAAGATGAAAAATAAAGGATTTTGAGCTATTCAAAAAGTAAAATAGTGTGGCTAAGTCTTGATTATCTTTGAAAAAAAATTACCTTTGTATCCGTAAAAATTAAATAATTATATGAAAAGAGCAATTGTGTATTTTGGAATGATTTTGATGAGTCAAAATCTATTTTCTCAGGAAGGAGAAGAAAAGGAACAGCTACAAGTGGAAGAGCCTAAACAAGAGGTTTCTAACAAATTATCAAATTTCACTATTTCTGGATATACGGAGGTTTTCTACTCGTATGATTTTAATCAGAGAGCAGACCACATCAGACAGCCGTTTTTTTATACATTTAACCGACACAATGAGGTGAATGTAAACATCGCAAGGCTGAAAGCAGAATACGCAACAGACAATATGCGTGCTAATATAGCCCTGATGGCGGGGACTTACCCAGAAGACAATTTATCAGCAGAGCAAGGAATGCTGAAACTGGTTCAGGAGGCGAACATCGGGTTTAGAATTTCTAAAACCAAAAACCTATGGATAGATGCTGGGGTGATGCCGTCTTACATCGGTTCAGAAGGAGAAATCAGCAAAGATAATCTCGCTTTGACAAGAACCATCGCTGTGGCGCAAGAGCCTTTCTTCATGACAGGGGCGCAGATTACCTACATTACAGATAATAATAAATGGACTTTCATGGGAGGAGTCTATAACGGATGGCAAAAAATAAGAAGAGCAGTTTATGACCAAGATGATCAAAAAAAATTAATATCATCTTCAGCAACAAAATTGCCAGCATTTGGGGCGAGAGTGGCTTACCAACCGAATGAAAATTGGTTCTTTAATTCTTCTGCTTATATAGGAAAAGACCCTGCTACGGAAACCAAAATGAGATATTTCAATAATTTCTACACGAACTATAAGGCGAGTGATAAATTAGAATTTCAGTTCGTGTTTGATGTGGGTGCAGAGCAGTCTGCGGAAGGTTCTAACAAGCACTACTTCTGGTGGTCTCCTAACATTTTAGCGAAATATTATTTCACACCTAAATTCTCTACAGCGGGAAGAGTAGAGTATTTTGATGATTCTAAAGATATTATGACTTTCGGAGGAGGGCAGAGATTCCAAATCTGGGGAGCATCATTAAACTTTGATTATTTAATCAATAAAAACTTGATGTGGCGTCTAGAATTCAGAAACTTACAATCTAAAGACCCTATTTTCCAAAAGATAGACCAGTCTCATCCAAATGTTAAGAATAATTTCTTCATTACCACGATGTTGGCTGCTTGGTTCTAATGAAATTAAAAATGATATAACGAAAATTCCACTCTATCATCGAGTGGAATTTTTTATTTTACGAAGTGATGCAGAACATGGTTTCTCCTTTGTTTACGGGAGGAGTTCCTATTTTGTAAAGAATCATTCCGCTTTCTGGCGCGGATATTTTTTGAAGTAAATTTCCGAATTCATCTGTAATGTAGCCCAAATCTTCGCCTTTTTTCACTTGTTCACCAGCCTTGTGCTTACTGTGGAAAATCCCATTCACAGGCACTTTTATATAAGTTTGTTTCGTGAAAGTCTTACGAGAGGCAGGTTTTTTGTACGGCGCCGAAGAATACATTTTCATCATTCCTATCATATTATAGATGGATTCTTTTAGCATTTTCACTTCATCAGCTCCGTTTACTCCGAGTTTTCCTGCTTCTAGGCTCAGTGCGACAACATCATTCTGAACGGCTTGTTTAAAGGCGTAAAGTGCTGGTTCTGTTTTGGTAATGTTATAAGGATAACTCACGATATAGGGCAACACAGACGCCTCTGAAAGTTTTAGGGCTGTTTGGGTTTTTTCAGTAGAATCTTTGTTGTCATAGTAGCAGACAAAAGGAACCAAATCCTCATTGGCATCGCCTCCGTGAATATCCAGAAAAACATCTGAAATAGGGGTGATGTTTTTGGTGATATAATTTGCTATCTGCTCCGTGATGGTGCCGTTTTCTTTCCCTGGGAAAACAGTGTTTAGGTTTTTCTTGTCCGTAGGATTCAGGTAAGGAACACGCTCATAGAAAGCACCAATATTCGTTATAGGTAAAATTATCAGCGTTCCTTTTAGTTTGGCTGGGTCTATCTCTTTCATTAATTCCTGAACCGCCATTATAGGAGGGTATTCGTATCCGTGAACGCCTGCTAAGATGGTGAATACAGGTCCTTTTTCCTTTCCATTGATGACGGAAATGGGAATGTAGTGATGTGGATTTTCTTCGTTTAATTGGATTTTTAAATCAGTTCTTTTAGAAGGATTATTTTTAATGATAGAAACGATGTCTTGTGATTTCATAAAACAAATAACGAGAGTAAAGAAAACTAAAAATAATTTTTTCATGCAGATAGGTTTATTTGATTCTGTCGGGATTTTGTTTGATAAAACTATCCCAGCTGGAATAAGAAGTGCTTTTTTCCGTTTTATTAGAATTAAAATAATGACAAACCGCCACCGCAAGCCCATCTGACGCATCTAAATATTTGGTTGGAAATTCTTTCAGACCGAGCAGGTTTTTCAGCATAGCGGCTACCTGCTCCTTGCTGGCGTTTCCATTTCCTGTTATTGCCATTTTTACTTTTTTGGGTGAATATTCTGTGATGGGAATATCACGGTATAGGCTGGCTGCCATGGCTACTCCCTGCGCTCTCCCGAGTTTCAGCATACTCTGCACATTTTTCCCATAAAAAGGCGCTTCCAGAGCGACTTCATCAGGATGATATTCATCGATGAGCGCCAGAGTTTTCTCAAAAATGTATTTTAGTTTTGTTTCGTGGTTTGGGTATTTTTTTAGCACAAGTTCATGGATGGAGACCAGCTCCATTTTACTGCCCTTTGTAGAAATGATACCAAATCCCATCACGGTGGTTCCAGGGTCTATGCCTAAAATGATTTTTTCTGCTGTCATACCAGAGTAGTGATTTTTGAACTTGTAAATATATGATAATCAGTTTTATTTAATTCTGAATTTAATGTAAGTGATGGTTTTCCCTTTGGAAGAGAAAAGCTCCTCATAGTAGGTTCTCACTTCTCTGAGCAGCGGCGTTTCTGGGTCATATTCGGGCGCACCATAGATGTCATGGTGAGCAGATAAAATCTCGTGTCCTAGCCCTTGTAGTAGTCCCAGAGTGTATCCGTGCAGAAATTCAGAATCCGTTTTTAGATGGATTACAGCGTTTTTCTTTAAGATTTTTTTGTATCGTTCTAGAAACTCAGGATTTGTGAGCCTATGTTTGGTTCTGCGGTATTTTATCTGTGGGTCTGGGAAAGTGATCCATATTTCATCTATTTCTTCCTCGCCGAAAAAATGCTCTATCAGCTCTATCTGCGTTCTCAGAAAAGCCACATTTTTCATTCCCAAAGTATGAGCTTCCTTTGCACCAAACCAAAATCTTGCGCCCTTTATATCTATCCCGATGAAGTTTTTATCAGGGAATGCTTTTGCCATGTTTACAGAGTATTCTCCTTTTCCGCAGCCGAGTTCTAGGACAATGGGTTTATCATTTTTAAAGAAATCCTGTCTCCATTTTCCTTTTAGATAAAATCCATTCAGAGCCTCCTCTCGTGTGGGCTGAATTACATTCGGAAGTGTCTTGTTTTCGGCAAAGCGAGCCAATTTATTTTTCCCCATTTTATTATAATTAAAGACCGCAAAAGTAGAAAAAATACAAATGTGAAAAAAGAAAAACAATAAATACTGACTAGTGTCATGTTTTTGAAAAAAGATGACATTTTATTTGTAATGATAAATTTTAAATGTTACTTTTGCCAGAATTTTTAACAAGAATTGAAATGAAAGTATTGAAGGTAGTTTTATCATCGATGATTTTATTAGCCCAGTTGTCCTGCTCCAAAGGCGCAGGAGAGGCTTCTTCAAAAGAAACAAAAGAAGAAAAAAAGGAGGCGTATTTTTCATATGAATTTAATGACGGCGCGGATACTTTGGTCGTGAATGTGAATAAAACGCCAGAGAAGGCAGTTTTGTTTTCGCATTTTATGACGGAGATGTTTTTGGCGTTAGGTTTAGGAGACAAAATAGTAGTAGCGACAGAGGAAGGACCTATTTTACCAGAATTTAAAGAAGCATATGATAAGATTCCTGTAAGGCTTAAAGGGCATCATGCTATTTACTCCAAGGAAGAGTTTTTGCTTTCAGGAGTGGATTTCGTTTCTGGATGGGACGGCGCAATCAAATCAGAGGCTACGGGAACACCACAGGAGCTTATCGATAAGGGAATTTATCCATTTGTCGCAAAAGCAGTGAGGGATAATGAAACTCTTGAAACAGTTTATGAGGATTTCTATACTTTGGGAAAGATTTTTAAAGTAGAAAAAAATGCAGAAAAAGTGGTTTCTGAAATGAAAGCCAAACTGGAAAACGCACAGAAAAATTTTGTAAAAAAAGAAAACAAACCAAAAGTTTTGGTTTTCTCAGTTATAGAAAACGGACTATATATTTCTGCGGGACTTACTACAGACCTTATAAATAGAGCAGGCGGGCAGAATGTTTATGCAGACCAGTCGGCAGACCATGTGTTCGTATCATACGAAAGTTTAGTAGATAGAAACCCAGATATCATTATAATAGCAGATATGGAGGGAGAAGGGCGCTCATCTTATGAAGATAAGAAAAAGGCGCTGAAAGAACACCCAGCTCTGAAAAATCTACCAGCAGTAAAAAATGATAATATCCATAAAATAGCTTTGGAGGATATTTCGCCAGGAGTTAGAAACATAGATTTTATAATTAAATTAAATAAATTGTTGTATGAAAAGTAGATATCGATTTGGAGTCGTATTTTCGATATTGTGTGTGGTTTTATTTATATTATTTGTAATGGCGATAGGGGTGATCACCTCTAATCTAGATGCAGAAACAGCATATAAAATAGCAGTAAATAAAATAACAGGAACGGAGATTTATGAGCCGTATTGGCAGCTGACCCACGAAACTATAATCTGGGAAGTCAGACTTCCAAGGGTTTTATTATCAATGATTTGTGGGGCTGGGCTTGCTGTCTGCGGTGTGCTGATGCAGTGTGTGACCAAAAACCCTATCGCAGACCCATATGTGCTTGGTTTAGCATCAGGGGCATCTACAGGAGCGGTGTTTGTCATTGTTTTGGGAGGAGGAGCTATGGGGCTGGCATCTGTTTCTACAGGGGCTTTCATAGGAACTTTGATATGTAGTGTGTTGGTTTTCGTGATAGGAACAGAATACGGAAGAAATACATCTACTACGAGGCTGATTCTCTCTGGATTGGCTATATCTACTATTTTTACGGCGCTTACAGATTTGATAATTTCTTTAGCGAAAAATGCGAGTCAAGTGAAAAGTGCATTATTCTGGACAATGGGAAGTTTGGGAGGTGCTACTTGGGAACTACTACCTATTCCTTTTGTGGTGCTTGTTTTGGTGATTTTCGTAGTTTTAGGATTGTCTAAATCATTGGACTTGTTGCTTTTCGGAGATGAAAACGCTACGATGCTGGGGATGAATGTTAATTTAATGAAAACATTTATAGTTATCATCGCATCATTACTTACATCTGTTTTGGTATCAGCAACAGGAGCGATAGGATTTATGGGGCTGATGGTGCCGCACATAGCGAGAATGCTCTGCGGAAATAAACATGTAAGGTTGGTTCCTATGGCAGCGGTGATAGGAGCGATTTTCCTGCTCTGCTGTGACCTTTTTGCTAAAAATGCTTTCTATCCGAAGGACTTACCGATAGGTATCCTTACATCACTTATAGGAGGGCCGTTCTTCCTTTGGATGTTGATGGACAAGAATTACTCATTTAAAACAGGAAAATAATGGAGAAGCTGAGAGTAGAAAATTTGAATTTTAAAGTAGGTAAAGTTGAAATCCTAAAAGATGTATCATTCAGCGTAAAGGAAAACTCTTTCGTAGGGGTAATAGGGCATAATGGTTCAGGGAAATCAACGATGCTGAAAACTATATACGGAGTAAATAAGCCAACGGGAGGCAGTATCTTTTTTGATGAGCATGATTTGTTCCAGCTGTCGGGAAGAGAAAGAGCAAAAAAAATAGCAGTTTTGGCTCAGGAGTCTGGCGGTCAGTTTGATTTTAGCGTTCAGCAGGTGGTAGAGATGGGGAGATATCCTCACAAAGATACACTAGAAAACTATTCCAAAGAAGACCTAGAAAAAGTAGACAAGGTACTCCACGAAATGAAACTGGAGGACTATAGAGACCGTAGTTTTAATACCCTTTCGGGAGGTGAGAAACAAAGGGTTTTGATAGCAAGACTTTTGGTGCAGGAAAGTAAATTCATCATCCTAGATGAGCCTACGAACCACTTGGATATCGGGCATCAGATAGAGATTATGAATATCATTAAAAATATGGGAGTTACAGTTCTTTCAGCGATTCATGATATGAATATTGCTTCTATATACTGTGATGAGCTGGTTGCGATGAAAAAAGGAGAAGTCCTATTGCAGGGGCCTACCGATGAGGTGCTCACACCAGAGCTGTTAAAGGAATTATTCGATGTGGAATCAGAAATACATAATATCAACGGACGCAGACATATAATATACAATCCATAGAGTACTAGTTTAAATCAAAAATAACTTTAAAAATTATTAAAAATGGTTAGAAAAATTCTAAGCGCAGGTTTCGTATTGGCTTCTATCGGCTTATATGCGCAGGCTGTGATTACAGGGGAGGTGCATGATACCTCGGGAAATGCTATTCCAAATGTGAAGGTAAGTTTTGAGGGGTCTACTACAGAAACGGTTACAGATGGGAATGGTAAATTTACCATCAATATCCCATCTTCAAAAGGAACACTGACTTTCTCAGCAGAAAATTTTCATCCATTCAGCAGAAGCGTAGGAGCGAATACTCCTGTAGTCTATGTGGTGATGAAGGAAGGTTCTAAAGAAATACCAGAAGTGGTGATTTCTACACAGAAAAAATTAGAAGTTAATAAATTAAATATAAAGAACCTAGATGCTCCAATGACTGTAAATGTGCTCAACCGTGCAGTATTACAGAAATGGAATATTAACAATATAGAGGAGGCTTCTAAGATGGTTGCTGGGGTAAATCCAGTGAAGCAGTTTGCTGGTTTCCAGTTCTTTAACATAAGAGGGTTTGATAACTTTGTGGTTCTATATGACGGAATCAGAGACGAAAGACATACGATTACTCAGAGTGCTCCTGTTGCCAGCTTTGCCAATGTGGAGAGAGTAGAGTTCTTAAAAGGTCCTTCTGGTGATATGTTTGGACACTCTGCACTAGGGGGAATTATCAACATTATTAGAAAAAAGCCAACTTACACCACTCAGGGTGAAGCAAAATTCACAATTGGAAGTTACAATACATATAATGTAGAAATGGGAGTAGGAGGGCCTATTTCTAACAAGCTGAGATACCGTGTAGATGCAGGACTGATGAATACAGATGGCTTCAAAGGGATAAAAGAAAAGAATTTCAACTCTTCCCTCATGCTACAGTATACGCCAGACCACCAAAATACATTGGAGTTCTTTGCGCAGTATAACAATGACCTTTACGGAGCAGATGTTGGTGTTCCTGCAACAAACGACGGAAAACCTTATGACTGGATAAATCCTATGATAAATTTATCTGATAAGCGTGACTATCTGAAAAATGAGAAAAAGGAATTCTATCTGAAATACAAACATAGATTTGATTTCGGAGGAACTTTTGACTACAAGCTTTCTTACTTCGATGACTCATTAGACTATTTGATGGAAGAGGTTCTTTTCGTGGATAAAGCTACAAACACTTTATCAAGAAGAAATGGACCATACCATTTTAAACATGTTACAAGACCATTAATGAATCAGCTAGATTTTAGTTTTGGATTTAAAACATGGGACTTTAAGCATAAGATGATAGTAGGAAATACTTTCTCTTACTTGGATAGAAAAACTTGGAAAGGAACTGTTACAGAGGGGACAAGTGGTCAGAATATTCCTATCGTAGACCCTGTTCTTGGAATGGGAGAGAGAAGAGTGGATATAGATAGGGTGGTTTCTATGAAAGAAGTGGTTACAGGATTTTATCTTCAAGATTGGATAGAATTTGCAGATAGATTTAAAGTTTTACTTGGTGGAAGATATGATTATTTTGATGGAATGTATGATGGGGAAAGATTAATAACGGCACAACCCAACCCTAGTAATGGCTCTCATCATAATTTCACTTATAGAGCTGCGCTTTCATTCCAGCCGATTAAGAATTTCATGACTATCTACGGATCTTCTTCTAGTTTCTTCAAACCAACTCGTTCTCATGACCATAGAACAGGAAAACTCTTTAAACCAGAGGAAGGAATACAGATAGAAGGGGGTATTAAATTAGAAAAGAAAGACAGATTGAATGTTACTATTTCAGGATTCTATATAGAAAAGAAAAACCTTATTGTGGGACACTATGTGAGAAGTCAGGTAGGAAAAGCATATTCTAGAGGTTTTGAAGTAGATGCAGATGCAGAAATCTTCAAAGGGCTTTATGCTAAGGTAGGTTATGCATTCACAGATGCGTTCCTAGGAATGCAGGAGCCAGAGCCAGGAAAAGCGGATCTATCTCATAACAAAACTCCATGGACGCCTAAACACTCCTTCAATGCATGGGCAAACTATGAACCTCGTACATTTATGAAAGGCTTTGGAATTGGTTTAGGAGTGTTCTATACTGATAAAACATATAGAACTGAGAAAAATGACCAAATTCTTCCAGCATACACTCTTCTAAATGGAACAATCTATTATCAGGCGAAGAATAACATCAGAATAGGGCTGAATGTAGAAAATATTTTGAACAAAACATATTACAACAATGCCCTTTCTAGCAATGATTTGTATTCTAATGACCCTGCGGATGAGCCATATCAGGCTAATTTCCAAATTAACCCAGGTAGAAATAGAAATTATAAACTGACGATATCATATTCATTTTAATAACTAATTTTTATCTAGAAACAGACTATTTTTCGGAATAGTCTGTTTTTTTAATTGTATATCGTGATACAAAATAGAGTCACATTAGCGTTATTCAAAGGAAAAACCTTTATCTTTGTCAAAAATTAAAAATATATGGAGAAGGGAAATCAAATTTCACTTTGGGAATTGCTCTTTAGCGGACAGATGGTTACTAGTTTTTTTGTGGTGGCTATGTTTGTTCTTGCAGTGGTCGTTTTGTATTCGTTTTTCGAAAAATATCTATCACTAAAATTGATGGATACAGAGGAGGATGATTTTTTGGATAATATAGCAGACTGTCTGTATGACCACCGCCTAGATTCCGCAAAGGATTTATGCAAAAGGATTTCTTCTCCAGAAGCCAGAATCATAAGAAAAGGACTAGAAAAAATAGATAAATCTTCACTGGAGATGTTTGTCACGATAGTTAATCAGAGAGAAACAGAAGTTATCCAACTACGAAAAGACCTTTTTAAATTCAGCCTTTGGGCGAGGGTGGTTTTGTTCTTGGGAGTTCTAGGAACGGGTATTTCTATCATTTTCTTTTTTTCAGAAGGTTTTTCGGATTTGTCTGATGAGCGTTTTTATACTTCGTTTTTCCCAGTGAGCATTGGAGCTATGTTAGGAGGACTTATTTATATATTTAAATTGATTTTAGGTTCACTGACATATAGAATAGAACTGTCACTGAAAATGGGAGAAAATAAATTTCTGGAAATCATAGAAGAAATCAAAAATATGAATTAAGATGAACAAGGTAAAAAGCATAGGATTGACAGCGGTTATCAGCATTCTATTTGTAGGAGTGCTGCACATTATCCCTATAAATAAAAAACAAAGAGAAAAAGATGAATTGGCCAAAAATGTTTCGATAGAAGAGGATTTGGAATTCCGAGATTCTTTGGCTCAAAACATTTCATTGGATCCGCCTATGGTGGATGAAGTGCAAAATGTACAGCCACTTCCGCCTCAGCCTTCGGAAACTCCTAAAAAACAGGAAGTTCCTATAGAAAAGCCAGCTGAACCCGTGAAAGAAGAAGTAACTGCATCAAAAGAGCCAGCGGCTAATGAAGAAATAAAAAAAGAAGAGTCTAAGAAAAAAGATACAAAAAAGGAAATCGCTGATGCAAAAACAGCCAAGACAAAAGAAGCCAACACTAAAAAAGAAACTGAAGCCAAAAAAGAAGTCGTAAAGGAAAGCAAAATAGGTGTTGATAGGAAATTGATTTCAGGAATTCCAGGGACTAATAATTATAAAGGAAAACTTCCTGCCCATAGCGTGAAAGAAAAAGGCTCTATCACGATTTCTTATGTGGTGGATGCGAATGGAAGGGTGATTTCTGCCCAAAGAGTGGGAGGGCTGAGGTCTCGTAATGCGATAAATAACGCCATCACAATGGTCAAAAAACATGTAAAAGCCGAAAAAGGAAAAACACAATCCACAGGAACATATACGATTGAATTTAAATAAGCAATGAAAATTGCTTATTTTTTATTTAAAATTAAGGTATGGAAGTAATAATTGAAATAATTATAAAGGAGTTTCTTATTGATTTTCTCGGAATTAATACCAGGTATTATTTTTTTAGAATCTTTAAGAAAAATATTAAGAAAGAAAGTCTTTCAGCCAATCAAAATGAGATAGTAAGTGGTTTTGCACAGGGATTTTATAATTTCTTTGTAGGAATTTTCATGTTTTCATTATTAGTTGCTTTGATGGTCTATTTACTACATATTTTAGGATTATTGTAATTTTTTTAAAAATAAGATGATAATAACAGTAATCGTTAATGATGATTTTTCAGTAAATTTCTATAAGGATGAGGAACTATTTCTTTACATGAAAAGAAAATCAAAATGCGGAAAGTTGATAGGAGAAATATATAATGCAAAAGATGAACTTCTGCTCAAAGTAGAATCCTTCTTTTGGCTGGGAACGAAAATTACTTACCAAAATTTAGAAATACCTTTTTATAGGAAAGCATATTTTTTCTATGAAAGGTTTATAATGAATCAAAAAGACAAAATAGAGCTGTTTTTCTTTTTGGCATATTATAGAATATATTGGAATAATAAATTTATTGCAGATACTAATGTTATCTATACATTCAAACATAATCTAAAATTAGAACTTCATTTTAATACAAATGATGAAGAACAAGTCTATTATTCCACTATATTTTTCTGTGCAGCCAATTTATTTATGAAATAAAAATTACTTTTTATACTTATACTTAATATATATATAATATTATTATGCTGACAAAAATTATTTTCATCAAATTTTATAAAATAATTTAAGTTTTTTTTGATTAAAAGCTGTTTATTATCTCATTTTAAAGCCAAATTTATCGTAATCACATTATATTTTCTAACTAAACTCTATGGTAATAAGGAATAAAATAATCAATAAAAATAAGTTTTTTCAAATTAAAGTCAATTTGCCTTAAATTTTTCTTGTTATAAATCAGTGAGTTAAATAATTATGTGCAAAAAATACAAAGAAGTGCTTGCGTGATAATGTAGGAATTTCTATTTTTGCAATCTGAATTACCGCAGAGGGAT